>NZ_JANTYS010000006.1 GCF_024808255.1 Mucilaginibacter dorajii
AGACCTGTATAGTTCATCTTAGGACTAACAGAATACCTTGTATAGTATTTACAGGATTTACTCACAAATCTGTATAGCTATTTCCGGACGGGTCACATAGTGCAAATTGGCCCATAATCGGACACATAGTTGTAATGTAACCGAACATTTCTTTTTATAGGGCTTCATTTTAACTAATTGATTGTCAATTAATTATTATATTGATGGCATGTATTTGGTGCCACTAAATCATTCAGTTCTTGGAAAATGTCAACCTTTAAGTGTCACCGGCTAACCCGATGAAGAATCTTCGTTCAGAATGACCTACTGTTCCCGAAGAGAGTTTGAGCGGCGCGCTGTAAATGAATGAATAAGTGAACCAATAAACATACAACGTCATGATCAGGAATTATTTTAAAGCCGCGTTCAGGAACCTTTGGTGTAACAAGGCGTTCTCTGTAATCAACATCTTGGGCCTCAGCGTAGGTCTGGCCTGCTGCATGCTCATCTTTCTATATGCCATGGACGAGCTGAGTTACGACAGGTTCAATGCAAACGCCGCCAACATTTATCACCTGGCAGTTAACTCTAAAAGCCCGGATGGAGAGGTACACAAATTTTCGGGCACAGGCAACATGCCTGGTCCAAGCTTTAAACGGCAGCTTCCTGAAGTTGAGGATTTTGTGCGTATATATGGCACCGATTATACCGTTAAACGAGACAATGAGGTGTTTGATCAGGTAGCATTGTTTGTCGACAGTAACTTCTTTTCCGTTTTTACCTTTCCAATGCTATATGGTAATCCGCAAAATGCGCTTAATGCGCCCAATTCCATTGTGCTCTCGGAAGAAATAGCAGAAAAATATTTCGGTAGGGGAAATCCGGTGGGGAAAACACTCGATCTGAAAGTGCACAATAAATTCCAGCCATTCACGGTAACTGCCGTAACCAGAAAGTCGCCTCAAAACTCGTCGATCAAGATCAAAATGTTAGTGCCGCAGAAATTAAGAACAATGGACGATCATTGGCTTAACTTTTTTCAAAACACTTTCCTGGTGATAAGGCCTGGCACGGATATCAGGCAATTGAATGCAAAGATCAATAAGGTATACCTGAGTGATGCTGCAAGCCAGATTAAAGAGTCTGGTGATAAGGATAAAATAACGTATGTACTGCAGCCTCTGCTTGCCATGCACACCAGTACCGATTATCCGGCCAATAACGGTTTGTCGGATGCCAGTAATCCAACGTATTCCTACATCCTGACTGGTATCGCTTTATTTATTCTTGCCATAGCCTGTATTAATTTTGTGAATCTTACCGTTTCCCGTTCGCTCAAGAGGGCCAAAGAGATCGGAATCCGCAAGGTGATGGGTGGTCTGCGCAAACAATTGATCATGCAGTTCCTGGGTGAGTCATTTATGCTAAGTTTTATGGCCTTTGTTTTGGCGATACTTTTGGTTCAGCTGGCGCTGCCCTTATTTAATGTGCTGACCAACAAAGTCTTGGATTTTTCATACCTGCTCAGCTTAAAATTGGTGGCCGGTTATATTGGTATTTTCCTGCTGACAGGTTTGTTATCCGGTTTTTACCCGGCATTGGTATTGTCGGGCTTTAGCCCGGTGCAAACATTGTATAACCGCACGCAATATGTCGGCAAAAATTATTTATCAAAAGGCCTCGTCGTACTGCAGTTCACCCTGGCTACGTTCCTAATCATATCCACTGTTACCATTTATTCTCAGTTCAATTACCTGATGAATTTCGACCTGGGCTATAATGATAAAAATGTGGTATCGATCTTCGCTTTTAGTATTGATAAGGCCAAGTTTTCCACTTTCAAAAACGAATTATCAAAAGATCCGAATATCCTTAGCGTAACTGCCGACCAGGGGGGCGGCCCATGGGGAACTTCGGCAGTTATCAACGGCTCCCGGGAATTCGGGTTTAATCTGCAACATATCGATGAAGATTACCTGCCTTTGTTCCAGGTACCTATCGTAAAAGGTCGCAATTTTTCAAAAACAATGGTTTCTGACAGCGCTGGTTCGGTACTGGTGAGTGAAGAGTTTGTGAAGAAGGCAGGCTGGAAGAACCCGATAGGGCAGACGGTTGATTTCGCTTCCGATAAAAGGAAATACAACGTGGTTGGTGTGGTAAAGGATTATCATTACCAGTCACTCACTGAAAAAATGTCACCGGTTTTGTACAGCATGAAGCCGGATTATCCGTGGGGGAATATCTTTATCCGGATCAATGATCAAAATAAACCAGAAGCGTTAAACCATATCGGGCAAGAATTCAAAGCGGAGTTCCCGTTCATACCTTATCAATATAAATTCAAAGATGATGAGGTTGCCGAACAATATGATAAAGAGGCTAAATGGAAGCAGATTATAACCTTTGGCGCTGTGCTCACCATTTTCATCTCGTGCATAGGCCTCTTTGGCCTGGCCACATTGTCTGCAGAACGTCGCAAAAAAGAGATAGGAATCCGTAAGGTGCTGGGTGCCAGTGTTGAACGAATTGTGAGGAAGCTTTCTGCCGATTTTTCCGTTTTGATTTTGATTTCCGCTGTAATATCAACGCCTGCAGCACGGTGGACCATGCAAAGGTGGCTGGAAAATTATCCATATCGGATTACGATGGACGCATGGGTATTCCTGTTGGCGACAGTATTTGTATTGCTTATAGCACTGATAACGGTAAGTTTCCAGACCATCAAGGCGGCAGTAGCAAACCCGGTAAATAGTTTACGAAGCGAATAGGCCATTCTAAATCCTTTCATAAGTGGATGGCTTAAATTGTGTTTTTCTTTTCGGGAGTTCATTTGCCGCTGTCTGTAGTTTCAAACCACAGATAAACTATGTTTTTACACGCAGTTTTCGAACACCTTTATGGAAGATTTGAAGAAAATAGCCCCTATAAATGCTCAATTATGAAGCAATAATTTAACTGTTTATTACTTAACCTGACACAAAGCGCGAACATAAGGCACAAAATGGTATGGCTAAGCATTCCAGAATACCCATTTATGATAGCCATTTACATCAATTACCCGCATATAAAGGGAAGTGAACAGACGTTGGTACAGGTAGGTACATTTTTCATTTGTCGGTATATATTTTTCTTTTTCTAACGGGAAAGACCTCAGTTAAACCCGGCAGCTTTTATTACAAGCCCTGACATCTGCAACAAGCCTAAAAGGGTTAATATTACATTAACAAAATGTTATTCTATTTAACTAAGTTTGTTTTAAGTAATTAAGATTATTGAAAAAGGGGTTGGACTATATAAATGAATGGGATGCATTTGTTCAGGCAGAGAACGAAGCGGCATTTCATGAACTATATTGTCACTATTTTAAATACCTGTCATTTATCGCACTAAAAAAGGGCTTCCCGGTAAATAAGGTTAAAGATAACATTAATGATCTCTTTCTTTGTTTATGGGAAAAAAAGGGGCAATTAAACAACGTGGTTAATTTTCATAATTATATTGTTTCATCCTTTCTACGAAAATTATATCGCAAAGAAAATCTTGAAATTGATGAAAGTATGTTTGTTGAAACTGTGCCGGGATTACAAACTTATCCTTCAGTAGAAAGCCAGTATATTGCCCAGCATACCCAGGATGATCTTAGCCGGATACTGAAGATTTTTGTGGAAAAACTTCCTGATAAGCAAAAACAGATGATTTATCAGAAATTTTATCTTGGGTTATCGTACAAGGAAATTTCAGAAACTAATAGTATTTCTATCAATACGGTATACAATACCATTTATAAAGCACTTGAAAAACTAAAAATAGAAATCGGAAAAGAGAATCTTTCTGCCTTTTCGCTTGCGTTAGCACTGCTTTCCCTCCTTTGTTTAATTTATTTTCAAAAAATTTCATAAAAGAATAGTGAAAAACTGAAAATCTGCACTCTATTGCTTATAAACACGATAGGATGCAGGAGAAAGATATTTTCAACCTTTTAACAGACGAAGGTTTTTGCAATTATTGCCTTAAAACTAATGCTGATGATGTAGAATACTGGGAAAACTGGTTGGAGGAACATCCCTCTGAGCGCGAAAATATTGAATCGCAAAAAAACTTAATAATTTTACTGGCGAATGAAACCGCAGCCCAGGTAACACAAAGTGAATATCAGAAACTGCAGCGGAGAATTCAGCTATCTAAAAAAAATAATCGTAAAATATTTCCACTAATAATGAGATGGGCGGTAGCTGCTTCTTTGATAATCTCATTGTCTTTTGGATATTACTTTTATCATAAAGCCCAAAACAACCGGCAAATCGCCACCACTATTTCAAATAAAACTGCACCGGGTAGTACTAAAGCAATACTTATCCTGGCTAATGGTCAAAAAATTGAATTAAGCGCCGCTGCCAATGGAACAATTGCCACACAAAGCAACACTGCGATCAGAAAGACAAATGATGGCAGGATAATTTATGATGGTGACAGCAAAAGTTTACTTTATAATACTACTATAACGCCACGAGGCGGCAAATTTGATTTAACGCTTGCCGATGGTACTAAAGTTACTCTTGATGCAGCGTCTTCCATAAAATATCCGGTTTCTTTCACCGGCAAAGAACGAAAAGTAGAAATAACCGGGCAGGTTTATTTCGAAGTAGCGCATAACGCTGCTAAGCCATTCAGGGTTTTGACCAGGGGCCAAACAATCGAAGTTTTAGGAACACACTTTAATATTAATGCTTATGACGATGAGCCAACGATAAAAACTACATTGTTGGAAGGTAAGGTAAGCGTTAACTATCTGGGTATAAATGCGCTGCTAAAACCTGGCGAACAGGCATCAGTAAAAAGTGGAGTTAGTGATATCCGGGTAAAAGCTGTAGATACAGAACTGGTAATAGCGTGGAAGAACGGATTGTTTCGATTTAGCAAGACAGGTTTGCGGTCGGTTATGAGGCAAATATCACGCTGGTATGATATGGAAATTATTTACCCTGAAACACTAAAAAATACTGACCTGTTTGAAGGGAGTACCCCAAGATCAGCAAATGTTCAGAGTATCCTCCGGAAACTCGAAGTAACCGGTCATGTGAAGTTTAAGGTTGATGGAAATAAAATAATTATTCTAAATAAATAAACTTCTAAAAAATAAAAAACGATTTAAATGAACGGCCTATGATAAAATAAAACTTACTCAACTCCACCCAGCCGAAAATAAAAAAGCGGAAGTGTTTGCACCACCCCCGCCAAATTTTTCCGGTTTGTCTGCCCCCTTAGCGGGAAATAATTCTTGTCAAAATATTTACATAAAACCAGTTTTCAAATGTATAAAAAAATTAACCGATTTTTTTGTGTTCCGTCGGGCTATCTCAGCAAATTCCTGTTTACTATGAAGCTAACAACTCTTATCATTTTAGTAAGCTTGATGCAGGTTAGTGCTTCAAGCAGAGCTCAGAATGTGACTTACTCTAATAACCTGGCATCATTAGATAAGCTTTTCAATGAAATTGAAAAGCAAACAAGTTATCACGTGTTATGGTCATATGATAGAATAAAAAACTTTCCTTTTTTTCAGGCCGATTTTAAAAAAACTCCCGTTAAGGAGGTACTGGATAAAGTATTTCAAGGTTCAAATCTTGAGTATGTGATTGAAGAACAAACAATTCTGATCAAGGAAAAAGATAATAAACCTGATCATAAAGCCGAAAGTTCTGCTAACCTTATCCGAATGATCACAGGGCGCGTTGTTGACGATAATGACAAGCCATTACCTGGGTTAACCATTACCAATAAAAAAACTAAAAAAATATCAGTCTCCAATAGCCAGGGGGAGTACCAGATTGCTGCAGACGACGGGGATGTATTGTCCTATAGTTTTATTGGATTTAAGACTGTTGAATTTACTGTAACAGCCGGGAGGTCCACTTTTGATTTAAAAATGGAATTAAATACGGCCTCTTTAGGTAACGTGGATGTTGTTGTAACGGGTTACAGTAATAAAAGAAAAAGTGAGCTTACAAGTGCCATCACCGTGGTTTCGGCCGAGAAGCTTAAGGATGTAACCTCCAATGATCTGGGCTCGATGTTGCAGGGAAAGGTGGCGGGCTTACAAGTCGTCGCCTCATCCGGCGCGCCAGGTTCGGCAGCCGAGATCAGGTTACGCGGTATATCGTCCGTTAATGCCTCTCAAAGCCCGCTTATTGTAGTTGATGGGATCATCGGCGGAAATTATGATCCCAATGATGTTGAAACGGTAACAGTATTGAAAGATGCAGGTGCTACCGCCATTTACGGTTCACAAGCCAATGCGGGTGTTTTGATTGTTACCACCAAAAAAGCAAAGGATAACCAAACACATTATGAAGTGAAGGCAACAACCGGTTTCCGGCAGGCGGATTTCGGGAAAATGCAAATGATGAACAGTAGTGAGCTATATAACTATCAAAAACAGCTTTATAGAGATTACGTACCGGGAGCTTCAGATAATTCCTATGTGATTGATATCGTAAAGTTTCAAAATGAAAGGCCTGCATCGGTGCTTAACACTAATACCAATTGGCTAAATACAATGTTTACCAGGGCTCCGGTTCAGAATTACTATTTTTCTGCTATAGGAAAAACCGCAAAAAACGAATACGCTTTCGGAACCACCTTTTATGAAGAAAAAGGAACCTTTAACAATTCTGACTACAAACGTGTCAATCTTCGTGCCTCGTCTATTTATCATTTTACTGATAAGATCAGCCTGACCAACAATGTAAATATTAGCGGCACCCAGGGGAAAAGTTTTGATTACACTGATATGTACAATGCGTATCTTAACTTGCCTTGGGATAATCCCTATGATGCAAATCATAGCCCCATTTATGTAGATGGTAATTCAACCTTTAAATGGTGGTCGAGAGATAAGACCAACCCTTTGAACACGATAGAGAATTCCAGCCACCCCTATAAAAATTTTGATGTAAACTGGGATGCTACCCTAAGCCTTCCAATCACCAAATGGCTAACATTCTCCAGCGCCAACCGGCTTTCTGCATATTATTTCTCCAATTCAACCTTTTATAGTCCGGCAGTTGCCGGAACCTATCATGGAACCGGCTACTTAAACCAGCAAAGTACATTCAATTATGGTGGTATTTCCACAAACTTGTTGCGGTTCAACCTGCAATATGGTGATCATACCATCAGTGGTTTGGCGGGTGTGGAATTTGAAGGGAGCCAGAATAATTTCATGGGAGCCTCTGGAAAAGGATTACCCACTGGTTTGAGCGTTTTAAATGTTGTTTCCAACAACCAGGCTGTGAATGGTTATTATAACGACTATTCCATTATTTCATATTTGTCTCAGGCCAGCTATAGCTATAAGAACCGTTATTTTCTGACCGGATCGTTCCGTGTCGACGGCTCATCGGCGTTCCCTCCGGGAAATCGCTATGCGTCCTTCCCCTCTGTTTCGGGAGCGTGGTTAGCCAGCAATGAAGATTTCCTGAAGGGGAATAATATTGTTAATAACCTGAAGCTAAGATTGAGCTATGGCGTTACAGGAAATCAGGATATAGGTGCTTCCAGGTATTTAGGTCTCTATTCGCTTACCAGTCAGTACAATTCTACTGTTGCCGCAACTCCTCTACAACTGGCCAGTCCCAACCTCACCTGGGAAAGCAAATATCAGACGGATGCAGGTATTGACATTGATTTATTCAAAAGGCTTTCGCTTACCATCGATGTTTATCATAACGTAACCAAAAACCTATTATTACAGGTTTCCCAACCCTTATCTGTTGGATTTGAGACCAGGTGGGCGAACATTGGCCAGGTGGTTAATAACGGCCTGGAATTTGGGATCTCATCTACTAATATCAAAACAAAAAATTTTCAATGGGTGACCGACTTTAATATCAATTTCAACAGTAATAAACTCAGGGATCTTCCTTCTGATATCATCAAGATAGGCCAGCTTCATATTCCACAGATATACAGTAATGGAGGTAATCTTTACGAGTTCTATTTACCTAAATGGATGGGTGTTAATGCCCAGACAGGTGCACCACAATGGGAGGTTGAAACAAAAGATGCAGCAGGTAATATCACCAAATCAGTTACATCAGACTATGCATCGGCAACTCAAGAGAAATTAGGGTCTGCATTACCAAAGTTCCAGGGCGGGTTTAATAATACTTTTAGGTATAAAAATTTCTCTCTTGGGGTAAATGCTTACTTCCTGAGCGGCAATAAAATCTATAATAACAACCGCTCCATTACGATGAACGATGGTCATGAGCCTTATCTCAATCAAATGGTTGCACCTAAAGGAACCGTATTGTGGACCAAACCAGGCGATATTGCTACAGAGCCCAGTTATCAGAACGCGACTAATTCAACCAGCCCATCATCAAGATACCTGGAAAATGGCAGTTACATTAATATAAGAAATGTATCTATCGGTTACTCTTTGCCTAAATCTATTGTGAAAAGTTTAAGGCTTGATGAGGTCAATTTATCTGTGACCGCAGATAATCTGCACACCTTCACCAAATTCACTGGCCAGGATCCTCAAGCAACGATAACTCCCGGAATTTATGTAACTCCCGGAGTATCCGATTTTAAATATCCTAACAATCACCAGTATCTTTTTAATATCAATATCAGATTTTAACTATTGCAGCGATGATAAATAAAATATTTATAGTTATTTGCTTGTTAACTGTCGCACTGACAGGCTGCAAGCTTGAATCGAATCCAAGTGATTCGATCACTACTGAATCCATTACTAAAACAGCCGACGGTTTAACCAATGCCGTGAATGGGGCCTACTCATTGTTTAAGGATAAACTTTCCTTCAATGATAGCCAGGACGACAATTTGATGTATTTAAGAAATTTTTATCAGTTAAGCGATTTTGCCTCTGATGATGTTGTTTGCGGGCAGGTAACAACAGACCCACTGTTTTTAAGTTTTTCTTTGGAGCATTCTCCTACTCAAACCAATGCCGGGTATTTATGGTATATTTCCTATAAAATCATTAATACGGCTAATACCGTTATTGAACAGGGCGAAAAAGGCAGCGACCAAAGCGCGCTTACCAAACAATTGATAGGTGAGTGTTATTTTCTGAGGGCATACTGCCATTTTAACCTGGTTAGGTTATTTGCCAAACCTTACACCGTGGATCCCAATGCACCAGGCATTATTTTAAGGACCTCATCAACAGATAACCCTCAAAAGGCCAGGGCCAGCGTAAAGGACGTATACGCTTCCGTAGTTCAGGATGCTATTAAAGGAGTTTCTTTGATGAACCAGGCAAGGGGAGTGCAATATGGCTCTAAAGAAGCCGCCGAGGCCTTGCTTTCGCGGGTGGCGCTTTACCAGGGGGCATACCAGGACGCCATTAATTATTCAAACCAGGTTATTAATTCGGGAAGATTCACTGAAGTAACACCGGCAACCTACCCAACCATGTTCTCTAATGCAATGGGCAGTACAGAAACAATTTTCTGTATTGCCTTCACCACATTAGATGATTATGGGAAATTTGGTTCTATTGCTTCCCAGTATTATTCAGATGGTAATTCAGGATGGGGAGAGGAGTTCGCTTCAAAGCCATTGCGTGACTTGTATGCCCAAAACCCAACCGACATCAGGATAACCAATATAGTGCCTTTAAAAGATGGAAGTGGTAACATTCAGTTAAAAAATGGCATACCCACTTATTATGTTAACAAATTTTCATTCCAGGGTGGAAGCCCGACGCTAAGCTCACCGATACTTTTCAGGCTTTCTGAGATGTACCTAAACCGTGCGGAAGCTGAGGCAAATCTTAATCAAACGGCAACTGCGCTTAATGATGTGGATATGATCCGTAAAAACAGGGGGCTGTCAAGCGCGCTTTATAATGGCGTAGTACCGGCTAATAGCACCTTGCTGCAGACTGTACTAAAAGAAAGAAGGTTAGAACTTGCTTTCGAAGGGCACCGCACCTATGATGTTTACAGAAATAAGCAAAGTATGAACCGTACCTACTGGGGGTACCATCTCCCCGGTCTGAAAGAAAGTGATATCAATTTGAGCGTAGACCCGGCCAATTACACGGGAATGATTATTCCATACACCAGCACGAAGATCATTTATTACCTGCCGATAGACGAGATACTTTCCAACAAATTAGCAACCCAAAATCCATAATCCTAATTAAAATTTAAGAAAATTAGTTATGAAAATGATCAACAAAATTGTACCATATTTATTGCTGCTATGCTTAGCACTCACCTTTGGCGCATGCAGGAAAAACGATAATGTGGATACCACGGATGTAACCTTCACCATCAGCCAGGCCGGCTATTCAGTTACTTATAACAATACTACGGCAAATGCCAAATCTTTTGCCTGGACTTTTGGCGACGGTGGAACATCAACCGATAAAAGCCCTACACATATCTACAAAACCAAAGGCAAATTTGTGGCAAATTTATCAGCTACATTAACAAATGGTAAGGAGATAAGCGGTTCAACAATCATCAACGTGTCTAAAAGTTCACCAATTGTATTGAACGATAATAGCCTTGCCGATTGGGATACCATATCAAACCACGTTACACCTACAGCAGACTTAGGCAAAATATTTAAAACAGCCAAGTTTGATTATGACAGTCAGAATGTTTACTTCTATATGGAAGTACAAACCACGGTAGCGGCAGGTAACATCTTCGATTTTTATTTGGATACTGACAATGATTCAACCACCGGCCTGCTTACCGGGACTTTCGCAGGCGGAGGTTACGATTATTTATTAGAAGGGCCGTTACTATCAACACCCAACGGATTGGACCAATACCAGCATACCGGCGCACAGAGTGCTTTCAGCTTTAATTCGGTTGGCATAGCTGAGTTCTATACCTTAGGTACTGTACAGGAATCAAGCGGCATAGTGAAATTTGAAATGGCCCTGAGTCGGGGTAAAGTTGGTGGTTTAACGGGTAAGGCGTTGCGGTTTGGCATAATTGTAAGTGATAAGAACTATAATGCGTTGGGTTACATGCCAGGCCAGAATCAACAGGCTATCACGCTGAACATCAGTCAATAACAATCTGGTAACTATAGCAGTAAAGTTTAATGGAAAACATTGTTCCCAAAACGTCAAACAGGCTCATCTCTCTGGATGTAATGCGTGGCCTTATTATGATATTACTGGCCGGCGAAAGCTGCCTGGTGTATGAGAAGCTAATGGCCTTGCATCCAGGATATGTTGCCAACGGCTTAATAAGTCAGTTTTTCCACCACCCATGGCATGGTTTGCATTTTTGGGATTGTGTGCAGCCCGCATTTATGCTGATGGCAGGTGCAGCAATGTACATTTCATTCCAATCAAAAAAAGCAAAGGGCGTAACGTGGGAGCAAAACTTTAAACACATAGCTATACGTTCGCTTAAACTATTTCTATTAGGTACAGGATTGCATTGTGTTGCTGCCGGCAAGCTTGTTTTTGAGCTTTGGAATGTATTAACACAGCTATCCGTTACTACATTAATAGCTTATCTTATCATTAACCGGTCCTTTTGGTTCCAGGTTGGTTTCTCGGCAATGTTATTAGTGCTTACAGATATTTTATATCGAAATGTACTTATGCCAGGCTACAATCAACCTTTTGTGGAGTTCCACAATTTTGGAGCTTATGTGGATACCGTATTGATGGGTAAGATTAATGCGGACGGCTGGGTAACCATCAATTTTATTCCAACGGCAGCGCACACCATTTGGGGAGTATTGGCCGGTAAGCTGTTAATAGCTGATAGGCCTGCCCGTCAAAAGATCAGTTGTTTAATAATAGCTGGTGTAATAGGTTTGGTATTAGGCTACGGCCTTGATTTTGCAAACATTACCCCTATTATAAAAAGGATCAGCACAAGTTCATTTGCCCTTGCTTCTGGCGGGTGGGTATTACTGGTGCTGGCCTTTTTATACTGGCTTGTTGATATAAAGCAGGTAAATAAATATGCATGGGTTTGTATCGTGGTTGGCATGAACTCCATATTTATTTACCTGTTTTTTGAAACAGCAGGAGCACAATGGTTCAATGGTGCCATAGGCATATTTGTTAAAGGATTCCTTGGGTTTACGGGTATATCTACAAAAGTTATTGCAGTTTTTTCGGCGCTGGTTGCCTTATTCACAGAATGGTACCTGTGTTATTTTTTAAGTAAGCATAAAGTGTTCATTAAGATATAACTCAACCTTAATATTTCAACCAATTATTGGCTAAAAAAAGATAAAGATGAAAAGCTTGATGATTCCTATTGCCTTTTGTTTGGTATTTACAGCTGTAAAAAGAGGAAACCGACCCATGCAAATATGGCGAAAGCCCGCATCATTTTGTTTCAGCCGGGTTGATCGGTTACGTCCATTTAAACTTGTTATCATTCAGAAAAATGAATTATTAGATTATGATTATTCAAAAATTAAGAAAACGAATCATTGCCGCTTCGTTGATCATGATGCCGTTTTTTTCAGCGGCTCAGCAAGGGAGCCAGGGGCAGCATTTCAAAATATTAAAAGGCGAGCAGTGGTACGGTGGTACGGTTGACGAAGGGAGCCAGGCACCTTATCAATCAGGCTACAGCTATGATCTTTCGGGGTATAATAATGATAACCAGTCGGCACCGCTTTTACTTTCTTCTTTGGGAAGGTATATCTGGAGTAATCAACCTTTTAAATTTTCCATTTCAAAAGAAGAACTGCTGATTTCAGGAAACCTCGACAGTGTGAGTTTGCATAATACGGGAAAAACCCTGGCCGATGCTTTCCGGGCAGCAAGCCGTGCTCAGTTTAAGGCCAGCGGATTGATGCCCGATAGCCTGTTGTTCACCAGCCCGCAGTATAATACCTGGATTGAGCTTGTTTACAACCAGAATCAAACTGATATCCTAAAGTATGCCCATGCCATCATTGATAACGGATTTCCGCCCGGTGTTTTGATGATCGATGATAACTGGGCAGATTACTATGGCAAATTCGCCTTCAGGAAAGACCGGTTCCCGGATGCGAAACAAATGATCCTGGAGTTACATCAATTGGGGTTCAAGGTCATGATATGGGTTAGTCCCTTCATCTCGTCGGATACGCAAGTATTTCGCGATCTGAATGAAAAGAGATACCTCATCATAGATAGTAAAGGCGATAATAATCTTAAATGGCAGAATGCAAGCAAACCGGCGATCATCAGCTGGTGGAACGGTTATAGCTCATGTCTTGATTTTACAAATCCAGGGGCGTTGGCCTGGTATAAAGGCCAGCTCGACGGTATGATGTCTCAGTACGGAATCGATGGTTTTAAATTTGATGCCGGGGATATCGAATTTTATACTGGTGACATATTGACCTATCAAAAAAAGAACGCTAATGAGCAATGCGAGAGCTGGGGCGCATTTGGAGCTTATTATAAGTTAAATGAATACCGCGCCATGTGGAAAAGAGGTGGCCAACCGCTTGCGGAGCGCCTGCGCGACAAAAAACACAACTGGACCGATCTGAAAAAGCTGATCCCGAATATGATAGCCGCAGGGTTGCTGGGTTACCAGTTCACTTGTCCCGATATGATTGGTGGCGGGGAGTACGGTTCATTTATCGGCCTCGCTAAATTTGACCAGGACCTAGTGGTCCGGTCTGCCGAATGCAGTGCTTTAATGCCCATGATGCAGTTTTCGGTTGCTCCCTGGCGCATCCTGGATAAAGAACACTTAGCGGCCGTGAAAAATGCAGTTCTGTTACGGGAAAAATATACCTCTTATATCCTACAAACAGTAAAAGAATCGGCCAAAAGTGGCGAGCCCGTTGTCAGGAACCTGGAATATGTTTTTCCGGGGCAAGCCCTTTCAGCAGTCAATGACCAGTTCATGCTTGGTAATCGTCTCATGGTTGCCCCGGTTCTTGACAAAATTTCAACCAGGATTGTGGTATTTCCTAAAGGAAAATGGGTAGGGCAGGACGGGAGAATATTCAAAGGACCGCTTAAGGCAGAGATCCGGGCAGCGATAGGGGAACTTCCAGCCTTCGACAAAATAGATTAATTAACCATGATTTTATTATGAAAATGAAGAATATACTAATTATAGCGGCCGTGTTGACCTGCCTGCTTACTTCCTGCAGCAAAAAGGAAATACCCATGAAAAGTACCAGCACCGGACCTGTAAGTGTTACCTACACGGAAAGCACAGAAGATATTGTTAACCCGGAGCGGGGTTTTTATCAGTATGCCGAAATTCATGCATCTGATTATTATCCGCTTGACCAGGCTACATTGGCCGCGTACCGGACGGTTCATCCAATCCCGGATGCGAAGTATTCTGTTTCCAGCAGTCTTGTTTTCCTCGAATATGTGCTGGATAGTTTTAAAAATGCCCCCCTGTCTGCAGATTTTTTGGCCAGGCTGAACAATGACTGTGCAACTGCCAGAGCTGCAGGTGTTAAATTAATACCCCGGTTTGTATATGTCAATACCACGCAAACAGGCAGTTGCCCTGCCGGCTCAATATGTCCTCCTTACGGCGATGCATCGAAAGCCATTGTTTTGGGCCACATTGCCCAATTGAAACCCTATTTTCAGCTTAACGAGGACGTAATAGCCTGTGTGCAGCTTGGTCTTATCGGGATTTACGGCGAAGGTTATTACACTGATTATTTTGGCGATGCATCCGAAAACGCACAAGGGAAATTATTAGATGGCAACTGGAACGATCGTAATGAGGTTATCAAAGCCATGCTTGGTGTAATACCTGCCGACCGGATGTTGCAGGTACGGTATCCCCAGATCAAAGAAAGATATGTTTATGGTATTTCTGCGAATGTGATCTCGGCGGCTACGAGTGAGGATGAAGCCTTTACGGGTACAGACAAAGCACGGATCGGACTACATAACGACTGTTTTTTATCAGGCCCAAATGATGTAGGTACGTATGTTGACTACGGCAATTCGGCTACGCCGCTACAGGATGCCACATCGGCACTCCGCAATTTCGAGAGTTATGACAGCAAATATACGGTTGTAGGTGGCGAAACCTGTGATAACTCCTATAGCCCGCAAAATGATTGTGGCCCCACCGGAACGGCGCAAACAGAATTTGCCATGTTCCATTACAGCTTTCTTAATGCGCAATATAACCTAAGCGTTAACAATGACTGGGTTACTGGTGGCTGCATGGACGACATTAAAAGTAAACTGGGGTATCGGTTGGTTTTAAAAAACGGTTCTTTTCCGGCGCAGGCAGCCGCCGGGAGCCAATTGGAGGTTACAATTAACCTGCAAAACCAGGGTTATGCATCGCCTTTTAATCCAAGGCCGGTTCAACTCCTGTTGAGAAACCAGTCGGGCGGCAAGGTGACTGTTATACCGTTCAATACTGATATCAGGAAATGGTACACCGGAGACGTGGTACTGACAGAAAAACTTTCCCTGCCGGGTGACCTGGCAGCCGGCACATACGATCTCCTGCTGAATTTGCCGGATAAATTTGCGAGCCTGTCATCCCGCCCGGAGTATAGTATCCGGATGGCTAACGGCGATACCTGGGAACCCACAACCGGTTACAATAAACTGAATGCCTCACTGATCATCAAATAACGAATACCTATGAATAAGATACTCAATATCGGGACGGTGAAAAGCACGTCGATCATGGAGCTAATCGCGTGTTTCGGGAAAATAAGTGGGCAAAAGCTCAATTATAAAACTGGAAGGCTACGGCCCGCGCTTATGGTTGTAAACGATAAATTATACGTATGACCAGATATATTCACCTAACTATTTTCTTACTGCTTGCTGTTACAGTAAAGACCGTGGCGCAGGTAACCTATCCCGGCACCGATCCAGGCAGCGCTGTTTGCAGCGCCCAAGGGAATGTTATAAGTATAAGTAATCAGGTTTTGGCCCTGCAATTCAGGCAAGGCACAAAAAAACTGGCTTTAGAAAGTTTTACTGATAAAGCGACCGGAGACCGGTTAGCCATCAGGAATTCCCCTTTGTTCAGGATCGATTTGCAGCAAGGCGGGCTCATTACCTCGTCGGAATTTACGGTGATTGGAAAAGGGATTCAGGTTCAGTCGGATACAGGCAAGCTCCCGGGAAAAAAATTGGTAGCCGTTTTGTATAACCAGCGAATAGGCTTAACTATTAATTGGGAAGCCCTGCTTGGAGATCACGCCAATTATGTCCGGCAGGTCATCAGCATCAGGCCCGGCAGCCCAGTCCGGATTGAAAGCGTAAGCATGATTAGTATCAATAATGGCAAAGGCTTTTATAAAGGTGGAACAGTAGATGGATCACCGTTGATCAGGGGAAATATGTTTTTTGCCATTGAACACCCCATGAGCAGCTCGGGCGTGCGCCATGGACAGGTAACAGCAAAGATCTCCCGGCTTGACCCGGTTACTACCTCTGCACCGCTTATGGTTTCGGCAGTTTGGGGAGTAACGCCCAAAAATCAGTTAAGAAGGGGTTTTTTATATTATGTTGAAAGAGAGCGGGCCACTCCATATCACCAGGTGCTGCATTATAATTCATGGTTCGATATTTCTTATGATACTTTAAAACTGAATGATTCCCTATGCCTGGACAGAATCGGGGTGTTTGGCGACAGCCTGGTAAAAAAGAGAAGCGTGAAGCTCAAGGCTTTCCTTTTTGATGACGGGTGGGATGATCCCCGCTCACTCTGGAAATTCAATTCCGGCTTTAGCGAAGGGTTTAGCAAGGTTCGTTCCGCTGCAGAAAAGCTAAATGCAGGCATCGGCGTTTGGATCTCTCCCTGGGGAGGTTATAATGAACCAAAACAGCAACGCATTGATTTTGGTAAAACACAGGTGCCTCCTTTTGAAACAAATGAGAACGGTTTCGCATTGTCGGGACCGGTTTACAAAGAGCGGTTTACATCCGTCACTACAGATTTTGTGCAAAAATATAACGTGTCTATGTTCAAATTTGATGGGGTGGGAGCCGGGAACGGAGCAGGCGGCGCCAGCTTAAAATACCAAAAAGATATTGAGGCCCTGCTGCAGCTGATCTCTGGTCTCCGGGCTATAAAATCCAATTTATATTTCAGTTTAACAGTTGGTACCTGGCCATCAGTTTATTGGCTGAAGTATGGAGATGTGATTTGGAGGGCAGGGGAAGATACCGGTTTGGATGGACAAGGGCCTAAGCGGCAGCGTTGGATCACTTACCGGGATGGACAGGTATATAAAAACATTGTTAAACGGGCGCCTTTATACCCGTTAAACGCGATTATGAACCACGGAATAGTCATCGCGGGCAATGGCCTGCCAGATTCCCTGGAAATGGATGATAAGAATATCCAGGACGAGATATGGTCCTTCTTCGGCACGGGCACATCACTGCAGGAGTTATATGTAAATCCCCATTTGTTGAACAGCGCCAACTGGGATTGTTTGAGTAAAGCAGCAAAATGGTCACAGCGTAATGAATCCATTTTCGGTGATGTCCACTGGTTGGGCGGTGATCCTGCCAAAGCCGAGGTGTACGGCTATGCTGCATGGAAACACGGTAAAGGTGTGGTTACGCTGAGAAACCCCGGCACGAAAAAAAGAAAGTACCAGGCCGCCGTGTCGCAATTGCTGGATATCCCACAAGGTGAAGGGGATAACTATGTATTTTATGATGCAAGGTCCCAGGATCACCATCAGGTTAGCCAGGGAAGGCAGCTAACTATTGAACTTGAACCCTTCCAGGTATTGGTAATGGACGCTATAAAATTAAAATATTAAATGTGCCTGGGTGCTGGAAATAAACCGCCTTCCGTTTAAGGCATTCTTCAAAATAGAGTAGTTAAAATGACAAATTTAGATTTATACGATATCATCAATGCGTTCAACATCCGGGGCAAGGTTGGCGGGGTAAAAGTTTATGGTTCAGGGCATATTAATGATACCTACCTATTGAAAAATAGAGAGCCGGGCCTTCCTGATTATCTGCTCCAAAAAATCAATGACCATGTTTTTAAAGATGTGGAGGGCTTGATGTCAAATATTGATCAGGTGATCAGCCATCTTAAAAGAAAAGCCATCGCGACACCTGCACTGGACCCCGAACTTAATGTATTAACCCTGGTTAAGTGTAAGAATGGCCGTTTATCACTGGTTGACAATAATGGTGGCCACTGGCGGATGTTTTATTTCATGAGGGAAACGCTAAGCTATGACCAGGTCAGTACTGAAAATCAGGCTTTACAGGGTGGATTGGCCTTCGGCAGCTTTTTGAGCGCGCTTGCCGACCTGGACCCGGCACTGTTGATCCAGACCATTCCCGATTTTCTGAATATAGAAAAAAGACTTAGAGATCTGGACATTGCTATGCACGCGGATGCTGTGGGGCGGTTGCCATCGGTAGGGGAAGAGATGAGGTTCTTACTGGAAAGGTCATCGAAAATGATGAATATCTTGCAATTGGGCCGGGCCGGAGTGTTGCCACTTCGAATAACACATAATGATACCAAATTTAATAATGTGCTGCTCGGAAAGGATGACCGTTTTCAATGTGTGATCGATCTGGATACCGTAATGCCGGGATATACCGCATATGATTTCGGGGATGCGATCCGGACGATCATCAACCAGGGAAGTGAGGATGAAAAGGATCTTTCAAAGATTAGGTTAAATATTCCCTTGTTCACCGCTTTTACCCGAGGTTTCCTTGCCAAAACATTGTCATTCCTTATAGAGCAGGAGGTTCAATCATTGATCCAGGGAGTTTTACTCTTGCCCTATATGCAGGCTGTCAGATTCCTGACCGACCATCTTAACGGGGATATTTATTATAAAATAAATGCTAAGGGACATAACCTCCAACGCACCAGGGCCCAGATTCAGTTAGTGAAGATGCTGGAGGAACATGTTGGGGAATTAAACGGCATTATCTTAAGGGAATGGACTAATATCAAAAATACACCATCGGCGATTAAAATATAACATGAACAGGCTAAATCTATTAGACAAGACCAGGTATGATTAAAGTAACGTGCGGCGGGTATATCGCTTAGCTCTTGTGCCAACGGGAAACAACACCCGGTTAACCTTATGATTTCAATATGGAACGGAAAAAAATTACAACCATCAAAGAGATTGCAAAAGTGCTCAACGTTTCTACTTCAACTGTATCCAGGGCCCTTAACGGACATCCCGGCATCAGCCCCGTAACTACTGATAGGGTATGCAAAGTTGCCAGGGAACAGGATTATATTCCCAACCGGGCTGCCATATCCTTTAGCAAAAGGCGGTCCTATACATTGGGGCTGATCGTCCCTGAGTTCTCAGAACCGTTTTTCTGTTCCGCATTTACTGCGATAGAAAACATCGCGTCCACGCATAACTATAATATCATGATCGGGCAATCCTATGACGATATGGAAACGGAAATCAAGATTGTGAAGAAGTTCATGAACCATCGCATAGATGGGCTGATTATCTCTATCGCCAAAAAAGGCAGCGACTATCAACAGCTATCAGCACTTGAAAAACTTAATATTCCCGTGGTGTTCTTTGATTGCGTTTCTGACCGGACAGATATTCATTTTGTAGCATCCAATCTGCAAGCCGGGCTTTTAAAGGGGATCCATGAGCTGGTAGCGGCAGGGCATCACAAAATAGCGTTAATAAACGGACCAGCTGCCCTTTCTGCGAGCAGGCAGCGGTTGGTTGCCTATGTTAAGGGGCTTAAGGAGCATGGGATTGAGCTGAAATCCGACTTCATTGTAGCAACCGACCTTTCACGGGAAGGAAATTTGTCGGCTTTGAATAAATTGATTGAACTGAATGATCCCCCCACAGCGGTCGTCGTTTTTAATGACTATGTTTTTCTTGATTGCTTCGGAGTATTAAATTCTAAGGGATTAAAAGACCTTTTTCAATTCATCAGCTTTGGGAACCTGCCGGATTGGGGCTTGTTTGAGCACAGGCCATTTGGCTCTATAGAACAATTTCCGGCCGAGCAGGGGAGCATCGCAGCCAACATCCTGATACAGTTAATGAATGAAATGTCTGTTGAAGAACAGGCTCCGGTTAGATGTTTTCAGAAATATGTCGATTCAGATATTATCTTTTTCAGGGACAGCGCAAAAGTAGATTAAGCAACCGTTTGCATACGATAGAACAATCGGTTGCATGGCTTAATTGCCTCATTTTTAGTGCTGTAATGCCTGTACGCTACTTCGGCTATTTGTAAATTGCTTACTAAATTATAAACTAAACACAACAACTATGAGACACTTCCTTTTCGCGCTCTTATGTTTATCCGTTTGCGCCGGATGTTCAAAACAATCCTCGTTAAAACCGGTAACAAACACTTCGGTCACAACAAGTCACCTGTCTGTTTCGTCTGTCACCAGTTATTATGTCAATACCTCGACGGGTAATGACGCCAATTCAGGGCTTTCTGCAACCAGTGCCCTTAAAACTATCCAGGCAGGGCTCAATAAAACCACGGAAGGAGTAGGTGCTACCATTTATGTAGCCGCAGGTACCTATTACGAGCGATTGAACTGGCCGCATTCAGGAGCGTCTGGAGCCCCTATCACGCTCACCAGTTATAACGGAGGGACTGTAAACGTGGATGGCAGTACCACCAATTCTTCACTAATCCCGCTGTTAAATGTTTCCAGCAAGAGTTATATCCGGATTGATCACCTCAATTTTACGAATGATATCCAGGCTTTTGCCAAGGGCATATATATAGCCGGATCGGGAACTGATGTGCAGGTAACTTATTGTAAGATCACCAATGTTGGCTGGACTACCAGTGCAACGGCCGTTCCGTCTTCTACGGACAATGCTAACCCACTGAATGTAGTTGGCACCGGCACCGGTTCATACAACCAGATCTACATTGGCAGTAACCAGGTTTACAATTGTAATACAGGTTACAGCGAAGGCCTTACCCTGGCCGGAAATGTGGAGATTTTCCTGCTGGAAAACAACATTATTCATGACATCCCCAACATTGGCATGGATATGACGGGGCACTATTCCTGGACAGGCGCACCCGCAGCAGTTAATTACGCCCGCTCAGGAAACGTAAGACATAATACGGTTTATAACTGTGTTTCTCCGGTTGCAACTTCTGGCGGGATTTATGTAGATGGCGGCGCTTATATCAATATTGAAGGCAATACCACTTATGGCAATGGCGTAGGGATCACTGTAGGATGCGAGAACAATAATTATAACGCAGACAACATTAACATCCGCGATAACTTAATTTACAACAATGTGAATGCGGGAATATTGATAGGTTCCAACCAGTCGAACGGAAAAGTTACCAATTCAACAATCTCTAATAATTCTTTCTTCAAGAACGTTTCTGCCGGAGGATATGACGGCGAGATAGATATCCAGAATACCGACCATTTAAACATCATTAACAATATTGTACAGTCAAGGAGTAATGTTGTAGTTATCGCGCTGTTGAATTATACATCCACAAACCTTACAATGGATTATAATAATTATTATTCGCTGTCGGGTACCTCGGGCACGATAACATTTGACTGGGGTGGGATCAATGGACAAGGTTACTATTCATTGGCCAATTTTCAATCCGCGTTGGGTTTAGATGCACATTCAACATATGCGTTACCAGGATTTACAACGGCAACCCTGCCCACACCTAATCTTCATTTGACGAGCTCGGCAACGGCTTGTATCAATAAAGGTTTACCATCTTTTACCGCAGCGCCTGGCGAATATGATATAGACAGCCAGACAAGAGTGCAAAACTCGCGGGTTGACATCGGAGCTGACGAAACGGCCTATTAGAATTTATTATAATACAGAAGTTTGAAAAAGGGGCGGAGGTTGATACCCCCGCCCTCTTTAATTCCTATTATGTACCGGCCAATCGTATTACCCTGCCGGGAATGGTATTGAAAAAAAGTTTTTTCGATGCCATAACCATTTGTTAAACAAGTCCAGCGTCATTTTAAATTGTTCCGGAGTTTTATGTTAAATTGCATTCAGGTTGATGATGATGAAGCTGCGGTCATATTGAACTTTCTTTGTTTGGTCGCAAAGACCTATCAATATGATAGCAACTTAAGTGCAGTAAATCTTAACGAGAAATCGAACTATAGAAAAGTAGTTTAATCGCATTTCTGGCGCAATTTTAAACCGTTACCCTTTAATGGTTCCGGAATTTCTCTGCTAAAATCGACCTACAAAAGTCTTTATTGTAATTATTTGATTAACAGATTTTTATTGGTATAAAAAAAGGAGGCAACACCTATATGTTGTCTCTTTAAGTGACTTGCGACCGCAATTTTCAAACTTTTTTGTTGAAGATTTGAGAAAATTAGCTTCAATATAGCTATAAAGAACGGTAGAAGAAGGTGGTAATATGTCTAACTTTTTAACTGATATACAGTCTGTTGTGAATTTAAATCGTTTAAAAGATTTATGACCATTAGCCATGTAGATGCGCAGATCTTGCAAACAGGATACTCAGCCTTAATTAATTCTTCATGTTACTCACGATGCCTGTTTCCGTTTAAATTCGCTTGGGGTACAATTGTACTGAGCCTTAAACACCGTTGAAAAATAATTAGGACTGGCGAAACCTACCATGTAGGTTATCTCGGAGATGGAATATCCTTCGTGGGTTAATAGGTATCGGGCCTTTTTTAACCGGCGGTTTAAAATATAATCGGTAATGCTGCAGCCCAATAGCGCTTTTACTTTACGGTATAACTGCACCCGCGAAATACCGATGTTTTTGCAGATGTCATCCACATTAAAGTTTTCATTGGCCAGGTTTTGCTCTACTATACCTGCAAAATCGTTAAGAAATTTTTTATCAAGCGATTTTGATACCGGTATTTTGCCGTGACTTACATCGCTGGTAAAGTGTTCTTTAAGTAGCACCCTGTTTTTGATGAGGTTTTTTACCGTTGCCAGAAGTTGATCATAATTAAAAGGTTTCACCATATACACATCGGCCATGCTGTCAATGCCATCAATTTGCTGTTCAACGCTGGCCTGCGCCGTGAGCAATATCACCGGGATGTGCGATGTTCGGATATCCGTTTTAAGGTTTTTTGTAATTACCTTGCCCGACATGCCGGGCAGCACTACGTCTGATATAATAAGGTCGGGCACTTTTTCAAATGCTTCTACCAAACCCTGTACGCCGTTATCAGCCATAAAAACCTCGTAATCAGCGCCCAGTTTATCGGCCAGGTAGCCGAGCAAATCGGCATTGTCTTCAATAATAAGGATCGATTGCTCTTTAGGATTGGCAAGGGCAGTTGTTTCGGTATTTATTTCACCTTGTTCAAGATCGGTAGTATAAATACGCGACCGCTCATCAATGGCAGCAGCGTTAACAAGCTTGCCGGGTTGGCCGGTACTGTAATTGTATGGATTGCCAAGTGGCAGTGTAATGGTAAAAATACTTCCCTGCCATTTTTTGCTACTTACTTTGATGCTGCCATGATGCAGGGAAATGATCTCTTTAGATAAGGAAAGCCCCAGGCCAGAACCCTTTGCATCGCCATTATCGGCCTGGTAAAACTGGTCGAAAATGTGTTCAGCTTCTTCAGGCTCCATGCCTATGCCATTGTCCTGGATGGCTATTTCAACGTTTTCGGTATTTTGGGAGAAGGTTACCTGGATGCGACCATTATCGTTAATAAACTTAAGTGAATTGGATAGCAGGTTAAAGAAAACTTTGTCCAGCATATTGGCATCAAACCATACACTGATATTTTTTTCTGCCGATATTAAGTTCAGGCTAATATTCCGTTTCCGGGCATTGTGCTGAAAGCTATCCATAATATCCGTAACAAAATCAATCAGGTTGTTTGGTGCCGCGTTAATCTGCTGCTTATCGTACTCAATTTTGCGATAGTCGATCAGCTGGTTAACCAACCTTAACAACCTGAATATATTTCTATGTATTAGTTTTAAATTGTTGCCAGCTATAATATTCAGCTTCTCATTTTTCATCATATCCTCAACCGGTGATAAGATGAGCGTTAATGGTGTACGAAACTCGTGCGAGATATTGGTAAAAAAATTCAGCTTGGCTTCGGTGGCAACTTCGGCCCGGGCCGACATTTCTATCAATTGGTTACGTTGTGCCAAAATTTCGTTATTTTTTACTTCCAGGCTTTTATTGATCTTGCGGTTTTCCATCAGCCAGTAAAAGGCAAGTCCTCCAAAAACAATGGCCAGCACCAGGGTTATTACAATGATATTTAAAATGAGTTGCTGGCTATTGTAAACCTGTCGCTGCTCTTCCAATAATGATTGCTGCCGTTCAATATCCTTTTGCTGGCTGTTGATCTTGTTCCATTGCATTTTCATAAGCTGTACATTGGTTGAATCGATAACCAGCGATTGCAGGATATTTTCTTTGGCAAAAGCCTCCTTATTCAAGATCCTGAACGCGGTGGTAATGGCTTCTTTACCGCCGGTGGGGTATACCAAACTGGCATCAATAATTTTTGATGCTACCATTTGCAGGCCTCCGCCAGCTCCGGGCATCGCGTCAACCCCTAATACTTTAACATGGTGGTTTAAATGCAGGTTGTTCAAAACCTCTCTGGATGCGCTTGCCATTACATCATTATGGGCAAACAGCGCATCGGCTGTGTTTAAATCGGGCTGTACCTGGTAAAGTTGTTTCTGGGCATGATCTTTCAGCCAGTCGCCATATACCTGGGCTTTAATGTGTATATTATTAAATTTAGCTAAGGCATCGCTAAAGCCCCTGTGTCTTTCAATTGCCGGCGAAGAGCCGGGTAGACCCATCACCTCTACAATGTTGCTGTTGCCCTTTAAATTGCTGCCAATGTATTCGCCGGCCATTTTGCCAATCTGGTAATTATCGGCGCCCACATAAGCTGTGTAAAGGTCTGACGATGTTTTACGGTCAATTACAATAACCGGGATACCTTTATTATACGTTTGCTCTACTATGCCTGTTAAGGGTTGCGCCTCGTTTGGTGATATGATGAGCAGATCGATGCCTTCACCCAGCATTTGCTTTACCTGTTCAATTTGTTTTTTACTGCTGTTATCGGCATCGGCATAAATAAAACGGGCATCCGGATGTAGTGAAAGCTCCATTTTCATTTCATCCAGCATATTACGCCGCCACAAGTCAGAGCCTACACATTGCGAAAAGCCTATGGTATACTGTGATGTTTTGTCGGCTTTTTTACAGCCGGTAAATACCATCAGTATATATATGGTTAGCAATAACAGGTTGCGCAGGTGACAAAGCAAAGCCATTAAAAAATATTAAGTATCCGTTTAAGTATGGTTTTATTGGTTAATACAATCCTTTTTGGGAGGGACGTATACAAAAGTATCGATAAAAGTTTTTATAATACAAATAACAGAGTTCGGCCGCTGACTTCCGCCGTGTCATCATGTATCAAAACTGTAAATACGGTGTATCAAAATCAAACATCCTGGTAAAAAAGTATTGATGATATATTTTATTTTGTTGATAATCAATTATTTATATATGCTTTAATTTTTATACTCTTTTGGTATAAAATCAATAACAGCCGCTTTGCATATCGTCCTACTTTGCAACTGTAAATCCAATTAACACCTTTTATAATTATTATGAGAAAACATTCCGTCCTGGCCTGGTCCATGGTGGTGGCCCTTGGTGGCTTCCTTTTCGGGTTTGATACCGCTGTGATATCGGGCGCCGAAAAATCTATCCAGCAATTCTGGCACCTGTCTGTAATGGAGCATGGGCTTACTATATCTATCGCGCTTATTGGTACCGTAATTGGTTCGTTGTTCGGTGCAAGGCCATCAGATATCTTCGGACGAAAAAATACTTTATACTTTGTAGCTGCAGCCTATTTGTTATCATCAATAGGTACCGCACTCGCAGATAACTGGTACCTGTTTTTAGTATTCAGGCTATTAGGCGGGTTGGGTGTAGGTATATCATCGGTAACAGCACCTATTTATATTTCAGAAGTATCACCCGCCGACAGAAGGGGGCGTTTGGTAGGTTTGTTCCAGTTCAATGTAGTATTGGGTATTCTTATCTCGTACCTATCTAACTACCTTATTAGCCAGGGCGGCGAAGCTTCATGGCGCTGGATGCTGGGTGTACAGGCCTTCCCATCCGCACTGTTTTTAGTGCTGATTTACTTTATACCGGAAAGCCCGCGCTGGCTCATCCTCAAAAAAGGTGAAACCGGCAGGGCGTTAGAGATTTTGCGTGTAATAAACCCACTCAACTGCGAGCAGGAGCTTGCCGCTATCAAAAACTCCAGCCTTCATGAGACCGCTTCGAGTAGCAGTCTTTTCTCTGGTCAGTATAAAACTCCGGTAATATTGGCTGTGCTCTTCGCGTTTTTTAACCAGGTATCGGGCATTAACGCCATTATATACTACGCACCCCGCATATTTGAAATGGCCGGGCTTGGCGCGCACTCTTCGCTGCTATCTACAGTTGGCATCGGGTTAATCAATTTTATATTCACCTTGCTGGGTATCAATATTATTGATAAGGTAGGGCGTCGTACATTAATGCTGGTTGGCTCATTTGGGTTAATAGCATCACTATTTATGGTGGCATTCACTTTTTACTCCGGGCACATGAGCGGGTTTGCGATCCCCATTTATATGATGATGTTTATCGCTTTCTTCGCTTTTTCGCAGGGGGCGGTTATCTGGGTTTTTATATCAGAAATTTTCCCCAACCAGGTACGTGCCAAAGGTCAAACACTGGGCAGTTCAACCCATTGGGTAATGGCGGCTATCATCGCTTTTTGCTTTCCCTATCTGGCCGAGTCGCTGGGCGGCGCGGTTACATTTTCATTTTTTGGTGTGATGATGGTATGCCAGCTCATTTTTGTTTGGCGGTTTATGCC
Source organism: Mucilaginibacter dorajii (assembly GCF_024808255.1). Taxonomy (GTDB): domain Bacteria; phylum Bacteroidota; class Bacteroidia; order Sphingobacteriales; family Sphingobacteriaceae; genus Mucilaginibacter; species Mucilaginibacter dorajii. The sequence continues at coordinate 26,865 of NZ_JANTYS010000006.1, forward strand.
CGAAACCAAAGGCCGGTCATTGGAGCAGATAGAAACTAATATGGTAATGCATTAATAATTAAAATGATGACGACCCAGCAAACAAACATAGCAAACCCGGCCATTTGCTACGGCGAAATCCTTTGGGATGTATTGCCCGATGGCCCGCAACCCGGCGGCGCGTTACTTAACGTAGCTTATCACCTAAATAAACTGGGAATGCCAACCAGCCTGGTAAGCAAAATAGGTAACGATGCAAATGGCCGCAAACTGGAAAATTTGATGGACGGCTGGGGCATACCAAAACATTTATTGCAAACGGATACTGAGCATCCAACCAGCCAGGTAATTGCCAAAATGAACAATGGCAACGAGGTATCGTACGAGATTGTTTTTCCGGTGGCCTGGGATTTTATCAGTGATAGCGAGCAAATCATTGGGCAGTTACAGCCATCAACCTACCTGGTATACGGCAGCTTGGCGTCGCGTAACAGTGTATCGCGTAATACCTTGTTTGAATTGTTGGAGAGCGATGCGATTAAAGTGTTTGATATTAACCTGCGGCCACCGTTCATAAGCCGCGATTTGTTGGATGAACTGCTTCATAAAGCCGACATTGTAAAATTTAACCAGGCCGAACTTGAAATGGTTCAGGGCCTTTTCAGGGGATCGTTCGGCAAAGAATCTGAGCAGATCAGATTTATACAGGACCATTTTAACATTCCCGAAATAGTTGTTACCAAGGGCGAGTTTGGCGCATCGTACTACAAGCCGGATAAGGCCTATCATGTTGCAGGGCGCGAGGTAAAAGTTACTGATACCATTGGCAGCGGCGATTCTTTTTTGGCCGCCTTTATTGTCAACCATTATAACGGCGCACCGCCGGAAATTTTATTAAAAAACGCAATAGCGATGGGTGGCTTTATTGCAACAAAGAAAGGAGGTTGTCCCGATTATAAAATCGCAGAATATCAAGACTTTAAAAACCAACTATTTTAACCAACCAATAAATTTAAATTAAAATCAATGAGAAAACTATTACTTATTTGTTCCTTTCTTATACTGCTAATAAGTGAAGGATACGCGCAATCCCGTATTATCACCGGGACCGTATTGGATAACGCATCTAAACCAATGGATGGCGTTACCATAGTGGTTGTTGAAACCCAAAAATCGGTATTATCGGATGCTAACGGTAAATTCAGTATCTCCGTTGTCACGGGGCAGTCTATCAGGTTTTCATACGTGGGCACTCAGCCTATAGTAATGCCTATTGCAGCCGATACTAAAGTACTTAACGTCGTATTTAAAGATGCTGCAAATGCACTCAATGAGGTGGTTGTAACCGGCTACACATCTGAAAGAAAGAAAGACCTGACGGGCGCGGTAGCGGTTGTTGATTTAGCCCCGGTAAAAAACAACAGCTCGGGTAACACCATGCAGGCTTTGCAGGGCAGGGTTGCCGGTTTGTATATCGAAAAAGATGGATCGGCCAATGGATCAACCAGCAGGATACTGATCAGGGGAGCCAACACTTTGGGCAATAACAACCCTTTATACGTTATTGATGGTATACCCACCACCAGGCCCGAAGTGTTTCAAAATCTATCACCCTCAAACATCGCATCGGTACAGGTACTAAAAGATGCTTCGGCCGAGTCGATCTACGGATCAAGGGCTTCAAATGGCGTTATCATTGTTACTACCAAAAACGGCGGCAATACGCAGGGCAAAGTCCAGTTCCAGTTTAATAACAGTACATCTGTTCAGTCCGAAAAATCACTGCGTTTTAAAATGCTGAATTCTGCTGACAGGGGAAAGGCCTTATGGCAGGCTTCGGTAAATGATGGCCAGGACCCGGCTGCTGGGTATGGTGATATTTACACCTTTAACTGGAATGGTAATTATAACAACCCGGTTTTAAATAGCGTGGTACCCAAACAATTTGTTGGCGGCGACCCGAATACCCCCGCCGGTGATACCGACTGGCAAAGCGTGCTGTATAAAACAGCCATGGTTTATAATAATGATTTCACCGCATCGGTTGGTAACAAGAATGCATCGCTCGAAATAAACTTTGGCAACATCAAAAATACAGGCCTGGTTAGGTTTACCAAATACAACCGTACTACAGGTAGCATTAACGGTGTGGTACGCGCCTTTGATAACAAAGCCACCTTTGGCGTAAATTTAAAAATAACCAACTCTAACGAGACGCTTACGACCACAGATCTGGGTGGCGCAGCAACTACATTTTTGGCGGTAACATTGGCACCTACTATACCTGTATATCAAAAAGACGGTGTTACTTACGCCGGCGAGTCAGGCGCAGGCTATTCTGATAGAAACAACCCTTTGCACATGCAGGATCTGGCCAAATGGAATAATGCCAACCGGGTAAACACATTTGGAAACGTTTTTTTAGAAATCCAGCCGGTTAAGAACCTGTATTTTAAATCGAATTTTGGTGCCGATAATGCAAATTACCTGAGTAAGGTAATAACGCCAACTTTCCAGGAAGGTGCCCTGGCCCGTACAACCAATAGCTTGTTTTTTGACCAGAATCATTACCTGAGTACCACTTTTTCAAACACGTTAAGATACAATTACGATTTAACAACCAACAACCATTTTAAATTATTGGTTGGTACCGAGTATATTAAAACCTTTACCGATTTTCAGACCACGCTTAAACAAGGCTATGCCATACAAACCGAAGACTATTTTACTTTAGATGCCGGCACGGGCAATACCATTGTAACGGGCCGCTCAACGGGGAATAGCTTGTTTTCGCAGTTTGCACGGTTAGATTATAATTATGCCGGTAAATACCTGGCATCGGTAACCATCCGCCGCGACGGTTCATCAAGGTTTGGGTCAAATAACCAATATGGTATTTTCCCGGCTGCCTCTTTTGGTTGGAAAATTGACCAGGAAAGCTTCATGAAAAACAACACTATCTTCTCTGAATTAAAACTAAGGGCAGGTGTTGGCCGCGTTGGTAACCAGGAAATTGGTGATATTTCTCGATTCGCACTTTATGATACCCGGTATGGTACTACCCAAAATCAGTTAACCCCAGGCTTTTGGGAGCAGTACATGAATGTGGGTACTGCTTACTCACTTTCGGGTGCTAATACAGGTTCACTACCCTCGGGTTTTGTACAAACGCAGGCTGCAAACCCAGCTCTTAAATGGGAGTCGACAGAAGAAATAAACGCGGGGCTCGATTTTGCCATTTTGAACGATAAGATCTCGGGATCATTTGATTACTTTACCCGGAAAACCACAGGTATCCTGATTACACCTCCTGTTGCCTCGGCATTGGGCGAAGGACAATCAAAGACCGTTAACGGTGCCTCAAAAAGCAATAAAGGCTGGGAGTTTTTAGTAACCTACCACGGCCAGCAATCAGGCGATTTTAATTACAATGTTACTTTAAACTTTTCTCACTTCAGAGACAAGATCACTGATTTGCCAGAGAACGTTAGACCAGCTTATCCCGGCAATATAGATAACACCATAATAGGGCATTCACAGTTTGACATATTTGGTTATAAAACAGCCGGTCTTTTCCAGTCGCAGGCCGAAGTAGATGCTGCCCCAACGCAAATAGGCGCGGGGCCGGGTCGCATCCGTTATGTTGATGTAAACCACGACGGGAAAATTGACGCCAATGATCAAACCTGGATAGGGACTACATTGCCGGTTTTAGAATATGGTGTAAGAATTGATTTAACCTATAAAAAATTCGACCTGTCAATATTCGGATCTGGCGTTGCAGGCAGAAAAGGATTTGATGTGTATACCCTGTATAATAACCTGATGCATAGCCGCGAAAACGTGGGTCCGGGTGTTTTTGATGGCTGGACACCGCAGCATACCAATACAACGGTGCCCGCACTAACACTAAAAGATAACAATAATGAAGGCCGTACTTCCGACTACTTTATTGTGAATACCTCTTACTTCAAACTACGCAACGTTCAAATTGGATACACTATTGTACCTAAGGCAGTTTTTACCAGGCTGAGGGTATTCGCGATGGCCGAAAATGTGTTTACGTTAAAAAGTAAAAACTATTTAAGTCCCGATCCGGAAAGGATTGACCTTGGCCCGGTTCCAATTCCTAAAGTTTTCAGTTTTGGTATCAACGCATCATTTTAACGATAAAAACTATTCAGCATGAAAGCAAAAATATTATTTACAGCTGTTTTATCCGGACTGATCATCTTCAGTTCATGTAAAAAAGCGTTAGACTATACACCAAAAGGCGTATTGTCTTCATCAGATTTAAAAACACCAACCGCTATTGAAGGTTTGGTAACCGCAGCCTATGCTGCAATTGGTAATGGCGATATGATAGGCCCTATATACAGCAATTGGGCTTACGGCAGCGTACGTTCGGATGATGCCTACAAAGGTGGCGGCGGCACCGGCGACGTTGGCGAGGTTGATGCACTTGAGCATTACAACCTGGTAACCCCATCAATGGATTCGTTTGTTTCGCGTACGTGGAAAAATTTGTTCAAATCTATATCAAGGGCAAATGTTGCGCTAAGAGCAGTTAGTTCGTTATCCGAGGCCGATTACCCTAATAAGAAAATACGTTTGGCCGAATTGAAATTTTTACGTGCCCATAGTTATTTCACCATGAAGCTGCTATACAAAAACATTCCCATTTTTGACGAAAACGCAACCGCGGATGATATCCTGAAAGTTTCAAACACGTTATCAAATGAGGATTCCTGGAATAAAATTGCGGCCGATTTTCAGTACGCCGTTGATAACCTGCCAGCTACCCAGCCAGAGTTAGCCAGGGCCAATAAATTAAATGCCCAGGCTTATTTGGCTAAATTAAGGTTATACCAGGCCTATGAACAGGACGATAAACACCATGTGATCAATATCAACAAAACAAGGTTGCAGGAAGTTGTTACGCTTACGCAAGCGGTTATTTCTTCAGGAAAATATTCGTTAAGTGCAGATATTGCCGACGATTTTTTACCCGAAACCGAAAATGGCCCCGAGTCGGTATTCGCAATTCAGTTCAGCATTAATGACGGCACTACCGACGGGCGTTTGAATTTTGAAGATGGTTTGAATTATCCTCACGGCGCGCCGCAATATGGCTGCTGCGGTTTCCATGCTGCAAGCCAGAACCTGGTAAATGCGCATACTACCGATGTAAATGGTTTGCCCAACTTTGATACATTTAACAACAGCATCGTCGATTTAACAAAAGTAACGGTTGATCCCAGGTTAGACCATACCGTTGGTATTGATGGCCATCCGTATAAATACGATAACACAAAGCCATTCAGCAATAGCTGGGTACGTGATCCGGGTGTCTACGGAAACTTCCATACCATGCGTAATCAGCAATTGGCTACAAGCTCGTCTTATTTTAAGCTTGGTCCGTTTATGGGTTCGGCAAAAAACTATGATATCATCAGGTACGACGATGTGTTGCTAATGCAGGCCGAAGCTTATATTGAACTTGGACAGCAGGCAAATGCCTTGCCGCTCATTAACCAGATAAGAAACCGTGCAGCCGCGAGTACCGGCCGATTGAAAAAAACAGATGGCACCTTTCCGTCAACCTATAATGTTAAACCTTATAGCATAGCCAACTGGACACAGGATTATGCCCGTAAAGCGCTGCAATGGGAAAGGCGCCTGGAGTTTGCAACAGAAGGAGCGCGTTTTTTTGATTTAGTAAGATGGGGAATTGCCGAAAAAACCTTAAACGACTATATCAATGTTGAAAAGGTCAGAAGAACATTTTTAGCTACAGCCAAATTTACCGCCGGCAGAGACGAATATCTGCCCATTCCACAATCAGAAATAACATTTACCAATGGTTTATATAAACAAAACCCTGGGTATTAATTTTGTTCAGCATATAAAGGGGCCCTGGTTTGGTAAAGTAAACCGGGGTTCCTCTATTTATGAAATGTTTATTTACTGTTTTTGAATATCGCTGCCAATTAATACATTATTAAAAACTTAAATTATGAAAACAAAATGCGGCATGTTAATGCTGACAGCCTTTATCACCATAATTGGTGTTTGCAGAGCTCAGGATTTACAAAAAAAAACGTATACAGAGCAATACCGCCCGCAGGTACATTTTTCGCCAAAAGCGCATTGGGTAAATGATCCTAACGGTATGGTTTATTTTAACCATACCTATCATTTGTTTTTTCAGTATTATCCTAAAGATATTATTTGGGGACCGATGCACTGGGGGCACGCTGTAAGTAAGGACCTTGTGCATTGGAAAGAGCTGCCGATAGCTTTATATCCCGATAGCCTGGGTTATATATTTTCGGGCAGTGCTGTTGTTGATTCAAACAATACTTCGGGCTTTGGTAAAAAGGGGAAGATTCCGATGGTAGCGATCTTTACCCATCATAATCCGAAAGGAGAAAAAGCGGGAACAGAAGTTTTTCAAAACCAAAGCATTGCCTATAGTTTAGATAATGGCGCCACCTGGACTAAATATACAGGCAATCCGGTACTTAAAAATCCGGGGATTAAAGATTTCAGGGATCCTAAAGTAATGTGGTATGCCAAACAAAAAAAATGGGTAATGACCCTGGCCACCAAAGATCATATTACCTTTTACTCGGCGCTTGATTTAAAAAACTGGAAAAAGGAGAGTGAGTTTGGTTTAAGAGAGGGAGCCCACGGCGGGGTATGGGAATGCCCCGACCTGTTCCCTTTAAAGCTGAACGGTAAAACATACTGGGTACTTGTGGTAAACCTTAACCCAGGAGGCCCTAACGGCGGCTCGGCCACGCAATACTTTGTAGGCAGCTTTGATGGGCATCAGTTTACACCAACTGATACCCAAACCCGCTGGCTGGATTATGGGCCGGACGAGTATGCTGGTATCACCTGGAGCAACACCGGCAGCCGCAAAATTTTCCTGGGCTGGATGAGCAACTGGGAGTATGCCAACCAGGTACCCACAGCAAAATGGCGCAATGCCATGACCATCCCGCGTGATCTGCATCTCAAGCAAAGTAAACAGGGTATAGTAATTGCATCTGCGCCTGTTCCGGAGTTAGCTAATATCAACGGCAATACATCGGTATCAAAAAATGTGCTGGTTGACAAAACACTTGATCTGAATGCCAAAGTGAATAAATTACAAAGTCAATATGTTTTAAAGTTAGTACCTGCACAATTAAAGGGCTATACCATTAAACTATCCAATAAAAAAGGAGAGGAAGTATTAATTGGTTACGACGATGTTAAGGGTCAGTATTTTATTGACAGGACAAAATCGGGCAGGACTGATTTTCAAAAAGATTTTTCGGGCCGGTTTACAGCACCACGATTGAGCACATCAAAAAGCACCGATCTGACGATTGTGGTTGATAAAGCGTCCGTTGAGATTTTTGCCGATGGCGGCTTAACTACCATGACCGCTGTTTATTTCCCCAATGAGGATTATACTAACCTGGTTGTAAATGTTGACGGGATGTTAAAGTTAAGCACACTTACCATTACCGGATTGAAATCGATTTGGAAATAGGACATGCGGCTATAAGCCGTCATCGATAAATAAAAGAGGCTGCTTCAAAGGATGAAGTGACCCAAAAGTACGAATGTCGAACTCTTTTATTGAGGATTGTAAGAAAATTGTAGCTTTAAAGAAATGAACTTATCACTACAAAATTTCGAGAAAAAAAATCTTAATTAGTATCTTCAACAATGGAGAGTCGGAACTTCATTTTGCAAGGGAGCGCATCCCGATATTATTGGAAAGGAACCGGACTGTGTTCGGTAAAAACATTTTGCAATGGTCCGGCCTACTATAATACAGGGAAAGGGAATTTTAAGGTTGGAGAAGACTCATTTCTATTGCTTAATGATGGCACAGAGTATGCTATCGAGATTGATCATACAAAAAATGTTGATTCCTATTGTCTTTTCTTTGACAACCATTTACTGCGATCAGCATTTTTTAGCATTGGCAAAAACCTGGATTATCAGCTAACTAATTTTGGAAATTTTGATAGCTGTCCAACCTTTTTCGAACGGACATACCCTCTTAAATCGATCGGAAGCCAGCTTATTGCACTGAAGCAGAACCAGACGGCCTATTGCAAAGATGATTTTTGGCTGGAACAAATGTTTGCAGAAATTCTTGGCAGTCTTACAACGCTATTGATCGCTGACCTCCATGCAAGAGCCGGGTTGAACGCAATCAGGACGGCAACAAAACAGGAGCTCTTCCGCCGGTTACTTTTGGCGCGGGAATTTATTCATGCAAATGCCGATAAAAAGCTTTCGCTCCAGGAGATAGCCCATGAGTCATGTCTTTCAATTAATCATTTACTGCGCTCATTTAAACATGTATTCGGCATATCACCACATACTTATCATATTCATTTGAAAATGGATCATGCCGAAAGATTATTAACAAAAACCGATATGTCGGTTTCCGAGATAACAGAATCTATCGGATTTGTGAGCCTGGGCAGTTTCAGTTTGCTTTTCAAGCGGTACAAGGGTCATTCGCCTGAAGTTTTCCGAAAAAAAACAAACAGGTGATTTTCGATAAATCGTTTTTGATGCCATGATCATAAATTCGGCCATGGATAAATTAACACATTAAACAATGAAAAAGACAATACTGCTCTTTGCTCCGGGAATAGCGCTCATGGCTTTTACGCTATTTCCACATAACCTTGTAGGTACCTGGACCTCCGGCAACGGTAATTCAAAGGTTATATTAGACTTTAACGCTGATGGCAAATTTAATGTCACTGTTGACGGGGCGCTTGAAAACCAGGGAACATATTCGTTCAAACAGGATACATTCACTATGTATGATGCTAATTGTGGGAAGGGCATACCGGGAAAATATAAGATGACATTTTTTACGCCCGATTCAGCTGCATTTAAGCTGATAGCCGATTCGTGCAAGGGTAGGTCGGGCGAAATTGACGGAGGCAGGATCAGGAGAATAAAGTAATACTCAAGTATTGGCAGCCATAAGACAATTTAATTAAAAAGCACAGTAATATTGAGTACTACTGTGCTTAAGTGACCTGGGAGAGGATCGAACTCTCGACCCACTGATTAAGAGTCAGTTGCTCTACCGGCTGAGCTACCAAGTCGTTCCGGCTTTTTTGCCGGGTTGCAAATATGCGCAAATTTATTGGAGTCGGAAAGCGTTAAAATCAGAAAGTCCGAAAGGTTGTTGTTGAATGACAATTTTCTTCCGGACTTTCTGTCTTTTCCGACATTCAGACTTTTTGATTATCTACACCAGGGCATACAAATCTTCACGTTGTTTTTGTACAACAGCGCTATTGATATACTCGTCATAAGTCATCAATTTATCTATATAACCGCCCGGGGTAAGTTCAATAATGCGGTTGGCTACGGTTTCAACCAGTTCGTGATCTCGCGTAGTGAATAGAATAGTTCCCCGGAAGTCTTTCATGCCATTATTAAGCGCTGTGATCGACTCCAGGTCCAGGTGGTTGGTTGGTTCATCAAACATCAGTAAGTTGGCTTGTTGTAGCATCATACGGCTAAACATGCAACGCATTTTCTCGCCACCAGATAGTACATTACTTTTTTTCAAAACCTCCTCACCTGAGAACAGCATACGGCCTAAAAAGCCGCGGATAAACTGGTCGTCTTTTTCGCCGGGCGAATATTCACGCAACCAGTCAATCAGGTTATCATCTTTGCCTTTAAAATATTCGGCATTATCAATTGGGATATCTGCCGGATTAATGGTAACACCCCATTTAAATGTGCCTTTGTAATCAATATCTCTGCCGGTTAAAATGTTGTAGAGGGCAGTGGTAGCTAAACTGTTTTGCGACAGGATGGCAATTTTATCGCCTTTGTTAACCGTAAAGCTGATGTTATTAAACAATAAGTCACCGTTAAGGGATTTTTTAAGGTTTTCAACCTGTAATATCTGGTCACCAGCTTCGCGGCCAAGGTTGTTGAATATGATACCCGGGTACTTGCGGTTTGACGGCTGGATCTCGTCGATATTGATCTTGTCCAGGGCTTTTTTCCTGCTGGTAGCTTGTTTTGATTTAGAAGCATTTGCACTAAACCTGCGAATAAACTCCTGCAGCTCCTTAACACGTTCTTCTGTCTTTTTATTCTGATCAGATCTTTGTTTAAGGGCTAATTGACTTGACTCGTACCAGAAAGTATAGTTACCGGTATAGATGGTCATTTTAGCAAAGTCAATATCCACCACGTGGGTACAAACGGTATCCAGGAAGTGTCTGTCGTGCGATACTACTAAAACAATAGCCTCATATGAGGCCAGAAAGTCTTCCAGCCAGCTAACGGTGTGGATGTCCAGATCATTGGTAGGCTCATCCAGTAACAAAATATCTGGCTTGCCAAATAGCGCTTGTGCCAATAACACACGTACTTTTTGGGTATTATCCAAATCTTTTACCAGGCTGTAATGAAATTCTTCTTTAATGCCAAGGTTGCTCAGTAGGGTAGCTGCATTACTTTCGGCATTCCAGCCATCCATTTCGGCAAAAAGATTTTCCAGCTCGCCGGCACGTTCGCCGTCGGCATCGGTAAAATCTTCTTTCAAATAAATGGCGTCTTTCTCCTTCATTACGGCGTACATTTCCTTGTGCCCCATCATTACGGTTTCAAGTACCGAATATTCGTCAAAAGCATAGTGGTTTTGACTCAATACCGCCATCCGTTCGCCGGGCGTAAAACTTACCGACCCGCTGCTGGGATCAATATCGCCTGAAAGAATTTTTAAAAATGTTGACTTACCGGCACCATTAGCACCTATAATGCCATAGCAGTTGCCCTGAGAGAATTTTAGATTAACGTCTTCAAATAAAGTACGCTTACCGTAACGTAAAGATAAATTGGATACCGTGATCATGCTGCACCTGTAATTTGGCGCAAAAATACGCTAAAAAGTTCGTTTCTTGGTAATTTAAGCGGATATTATGTTTGAGAGGGGGATCGGGAAATTAGTTCTCAGTAATTTTCCCCAGTTGCCTGGCGGGCGTGGATGCAATTACTCAAATTACTTGAATCTGACAAACTAAAAGCCTGATTTTCACGTTATAAGTGAATATTAACCAATTGTAAATAAATGGAACAACCTTTGACTATATATTCTTAATTAATTTATTTTAAATATAACGCAAGTCATGGGAGCATTGATAGTTGGATTAGTTATTATCAACGTAGTAATAGCTATCAACAATATACAAAAACGTAAAGTTTACTAAATGGCCAGGTTGAAATACATTAGCTTAATATGGTTTTTAAGCTTTGTGTTTCATGGTCAGCTAATTTTTGCAGAGGCCCCGAAGCGAGCATCTTTAACATCATGTTGAGCTCTGCATCAATAGTAAAAACAACATCAGTATGGTCGTTATTAAAAGATAACGACCATTTTAATTTTAAATCAAACGGTGGTTTTGCGGCGGGGATAATAACCACTTGCTCATCTGTTACCCTGCTATCGATCTTTAAAGATAATTTAGCCATATTAGGAATGCTAAAACTGGCGTCATCAACAGACGATACCCACTCTTGAATACTATCGGGCATTAATTGCCGGTGATTATTAAAATCGGCCAGGTAGTTAAATACTTCGTTTACCGGCTTGTTGATACTGATGGTACTGGTGAAGGTGGTCATTTTTTTGATTTGAGATGTTAGATATGAGATTTGAGACCGATGCATCTAAATATTTAATTTAAATAACTAAAATCACCGGAATCGACATCATCAAAATAATCAAAGTCTTAGCTTGATGCTATCTGGCCCCAGGTTGATGGGCTTTCGCGCCACTGGGTTAAAACAGCAACATCTTTTTCGCTGATGTATTGATTGGCCTCGGCATATTTAATCAACGCGTTATAATTTGACAGGGTTACAAACGGGCAACCCGCGTTTTTGAAGTTTTCTGAAGCTACATCAAAACCATAGCTGAATATGGCGGCCAGACCCGCAACTTCAAAACCGGCACTTTTCAATGCATCAACGGCTTGCAAGCTGCTTTTTCCGGTAGAGATCAGGTCTTCAATAACCACAACCCGTTTGCCTGTGGTTGTTGGCACATCGCCTTCAATTAAGCTGCCTGTGCCGTGTTCTTTGGCTTTGGCGCGTACATATATAAAAGGAAGCCCCATTTCCTGGGCAACCAATGCTCCTTGTGGGATACCTGCGGTGGCCACGCCGGCTATACAACCAACGCTGCCAAATTTTTCCTGTATAATAACCGTTAACTGCTGCCTGATATAGGTGCGGATTGACGGATGAGAGAGCGTTACGCGGTTATCGCAATAAATTGGCGATTTCCACCCCGAAGCCCATGTAAAAGGATTGTTAGGTTGTAATTTAATTGCTTTAATTTGCAGCAGGAATTCGGCAACCTGCTGTTCTATCTCATTATTATTAAACATGGCCCAAAAATACAGAATTTATATTAACGAAAAAGTTATCCTTTTAACAGAATCAGTGCCTCATGGAGTAGAGTTTTATGAAAAGCTTGAGGCAGAGACTTTTGACCTCAAAATAATTTACACCTGGATACTGGCAAACCCTAAAAAGTTGTTTTATATTTTATGTAAGGATCCCAAAGCTTTTTTAAAAACTATTAAAAAGAGCATTACGCTTATTGAGGCAGCCGGCGGATTGGTAAAAAATACCGCGGGCCTTTATTTATTCATTTACCGTAATGATAAATGGGATTTGCCTAAAGGTAAAATAGAAAAGGACGAAAAAGTAAAAGAAGCCGCCGTACGCGAGGTAGAAGAGGAGTGCGGTATAAAAGTGAGCAAGCTGAACGAAAAGATTTGTAAAACCTACCATGTTTACATTAACCGGGGCGAAATTGTGCTTAAAAAAACGCACTGGTTTAGCATGGATTGTAAGGGTAAAGAAAAATTAAAACCTCAGAAAGAGGAAGGTATTACCGATGTGCGCTGGTTTGAAAAACACCATATTGAACCCATTATTGATAATACTTTTCCATCTATATTAGATGTGCTGCATAAAGAAAAGCTGGCTACAAATAAGCTAATGCCTCAGCAGGGATAAATTGGGCTACATCGCCATGGTGACGCATAATTTCGCGCACAATGGTTGAGCTGATGGATGAGTAACCTGGCTTGCTTACAATAAAGATGCTTTCAATATCGGGTACCAAAGCATGGTTCATCTGGGCTATCGCTTTCTCGTATTCAAAATCTGATACGGTACGGATACCCCTGATCATGTAAGTAGCACCTATACTTTTACAAAAGTTTACGGTTAAGCCTTCGTAAGCAACAATATGTATGCGGTCGTCGTGTTTAAACACTGCCCTTAGCATTTGTTCGCGGGTTTCTATGCTTAAAAAACCTTGTTTGCTGCTGTTGGCACCTATGCCGATGTAAACCTTATCAAAAAGGTTTACAGATCGTTTTACGATATCCACATGGGCCTTGGTAACCGGGTCAAATGAACCAGGGAAAAGAGCGATCTTCATAGTACTGATGTTAATGCCTTACCAAAAGTAACAATGATTTTGAATGTTTGGCAACTTAAGTGCAATTTAAACCGCTTCAATATCCTCAAGGTTATAATAAACCGTAAGCCCGTTTTCTTTAGCTATCCGTACATCCTCGTCGGCCCCTTTTGAGGCACCCGCAATTCTGAAAATGGCATCGCATTTGGCAAGTACGCGGTGCGATACCGGGTAGGAGATCTCCTCGTAAGCTTCATCACCAGGGTATTTTGAACCGGCCTGTTTTAAAAGCGGCAATGCAAACCACTCGCCAACAACCGGGATATGGCCGGCCCTGAAAATAGGGAGCGCTGCTTCTTCCAGCTTCCTTAAGTTTTCGGCCATCAACGCCGGGTTATCATTGGTGCCGGAGCGGTACGGCCCGGCTATTAAAATAAGTAAAGGCTTGTTGCTCATGATAGTAAATTGCTTATTTGCAGGTGTTGTAAAAGCATAATGGTTTTGCCGTCTTTGATTTCGCCGGTATTGATCATTTGCATAGTCTGGGTAAAAGGTAGTTCCAGTACTTCTATATCTTCATGTTCATGATCCAGGCCGCCGCCATCGCTTACTTTCATATCGCTGGTGTATTCGGCAATAAAAAAGTAAAGCAGTTCAGTAACTGATCCCGGCGACATATAGGCCTCAAATACCTTTTTAATATTGCTCACCTGGTAGCCTGTTTCTTCTTCGGTTTCGCGGCGGATGCAGTCTTCGGCATTGTCTTTATCAAGTAAACCACCACAACATTCAATCAGCATGCCGCTTTCGTTGCCGTTAACGTAAGTTGGGATCCTGAACTGCCGGGTGAGGATCACCGTTTTTTTATCCATGTTATATAAAAGGATGGTTGCCCCGTTGCCGCGGTCATAAGCTTCTCTTGTAATTATTGATACCTCCCCATCATTTTTAGTAGCCTCAAAAGTTAGTTTATACAGCGTGTACCAGTTGTTTGACAGGATATCCTTTTTTAATATTTTGATTTTATTCATTTATTTGATTGTTATTAATCAATTTTGATTATTTTTGAACGAATTAACAATATTTAAATGAACTTTCAAAAAAGAAAACAAAATATACTTGATAAACTGAATATTACCGGCGAGGTAGACGTCAAGCAACTTGCTATGGAACTGGCCATTTCTGAGATCACCATTCGCAGGGATTTAAACCAGTTGGCTAATGATGGCTTGCTTTACCGTACCCATGGCGGAGGAATGAAAGTTGATCCTTTGGCAAAACCTGTTGATTTTATAAATAAATCGGCCCAAAATGCCGCGGTAAAGGATGAGATCTGCCGTAAAGCTGCCGAACATATTCACGACGGAGATATTATTTTTATGGATTGCGGCAGCACCGTATTCAGGCTTTGCCCGTTTATAAAAAATAAAAAGATTAAAGTAATTACCAACTCTTTGCCAGTGATTTACGAATTGCAAAATTGCGCTGTATCCTTAAACATTATAGGAGGGGAGTTTGACAGCGAAAGACAGGCCGTACACGGCAAAATAGCCAACGAGCATATAGCCAGGTATCGTGCCGGTAAGGCATTTTTAGGTGTGGATGGAGTTTCACAAAACGGTCTGTTTGCCAACAGCGAATTAGAGGCCGAAATAACATCGGCTTATATTAACCAAAGCGCTTATACCTACTTGCTATGCGATGCAGGCAAAATAGGGAAGGAAACCTATCTCAAATTCGCTGATATAAACCAGGTTGAGGCTATCATTACTAACGCCAAGGATGGGCAACTTAGTTGTTTTAAGGATACTGCTTTAGCTATTTTGCAGGTGAAATGATAAGGCTAAAAACTATTTTATTTTTTGCGCAAAGCCAAAGCGATTCGTTTTTTTACCTAAACCCGGTAATTGATCAAAGGCCTGGTATAAAATATGGTTGTTATTTGTTACAATGCCCTTGAAAATACCAGCTATGTTTTTCTGCAACGCATCATTTTCTTTTCGCAACGCGGCAGTATCTGCAAGGTTAATGTTGGTTTTGTAATTAATTGAAGGATAAATACCTTCTTTCCCTTTTTCGCCAATAAATTGTGGATTCACACCAAAAATAACCGGATTGGTTTTTATCTGATTAACAGTAATAGGAAATTTATAAAAGGTGTTTGCCTCTTTCAAAATTTTTGAATAGAGGTCTTTCATTTCCGATTCGTTTTTATACTTAAAATATGTACCTCCCGGGCTTCCTATCTGTCCGGCAATAATAATCATATCTGCCGCGTCAATTAAATCCCCTGTATTGTAAAGTTTTAGAGCATATTTATAATAACCAGGCGCATTTTTCCCAATAATCTCGTATTCGCCCATCTGCAGTATGTTCAATTTCCAGTCATCGCCGTGCTTTCCGTAAATGGCAATAATTAGCATACTGTTTACAGTGCCCGTGGTTTTTAACAATGATACATACATTTCTTTATTTAGTGCCAGGTAGTTAACTATATAGTCATCTGTGCTACTAATTGTAGGCATTACGGTATTAGATATGTTTGTTGTGGTATTTTTAACGTAATAACTGTCTATAGTCATGTAACCAGAGCTCGTTGTTTTAAGTGCGGGTCCAACTTGGTTAATAACGCTATCTAAACTTTTACCGGCGCCCTTTATTAACTCAGGCGATAGAATTTGTTTTAGATCAGTGAGGTCCTGCCTTTTGATATCATCATAAAGTTGCTTGTTTAAAAGTTCAACCTGGCTTTTTATCTCTGGCTCAATATGGTCGTTAACCCAGGTGCCAGAAGTGCCAACACGGCAGCTGGGGCCCAGCAAGCTTATGCCGACAATTGCAATTGCTGAAAGATATTTTTTCATTTAGTGGATAAGGTTAGGAATGTTTTACTCAGCTTTAAAAAACGAAAATGACGAATGCCCATATTTACGCTGCTCCACAAAACCAGGTTGCTGGCTTAAGTTTTGCATCGATTGATGTTCAACTATTAGCAACGCGCCGGGCAGCAGGATATTCCGCTCAAAAACTATTTTAGGGATCTCGGGTATTTTATTCAGATCGTACGGAGGATCGGCAAAAACAAGATCGTATTGTTCGGTTTCTATCTGCAGGTATTTAAAAACGTCCTCTTTATAAACTTTGATCTGATTTAGCTTATGCTGCCGCGATATATCTTTCAGGTAGTTTACGCAATGGATGCTCCTGTCAACAGATATGACTTCGGCCGCGCCTCTTGATGCAAATTCCATGCTGATATTACCGGTACCGCTAAACAGATCAAGTACTTTGATATCTTCAAATTCAATTTGATTAAGAAGAATATTGAACAACGCTTCTTTGGCCAGATCGGTAGTGGGCCGTACCGGTAAATTTGTGGGTGGATTAAGCCTTAACCCTCTTAAAGTACCTCCGATGATACGCATAATGACAGGGCAGCAAGTGAAAGAATTTTATGGCTTTCAATTTCGTAGGGCAATTGCAGTGTTTCAATCGTGTTGATAGCTACTTTATCAAAAAACTCCGCGAGGCGACTGATGTTTTTATCCTCAGCCTCAACATCGCCACTTAAATAGATGTACGTGTAAGCAGGTTGTAAACCCAATTCGGTAGTTACTAAAGATACAAAGTAAGCCAATTCATCCTCGCCGGTAAATTCAAAAGTATTGTAAAAACGCAGTTTGGTAAAGTTGAAGTTGGCAATTTCGACAGTTTGACCGCTGATGTTCAGGTAAAGGTCCCTATCGCCGGGCTGATTTCTGGCAATAGCGTTAAGCCAGCCTTTCGACGCGAAAACACTGTTACGTAAGCCAAATTCGTCAGCTGCATTAAGCACACTTTCTGGAGTTTTATAGATGATCAGGTTTTTGCTGTCCAGTGGCTGGGCCAAAACTTTTTCATCAGTGTTTACATCCAGGAAACGGGCAAGATCCGCCAGTTTATCCTGTTTAAAAATGCTTTGCGGTATTAAGGAAAATCCTGTGGCGGGTAAGCCAATCACTACTTTTTTATAGTTTGCCGATAAAAGATCAAGCAGCTCCTGCGGATTGCTTAACTCATCCAGCGGATGGTTATTTGCCGCGGCTATTAGTTTGTTTTGATCGCTTACCGCGTATGAAAATGATGATTTATCCAGTTGTAGCAACAAATTATAATCCTGAGCCTTATCCAGACTAAAGTCATCATCGTGGTAATTGTAGTATTGTTCGCTCATGCCAGTTTAACAAAAGTAATATTTTTTAACAGTGAATATGTAAAATATTTATAGCAACAAACACCCAAATTGCAAACAGGATAAAAGGCGAAAATATACCACTTAAAACTTTACCTCCTGCTGATAACATAAATGCTCGGAAAGATGAATCGGGAAGCAAGCTAAATAAAAGGTTTACACCCTTGTAAATACCGAAGATAAGGAGGATAGCAACAATCAAAACACCGATATTTTCCATAGCAAAAAAAAGTGCGGTTAAATATTGAAAATTAGAAGGTTTTTTAAATGTAGGATAAATTTATGAACAATTCTTTGATGGATGACGCCGCTTATGCAAAATAAAACATCTATTAAGATCACCTTTCGGTTGATGTATTACGCTTAATCCCGCTACAAAAAAATGTTTTATGACTATCTCAGTATCGAGCCAAAAAAAAGAATAATGATAATAAATATAATCACTGGTCGCATTATCGGCCGTGGATAATAATCGTCATCTGGGAAATACTTTTTGAAAAAATAGCGTGTTAGTATTAATCCTGCAATTATGTTAACCGCTATTTGTAAGCCGGTTATTGCAGATAATTGTAACAGTTGTTGTGTAGTGAACTGGCCCTTAGCGGCGATTGTTTTTTGCAGGGCTACGGTATCTATTTTGACTCCCACAGTGCGTACAAGGTAGATGGAAAGAAAATAAAAGCCGAACATTACCAATAGTACCTGACTTATAACTTGTTTATAGCCTGCAACCCATAAGTTTATGATTAGCAAAATACCCGCGTACATAGTGCTGAATACAGAGAAACCAAAAATTGCTCTTTTTGAGTAAATATCAACGTAATCTTCGTCCCGTATTTCTTTTTCCTCTATCGGGTCTTCATTAAATTCCATGGTCAAATTTATAACTAATCCTGTTAGCTTTTTAATAAGGGTAAAGGTTTTTCAATTACTTATCAGCATTTTTGCATAGTGACAGTAATTGATCATATCCGCAAAGCATTCCCGCATACACCAAACGGCCAGCAGTTGGAACTGTTCGACCGCCTGCATGCCTTTTTGCAAAGTCGCGACGGCGACGAATGTTTTATACTGCGTGGTTATGCAGGTACGGGTAAAACAACCGTAGTAGGAGCCTTGGTTAAAGCGCTTAAGCAATATAATTATAGGTCGATATTATTGGCACCTACCGGCCGGGCCGCCAAAGTGATCACCAATTACTCGGGTAAAAAGGCCTTTACCATTCATAAACGCATCTACCGCAAAAAGGCTGCTTTAACCTTAGATGATGGTTTTGCCATTGCTGATAATCTGGCCAGCGATACCTTGTTTATAGTTGATGAGGCATCAATGATAAGCGATGAACCAATAGCCGGCAGGGCATCGTTGTTGTTTGACCTGTTACGTTACGTTTACAACGATAAAAACTGCAAGCTGATGCTGGTAGGGGATACCGCCCAGTTGCCGCCTGTAGGCTCTGATACAAGCCCCGCATTGAGCGAACAGATCATGAAGGATAAGTTCGGCCTCTCGGTTTTTAGATACGAATTAACGGATGTATTGCGCCAGCAAAAGGATTCGGGCATTTTATTCAACGCCACCGAGATTCGCGACCTGATCAGGAAAGAAGAGCTTGTTGCTCCAAAGATTGTTACCAAGGGCTTTAAGGACGTGTACAGGATGACGGGCGAACGATTACCTGAAGGCCTGGAATATGCTTATAAAAAATACGGATATGATCGTACGTTGATCATTTGCCGGTCGAATAAAAATGCCAACTTATATAACGGGCAAATTCGCAACCGCATCCTGTACCGAGAGGAAGAACTGACCGGGGGCGACCAGATCATGATTGTGAAAAATAACTATTTCTGGCTAAAAGATAACGATGAAAACAGTACCGATTTTATTGCCAATGGCGATATTGCCCGGATAAAAAAAGTACGCCGAACCGAAGATATGTACGGTTTCCGCTTTGCAGACGTGCAGATAGAGTTTATCGATTACGCCGAAGATCCGGTACTGGATTGCAAGATATTACTGGATACCCTATATGCCGATTCGCCATCCTTATCACATGAAAATCAAAAGAAGTTTTATGAGGAAGTAATGAAGGATTATGCGCATCTCACCAATAAACGGGCTATGCACAACGAACTAAAAATAAACCCGTACTACAACGCCCTGCAAATTAAATTTGCCTACGCCATTACCTGCCACAAAGCCCAGGGTGGCCAATGGGATGCCGTATTTGTTGATCAGGGCTATGTTACCGACGAGATGATCAATATGGATTTCCTCCGCTGGTTTTATACCGCTGTTACCCGTGCCACAACAGAATTGTTTTTGGTAAATTTTGATAACCGCTTTTACAAAGTGCCGGAGGTTTTTTAGTCATTTGCTGCGCAGTCATTAGTCATTTGCTGCGCAGTCATTAGTCATTTCGCTTCGCTGTCATTAGTCATTAGGGCATTGGTTTTTGTGTTTTATTCCTTTGTCTGAAAATCTTTTATCCAAAAGTCTTTCATTCTTTGTCCCAAAAAAACTACCTTCACTGCATAATTACTTCAACAACATATCAAACAAGGATTGCCAAAAATCCGGCCTGCTAATTACAGGTTTTAAAAAACGCTGATCGCTTAGCGCAGTGTTTTTCTATGCTTGAATTTTACTAACTAATTTTAATTACCGTAATGAAAATTACACCTATACTGGCTATTGGCTTGTACATTATGATATGTAACAACGTGGCCGTAAAAGCAAGAACGCAAATGGATTCTATAACTAAGAAACAAAAAGTATTATCGTTTTATAAACTCATTGTTGGGCAACGCAAGGCAGAGTTAATTCCCGATTTTATATTGGATGATTATAAACAACATAACCCAATCGTTGCCCAGGGAAGGTCCGGAATTACCGGGATGATCAATTACCTTAAAACGTTGCCGCCTCCGCCGGCAGATGCCAAATCGCCAATAATCAGAGCTATACAGGAAGGTGATTTTGTAGTTACCCATCTTGATATTCAATTTATGGGTAAGCGCATGGCTGTAATAGACCTTTTTAAATTAAAAGACGGCATGTTGGCCGAACATTGGGACGCAATACAGGAAATGCCTGACCAGGCAGGGCAGGCTGTAACTTCGACTAACGGAACAGTGGAGATTAATGAAACTGCATCGGAAGAAAATAGCAAGCGAGTTGTTAGGCAATTTTACGCTGCTGTGATTGATAGGAAACCAGCCACCGGATTAATTAAAGCAGATTATGTTGAACATGACCCATCTGTAATTGCATCAGGGAAGAATCTTGATGGATATCTGCAACAGGGGGCTGATCGAAACATCAAAATTCACCGCGTTATTGCCGAAGGAGATTTTGTGGTTGTTCAATCGCAATTTAACAGAGAGGGTAAAACTTATGTGTTGTACGAAATCTTCAGGGTTCAGGATCAACAGATTGCCGAGCATTGGAGTGTGGAGCAGCCTGTGCCTGATGGGGTAGAGGCCGAAAATATGTTTTAAGGGTATCTTACTCTTGTTGACCTTTAGACTTACGAAGTTTTGAAAACTTCGTAAGTCTTTTATTAGTCCGGATGCTTTTTACAATTTATATAACGATACAAATAACTCGGTCTGTAATTTCCATTCGCCGTTATTTTTACGCCACATAGCCGAATATTTACCACCTTTACTATAGGAGTTTTTAGCTACCCATGTGCCGGTTTCCCAAGCCATAACACCATTATCGCCGACGGTAATTTCAGCAGGGGTACGGATATAGGTTACCGTTTTGTTAATCTTGAAAAGATTTTTCCAGCCGGCTATAATGCTGTCTTTACCTACCGTGGTAATTTCCCTACCAATGGTTTGTGTAAAATCGGGCAGCCAATATTGCGCCACGCCGTTAATATCATGCCTGGCTATTGCCGCGTTTGATGTGCTCCTTGCCTTTTTTATTGTAGCTACATCAGCAGCATATTGATTTTGTTGCAGGGCAAGCGATAGCGTTGTAAATGTAATAAGAGCGAGTTTGAGGAAGGGCGGCATGGGCAATTGATTTTACTGTACAAGTTAGTCATTATCAACCTTAAAGTACGCCCAACTAAAAATATTTGGAATTCGCCGGGATAGTAAAGTTGAAACCAGCCCGGGCTCGATTTATGTTAAAACAAAAGAGGCACCTAAGGTGCCTCTTTTAATATTTTATAGTAAAATTTATACAGAGAAGCTTTCGCCGCAACCGCAGGTGCGGCTGGCATTAGGGTTGTGGAAATTGAATCCTTTGCCGTTTAGGCCGTCGCTAAAATCAAGCTCGGTACCGGCAAGGTACAGGAACGATTTCATATCTAAAGCCATGCGTACGCCCTGGTCTTCAAAAAACTGATCGCCTTTTTTTTCTTCGTTATCAAAATCAAGGTTGTATGATAAACCAGAGCAACCACCACCCTGTACAGAAACCCGCAGAAAATAAGAGGCATCAAGCCCGCCATCCTGCATCAGGTGTTCTATTTTATTTTTTGCTTTATCAGTTACAGTTACCATGGAAATAGAATCAAGAGTCAAGAATCAAGAGTTAAGACCTTATCTTAAAGTTGATTCCCTAATTATTTATTAAAAAAAACAAGAATCCAAAGCCAAAAAGTCTTAATTCTTGACTCTTGATTCTTGCATCTTCTTAGTGGTGTACTTTTTCGCTTTCAATTGGCGCTAAGCCGTTTTTTACGCGGAAATCGTTGATAGCTGCTTTGATAGCATCTTCTGCCAAAACAGAGCAGTGGATTTTTACCGGCGGAAGAGCCAGTTCTTCAACAATATCCATATTGTCAATCTTCATAGCATCATCAATGCTTTTGCCTTTTAACCACTCAGTAGCTAAAGATGAAGAAGCGATTGCCGAACCGCAACCGAAGGTTTTGAATTTTGCATCGGTGATAACATTGTCATCATTCACCTCAATTTGCAGGCGCATTACGTCGCCGCACTCAGGTGCACCAACTAAACCGGTACCTACTTTGTGGCTGCTTTTATCCAAAGTGCCCACATTGCGGGGATTAGTGTAGTGATCGATTACTTTATCTGAATATGCCATTTTTTTAATTATTGAATTAGTGAGTTATTGAATTAGTGATTAAATTCTACTCGTATAGTGTTTTATAAGTTAAAGCATCTGCACATTTGAAGTCTGCGCATTTGCATATCTAATTAATGCTCTGCCCACTCAATGGAGTCAAGGTCGATGCCTTCTTTAAACATTTCCCAAAGTGGTGAAAGTTCGCGCAGGTGGGTAACCGCTTTAAGGGTTACTTCAACAGCGTAATCAACTTCTTCTTCGGTAGTAAAGCGGCCTAAACCAAAACGGATTGATGAATGTGCCAGATCATCTGATAAGCCTAAGCTTTTCAGTACATATGATGGTTCTAACGAAGCCGATGTACAGGCCGAGCCTGATGAAACAGCCAGGTCTTTCATTGCCATCATTAAGCCTTCGCCCTCAACATATTTGAAAGAGATATTGGCAACATGTGGTAAGCGGTGTTCAACATTTCCGTTTACATAACTTTCTTCCAATACGGTTAAGGCGCTTTCCAGTTTATCGCGTAAAGCAGATAAGCGTTTCGCTTCGCTTTCCATTTCTAAACCGCAAAGTTCACAAGCTTTACCTAAACCTACAATGCCCGGTACGTTTAATGTGCCAGAACGCATACCGCGTTCGTGACCGCCACCGTCCATTTGCGCGGTAACTTTAACACGTGGTCCTTTACGGCGTACGTATAAAGCGCCAACACCTTTAGGGCCGTATATTTTGTGTGCCGATAATGCCAAAAGGTCAATACCATCGGCGTTTACATCAACAGGTATTTTACCAACCGCCTGTACAGCATCGGTCATAAACAGCGCGCCGTATTTATGGGCAATGGCAGATATTTCTTTAATAGGCTGAATAACACCAATCTCGTTGTTGCCGTACATTACAGATACGAGGATAGTCTCGGTGGTCATGGCTGCTTCTAAAACTGCAAGATCAACCAGCCCATCTTCTTTAACAGGTAGGTAAGTAACTTTTCCGCCTAATTTTTCAACGTGTTTGCAGGCATCAAGTACCGCTTTATGCTCGGTAACGGTAGTTATAATGTGGTTACCTTTTTCTTTATACATTTCAAACACACCCTTAATGGCAAGGTTGTCTGATTCGGTAGCGCCAGAAGTAAAAATGATTTCTTTTTCGTTGGCACCAATCAGTTTGGCCACCTGCTCACGGGCATAATCAACACCTTCTTCTGCAACCCATCCAAAAGGGTGGTTACGGCTGGCCGCATTACCAAATTTCGAAGTAAAATAGGGTAACATGGCTTCCAAAACCCTTGGGTCCATAGGAGTTGTTGCGTTATTATCTAAATAAATTGGAACGTTCATAGTTGCTAAGTATATTAACAGAACAAAGATACACAAGTTTTTATTTAAAATCATTCAAAACAAAGCGTAAATTATCAAAGCTGACCATTAATTTACAATATTTGGACATGAACAAAGTGGAACATATTGGCATAGCGGTTAACAGTGTTAGCCTTGCAGGTAACATCTACGAAAAGCTGTTGAATACTACGGTTTATAAAACTGAGAGGGTGGAAAGCGAAGGTGTGCTAACCGCTTTTTTGCAAACCGGCCCCAATAAGATAGAACTATTACAGGCTTTAAATGACGATAGCCCGATAGCTAAATTCATAGCGAAAAAAGGAGAGGGGATACACCATATTGCTTTTGAGGTAGATGATATTGTTGCCGAAATGCAGCGGTTAAAAGGTGAAGGGTTTGTACTGTTAAATGATGCGCCAAAACAAGGTGCTGATAATAAACTGGTTTGTTTTGTGCATCCTAAAAGCGCTAACGGAGTATTGATTGAATTGTGCCAGGGGATTTAAGTTGGCAATTTTGAGTTGGCAGTTTGCAGTTTTTGGATGTTTTGAAATTATACAATATGTTCTTTATCAGTGTTTAAAGAGTTAGTTGTTGCTGCCGACTGAAAACTGTTAACTGAAAACTGAAATTATTTTTAATTTGTTACTTTTTTAATTACATTTGCGCCTCTTTTAGAAAGTACAGAAGATAAGTTTATATATAATGAAAAAAGATCTGCATCCATCAAACTATAGATTAGTTGTGTTCAAAGACATGTCAAACGAATATGCCTTCATGACTAAATCTTGCATCGATACCCGCGAAACCATTAAATGGGAAGACGGTAACGAGTACCCATTGATCAAATTAGAAATTTCGCATACATCACACCCTTTCTATACCGGTAAAATGAAACTGGTTGATACTGCTGGTCGTATCGATAAATTCCGTACACGTTACAACAAGAAATAATTGCTTGTTTAATTAAATATTTGCAAGTCTCCCGACGTATCGGGGGACTTTTTTTATTTTTGCGCCATGGCTATTATTCTTTTTGACGATACTGCTCATCAAACTTTACTACCGCTTACTTACACCCGGCCCGTTGCCGATTTGCGCATTGGCATCCTTACCATTGCCGAAAAATGGGCTAAGTATTTAAATACCAGTACTTCGTTTTTTACGCTCGATTATTTACGGACTAAGTTTCCTGCAAATATTGAAGCCGATAACCTGTTTATCAACGGCGCTGTTTGCCCCGATGAGAATTTACTGGAAGCCATTGATAAGTTGCAAACCGGCGAGGCCTTAAAGTATAATGACCAATTACTGGCAGTAAAACTAACCGGTACCGATGCCGCCAGTTTTGATATATCTGCCCAATTTGACAGGGTCATCACTTATACCAACCTTTTTGTATCGATAAAATATCCCGAAGATATTTTCAGGAAAAACGATATCGAATTAAGAAAGGATTATGCGTTGCTTATCAAGGGACGAACCAGTTCGACTATAAGTTCAACCAACGTCATCATCGGCAATGATTTTTTTGCCGAAGAAGGTGCTATAGCCGAGTGTTCAACTTTTAATACCACCAATGGCCCCATTTACTTATCAGCTAATACCGAAGTATGGGAAGGTACTCACATTCGCGGTGCTTTTGCCATTTGCGAGCACTCGCAGGTTAAAATGGGGGCTAAAATTTATGGTGCTACTACAGTTGGCCCATATTCAAGGGTTGGTGGCGAGCTGAACAATGCCGTAATATGGGGATATTCATCTAAAGGGCACGAAGGTTACCTGGGTAATTCTGTTTTAGGCGAATGGTGTAATATCGGTGCTGATTCCAATAACTCCAACCTTAAAAATAATTATGATGAGGTGCGTTTATGGGATTACACTACCCAGCGTTTTCGCAAAACCGGCTTGCAATTTTGCGGGTTAATCATGGCCGATCATTCTAAATGTGCCATCAATACCATGTTTAATACCGGTACTGTAGTAGGGGTTAGTGCCAATGTTTTTGGTGCAGGCTTCCCACGCAATTTTGTGGCCGATTTTTCATGGGGAGGGGCGCAGGGTTTTGAAACTTACGCTCTCAAAAAGATGTTTGATACAGCCCAAAAGGTATTTGACCGCCGCGATCACCGTGAATTTAATGAGACCGAAAAAGATATATTGAAGACCGTATTTGAATTAACCGAGGAGTACAGGAGATTTTAGTTTTTGGTTTATTGAGTTGATTAGGTTAATTGAGTTGAATGCTTATATAATTAACGAATCTTAACTTAATCCAACCTAATCAACTAACTCTAACTTAATTAACCAAATCTAACCCAATCAACCCAATCCAACTAAATCAACATAATCTAACACAACATACAATGAGAAAAAAAATTATCGCCGGCAACTGGAAAATGAACCTTGATTATAATGAAGGTTTAGGCGTATTTACCGAAATTATCAACATGGTAAAAGACGAAGTCACCGGTACCCAGGAAGCAGTTATTTGCAGTCCTTTTATCCATATCAACAGCCTGGTGCAACTGGCAAAGGGTTACAATAAGGTATCTGTTGGTGCGCAAAACGCTCACCAGGCAGAGAGTGGTGCTTATACCGGTGAAATCTCAGCAAAAATGATCAAATCTATCGGCGCTGCTTACGTGATCCTTGGTCACTCAGAGCGTCGTCAGTATTTTGGCGAAACCAATGAGTTGTTGGCTAAAAAAACTGATACCGTATTGAAGCACGATCTTCGCCCAATTTTTTGTATTGGCGAAACTTTACAGGAACGCGAAGCTAATGAGCACTTTGATGTGATCAAATCACAACTGGTAGAAGGTGTATTTCATTTAGAAGCTGCTGAGTTCTCTAAACTCGTTTTAGCTTACGAGCCGGTTTGGGCCATTGGTACTGGTGTAACTGCAACATCTGCACAGGCACAGGAAATTCACGAGTTTATCCGCAAAGAAATTGCAGCTAAATACAGCCAGGAAGTAGCTGATGCTACTACTATTTTATACGGCGGTAGCTGCAACCCTAAAAATGCCGCCGAATTATTTGCCCAGCCAGATATCGACGGTGGTTTAATTGGTGGCGCATCCTTGAAATCACGTGATTTTGTGGATATTGTGAAAGCGTATAATTAAGATATGGGATATTAGATTTGAGATATGAGACGAACCGCATCTGCTCAATCGTTATAGTTTCAAACAGAATATCATAAATGATGTTAAGATATGAGTATTTGGGATTGAAAAAATCTCAAATCTCATATCCCACATCTCAAATCTAAAAAGAATGAAGACCTTCCTTCCGGTGATCATTGCATTTATGGGTTTTGCTCTCTTTGTGATAGTGAGCGATTTTACCCGTGCCATGCAAATAGGTGATATGGGGGAGGGGAATATTCATGCCTTTATGGCCTGTTTTTATTATTGCTGGCCACTGTATTTTGTTGTAGCTATACTGACACAGTGGATTATTATCAAACCTGTTTGGAATGCCATTGTATTACACTCGGCATTGGGTGCGTTAACAACTTTTATTATTGTAGCTGTTGTATGCGCGCTGGCAGCCGGTGGTGTAGCTTACTTTATCTGGGATGAAAATGCTGGTTATGATAACCTAACCTGGCTTGCTACCATTATGCTGTTCATTCAGTTGGCCTACTGGGGAGTTAACTTTTTCATTATGTTTTTGGTGACCGGTAAAACGGTAACGTTGAAGCATGCTATGAAAAAGAAGAGCCCCACCCAACCCTCCCCGGAAGGGAGGACTTAAAATATTAATAAAAGTCTCCCCTTCCGGGGGAGATTTAGAGGGGGCTATTTACTATGAACTATTACGAACTATTATTTACTACCATAACAACCGAAGATTATCAGCAAGATCTGCTGATCAATGCTTTGGGCGAGATTGGTTTTGATACTTTTGAAGAACTTGAACTTGGTTTTAAAGCTTATATCCCTGTTGACGATTTTGACGAAGCTAAACTGATCGAGCAGCTTTTACCTTATCGCGACCTGTTTACGTTTAGTTACGAGGTAACACTTATCCCTCAAAAAAACTGGAACGAAGTGTGGGAAAGTAATTTTGAGCCGATAGAAATCGGTAATGAAATTTACGTTAGGGCAACCTTTCATCCGGCTAAACCGGAGTTCCCTTACGAAATTGTGATCGACCCTAAAATGGCTTTTGGCACCGGTCATCATCAAACTACATCCATGATGCTGGCCATGATGTTGGAGAACGACTATAAAGCTAAAAACGTACTCGATATGGGCTGTGGTACAGGTATCCTGGCCATTATGGCCTCAAAACTGGGGGCAGCACAGGTGACAGCTATTGATTACGATCCTGTTTGTTACGAGAGCACTATCGAAAACTCTGCATTAAATCAAATCGATAACATTATCCCTCTTTGCGGCTCAAAAGAGGTTATTCCTGATGAGCAATGTGATACTATATTGGCCAACATTAACCGCAATATCCTAATTGACCAAATGGAGCGCTACGCCGAAGTGCTGAAAACTGACGGCGAGATCTATTTTAGCGGTTTTTATGAAACACCCGATTTAGACATCATCACCGATGAAGCCCGTAAGTATGGCTTAAAGTACATCGCCCACAAAAAAGATAAAGAATGGGTGGCGGCTAAGTTTGTGAAGTAGAAGCCAGCTCCCTCTAAATCTCCCCCGGAAGGGGGAGACTTTAATAAGCAGATTTTTAAGCCCTCCCTACCGGGGAGGTTTTGGGTGGGGCTAATATCCCAACGTAAACCTTCTTTTTACAAACTGGTTGTTTTCCAGTTCATCAAGGATTGCAATAGCCATATCTTCAACGCTGATCTCTGATTTACCATTTGCATCAAATACAGGTTCATCGGTGCCTAAACGGAATTTGCCTGTACGGGTGCCTGGGTGCAGGTTAATCGCCGGACTTAAAAATGTCCAATTCAATTCTTCTTCTTTTTTGATGGTATTAAGGTAATCACGGGCTGCTGTGGCGCCGGTTTTCCACTCAGCCGGGAATTGCGGGCTATCAACCAATTGCAGGCCAGGAGCGGCGTATAAGCTGCCTGCACCACCTACTACCAATAAGCGTTTAATGCCGGCCAGTTTGGTGGCTTGTTGTATGGCTTCAGATCCTTTAATGAAATCGTTATACAAATCAGGGTTGCCCCAGCCGGCGTTAAAGGTGTTTACAACGGCATCGTGGCCTTTCAATACTTCAGCTAATTTATCGGCAGCGTATACGTCTGCCGCGACAAGAGTAAGCTTATCATTTGTTAATGTGATTTTTTTAGGATCGCGTGCTATGGCGGTTACATCGCAACCACGGTTTAATGCTTCGTTTAATACGGCTGTGCCTACAAAACCTGTGGCGCCTATCAATGCTACTTTCATAATTATTGTTTTTGTATTGTAATTTAATTTGTTACAGTTTTGTTTAAATTTTTTTTAATTGAATTTATCGCCAAAATCGGCGAGAGTGATCGTTTTTAATTTATTTATGATGGTGGAGTTAACTTCTTCGGCTAATTCATCAAGGTGCTCACTGATCTGTTTACCCACAGGACAGGCAGGATTTGGTTTGTTTTTAGCCTGGCCTAAGGCTGGCTGCACTTTTACCGCTTTGTAAACATCACTCATCAGGATCTTTTTTGCCGCCATGCCAAGCGAATAACCGCCTGCTTTACCCTCCTTGCTATCAATGAGGCCATACTTGCGCAGGTTACTAATCTCCTTACGTACCAATACCGGATTAATGTTGATGCTGCCGGCAATATATTCAGACGACAACAATTCGCCCGGCTGCGCATTGAGTAGGGTAAGTATGTGTACTGCTATTTGAAATTGCCCGTTCATCTGTAATTTTTAATATTACAGTACAAATATAGGATGTGTATTCAGTAATGCAAATAGTTCTTAACTGTTATTTTTTAAATTACAGTTTAATGATATTTGGGCGGTTAATTGAGAGTTAATGGATGTTGAAATTCGCCTTCGTTGAATATTTACCACGCTCAAACACAGGTATTTGCTAATTGTTTTATATGTCTGCGGTTTTTAATAAAATATTGTGCAAATTAGTTGATAATTAGCCTGATAATAAATATTATTGCAAAGTAATTAACTTTTGCGAAACCTTCACTATTATTCAAATCAAATGAAAACACTTGGAAAAAAAATCAGACTGCTACGTCATCAAAAAGGGTGGAGCCAGGAGGATGTTGCAAAGCGGTTGGATATTTCCATTCCGGCCTTTTCGAAGATCGAAACCGGGATCACCGATATTAACCTGTCGAGGCTTGAACAAATAGCCACTTTGTTTGAGATGTCGGTAGTTCAGCTACTTACATTCAATGATGCCGAACAGGACCAAAAATTTGTTAACGAACTTGAAACCGTTAACAAGCGCTTAATGGATCGCGAAACAGAGGTTATTGATCTGCAAAAAAAGGTAATAGAGCTGTTTGAAGAGCTTAGGCACTCAAAAGCCACTGCATAAATTTATGCCCGGCTAAGCCGGGCATATTTAAAATATACAACGCATTGTTAAATGCTTTTTGCCAAATGTAGCCCCTACAGCTGCATGGATGGCTATCATTTTCTCATTAAAGTCTCCAACCCAGGATAATTCCAGCTCATCATATTGCTTCAAGGGCAAAACGTATTCTTTAAGTTTAATGAATATCGCCGATTCCAAACCGTGCTTTTGATATTTTTGTTTGGTACCCATCACAATGGCCCTCATACGTGATACGCCCTTCCACCGGTAATACAAAAATTTAAGTTTACCTATCAGGTTCAGTTTGCCATTCAACGGTTTGAGCATTTGATTGGCGTCGGGCAAAATGATTACAAAAGCTGCTGGTTCATCATCAATGTAAGCAAACCAGATTAGCTTTTCGTCCATCAGCGCTTTCATCTTTTCAAAACTTTCACGAATGGTAGCCTGGGTTATTGGTACAAAGTTTTCAAAATCGCGCCAGGCATCGTTGTAGATCTCGATAAAATCTGCCGCGAATTTGTCCATCTTTTTTATTTCAAAATGCCTGAAATTGTACCCGGGCTTTTTAATTACCCAGTTGGCTATTTTGGTAAACCGTTCTGAAAATGGCTTATTCACATCCAAATGATTGGTAATTTGCTCATATTGGGTTTTAAAGCCATAATCTTCAAAAAAGGCCCTGTAGTATGGGAAGTTATAGTTCATGCCATAGGAGGGATGGGTAAAGCCCTCAACCAGTAAACCCCAAAACGTATCATTCTCGCCAAAGTTGATGGGACCATCCATAGCCTGCATTCCATTATCCTTCAGCCATTTTTTGGCGGTATCAAATAATAAAAAAGCAGCTTCTTTATCATCTATACATTCAAAAAAGCCCATGCCGCCGGTTGGCTGGTCATAATGGTAAGCTTTTTTATTGTTGATAAAAGCTGCCACCCGGCCAATAGGCTCCTGGTTATCATTATAAAGCACCCAGCGGGTACATTTACCATCCTGGTGAAAATTGTTTTTGGCAGGATCAAACACCGCTTCCACATCATTATCAAGCGGACACACCCATACCGGGTCGTTCTTATAAAGTATGCGGGGTACGTTTAGGAAATCCTTTTTTGATGCTTTGTCTTTTACTTCTGTTATGATCATAGGGAGGTGATGAATATAAAAAAAGCATTCAGGGCATGTGCTCTGAATGCTTTACAAATACGTTATATGCGCGATTAATGATTAATAATCGTCGTCGTCATCATCATCAAATGAATCGTAACCTCTGCCCAGATCATCATCTAAAGGGCCGTCAAAATCATCATCGTCATCATCAACTTTTTTCTTCGTTTTTGGGTCGAGATTCAGATCGTCATCGTCTTCATTGTCATCTTCAGAATTGTCAATCTTCTTAGTGGTCGGTTTTTTTGGCGCTCCCATTGTAACGGATTTTTTTGTAAAACTTTGTCAATAATACTTTAAATTGGATAAAAAGCAGGATTTTTTTTTGAAAGCTTTTATTTCCTTATTCAATAGTAAAAATAATCAAAATCATTTTTATTAAAAATATGAAATAAAAATTATTCTGTTTGTTCGCCTATGGCTACAGAATTGGTTGTAAAATCCTTTATCTGAGGTAATTCCTGTATGCTGTTAATTCCAAAATAATCCATAAAAAGCGGGCTGGTGCCATATAAAATGGGTTTTCCAATAGCTTCAGACTTCCCTGTTATAGCTATCAGCTCTTTTTCGAGCAGTTTTTGGATCGAATAGTCGCAGTTTACACCACGAATTTGTTCCACATCTGTTTTGGTTACCGGTTGCCTGTAAGCTATAATTGCCAGGGTCTCTAATGCGGCCTGGCTTAATCTTTTTTTAGAGCGTTGCAACTGCAACAGGTTAATAACCGGGTGATATTGCTTTTTGGTAAAAAATTGGTAGCCGTTACCAACCTTTACCAACTCAATGGCCAGGTTATCATCACTATACTTTAGTTCGATGGCGCGAAGACTCTCGTTTACTTCATCGGCACTAAAATCTCGCTCAAAAGCAGCCTGCAGGCAGTACATGATCTCCTCCTGGCGGATACCTTGTTCTGATGCAAAGATGAGTGCTTCTATATGTTTTTCCATTAGTTATGAGTGGTGAGTTATGAGTATTGAGTGAAGAGCGTTAAATCAATAAACTAACTTAAAACTCAATACTCATCACTCAAAACTTAATAATTGATAACCTGTTCTTCAATTTCAACAGGCACATCCCGCCAGTCGTATTTTTGGGTACGCAGCTGGGGTTCAAAACCGGCTTCTTTGATGGAATCCTGGATGCCTTTAGCTGTAAACCGGTGTGGCGCGCCTGCTGCAGATACCACGTTTTCCTCAATCATGATTGATCCAAAGTCATTAGCGCCTGCATGTAAGCACAACTGCGCCACCTGTTTACCTACCGTAAGCCATGACGCCTGTATGTTTTTAATATTAGGTAGCATAATGCGGCTTAGCGCTATCATACGGATATATTCATCACCTGTTACATTATTGGTGATGCCACGTACTTTACGTAAAAGCGTGCCGTCATCCTGGAAAGGCCATGGTATAAAGGCCACAAAACCGTGATGTCCTTCGGGTTTTTCGGCTTGTACCTCACGGATCCAAACCAAATGCTCAAAGCGCTCTTCAATAGTTTCAATATGGCCAAACATCATGGTTGCCGATGTTGGCAGGTTGAGCTGATGGGCCGCACGCATTACATCTAACCACTCTTTACCACCACATTTACCCTTTGAGATCAGGCGGCGTACGCGATCGTTCAGTATCTCGGCACCAGCACCCGGGAGTGAATCCAAACCCGATTCTTTCATCGCCCTGAGCACATCTATATGGCTCATGCCTTCCAGCTTGGCCACGTGAGCAATCTCCGGCGGACCTAAAGAGTGCAGTTTTAGCTTGGGATACAGCTGTTTAAGCTCGCTGAACAGATCGGTATAAAACTTCAGGCCCAGATCGGGGTGATGACCGCCCTGTAACAGAAGCTGGTCGCCGCCGTAGCGGAAAGTTTCTTCTATTTTCTTTTTATAGGTCTCTATATCAGTAATATAGCTATCCTCATGGCCGGGCCTGCGGAAAAAGTTACAAAATTTACAGTTGGCTATACAAACGTTGGTAGTGTTAACATTACGGTCTATCTGCCAGGTAACCTTACCATGCGGAACCTGCTTTTTACGCAGTTCGTTGGCGGTGTACATCAAATCGGCAGTAGAGGCGTTGTTATAAAGATAAACCCCTTCATCCTGGGTTAAAAAATCAAACCGCAAAGCGCGTTGCAACAGATCGGCTGTGTTCATATACAAAGATACGTACTTCGGTTATTAATAGTTAATATCAAGATAAGATTGACAAATTAATGGTAATGGAGGTGTTAAATTTCGATGGTTTTAAGGCAAAATTCTATCAATAATTGAGAGTTTTTAGTACTAATTTTAATTGGTGACCTTAATAGAAATTAAGACCGATTATAACACCTACACCAATACATGAAAAGAACTAAAATTACCACTTTTGCCGCCGGCTTAATGTTGATGGCAACCTCAGCTACATTTGCCCAAACCGAAAATGCACCAATCCCCAAAGTTGTTACCAAAAATGGCAGGCATACCCTGCTGGTTGATGGCAAACCATTTTTAATGTTGGGCGGGCAAGCACATAACTCAAGCGGTTGGCCGGGTATGATGCCGCAGGTATGGCAGGCAGTGAAGGAGCTGCACGCCAACACCCTGGAGATCCCGTTATACTGGGAACAGATTGAACCGCAACAAGGTAAGTTTGACTTTTCCTTTATCGATACACTACTTGAACAAGCCCATGAGCATAAAGTACGCCTGGTATTGCTATGGTTTGCCACCTGGAAAAACGGGAGCAACCATTACATGCCGGGGTGGATGAAACAAGACCCAACCAAATACCCCAATATCACAGGTAAAATCGGCAAGCCCATTGATTCGCCTTCGCCACATGCAGAACCTACGTTGGATGCTGATATCAAAGCGTTTACCGCTGTGATGAAGTATTTGAAACAGGCCGATCCGCAACATACGGTGATTATGATGCAGGTTGAAAATGAGTCGGGTTCATGGGATACCATGCGCGATTACTCGGCCAAAGCCCAAAAGCTGTTTGAGGGTAAAGTGCCCGATGAATTACTTAAACCTGTCCTGTTAAAAGCCCTCAATGGTAACACCGGTGCCGGCAACACCTGGCAAAAGGTATTTGGCGACCGTGCCGACGAGTATTTCCAGGCCTGGAGCATCGCCCGTTTTGTAGGCAAGGTAGCTGCTGCCGGCAAGGCAGAATATGCCTTACCCATGTATGTAAACGCCGCCCTGCGCGATCCCTTGACCAATCCCATGGCTAATACTTACGAAAGTGGTGGCCCAACGGATAACGTAATCCCGATATGGAAGGCAGCCGCCCCGGCTATCGACCTGCTGGCACCCGACATCTACCTGCAAGGCAGCGAACGGGTTTTAAAAGTATTGGAATTATATGACCGCCCCGATAACGCGCTGTTTGTACCCGAAGCAGGTTTAATTGCCGATAACGCCAAATATATGTACGACGTGATCGCCCGTGGCGGTATTGGCTTTTCGCCCTTCGGCATTGATGATAATGGTCGCGGTTCAACTAAAGAGGAACTTGCCGAACGCCTTGCACCGTATGGTCGTGAATATGCCGCCTTTACGCCTATAATGAACGAACTTGCCGCCTGGGCTTATGAGGGTAAGATAAAAGCGGTTGTAGAGCATGAAGACCACGTCAACCAAACCATCGATTTGGGTGCCTGGCAGGCTGTTGTATCTTTTGGTAATGAGCTGCATCCGGCTGAAAACAAAACCAAAGCCGATGGCCGACTGATGATTGTTAAGCTGACCGACAATAAGTTTGTAGTGATTGCTGCCCAATGTCACATTACGTTTGTGCCAACCGGAGCCAATATCGGAAAAGCATGGCAGTATCTTAAGGTAGAAGAAGGTAAATATGATCACGGTACCTTTAAACCACTCCGCATTTTAAACGGCGACGAAACCGATTTCGGCGGCCCCCATTTTGGGATAACACCAACTGTTTTGCAGGTTGAGTTGATTACGAGGTAGTGGGGTAAGCTATTAACAGCGTCTCATTGCAAGTTTTGAAATCCGGTGGTCTATGAAGGTGGAAATGACAAAGCGACGAAAAACTTACGAAGTTTTAAAAACTTCGTAAGTTTGGGTCTACACCATGTCATTGCGAGGCGCGAAGCAATCGCGAACTATGCAAGTCTGCTCTTCATGCGTGCGATTGCTTCGTGCCTCGCAATGACATACTGTTTTATTTGAGTTTTATTTCACCTTCAGCGTATTATTACCCCTATTTAAATCTGGCAAAGCATTGTCCGGATCAATGGTGATACTATCAGCTTCCTCAGTTACCGGCAAGGTAACAGTCACCACCTTGCGTTGCAGCCAGGTTTCAACCGGCAGGTATTGGCGTTTTTTGCTGCCGTCTTTGTATTTAATTTCTACGGTAAATGGCATCGGCATCTGCTCTTTGTTTACCACGGTGATTTTTAATCCCTTAATTCCCTCGGCAGTTACGTTCTTAGCATCTATAATAGCAATATCTGTCGACCAGTTGTTATAGAACCAGCCCTTCCAAAACCATGACAGGTCTTCGCCCGCGCCGCTTTCCATCGATCTGAAAAAATCATCTGGCTGCGGGTGTTTAAATGCCCATTTGTTGATGTAATTGCGGAAAGCGTAATCAAACCTATCCTTACCTAAAATTTGCTCACGCAATAAAACCAGGCCAAATGCGGGTTTGTAGTAAACCATAGGGTGGCGGTATTTTTCGGGGATAGCATCCGCCGCGGTCATCATAATAGGGGCGTTAGGATCAGAGATTGTTGGGATGATCTCATCGGCCGGGTTACCGCCACCAGGCGCATATTCGCCATCGCGTTTAGGGGCGTATTCGCCTTTGTTAAAAGCATCTGAGGCGTAAATGTCAATAAAGGTGTTAAAGCCTTCATCCATCCAACCAAAGCGGCGCTCGTCAGATCCTACAATCATCGGGAACCAGTTATGGCCAATTTCGTGCGCGGTTACCCAGTACAATTCGCTTCCTTTATCGGTAATACCGTCAAAAACAATCCCCGGGTACTCCATACCACCTGCAATACCGGCCTCGTTAATGGCTACAGGGTAGGGGTATACAAACCATTTTTCGGAAAAGTACTCTATCGATTTTTTCAAATATTCAGTAGCGCGGTTCCAGGCGTTGGCACCTACACTTTCGGCAGGGTAAACCGACATGGCCAGGGATTTTTTACCACCGGGTAAATTTACCCGCGCGGCATCCCATACATAAGCTTTCGACGCGCCAAAGGCCACATCGCGGGTGTTTTGCATTTTAAAGTGCCAGGTTAAAGTACCCATATTCACCGGGCGGCTTGCCGGATCGGTAACATCGGCCAAACTGCGGATCATGATAGTTTTATCGCTGTTGCGGGCCTCGTTAAGTCGGGTTAATTGTTTGGCGGTTAACACTTCCTGCGGGTTCACCAACTCGCCAGATCCGGCTACGATCATATCCCATGGCACGGTAACCAGGTAGTCAAAGTCGCCATAATCGAGGTAAAACTCGCCCGCGCCTAAAAATGGCAGGGTATCCCAGCCGCGGCTATCATCATAAACACACATACGCGGAAACCATTGAGCTATCTCATAGATCTTGCCGTTTTTGGTATCCACATAATCGGTGCGGTTCCCAAAATCGCCCGGGATGGTGTAGTGGTATTTTATTTTTAGTTTGATAACGCTTTTGGTAAGTAAAGGGCTTTTTAGCCTAACCTGCATCCGGGCGTCGTTAATTACATAGTCAACATTTTTTGCAACGTTGCCGGTAACTACACTTACCGCTTCAATTTTATAACCATCGGTATGTTGGTTTAAACCGGGTGCCCTACCGGTGAAAAAGTTGGAACGGGCATCTTTTTTATAGGTATTTTGATCAAGCTGCAACCACAAATATTGTAAGGCATCAGGACTGTTGTTGATGTAATCGATAGTTACCGTACCACTGATGGTTTTGCTCGCTGTATCTAACTTTACGTTGATGGTGTAGTTAGCACGGTTTTGCCAGTATTTGGGGCCCGGTTCGCCGTTGGCCGAGTGAAATTCATTCCCTTTATCGCTGTAAAACTGGGGTGCAAAAGCCGCTGCCGGGTTATAGTTTGATGTGGTATCATCGGGGGTAATCTTCCGTTTTTGCGCGTTTGCGTTAGCAGCTAACAAAGCAAGTAAGCTAATACCTATAAAATTTATTTTCATGAAGATGATTTTAAGCACACAAGATTATGGAAATCTTTTAAAGATTACCGGGTAATTTGAGCAAAAACGCCCGTTTTATTTATACTTTTTGGCTCACCGAATGTGTTAAAACAGGATCTTTTACTTAACACAGGAAGCAAATTTCCCCGATTGGGGACATATAAAATCAAATATACAAAAAAATGACGTCTATAACAATCTGGCGAGCGAGGTTTTATAAGATTTTTTGTAATGTTTTAAGAAATTTATATATCGTTTGTTTTATTTAAATAATTGATAATTAACTATTTAATTGTTTATGAACTACTCTTATGACACACCTCCCGTGCACTTTCGCATACCTTTTGGCACCCTTACATCAACCTTTTGATGTACCTGTCGATAACCTCCCGCGCACCATCTTTTTTTGATTGGGATGATGTCGAAATATTACCTTGTTTTTGGATGGTTGGCCTGGATTTTTGCGGTCGAATATTTTTTTGAATTTGTTTTATGGAAACCGAAACCCGGCTGCATCTTATCATCAAATAGCAACAAAGATGACCCCGATCAAAAATATAAGCATCCCTAAACCTTGTCACCAATCATGGCAGCAAATGACCCCGGCTGATACCGGCAGGCATTGCCAAAGCTGCTGCAAAACAGTTACCGATTTTACCCAAATGAGTAACCAGCAAATCATTGAACACCTGTCGCTTACCCAAAATGTGTGCGGCAGGTTTAATGACTACCAGTTGAATGGCATCAATTACAAGCTGTATGCCGATAACCTGCCGGCAACAGGTGGCTGGAAAAGACTGGCCATGGCATTGAGTATTATTGGTGCAGGCTTTTCGTTCAAGGCATCGGCCCAAACCAAGCCGGCAGCTGTAGAGCAGGGGCCTGGTTTAAAAAACGATTTAGCAACAGAAAGCACTACTACGATGGGGAAAATCGCCCGTCCGGATTCAAGTGGCTTCAGAGTGATAACAGGGCATGTAACCGATGACAGGAATGAAGCCATACCGGGAGTTTCCATAAAGGTATCCACTGGTTACAACGGAACTTTAACAGACATGAACGGGAATTTTAGGCTAAGGGTGTCAAACACCGTTACCCATTTTACAGCAAGTTTCATCGGTTTTAATACACAAACTATAAATATTGGCGCGGATAGCGCGTATCCTTTAAAGCTTCAAATGCAGGCCGGGTTGTTGGGCGAAGTTGTGGTAACGAGGCGAGCCTCATTTATCAGGCGTGTTTATTACAGGTGTATCAGAAGGCCTATCCGTAAGATATTTAATTGAAATATGGAAAATGTTTTTGAAAGGAGGCACCTACGGAGCCATGACAGGATGTTTGGTTTGCAAGCTATAAACACGGGGCTGCGCTGCAGCCTGAAAATTAAAATATTTAAGGCCGTATATACAATTGTTTTACACTTCGTCAGGAGTATCGGGTTTATAGCAAATCATAAACTCTCGCTTCGCCGGCTCTGTAGGTGCCTCCTATAATTAAAGTTAAGTTTATAACACCAGTATTTAAATGCCCATTATTGAATTTGCAAATGTTACGTATCAAAAGCATCACTATTCCCACACCTTGCCACGAAGTATGGCACGCCATGCAGCTTGTGGATAGTGGCCGCTATTGCCAAAGCTGCTGTAAAACAGTAACCGATTTTACAACAATGACAAACACGGAGATCATCAACTATTTTAGTTATCATACCAATGTTTGCGGCAAGTTTGCGCCTTTTCAACTTAACAGTTTGAATCAGCAATTGGTTCAAAATAGAAAGAACATGGTTTTTTGGAAAAGGATAGGTGTAGTTGCTGCTATGATTGTATTTATTCCTTTTGCCAGGGCAAATGCCCAGAAAAAACATAAAACGGAACAGGCCCCTGTCAAATTTAATCATCGCGATACGCTGAAGGTAAGTGTAAAAGGATTAGGCGCTACGGATATAAAAATACAGCCTGCTTTGCCCGAGATTAAAAATGGAGATTTAACACAGATGGACGGACGCCTGTTATTGGGAACAGTTGGAGGTATAGTAGCTTCGGGGACTTATACTTCAACTATCCGCAGTAATGTTACACAGGTTTATACGTCGGTTTATGATATGTTAATTGGGAATTAAAAATAAACTACTGCATATATTTATTAAAAAGGAACCTTAAGCCATTTGTATATGGGTCAGATTAAAAGCATCACCATTCCCACACCTTGCCACCAAGCAAGGGATGCCATGCGGCCTATCGGCGAAGGCCGCTATTGCCA
The DNA here is from genome assembly GCF_024808255.1 of Mucilaginibacter dorajii. Classification (GTDB taxonomy): domain Bacteria; phylum Bacteroidota; class Bacteroidia; order Sphingobacteriales; family Sphingobacteriaceae; genus Mucilaginibacter; species Mucilaginibacter dorajii. The sequence continues at coordinate 67,070 of NZ_JANTYS010000006.1, forward strand.
AAGCTGCTGTAAAACGGTTACTGATTTTACTGCGATGACCAATAACCAGATCGTCGCATACTTCTCGGCACATCAGCAGGTATGCGGCCGGTTTGACCAGGAACAGCTTGCACGCATCAATTATGCACTCGCTGATAATAATCCGGTTGCTTTTTCATGGACAAAATTACTGGCCGCGGCCTCGCTCATCACCCTGATCCCATCTTTTAAAGCAGAGGCCAGGCCTAAACCTGTCGCGAAACAAATTGTAAATTCCGAAAAAACACACGCAGGTTTGCCTGTTGATACAGCCACCTACATCACCTTGAGGGGCAAGGTTGTTACCCGGGAAGATGGCTTGCCGGTGCCCGGCGCATCTGTTACCACAAAAAATAAAACGGCTGTTACATCAACCAATATAACCGGCGATTTTGAATTGAGTGTGCCATCATCTGCAGATAGCGTTGTAGTTTCCTATGTGGGTTACAAAGAACAAATTATTAAAATTGATTATGCGGTTAAGGATTTTCATACCATAAGCCTGGAAGCAAGTGATATGATCTACAAAGAGGTAGTTGTTGGCGGGGCATTTGTAAGGCGTTCTTTTACAGGAAGATTGTGGCATAAAATAAAAAGGATATTTTAGGGCTGTGATGTATGCAAATTAAAAAATATCAAACCTAAATTGAAAACACCGACCAAGTTGAAATTGAACCTAAAATAAGCTTCATTTAGCCTGTGGTCGATGTTTTCGCCGCATCACTCCTGTAATTCGTAATACGCATACCAAATGTAGTTGCGAGAAGATTGGCTTAGTGCGTTGAAAACACCCACCACAGGCTAATATGACAGTGCTACGGTAGCAATTTAACTATTAGCTGTCCATTTATAATAGCTATTGCTGCAAAATGGAGAGGTTATGAAGGTTTCTCATCCTTGCTACAATTGCCCAACTATAAAAGTTATTAACTATACCTATAAGCAATTCGTTACTACCCTGTTTCAGCGGAATATTTATGGTTGAGTTATCTATATTCAGGCAGCCGTCAGGGAATTTGCTCAGCGGCAAACCAAACTGATTTTTATCGGCATCAACCAGCTTTTTGTTTACGAATACATAAACCTCATCACAAAAACCCAATTGCATTTGCACAACCTGGTCTTTGGTGGAATTGATGGTTGTTTTTAACCAAACATAGCGTCCGGTATCGCTGGAACCAAACTTACGCGATAGATTGATCACACCGCGTCGTTCGGCGACAATAGGCGTCCATCCCGTAGTATCGTTAGGCAGATCCTGATCTATCAGTTCCCTGCCCTTCCTCATAACTTGTGCGGATGTAACATCCCAGCGACGGATGTAATTTACATCGTGTTTAGCCGGATCAATTCCTTCAGTAGTGGAAAGTCCTTCAGTTTCGTTAGGTTTGATCACCAGGTTTGCGAAGTAAGCCAGCCCATCAAAGCCTACGGCACCTGTAGTGCTGTTACTTTCAAGGCGCGGAATCTCTAAAACAGGCTCATTCATATCATTTACATAAACGCGCATCTGCATTTCGCATACTACCAGTTTCACATGGTTCCACTCTTTATTATGAACAGGTGCCGGGCCATCATATTGCGACATCATATTAAAAAGCAATACACCATTTACAACCGGAGCGTATTGTATGTCATCATTATCGCGCTTGGTATCATCTTTTTTAGTGCGCAGGTATATGTATTCAGATTCCTTCGTATTTCGCTGTCTAAAATAAATACCGACCGGGCCAAAACCCCTCGTTTCGGCATCTATTGGTTGGGTGTCAAACTCAATAGTTCCATTGGTAAAGCTAATTTCCTTTACACTTATCTCGTTGCCAGTGTGCATTTTAATGGCTTTAACGCCCTTGTAAATTACAAATTCGGCTTTTGTTGCAGTAGTATCCCAATAGGCGGGCTCAAATGGAATATTTGTTATTTTGGCATTGCCTTTTTTTTGTTGTGCCGAACAGATATTAGTAATAAATAATATGACAAGCAGGCTATATGCTAACCAGTTGATTTTTGCGCGTTTGTGTTTCATCATTATTGTTTTATAAAAATTCCGGTCCTGGTACTTTTTCATGCGGATGTTGCTGTAAGTTTGAAGTTATCTTTGGTGATGCCATCATCCGCTACAGCCAATTACCGGTTCAAAACGCATTGGGCTTTATTTTCTGTATCGCTAAAAAAATGGCTTAGTTGCTGGTTTTTAATGCAGCTTCTTTAAATACACCATCTCTGGCGATGGCAAACGGCAAAGAAATGTTTGCCAAAACCCATTCATGAAAATCCTTTATATTAAATTTATCTCCTAATTTGACCTGTAATGCGGTTTTCCATTGGGCTATTTGTGCAGCACCGTAATTGTAGGTAATGGCCTGAGCGGGCCAGTGCCTTACCCTTTCAATTTCGCGCATGGCAATATCATCCTGGTTATTTACATGCTTTTTCCAAAACGCCAGCGCTTGCTGATCCGTCCATCCATAATAATTCACTCCAATATCCATTGGGATTCTTACCGCCCTTACCAGGTCCCATTCCCAGTGGCCAAGCTCATCATAAGGCGTTTTGTAAACACCAAGTTCCTTACCATATCTTTCCACGTAGGCCGCCCATCCTTCAGCGGAACCTACGTAAAAAAACAGGTCCTGCACGTTACTATGCGGCTCCTTCTCATTTATGAGGGTTTGATAATGATGCCCCGGTATCGCTTCGTGAAGAAAAAGCCATCCGAACTGCCTGCTGTTATAGGGGCTACCGGATAAGTTATAATAAAATGTTCCGTCTCTGTAAAAACCAGGTGTATGCACCACCAATTCTTTGGGCCCCTGTTTAATTTTTACTACCGGGATTTGATGGGGGTAAAACAAGACGTTCAACCTGCTCTCTATATTTTCCCGGGTCTGTTCAAAACGTTCCTGAATAATCTCCGGATCATTTATCAAAAATTCGGCGCTGTTAATTTTACGGTAAAAAGCAATTGAATCCAGTCCTGTTTGCCGGCGAATAAGGTTTATGTGCGTGTTTGCATCATCTACTTCATTCAATCCAAACTTAAAAATTTCATCCGGAGTAACATCTGCACCCAGCCACCTCTTTAACAGATAAGCGTACCATGCTTTGCCGTCTGGAATTGCAGCTATATTATTGTCTGGCACTGTCGCCGGAGAATGGGTTAACCATTTTGTTTCCAATTTCAGCCTTTCCAGGTTCATCGTCGTTTCGAACTTTATCTGAAGATAGTCCTGTTGCTGAGCGGCTGAAAGTGCAGACAGTTGATATTGACACAATTGATCTTTGATATTATTAAAAAATGCAATTTCTTTTTTGATGGTATCCTTTGGTTCAATCTCGTGCAGATCATCGATGTAGCCATTTGCTAATCCTGGTATAGGAAGAGCATGGTAACCAATGACAAAACTATGGGTAAATGTGTCGAAATTTGGTTGCGGTTTCGGATTAAGCAAGGAATAAGCGGTAAAAATTAAGGCAGCGTGAATTTTCATGAGATAATAGAGATTTATAAGAGCTTAATTGGTTTTGTTTAAACTGGCTATATAAGCCCTGATCAGTTCCATACCTTCCGTATGAATGATCGTTGTCCCTATTTTTGGCATAGAGTGGTTGCCCATTTTCTTCAAAATACTTTTCTGGTCCCTTAGAATATTGGTTTGATATAAAGGTAGTGTATACGAAAAGTAAAGCTTTGTTCCTTTTGCCCGTCCGGTCGGATTATGACAATGCGCACAGTTTATTTCCATGTAGGCCCTTGCTTGGTTCTCAACCGAATAGTTCGGGTTGAATGCCTGCGGAAGTGAAGCAGATTTATGAACATCAAAATGATCGAGTATCCCGATTTTCTGAAATGCCTCCAGTTGGTTTTCCATTTTAGCTTCTTCGGGTATCTCAAAATTCATGTTCTGTACTTTCGGCCCGATCGGGAAGATAGTGCCGTTCGAATTATGGCAGGTGGCACAGTTTTTTTTGCTGGGTATCTGGTAGGATATGGAACGCGTTGCCCCGCTTTTATCGGTATATGTCACCGATTTACTGCCGCCGGAAGGGAACAGTTGCGCGTCATTCTGCCCATCTGTCCATTTGTAATCAGCGGTGTTCCATTTCCCTTTGCTTTTTACCAGTAACCGGGTTTCTACAATATGCAGTTGCGAAAGGCTGTCGCGTTCGTCAAAGGGGTAATAAAATGTTTTTACGATCATAGACCCGTCCGGAAAATTGAGTAAGCCGTCATCTATCCTGCTCATTTTTGTGCTGGGCGGTAGCCAGATGAGCCGCTGCTTTTCAGCATAGTCGGTAAAAAGTGTGGTGGCAAGCGTATAACTGTAAAATCCACCGGAGGGGATAAGGTTATTCATTTTGCCCCAAAAAATATGATAGTCGGAAAGATAGGGTTTAAAGACATAATCATCCTTCTCCACTGCTGGTCTTGCGTTTTCAATAGTTGCGCCTGTGGACGCGATGATCACCACGAATGCAGACAACAGGGCGATCACTATAGCTCTTTTTGAAAATTTCATGTTACGTTTTCCAATTCGTTCACTGCAACAATCACACAGAACTTTCACTTACCGCCGATGACATCCAAAGCATTCTTTAAAGGTGAAAAGTTGTTTGTGGTATTTTGTTGTTCTGTAACCATTATGCTGATTTTGTGCTTATATGTTTTAGGGAGGCGCTAAGCTGAGCCTTAGTTAAATTTGAAAACGCTGAGCGTAAAAATGGTAAGGAACATTAAGAGCTGAGAAACATAAAAAAGATCGAGGCGATTTTTTACCTTCATAAGATCGGTATTCCGGTTTTCTTGCCCGCGTGGGTCATCCTGAAGAGAGTTCAATTTTTCCAGTGATATTAACCGTTTAAGTTTCGCATCTTGTTTTCTTCCGAATGCCGATCCGTTGATAGCTATAATGACGATTAAACCAATTTTTATCTGAAACCATATTTGTTTGGCAAAAACACCTTGCGTAATTACCAACATCGTCACCCCTGACAGAATCAAGAGAATAATTCCAATATTAACTATCAAATGAAAGTTAAATCCGTCTTCATTGGTTGTAATTGCTCTTGATCTGTCACTCGCGTATAGCTTCCAGAAATGCTTTGTAAGCAAATATTCCAAAAGGGTAGTGCCTGCCATAAGAGTTATCCCCACAATGTGGGTGATTAATGCGATTTGATACATTGTTATATTGTTAAAATTTCATGACTGAAAATTAGCTGGATCTAAAATTAAAATATGGAGAAGAGAACTTTAGAGTTACCCCATATCAGGATAGCTACTATTGCTCAAATTCATTCCCTTAAGTTAACGGGTATGGTGATAAAACCGACCGATTGGCAAGTGCCAACGGAAGCGACTTTGCACCTCCCCGCCATATTAGTTTTCAGAAATAGTTGGGCTTTTCCTATCGTACTTATCGGATTTCACGATATCAACAATGAATTTAGCTACACTTTGCCTGCTGATATATAAACTTGGCTTAGGGAGGTTATTAAAACTTACCTTCAGCGTTTTTATCTTATCGGAATCATTTAAGGCAACAGGCCGCACAGCCGTCCAGTTTAAGTCTGAATTAGCCAATAGTTTTTCCTCTTTTTCATGTTCCGCGTAAACAGGGCCCATGTTGGTATAGTCAATTAACCATCTGAGCCAAAAAGGGATATCTTTTTTGCTGTCCCCAACACCCCACGCAGAGACTGTAATTAAACGTTTTATGCTTTGTTGATCCGCTTCAGCTATCGCATTTTTTATGCTTTCAGATATGAAATTTTTGGCGGTTATTAATTTAGACCAGGGAGCATCTGAGGCCCTTACGATACCCAAAGCACTTATGATCAAATCACAGCCTTGCATTGCAGCTGCCAAATCCGCTCTGCGGGTAGGTGTTCCCTGGTATACGTTAATTGATTTTGAACTAAAGGATATTTTGTTTTTATCCCGCACCAAAACATTTAAATCATAGCCTTGCTTTAGTGCCTCTTCAACAATAAGGCGACCGGTTCTGCCCGTGGCCCCTAAAATGAGTATTTTCATAATTTTTATTTTACTTGTTTGTTAATTCATTTATTGAACACAAACCATTTTTATCTTTTTTAATGACTATCCACAAGTGATACTACATGCAGATAGTCATTCCTTTTTTTAATTTTTGAGTGCCTGTTACAGCACTTTATAGATCTGGCCAGTTTGCCCGCCTAAAACGCTCTTAACATAAGCCTGCGCAACCCTGCTCATGGTAACAGGAACGTGCCCAGGGAAATAGGAAAAATAGGCCATAGATTCTTCAACAATATCAGGACCGACCGCATTGATACGCACCCCATTCTCCAGCTCTATTGCTGCGCCCTTTACAAAGCCATTGATCGCTCCATTCATCGTACTAATGTTTGCACCCATTGCAATCGGGTCATCGGCCAATGCACCTGATGTTAAAGTAAACGACCCTTTGGGATTAATGTAATGCTGGCCGATCAATACCAGGTTAACCTGGCCCATCAATTTACTGTTAACGCCAATCCTGAAATCAGCATCCTTCATACTTGCTAAAGGCCCGAACTGCGCGTCCCCGGCAGCGCAAATTAAGGAGTCAAATTTTCCAACCTGTTTGTAAAAATTTTCTATCGACTCGATTGACGATATATCAACCTGCATATCAGCGCTTTTTGAACCAGCCTTAATTACTTCATGGTCTTTTTGTAATACGGCGGTTACGTGTTTTCCGATGGTACCTGTGGCACCTATAATTAATATTTTCATATTCATTTTTTTAACAAAATTCATCCATAACTTTACCTTTGTCAAGTAATGGCACATTTGTCAAGTATTGACATATTAGGCACTAATATTCGTTATCAACATGTTAGCAGAAAAAATAATTTCAAAAAAAATAGAACCGGATTGTGATTGCTCAATAATAGGATCAATCAACATCATAAGCGGCAAGTGGAAACCTGTTATTATCTGGATGTTATTATCAGGCCCCAGGCGATTTGGTGAGCTTCATAAAACAATTGATGGTATAGCATTAAAGGTGTTATCCAGGCATTTAAAAGAACTGGAGGCTGACGGTATCATCAATCGGAAGGTATATGCCGAAGTCCCTCCCAAGGTGGAGTATACGCTCACCGAAAAGGGGATGTCGCTTAATGATGTGATGCAGCAATTGGCAGAATGGGGTAAAAAGAATACCATAGCTACATAAGGCATTTTAGGATCATTATCCTGCATTGGAAGCGTTACTTTTCCTGTCTTTTTAAATAACACGACATAAATATCAGTTATTTGATATTAGTTTTTGAGCATATCATTTGCAACTTCTAAAATCCCCCCTCAAGGTGTTCTAATAGATTCCCGTATAGTCTTTGATCGGTGTTTTTACCGCACCGCCCCAAATCCGTGATACGTATACCAAATGTACTTGCGGGAACATTGGCGTGGCACGGTGAAAACACCGGCCACGGGCTGAGTATGCAAATTAAAAAAATATCAAACCTAAATTGAAAACACCGACCAAGTTGAATAATTGATACGTTTGCAAGCCACCCTACTCAACTTTTTTAGTTTATTGTTATCAGGGCCTGTTGTTATGTGCTGTAATTATTCCACTTTATCCAATTTCCGTGTCCATTTGTCTCTGCTAAGAATATTTCGGTTCTTTGCTTATTTTTAAAATGGGTTAATTCTATAACTATCTCCTTTGTATTGTATCGGTCTAAAAGATTTTTAATTCCTTCAACTGATAAAAAATAAAAATCTCTTTCTTGTCCAACTCTTTCCAACATAGCATAAAAATCAGCTTTCTGTTCTTGTGTAAATTGATATAGAACGTGAGTTGAATAAACAATCAAATTTTGATTGCTATCTGCTTTTAAAATTTCTCTTTCAAAATTTAAAATTGTGTCAGCCCTTATAAATTTTATGTTTTTAAGTTCATCCAATTTCAATGCTTCATCTATTGCAACAAATCTTTCAAGTTGGTCTGTCCAAACAAGGGCTTTCAGCCACAAAATTTCATCTTTTTCAGTAAGGTCAATAATGTTTTGGTCTATTCCTATTTTTAGGATTGGTTGCGAAATATTATAAATTTCCGGAATGGCCGATTCTATAATTGTACTCTTGTTTATTACTTTACTATCGCCAAATATTTTTTGGTCGTTGTACCAATATTCATATTTGTCAAAATTTAAGGTCAGACCTGCACTGGTTCCTATGTCAATAATTGTAGTTGGTCTATTTTCGTCAGCTATTATTTTTGAAAAAATTGGCATTAAGTAAGCACAACGATTGATTACGTTTGTCTGTACAATCCTGGTTGAAATTATTTTTTTAATTTCATCTTCGCTCTCTAAGCAAAAGGATTTGAATATTGCAAAAGGGATTTCTGATACTTGTTTTCTTTGGATAGAAGGATAGTAACTGGCTAACTCATTCTTTGAGTTTTTTAGCAATAAGTAATGAACAGAAGCGAAGAAAATATTGGGTATTGGTTGTCCGACTCTTGTATTAGAAGCAATTTTTAATAAGCCTTCATCATTCGCAATTTCATTGCTTAATTTATAATAAAGTTCCGAATTGCCTTTACATTCGGACTCAGCAAAAGCTATAAATCGTTCTTTAATTTTTTCTAATTCCATTTATAAATTATTGGGGTAGTTCTGTTTTGCTGTTTCATAACACGTAAATTTATGTTATTTGTCAAGTAATAACAGTATTATCACTCAAAAACGGGCTTGATGTATACAGGTTCTTTGTAGAAAAAAACAGCAACCCCAAACCGAATGCACAATACTTATCCATAATAGGGTAGGGCTTTTCATAACTATATATTAAATTTGGTTACCGTATTGTATCTTTCTCTTTTGTTGAGGCGCTTAATCGCTTTAGATGGGACAATGGCGCTTTTGACGTAAACGCCCCTTTTTTTGTCGCTGATAGCCCTCACCATGATGGACGTGGTATTTTATCTTTGACTTTAGGCAGATTGGAAAAATCAGCATTAAAACCTAAAAAATGAGGAACCTAATTTACGCAATCAACACAACTTTAGATGGCTGCTGCGACCATACCAAATTTTATCCTGATGAAGAAACGTTTGCGTATTTTATACAGCTCACGCGGGATGCCGACACATTTCTTTACGGGCGTAAAACTTATGAATTGATGGTGCCTTATTGGCCCGATATTGCGAAAGACCCTGCTGAGCGGGCAAATCCGGATTACGAATTTGCACAGGCATTTGACGCCGTCAACAAGATTATTGTTTTTTCACAATCATTAAACAGCTCTGAGGAAGAAAAAACAAGCATTGTTAGTACGGGCCTTCGCGACGAAGTACTTAAATTGAAGCAGGAACAAGGCAAAAATATTTTAACCGGTGGTGTAAGTATACCTACACAACTTGCAGAGCTTGGTTTGATTGATGAATATCATTTGGTGGTTCACCCGATTGTAATAGGAGAAGGGAGACGGTTGTTTGAAGGTATTAACCTGCAGGAAAAATTACAATTAAAATTGGTTGAGTCGACGGTTTTTAAGTCGGGGACTATATTGCTCCGGTACGTAAAACAGTAGCTGGAAATCTGCTTCACACAACCCAATGGGCAACAATGCATACGGGCTGGTGACAATAGTAAAAAAACATAGAAAACAATAAAATAGAACTATATGAGAAAAATATTTTCATTTATGCACATATCGCTTGACGGTTTTGTAGCAGGACCGAACGGAGAAATGAACTGGATTAAAGTTGATGAAGAAATTTTTGATTATGTGGGTAAGCGCATAAGCGAAGGCAGCACCGCATTATATGGACGGGTAACTTACCAGATGATGGAAAGCTACTGGCCTACCGCAGCAGACAAGCCGACTGCGAGCAAGCACGACATTGAACATTCGCAGTGGTATAAAAAAGTTCACAAAGTTGTTTTATCAAAAACACTGGAAGACGCTGATTTGCCTAACACAACCATTATTAGCGACAATCTTTTAAACAGTATAAACGAAATAAAACAACAGCCGGGTGGCGACATCCTGCTTTTTGGTAGCCCGACAGCAACACATTCGCTTATCCAACTGAACTTAATTGACGGCTACTGGCTATTTGTTAACCCGATTGTTCTTGGACAGGGCATCCCACTGTTTGTAGACATCAAAGACAAGATAAAACTAAATTTATTGAATACCCGGCAATTTACCTGCGGAGTAACTGAACTGAATTACATAGTGGACGGGCAGTAGGGTTCAACTGCTAACAAGGTATTGCTGTAGTGGGGATTGCTTCGTGACTACCTATGACAAGTCCACCATGTCATTGCGAGGAACGAAGCAATCGCATGCTATACAGGGCGGATCTGCACAGTTCGCGATTGCTTCGTTCCTACCCATGACGTTTTTTAAAAGATCTGTCATCCTGAACGCAGTGAAGGATCTATTCTACGCCATTCCTATTCGCCCTGTAAAGTTCGCTAATAGATGCTTCGTGCCTCAGCATGACAGGGGGGAGAGGATAGTTGTTACGTCATTTCCACCTTCAGATTCCTCCGGATTTTTAAACTCGCAATGACATAGCTGTATGTTGTCATTCCACCTTCAGAATTTCGCGAAATTTTACAACTCGCAATGACGGTTCGATAAATTACATTCTTGAAGGTTCACGAAAATTTACTGTATTTTATTATTTAAACAGGCCTAACCGAATGCTAATAAAAAAAAGTTTCGGTTATGATCTTATCGTCTTTTACGCCAAAAACCGCAATTTCTGCCAGTTGTAACCGCTGCCCGTTTTTTAAGGTCATATCCCTGCCCATGGCCAGGCTAAAATAGCTGCCTCCAACCACCGGTTCGCTGCTGAAAAAGCTGTGTACTTCTGCTATAGTCTCCTGTCTGGCTTTTGATTTTGCCAAAACCGCGTCAATACCTTTGGTTATGGTAGGCACGCCCATCGCCAGGGCATGTTCGGGTTCGGTACAAACAATGTCGGCACTATAAAACTGTTCATAAATTTCTGCTATTTGCCTTTTCTGAAAAAGGGCATAGTACTGATTGGCTAATTCTTGTGTTGTCATTTCTTTTATAATTAATTAATAATCCAAAGGTAGTCTGCTATTTAATACTTAAAGTGTTAAATGGTGTTGTATATTTGCTTTATCGTATCAATTTATCAAATGGACACTTTAAGTACTATATTAGAAGCAACCGGACTAAGGAGTGTTGTTTACAGCAAAGTTACCCTTGAAGCCCCCTGGGGACTGGATATTGTTAAGGACGAAAATTCGCAGTTCTGGCGGCTGGTAAATGGCAGTTGTATTATTGGTTCGCCCGATGGCCGTATTATAGAAATGGCAGAGGGCGACCTGGTATTTGTGCCGCATGGCAGTGCCCATTGGATAGCCGATAAAGCTACAAGCCTGCGTATGCCGTCGCCCCAATTTGTTAAGGCACGCAGAGAGGGGACACCTGTTTTTAATAGTGGCGGCGAGCCAACCAACCTTGTAGCCGGTCACTTTGAATTTGATTACCAGCCCTTGCATCCTTTTTTAAAGGATCTGCCGTCAATTATTCACATCAGGCAGTATACAACAGAAAACCAGCTATTGGTAAAGCAAATTACACAACTGATGTTTGACGAGCTCAATAACGAAAGGCCTGGAAGCAGCGTTATGCTGAAGTGTTTATCAGAAATTATGTTTGTGAATATCATCAGGGCATATTTAGAACAGGCCTTGCCCGGTAGTGGGTTTCTTTCGGCATTAAATGATCCCAGGATCAGTAAAGCGCTAAAACTGATACAAGACTCGCCCCAAAACAATTGGACGCTTGAATCCCTCGCGTCGGAGATTGGCATGTCGCGTTCTGTGTTTTTTAACCAGTTTAAAAAATTGGTGCATGAAACACCACTGGACTACCTCACCAACTGGCGCATCAGGCGGGCTCAGAAACTATTGACAACAGAGAACAGTAATGTATCAGAAATTGCAGCAAACGTAGGTTATCGGTCGGAAGCGGCTTTTAACCGGATCTTTAAATCAAAAATAGGGCAAACTCCCGCGGTGTACAGAAAAAGCAAGTTTTATCAATAGGTTTTTTGCCTAAAAAACACCGTTCACAAGCTGAACTAAGCCAGCATCCCGGCCAACACACCCTCCTTTAACGAATTACTGCACATACTCACTTTGCTAATGCCCAGCTTATGCATAATAAAGCGGGTGATGAGCGAAGCCGCCACGATCATATCAACCCTAACCGGAATAATACCTTTACTGGCCGCCCTTTCTTTATGGGTAGATTGTACAAATTTATTGGTTAGTGTTAACAGTTCGCTTTCGTCAAAATTGTAGTTTTTGGTGGTTTTCAGGTCGAAAGGATGACCTTTCTCAATCTCAATCACTTCGGCAAAAGTTTCAAACGCGCCTGATGAGCCTATCAATACGTCCACTTTTTGAGTGGCAACGGCGGTAAACAGATCATTTAAATGATCTTCAAGGTATAGATTTAATGCCTCGATGGATGCGGGTGGGATAGGGTCGGTTCGGTGGAAAAGGTCCATCAGCCGGGCCGCGCCAATCTCGAAGCTCTGTTTCCAGGTGATGCCATTGATATTGCCTAAAATAAACTCCACACTGCCGCCGCCAATATCCATAATGAGCGAGTTTTGTGCCGATAAACAGCCGCTGATCTTTACACCCTGGTAAATAAAGCCCGCTTCCTGTTCGCCATTAATAATTTCGATGCTGATTCCTGTTTTATCTTTAACCTCTTTAATAAAGTCCTGTCCGTTTGATGCGCTGCGCAGGGCCGATGTGGCAATGGCGCGGGTTTCGGTAGCATTATTGGCCTTTATTTCCCGCGCAAACATTTGCATGGTATCAATGCCGCGCTGGTAAGCTTCGGGCACAATGTAGCCTTTGTTAATACCGCCTTCGCCAAGCTTTACGGCTTCATGGTAATGCACTATTTCCTGGTAGTTATCAATATCGCCATCGGCAATCAATAAATGGAAGGTGTTGGTACCTAAATCCATCACGGCAACGCGTTTACTCATATGGCTAAAATAAATAATTTAGTTCATTGGTTCATTGGTTCATTGGTTCACTTGTTCATTGGTCTTTTCTGGTTGGATTGCCAGGTTGAGAGCAGACAACCACCAACCCCGCCATGCCCGCGTTCCAATGAACCAATGAACCAATTACTCTTTATAAAAGAACCATTTACTCAACTCCTTGAAGCTTGCTTTTTTGCCGTACATTAAAATACCAACCCTGTAAATACGTGAGGCTACATAGGTGGTAAATAAAAAGCCAACTATCATCATAAACATAGATAGGGCTATTTGCCAGGTAGGTGGATCGAAGGGTAACCGCACCATCATGGCAACCGGGGCTGTAAATGGAATTATGGATAACCAGACAGCTAAGGCACTATCCGGAGCGCGGAATAATACGGTTACGGATAACAGATAGGTGAACAATAAAGGCAGAGTTATCGGGAACATGAATTGTTGTGTCTCCGTTTCACTATCAACTGCTGAGCCTACTGCTGCAAATAAGGCACTGTATAACAAGTATCCGCTTAAAAAATAAAACAGGAAGCACCCTAATATGAATCCAAATGGGATAGTAGATAAAGTGGAAATGATACCTGCCATAAAGCTTTGCGGCGAGTTAAACGCATGGCCTGCTATTTTTGATGAAATGACCGATAAAATTATCCAGGCACTAAACTGCGTTAAGCCAACCAAACCTACGCCGATTATTTTACCCAACATCAGTTGAAATGGTTTTACTGATGATATGATCACCTCAATAATACGACTGGTTTTCTCTTCAATTACGCCCCGCATTACTTGCCCGCCGTAAATGAAAAGTGATATGTAAATAAATATGGCACAAGCAATACCTACTCCCATATTGGCGCCTAAATTGCTGCTTTTATCGCCAGCATCTGTAATCTCAACCGTGTTTACAGATATATCAGCCTTTTTTATGGAGTGTATAACTGCAGTATCAATATGGTGCAACACCATATTATAATTAAATGCAATGTCGCCCATTTGTTTTTCAATTTCATCGGTAAGCTGCATGGGAGATTTCTTTTTTGAAAAGATTTGTATAGCGCCTTTTTTTGCATAGTCGGCCGGGATGTAAAGGGTCGAAATATTTTCATCTTTTTTGGAGTCGGCTTTATCCGCCTTCAAATCCTGATGACTTACCGTAAATTTTATGTTAGATACATCATGAAATTTACCAGCAAAGATCTTGGTATCGTCAGATACATTTACTATTTGCAGTGTAGATAAGTTATCACTATTCTTTGCTACCAGGGCTATTATTCCGCCCATCGCCAATATGAGTAGGGGAACTACAAAAATCATCACAATGAACGATTTTTTGCGTACCCGGGTAAGGTATTCGCGCTGTATAATGAGTAGTATTTTATTCATGGCTTAGGGAGTTTGCGTTAACTTTTTCGATGAAAATTTCGTGCATGCTCGGGATCACTTCCTGCAGCATGTTGATGTGGGTTTTAGGGATCAGGTACTGCAGCACATCGTTGGAGTTTTTACCTTCGGTAAGCTTTATTTTAATGGTGTTGCGCTCATCGTCGGTAAGGGTATCACCAATCACTTCAAAGGGCTGTAGTCCGTCTAAACTTAAAGGCGCGCCGGTATACTCCACAAAATAAGTATCGTTACGGTACGAGTTGCGGATGGTTTTAACCTTACCATCTAATATTTTATGTGATTTATTGATGAGGGCGATAGAATGACAAAGCTCTTCTACAGATTCCATACGGTGGGTAGAGAACAAGATGGTAGCACCTTTTTTATTCAGCTCCAGGATCTCGTCTTTAATCACTTCGGCATGCACCGGGTCGAAACCGCTGAAGGGTTCATCAAGGATGATCAGATCTGGCTCGTGTAGCACCGTTGCCACAAACTGGGCCTTTTGCTGCATACCTTTGGATAGTTCTTCTATCTTTTTTTTCCACCAGGTTTCCATGCCCAGCTTGTCAAACCAAAATTTTAAACGTTTTTGGGCTTCATCGCGGCTCAGGCCTTTTAAGCGGGCCAGGTATATCATCTGCTCGCCAATCTCCATCTTTTTGTACAGGCCGCGTTCTTCGGGCAGGTAGCCAATGCGGTCGATATGCGATTGATTGAGCTTTTCGCCATTAAAGAAAACTTCGCCGGAGTCTGGTGCTGTGATCTGGTTAATGATACGGATGAGAGAGGTTTTACCTGCGCCATTTGGCCCCAGCAGACCGAAAACCTGACCACTTTCTACCTCCAGACTTACATCGTCTAACGCCCGGTGACCGGCGTATTGCTTAACAATATTGCGGATGCTTAACATATTTTGATTAAGGTTTATTTTGTTAATTTATGGTTTAGATACGACGAAAATTAAAATGTTACACACGAATAAGAGCGAATTGAGTCGAATTTCACTAAACACGAATGAGGACGAATTGAGTCGAATTTCACGAATTTTTAGGAAATGAGGTGATGTTCATTCTTATTTGCGCCAACTCGAACTAATTAGTGAGATTCGTGTGTATTAATCTGTGTCAAATTAAACTTTAGCACTTCTATCGCTTCCTTTTGCCGGGATATGATTACGTACATATACCCCTGATAGATCATAGTATGCGGATAGCCATATTGGCCGCCTTTCCATAATCCTTCTTTTTTTAGGTGATAAAGCTCATTGGCTATGATATAGTTTTGGGTGAAGGCTTTGCCATCTTTTGAGATGGATAAAATCAGCGGGTTTCTATCGTAATGGTGCAGGGTATCGGGGATGCCCACATAATAAAAACGTTTATCGGGCAGGCGGCCGAAATGAAATTTGCTGTCGTTATCTGAAAAAGGAGCCGCTACCGGGCGCGACCAGCTGCTGCCGTTGTCTTTGCTCTCGGTTAACCAAAGCTTGCCTTTCCAACCCTTACCGGTTACCCTTAGCAGCATGTGGATGATGTTGTCATCCGTTTGATAAAACGAGCCTTCGCATAAGGGCGGTAATCCCAATTTGGCGGCGGGAGCGTAAAATGCAGATGAGTTATCCTGGGTATATAGTGAGTCGGGGTAAAAGCTGCTGAGTTTCCAGCCCGAGATCCCGCGTGGGTCATCGGTATAAGGGAACAGGAAATTACCGCTGATGATGAGCCTGCCGCTTTTGGTAGCCTCAGGGCCGTGGTTGGGGATCAATGGAACATGCATGTCGATGGGATCGCTCCAATGCAGGCCATCGGTGCTGGTTTTAGCCCATAGGTGGGTGTTTTGGCGGTGTTTGGTATATTCGCCATAGTAGGCAACCAAAGTGCCTTTGTATTGATATAAACCGGCAGCAGTAAGCACGGTGAGTGTATCGTTAACTTTACCCGGCGAGGCCAGCGGCACAGGTGCCGACCAATGCTCAAAATCCTTTGAGGTAGCATAAACCACCCGTTGCCCCGGCGAATCTTCGTCGATCAATCCGTTGCTCCATATGGCTATAAATTTATCTTTAAAATGGATAATGCTGGGGTGGTGGTTGTACAGCCATTCCTTATCCGGCGAGTAAATCATACTCCGCTTAATTTGCAGATGGGGTATGCCTGTTTCAGTTTGGTAGTTGTTGCGGATGGTTTGTGCGTAGGTTTTGTTGGAGACGAAATGCACAAGCAAAATAATACCGGCCGCTATGCATTTACCAAGCAAGGAGTTAAAACTTGATTTTAATTTGGGGAGGTTAGTCATTTATTGGATTCGAAATTCAGAGATTGAACGGTTCAATTCGTCCTGGGTTTTTAAATAGCGGGTTATTCCTATCAATGCATAACATAACGAGGCCGGCGTAAATAACAGACAGAACATGATAATTTGTACAACTGTTTGACCTGCAAGGATAATCAACGCGCCGGCTGTAACATAAAACAGCATGTAGGTTAAGTAAGCAAGCCCGAATAAACCATAAGGTAATCTAAGCTCTGTATTACGTAATTTGAAAAATTGAATAATTAAAATGATGCTCATTAACATTATGAAAACTGATAACAAAAACAGTAACCAATCCCCATTTGTATTGGTTGCGGTAACACCCGATAAAAAGGTTATTGTAAAGTTAAATATGATGAACGCAATCAAGGTATTGATATAGCTTTTCTTTTCGTAAAGATGTTTCAAAACATAAACCAGGTATATAAGCTGCGTATCAAAAAGTAACTCCCTGAACAAGGTGAAATAAAACGGCGGGCGCGATTGATTTAACGCAAATAGGAGAGCTACGATAGTTGCTATAAAATAAATAGCATTAATAACCATCATGTATCTTGTTGTTTTGGCGTTTACTTTCATTTTGGAAGTTTGTTTTCGATTGAATTATCGGGGTTTGCAATAGTCGGTGGCATCACTTGTTGCTGGTTGTTAGTAATAATTAATGCTTTATATAGAATGTAAATAATAGCTAATGGAGGTAATGTTTCCGCTAAAACTACATAGTAAAGCAGGTTTCTGCCTACATAATGTTGAATTACAAATACGGATATCAAGAGCTTAAAAAACAATGATAACGGCATAATAGCCCCAAGCAGCTTAAACGGGAACGAAAGTACCGGATCTTTTACGTTTGTAGCTTGGGCGCTAATGTATAATGTTGCTATAAAACCGATCAGCATTGGCAGTATGTTTCCGTTTATACCGGTTCTTCCTACCAATAAATGCCATCCAAAAAATATAATATCAAGGATGATATAAATTCGGAGCGACAATATAATAGTTCTTTTTTCATCAACCTGCTTTAAAATTGCCATTAAATAAAATATGGCTGCAACATAACAACCTTCCAAAATAAAGTTGGTTAAGTAGTTAACCAGATTTGACAGCATGATATGTGAAAGCTTGAGCACGCCTATTATGCCGACCAAAATGGTGTAGAGCAGTGTGGCGGCAATAATATACCCGGTATTCTTAGGCTTTACTTTCATGGTTTTTTGCTTAGGTTAAGATTGATGCCGTCGAGTCTTCTTCGGAAGCCAGATACCTTGCTATTTTAAATAGAATGTAGAATGTCATGGCAGGAATTAATATTTCTGTTAGACTAACGTATTTAAACAACTGAGACGAGTAAATGATACTTGCAATGAGTTGTAATAAAATCACAAAAAGGAACATAAGCCCATAAGTAAGCAGGGGATAGCCAAGCCATTTATTCTGAATCCGGGCAGATTGGATAGTGAAAATAATACCGGCGATAATAGATAGTAAAAAGAAAAGGTAATATAAGCCTACATTATTTGCCGTCATTTTAACTACAACAAAATACAGCGAAATGAAAATATCAATACCGATAAAAATCTTATAGGTTGCTATAATAGATCCATCTTCTTTTAAGTACTTCAACATCATAACCACGTACAGCATCGGAGTTACGTACACTATTTCATTCAATACCTGCAGCCATTTAGCCACGGGCATATCGTTAAATCTCAATGTGATAGATGCAATTACCGTTAGCGTGTAAAGCAGGTTTACAGCCATTATGTAGTAGGTGTTTTTAGCGGTTACCATCATTCTGCTTTATCTAAATGGTCTGGAATAAATATAAGTTTCATTGTTGCTCAAATTAATAAATAATCTTTACGGCCTGTTTAAAAATAAACAAACAGCAAGTTGTAGATCCCAGACTTACGAAGTTTTTAAAACTTCGTAAGTCTTTCGCCTCCTTGTCAGCCCGACGGGTCTTGGCACTCTTATCCAATTTATAAGCCAACCCTTTATTGCATTTTATGGCTGTAGCTGTTAATCACCTGCATTAGTTTATCATGCGGGATGGCGTATACGGTGTTACCGTTAATGCCGGTCATGGTTTTGGCGGCTATCATGGCGTTAATGATCGATTCTTCTACGCTTTCAACAGTGGCCTGGTATACTTTGTCCATTTGTTCTTTGGGGAGTACCGTCCAGGTTTGCAGGGTGCCTTTGGCGTTATCTTTTGGTGGTACGGTACTTAAAGCCAGGAAAATATCGCCGGAGCCATTCCTGCCTATACCACCACAACGGGCAACACCTAACGACGCGCGTTTGGCGACCAGTTTAAGCTGTGCGGGCAGCAACGGAGCATCAGTAGCCACAATAATAATGATAGAGCCATCCTTGGGCTTGCGGTTGATGGTGGGCATATCGCCCTGCCATTCTTTACCAACCGGCACGCCCGAAATTACGAGGTCTTTTCGCCCGCCAAAGTTTCCCTGTACAAAAACACCAATAGTGTAGGTTGCCGTATCTATTTTAATCACCCGGGATGATGTGCCACTGCCGCCCTTGAAATTAAACAGCGACATCCCTGTGCCACCGCCAACGTTGCCTTCTTCTACCTTGCCGCCATGCGCGCTGTTTAAGGCCTCAAAAACATCTTCCTTTTTTACATGCAGGCCGTTAATGTCGTTTAATATCCCGTCGAAGGTTTCGGCGGCTACGGGCAAGCCAAATGAAAAATCAACCAGGCTGCCTTTGCTGAAGTTTTTCATGTTCCACTCGCCGATAGCATCCCGTACCACGCCCACGCTGTTGGTATTGGTAATGCCGATGGGGCCGTAGTTTAAACCATATTCGTCGATAACGGTGGTGCCCGTCATTTCGCCATCACCATTTAAACTAAACCAACCGGCCGGCAACGGGTCGATAGATTTACCGTTGGGCATAATTACGGTAACCCCGGTGCGCACAGGCCCTTTACCGGTAACCAAAGCTCCATCGCCGATAATGATTGTTTTATACCCAACCAGCACACCCTTAACATCCGTAATGGCATTGTATTGCCCTGGCGAACCATCGAATTTAATCCCAAGATCCCGGGCACGTTGCTGGGCGAAGGAGGAAGTGGTTATAGTTGTTATGAGCAATGTGGTTAAGGCGAGTAGTTTCATGTTGATGAATGTTGGGTTGCCTAATATAGTCATCAGAAGCCATTTGAGAAATTGCGTTTTAAATAAAATGGTAGGCAGGAGGCACCTACGGAGCCAAAACATAGTTGTATTTTTTTCTATAAACACGGGGCTACGCTGTAGCCTGCAACGTATTTTCGGCCCCGTAGGTGCCGCGTGTTTATAGTGAAATGTGTATGGGGTGTTTTGGCCCCGTAGGTGCCTCCTTATAAAAGTGATTTTGCATGGAAATCGCCTTTAAAGATTTGCGTAGCAAAAGGTAGCTCCTATGGAGCAAAAAAGCTTCAATTACTCGTTCTACAAATAGGTAGCCGCTATGCGGCATCGAATATTTAATAAGACGAAAGAATGCCGCATAGCGGCTACCTATTGTGCTCATTGAAAGATGTTACCTTATGCAAAAATGTTAAAAGCCATTTTCCTGAGCGATTTTGATGCAAAAGTGCTTGTCGACTTACTTTGTGTAAATTGTAATTTCTATCTTTAAAAAATGAACCTGAAACTCGAAATCGAATTTAGCAAGGCCCCGATATTGCAGGAAGTTGACGCGCTGAAAAAGCAGATTGACGATGTGCGCCCGTTATCTCCAGAGATTGAAGGTAGGGTGATGCAAAAGTTGCGATTAGATTGGAATTATAATTCTAATGCTATTGAGGGTAATAAACTGAGTTATGGCGAAACTACTGCTTTATTGATGCATGGTATTACGGCTAAAGGTAAACCTCTCAAGGATCATTTGGATTTAAAAGGTCATAACGAGGCGATAGGATATTTGGATCGAATCATTAAGGATGGCAGGCCGTTAACCGAAACGGATATCCGAGGGCTACATGAGGTAATCTTAATAGAATCTTATGATGTTAAGGCGCAAACAAGTGATGGTCTGCCGACCACGAAAACAATACAAATAGGAAAATATAAATCTTCTGATAATCACGTGGAGACGATCACTGGAGAGATCCACTATTACACACCATTTCAAGAAATTCCAGCGAAGATGGGGGAGTTGATGGATTGGTATTATTCGATGAATCAAAATACAACAATCCATCCGGTTGTTACCGCTGCACTTCTTCATTTTAAATTTGTTGCCATACATCCATTTGACGACGGAAACGGTAGGTTGGCGAGAATATTAATGAATTTGGTTTTAATGCAAAATGGCTTTCCTCCGGTTGTCGTAAAAAAAGATGACAAACAGAATTATTACGCGCTATTAAGTCAAGCCGACACAGGCGAGTACTTGCCTTTTGTTAACTACATAGGTGAACTGTTAAATAATTCTCTAAATATATATATCAAAGCTATAAACGGTGGTGATATTGACGAGGTTGAGGATATTGATAAAGAAATAGCATTGCTTCAAATGCAATTTAGCGGAGGAATAATTGCAAAGGAAAAAAAGACAATTGAGTCTGTCAAAAATGTTTTTTTTGAATCGATTCTACCTTTGGCGATAAAATTGGATATAGCATCGAGGAGTTTTCAGGAATACTTTTTTTTAAACCAAAATTGGTTAAGATTTAATTTTTCTGAAAATAGAGCGGTTAAAAGTGAAATTGAATATATAGGTTCGGAATACCAAGATAAATACGTAAAAATTCTATCTGAAGTAATAAAAGAACTTGACATTATCAAAATAGAATTAGGGTATCGAGAGTACAGGAATCCCGAAAATAATTTTAATCTCACTATAACTATTGCTGTTGTTTTCGAGCGATTTTATTATAAAATATTCCTTAACAATGAATTATTGACTTCTAAATTATATCATGAAAAGATTTCAATAGAAGATCAAAATAAGATCATTAGGAGCTTTGTTCTTGACTTAAAATATCAATTTGCTGAAAATCAAAAAAGCCCGAAGTCATAACAACTCCGGGCTTCTAAATCTTTCGGACTTTCCGTCTTTACTGACTTCCCGACTAAAATTTACTCAAAATATTCCTTCATCCTGTCAAAAAAGCTTTTCTCGTTTTTGCCGGGATTGGGTTTAAAGTTAGGTGACGATTGTAGTTTCTCCAGGATATCGCGCTCTTCTTTGCTGATCGCTTTTGGCGTCCAGATGTTGATGTGTACTAGTTGGTCGCCGCGGTGGTAGGAGTTAACCTCCGGTACGCCTTTACCTTTCAGTCGCAGAATTTTGCCGCCCTGGGTTCCGGGGTCAATTTTTATTTTGGCTTTGCCATCAATGGTAGGCACTTCCACAGTGGTACCTAAAGTGGCATCCACAAAGTTTACATGCAGATCGTAGATCACATTGTTACCATCGCGTTTTAAAGTTTCGTGAGGTACTTCTTCAATCAATATGATCAAATCGCCGGGAACACCGCCACGTGGGGCCGCGTTACCTTTGCCGCTCATGCTTAACTGCATGCCTTCGCTTACGCCGGCCGGTACGTTAATAGTGATCAGCTCTTCGCCGCGCACCACGCCATCACCATGACAAACATTACATTTTGACAGTATGGTTGAACCTTCGCCGTTACAGGTAGGGCAGGTGCTGGTAGTTTGCATCTGACCCAAAATGGTATTGGTTACCCTGCGCACAGCGCCAGAGCCGCCACAGGTTTTACAGGTTTGGAAAGATGCTTTATCTTTTGCGCCAGAACCGTCGCAGGTTTTGCAAACAATCTGTTTATTTACTTTTATTTTCTTTTCGGCACCGTTGGCAATTTCCTCAAGGGTTAAACGTACTTTAATACGCAGGTTGCTGCCGCGGGCTACACGCCTGCCGCCTGCACCACCGCCCTGGCGACCACCGCCGCCAAAGAAACCTTCAAACGGACTACCGCCGCCAAAAATATCACCAAACTGACTAAATATGTCGTTCATATCCATACCGCCGCCGCCGTAACCACCGCCATTTGGCGATGAAGCATTAGCCGCATGCCCAAACTGGTCATAACGCTGGCGTTTTTCCGGACTGCTTAAAACTTCATAAGCCTCAGCTGCTTCCTTAAACTTTTCTTCCGCCGCTTTGTCACCCTCGTTTTTATCGGGGTGATATTTAATAGCCATTTTACGATATGCCTTCTTTATTTCATCAGCATCTGATCCTTTTGAAACACCCAGTACATCGTAATAATCTCTTTTAGCCATGATTTTTTTATTTCGGATTTCGAATTTTCGATTTCGGATTTAATATTTTTAATTATGATTTTGACTTCAGGACAGTTATTCCACCGAATTTTAATCCGAAATCCCTTTGTTTGAATGCAGTAAATGGAATGTCAGATCAGGATTAAACAAATCCGAAATTGAACATCCCAAATCCCAAATCAAATTACGCTCCTACAATTACTTTGGCAAAACGGATTACTCTGTCTTTCAGGGTGTAACCTTTCTCCATTTCGTCAATAACCTTGCCTTTAAGGTCATCGGTAGGGGCGGGTATATTTGTAATAGCTTCGTGCAGGTCGGCATCAAAAGGCGAGCCTATTGAGCCCATTTCTGCAAGGCCTTTTTGTGTTAGTATATTTTTTAATTTGTTTTGGATAAGCGTGACACCTTCTTTAACCGGGGCTACATCAACTGCTGTTTCCATGGCGCGTTGCGCGCGTTCAAAATCATCTAAAACCGGTAGTAAAGCAATGATAAGCTCTTTACCTTCGGTTTCACGGGCCTCGGCACGTTCTTTTTGGGTACGCCTACGGAAGTTATCAAATTCGGCATACAAACGCAAATACTTATCGTTGGCCTGCGACAGCTCGTCTTTTAACTTATCCTCGGCGGTAGGGCCTGGTATTTCTTCAGTTTCAACAGTTTCTGCCTGCTGATCTTTTAACTGTTGCTCTTCGGTTAAATTCTCTGGTGTAGGCTCGCTTATATTTTCAGGAGTATCCATATTTTCTTTCTTCTTTTTCTTCAACATGTCGTTAAATTTCATAGCTGATAGTGCCAATCAAGTATCTTGCCACAGCCCTAAAGCCGACAACGTGTCAGTGGAGTAAAAACAATGCTGGCACCTATGACAGGTAATGTGCAGGACTGACAGGTGTACGATGTGCAGGTGTGCAGATTTCAGATGTGCAGATTGATTTGAAAATTTGAGGATTTGAAGATTTGAAAATGAATTTATCTGAACCGGGATTAAGCTGATTTTAAGATTAACAGGATTTTGATTTGCAAGTTATTTAACTCATGCAAATCAAAATCCAAAAAATCTGACCAATCTGCTTAATCCCGGTTCAGGCAAAATCGGTGAAATCCAAAAAGCTATATCACCACATCTTCCAAAACCTTACCATTTTCGCACTTGATAATGCGCGATGGGAAAGTGCGGATGATATGATAATCGTGAGTGGCAATCAATACGGCAGTACCCATCTGGCTGATCTGTTTTAGCAGCAGCACAATTTCTTCAGATGTTTCGGGATCAAGGTTACCCGTTGGCTCATCGGCCAGTATAATTTCGGGATCGTTAAGCAGCGCGCGGGCAATTACCACACGTTGCTGCTCGCCGCCTGATAGTTCATGGGGCATCTTTTTTAATTTAGAGCGCAGGCCAACTTTTTCCAATACATCAAGTGCACGGTCGTTAATCAGTTTTTTATCGGTCCAGCCGGTGGCACGCATTACAAAAATGAGGTTTTGCTCAATGCTGCGGTCGGTTAATAATTGAAAATCCTGGAAAACAATACCCAGCTTGCGGCGCAGGTAAGGTACATCGCGGGTTGGCAGTTTGCTTAGCTCATAACCGCAGGCATGACCTGTACCGGCTTTAATACCCAAATCGCCATATATAACTTTTAGCAAACTGCTTTTACCAGATCCTGTTTGGCCAATAAGCCATACAAAATCGCCTTTATCAACATGTAGGTTCACGTTTGACAATACTAAGTGTGCCTGCTGAAAAATATCAACACCGTTTAGCTTTATAATAGAGTTCCCAATCATCTTTTTTATAGCTCTAATTTTAAGATCTGGCCAAAAGGCAGGTCTTTAATAATATTCATAATATACTCGGCCTTATCAGCCAGCCCAACTTTATCTAACGATTTATCGGGCCTATCTACCCTAAAATAAGCCAGCAGCGTAAACTTGTCATCCCGCAGCTGTACATAATCGGGTATTTTGGCAACGCCTTTAACTTTTATAATATACATTGTTTTGGGTCATTAGGTCATTGAGTCATTAGGTCATTGGCAAATTAAACTATTCAATGACTTAATGACCAAATGACTCAATGACCATCTCCCCAAAGGTATTGTTATTTTAAAGATTTGCCAAGAATTCCATTGTATCAATCCCATCGGCATAGTCCCATAACGCGGGTTGCTGGCTTTGGCCAAATGGTACTACCTGGTTGCTTACATTGATGGGGGCGGTGGTTACAATACACTGTATGTTTTCGCTTTGCTCCTGTAAGGTTTTTTGTGCCGATGCCTGGTCGTCATAATAACTAAAATAAACTACCGATAGGGGCGATGCCATTCTGTCGTCCTCCGTTAGCATTAAAAAGCCGTTATCCAGGTGTTTTACACTGTTTACCAGGTAAATGGATTTGTTGTAATCGTAATTGTTGTTGTATTTATGGTGATGAATAATGCCTTTGTAATGCTCTATCGACTCAAAAAAGAAATTGAAAACATAATCCTTAGGTACCAACAGTTTACTTACGTTGCGGCAACCCAGGCCGTAATAATCAAAAATATCATGACCAAGTGCTGATAGTTCTTCAGCGGTTTCATTGCCGGTAAGCAGGGCCACGCTATTGCGGTTTTTGCGGATAATGTTGGGCACTTTGCCAAAATAATAATCAAAATAGCGCGAGCTGTTGTTGCTGCCGGTGGCAATAATGGCATCAAAATTTACCAGGCGTTCTACAAAGCTGAATTTATCGGCAAAGTTGCTATCAATGACAACCAATTTTTGCAAAACAGCTTTAACCAAACGGGCATCTTGTGATGATGCTTTAATCAGGGCCTGGTTGCCCGATGCCAATACACAAAGTACATCATGAAAGCCAACCAGGGGGATATTGCCCGCTAATATCAATCCTACTTTTTTATCGCCGGCTTGCTCATTTAGGTTGTATTTGGCAAACCAGGTTTGCAAATCGACCTCGTTAAGCATTTTACCAATGGCAGTAACCGCTTGTAAAACGCTTTCGGACGTAAACCAAGCATTATGGTGACGTTCATCATCAATGATGGCCATCAGTTGTGTATCTGGTTCGGTAAGTTGCCTGCCTAAGCTTGAAAATGAATTTATTGTACTTTTTATATTAATTTTTGACATATATATGGTAAGGGGTTAAACCCTTAAACTGTTTTTTTGTTATATTTGTGCGCTTGTAAATTACGGGCAAAGTTAATTGAGATTATTATATATTTAGAAATATGGCGATTAAAATCACCGATGAATGCATAAACTGCGGAGCCTGCGAACCGGAATGCCCCAATAATGCAATTTATGATGCAGGTGCGGCATGGCGTTTTAGCGATGGCACCGGCCTGAAAGGAGTTATTGACTTTGGCGATGGTAATACTTTAAATGCCGAAGAAACCCAGGCTGCTTTATCTGACGAGATATATTATATAGTACCAGATAAGTGTACCGAGTGTGTTGGTTTTCATGACGAACCACAGTGTGCTGCCGTTTGCCCGGTTGATTGCTGTGTGGATGATGAAGACATTCGTGAAACACAAGAAGAACTGTTAGCCAAAAAAGATTGGCTGCACATGAACGAATAGTTATTGCTAAAAATACTTGAAAAGGGATTGGCTTGCTGATCCCTTTTTTTGTGGTTTATTTTAAATAATTTAATAAGCCTTTAATATTTTAATACATTAGCAATAAAAACGCTTCGCAAGTCGCCTAAATTGCTAAATCGTTATTAAGCCAATGCTGCCGGTTGTAACTATTTTATTGTTTTAGCCGTATTGTTATTACCTTTTACACATCTATCTTTACTATGGAATACGGTATTTGTAACCTTGCAGTTATCCCGCTTCGCGCCGAACCTGATGACAGGAGCGAACAGGTATCGCAGGTACTTTTTGGAGAAACTTTTGAGATTTTAGAATGGACGGAGCGTTGGGTAAAGATAACCGCGGATGTCGATAATTACACCGGCTGGATAGGCCGGCTGCAATTTGTGATGCTTGGTCATGTTGCACGTAACACCATAAAGCAGCAGCAGCCACACTTAACCTACCGCGCAGTTACCCAGGCCTGGAAAATTATTGATAATTCTGTACTTTATCTGCCTGCGGGTAGCTCACTTACTTTTTTAGAAGGTACTACCTGTAGAATTGGTAACGAAAAATTTGAGATCATTGGCGAAATAGGCGAAAAGGAAGATGTTGCAACCACCGCAAAATCATTTTTGAACGCCCCTTATTTGTGGGGTGGGCGTACGCATTTTGGTATTGATTGTTCAGGTTTTACCCAGGTAGTTTTTAATTTAAATAAAGTAAAAATTAAGCGCGATGCCAGTCAGCAGGCTTTAGAAGGTAAGCCTGTTAATAATTTAAAGGATGGCCGTTTAGGCGATCTGGCTTTTTTCAACAACGATGCCGGTAAAGTTATTCATGTTGGCATATTGCTTAATAACGAGCATATCATCCATGCATCGGGCAAGGTTAAAATTGATGTGATTGATCATGAAGGTATTTACTCGGCTGAGCAAAAAAGGCATACGCATAAGCTGCATAGCATCAGACGGTTTTTTTAGATAGTACCTTTTTTAGTACCAAGTAGTTAGTATCAAGTATCAAGACCAGAGAAGGGTTTGGTCGAAAGTCTGAAAAACGATGTCATTTCGAACGAACCAAGGGCGGGATTGCGTGCCGGAGGTGAGGAGAAATCTTGTAAAAGCGGACATTCGACTATGCAAGGTGTCGAAGATTTCTCCTCGCCTTCCACGGTGCCCCACGCTCGCTCGTCGAAATGACATGCTGGGTGATTATGCGTGGCCTTTTTTAAAACCCAATCCCCCAAACTATCACATTTTTATCATCGCTTACAGATAGCAGATGATCGCCATTCCAGGCCAGTTTGTTGATGGATAATGGATGGCAAGGATATCCTTTTTCGCGGCTGATGATCTTGTATAGTTTAAAATCATCTGCTCCCCATATTTTAATGCTTTTGTCCATACTGGCAGTTGCAAAGTAAGGCCGGGTGGGATGGAAGAGGATATGATTCACTGCGAACAGATGTGCCGCGATATTTTGTATAGGCTGATAGGTAGCCGCATCCCAGATCTTCACCTGCGCGTCACGCCCACCCGAAACCAGGTAAGCACCATCGGGGCTGTAAGCCAATGCGAAAACCGACATGGTATGCCCGTGCAGCGATTTGATAAGCGTGTAATCTTCCAGGTCATAAATTCGGATGGAATTATCCCGGCAACCAAAAGCAACCTGTTTTTCATTCGGCGAAATAGCGATGCCGCGGATGGTATCGGCAGATACTTTAATGGTATGTACAAGCTCCAGGGTATCCATGTTCCAAACCGATACTGTACCATCTTCTGAAGCAATGAGCAATTCCTTTTTATGGTTTACCGATTTGATCTCGAAAATAGGCTTAACATGGTGGTTAAGTGATTTGCTTAATTTTTGAGCGATGAAATCAAACACCAGCACCTGTCCGCTGCGCAAACCAGTAAATAACAATGGGTATCCAACAGGACCATGAATGGCATAAATAGAAGCCTTTACCGGGAACATTACCTTAATGAATGTGTTGGTGTTCAGGTTCCACTCTACCAGGCCTTTATCGTTGCCTCCCGTGAACAATATTCCCGGCTTTTGCGAAAGTTCCAAAGTGAAAATGGGGTTGCCGTGCCCGTTAAGTTCAGCTATTTTTTCTGCAGTCATTTTTTGACAGTATCAAGTAATTAGTATCAGGTATCAAGATTTTGGTGCTATGAAAGCCTGTTGTGGTTTTATAAAGCAATTTATTAATCGCGCCGTCATTGCTTCGCGTTTACCCATAACGTTTTTGAAAAAAGTTTGTCATCCTTCGTTCCTACCGTGACAAGTCCACCATGTCATTGCGAGGCACGAAGCAATCTCATGCTCTACAGGGCGGATCTGCATAGTTCGCGATTACTTCGTTCCTCGCAATGGCATAGTTTTATATTGTAATTCAAGTTTCAAAGTCCGCCGGATTTTAAAACTCAGAATGACAGGGTGGCGCTTTTAGCGATGTAAAAATAGGCTTTTTGTGAGGATGTTTACCGGTGGTTTAATATGGATTTTTCTCTACCTCACCGCCTCATCGTAAGCCGCCTTTGCAATACGTGATATGATCGATTCACGTGCGGTCATATCAACTGGCGTATCTGATACAAAAATGGCTATCGCTAAATGCTTGCCATTAGGTAAAGTAATAATGCCGATATCATTAGTAGCCGCTGTAATGCCTTGTTCGTTGGTGCCAGATCGGCCGGTTTTATGATACACCACCGTACCCGGAGGTAGTAGGCCTTTGATCTGTTTTGGTCCCGTTGAAGTTTCCCGCATAATCTTCCACAGGTAAGCATGGCTTGCGGGCGAAAGAAAGCTGGGTTTAAAAGCAACATCCAACAAATAGGTAAGCCCGGTAACCTCGGCCCAGTTGGTATACTGTACTCCCCAGGCTTGCGCCATTTGAAACTCGGTGGCCTTGAAGGTAACATTTTGTACGCCGATACTGTGGATATAGGTATCTACCTTATCAATGCCACCAAGGGTTTTTATCAGCACATCGCAGGCCACGTTGTCGCTTAATGATACCATATAACTCAACAACTCACGGATAGGGCTATTAAAGTTTCCATCGGGATGTTTATCCTTTAGTGGACTATAGGTATCCCAATAGTCACTTTTATCAATATGGATCAGCTGATCTAACTTAAAATTACCTTTATCAATCTCATGCAAAACCGTAATCGCTATCGAAAACTTCATTACACTTTGCATAGGCAAATGCAGATGCCCGCTATAGGTTAAAGTATCGCGGGTGTCCAGGTTTAATATCGAAACCCCTACAGTCCCTTTGCTTTCCTTAGCTATCTCAATGATCTTACTTCTTAAATCATTGGTCTGGGCATTAGCAGCAATTCCAACCCAAAAAGCAAAAGATAAAACCAAACAAAACTTCCTCATCACAATTCCAACTAATGACTAATGACTAATGACTAATGACTATTTATGCCTGTTCTCTAAATTCTTCGCAATAGTCTCTAAGGTCAACCCTTTTTCGCGAAGCAAAACCAACAGGTGGAAAACAAGATCAGACGATTCGTTTATCAGGTCGGTTTCAGTTTCGGCCAGCGCGGCTATAACTACTTCAACACCTTCTTCGCCAACCTTTTGGGCTATTTTGTTGAGGCCTTTATTGCGCAGCTTGTTTACGTATGATCCTTCAACCGGATTTTCGTACCTATCAGCAATAATGTTTTCCAGTTCAAGGATAAAGTTTTGGTTGTATTCCGTTTGGAAACAGCTACGTGAGCCGGTATGGCAGGTAGGGCCGTCGGCTTTTACTTTAATCAGCAGGGTATCGTTATCGCAATCAATACGGATGTTTTTTACATGCAAAAAATTGCTGCTGGTTTCGCCTTTGGTCCACAAGCGGTTTTTAGAGCGCGAAAAGAAGGTTACCACATTTTCTGCCACGGTTTTATCATATGCTTCCTGGTTCATATAACCCAGCATCAAAACCTCTAAAGTTTGCTCGTCCTGTATAATAACCGGTACTAAACCGTCTGTTTTGTTGAAATCTATATTCATGTTTCTGTGTTCTGTAATCTGAGGTGTGTGGTCTGAGGTGGGGTAGTTTTTAACAGAACTCAGACCTCTGATCACACACCACAGAATCAAAGTTATATCCTCACCTCAATATTATTACTTTTCAATACCGCTTTCAAATCGGGTATCAATATCTCGCCATAATGAAATACCGAAGCCGCTAAAGCTGCATCAACGTTTGTTTTTTCAAATACATCTACAAAGTGCGCCACCGAGCCGGCACCGCCAGAGGCTATTACCGGGATGTGTACCGCATCGTTCACTATCTTTAGTAGTTTGTTATCAAAGCCGGCTTTAGTGCCGTCGTGGTCCATCGAGGTAAGCAGGATTTCGCCTGCACCGCGACTTTCGGCCTCCAGTATCCACTCCAGCGTTTCGCGCTCGGTTGGTAGCCTGCCGCCGTTTAGGTGCACCACGTTTTTATCGCCTATGGCACGGGTATCAACCGCTATTACCACAAACTGAACACCAAATGCTTTGGCCAATTCGTCGATCAAAGCCGGGTTACGCACCGCTGCCGAGTTGATAGAGATCTTATCGGCACCAGCGTTTAAAAGCGCGTCGGCATCGGCAATTTCGTTGATGCCGCCACCAATGGTAAAGGGAATGTTGATTTGCCTTGCTACGGCCTTTACCAGCTCCACCATGGTTTTGCGGCGTTCAAGGGTTGCGGTGATGTCCAGGAAAACCAATTCATCCGCACCCTGACGCGAGTAATTCCAGGCCAGTTCAACGGGGTCGCCCGCGTCGCGCAGGTCGACGAAATTTACGCCTTTTACAGTGCGGCCGTCTTTAACGTCTAAACAAGGGATAATTCGCTTGGCAAGCCCCCCCCGCCCCCTGAAGGGGGAGCCTTTGATTTGCGTGTTTATTTGTTCCAATATTTTATTCAGATTATTGAAAACTTGATCATTTGTAAATCGTATTACTTTGATACCATCAAGTTCTAAATTTATTTGTCGTTCAATATCGCTTTGAGCTACATCAATCCGGTTGTGAATACTACCGTCTAACTCAATGACTAATTTATGCTGATGGCAGTAAAAATCGGCTATATAAATACCCAGGGGATGTTGTATCCTGAATTTGACACCCAGTTGTTGCCCCTTTAAATGGCCCCAGAGTAATTCTTCGGCTGGCGTCATATTGTAGCGTAGCACTTCAGCATTTTTAAAGATCTGCGCCCCAGCGCCAAAAAACATCTTCTTCCTCATGCTATTCAAAAAGTTCCCCCTTCAGGGGGGTAGGGGGCCTCTTATATCGATATCAACGCGTCCAGATTCCAGTTCTTCACGTCCTCAATGCTGATACGGTTTTCATAAATCGCTTTACCCACCACTACCGATTCAACTTTCAGGCGACTTAATTTTTCGATATCATCCATAGAGCTTACACCGCCCGAGGCTATCAGTTTAATGAACGGTGAATGATCAAGCAGCTTTTCGTAAAGCTCAATGCCTGCACCTCCCATTTTGCCATCCTTATCAATATCGGTACATAAAAAACGGAAAAAGCCTAAAGCAAGGCATTTATCAACATAATCCATCAGTTTAATAGGTGAGCTTTCCATCCAGCCCGAGTATTTGATCACTTCGTCTAACACATCAATGGCAATTACAACCTGATCAGAGCATTTGTCTTTACCACAGATCTCTTTGCCAAGCTCCGGTAAAAAATCGGGGTTGGTAATAGCCTGGGTACCTACAATAACGCGGTGTACGCCAGAGTCTATCAGTTCTTTCACCTTATCAATACTACGGATGCCGCCGCCGTATTGAACTTTCATGTCGGTTTTACGGATCACATCAAACAGGTATTGCTGGTTGCTGAAATCGTTTTTAGCGCCGTTTAAATCAATAATGTGGATAAAATTGGTGCCGTTGCTTTGGTAGCGCTCAATCATTTCTTCAAGCGTTACGTCATATTCTGTTACCTGTTGGTAATCACCCTCACGTAGCCTAACTACTTTTTTGTTCAGAATATCGATAGCAGGTATTATGTACATCTTTTTTATATTTTAGAGAAGTTTGTTAAAAGTGTTTCACCATAGGCGCCCGATTTTTCGGGATGGAATTGTACGCCGTAAAAGTTATCCCGCCAAATTGATGCCGAAAATTCATTGCCATACGCTGCAGACAGTAAAGTGTATGCTTTATCGTACTCAATAAAGTATGAATGTACAAAGTAAAAATGTGATCCCGACGGTATATTCTCGAATAAAGGGTTTTCCTTTTCGGGGAAAACCTGGTTCCAGCCGGTGTGTGGTACCTTGTATAAATTACTATCCTTAAACTTTAAAGTTTTAATAGGAAACAGGCCAAGCAAGGTAGAATCTCCCTCTTCAGAATAAGAGGTAAGCAACTGCATCCCCACACAAATTCCCAAAGTAGGCTTTTTTAATTCTTTAATTGCCGGCACTAAACCTGTCGATTCCAGTTTTTTCATAGCAGCCCCGGCATGCCCAACGCCTGGAATGATATAGCGGTCAAATTGTTCAAGGTCCTCCGCCGTATTTACCATGCCATAAGCTATCCCCAGCCTGTCAAGCGCTGCAGTAAGGGAAAAAATGTTTCCGGCTCCGTAACGTATGATGCCAAGCCCCCCCCGCCCCCTGAAGGGGGAGCCGTCTGACGGGTTAGCGTCTGTTGAGTCAATATTTTGTTCTATCTCATCCATGCTATTCAAAAAGTTCCCCCTTTTAGGGGGCCTCTACAATAATCCCTTTGTGCTTGGTAAAACCATCTTATCTACATCACGTTTTACGGCCATTTTTATTGCTTTGGCAAAGGCTTTAAATATAGCTTCTATTTTGTGATGTTCGTTTTGCCCTTCGGCTTTTATGTTTAAATTACTTTTGGATGCATCGCTGAACGATTTGAAGAAATGATAAAACATTTCTGTCGGCATATCGCCCACTTTTTCGCGTTTAAAATCGGCATCCCAAACCAGCCAGTTGCGACCGCCAAAATCAATAGCTGCCTGGGCAAGGCAATCATCCATAGGCAGGCAAAAACCGTAGCGTTCAATACCCATTTTGTTGCCTAAGGCTGTGGCAAAGATCTCGCCTAAAGCGATGCCTGTATCTTCAATGGTGTGGTGCTCGTCAATATGCAGATCGCCTTTGGCATTAATTTCCAGGTCGATGCTGCCGTGGCGGGCAATCTGATCCAGCATGTGGTCAAAAAAGTTCAGTCCCGTTGATACTTTGGCATTGCCGGTACCATCCAGGTTTATTTTAATGTAGATGTCAGTTTCTTTAGTGGTACGGCGATGCTCGATAACACGCTGCCCTAACTTTAAAAACTCATAGATCTGTTGCCAGTCGGTAGTTTCCAGGGCTATGGTATCGCCGATATGGTCTGCTTCGGTAAATTCGCCGCCACCTAAGTTGGAGTGGTTATTTAACCAAATGGCTTTCGCACCCAAATTTTTACCGAGCAATACGTCATTTTTTCTATCGCCGATTGTGAATGAATTTTTGAGATCGTATTTTTCGGTATCGAAATATTGGGTTAATAGGGCCGTGCCCGGTTTGCGGGTTGGAGCTTTATCAGCGGCAAAAGTACGGTCGATGATCTGGTTGGCAAATGTTACGCCTTCGCTCTCAAAAGTTTTAAGGATCAGGTTATGTACCGGCCAAAAAGTATCCTCGGGATAAACCGCGGTACCTAAACCATCCTGGTTGGTAACCATTACCAGTTCAAAATCAAGCTCTTTGGCTATTTTGGGCAGATAGGTTAACGCACCGGGATAAAAGGTAAGCTTTTCGAACGAGTCGATCTGCTCATCCGGTGTTTCGTTGATCAGGGTGCCGTCGCGGTCGACGAAGAGTATTTTTTGCAGCTTGTTCATCAATATAATTATTGATTTATTGAATTAATGAATTATTGATTTTGCTTTTCTATTAGTTTAGTTACCAAAATTCTTTAAGGTATCTAATAATACGGTATTTTCTTCTGGCGTTCCCACGGTAATGCGCAAGCTACCTTCGCACAATTCAACCTTTGAGCGGTTGCGCACAATGATGCCTTTTGATACCAGGTAATCATAAATGCCATTGGCGTCGGTCGTTTTTACCAGTATAAAGTTGGCATCTGAGGGGTAAATATCCACCACAAAATCAAACTCCTTTAAGGCCAGTACCAACCTATCGCGCTGAATAAGGGTTTCTTTTATCCAGTTGTTTACCTGGGCAACGTTGGCCAGGGCTTCCAAAGCTAATTGCTGCGATGACTCGTTAACGTTATAAGGCGGCTTAACTTTGTTCATCACCCTGATGATCTCTTCGCTGGCAAAAGCCATACCCACACGTAAGCCGGCAAGTCCCCAGGCTTTTGATAAGGTTTGCATTACCACCAAATTGGCGTACTCGGTAAGCTCCTGTATAAATGATTTTTGGCGACTAAAATTGATATAAGCCTCGTCAACCACCACAATGCCGTTAAAGTTGGCCAAAAGGGTTTCAATATCCTCGCGGTTAATGGAGTTACCAGTGGGGTTATTTGGCGAGCAGATAAAGATAAGCTTGGTACGCTCATCAATGGCTTCGGCAATGCCTTCTAAATTAAGCTGGTAATCTTCGGTTAGTAAAACTTTGCGGGCTTCAATATCATTGATATTGGCCGATACCTCGTACATGCCATAAGTAGGCGGCACCAGGATTACGTTATCAACACCCGGGTTGCAAAAGCTGCGGAACAGGATATCGATAGCCTCGTCGCTGCCGTTGCCTATGAATATGTTGCGTGGCGGTACGCCTTTAATTTCGGTTAGGCGTTTTTTTACCTCGTATTGTAAAGGATCGGGATAGCGGTTAAACTGCTGTGCCAATGGCGAGCCATAGGCGTTTTCATTAGCATCCAAAAAAACACTCGCCTCGCCCTGGTACTCATCACGAGCAGAAGAGTAGGGGGTAAGCTTTTTGATGTTTTCGCGTAGTAAATTATCTATGTTGTACATTATTCCTAACTATGTCATTGCGAGCGCAGCGTGGCAATCTCGTGGTAAGCAGGGCGAATACGCACAGCTACGGGATTGCTTCGTCGTTCCTCCTCGCAATGACATATTGTTTAAGGAACGCCTTTTACTTAATTATTAACTCTTTCTTATACTCACCGCATTCCTATGCGCATGCAACCCTTCCATTTCGGCCAAAACCTCAACCGTATGGCCAATATTCTGGATGCCTTCCCTGGTGATGTGCTGAAACGTGATCTTTTTTACAAAAGAATCAACCGATACACCCGAGTAAGCCCTGGCATAACTGCTGGTTGGCAGGGTATGATTGGTTCCTGATGCATAATCGCCGGCACTCTCAGGCGTTAAATTACCAAGGAAAACCGAACCGGCATTGATGATGCTCCCGGTAATTTGCTCCCAGCTATGGGTAGCTAAAATCAAGTGTTCTGGCGCATATTGATTGCTGAAATCCATAGCTTCTGCCAGGC
The DNA here is from genome assembly GCF_024808255.1 of Mucilaginibacter dorajii. Taxonomy (GTDB): domain Bacteria; phylum Bacteroidota; class Bacteroidia; order Sphingobacteriales; family Sphingobacteriaceae; genus Mucilaginibacter; species Mucilaginibacter dorajii. Next base: position 103,207 of record NZ_JANTYS010000006.1, read on the forward strand.
TTGAGGTAATCACGATGTAAGAGTTATCCAAAGCCAGTTTGGCGATCTCGGCACGCGGTAAAACCGGTAATTGTTTTTCAATCTCGGCTAATGCTGCTTCGGCAATAGCTGCTGATGTGCAAACCAAAACCGATTGGCTGTCAATACCATGTTCTGCCTGTGCCAGTAAATCGGCAGCAATATAGGCAGGGATGGCGGTATCATCGGCCAAAACCAATACTTCCGATGGCCCTGCAGGCATATCAATGGCGGTTGTGGTGGTAGATTGGATGATAGTTTTAGCCTTGGTTACAAACTGGTTGCCAGGGCCAAAGATCTTGTCAACTTTGGTAATGCTTTCTGTTCCATAAGCCATAGCTGCAATAGCCTGCGCCCCACCCGCAAGATAGATCTTATCTATACCTAACTGTAACGCCACATAAGCAATAAAGGCATTCACCTTACCACTTTTTTGCGGTGGCGAACAAACTACAATTTCGTGACAGCCTGCTATGCGCGCCGGGATTCCCAGCATCAAAAATGTGCTTGGCAAAACCGCCGAACCGCCGGGGATATACAAACCAACCTTTTCAATCGGCCGTAGCTCGCGCCAGCAGGTAACACCGGGCATGGTTTCTACCTTGTCCTCGGTTTTTAACTGTGTTTCGTGAAATTTATAGATGTTGTTGTAGGCGGTTTCTAAAGCAGTCTTTTGCTCGGCTGTAATGGCTGTTGCCAGCTCTTCCAGTTCGGCTTTATTTAAATAAAGCTTGTTTAATTCTACCTTATCAAACTTGTGGGCATAATCAATCAAAGCGGAGTCGCCGTGCTGCTGCACGTTGGCAATCACCTCCTCCACAACCGTGCGGATCTCATTAGCCGGGTCAACATTGCGCTGTACCAGTTTGTTAATGTCGCTTGCAGTAAGTTCTGAATACTTAAATCGTTTCATAAGCCCCCCAACCCCCTAAAGGGGGAGTTTTTTGAAAATTATAGTTGTTAAAATAGACTAAGCTAAACCCTTTTGTTCCCCCTTTAGGGGGTTAGGGGGCTCGCCGTCCTACAATATTATCTTCTCAATCGGCATTACTACAATGCCTTGCGCGCCGGCTTGTTTTAGCTGGCTTATCCTGTCCCAAAAATCGCGTTCGGGAATTACAGTGTGTACCGCCACCCAATCAGCTTCGGCCAATGGCACTACAGATGGGCTTTTTACACCTGGTAATAAAGCTGTAACCGCATCAAGATTATCTTTTTTAACGTTAAGTACCACGTACTTAGTCTCTTTAGCCCGTAAAACAGATTGGATTCGTTGGATCAATTCCTGCACCAGGTCGTTGCTTTCGGTTGCTTTACTGCTGATAAGGATCGCTTCTGACGACATTACATCGGCAAATGCCTTTAATCCGTTGCTTTTTAAAGTACCGCCGGTTGATACCAGGTCGCAAATAGCATCTGATAAACCCAAACCCGGGGAAATCTCAACCGAACCGGAAATGGTACGGATATCAGATTGGATGCCTTTTTCTTTTAAAAACTTACCTAAAATAACGGGATAGGTGGTAGCTATGGCTTTACCATTCAGGTCTTCAAGGGTTGCTATATCGTTGTTGTTGGGTACCGCTATTTTAAGGGAGCATTTACCAAAACCAAGGCGTTGCAGGTAGCTAACTTCAACTTCGGTTTCTTCAATTACGTTTTCGCCAACAATACCTAAATCGGCAATGCCATCCTGAACGTATTCGGGGATATCATCATCGCGCAAAAAAAGAATTTCTAAAGGGAAGTTTGAAACCGGAGAGATAAGCGAGCTTTTGTAATTTTCGAAGTTTAAGCCGCAATTTTTTAGTAATTCAACAGATTTTTCGTTGAGGCGACCAGATTTCTGGATCGCTATTTTAAGTGTTTTCACAGAATGAATTTTTGGAACTATAATAAAAAAGAATATAAACGGAGGTTGTTATTTCGCGTAGAAACATACATATTAACTGATCACCACATGGTGGTGATGCAGATGAAGATGATGTAATGCGATACCGTTCATTTTTTTATAGTATACTACGGGTAAGTCTGCCGCAAATATAGACAGATGATTGTTAAATCAAAATTAAAAGTGAAATTCAGCAAAGCGTAAGCCCGCAGTTGAAGAATTTTTGAGAACTTGAAACGCCAATTAACAGGTCTGTTGGAATTTTATTTCGTTAAATCTTAAATAGCTTATTTTTGATTCTGAGTTTCATCATATTCATAAATTCCACCCTCGGCACCAAAATCTTTAATCAGCTTTAAATGTTTTACCTTTTGGATATCCTTTAAATTAATCAGCTCGGGGTTTTCCAATACATTAAACCAGATGAGGTAATAATGCTTGTAGGTATAAAACTTTGCAATATCCTTTTTAAAGAACCTGTGCGGTACCAGGTAGGCCGACATGCCCGAGAAAAAGTAAACAGCCTCGTGCGCATCGGTATAAATGGTAACTTTTGGGTCGAATTGTTTTTTGTCTATCGTTTTTAAATAAGCCGCAAAGTCGGAGTCCTGCCAGCTTTCGTCGGTGTAGCCGGGGTTGCCGTATTCACCTACAATCTGGTCTACATAACGGGCCTTATCAATAAAAAATTCTTTGGTCACAAAGCCCAGTATGGCCACAATCATAACAGCACCCGCAATTTTACGGGTGTTATTATTGGCTATCTTTTTAAGCAGCAGTAATCCCCAGCTTGTATAACCCCAAAGTGCCGGTATATATATAGGCGCTAACAAACGGTGATTGATACGCTCGTAGCGCGAAAAGGTAGACGAGATCACAATAAAAGCCCCATAAACCAGCGCGAAGGTAATGGCCAGGTTTTCAAAACTGGTTAAATGCCTGCGATAATAATTGTACCCCAGCGCGGCAATAAAACCAATAAAAATCAGCGAAGCTAAAGGGATAGAAAGCCAGTATTGGTTTGGCGTTAAACCCATCCAATCGCAAACTACGTTGCCAAAGTAATACAAGTTTTTACCGAATGAGGTAATAGACGGCTCCCGAGGCCCCGTAACCGTGCCCGACATGAACCTGTTGAATAAAAGGTTACTAACCAGTAACGAGATACATACAAAGCCGTATATAATAATGTGCGTTATCTTCTTTTTAAGCGGCAATGTTCTATCTAACAATAACAGCAGGCCACCTGTACCTACAATAGTAACCGCGGCATACCTGGTTACACAGGCAATGGCTGCAATAAGCGCAGCAAATACCAATGCTTTAACTGTGCGCGTAAGCAGGTATTGCCTGAAGGCTACCATGAAAAACAAAGTCTCGACAATAAACAAAGTTTCTGACCATAAATAGGAGTACACTTGTAATAAGGCCGGACTTAATATAATGGCCACCAACATCAGCCACTTATAAGGTCTTGAGGCCGGTACAAAACGTTGCATGATCCACCCGGCGGTAAAAATGAGGGTGGCAAACATCAATCCGTTTAGTATTGCCCCAAAAACAACAGGATCAATGCGGGTAATAAACATGATGCTGCCGAGGTAAACGGGGTAGAATACCGGGAAATCAACAATGGGGATGTGGTTAAATGTTTGCAGGGTACCGTTGGTGTTTAAACTGCGGGCAGCACTGGTATACATAATAGAATCGGGCGAAATGCCGATGCCACTGTAACTACAAAACATCTGTATAGCAATAAAACCAAGCACGGCAGCTATAAATGAGTCGTAGTTTTTAAGGTAACGGCTTACTTGCATGTGGTTTCTTACTTTTAATTGTTGTAAAGGTTATTTAGAGCGAAATGTTTTAGCTAATGTAACTTTTATGGTACTTAAAACTAAAACTATGTCATTGCGAGGCACGAAGCAATCGCATACTATACAAGGCCGACTTGCAGAGTTCGCGATTGCTTCGTGCCTCGCAATGACATGGAGTAGAATGGTTTTTACGCTATCAAATCCAACACCGTACTTATGGGCTGATCACTATCAATCAAAATTCCTTTAACACCTGCCGCGGTGCCGGCTTCTACGTCGCGTTCACGGTCGCCTATAAAATAGGATAGGGCAGGGTCGATGTTGTATTTGGCAATGCCTTGCAACAGTAAACCTGGTTTTGGTTTGCGGCAATCGCAATCACCCGTAAAGTTTGGATGGTGCGGGCAGTAAAAAAAGTCGGTAATTACCACGCCACGTTCGGCATAAACTTCACGTAAATGATTGTGCATTTTTGCCAGCTCATCTTCGGTATACCAGCCTTTGGCCAGGCCGCCCTGGTTAGTGGCTACTAAAAGCATGTAGCCCCTGTCCTGTAAAGTTTTTAGCGCGTCGAAATTATCCAGTACATGAAAATCCTCAAACCGGCGCACATAGTCGCCCATTTCCTGGTTTAACACCCCATCACGATCTAAAAAAACAGCTTTAACTTTTGCAGACATCTATATTAAATTTTTGGCGAAGATAGTGAATCTTGTTATTGTTCATAGGTTAGAGTTCATGGTCGATGGTTCATAGTTCATAGTAGAAGGTGTTTTTTTTGCAACAGTTCTAATTTAAAAATTCCGCGTCGGCCTAAAATATGCAGCTACTATCAACTATGAACCATCAACCATGAACTTCTCCTTTACCATGAACCATCAACCATGATCCATGAACTCCCCAAATGTCTACCCTTCACATAGAATTTGCCCACAAAATTTTATTCTGTTTTGGCTATATATACTGCTTGTATAACTGAAAACGCTTCAGATTAGCTAACTTTATATTGATTCTAAATAAAAAAATGACTAACTTCATTTTGTAAATCATAATAAATATTAATTAATGTTGCCAAAGTGTTAAATAAACATGATTTAAATAATCGTTTTTTTAGAAATCTTTAAAAATTCTGATTGATTTTATAAATTATTTAGTAATTGGTAACTTCGTTGTTACACCCTTTTATAAACGGTTTACTCTAAAGATGAATCAAACTGATAGCAACCAGGGCCTTTACAGGCCAGAATTTGAACACGATTCGTGCGGAACTGGGTTTATAACCAACATCAATGGTCATAAAAATAACCAGATTGTTGATGATGCCCTCACAATGCTCGAGAACATGGAACACCGCGGTGCTTGCGGATGTGACCCCGAAACCGGCGATGGTGCCGGTATATTGATACAGCTGCCCCATGAGTTTTTTATGGAAGAATGCTCAAACCTGGAAATTAGCCTGCCCGAACCGGGCGAGTATGGCGTAGGTATGATATTTTTTCCTAAAGATTCGGCACAAAAGAAGGCTTGCCGCTTAACCATTACTGCCGCTATTGAAAAGCTGGGTTTGGTAAAATTAGGTTACCGTAAAGTTCCTGTTGACTCGATGGCAGTAGGCGAAACCGCCCGCCAGGCCGAACCGGATGTTGAGCAAATTTTTATTGCCCGTCCGCATCATATTACTAAAGCCGATGATTTTGAGCGTAAGCTTTTCATCCTGAGAAGATATATTAATAAAACCATTGCCGATACCATTCCTGGTGCCGGCGAGCATTTCTACTTTACATCATTAAGCAGCAAAACCATTGTTTACAAAGGCCAGGTCACTACTTACCAGCTGCGTAAATACTATGCTGACCTGATTGATCCGCGTGTTGCTTCTGGCTTCGCGTTGATTCACTCACGCTTTTCAACCAATACATTCCCATCGTGGAAACTGGCTCAGCCGTTCCGCTTAATTGCGCACAATGGCGAGATCAATACTTTAACAGGTAACTTAAACTGGTTTTATGCCGGCTTAAAATCATACGCGTCATCATACTTCACATCTGAGGAGATGGAAATGATTATGCCGGTGATTGATAACAACCAGTCGGATTCTGCCTGTTTGGATAACATCATCGAGATCTTATTACACTCTGGTCGTTCATTACCACATGTAATGATGATGCTGATTCCTGAAGCATGGGATGGTAACGAACAGATGGACCCGGTGAAGAAAGCGTTTTACGAATACCACGCTACCTTAATGGAGCCATGGGATGGCCCTGCCGCTATCAGCTTTACCGATGGTAGGTTAGTAGGCGCTGTGCTTGACCGTAACGGTTTGCGCCCATTGCGTTACGTGATCACTAATGATGGTCGTGTTATCGCTGCATCTGAAGCCGGTACCCTGGCTATCGATGAAAGCACCATTTTACGCAAAGGCCGTTTACAGCCGGGTAAAATGTTGTTGATTGATACCGAACGTGCCTGCATCATTACCGACGAAGAAATTAAAAAACAAGTAACCTCGCAGCAGCCTTATGGCCGTTGGTTGGAGAACTATAAAATTAACCTGAGCGAACTGGCCGAGCCTCGTTTGGCATTCGCCAGTCTGGCCGAATCTGCCGTGTACCGTTACCAGCAGGTATTTGGTTATAGCCGCGAAGATATTGATACCATCATTAAAACGATGGCTATTGATGGCAAAGAGCCGATAGGTTCAATGGGTACCGACGTGCCTCTGGCTATCTTATCTGATAAGCCACAGCACTTATCAAGCTACTTTAAACAGTTTTTCGCCCAGGTAACCAATCCGCCTATCGATCCTATCCGTGAGCGTTTGGTAATGAGCCTGGCTACGTTTATTGGTAATAACGGCAATTTGCTTGATGAGGATAAAATGCACTGCCATTGCGTGGTTTTAAAACATCCGATATTAAAAAACCACCAGTTAGAAAAACTGCGTAGTATTGATACCGGTATGTTCCACGCCAAAACGCTGCAAACATATTTTAAAGCCGATGGCCTTCCGGGATCATTAGAGAAAGGTATCGCCCGCCTTTGCCGTTATGCCGAAGATGCGGTTGATGATGGTTTTGAGGTATTGATCCTTTCAGATCGCGCTGTAGACTCAGAGCATGCACCTATTCCAACTTTGTTGGCTGTATCGGCTGTTCACCATTACCTGGTGAAAAAAGGCCGTCGTGGCTCGGTAGGGCTGGTTGTTGAAACCGGCGATGCATGGGAAGTACACCACTTTGCGTGTTTACTGGCCTTTGGCGCAACCGCCATTAACCCGTACCTGGCGCTTTCAACTATCGAAATATTGAAAAATAACGGTAGCCTGGAAACCAGCTACGATCTTAAAAAATTGCAAAACAACTACGTAAAATCGGTTAACGATGGCTTGTTGAAGATCTTCTCCAAAATGGGGATCTCTACCTTGCAATCATACCATGGTTCGCAGGTGTTTGAAATATTAGGTTTAAATAAATCTGTTGTAGATAATTATTTCTGCGGCGCAGTTACCCGTATAGGCGGTTTAGGCCTTGACGAAATTGCCCGCGAAGCTTTGTGCAAACACCGCATGGGTTTCAGCACCAAAGTTGCAGATAACCTATTACCAGAAGGCGGCATTTACCAATGGAAACGCCGCGGTGAAGCACACTTGTTTAATCCTACTACTGTACACTTGCTGCAACATGCTACCCGCAGCAACGATTACAACATCTACAAAAACTACGCGAAAGCTGTTAACGATCAAACTGAGAAACACTTTACCATTCGTGGCTTGCTTGATTTTGCGCATCACCGTGAAGCGATCAGCATAGATGAGGTTGAACCGGCAGAAAACATCATGAAGCGTTTTGCTACAGGTGCCATGTCGTTTGGTTCTATCTCGCACGAAGCCCACAGTACCATGGCTATCGCCATGAACCGCATTGGCGGTAAAAGTAATACCGGCGAAGGTGGTGAGGACGAAATGCGTTACGAAAAAATGGCCAGCGGCGATTCTATGCGTTCGGCTATTAAACAAATCGCATCTGCCCGTTTTGGTGTAACCTCAAACTACCTTACCAATGCCGATGAGTTGCAGATAAAAATGGCACAAGGTGCAAAACCTGGCGAAGGCGGTCAGCTGCCCGGCCACAAGGTTGACGACTGGATCGCTAAAACCCGTCACTCTACGCCGGGTGTAGGATTGATCTCGCCGCCACCGCACCACGATATTTACTCTATTGAGGATTTAGCCCAGCTGATCTTCGATTTAAAGAATGCCAACCGTGCTGCACGTATCAACGTGAAACTGGTTTCAAAAGCTGGTGTAGGTACCATTGCAGCTGGTGTTGCTAAAGCTCACGCAGATGTTATCCTGATTGCCGGTTATGATGGTGGTACAGGTGCATCGCCAATAAGCTCTATCAAACACGCTGGTTTACCATGGGAGCTTGGGTTAACCGAGGCTCATCAAACACTGGTACGTAATAAATTACGCAGCCGTGTAGTGTTACAAACAGATGGTCAGCTTAAAACCGGCCGCGATTTGGCAATTGCCTGTTTAATGGGTGCTGAAGAATGGGGTGTGGCAACCGCTGCTCTTGTTGCGGGTGGCTGTATCATGATGCGTAAATGCCACTTGAATACCTGCCCTGTAGGTGTGGCCACGCAAGACCCTGAATTACGTAAACTATTTAGCGGTAAACCAGAGCACGTTGTTAACCTGTTCCGTTTTATGGCCGAAGAGCTTCGCGAAATTATGGCCGAGCTTGGTTTCCGTACTATTCATGAAATGGTTGGCCGCGTTCAGTTCCTGAAAGTGAAAGATCACCTGGATAGCTGGAAAGCTAAAAAGATTGACCTGAGCGGTATACTGCACCCGGTTACCAATACCAAAGGTATGACGCTTTATAACAGCGAAAGCCAGGATCATGGTATGAGCGATATTCTTGACTGGAAATTGGTTGAAAGCGCACAGGCTGCTTTAGAAGATAAAACACCCGTATTTGCATCGTTTGATGTCATCAACGTTAACCGTACCATTGGTACCTTGTTATCAAACGAGGTTTCTAAAAAGTACGGCTCGGTTGGATTACCTGATAATACCATCAACTACAAATTTAAAGGCTCGGCAGGTCAAAGCTTTGGTGCTTTTGCTACCAAAGGTTTATCATTTGAGCTGGAAGGCGAAGCTAATGACTACGTAGGTAAAGGCCTGTCAGGTGCGCAGCTGGCAATTTATCCTGCTGCAAATTCAAATTTTGTTCCCGAAGAAAATATCATCATAGGTAACGTTGCCCTGTATGGTGCAACCTCTGGCGAACTGTTTATCGGCGGTATGGCCGGCGAACGTTTCGCGGTACGTAACTCTGGTGCTACCACGGTTGTGGAAGGTATTGGCGATCATGGTTGCGAGTATATGACCGGTGGCCTTGCGCTGATATTAGGTAAAACAGGCCGCAACTTTGCCGCCGGCATGAGCGGTGGTTTGGCCTGGGTATACAACCCGGATAACAACTTTGCCGAAAACTGTAATACCGAGATGGTTGATCTTGATCCGCTATCATTGCAGGATGAAGAGCAGATCCTTACACTGTTACGTAAGCACATTAGCCTTACCGGCAGCGCGCTTGCAAAACAAATAATAGGCAACTGGACCGAAGCATCTACACAGTTTGTGAAGGTATATCCAAAAGAGTACAAAAAAGTTATAGAGAAGTTACAATATCAAACAATAGGCTAAATTTCAAATGGGAAAACCAACAGGATTTCAGGAGTTTAACAGGGAATTACCAACCAAGATTTCCGCCCCTGAACGCGTAAAAAACTATAAAGAGTTTGTTAATTTATATACCGACGAGAAGCTTAACCAGCAATCGGCGCGTTGTATGAATTGCGGTATTCCGTTTTGCCATTCGGGATGCCCACTGGGTAATATTATTCCGGAGTTTAACGATGCGGTGTATCGCCAAAACTGGGAAGAGGCTTACCATATATTATCGTCAACCAACAATTTTCCAGAGTTTACCGGTCGCATTTGCCCTGCGCCTTGCGAGTCGGCTTGTGTGTTAGGCATTAACAAACCGCCGGTTGCCATTGAGGAAATTGAAAAACATATTATCGAAATAGCTTACCAGAAAAACCTGGTAAAACCTACCGCTCCGCTGGTTAAATCGGGCAAAAAGGTAGCCGTAATTGGCTCTGGTCCGGCAGGTTTGGCGGCAGCAGCGCAACTGGTGAAAGCCGGCCACGCGGTAACCGTTTACGAACGCGATGATAAACCGGGAGGTTTATTACGTTATGGCATCCCCGATTTTAAATTAGAGAAAACCGTAGTTGAGCGCCGTATCGAAGTAATGGAAAAAGATGGCGTTGTATTTAAACTGAACAGCGAAGTAGGTGTAAATGTTGCTGCCGACGAGTTATTACGCAGTAATGACGCCGTTATATTGGCGGGTGGTTCAACCGTGCCGCGTAACCTGATGATCCCTGGCAGGGAGTTAAAAGGCATCCATTTTGCGATGGACTTTTTAAAGCAGCAAAACAAACGTGTAAGCAATATTGATGTTGTTGGCGATGATATTATTGCTACTGATAAAGATGTAGTTGTGATTGGCGGCGGTGACACCGGCAGCGATTGCGTGGGTACATCAAACCGCCAGGGCGCAAAATCTGTAAAACAATTTGAGGTGATGTTTCAGCCACCGGCACAGCGTACACAGCACATGCCGTGGCCAACCTACCCAATGGTGCTAAAAACCACCAGTTCGCATGAAGAAGGTGCAGATCGTTTCTGGGGCGTTAACACCCTGGAGTTTTTAGGCGACGAAGAAGGTAACCTGCGCGCTTTAAAAGTTGTTGATGTTGAGTGGGAGCAGGACTTTATGGGCCGCCCGGTAAAATTCCACGTTGTGGAAGGTTCTGAGCGCGAAATTCCGTGTCAGCGTGTATTCCTGGCTATGGGTTTCCTTTATCCGCAGCCTGCAGGTTTATTGGCACAATTAGGTGTTGAGCTTGATGACCGTAAAAATGTTAAAGCCAAAGAAGGTGTTTACCGTACCAATGTAAGCAAAGTATTTGCCGCAGGCGATATGCGCCGTGGCCAGTCGCTGGTAGTATGGGCAATTTCTGAAGGCCGTGAAACAGCCCGCAAGGTTGATGAATTTTTGATGGGCCATTCTTTACTGGAAAGTAAAGACGCCGTTAATCAATTCGACCAGGTGTTTTAAGAACCCTATAAACCCAAAATAAAAAAGCCGGAAGTTGTAATGAACTATCCGGCTTTTATTTTTAAGTGCTATTTGGCCAAATTGGCCAGTTGCGTCTTATTTTGCTCCTTTAGTTTAATAATAAGCCCTTTAGCTTGTAGTTGCCAGTTGGTTTCTTTTACTATGCTATTGTCATAACATCTGTAAATAGAGAAATCGAGTTTGGTTGATCCCAATACATATGGGCCGGAAATTCCAATGTAATCCGTCTTTTCGTCGTTATAGTTTGATTGGTATTTAAACGCGTAATATAAACTACCTTTATCCAGTATTTTACCCAATAATACCAGATTTTCCGGTGTGCTATCGTCTTCATCTGCCGAAATAGATTGATACATACATAATTTGGCAAATTCGTCCTGCTTTTTATATTTAAGAGGTACCTTGTCCAGTTGTTTTGCCTTACTTAAACTCTGCATCAGATCATACCGGATTGCAATACTATCTAAAAGTGTGTTCAATAACTTTTGATTTATGGGCAAATGATTGGCTATTCTGGTGATAACAGCATCGGAAAGCTCATTTTCATCATTTTTTATCAGTTTTGTTGTAAAACTATCAGTGATGGGCTGATTTGTGATTTCCTGCATTAGGCCCAGGTAATTATATCCACCCGAAAACCACTTAACGCTTGTATCTTTTTTGGCGATAAAATCATCGAGGTCGCTTTGGGCATATTGTGTAAGTGCCTGAAATTTGCTTTTTATCAATGGTGTATATTTCCCTTTTTGAGTTTCATACACCATGGAGCGCGCCACCGATAGTAAATTTGTGCGATATTCCGGATATTGAAGTAGTGAATATATCTTATCGAAATTTGCGGCCACAAAATCAAGGGAATCACGCATCGGACTGAAAATCTCATAATTTTCATCGGTTTTTAGTGCCTTTGATGAGGTTAACAAATTAAGATAAATATCGTACCCCGCCTTTTTATCTACATCGGGGAGGGTATTTAAAATGGCCACCTTAAGTATATCGCTGGTGCCGGGGTTTTTATAAAGCGACTGCAGTTCATCAAGTGTTTTCTCGTCATTTACTTTGACTAAAGTTTTGATGAGTTTACCACGGGTACCGGTGCCTAAAGTATCATCGGGATAAGTTCTGTTTAGGGCTTTGTATAAGTAGGGTAGCTCATCTTTTTCAAAATCATAATAGGAGAGCGCTCCACGGGCATACTTAGCTGTGGTAGTATCTGTGGCTGAAAGATCATTAACAATCAATTGCGCCTTTGAAGAGCTTAGGTTAATAGGCGCGGTGTCATGATTTTTAGTAAGGGAATTAAGAAATGCGTTAGCATTTTGATCAAAAAGTTCCTCATTGGCTGTAAACTCCGAAAAGTAAAGTAAATCGCCATTGTTGATGTAAATACGGTTCCTCTTTTTTTGATCCGAATCCTTTTTCTTCGATAAAAATTCCCTGCCGCTTATACCATTTGTGTTGACACTATCTGTTTTTAATAGCGTATCGCTATATCCAACAAATTTATGGATCATATGCTTATACAATGAATCGACATTTTTTGTCCTGTAGTATTTACTTACGTACGCGTGCTCAAAATTGAAGGAGCCCCCTGATACCGGATTGAGTAAAAAAACAGTAGAAGCTGACGTTAAAAATGAGTTATAGGTATCTACGGTATCTTTAATTGTTTTTATCTCGGGGAATACCATGCACTTGAAAGTTCCGTCATCAATTGTATAAGGGATGAGTTTAGCAGGCAAATAAGGGGTAAATGTAAACGAATCAAAGAAATCATCTGTCGATTTTTCGGTAGAGCCTTCCTGTAGGTCTTGTGCTAATAGCATTACAGACCGGTTACCCCTTGCAAATATTTGAATGGTACAATTGTATTTGCCGGCCAGCATAATCTTTAATTCCCGTCCTTCATAACCATCTTTAAATATTTTCCTCGGCTCTTCCACTATTTTACCTCTCGATTTAAATTCGTTTACAGCCGCTGTAAATCCTTTTTCTTTATCTGCAAGATAGTTCTGAATCGGAAAATCGTTATACCTTACCAGGTAGTTTCGCATGTTGAGGCTATCTATGGCCATGTAGATCTTAATTTTGATCGTTCCGGTTTTAGTGCCCGCCGGGTTTGCCAATTCTTTTTCTATCAATTTGGGCTGTGTTGGTAAATGCACCGAAAATGCGCCGGTATCGTTCTTAAATGTTATCCAGTTTGAAGCCGGTTTTTCCGCAACTTTGAAACTTTTAAATGAATCAAAAAAACGGTTGGCGTAGGCAGAGTTAACGCTTTCTAAATCATTACCGGCGTAAAGACAATACAGAAAATTGTTGCTGATGATTAGCCTGATCCGGAAAAGTTCGGCGTCGGTTTTCATGGTAATATCCGTTCCCTTAAATCCATTTACGATGATGGGCTTTTTACTCAAAATATGGTTTCGTTCGTTCGCTTTAAAATTATTGATGGTTTTTTGAATGATATCGTCGTCTGTTACCGGCCGGGTAGTTGACCCTTCCCTAATAGCGTAGGCCCCAAAGAAAACGTCATTGGCAATATCGGGGTAAATGATACTGCTTAAGCCGTAAAGCAGGTCTGTTTTCATCGGCATAAATGGCAAATCAAGTGAATATCCCTGCTCATTATCCGTAAAAGTTTGCCACTTTAATTTGCTTACATCGGTAGTGTATTTTGCTGCGATACCGGTAAAGTTGGCCGTAACAGGTGTTACAGTATAGCCTGCGTTTCTTAACAGCGAGATCAGTCCATTATCGCCGGGGAGATGAGCAACGCCCACTGCCGAAAATATAGGCGCTGTTGCCAGGTGTGATAAAATGCTGTTAAACATTACTTTATTGCGGGCTACCATAATATCGCTATTGAGTTCGTCGTCGCCCAATAAACTTAAAATATGTTCAAGATTGGCCTTGCTATAGGCATCTATCAGTTTTTCCCGGTTATCCAGTTTGTTGTTATCTTTTTCGCCGTCCTCATCTACAAGGTCTGCAATCCGCCTTTTCAACTGCTCGGATTTTGATCCGAAATATTCATCGAACTGCTCAGAAGCATTTTCCAAGCCATAAACGTTTTTGTTTAAGGTACGGGCTATACCAAACAGGTAAGCATCAACAAAAGATTTTTTATCGTCGGGCCTTTTCTTTTCGGGCTCCATCATCGATTCTACCCGTAACGGATCAAGGTTACCCATTGGATATCCGTTTTTTTCTTTAAATCGTTTGGCCAGTTTTTGATATTCTGCATCTGTAAGCCATTTGCGCAAACTGCGTGTACTATCGCGTTCGCGGGCTGTAATGAACATTTTTTTCATCAGCGTATCCGGGTGTACTTCAAGCGCGAATGATGGGCAGCTTTGAATAGCCAGCATCACTGAATCGCTGAACCCAAAGGCTCGCTTGTCTTTAACATGCATAGTGCCAAACAGGTACGATGGCCTGGTTAGGCCTTTACCAGATATTTTCCAAAGTAAATTATAAGGAAGCTTTTGCTGGGCAACGGTTGTTAACGGGATTAAACTACATAGGATAAGTAAAACGGTTGCGTTAAAATAATTTACAAACGATTTTAAAGGGTGGAATTGTGACAAATAAGGTTTGGTCATAAAAAGTATTGCAGGTGGTAAAAATAAAATCCCACTAATATAAAGGATATTATGTTGCCTGCGATGGTGCTAAGGAGATATTTTGCCCGCAAAGCCTGCTTATTACAAAACGAAGGAGCGTAATTGCTTCAACATAATATTATTATGCTACATTGGTAAACCAGTTGACACTTTTGTTGTTACACCTTAACAAGTACGTAACATCAATTATAAATGAAGCAAATAGCAAGCTTTTTATTGGGTTTAATTACCCTTATTTCGGTTCAATCGTGCCAGAGTAACAAACGCGCCAATAATTATAATGATAAAGCCCTGGTGGACGATAGCGGCCTGATGTTTCTTAAAAACGGGATGGAAGGCAGCCTAATCACTATAAAAGCTTCAGGCCTGGCTATTTCAAATTCCAAAAATCAGCAGGTTATCCAGTTTGCTAAGGCGATGATAGATGATCATACTTTGCTGGCGGATAATCTTAAAAAATTGGAAACCGATAATTTCGTAAGTGCCGAGGATACTATTAGCCCGGCAAATTTGCAGCTAATTACCGATCTTGAGCAAAAAAAAGCTGCCGAGTTTGATAAGGCTTATATGGGGATGGTGGTAAGCCAGCATGAGCAGGATTTAACCCTTTTTAAAGCTGCCGCACAGAATAAAAGCCCTAACCTGTCTGATTTTGCCCGAAAAGCAATGCCATCGTTACAGGCCCACCTTGATTCGGCCAGGATGATCAGTACTACTTTATATAAAGTCTATTAAATAATTTCACACAAAACTCCTGAATGAGTATTGCAAATCAGAATCTTAGCTTTAAGCTTTGTGCATTTTGCTTTTAGCTTCTATTTAAAATAACTTTAATTGTTGTTGCGTTGGCGGCATTGCTTTGCCCACTACCGTACGACCGCCATATTTCCAGGAATCTTCACGCTCTTTAGCTATTACCTTATCGAAATTTGCGTTGGGGGTAAAGTCCTTTTCGGCATTCTCGGCTATTTTATGCAGCCGTTTGATGGCTTCATTCTTTTCCGATTCGCCAATTTGGGCTTTGTGTAAAGCGTTTTGTAAGGTGTTGATGGTTTCGTCATAAACTTTGGTAGGCACAGGGAAAGGGTGCCCATCCTTACCACCATGGGCAAATGAAAACCGCGCCGGATCTTTAAACCGGGAGGGAGTACCATGAATCACCTCGCTTACCAGGGCCAGCGATTGCAATGTGCGCGGACCTAAGCCCTGTAACATCAGCAGACCCTCAAAATCGGCGGGTTGCTTTTCATGGGCCAGCCACAAAACCGCGCCAAGACGTTTAAGGTCGATATCTTTTGCCTTTACCTCGTGGTGGTTGGGCATCACCAGCTTGCTGATCTCCCTGGTCATAATTTCTGGGTTTTCACTGGCTATTTGCATCACGCCGTCTCTTGAGGTTTGGGCCTGACTATCTGCCATATTCAGGATCAATCCGTTGTTTTGCCCGTAGATGGAGGTATGCGGATCATTCACAAAAGAACTTAGCTGCTCTGAATGCCAGTGATAGCGCCGGGCGGTGCTGCTTGCATCACTCATGCCTTGCTGCACCACGGCCCATTTACCGGTATCGCTTAAAATAAAGTTGTGGGTATATAGTTGAAAGCCGTCCTGTATAGCGGTATTATCTACCTTGGCACTTAGCTTGCTGCATTTTACCAGGTAATCGCCATCAAGACCGGTAAGCTCGCCAATCTTCATCAACTCGGCCGGGGTTTGCTTAGAGTGTCTGCCTTTGCCACCGCAAATGTAAATGCCCAATTCGCGACTGCGCGGATTAACAGATCGTTTTAATGCACCCATTACAGAGGTTGTAATGCCCGAGGAATGCCAATCCATGCCCATCACAGCCCCAAGGCTCTGAAACCAAAACGGATCGCTCAGGCGGCGTAAAACTTCGTCTTTACCATAATCTAACACAATGTTTTCAACCACGGCAAGCCCCAGCTTAGCCATCCGCTCGGCAAGCCAGGTGGGTACGTAGCCATAATGTAAGGGTAAGTCAGCACTGCCAGATCGCTTCATGCTAACAAAGTTAGTAAAATTGATTGTTGATTGGAGGATTATGCCGATTTTTTCTGAACCGGGATTATGCCGATTTATCAGATTTGACTTGCATGGGTAAACCTATCCTGATAATCCTTTAATCCTATAAATCGTGGTTCAGGCAAAATCATTTTCAAATTCTCAAATCTTCAAATCAAAAATTAGTCCGCTTCCACTTCGCCCACGTACATTTCGTCAATATCGGCGGCGTATTTCTTTTCAATTACCTTCCGTTTAGCTTTCATGGTTGGGGTTATTTCGCCTTCTTCCATGCTGAAGGGGTTACGCTTTACTTTGAATGCTTTGATACGCTCAAACTTGGCCAGCTCATTGCTGAATTTGCGGATATCCTGGCTAATCCAGTCTACAATCTCTTTATCGTCAATAAATATTTCGGGCTTTTCAAAAAACTCGTTATTCAAGCCGAATGTTTCCTGCAAACCTTCTTTGCCTGGTACTATAATAGCGGTTATGTATTCCCGTTTATCGCCCAATAAAAATACCTGTTCAATTTTAGGGCTTTTAAGGTAGGTGTTCTCAACAGGGGTAGGGTAAATATTTTTACCGTAAGCATTAACCAGCATGTTTTTAAGCCTGTCGGTAATTTGCAGGTTACCACGGAAAAATCTGCCTATATCGCCGGTATGGAACCATCCATCGGCATCAATAACAGTAGCGGTTTCCTCGGGTTTGTGCCAGTAGCCCTTCATTACGCAATGGCCACGCACAATGATCTCGCCTTCTTCGGTCTCCGTATTTTCTTTAAAGTTATCGTGAGTTTGTATCGAGTAGATCTCTTTAGTTTCTACATTTTGAATGGCCACTTCAATGCCAGGTATAATACGGCCTACAGTACCGTAAATTACCCGGTGGCGTTCGGTAACAGCCATAACTGGTGATGTTTCTGTCAATCCAAAACCTTCTAATATCACAATACCCAGGTCGCCGAAAAATTCACCGATATTTTTAGGTAACGCGCCACCGCCCGATACCATGAACTGTAGCTTACCACCTGTTTTTTCTTTGATCTTACTGAATACCAGTTTTTCGGCTATGCTATGTTTGGCTTTTAATATCACTCCCGGGGATTTACCCACCTCTTGTGCATGACGTACTTTTTTACCTACCTCAAACGCCCATAAAAAGATCTTTGTTTTGATGCCGCCCGCTGATGTGCCACTTTTAATAGCCTTATCATGAATGCGTTCTAACAAACGTGGCACACAACACAGGATGGTAGGCTGAGTTTCGGCCATATTTTTGGCTAATAACTCCAGGCTTTGGGCAAAGGCTATTTGTGAGCCTTTTAAAATAGCAATATGGTAAATGGTACGCTCAAAAACATGTGATAATGGCAGGAATGACAAAAAACGGTCGTTTTTGGTTACGTACGGAATCTGGATTACACTATTGTGGGCATTTTCGGTAAGGTTATGATGGGTAAGCATTACACCTTTAGGGATGCCGGTAGTGCCAGACGTATAGATAAGGCACGATAGATCTGTTGGCAAAATGGCCTCCCTTGCGGCATTGATGGCCGGGCGGTATTGGTCAATAACGTGCAGGCCTTCTTTAATCACCTGGTCAAAGCCCACTACACCAGCGTTAAGTGAAATCTTATCGCTAAATTTTTCAAAATCGTCAAATGCCGGGATAATGCGGATGAGGTCCGGGCAGTTATTGGCAATCTTCAATACCTTGCGAAACAGGAACGGGTTACCGGCAATGATGGTTTTGGCACCGGAGTCATTGAGGATATACTCTATCTCGTTTTCGGTAAGGGTGGGATATATAGATGTATTGATGGCTCCGATCTGTTGCAGGGCCTGATCGTAATAAACATAATTGGGCCCGTTCTCAATGATCAGCGAAAGCCTGTCGCCCTTTTGGATGCCCAATTCAAGCAGCCAGGCCGATATGGCATCTATTTTGGTCAAAGCCTCGGCATAGCTAATTTCCAACCAGGTATCCTTAACCTTGTGGATCATGAAAGTATGACTTTCGGGATGGATATGGGTTACCGCATTGCGTATAAATGATGGTACGGTTGAAAGTGCTTTTGCCTTGCTCATTAAGTGTATCAATTGGTTTTTACAGCATCAAACTTATGTTTTTTAACCTAAAAACTAAAATGAAATAATGAAGTGCAGGTATTGTTACTTAATAGATCCCCTAAGGGCTATTTAACACCGGGTATTGGGGCTGCCAGGTATTCGTTAAGCATCGCCACAAATAGTTCTGGTATTTTACTATTTGGGTTTGGTGCCATAATTTCCCCTATAAACTCGCCGTGGGTGCCGGGCATAATAGCCAACCGGCCGTGTGGCAATAAACGCGACATTTCAATAGCGTGCTCAGGCGTTACCACATCCTGGTCACTCACAATCACCAGGGTAGGGGCCTGTATTGATTTGATCTGCTCGTCTGGCCAATCCTTAAAACTCACCATTCTTTGCGCGTCTTTATCATGCATGTTTTGTAAACCGGCCTGGGTATTGCCCGGAATAGCTAAATAAACATCTTTATAAATTTGAGGCATATTTGCCAATGTCGGATTTTTCATCATATCCCAAAGCCAGGGGAACATACCGTTTCTTTTATATACAGCCGAAATAGCGATCAGCTTATGCACCAATTCGGGATGCCTGATCCCTAATTGCAGCGTGGTACTGCCGCCATTGCTAAAGCCAACAACATTGGCACCGGTAATATTTAATTGGGTAAGCAATGTGGCCACATCGTCGGCATCCTCTTCAAAAGTTTCAGGGATATCCCTGGCCGATGTACGCCCATGGTTTTGCAGATCAATACCGATCACCATATGGGTTTTGGCTAATTCGGGCATAATTTTATCAAATGATGTATGCATGGTTGAACCACCACCATGAATGAGTACTAAGGGGTGCCCGGTACCATGAATTTCATAATACATTTTAATGCCGTTTACTTGTGCATATTTACCGGGCGACTGCGCATGGCTTTTAATGGTTGTGCTCATAATTGATAAAGTAAAAATACCTGTTTTGATGATCTGCCTAAACAAACTTTGCATATAACAAATTTAAGCCGATCCTTCATACTTGCAAATGGCTGTATCCGACATTTAAAATTCTGTTTGCGACAACAAATAAATCGATTTAAAATACCCCGTAACAATTCGCTTACAAAACAAACAGACGGTAAAATAAGTGTGTATTTATTACACAATCAATGCCTAAAACGCTAATATTGTTTAACCAATTAATTGTCCTGTACTTTTTTGTCTTAACCTGATATGTTTTTATCACCATTGATTTGCCCTCATTTTTATGGGCGATTTTTTGGCGGCATGGTGCAAAAAATACCGGATGTGTTAACAGGAACATCAACTAAATCTCTCAACTCATGTCATTAAAATTAAAACTCACCTGTATTTTATTGATCGGGCTCAGCTTTGGGCTTTACTCTTTTAAAAAGCCCGTGACTGCGCAGCATGTACTGGTATTTTCCAAAACCTTGGGCTGGCACCATTCCTGTATCCCCTTTGGTGTGGCGGCTATTCAAAAGCTGGGTAAAGAAAATAATTTTGAGGCAGATACAACTACCAATGCCGAGGCCTTTACCGATGAGAATTTAAAAAAATACGATGCTGTCATATTTATGTGTACCACAGGAAATGTGCTCAACGCGGTTCAACAGGCTGCTTTTGAACGGTATATACAGGCCGGCGGCGGTTATGCGGGTTTCCACTCCGCTGCCGATACCGAGTATGATTGGCCGTGGTACGGCAAACTGGTTGGGGCTTATTTTTCAAGCCATCCTAATAACTCCAATATTCGTAAGGCTACTATTGATGTAACCGATAGAACCAATCCCATCACCGCCGGTTTGCCTGCCCGGTGGGAGCGTACCGACGAATGGTATAACTATAAATCAATTTACAGCGGCATCCATGTTTTGGCCAGTTTAGATGAAAATACTTATGACGGCGGTACCAACGGCGCAAACCATCCCATAACCTGGTTTCATGAGTTTGATGGCGGCCGCTCGTTTTATACCGGTTGCGGCCATACTGATGAAAGTTATAGCGATCCCTTATTTTTAGGACAGATGCTTGGCGGTATCAAATATGCCATGGGCAATGGCAAATCATTGGATTACAGTAAAGCCTACTCTAAGGTAGCGCCAGATCAAACCCGGTTTTTAAAAACGGTATTGGTAAGCAACATCGCATCGCCTATGGAGCTGGCTTGCGCTAAAGATGGCAGGGTGTTTTTTACGCAACTGATGGGCAACTTTTCGGTTTATAATACCAAAACAAAGCAGTTTAAGGTGATCCATAAATTCCCTATCACCTATGAAGGTGGCACGGGAGTAATAGGCTTAACACTCGATCCTAAGTTTGAAAGCAACCAGTTTGTTTACATTTATTACATGCCGGCCGGGCAAACTACCGAGCCGCTAAACTTTCAGCTATCGAGGTTTAAGTTAAGTACCGATAACGTGCTCGACCTGAAATCGGAAAAAGTATTTTTTAAAGTACCGGTACAAAAGGTAAGCGGCGCGCACCATGGTGGCTCCCTGGCCTGGGATAAAGATGGTAACTTGTACCTTTCTACAGGCGATAGTTCAAGTCCCTTCCCATCTGATGGTTATGCGCCCTTAGATGAGCGCCCAGGTCAGGAACATTACAGTCTGGATGCACAACGCAGCGCGGGCAATACCAATGATTTGAAAGGTAAAATATTAAGGATTCACCCCGAGGCTGATGGTACTTACACCATCCCCGAAGGAAACTTGTTCCCTAAAGGCACTGCCAAAACCAGGCCCGAAATTTATGTGATGGGCTGCCGTAATCCATACCGGATAGCGGTAAATCCTAAAACTTCCGTATTGTATTGGGGCGAAATAGGCCCTGATGCGGGTAACGATTCACCCCGTGGCCCGCGTGGGTACGATGAGTTTAACCAGGCCCGTAAGGCCGGTAATTTTGGCTGGCCGTATTTTGTGGGTAATAACTATCCATACTCGCACTGGGATTTTGTGAATGCTGCACCTGGGCCAATGTTTGACCCTAAAAGGCCGGTAAATAATTCGCCCAATAATACCGGCTTAAATGTATTGCCTCCGGCTATGCCCGCCATGATCTGGTATCCGTACGCGGCATCTGATGAGTTTCCTGAATTGGGTTTGGGGGGCAGATGCGCAATTGGCGGCGATTTTTACGAGTACGACGCCAATGTTAAAAATCCAAACAAATTCCCCGAATACTATGACGGAACACTGTTTGTTGCCGATTGGATGCGTAACTGGGTTATCGGGTTGAAATTCGATCAAAATGAAAATTACCTGCGCAACGAAGCCTTCATGCCTGCCAATGGCGATTTCAGGCGGCCGATTGATATGCAGTTTGGTCCCGATGGTGCTTTGTATATGCTGGAGTATGGATCTGTTTACGGTGCCCAAAATGAAGATGCCCGCCTGGTAAAAATAGAATACAATACCGGTAACCGCGCGCCTATAGCCAAAGCGTCGATAATTGATACGGCTATACAATCCTACTATCAGCATACCAAATTTTTAACTGCCGAATTGAAAGAACAACCTGCCAAAAAAGAAATAAGCGGACAGGCACCATTAGTTGTTAGCTTTAGCAGCCAAAACAGTAAGGATCTTGATGATGATGACAAGATAACATATCAGTGGTTGTTTGATGGCAAAACAATTGGCGCAACCACTGCATCAGCAAGTTATACATTTACCAAGCCCGGCGTTTATAAAACCATATTAAAGGTTACCGATAAAGGCGGCCTTATTGGCCGGGATACGGCGATGGTACACGTGGGTAACACCCGGCCGATAGTAACCATCGCCAGTGTTGATAATGAGTCGTTTATATGGAAAGGCAAGCCTTTTAAATACCGTGTGGTGGTTAAAGACCAGGAAGATAAAGTAATCACCCCTGCTAAAGTGAAGCTGTTTTATATTTATAATCCGCAGCCATCTACGGATGGTAAAGCGGTGCAAAGTTTGGCTGCTTTATCTGCAAATGAGATCAGTTACCCTGGTAAGGCATTAATGGCGGCCAGCGATTGCAAATCGTGCCATACCGTTAATAAATTAGCTGTTGGACCAAGCTTTATAGCGATAGCCAACCGTTACAAAACACAAAAAGGATCGGTTGATAAATTATCAAAAAAGATCATAGCAGGCGGTGCGGGCAGTTGGGGAACCGAGCATGTGATGAGCGCTCATCCGCAACTTTCGACCGCCGATACCAAAGAGATTGTTAAATACATTTTCTCCTTAACCGATGCCAAAAGCAAGGTCACACCGTTACCATCAAAAGGCAACTTAAACCTTAAATTCAGCGATGCCGAACCGCGTGGGCAATACACATTGTTGGCCTCTTATACAGATAAAGGCGGTAAATTGGTTGGTCCGCTTACAGGTACCGATGTAGTTACCTTACGCAATGCAGATGTTAAAGCCGTTTATGCCGATGAATTGAATGGTTTCAATCGTTTTAAGGATGATTTGTCGCTTGGTAACCATAAATCTTTTATCCTGTACCGCGATCTTGATTTAACTAATATTAAAAAACTGAGTTTTCAATACGCTTCAAAAGGTATTGATGGTGAGATAGAGGTAAGGATGGATTCGCAGGCAGGCCCCGTAATTTGCTCAACTGTTTACGGTGATACCGGTAGCTGGGATAAACTGGCCTGGCTAAGCGGCGATGTACAAAAGCCCATTACCGGCAAACATAATGTATTCATTTTTGCTATTAAACGTACCAAACCAAACGATGGTATCCTCAAATTAAGCGGTATTCGTTTTGAAGAATAATTAAACATCAATAATAACATACAAATGAAAAGATCAATCATATTAACAACCGCGTTAACCGGCTTATTGGCAGGCCAAAGTTTTGCCCAAAGCGGCAAACCGGTTTTTGTTGCGCCTGTTGGCGTACAGGCTTATACTTTTCGCAGCAGTATGCCCAAAGCAACTATCGCGGTATTGGATACCATTAAATCATTCGGCATCACCGAAATTGAGGGACAGGAACCTAAAGGTATGCCGCCCGAAGAATTCAGGAAGCTGTGTAACGAAAGAGGCATCAGCATTCCTTCTATTGGCGCGGGTTATGATGATATTGTGAAAAGCCCCGGCGATGTGATTAAACAAGCAAAAATATTGGGTGCTAAATATGTGATGGTAGCATGGATTCCGCATGGTAAGGAATTTACTTTGGATGATGCTAAAAAAGCGGTGACCGATTTTAACCGGGTAGGGCAGATCCTGGCCGAAGCCGGGCTTACTTTCTGCTACCATAACCATGGCTATGAGTTTGGTAAGTATGAGGATGGTACCCTGTTTGATTATATCGCCAAAAATACCAACCCCAAATATGTTTCTTTTGAGATTGATCTGCTTTGGTCGTTCCATGGCGGGCAGGATCCGGCGGCGCTGATCAACAAATATCCAACCCGGATAAAACTGATGCATTTAAAAGACATCCGCAAAGGAGTAGCTAATGACCTTACCGGTGGCACTGATACAAAAAATGACGTGGCCTTAGGAACCGGGCAGATCAATATTCCTGAGGTATTGAAAGCAGCCCGTAAAGCTGGGGTAAAACATTATTTTATTGAAGATGAAAGTCCGTCATATGCCACCCAGATTCCGGTGACCATCGCTTACATTAAAGGTTTAAAATACTAAGCTATGGTAGGGGATTTTAACAGGAGACAAATGCTCAAAACTACGGCTATTGCTGCCGGTACTGCTGTTTTAGGTGGCCCGGCAGCAGTGGCGGCTATTAAGGTAGATAAAAAGGATTCCGGTTTTGTTTATTCGCTTAATATGAGCACCATTCGTGGGCAAAACCTGGGTTTTATAAAGGAGTTGGAAGTAGCAGCCAAAGCGGGCTTTACATCGGTAGAGATTTGGCTGGATACTTTGCAAACCTACCTGCAAAGCGGTGGTTCGTTAACTGAGGCCAAAAAGATCATCAATGGCCTGGGATTAAAAGTTGAAAACGCCATCGGTTTTGCTCAATGGATTGTGGATGATGATGCCACCCGTCAAAAAGCGCTTACGCAACTACAGGGCGAAATGGATATGCTGGCCAAAATTGATTGCCACCGGATAGCCGCTCCGCCGGCAGGCGCTATCAAATTACCGCTGATAGGTTTAAATACTATTGCCGAACGATACAGCACTATTTTTAAAATGGGTAAACAAAGTGGTGTGATACCTCAATTGGAAATGTGGGGCGGATCGGTAAATCTGAAACAGGTGAGCCAGGTGCTTTATGTAGTCGCGGCCTGCGGTGATGCTGATGCCCGTATTTTGCTGGATGTATTCCATGTGTACAAAGGCCAGTCGCCGGTTGAAGGTTTGGCTTTTGTGGGCGATGGCGCTTTGGAGATCTTCCACGTAAATGATTACCCGGCAGGTATCAGTCCCGAAAAGATCTCGGAACCTGATCGGGTTTATCCCGGCGATGGGATAGCTCCTATAAAACAGATTTTGAAACGGGCAAAGCATCCAGATAAGCCATTGATCATCTCATGCGAGGTGTTTAATAAGGGTTACTATGCGCAGGATGCCTTGGTTGTGGCTAAAACGGCCTTGGCGAAAATGAAGGCTGTTGCGGGTTAAGGTTATTGTAATTTGGTTACCGAGATCGTCGGTTACCTAAACGCGGGCCACAAGGCGGAGCCCTGCGGCAGCGAATAACACTGAAAAATTACCATACGAACCGCAAGCCTCTGGCTTGTGGTTCGTATGGTAATAAAGTAGTAATATTTAATCGCCGGCGTATTCCCAGGCGCTTTGGTAGCCGCCAAGCTGTTCGGTATAATCAATAAAATCGGTATAAAATTTTAAGCGGGTTAGGGTAGCGCTATCGCCAATAACCACCAGCTTTTTACGGGCACGGGTCATGGCTACGTTCATACGGCGGATATCTGCTAAAAAGCCTATGTCGCCATCGGCATTGCTGCGGGCAAGACTTATGTATACCACATCCCGTTCCTGTCCCTGGAAACTATCTATCGTGTTTACGGTGATATCAGCTGCATGGGCCATTAACGTTTCATTGGCCAATAACAATTCGTTCAGCGTTCTGATCTGTTCTTTATAGGGCGATATTACCGCGATGGAGGGGAACTTGGTTGTAGGATCTATTTCGCTTATCCGTCGGTTCAAATGTTTAAATAGCAACACTGCTTCATCTGGATTGTAGGTACTGGTGCCTGCCTGCTGCTCTTCAAAGCCGCAGCCTGCGGTGTCAATAAAGCTTACCGGGATATCGCCATTAAACAGCAGTCGGTTTGCTACGGATGTATGCGCCTTTAATTTGCTGCCATAAAACTCGCGCGATGAAAAGCCCATGATAGCCTCGTTCATCCGGTATTGTTCTTCTAATAAAACTACCGCTTCGGGATGCAGGGCCACGCATTTTTCGAGCAGGGTAGTACTCAAGCCGGCACGGGCAGCTTCGTTTGATTTAATGGTAGGTGGCAGTTGAAGGTGATCGCCTGCCAGGATCACTTTTTGTGCTTTCAGTATCGGGATCCAACAGGCGGGTTCTAAAGCCTGGCCGGCTTCGTCAATTACTACGGTATCAAATAGTACCTCGCGAATGGTGTAGTGGTTTGAACCTACCAAGGTTGCGGTCACTACCTGCGCTTTGCTCACCAGGTCGTCAATAATGTGCTGCTCGGTTAGGGCAACATCCTTCATGATCTTGTGGGCCTCGTTAAATAGGGCCTTACGCTGGTCGCGTTCCGATTTGCCGAAGCTGCGCTTATACTTATGCGCCATATCCTTGTAAGCACTCGCCTGCTTTTTTAAGGTGCGGATAAGTTTATTATCCGCGTGCTCGGCCATTTTGCTATCCAGTGTAAGCGACACCAGTTTGTCTGATACCCGGTTAGGGTTGCCTATGCGCAACACATTAAGACCCTCGTCCGTTAATTTTTCGCTTAATAAGTCAACAGCGGTATTGCTGGGTGCAACCACCAGGATCTGTTTACGGGTTTGTTTGGCCAATAAACAAATGGCCTGTACCAGCGTAGTGGTTTTACCCGTTCCCGGTGGCCCATGCACTATAGCAAGGTCCTGCGCTAATACAATTTTATTTACCGCCGCCAGTTGCGAAGTGTTTAAACGTGAGATAGGTAAAGGGGTAATACTTTCAGCAAATGCAGGCGATGTTTTGCCGGTGAGGATATTGATAAGCCGACCTTCTTTCGGTTTTTCGCTTAATGCTGATGCCTGTTTAATGGCTTTCAGCATTTCGTCATAGCTGTTGTTATCAAACAGCAAGTCGATGCCTAATTTGCCGTCACGTGCCCAATCGGGTAGCTCATCGGTATATAAGGTGATCTTTAGGCGGTTGCCGCCCTGGTAGGTGATAATGCCTTCTACACGGTCCTTTTTAGGATTGTGGTTGCTGAATAATGCTGCAGGCACACCAAACCTAAGCTGATGCGATAAGTCCTGGTGTGTGGTACGCTCAACCTCCACATTGATATAATCGCCACGGCCCGGTTCGGTATTGCGGATAGCAATAGGATACCAGCTAAGGCCCTGTGCCCGCCTGTCGGCGGCGGATGTGTTTTCTGTTTGTTTAAGATATGCGCTGCGATCTTCTTCTTTTTCCTGATTAAGCAGATCAAGCAGCTTTTTGAAATAAGTCATTTGTTGGAGTAAGGATTTTTGGACAAAGGAGCAAGGATTTTTTGGAGTAAGGATTGTTGGATTAAAGAATAAGGACTGGAATTTTTTTATTTGACAATCGTGTTAATCCTTCAATCTTATAAATCCCGGTTCAGATAAATTGCGTTAGTGATGGCAGTGGATACCGGCCCGTGATTAAGGCCATGTGCGCGTATGAACGAACAGCACGGCCCAAAGGGAACGCTCCAAAAACAAACCTGCTATTCAAAAAACTCCCCCTTCAGGGGGCTGGGGGGCTCTGCTCTCTACAACTCCCTCCTTAACCTTGCTACCGGGATGTTCATTTGTTCGCGGTATTTGGCTACGGTGCGGCGGGCTATGTTATAGCCGGCATCTTTAAGGATATCGGTCAGTTTTTCATCGGCCAGCGGATGGTGTTTGTCTTCTTTGCCAATGTGTTCTTCCAATATCTTTTTAACCTCTTTGTTTGATACTTCTTCACCACTTTCGGTTTGGATAGCTTCAGAGAAGAAGGACTTTAACAGGAAGGTACCAAATTCGGTTTGTACATATTTAGAGTTGGCCACGCGCGATACGGTACTGATATCCATACCAATCCTGTCGGCTATGTCCTTCAGGATCATTGGCTTCAGGTTTTTGTCATCGCCGGTAAGGAAAAACTCGTACTGGTACTGCATAATGGCATTCATGGTTTTAAGCAGCGTTTGCTGGCGCTGTTTAATAGCATCAATAAACCATTTTGCCGAATCGAGTTTTTGTTTTACAAATTGTACCGCCTCTTTTAATTTTTTATCCTTTTGTGCCGCCTTATCATAATGCTGAAACATTTCCTGGTAAGAGCGGCTTACTTTTAACTCCGGTGCATTCTTGGAGTTTAAAGTAAGGATAAGCGCACCATCATTATTGGAAATATGAAAATCGGGGATCACCTGCATTTGCTTGGTGTTGATCTCGTTACTATCGCCCGGTTTGGGGTTAAGCTTCAGGATCTCATTAACAACACCACGCAACTCATTTGAATCCATGTTGAGTTGTTTTTCAAGCTTATCGTAATGTTTACGGGTAAACTCGTCAAGATATTGCTCAACAACAACAATGGCTTTCTTTATAATAGGATCGTTAGGGTCTTTTTTGCGTAATTGGATGAGCAGGCATTCCTGCAAACTGCGGGCGCCCACCCCGGCCGGATCAAAGCTTTGAATTACCTTCAGCATATCTTCAACCTCTTCGTCTTCGGCCATTACGTTTTGTGAAAAGGCCAGATCGTCGGTAAGTGACATAATAGGTCTACGCAAGTAACCATCATCATCTAAACTGCCTATAATCTGTTTACCAATCCTGAAATCTTTATCGCTTAGCGGTAGCAGATCGAGCTGTAGCTGCAGGCTTTCAAAAAATGAACTTTGTACGGCAATAGGGATCTCCTTGCGCTCGTCCTCATCGTCGCCGTTTTGGTCATAGCGCGATCCGTAATCATTTACGCTATCATCCTGCAGGTAATCATCAATATTAAATTCATCCATCTCGCCCTTTTCTTCGTCGCCGTTATAGGTATCCTCATCAGGGTCGCGGTCTGGGTATTCTTCAACAGGCTCATTTAAGTTAGTTAAACTCAGGTCTTCAAGTGCCGGATTTTCTTCCAGTTCCTCTTTAATGCGGGTGTCAAGAGATACGGTAGGTACCTGCAGCAGTTTTATAAACTGTATTTGCTGCGGCGAGAGCTTTTGTAAAAGTTTTTGTTGAAGATTTTGTTTAAGCATAATAAGATGTGTCAAAAATACATCAATTACTTTTAACTTTAAAATAACTTATAGTAAATGGAATAATGACTATAAAGGCCAGTTTGAAATTTTTGTTTGGATAGCCCGGAAATTTATTCGTTAATTAGATAAACTAAAAATCTATACTATGGCTGTAATAAAAGAGTTTAAGGAATTTGCCATGCGCGGCAACGTTGTTGACCTTGCCGTGGGCGTTATTATTGGTGCCGCTTTTGGTAAAATAGTTACCTCATTAGTGGCTGATATTATTATGCCGCCAATAGGCATGCTTACCGGGGGGATTGATTTTAAGGACCTCAAGTATGTGCTTAAACCGGGAGTAGGCAAAACACCGGAAACGGCTATCAACTACGGTTTATTTATTAATAATGTGATCGACTTTCTGATCGTAGCGTTCTGTATCTTCCTGATTGTTAAAGGAATAAATACCCTTAAAAAGAAAGAAGAAGCTGCTCCTGCTGCCCCGGCAGAACCAACAAAAGAAGAAGTTTTATTGACCGAGATAAGGGATTTATTGGCTAAGAAAGCATAATGTTCATAGTTGATGGTTCATAGATCATGGCCGGAAGTTAAAGGAATCTGCGATATACCGCACTACATTACCATGATCTATGAACTAAAAACTCCTCGGTAATTTCGGATCTGTTATAATAACATAATCGGCCAGTTGGGTAAATTTGCTCCAGTCGGGGTTGTCAAAGCTGTCATCGGCATAGGCGGCAACGGTGAGTACTTTAACGTTGGGCGCGTACTTTTTAAGCTGGGCGACTGCGCCCAGCTTTTCTTCGCTGTGAAAACCACCGTTTAGTTGCATGATCTTATATTCGGTGTGGTTTTTATAAAATTTGGCTATCGACCATCCCATGGTTGCATCCCAAAGGTTTTGCGACTGGTAAATTTGCATGCCAGCCATGGCGCTATGTCCTCCCATAATCTTTACAAATTTATCGTAATAAGCGCCTGTAGCCGTATCAATGGGTAGGGGAGCAAGGTATGCTTTAGCTTCGGCATCTAAAGCCTGTAAGCTGCCCAAACCGCCACGGGTAACCATGTTGGTATAGCGCGATGGTGCATTAGCCGCAATGACAGGTGTTTGATTTTGTCTGGCTAACTCAACCAGCGGACGGTAATCTTTATAGTTGGGCCAGGTACGGGCATCGCTGATCAGGTTTTTTTCGCGGATGAGGCTGGCAAGGTATTCGTTGAGCACCAATTGACAATCGGTGGTGAACATTTCCATAGAAAGCGCCGTTTTATGCGGATATTTTTGATCGAGTTGTTTAAAAATTTCCAACTCCAGTAAATGCCCGGTGGAGTCGTTATGCTCTTCGCCAAAGAATAACACGTCGGCTTTGGCCATATTATTCACAATATCTGTAACAGCAGCAACTTTTTTAGTGCTGGTGTTATATATTTTATAATGAGGGGCTTCGGTGTTTTGGGCCAACGTTATAAAAGGTAAACAAGTGAAAAGCAATAGGATAGATAATTTCATTTTATGGTTTTAAAACGCTTAATTTACACCAACAAAAATAGAATGACAAATAAGAAAAATAGTGTTTGAAAAGTTTCAAAATATTACTACATTTGCGCTCTTGTTTTTAAAACGACGAATAGAATAAAATAGCCATGAAAAGAACGTTTCAGCCTTCTCAAAGAAAAAGAAGAAATAAACACGGATTCCGTGAACGCATGTCAACTGCTAACGGTAGGAGAATATTAGCAGCCAGAAGAGCAAAAGGCAGAAAAAGATTATCAGTTTCTGACGAGGGTCGTCACAAAGCATAAACCGGTTGCTATGGTATGCCTTTAGGGGTATACTGATGGATACCGTATCTGCTAATATCCCGGTTCCAATTAGACAACTATGTATACTTTTAAAAAAGAAGAACGGTTATGTAATAAAAGGCTTATTGATAAGCTTTTTCATAGCGGCTCTTCTTTTTTGTGTTACCCCTTTAAAGCCTCGTGGTTGTATCATACAGAACCACAGCAATACCCTGCCCAAATATTATTTTCGGTTTCCAAGAAGCGTTATAAACATGCTGTTGACCGTAATTTAATAAAACGCTGTATGCGTGAAAGCTACAGGTTACACAAACAACAACATTTATACAGTTTGCTGCAAAATGCCGATAAAACTATTGTATTATCGGTAGGTTACATTGGTAAGGAGATTGCGCGGTACAGCCTGATAGAAAAGAAAATGCTGAAGATGCTTTCGCAACTTGGGGAGCAATTAACAGCAGGTAGTAATGTAAAGATATGAATGCGCTGATAAACCTGTTTAAAACAGTTATTGGCGGCGTGTTTATCTTGCTGATCAGGATATACCAGTACTTTATATCACCGATGACGGGTGCTTCATGCAGGTATACGCCAACATGTTCGCAATACGGGGTAGAGGCTATAAAAAAGCATGGTGCCTTTAAAGGTGGATGGCTTACAATAAAGCGCATAGCCAGCTGTAACCCCTGGGGGGGCCATGGGCACGATCCTGTACCTTGATATTAGTTTTAAGTTTTGAGTGATGGGTTTTGAGTTTTGCTTGCTGCCTGCTACTTAAAAGGTTTGATTTTTTGTATTGTAAGTGATGAATGTGCTTTTGAATTTTCAAACTCACAACTCACAACTCACAACTCACAACTCACAAATGAGCCTCATTTTACAAATAGAAACCGCGACTACATCCTGCTCGGTAGCTTTGGCTGCCGATGGAAAGGTTTTGGCCTTTAAACAGGTAAATGAGCGCAATAAACACGCCGAGGTGATCACCCTGTTCACCGAAGAGTTGATAACAGGTAACGGTTATACTTACCAGGATCTGGATGCTATAGCTGTAAGCTGTGGCCCTGGTTCATATACAGGTTTACGGATAGGCGTATCTACCGCTAAAGGGCTTTGTTTTGCCTTGGATAAGCCGCTTATCGCCATTGAAACCCTGGAAGCAATGGCCTATGGTGTCATTAACAATAATGCTATTAAAATAGAAGAAGGCACGCTTTTGTGCCCCATGATTGACGCCCGCCGCATGGAGGTTTACTGCGCCGTTTTTAATAGCAACGGAGAAAAACTAAGAGCAACATCTGCTGATATCATTGATGAAAATGGCTTTGCCAATTTATTAAAAGATCATAAAATACTGTTTTTTGGCGATGGCGCCGACAAATGTGAAGCTGTTTTAGGATCAAACGCCAACGCGTCATTTTTACTTAATTTCGAAAATTCAGCCACCTATCTTACCCAAAAAGCCATAGAAAAATTTTCCGAAAAAGATTTTGAAGATGTGGCTTACTTTGAGCCATATTATTTAAAGGACTTTATAGCAGGAGTTTCTAAAAAGAGCTAAGAGTCAAGAATCAAGAGTTAAGACTTTTTTGCCTGGTTGTATTTGGCATCCCGAAAGGCCTCGTATCTGGAATTTTATAGGTAGGTGGGAGGGTAATTCGACCGTAAGAGTCCAGTAAATAAATCCGAAATCGAAATTCCCAAATCCGAAATCAAAAGGTCTTAATTCCTGACTCTAATCTCCTGACTCTTTTACCCCGCTATTTGTCTGTTTTAAACAAGCGGTTCCATAAGCGACCGAAAAAGCCTTTTTCGCCCATTGGAATAAAGCTCGCGTTCATAGGGTGTTCTACTGGTCCTCCAAATTTTAAGGAAAATCCCATATATAAGTCCATGCCGGTGTATGTGCCAACATGATCAATTTGTGTTTGATTACCCAGGGCCGCAAACGCTAAGCGCCCGGTGTTGATCAGTCTGTCGGTACCCATAAAAAACTCAATATTGGGTGTTTTATACATGAACTGTAAACCGGCATTAAACAGTTTTAAGTCGTCGTAAGTGAAGGTAACTGTTCCGGTATAGTTTTTATATTGTATATGGTTAACCAGACCAGCGGTAAAGCCCGTATACCATATCTCTTTTGATCCAATAAGTGTTGGAATATATTTAATATCGTTATCGTAATCCAGCCAGTATGTTTTAGATGCGCTCAATTCGGCCCTGGCGTTGGTTTTAGTGGTAAACGATCTGGGGGCTCCGCCTCCAGATCGAAATACTTGTATGGCACTATTATATATGCTGTCTTCGCGATGTGTACCAGAAATATCCTTAATAGTCGCTACCCCGTCAAAGTTGCCGACCAACGAGCGGCTGCTCCAATGAATAAAACCCAGATCTTTAATATTAGCTTGCAGGGTTATTTTGTCGTTAGTTAAATAAGATGTACCTAAGTTTATCGAAGCACCGGGGTTACGAAAAGTTGGTAAGTAGTCATGACTTGTAAAGTGGCCGGGTACATAGCTTGAATAATATTTACCACGCATGGCAAGTGTAGCCTCGTCATTCACATTATCAAAAGCTATGTGTGATTCGTCGATGTTGAATTTAGAATATTTTATACCCAACAAAGCACTTAATTTAAAACCGATGGCAAACTGCTTATTAATGCGCTCGCGGTAAGAGAAGCCTATCTGGTTATAAAGTTGCATCTGAAAACTGTTGTTGAAAATATTATCATAAGCACCGTTAGGGAAGTTTTTGGGCGCGTTTCCGTCAAATAGCAACAAAGTTTCGTCTGTTACCAACCCTCGCGATTCGCCCCTGATCTGGTAGGATAAACCCATTTCCACATCGCCATTAAGGCTGGTAAATGCCTTCAACATTAACAAATAGGTATTAACATTGGCATTAAGATGATTAAGCTTATTGAAACCCGTTTTTAACGCGTCAGACTGATATGAAGGACTTTTAGCAAATAACCTGTTTTTTAAACTGCCCTGTATATCGCCGGTAATATAAGCGTTAGCGTTAAAATTGGGTATCAAAAAGTTAAAAGAGTACTCTCTGCTTGAATCGGGGATAAACGACCGCACTGAGGTATTTTCAAAAGATTCGTATGTTGTACCGGTATTATATTGAGAGAATTGCTGCGCAGAAACTGAGAAAGAAATGAGTAGAAAGCAAATAACAATGTAAATCTTATTCATAAATATAAACCTCACCGGCACTTAGTTATTCCGTTTGGAGTTTTTAAATAAAAAATCAAAAACGATCATCCTTATAAAAAGTATAAGGTTAATTGTTGTTTTAAACGTATTTTGAGGTTTAGGGTTGTGTATTGGGGGCAAATAATTTACTTTTTTGCCGTTAGGGTATCAACGTTATTTAAACGCATGCAAAAATTGGTATAAAAATTTTTATCAGACGCGGTAAATTGGTAGGCCGCTCCGTAAAAGTTTCGCCAACCGGGCTGGTTGTTTTCAAAAGCATCGTAAAATGAATCTTTAAGGTCGCGTTTTAATATTTGCTGCGAATTTTTAAAGTTGATGAAGTAGGCCACGTTGCTGCGTTCGGCCAACAGCCCATCAAACTGGTTGTATTGATCCGTTTTGCTGATGAATTTGCGGTTGATATAGGTATCTGTGTAGCTTTTAAGTTCAGATGTGGTAGCTGCCAGTACCAGGTAGTTATCAATGATCATAAAATAAGGCTTTCTGAAAATGCTAAAAGCATCGCCCAATAAAAGGAACGGCAGTTTTTCGTAGTTAAATTGCCCAATGTTGTCAGCAGTCATCGTGCTGATATTGGTCATTAACGGTAGTAACTTTGAGCCATCCTTAACAGAAACAATAGCAAATTTTTCCTGGTAGCGGGTGGTTACAACGGCAAACTCGTTGCTTAACAAATGCTCAAACTCCGTTTTCAAAAACATGCCCGTTTCCTGCCTTATTTTGGCGAATAGCGCGTCTTTTTCTTTATTGATGCCGGCTTTAATATGCCATTGAGCCAGATCGGTAAAGAATTTCTGCGGATCAGATACCGCGAAATTAATACTGTAAGCTGTTGTGGCCGGGAAAATATCTTTCAGGTGATTAACTACCGGCTGTTGATTTGCAAACAGGTTTAAATAGCTGTACGTATGACTGTTTAAGGTGGTAAGTCCGTTAAACATCAGCGCATCATTCTTGAAATTCAAACTAAGTGCCGCAACGGCAGGCAGCAGCCTGAAGCTTTTAAAAATATCGGTGTTTTTATTTTTGAACAATTGCTCAAACATGGGCGATAGCTGCCCGTAGTTGATGTACAAATTAGCCAGGGAGTTGGAGTTTTGCTGATCGGGCAGGGGGACAAATACATTTTTGCCTCTATCGCTTTTGTAAAGTATAGTTTGATCTATCAATGCTTTTGAAAAACTGCCTTCAAAAATATTGTCCTCTTTTTTAATGATGTAAAAGTGTTTGTTTATGGCTTTTACTAAAATATCGTATACCGTGCCAACCGCGTTGTGAACAGTAGCCACGCTAAGAGCCCCTTGTGATTGTGTCGCTATTTTGGCAAATGCATCCGGCTCAAAACCTTTGCTTGCTGTGGTAGTCACCAATAAACTTAAATTATCAGCATCGGTAGGATGAACGGAGATAAACACATTTTGGCCAGAGAAAAACAAATCAGACAGGGAAGAGGATAGCAGCAGCTTGCGTAAGGTATCCAGGTCGTTCAGCTTTTCCTGGCCGGCAACCGCTTTTAACAGCGTATTTCCTTTGAAAATATCATAAAACCCTTTCTCGTTATTGTACTCAAATACAGCCACGGCATTATCGGGGATGCTATGCATCACCTGGTTA
This sequence comes from Mucilaginibacter dorajii, assembly GCF_024808255.1. GTDB lineage: Bacteria > Bacteroidota > Bacteroidia > Sphingobacteriales > Sphingobacteriaceae > Mucilaginibacter > Mucilaginibacter dorajii. The sequence goes on from NZ_JANTYS010000006.1 coordinate 138,939, forward strand.
TTACGTACGCCGGGCGGGCTCAAATTTTTAAAATACAAAACCGTTATGGATACGGTAGCAGCCAGTAAAATTAAGGTAATAACTATCAGTCGTTTCATAGCGGGTTGCTTTACAAAGATAGAATTTTACCCTGCGGCATTAAAGTAATACTTTCATTTGGTTAACTTAGCTTTTTATATCTGCATGAACAAACAAATAATCATCACGGCTTCGGTTTTAGGCATGCTTGCGGTTATTACCGGTGCGTTTGGCGCACACGGCCTGAAAGCGGTATTACCCGCTACCCAGCTTGACGTATGGCACACCGCAGTGCAATACAACTTTTATCATGTATTTGCTTTGCTTTTTCTTTCAACAATTAAGAATGCAAAAAGTAAACTGATCAGCGCTGCGTACTATCTTTTTACCTTCGGCATCCTGTTTTTCTCTGGCTCGTTATACCTGTTAAGCTGCCGGAGCATTATAGGCTGGGATTGGCTTATTTATATGGGGCCGATAACACCGTTGGGTGGCCTCTTGTTTATTTTAGGCTGGCTGATGCTGGCTATATGGGCTTTTAGGGATAAAGGATTTTTGGATTAGGGGACTTTGGGACTATTAGACTGTTGGACAAAAGATAAAGGACTTTTTGGATGAAGGACTTTTGGATAAAGGATAAAAGACTTTACCCTTTGGGTATGTCATTAATACGATAATCATAAAATGAAAATAGAAGCTGCGTTAATTTTTGTCTTGCCTCTTGATTCTTAACTCTTGATTCTACACCACCATGTTTGAGTTTACCGAAAATGAGTTTGCCGATCGTAAAACACTTTTTGTTGAGGTGATTTTACCTTTGGCTATCTCAAAAAATTATACTTACCGTGTTCCTTTTGAAATGAATGATGCCGTGGCTATTGGCAAAAGGGTGGTGGTGCAATTTGGTAAAAGCAAACTCTATACAGCCATTATAAGGGAAATTAGTCAGCTGGCCCCCGAAAAATACGAGGCCAAATATATCATCGAGGTTTTAGATGATCGGCCGGTGGTTGTCCCGCATCAATTGCACTTTTGGCAATGGATAGCCGATTATTACATGTGTACCATCGGCGAGGTGATGAATGCATCGTTACCTGCCGCCCTTAAACTGGCCAGCGAAACGCGTATTGTTTTAAATACCGATTACGAGATAAATAAAGCAAGCCTGCATGATAAAGAATTTTTAATTGTAGAGGCGCTTGAAATTCAGCCGGAACTCACCATAAGTGATATTGCCAAACTGCTTGGGCAAAAAACGGTGATGCCAATTTTAAAGCTGATGTTTGAGAAGAACATCATCCACATCAGCGAAGAAGTAAGCGAACGGTATAAGCCCCGCAAACGTACTTTTATTACGCTTAACCCGGTTTATAATAATCCTGAAAACTTACGGGAGCTATTTCCCATCCTGGAAAAACGTGCCCCTAAACAAGCCGACGCGCTTTTGGCTTATATCAAACTTTCAAGGACTCAAACCAAGATCTCCAAAAATGAACTGATAGAAGAAAGCGGAGCGGGGGAATCGAGTATTAAATCGCTCATAGAAAAAGAGATTTTATTTGCCGAAGAAAAGAATGTTAGTCGCCTGCAGTTTGAGGAAGATGTAAATGCAATTACCAATTTTGAGTTAAGCGAACAGCAAACCGAGGTGTTGCAAAGCATCCGCAGCCAGTTTAAAGAGAAAGATGTAACGTTATTGCATGGTGTAACGTCATCAGGCAAAACGCAGTTGTACATCAGGCTGATAGAAGAAATGATGCGCAACGATAGGCAAGTGCTTTATTTGCTGCCCGAGATTGCGCTTACTACTCATATTATTGAACGCCTGCGCATTTATTTTGGTGCTGATATCGGCATTTATCATTCCCGCTTTAATGATAACGAAAGGGTGGAGGTTTGGCAAAAGGTACTTAATAACGACTATAAAGTAATTCTGGGCGCGCGCTCATCGGTGTTTCTTCCTTTTAATGATTTAGGGTTGATCATTGTTGATGAGGAACACGAAACTTCCTATAAACAATATGATCCCGCTCCACGCTACAATGCGCGTGATGCCGCTATCTTTTTAGCCAATATGCACCAGGGAAAGGTTTTGCTGGGTTCTGCCACACCATCTTTTGAGAGTTATTATAATGCCCAAATGCATAAATATGGCTTTGCCGAGTTAACCGAACGTTTTGGCGGTGTGCAACTGCCCGAGGTGGAGGTGATTAGCATCGCCACGGAAATTAAGCAGAAAACTATCCAATCGCATTTTACCAGTGTGCTGATGACCGGGATAGCCGAGGCGCTGGCCAATAAAGAGCAGGTGATCCTGTTTCAAAACCGGCGCGGTTACGCGCCAATTTTGATGTGTAAAATTTGCGCTTATACGCCCAAATGTATCAATTGCGATGTAAGCCTTACTTACCATAAAAGCAGCGGCAAACTACATTGCCATTATTGTGGTTATAAAGAGGATTCGCCATCTATTTGTCCGGCTTGTGGTTCAACTCATTTAGAATATAAAGGTTTTGGTACCGAGAAGATTGAGGATGAACTAAGCCTGCTGTTACCCGGAGCCCGCATAGCCCGGATGGATCTGGATACTACCCGATCCCGTAATTCGCTGCAAACCATATTGAATAACCTGGAGGAAAAGAAAATAGATATACTGGTTGGTACGCAAATGGTAGCCAAGGGTCTTGATTTTAGCGATGTTACCCTCATAGGTATCATCAATGCCGACAGCCTGCTTAAATTCCCGGATTACCGTGCCAATGAGCGCAGTTTTCAAATGTTGGCCCAGGTAAGCGGCAGGGCTGGGCGCAGGGGGAAACAGGGCAAGGTGGTGATCCAAACTTATGACCCGTTTCACCGGGTGATAAAGCAGGTAATTGCAAATGATTATAATGATCTGTACAGCACAGAAATGGCAGAGCGTAAAAACTTTAAATATCCGCCGTTCTATCGCATTATTAACCTGGATATTAAACACCAAAACCCTGAGGTGTTATATAATCAAGCGGTTTATCTCGGTAACGAGCTCCGTAAACATTTCGGTGATAGGGTTATCGGTCCCGAAACACCACTCATCAGCAGGATCAGGAATTATTATATCAAATCTATCATGCTTAAGTTTGAAAAGGATGGCATTTCTATCGTAAAAGCTAAAGCGATATTGAAAGATGTAATTGTGCAGTTTCAGACTACCAAGCTGAGTAAGGGGAGTATTGTGGTGCCCGATGTAGATCCTTATTAAACACGATTTAAGGATTTTGCAGGATTTACAGGATTGTCTTGTCTAAGAAAAATCACCTCAATAAAATATAAGTACCGCAATAAACACGCAATCAAAAAATCCTGTAAATTTTGCTAAATCCCTAAATCCTGTTAATAAAATACCAACCTAACCCTTAACCAATTACCTAAACCTATCAAATCCGGCTGTTCAAATCCCCTAAATCCTGCTAACTTTACGTTGTAATGGCTCAGAAGTATATAGATAATTATCGCGAAAAAGGTGCACGTAAAAGATTGGTTGACCTGTTGGAGAAAAAGGGAATACAGGATAAGGAAGTGTTAAAAGCAATAGGTACCGTGCCCCGTCATTATTTTTTTGCCGAAACTTTCTGGAATCAGGCCTACAAAGACATCGCTTTCCCGATAGGCGAGGGACAAACCATTTCGCAGCCTTACACTGTAGCTTATCAAACGGAGTTGCTGCACATCCGCAAAGGCGATAAAGTATTGGAGATAGGTACCGGTTCCGGCTACCAAACCTGTGTATTGCTTGAAATGGGTGCAACTGTTTACACCATTGAACGCCAGGAAAAGCTTTACGAAAAAACAAAATATGTACTGCCCGAAAAAATGGGTTATAAAGCCCACTTCTTTTGCGGCGATGGCTCTATCGGCATAGCCCAACACGCGCCGTACGACAAGATCATTGTAACAGCCGGCGCGCCAACCGTTCCCGAAATACTGTTGAAACAACTGCGCATTGGCGGCATTTTAGTGATCCCTGTAGGCGATGAAGAAACCCAAAAGATGGTTACCATCCTTAAAGTTGCCGAGCATGATTATGAAAAGATTGTGTTGGATACCTTCAGGTTTGTGCCGTTGGTAGGGGATAAGGCTTGGTAGATGTGCCCCCTAACCCCCTGAAGGGGGAACTTTTTGATTTGCCAGGTTATAAAAAAAGAGGAATGAGTTTAATTAAACCCATTCCTCTTTTTTTATATTATTTTTTTTCACTCCCCCTTTAGGGGGCCCGGGGGGCTTACCTTTTCATCACCCTATCCATCTCAATTTTTGTATCTCTTTCCTTCATGGTTTCGCGTTTGTCAAAAGTCTTTTTACCCTGGGCTAAGCCTATTTCAAGTTTGGCAAAGCCGCGTTCGCTGATGAACAGGGCAAGGGGAATAATGGTCAATCCTTTTTCTTCACCGCGGGTGAGGAGTTTTTTGAGTTCCTTTTTGTTAAGTAACAGCACGCGGTCGCGTTTGGCTTCGTGGTTGTAGAACGATCCGTACGAGTATTCGGATATGTGCAGGTTACGCACATAAAGCTGGTTGCTGATGAATGTGCAGAAGGCATCATTAATATTGGCCTTCCCTTCACGTATGGATTTAATTTCGGTGCCCAGCAATTTGATGCCGGCCGTGTATTTATCCAGTACGTGGTATTCAAAGTAAGCTTTTTTATTTTTGATGTATATTTTATCCTCGGCCATTTTATCCTGATGTAAAGCTTGCAAACTTACGGAAAATTCTTTTCAGGCGGATCATTACACAACGCCCAGGTGACCTATATCACCATGTCATTGCGAGGAACGAAGCAATCGCACGCTTTACAAAGCGGATTTGCATAGTTCGCGATTGCTTCGTTCCTCGCAATGACATGAGGTTTATTGTCAATAATCACATTTTTTAGGTGAAGCTTCTACCCCCTTTGCGGTTTCACAATCAACACCGGCACATTAACCATATGCCTCACTGAGTTTACCGTAGTGCCGAAAATCAAATCTTTTAAAGCCCGGTGGCCGTGCGATCCCATTACAATAAAGTCTACCCCGTTTTTATTTACAATCTCGGCAATGGCAGCCGCGGGGCTGCCGTAACCAATTTCGGCTTCGGCTTTGTAACCCAGTTTTTGCATGGCTTGTACGTATTTATCCAGGTTATCGGCATCGCTTTGGGTTTCGCTGTCCATTACCTGGCCGCCGTAGTAACGGGCGCCGGCGGTTTCAACCACGTGGATCAGTGTATAATGGGCATGTTTACCGCCCTGCATAATGGCGTGCCGAAGGCAGTCATTATCATTCTTTGAAAAATCGATGGTAATGGCCAGGTGCTTGTAGGTAACGGCATCTAACTCGGTAATGGCGCCTGCTATACCGTGTGGTACATATGCTTTCTGGTCGGCATGTTTAAAGAGCCATGGCCTGAATAATACGTACAACAGGAGTAGAGCTATACCAATCACTATCGGCACAACAAAAATGTAAATGTATACATCGGCATGCCGGCTCTCTTTTAGCCAGTCGCCAATCTGGTCGTACACCAGTTTGGCATTCAGGCCTACAATAAGTATTGCGCTTGCCCAGGCCAATATTTTTACTTTTAAGCTAATGGCAAAATTTCCCATCCGCTTTTTATCAGATGTAAAATGGATGAGCGGAATCACCGCGAAGCCTAACTGCAGGCTCAACACTACCTGGCTTAATATAATGAGGCTGCCTAAAGCGTCTTCGCCAAAGTAAATAATGGTGAATACGGCCGGAACGATAGCCAGCACCCTTGTTAGTAACCGCCTTAGCCACGGCTCAATACGCAGGTTAATGTGGCCTTCCATAATAATTTGCCCGGCAAGCGTGCCTGTAATGGTTGAGCTTTGGCCCGATGCGATCAAAGCGATAGCAAACAACGCCGGCGCTATTTTGCCAAAGATGTGTTCCAGTAATTTATAAGCATCCTGGATTTCGGCAACTTTAAAATAGCCATTCTTAAAAAAAGCGGTGGCAGCCAATATCAGGATGGCTGCGTTTACAAAAAATGCAAGATTGAGTGCGATTACTGTATCAAACAAATTGAATTTAATGGCCGATTTAAGGCCTTCATCGGTACGGGTAATTTTTCGGGTTTGCACCAGCGATGAATGCAGGTAAAGGTTATGCGGCATTACTGTTGCACCTATAATGCCTATGGCGATGTATAGCATTTGCTGGCTTATCGCATCGCTTTTAAAAAGGTTGCTGGGGATAAATCCTTTGGCTACGTCCATTACATCGGGCCCAACAATAAACATCTCGACCAGGAATGAAACGCCGATGATAAAAATCATAGATATAATGAAGCCTTCCAGCTTACGCATGCCTCTGTTCATTAACCAAAGCATCAATACGGTATCGGTTATAGTGAGCGATACACCCCAGATGAGTGGCAGGTGGAATAGCAGCTTTAAACCAATGGCCATGCCAATGATCTCGGCAAGGTCACAGGCTATGATCGCTATCTGTGCCAATATGTACAGCCAAAAGTTCACAAAACGGGGGTAGGCGTTTTTAGAGGCCTGTGCCAGATCGAGCCCGCGAACGATGCCAAGCCTTGCGGCTAATGATTGCAATAGTAAGGCGATAAGGTTTGATGCAAACAGGATCCAGATCAGTTTATAACCAAATGCACTGCCGCCCGCAATATCTGTTGCCCAATTGCCAGGATCCATATAGCCCACGCTAATGAGGTAGGCCGGACCCAAAAATGCCATTAGTTTTTTCCACCCTGTAAGATTCTCGGGATTTACAGAGCCATGTACGTTACCTAAAGAATGGTTATCGTTTGCTTGGGTTTTGCTCATAGGGCTATCAGTAAGTTGTTGGCAACCTCGCGGCTGATGTGTATTTCTTTATCTGTTTCAATTTTTAGGGCTACTGAGTGATCGTACTCAATAATATCGGTAATGGTGATCTTTTTGCCAATGGTGAGCTGCTGTTTTTCGAGGTATTGTAAAAATGGTGAAGTATGGTCACGCACCCCCGAAATTACGCCGCACTGATTAACAACCAATGTTGATAGTGGGATTAGCTCTGGTGTTTTAAAGCGGCCGTTACAATCGGGGATGGGATCGCCATGTGGGTCGTGTTTTGGGAAGCCCATAAACTCGTCCAGGCGGTCAACCAATTCCTGCGATGAGATGTGCTCCATTTCTTCGGCCATGTCATGTACCTGGTCCCATTTAAAGTTTAGCTTCTCTACCAAAAAATATTCCCACAGGCGGTGCTTGCGAATGATGCCTACGGCAATCTTTTCGCCGGCCTGGGTAAGCGTTACGCCTTGGTAACGGGTGTAGTTTATTAAAGCCTTATCAGCCAGTTTTTTAAGCATATCGGTAACCGATGATGCCTTGGTGTTTAATGATGCTGCTATCTGATTGGTGCTCACTATTGCTGCATCAATCCCCAGGTGATAAATGCATTTTAAATAGTTTTCCTCGGCTAATGTATTCATTTATACAAATCTAATAAAAAATTTAGACTTATCTAAAATATGAAGACTTGTGAAATATATTTTTGTTTTAGTCGTTTTAGGTGAAATTTAATTTCGTGAAATGCGGAAAATATTATATTTGCACATACTATGGGAGCCGAATTAGATAAAATAGACCTACAGATACTCAAGATTTTACAGGAAAACGGAAGGATAACCAACCTTCAGTTATCAAACGAAATAGGGCTTTCGCCTGCGCCAACACTTGAACGTGTGCGCAAATTGGAGAACGCAGAATACATAAAAAGCTACCACGCCCTGGTAGACGAAGAGAAGCTGGGATTGGGTATCAAAACCTTCATCCAGATCTCGCTGGATTTTCATCAGAAGAACACAATTCAAACTTTTTTGGATGAAATTAAAAACATCAAAGAGGTTACCGAGTGCCATCACGTAACCGGGCAGTGCGACTTTTTACTAAAATGCTACGTGCGCGATATTAAATCATACGAGCAACTGATCATGGAAAAGATTAGCCGTATTACGGTAGTAAAAACCTTCCAAACCATGATGATCATGTCCACCAGTAAAAAGGAGCCGATAGTGCCGCTGGAATATTGAGCCCCCCGGCCCCCTAAAGGGGGAGTGAAAATAAAAAAGCGGATGAAGTTTATATAACTCATTCGCTTTTTTATAATCTGGTAAATCAAAAAGTTCCCCCTTTAGGGGGTTAGGGGGCTATCTGCCAATCAATCTCTTCCTTTCCTTCTTTCCTCAAAATTTCATTTGTTTTTGAAAACGGTTTGCTGCCGAAGAAACCCCTATCGGCAGAAAATGGTGAGGGATGGGGCGATTTGATGATGAAGTGTTTCTTATCGTCTATCAGCGCCGCTTTTGATTGTGCAAAGGCTCCCCAAAGGATAAATACAATGCCTTCTTTTTTATCGGATATGGTTTTGATCACCTCGTCTGTAAATTCTTCCCAACCGCGTTTCTGGTGCGATCCGGGTGTGCTGGCCCTAACGGTTAGTGTAGCGTTTAGCAGTAGTACGCCTTGTTTGGCCCAATCTTCCAGGTTACCATGTGTTGGTGTTTTAAAGCCAGGTATATCGGTGGAGAGTTCTTTATAGATGTTACTGAGCGATCGGGGAATGGCGATGCCCTTTTGTACCGAAAATGACAATCCATGAGCCTGGTGGGCTCCGTGGTAAGGATCCTGCCCCAGGATCACCACTTTAACATCATCAAAATGCGTGGTGTTAAAGGCGTTAAAAATATCGGCATTTTTGGGGTAAACTATTTGACCCGCTTCTTTCTCCTGTAATAAAAATTGTTTAAGTTTTACCATGTAGGGTTTGCCAAATTCGTCCTGTAAAACTGCCTGCCATGATGGGTGTAATGCGTTAGCCATAAATATTTATATAGATGTTGGTTTACCGTACAAATAAACAGATATTTGCGGTATATATAGTATCGTAAATTATGTCAAATATTGTTCGCTTAGTTGTAGCGTGTGTATTCTTTGGTGCAGCTGTTGCACTTTCTGCTTTTGGCTTTTGGGGCTGGGGTATTTTAGTACTGTTGTTGGGCGGCATTTTATTGCTTAGCTTCTTTTTTAATGAAAACATGATCTTAGCGCAATACTTTTTGCGCAAAGAAAACTCAGAGAAAGCCGAAGAGTGGTTGATGAAGATAACCGATTACGAAAAACAATTACACAAAAATCAGCATGGTTATTACAACCTGCTAATCGGTTTGATTGAATCGCGCAAGGCACCAATGAAATCTGAAAAATATTTTAAGAAAGCTTTACAGTTGGGTATGAAAATGTCGCACAATACGGCTTTGGCTAAATTGAGCCTTGCAGGTATCTCTATGGCAAAACGTAACAAACGCGAAGCACAAATGTATTTGTCTGAAGCGTCAAAAGATGACAAGAATAAATTACTTACCGACCAGATTAAAATGATGAAAGGCCAGCTGGCCCAAATGGATAAGCAGGTAGTAAGGGGGGGATATCGCCAGTTTTAAGGAGCAAAGACTTTTGGATAAAGGAACAAGGACTTTGCTTTGTGATAAAGAATAAAAGGCTTGCGGACAAAGGTCTTTTGGACAAGAGAATACCTTTACAGAAATGAGAAAAGAAAATAAGAAATAAAAAAATAAAAGGGACCCAAAGCGGGTCCCTTTTATTTTTCGTCGATGGCGCTAAAGTAATCGGCAGTTGCAGAGTGATTTTGGTAGGGGTGTACTACCTGGCGGTCGCTATAAGTATAATCGCTTTCTTCACTTGGGTTGGCCACTTCAACCATCTTTAATAAACTCCTGATAAACGACAGGTTAAAGTTGCTCCTGTTTAGTTTTATCAGGTATTCGCTTTCGGTGATCTCCAGAATTGAATTGGTCATGATATTTGTATATTATTGTTTATTGCAATTATACCCAACAAAACTATAACCAAAGTTTTTTTTGCTTTAAGCTTTCATTAACAAATTGTTATGGTCAGGTATGATCAAATTGCGGCCAAATAGTAAATAACTATTATAGGTATCATAAAAAAACAGCCCGGGGGTTACTCCCCGGGCTGTTTCAGATCTACTTAAGTGACCGTTTTATTTCTTCATCACCTTGTTTACAATATCGTTTCCAAAAACAAATACCATCAGTGTAACTAAAATTACAAAGCCAACAATCTGGGCACGTTCCAGGAATTTATCGCTTAGCGGTTTACCTTTAATCATTTCAATGATCAGGAATACCGCATGGCCGCCATCAAGGGCGGGGATGGGTAACAGGTTCATCAGCGCCAATACCATTGATAAAAAGCCTACCAGGGTCCAAAAATGTATCCAATCAATGGTGCCGCCAAAAAGGTTGGCAATCGCCACGGGGCCGCTTACCGCTTTGTTAAACTTAACATCGCCTTTGGCAATTTTACCAAGGCCTTTGGCATTATCGGTAAAGGTGCTTATAGCTCTTGACGCTCCAATTGGTAAAGACGCAAAGAAACCGTATTTGATGGTTTTAATCTCCGGAAAATCTTTTTTAGAGCGGGCAAAGCCGATGGTGCCATCTGCATTTACCTGTGTTTTTAAGGGTATTGTGGCGGTATCGCGTTTGATACTTAAAACAACCTGTTTGCTTTTGTTGGCTAACAATTGTGTTTGCAGCTCATCCCAAAAAGCAACAGGGGCGCCGTTTACAGCTACCACACTATCTCCCTTTTTTAAACCGGCTTTTTGCGCATTGCCATAAACCGAATCGACCATGAATTTGGTGCGCGGTACACGGCTTATAAAGCTTTCAATATCATGGTCAGATATGTCGTTCAGGATGGTACGGGGTACCGGGATCTTTAAAGTTTCGGCCCCACGGTGAACAGTGAAAACGGTATTTTCAAGTAATACTTTAGGGCTTGTCAAATCGTCAAAACGCTTAAAGGATTTACCATTAATGGCGGTGATTTTATCGCCTGCCAGCAAGCCAATCTTTTTACCTACCGCACCGGGTACAATGCCGTATTTAGCGCTTGCATTAGGGATATAGCTTTCGCCCATTTTAATGGTTAAAACCCAAAATATCAGGATACCCAGGATGATATTCACCGTAACACCACCAAGCATTACAATTAAGCGCTGCCAGGCTGGTTTTGAACGAAATTCCCATGGTTGCGGCGGACCGGCCATTTGATCGGTATCCATTGATTCGTCTATCATGCCGGCAATTTTTACATAGCCACCCAGGGGTAACCAACCGATGCCATATTCAACACCTTTAAAATTAAATTTAAACAGGCTTATATTCCATGCATCAAAAAACAGGTAAAATTTTTCTACTTTGATCCCAAAAGCCCTGGCTGCCAAAAAGTGACCCAGCTCATGCAGGATTATTAAAATTGAAAGGCCCAGTACCAACTGGCCCACCATTATCACTATACTCATTCGTTATTTTGTCTATTAATAGTGTATCGCCTTTGACGGCAGTTTTTGTATAAAATTTTGCGCAAAGATGCGTGTTTCTTTGTCAGTATTCAAATAGTCGTTCAGCGAGGGCTGCTCAATGAAATTTATATGTTGCATGCACTCCTCTATCAGGTTGCTCATGGCTAAAAAGCCAATGCTGTTATTTAAAAAACCGGCCACCGCTATTTCATTCGCGGCATTTATAATGCAGGGCATGTTACCTCCCTGCTTTAATGCAACGTATGCCAAATTAAGATTACGGAAAGTATCCAGATCTGGTTTTTCAAATGTTAGGTTAGGGTAGGCTGCAAAATTAAATCGTTTAAAATCGTTTTGGATCCTATTGGGATAGGTAAGCGCGTATTGAATGGGCAACTTCATATCCGGCAGGCCCATCTGCGCTTTGATAGATCCATCCCGGAATTGTACCATAGAATGAATAATAGATTGTGGATGAACAATTACCTCAATCTGATCGGCATCTACATCAAATAGCCATTTGGCTTCTATTACTTCCAACCCCTTGTTCATCAACGAGGCCGAATCAATAGTGATTTTGGCACCCATTATCCAGTTGGGATGCTTAAGCGCGTCCCGGGGGGTTACATTGGCTAAAAAAGCCACATTACGACCGCGGAATGGTCCGCCGGATGCGGTAATGATCAGTTTCTCTATCGGGTTGTTTTCCTCGCCGGCAAGGCACTGAAATATTGCTGAATGTTCCGAATCGACAGGGAGGATCGTCACACCATGTTGTTTGGCCAAAGCAGTAACTATTTCGCCTGCAACAACCAGGGTTTCCTTGTTTGCTAACGCAATGTCCTTACCTGCTTTAATGGCAGCAATGGTAGGCTCCAAACCTGCAAAACCAACCATAGCAGTAAGCACAACTGCAATATCAGGATGTGTAACTGTGTCAATAATGGCCTTGTGACCTGCCAGTACCTGGATAGGCAAATGGGCCAGAGCCTCTTTCACCTGCAAATATTTGGTGGTATCGCAAATGATGGCATATTGGGGCACAAACTCCATAGCCTGGCTTATCAGCAGGTCGGCATTAGAATGCGCGGTAAGCAAAAATGCCCTAAATAGGTTGCTGTTTCCCTTAATTACATCGAGGGTTTGGGTACCTATACTACCTGTTGAGCCTAAAATGGCTACGTTTTTTATTGAACTACTCAATTATAATTTTTTAAATCTGTTAACCTATCAAGTCTCCCCTTTAGGGGAGATTTAGAGGGGCTATATATATTCCTTCAATCCATTAGCTATCTTCCTGTCGTTTGATAGCCTCGGTACTTTATTTTGTCCGCCCAGTTTCCCTTCAGATCGCATGTAATTGATGAACGCGTCTTTTTTTAGGCTTTGGATGATCAAAGGTTGTAAAATGTTACCTTCAATGAGGTCAAAATAGTAAATATTTTTCTTTTGCAGGGCTTTATCTACTTTTATGGCAAAAGCCTGTAAATCTGCCGGTGCTGTGCCAAATTCTACAAACCACTCATGGTAAGGTAGTTGCCCTGCCTTGGGGTTTACCTGTGGTGCAACGGTGAACTCAACTACATCAATACCTTCTTCTTTGGCTATGCTCATCAGCGCGTACTCAACTTCTTCACCAATCACATGTTCGCCAAAGGCCGATATGTAATGTTTGATACGGCCGGTAACTACAATTTTATAAGGGTTTTTGGAGATAAATTTAATCGTATCGCCTAAGCTGTATCCCCATAAGCCCGCACTGGTATTCATAATGAGGGCGTAGTTTTTATTTAGCTCCACATCTTTAATGTTGATGCGGGTAGGGTTGACGTTAAAATATTCTTCGGATGGGATAAACTCGTAAAATATCCCGGAATTAACCAGTAATAAAAGCCCTTTTTCCTTTTGCGAGTCCTGGAAAGCTATGAATCCTTCTGATGCCGGGTACGTTTCGATAGAATCGATATCGAAGCCGATACTTTCTTCCATACGGGCGCGGTAAGGTTCGTAATTTACGCCACCGTGTACGTACAATTTAAAATTAGGGAAGATATCTTTAATTTTTTTGCCGCCTGCCTTGGTTGATAACCTGTCAAAATACATCTGGCACCAGGGCGGTATGCCCGAGATGAGGCGCATATCCTGGTTATAGGTTTCATTTACAATGGCATCAACCTTTTGTTCCCAGTCTTCAATACAATTGATCTCATAGCTTGGCAAGCGGTTTTTTTGCAGGTAAGCAGGCACGTGATGCGCCACAATACCTGAAAGACGACCGACGGAAACACCATTCTTTTCGGCTAACACAGGGCTGCCTTGCAAAAATATCAGTTTACCATCTACAAAGTTGGCGTTACCGGTTTCGTGAATATAGCTTAACAAAGCGTTTCGTGCCGCTTTGATGTGCTGCGGCATGCTTTCTTTAGATATGGGGATGTATTTAACGCCCGATGTAGTGCCCGATGTTTTAGCTAAATATTGAGGCTTACCCGGCCATAGTACGTTCTCTTCACCGGCCACAACTCTATCGATATAAGGACGGAGATCTTCATAGTCATGAACGGGAACGTTCTTTTTAAAATCTTCGTAATTGTTGATCTGCGCGAAACCGTGCTCCTTACCAAATGCCGTGTCCTTAGCCTGGTAAACAAGATTGCTAAAAGTTTGCTGTTGCAGGCCGATGGCGTTTTTACGCAGGTGGTTGAGCTCCCTGTTTACCAGGGCCGCAAATACTTTGCTCAGTGCAGCTTTTAACCCCATTTGTTAATTGGTTTCGGCGATATCATCGTCTACATCTTTGTGGCTGTAAACTAATTTACGGTAAGTAACCATAATAATAACCTGTATGAAAGGAAAAGTTAAAATGAACCAGCAATAAAATGCCAGCCGGAATACAAAGCCGCCTTTTGCATCAAGTCCGGTTAGGTTGATGAGTAAGAAAACCGGGATAAGGGCTATTATAAGGATTACAATAATAATGAAGAAGATCCCAAGAGTTTTAAAGAAATTATCCTTCGTTATTTCAAAGCTTTGTTTTAGTGATTCTATGGGTGATGAGTCGTCATCAACAATAAAACAGATGCAAAAAATACTACGCAGACTGATATAAAGAATAAATATTAGCTCGATGCCCTTAAGAAGGCTTTCGTAACCTAAGTTACGTTGAGCCAATACATAAAAGAAAACCAGCACAGCCACAAGTACCCCGGTTAATAAGCCAATAACCACAAAATTGAAGGTCATTTTAAATGATGGCAGAATGTCTTTAAACTCAAATTCGTAATATTCCCTATCCATGAGGGTTAATATCAGTTTATAAAAACTAAGCCCGATATAGCATTGAACTACCAGTTGAATAAAAATGAAAATAAACTGAGTTGCTATATCATCTTCTATCAGTATAAAAGCCTTAATAAAATCTACTGCCTCGTAAATAAACAAGGAAATAACCGAGTATACTACCAGTGGAACAAAATTTCTCTTCAATACATTCCATGCAGTTTTAATGGTTTCTGCAACAGAAAAGGCGTGGTACATAGGTTATTATGATCTGTTTAAAATTATCCGTTTCCAAAAATCCTGCATAAATCCTATTCCGTAGGCCGTAAGTTGGGTAAAAGCAGCTATAATGCTCAAAAATGCAATTTTTGCCGATTTATTTTTCCACCAGGCATGAAAAAATATCAACAAAATAAAAATGACCAGTATACCATTCGCTAAAATAGCTATTTGCCATTGCAGCAGGTTAAATATAATGGCCAAAATAACACCCAGGGTAAACACCGCCGGGAAAAAATGTACGGCCTTTAACTCTTTAGGAAAAAATTTAGATATGTTGATGCGAGCCCTGCCAAAAAAATGAAGCTGCTTAAAAAACTGCACAAAATTGGTACGGCGTTTATGATAAACAATAGCGTCGGGAATAAGGCCGATTTTGAATCCTGCAGTGTGTATGCGGATGCTGTATTCAATATCCTCGCCCAGGCGGGTAATAATAAAGCCGCCTACCTTTTCAACAACCTGCCTTGATACACCCATATTAAAACTGCGCGGATGAAATTGCCCAATTCCTTTTTTATTACCGCGGATACCACCAGTAGTAAAAGGAGAGGTCATGCTATAGCTGATAGCTTTTTGGGTTGGCGTAAATGAAGTGTGCGCGCCATCCGGGCCACCATAAGCATCAAGGTAATTAGTGGCAAGGGAATTATTAACTATATCCAGGTAATCAACCGGGATCAAACAATCCGAATCAAATATGATAAAGTAATCACCTTTTGCGTGCTGAAAACCAAAGTTGCGGGTAAAGCCCTGGCCTTCGTTAACCTTTTTAAAGTAACGCAGGTTTAGCTTATCCATAAAAGATGCAACAATCTGTTCAGCATCATTTACAGAACCATCCTCAATCACCAAAACCTCAAAATTACGGTACGTTTGCAATACCAGGGTTTCCAACAGTTCTTTGATTTCCTGCGGGCGGTTATATAAGGGTATGATGATGGAAAAAAACATTCTTTTAGATGTGCAGATTTTAGATTTCAGATGTGCAGATGAACTTGCATACCTATACATTTTTAGATTTCTTTTCCTTTTTCGTTACAGTGTTGTATTGTGCTACCAGTTTCTCATTTGCATATCTGCACATTTGAAATCTGCGCATTAAATTGTCTCTTCTACCTGGTAATTATTACGGTCGCTTGAACTGCGTGAAACCAGCTCGGCAACAAAGCCGGTCAGAAACAGTTGCGAACCCAAAATTATAGCAACCATCGCTCCATAAAACCATGGATTATCTGTTGGCTGGCGTACAGGCAAATTATGCGCCAGGTTGTAAAGTTTTTCGCTGGTAAGCCATATGGCAATTACTAATCCCGCAAAAAAGCTTAATGTACCCATGGTGCCAAAAAAGTGCATGGGGCGTTTACCAAATTTGCCTACAAAAAAAATCGAAAGCAGATCAAGAAAGCCGTTTACAAAGCGGCTCATGCCGAATTTGGTTTTGCCGTATTTGCGTGCACGGTGTTCAACTACCTGCTCGCCAATTTTACTGAAGCCGGCCCATTTTGCTAATACCGGGATGTAACGGTGCATTTCGCCATAGATCTCAATGTTTTTTACCACAGCACTACGGTAAGCTTTTAATCCGCAGTTAAAATCGTGCAGGTTATCAATGCCACTCATTTTGCGGGTGGCTGCATTAAACAACTTGGTTGGTATGGTTTTGCTGAGCGGATCATACCGCTTAGCTTTCCAGCCCGATATCAGGTCGTATTTTTCCTCTACAATGCGACGGTAAAGTTCAGGGATCTCATCCGGGCTGTCCTGTAAATCGGCATCCATAGTAATCACTACATTGCCGCGCGTAGCTGCAAAACCGGTATTTAAAGCAGCCGATTTGCCGTAATTACGCCTGAATTTGATGCCTTTGATGAAGGGGTTATCCTGACTTAGTTTCCTGATCATTTCCCAGGAACCATCCTTACTGCCATCGTCAACCAAAATCACCTCGTAAGTAAAGCGGTTTTCGTCCATTACACGGCCTATCCATGAGGTAAGCTCGGGTAATGATTCTATTTCGTCATAAAGCGGTACTACAACTGATATATCCATTTATAAGGAATGCGTTGCCGGACTAAAAATTTTGCCCGCAATCAACCGCAAAAATATAAAAAATAGGGATTGGTTTGTGTACCGATTTTGATAGAACGGAATTAGGAAGGGCGGCAAGCAGACAAACTGTAAGAAACGTGAACTAAATCAGGGCAAACGCATCTGAATAGTAAACGGCATAGGCTTATGGCGTGGGGAAGATATAAGCATCAAACGATACCTTGTTTTGCCTGCTTCTGGTTAAATGAGCCAGGTATAGCAGTGACTTGTATCGGCCAGCAACAGGTACAAATATTGGGATGTCCTTACATTGCGCGGTGCATCATTTTTGTGTTAACCATGTAAAAATATAAAGTATTGATTATGAGGTAATTGATATGTATTTTATCTGAAATATGTTAAGTTATGTTAACCCTGGTTAGCTGCGTTTGCCCGGTAGCGCAAATTAAAATGTAAAGTTAAAACATTCGTGAAATTCGATTAAATTGTAACCGGGTCGGCGGGCATTCGTGTCTAACAAAAAAGGGTGCCTTAAGATAACACGAATTCATTACTTGTGGGTAAAAGCCATTTCCCTGGCCTGGTATCAACTGTTAATTATTGTTAAAGCAGTTTTATGCCATACTATGTAACTCATGTATTACGTTCAACACACTTGAAATTATTGTGTTAACTTGCCTGTCGCTATAAATACCTTCTTCATGAAACTTTATAAAATACTTTCGGTCGCCCTATTGTGTGTTTACACGCTTACCGGTTATGCTCAAACAGGCGATCAACAGGGACCTAAATACGATCAACATAAAGTTTTCAGTCCGTTGTTTTATCCCGAAAAGGGCAATGAGTTCAGGAATGCAGGGGGCGCACCCGGTTCAAAGTACTGGCAAAACCGGGCCGATTATAAAATTGATGTTACACTTGATACCTTAAAACATCACATAGACGGCACGGCATTAATAACTTATACCAATAACAGCCCAGATGCGCTCGCGTTTTTGTGGTTACAGGACGATCAGAACATTTATCGCCAGGATTCCCGTGCAGAGGCGACTACAGCTGTTACCGGTGGGCGTTTTGCAAACCGCACCTATACCAAAGGCGACGAGATAAAAGCTATCTACATTATTAAAAATGGCAAAACCCAAAAGGCCGACTACCTGGTAACTGATACACGCCTGCAAATAAAATTAAAAGACTCGTTGAAAGCGGTGGGGGGCAAACTGCAAATAAAAATTGAATATGGTTTCGAGATCCCCAAATATGGTACCGATAGGATGGGACGCCAGCAAACAAAAAACGGCTGGATCTATGAAATTGCCCAGTGGTACCCGCGAATGGAAGTTTATGACGATGTAAGCGGTTGGAACACATTGCCATATCTTGGTGCAGGTGAGTTTTACCTGGAGTATGGCAATTTTGATTACACTATCACAGCGCCGTCAAGCCTCATAATCACCGGATCGGGCGAGTTACTTAACCCGGCTGAGGTTTATACAGCATCTACCATAGCCAAATTAGCCGCAGCCGCCAAAAGTGATAAAACGGTAACGATACGCGACGAAGCAGATATTTTGAAAGGGACAGATCATCCTGCAAAAGCAAGCCTTACCTGGCACTTTGCCTGCAAAAACGCGCGCGACGTGGCTTGGACGGCTTCTAAGGCATTTATCTGGGATGCCGCGCGTATTAATCTGCCCAGCGGCAAAAAGGCGCTGGCGCAATCGGTATACCCTGCAGAGGTTAAAGGTAATGATGCCTGGAGCCGGTCGACCGAGTATGTAAAAGCAGCTATTGAGCTTTATTCTAATCAATGGTTTGAGTATACCTATCCGGTGGCAACCAATGTGGCCGGTACGGTAGGGGGGATGGAATACCCCGGTATAGTTTTCTGCGGATCTGAAAATAAAACGGGCAGCCTCTGGGATGTAACCAACCATGAGTTTGGGCATAACTGGTTCCCGATGATTGTAGGCTCAAATGAACGCAAGTATGCCTGGATGGACGAGGGTTTTAATACCTTTTTAAATGATGTTGATACCCGTGTATTTAACAAAGGCGAATACTTTACACCTGTTGATGAGCAAAAGGCTGCATCAGGCTTATTTAGCGCCGATGCAGAACCTATCATGACCATCCCCGATGTAATACAGGAGAATTTTTTAGGTGTTGCCGCTTATGAAAAGCCAGCCCTTGGCTTAACCATTTTGCGTGAGCAGATCCTGGGCGAACAACGCTTTGACTATGCTTTTCGCACCTATATCAAACGCTGGGCTTTTAAACATCCTACTCCGTGGGATTTTTTCCATACTATGGATAACGCCGCGGGCGAAGACCTGAGCTGGTTTTGGAATGAGTGGTTTTTGACAACCTGGAAGCTTGACCAGGCCATAACCGGTATCAATTACCAAGATGGCGATGAATCAAAAGGCGCGCTGATCACCATCGAAAACCTGGAGGAAATGGCCTTGCCGGTTACTATCAGCATCAAAGAAGAAAATGGCAAAACGGGCATCGTAAAACTACCTGCCGAGGTTTGGCAGCGTGGTGGGGTATGGACTTTTCCTTATAAATCTACCTCGAAAATAATTATGGCTACTATTGATCCCGATCATAAGCTGCCGGATGTAAACCCAGAAAATAATTCATTCAGCGGTCTGCCGGTGCCTAAGGGCGTTACCGCGCTTTCTGTAATTAAAAATTACCTTGATGCTATTGGAGGTACTGATAAATTAAAAAATGTAAAAGATTTACAGGTGTCATCGGCCGCCAGTGTACAGGGATCAGAGGTGCAAATGGTGAGCCGTTACCGTACCCCCGGAATGTTTTATCAGCAAATTACTGTGCCATCGTACAATAACCTGGTGTTAACACATATTTTGGTTAATGGCGATAATATTAACGTGCAGCAGGTAAACCACCAAATGCCTTTGGATGATGTGGCCAAAAAGTTGCTGAAAGAAAAAAGCAAGCCTTTTCCCGAATTGGATTACGAAAAGAATCCGAATAACATGATGTTGGATTCTACTTTTAAAGTAGTGAACGGCGAAATGGTTTACGAGGTTGACATCAACATAACTGATGGGGCTGTGATCAAAAACTTCTATAGTCAAAAAACAGGATTAAAAGTTAAGCAGATCATAGATGGTCCTGTAGATTCAACTGTAGAATGGGGTAATTATGAAGGCATCAATGGAGGGATTAAAATTCCGTTTTTGATAAAAACTGTGGTGCTTGGTCACCCTGCCGATTTTAAGGTGAAGGAAACTGCTGTGAATAGTAATATGCCTGCGGTATCGTTTCAATAGCAACCACGCTATCGCAAGGCTCTGCCTTGTGGTAGCGTGGCAAAGTCTATGATATGGAAATTAAGCCAACCCCAACGCCTTACTCGTACGTTCCCTTGTAGCCTCACTCAAAGCAGTATCATTAGCTAATGATTGTCCATACGATGGGATCATTTGTTTTAATTTTTCCTGCCAGCCGGTTGATTTTACATGATCTTTAAAACAACGCTCAATGAGGTGAATCATGATAGGTACAGATGTAGATGCACCCGGTGAAGCGCCTAACAAAGCTGAAATTGAGCCATCTGCAGATGTTACCACTTCAGTACCAAACTCCAATACACCTGTATGTTTGGCATCTTTTTTAATTACCTGTACACGCTGGCCGGCAATATCAAGGTCCCATTCTTCGGCTTTGGCAGTGGGCAGGTACTCCTGCAGGGCCTTAAGCCTGTCTGTAGGCGATTGCATTACCTGGCTAATGAGATACTTGGTTAATGGCCAGTTATCGCGGCCTACAGCAAGCAGGGGTAGTATATTGTTAAGTTTGATTGATCCAAACAGGTCAAGTAATGAACCCTTCTTCAAAAAACGGGTAGAGAAACCAGCATATGGGCCAAATAATAGTTCGCGCTTGCCATCTATCATCCGGGTATCCAGGTGGGGTACCGACATTGGCGGCGAACCTACCGACGCTTTACCATAAACTTTAGCCTCATGTTGTTTAACCACATCGGGGTTATTACAAACCAGCCATTGCCCGCTTACCGGGAAACCGCCAAAGCCTTTGCTTTCCTGTATGCCCGATTTTTGCAGCAGGGGCAAAGCGCCACCACCGGCACCCACAAATACAAATTTTGTGGTTACTTTTCTTTTGTTACCGGTGGTTTTATCTTTTACGGTAACCAGCCAGCTGCCATCCTTGTTGCGTTTAAGGTTGGTAACATCATGATTAATATGAAGGTTAACGCCGCTTTGTTGTTTTAGTTTACCTAATAAGCCGCTGGTTAAGCTGCCAAAGTTTACATCGGTACCCAAATCCATAAACGTGGCCGAAACTTTTTCGTTTTCATCGCGACCTTCCATTACCAATGGGATCCATTTTTTGATTTGGGCTTTATCTTCGCTGTATTCCATCCCTTTAAAAAAGTGATGTTTGGTAAGCGCCTGCTGACGTTTTTTAAGATAATTCACATTATCGGCGCCCCACACAAAACTCATGTGTGGTACCTTGCGGATAAAGCTTTGCGGCGATGCGATATATTTTTGATCGATAAGGTAAGTCCAGAATTCTTTGCTGATTTCAAATTGTTCGGCAATTTTGATCGCTTTTTTGATCTCAACAGTACCGTCCGGAAGCTCGGGGGTATAGTTTAATTCGCAAAATGCGGAGTGACCAGTGCCGGCATTGTTCATCGGGGCCGAACTTTCGGCGGCAATGACATCAAGGCGTTCAAAAATTTCAATAGTTAAATCGGGCTGTAGCTCTTTAAGCATTACCCCCAATGTAGCGCTCATGATACCCGCGCCTATTAAAACCACATCAACTGCCGAACCTGAAACTTTATCGCTATTAGTCATCTTAGTATGATCCCTTATAAAAGGTATCCGAAATTAAATTACCAGTATAACCCGGTTTTGTAAAAAATGTTACGCAAATCTAAGGCTGTTTTGCAGCTTTAGATGAGGGAAAAATAAAACAGACAATTTTAAGGATTTTTTAAAGAAGATTTGTCGCTAACCATTCAAAAAATGCAATAAAAACCACGTTTAAATTTAAGCAAACATGCTTTTGTACAATTTACCGAAACTGTATTCATGATATATTAACACAAAATGAACATTGGACTGTATATATTAGGCACCCAATTGTAAAACAAACATGAGTCTGTCAAAGTCCCAAAATACATTATTGATACTGGTAATAACCATAATTTCGGTATCATGCAGTCAACCAGAAAAGAAACCAGTGCCTTTGTCAAAAGATATTTCCAAAACCACGGTGCAGGTTGCCGGCAAAAAGGATAGCGTAATCAACAACCCGCAAAAGAATTATGGTAGCGCTACGGTTGCAGATCCTTGTGTGAAATGCCTGCTGCAGGTTATCCAGGAAAGTAAAAGTTATAAAGAGAGCACCGCCAGCTTGTCGTCGCAGGATATCAATTTTACAGTTAATTGGGTTAAAGCAAGCGATCCCGCCTTAACACCGGATACCAGCAACAAAACCAATGGGGTAAGGGTTGATGTTAAAAAGATTGAAGATGGGGAGGATAAAAAGCTTTGTTCCTATGTTTATAACAATATTAATGGTACTATGTATCTCATCAATAATCAAAATAAGCTGGAACATGCCGTATCAAGTATTACGCCCGAACTGTTAAAGAAAATTCGCAGCAGTTGTTATTGGGGAGTAGCCTCGGGCAAGTAAAATATCAGGCATTTAATACCAATAATGCTACCTGTACAATATCCTCTAACGTTTGCTTATCAGCGCCCGCCCGTGCTGATACTCTAAGCCCACTAATGGTGCTAAAAACAAAGTGTGCCAATGCCCTTGCATCTTTCGCTTTGGTAAACTGTCCGTGTGCCTGACCTTTTTCAATGGTACGGGCAAAAGCATCTTCCACACTCTGGTTGTTTTCGGTCACTAAAGCGCCAATCTCTTTGTCGTGACTGGATAATTCTACAGCGGTGTTTACCATAAAACATCCTTTGGCAAGCGTATCTTCTTCACTTTCTTTGATCACTCCGTGCAGGATCTGTGAGATAGCCTCCCGGGCATCCACTATGTTTTTTAACATCGAGAGTACCGCGTTGGTGTTTTTTGCCTGGTACTGCCTTAGTGATTTTGTAAACAGTGTTCGTTTATCGGTATAGGTATTATAAAGACTTGAACGGTTAATACCAAGCCCATCAACCAAATCCTGGGCCGATGTGGCATGATATCCCTTATCCCAAAACAAAGCGACTGCTTTATCAAGCAGCTGGTCTTCATCAAATTCTTTTTTCCTGGCCATCTTTGTAGTTTGCAATTTATGGTTAGCAGTTTGCACATCCATAATATACGAACAAAATTACCGATTTGAAACATTCGTTCCAAATCGGTATAAAAAATTTAAATTTTATGGTGATTAATAGATCAGGGCATTTACGGTTAAGCCGCCATCAGCAACCAATTCGGTACCGGTAATAAATGAAGCATCGTCAGAAGCTAAAAATCTTACTGTATTGGCAATTTCTTCTGCCTGGCCAAAACGGTTTAACAAAATTCTTTGGCTTAAAATGTTCCCAAAGCCAGCAACTTGTTCATCAGTTAAACCAAGTTTACCATAAAGCGGGGTAGCAATCGGACCCGGAGATACAGTGTTTACGCGTATTTTGCGTGGGGCAAGCTCACGTGCCAATACTTTAGTAAATGATAAAAGCGCGGCTTTGCTTGCGGCATATACACTGCTATCGGGTGCACCTAAAGTGGCATTTACAGATCCGTTAAATATAATTGAAGCGCCATCATTAAGGATGGGGATAAATTTTTGAACGGTAAAGAAAACACCTTTAACATTCAAATTCATCATAGTGTCATATTGCTCTTCGGTCATAGCCTCTGCTGAATTAAACAGAGCCACGCCGGCGTTCAGGAACAGGATATCAACTTTACCGTATTGGTCTTTCACTTCGGTTACCAGGCTATCTATCTGGCTTAATTTTGCCTGGTCAGATACTATCCCCGTTACGCCCAATTCTTCGGCTGCTTTGCTTACAGCTTTTGCGTTACGACCGGTTATTACTACTTTAGCGCCTTTTGCTGCTAATTCTTTTGCAGTTGCATATCCAATACCGCTGTTACCACCTGTAATTACGGCTACTTTGTTGGTGAGATTACTCATTGTTTTATTTTTTAATGTTGTTGTTGTTATTTGATGCCCCAAAGATAATAAAATTGGAATGATCGTTTCAAATAAATCTTTCAATTTTTACGATCGTGACATTGGCTTTACAAAATCCTGGATTTTTGAAGTTTTTATGCACGAAATTCGAAATCTATCCGGTAATATGGTTGGTTTTAGTTTAAAAAGATAACCTGTTTGTGTCTCCATTAAACATGGCGAAACAAACAGGTTATTATATTATTCCCTTTGCGGAAAGCATAGTTGGCAAAAAAGCAGTTGTCAATTTGTAAACTCGCAAACCTTTAACTGATTGGTTTTTATAGTATCCATACTGTAAATTGTTTACTGCTGTGCCGGTAAAACAAACCAAAAGGTGCTACCTATATCTACATAGCTTTCTACACCTATGTGGCCGTAATGACTTTCAATGATATGGGCGGCTGTTTTAAGACCTGTTTCCTGGCGGTTTTCCTGTTTGTTAAACTCAAACAGGCTTCTTAGCAACTGTGGCGGTATGCCAATACCATGGTCGCTTACACTTACCTTAATACTGCCGTTTTCTGCGCTTGTGCGCACCTCAATTTTTTTTGCTTTGGGAGAATATCTGATAGCATTTTTTACGAAGTGAAGGATTACCTGGCTAATCTTTTCTTCGTCGCCGCTAACTAACTTAATGAGTGGATCAAACAAACAAATTATTCTGCGGTTGCTGGTATCATTTTGAATAAGACTCAGGCAATTGCGAATACTGTTGTTGATATTGAACAAAGCAGCAAGGCTCCTAAGTTCTTCGGATTGAGGTTTAGGGGGATTAAGCATGTTTTTCAAGTTTAAGTAAAATATCCTTTTTAGTGAATACCAGCATTAGCGGTATTGTGTTACTACTTAACTATAGGTAATGTTTTCTGCATTATAAGATGTACACACAAATTTAAGCATAAACCACTCATTATAAACTGCGTATTAATACGCAAATTGTGTGTGCCTTATACTTAATTTTAAACTATGGGGTAATTTATTCCTTTTTCGGGTAACACTACAGATTATTGAATAGTTGGTGGCAGTAAGTTCGTAGTTGATGGTTCACGGATAATAGCCGGAAGTTAGGTACAGAGTTTATGGAATGGTCGAAATTTATAAATTTAAAATTGAGCCCTTCAGCCTATCCGAGGGCATACAAAGGCTTCTTTTGCATCGCCAAAAACGACGAACCTTGATCTCATAATTGTCTGCCAAATTGAAATTATAGTGCATTTGTCTGGCAAACCGTCCATGTAAATATCAGCCCGACTACTGAGCTCTTAATTGTGGCAGTAGTAGGAGGGAGTGTAGGTTGCATTTGTCGATAAGGATAAAAAATAAGATATCTACCTTTCACAAATTAGCTTTATTAGGTTAGTTAATCTGTTTAAGTTTATTTTATAAAAAATTCATTACCAATGTTATAATGTAATATTTTAAAGTTTTAAGTAAAGCAGGATTAATATTGCTATCGTTATTTGTGCTGATGGTATGTTCAGTTTAAGTCGTCGGTGGTATCATCCAAATAGTTGTCAAAGTTGTTGGTGTCATTGTGAATCAATATGCGTTGATGCTAACCCTATTTATACGTTATAACATCTTAGGTCGCAAAATGAAATAGATGATGTAGATCACTTACTGTCAATATCTTCGTAACTAAAAGAATGTATCCCTGGTAAGGTCAAAGCTTTATATTTATCTGAGGCTGGTTATGTTGGAGCTAAACAGGTAGGTGTTTTAAAAGCGGTTGTTCAGTTAATGCATGGCGTTGCTCATATGCATATACAATGCCTTTTCTCAGATTTTTGGATGTGGTTAGTTTATAGCTTTTTCTGGCTTATAAACAGCTGTTAATCTTGTTTTTGCTTTGATTGTATAAGTACTTGGTGTAAGCCTTTTTAGAGGAACTTTTTATTTAACCGTTAGCAAGGAGGCGATACATCGCCTCCTTGCTAACGGTGTTTTATCGCGACTGTATCTTTTGCCATATATTCCTGGTTAAACAAGTGCAAGTATCCCCAGCTAATTCTCGTCATAACGGCAGTATGTGCATGGTATCTGATAATCCTTCAGTAGCTTCTTTGATGCCACCCGCGAAATTTGCTGAACCCCTGAGGCGGTTTAAATAAACTTATGGTATTTAAACAAGGTTAGCTGTCTGGAAAAAATCATAAAAGTAATTGTTATTATAAAGTGTATAAATATTTGTATATAAAATATTTATACACTTTTTGCTTTGTTGAAAAGCTCGTTTTTTTTTAAGGATTTTTACTTGAATAAATACTAATACATTAATTGCAAGTTGAACGGAGCTGGGCCAAAATGTTTGGAAACATAATGGCCGGGGTTGAACCCGGACGAATGAGTTGGTCACCTGCGTCTATATATGATTGTAGTAATGGCCTTCAATGCGGCATAGTCTTAACAGTTAAATATCTCCTTCAGTATGGTTAATAATACAGCAATATGGAGTGGATTTACGAATCAGCAAACTCTCGCCTTTCAAATGCTACATATTGAGTGGGGTATAAATTTCTGTAGTTAACAGATTTAGGCGTAACTTTTTTGTTGCATTAATGCAATCGATAATTCATTTTTTATTGATTATATGGTACTATAAAGGCTTTTTATTTGATTATTTATACCTTTTATAGTTAGGGAAATTTTTAAATCACGAAAATTGAATAAAATTTGTGCAATCGATTGTATAAATGATTTTTTGTTTATAATTTTATCGCTGTAATACCAATTATACCGAATAATACCTGATTGAATTTGTGTGGGCCTGGCGGAACAGGAAAAAGAAAGGATAAGTCTGATATTTTTCACAATCGATTGCGTAGTGATTTTAACTGTTTATGATACTCGCAGTTTTTATAATTAAACGGCTTTTAAGGAAGGAGGGCAAGAATTTTATCAAATTAATTTTTAAGTCATGATGATTATCAATCACACGTGGCAGCGCTTGGTCCGGTGGGGGAAATGTATGCCATTTTCAGATGAAGAACGCCGGATTGCGAAAGCGTAAAAACAACGAACCAATAAATTAAAAACCAATCAAATAAACCATTATGGCAAAATGTTTACGAATAGTACTGCTATTCATGTCCTTGTTTATAAGTGCTGCAGTCAGCGCTCAAAACCAGGGAGCAATAATAAAAGGTACCGTTACCGATGAAAAAGGTGTTACGCTTCCCGGCGTATCTATCCTGGTTAAAGGTACCAACAGGAGCACGGTATCTGATGTTAACGGTAATTATAGTATCACTATTCCGGCCGGAGGAAAGATACTTTTATTCTCCTTTATCGGGATGCAAACCAAAGAGATCGTAGTGGGCGATAAGCTATTGATCAGCCTAAGCCTGCAATCTACGGCCACTGCACTATCGGATGTAGTAGTTATCGGCTACGGTACTCAAAAAAGGCAGGATGTGAACGGTGCAATCTCTTCTGTTACGGCCAAAGATATTGCCGATATCCCGCAGGTAAGTGTCGATCAGCTGTTACAGGGTAAGGCCTCGGGTGTAACCATTACGCAAAATGCTGGTGGCCCCGGAAGCTCTACCTCGGTACATATCCGTGGTATTACATCGTTAAGCCTTTCAAACGAACCGCTTTATGTGATAGATGGAGTTGCCATTTCTGGCGATGCTACTAACCAGTCAACCAGTGGCAGGTCGCAAGGAATCGCGGCAAACAATGGTGAAAACGCGCCAAGCCCGCTTACTTTTTTAAACCCGGCCGATATTGAAAGTATAGATGTATTAAAAGATGCATCAGCAACGGCTATCTACGGGAGCAGGGGATCGAACGGCGTAATTATCATCACCACCAAACGTGGTAAAAGCGGCGCCATGAAAATTGGCTACACCGGCGATTATGGTTTTCAGCAGCAAGGCAAATTTTTGCCAATGATGAACCTGAAGCAATATGCTACCCTTGAAAACGCGCTTGCCGATAATAGTGGTCAAAACAGGAGAGGGGAGTTTGCCAATCCGGATTTACTGCCCGAAGGTACTAACTGGCAGAAGGCGATCTTCAGGACAGCCCCAACCCAAAGCCATCAGCTATCCTTTTCGGGAGCTAAGGATGGTAACGATTATTATATTTCTGCCGGATACGTAAAGCAAAAAGGTACGGTATTAGGAAATGATTTTGACAGGTATACCATCCGCGCCAACGTAAATTCACAGGTTAAAGAATGGTTTAGGGTAGGTACAAATCTATCCGGTGCCCGTAGCTTTCAAAATACTTCTTTAAGTAACAATACCGGGATCATCTATACAGCTTTATTAAGCGCGCCAGATCAGGCTATTTATAATGCTGATGGTTCTTTTGCTGGTCCGCAGGCAGGGCAAATTGGCGCGCAGATTAACCCTGTTGCGCAGGCTTTGTCTATCGCCAATAACCTGGCGAGGGATAATTTCAATGGCAATTTATACGCCGATCTGCGTTTTTTTAAAGATCTTACGCTCCATTCTGAAGTAGGTGGCGATATAAACTACACAACTGCCAATTTCTTTACACCTACCTATAATTACGGGCCGCTGTATACTAATCCTACGGCCACATTGCAGGAATATTACACCAATTCAACCTACTGGGGTTGGAAGGAGTATCTTACCTATACGCACACATTTGCTAAAAAACATAATTTAACTGTTTTAGCGGCTCATGAGTTGATCAACTCGGTTTATCATAGTAATAGCGCTGGTGTTAACGGATTTTTATCCAATGACTTACCGGCATTAGGTTTAGGTACAGCTTCAACTGCCACTATAGATGAATATATTGGCAATAATGATATTTTAGAATCGGCATTTGCGCGTGCTATTTACACGTTTGATAATAAATACAGCTTAACTGCTACTTATCGTGCAGATAGGTCCTCAAAATTTGCACAAGGCCATCAAACAGGTTATTTCCCATCATTCGCGGTTTCCTGGAGATTATCTGATGAGGCTTTTATGGCAGGTGTGAAACAGGTAGCCGATAATATCAAGATCCGTGCAAGCTATGGTGAAACGGGTAACCAAAATATCCCCGCTTACCGTTACGGCTCAGCGCTTAACTCGGTTAAAACAGGCTTGGGAACAGGTTTTGCTATTGATAAAGTCCCCAACCCCAACCTTACCTGGGAAACAGCTTTGCAGTTTGACGCCGGTGTAGATTTTAGTCTGTTTGGAAACAGGGTCGACGGTACTTTTGATTATTTTGATAAAAGCGCTAAAAATTTCCTGTTCCAGGCTTCTTTACCAGCGTTCCTGCTTGGGCAAACTGCCGAATACTCAGGTACAGGCGTAATCAGCGCGCCGTTTGAAAACGGAGGCAAATTATCTGCTAAAGGTTTCGAGTTCTCGCTTACCAGCAAAAACCTTGTTTCGGGCAGCTTTAAGTGGAATACTACGCTGATTTTCAGTCATTACACTAACAAGGTTATTTCCCTGTATAATGGTACGCCATATATCAGTGCAAACGTAACAACCAGTTTCCTGAATTTACCGGTAACCCGTACCCAGCCAGGTACAGCGGTTGGTGAGTTTTTTGGCTATAAAGCGATAGGCATTTTTAAAACCGACGCGCAGTTAAGAAACGCACCGCCACAATTTGCACCGCGGCCGGTAAGTAATTCATCGGGCGGTACCTGGTTAGGGGATGTTCAGTATGAGGATGTTAACCACGATGGTAAAATCGACATTAATGATCAAACCGATTTGGGTAACCCTAATCCTAAATTCACCTATGGCATCACCAACACCTTTAACTATAAAGGCTTTGATATGAGTATTTTCCTGAACGGATCATACGGTGCTAAAATCTTCAACGTATTGAATTACCAGATTGCCAGTTTGGGAAGTTTATACCAAAATCAATTGGCATCGGTGGCAAATTTCTGGACACCAGCCAATCCAAACTCTAACATCCCGCGGCCATCTGCCGGTGATAATCCTAACCTGTACAACTCAGATCGTTTTATTGAAAGCGGCTCATTCCTGAGGTTGCAAAACGTAACAGTTGGCTACAACCTGCCTGCGTCTATTGTCGGGAAAATTAAACTTTCAAGGTTAAGGGTATATGCCAGCGGGCAAAATTTGTGTGTGTTTACTCCATACAAAGGTTTGGATCCGGAAATAGGCTCAAACAATCAAAATGTGTTTTTAACAGGTGTTGATCTGGGTAGGTATCCCCAGGCGCGTACCATTACGTTTGGCGTAAACGCAGAGTTTTAACCGATATAATCAAATGAAAAAATCAAAATATTTTATAGGAATAGCTGTCATGACCAGTGTTGTGGCAACAAGCTGCAAAAAAGATTATTTTAGCCGTGCACCTAAAAGCCAGATCACCGTTGATAACTTTTATCAAACGGCCGATCAGGTGGCCGCCAGCACCAACGTTTTATACAGCGCGCCATGGTTTGGCTGGAGCGGTAAAGCAGGCTGGTCAATTGCTGATTTAAGCAGTGGCAACGCAAGGACGTACTCCAGTGATATCATCAACTTTCAGGATTATACCGTTACCGGTACCAATTTTGAAATCTCTGCCGCCTGGAACTCGCTGTATATCGAGGTAGCGCAGGCCAACGGTATCATCAACAACCTTCCTTCAAAGGTTCCTGCATCTGTAGATAAATCTATTGTAAACAACGCTCTTGGCGAAGCACACCTATGGCGCGCGTTGGCCTATTTTCATTTGGTGCGGGTTTTTGGCCCGGTACCTATTATTGAAAATACATCCGACTATGTAACCAATTACCAGGTGCCCAGAAATCCGGTTGCCGATGTTTATAAATTCATTGTAAACGATTTGAAATTTGCTGAAGCAAACCTGAAAACTAATGTAAGGAGCGGTGTCGGTTCGGCAAACGCGCGCGTATCCAGTGGATCGGCCTCTGGTATGCTGGCAAAAGTGTACCTGTATATGCAGGACTATGCTAATGCCAGGGCCGAAGCGGAGAAGGTAATTCAAAGCGGCGAGTTTAAACTTTACGGAGTAGACGTGCAAGGCAAAGCATTTGCCGATTTGTTCCTTACGGCTAATAACAACAACGAGGAATCAATGATAGCCCTGCAATGGGCCACCAGCGGGCAGTATGGCTTGGGCAACCCATTCCAGGCGGCTGTAGCTTTTAACAGTGTTATTACGGGTACAGGCGATGGTTACGGGCAGGCGGGGCCAACCTTTGATTTACAAGATCAATATGATCCGGCTGATTTACGTAGAAAAGCAACTATTATGCTGCCCGGCGATAAATATCCGGAGATTAACCAGGCCAATGGCGGTTACACTTTACCCGCTGATGCCAGTAGCCAGGGAACACATGCCCAGGTAAAAAAATACGTTGTTGGCTCACCGGCAGATAATGGCGGCGTAGGCGGCAGGCAGGCATCTGCCAATAATACTTACATGCTGCGTTATGCCGATATGTACTTGATTGATGCGGAAGCCATCATGGCCGGCGCAACTACCAGTACAGATCCGGCAGCATTGGCGGCTATCAACACCATCCGCAAACGGGCTGGTTTAGGTAACCTGTTATCTATTAAACGCTGGTATACTGTGCCTAACGCCAATATTGGCAAATATGGCCCTACTCCCAACGGTAATGTACCAACCACTCTCATTAAAGATGATATCCTGGACGAACGCAGGCGGGAGTTTGCTTTTGAAGACGATTTCTTTTTCGATTTGATGCGACTTGATGGCTTTGATAAAACAAGTCACCCTAAAGCAATCGCTTATATGAAACAACAGGACAGGGGCACATCTGATAACAGTAATCCACCGGTGCGTTACGGAAACCAGTTTTTAACGGTAACTGATGCCAATCTGGTGTTCCCTATCCCGGCAACAGAAATTGCGGCCGATCCTAAACTTGCCGATCCTCCTGTTCCATACGTGTTTAAATAAAAACTTAAAAAGATGAAAAGAAATTTTAGAATTTTATATCTCTTGTTGCCGGTATTGGCAATTATGGGCTTTGCATCCTGCAAAAAGGATGATGCGGGTGGTAAAGGTGCGCCTACTGTAACCAGGGTGCGCTATTTAAGCAAATCTGATACCATCAAGGATGTTGTTCACCGGGTAAACCTCGATTCGAGCCAGGTTTATGACGATCACCGGATTGTACCGTTTGATTCAACTGCTACCCAAGGACGCTTGGGCACGCAATATGCTATCCTGGGTACCAACCTGCTTACGGCCATGTCGGTATCGTTTAACGGAGTAGCCGTATATTTTAACCCGGCGTTGGTTACTGATAACAGTATTATTGTAAGTATCCCATCTAATACCTCTACCGTACAGGTGCCGTTTGGACCTACGCAGAGTAACAAGATCACTGTTGTAACCAAATATGGCAAAGTCGATTTTAATTTCAGCATAGCGCAGCCACCTGCGGTTATCAGTAGCTTTTCGCCCCTGTTTGGTGGCGAGGGCGATATTGTTACCATTACGGGAACCATATTCAACTCAGTTTCCGGGGTGAAATTTGATGATACCCCTGCCCAGATTGTAGGCACGCCAACGCCAACTTCTATCCAGGTGAAAGTACCTGCCGGTGTTGCATCGGCACACATCTTTGTGACTACGCCTGGCGGAACGGCAAAATCTGCCGCGTCATTCGGGTTTAAATACACAGTTTATGATGATGTATTGGCAACAGGATGGGGCGGTCAGGGCAGCGGCGGCTATGATGGTTACAACAGTAACAGGAATTACAAAGATGGAACACACCCCAAACGCGGTACGGCGGATATTGCTGTTGAATATACCAACGCATATGGCGCCCTTCAATTAGGTTACGGTGGTGCTACGGTATTAGATGTTAAAAAGCTTGGTTTTACCAGTCTTAAGTTCTCCGTATACGGCGGTGCGGGTGTGGCAGCCGGTGCAAGGTTACAGGTGGTTATCAATGGCTCTTATGGTACAGCCAGCCTGGTTACTATTACTCCGGGCGCGTATGGCGACTTTACAATCCCATTAAGCTCACTCGGAAATCCTGCTACCATATCAGAAATTGTAATTCAGAGCTATGGTGGTACAGACACCATCTATGTAGATGATATCGGGTTTATTTAATAGCCTGGTTTATACAATTGATTTTGGAATACAAGCGCCGCCGCGAGGGGGGCGCTTGTTTTTTACCTTCTGTTTAAAATTCCGGTCAACCAGTCCAATTGTACTTTTAATACTACCATTCAATGAATAACAAAGTACTTACACAGGTGGCAGTCGCTGTTTTTGCAGCGCTTGCTTTAGCTGTATCTTCCTGTAAAAAAGACGCTGTACCGCACATAAACAATCCGGATACGGTAAAAAATATTTCGACTAAGCCCGATACCACCGGGACCCTTATCGGTAACACCGGGGCGGCTTTTCCAAACATGGGCCTTGCCGTACTTTATGGAACCATGTCATCTAACCCTGCTTACGTGGCTATCGTAAAGCGCGAAGCTAATTATGTCACTTTCGGTAACGAACTGAAAAATGCATCCATTGTAAAAAACGATGGTAGCTTTGATTATACAACAGCAGATGCGTTATTGACCATTTGTACTAATAACGGACTAAGCGTATTCGGCCATACGCTATGTTGGTATTCGCAGCAAAACGCTGTTTATTTAAACGGCTTGATATCGGCACTAAACAAACCGGTTACAGGGGCACCAAAGCCGGCAAACCTGCTTAGTAACGGCGATTTTGAAGGAGGCACGGGATTGTCATTCACTGGCTGGACTAACCTTACAGGCGGCAGTGCAACCGGATCTTTTAACTCAGTTATTGATGATAACGATGGCGGCTCCAGGGCTATGCAGGTAGCGGTCACTATGCCTGGCGCTAATGCTTACGACATACAGTCAATTGGTACAGTATTTACCACTACAGTTGGCAAAACCTACCAGGTTTCTGCATCCATTAAATCGTCAGGAATGGGTACTGTGCGTATGGTGATGCAAAATACGGCCTACCAGCAAACCGATCTTAAAACAAAACCCGGTTGGGCAACCTACACCTGGAATGTGACGATTACCGAAGCATCGCCGATATTAAGATTTAATTTCCCTGACGCGGGTGTTTATGTGATTGACAATGTTACCGTTGTTGATCCTTCAACCGGCTCCTATGTGCCGCCAACAAAGGCACAGGCTGCAGCAGTTATTGATACCGCGCTTAAAACCTTTATTACTGCAACTGTTAAACGTTATAAAGGTAAGATCAAAGCCTGGGATGTGGTGAACGAGCCCATGTCTGACGGTAACGGCTCTCTTCGCGATAGTGCCAATTACACCATATCGGCAGCTAATACAGGTAACCAATTCTTATGGGCCAATTACCTGGGCCGCGCATTTGCGTTAAAAGCCTTTCAATATGCCAAAGCAGCCGATGCAAACGCCCTGTTGTTTATCAACGAATATAACCTGGAATATAATTTCAAGCTCGATTCATTGATTGGTTATGTGAAAGAGCTAAAAACTAAAGGTGCCCAGATTGATGGTATAGGTACCCAGATGCATATTAACCTGCAAACTACCCAGGCCAGCATTGATAATGAATTTGTAAAGCTGGCTGCAACCGGTTTATTAGTGCGTGTTTCTGAATTGGATGTTACCATGAACAGTAGTAAAAGCGCGTCATTTAGTCCCACGGCAAGTCAGTTGGCATCGCAGGCGGCCATGTATAAATATGTTGTACAGTCGTATCTGAAAAATGTCCCTAAAGCACAGCGTTTTGGGATCACCGTTTGGGGGCTTACCGATAATGAAAGCTGGCTCAATAGCCCATCAGCGCCAGATTACCCGCTCTTGTTTAACCAAAACCTATCGAAAAAAGCAGGGTATTATGGCTTTTTGGAAGCCTTGAAGGGTATTTAGTAAAGGGAAGAATAACGAACGAGTAAACGATAATCAAATTGATGGCCTAATGATCAAAGCTGTAGCCGGGGATAAGGATTTAGTGATTGGCCTGCTTCAACAGGCCGGTGAAGGGCTAAGCAGTCATCTGTTTAAAAATAAGCAACAGCAGGAGTTGTTATTATCACACCTGTTTGATCTGTATTTTTATGTGGGCGAAATATGGTTATCAGATAACAGGAGAGCTTGCGCGCTGATCATGCAGCCGGGATTGTCGCTATTAAACGGTAAATCTATAGGGCAGTTGATTAAACTCTTTTTGTCTGAAGTTGGCAGAACTGTGCTCGATGAAGTATGGCACCAGTTAAGCAGGGGAGGGCAGTTAAAAATCATAAATAAAATAACCTATATCCGATGGATCTGTGTCGATCCGTTATTTCGGCGACGCGGAACAGGAAGCGGTTTGTTGGGCAGGATATTGGAAAAAGCAGCGGTACAAAACAGGACTGTTTATGCTGAAACCGCTGCCGTAAAAAGCTTGGATTGGTTGGAACGGTTTGGTTTTGAAGGTTACGATGTGCTTGATGATCAGTAATTAAGAAACGTAACTTTCCTGCTCAAACGAAGCTTTAGCCAAAAGGCCTTAACTAAATATAAATCGGATCATAAACCTTAAAATAGAGAAGAAATGAAACACACGGTTTTTCTTTTTTTGATGGCCTTATCAGTTACCGCAGGTGCCCAAAATGCCGCGCCTGTTAATTTTACTGCCGATGAGGATCATCACAATATGATGGTTCAATTAGGTATTAAAATACTGCGTAATGGTCCCAGCGGCGATGATGCCGCACCCAACCATGCCAATTACGACCAGGCCCTTGCCAATCCTTATCCTAACCTGCCCGATGCGTTAATTTTGAAAAACGGTAAAAAAGTGACCACAGCCCAGGCATGGTGGCAACAGCGCCGACCGGAGATTGTAGAAGATATGGAACGCGAGGTTTATGGGCGAATCCCTGTTAATATGCCTAAAGTGAGCTGGACAACCAAGATTACCGATAAAGAACGTGTGGGCTTTTACCCGGTAATTGCCAGGCAGCTTATTGGTCATGTAGATAATACCGCCTATCCGTTAATCAACGTAAATATTGAAATGACACTGGTATTGCCTGCAAACGCTAAAGGCCCTGTGCCGGTGTTAATGATGTTTGCCCGTAGCGTTCTGCCTGCGCCTGCCCAGCCACCGGCTGCCGATCTGGAAAAGATTAACAGCGCCATCAAAGATTTATTAGTGAAAGAACATCCCGAATTGAAAAGTATATTTGAACAATATCCGGCCTATAACCCGGTTTCGGAGCAATCGCCTTTTGGTCCCGGCGGCTTTCCGGTTGCAAAAGGTGACCCGCCCACTGCCGTACAGCTTATAGCCAACGGATGGGGGTATATACTTATTGATCCGGCATCTATACAGGCCGATAATGCAGAAGGATTAACCAAAGGAATCATTGGCCTGGTAAATAAAGGGCAGCCACGTAAACCGGATGATTGGGGAGCTTTACGTGCCTGGTCATGGGGCGCGGCAAGGGCTTTGGATTACCTCGAAACTGTACCCGCTGTCGATGCCAGGCATGTGGGGATTGAAGGTGTATCCCGTTATGGCAAAGCCGCCCTGGTTACACTTGCTTTTGAACAACGCTTTGCAATGGGGCTTATCGGTTCATCGGGCGAGGGCGGTGCTAAATTACACCGGCGCAATTTTGGCGAAGCTGTTGAGAGCCTTACCGGTGGTGAGTATTATTGGATGGCGGGTAATTTTATGAAGTATGGCGCTGCTGAAGCAAGCTTTGGCCCTAAAACGGCTAATGATCTCCCTGTAGATGCACATGAATTAATCGCCTTATGCGCGCCGAGATTAACCTTTATAAGTTATGGCATTCCCGAACAGGGTGATGCGCGTTGGCTGGATCAGCAGGGGAGTTACATGGCTACTGTAGCGGCAGGCCCGATTTTTAAGCTGCTTGGTGTTAAGGACCTGGGCATAACAGATGATTATAAAATCGCAAAGATGCCGCCCGTAAATACAGGGTTGCTTGATGGTCAGTTGGCCTGGCGTCAGCACGACGGTGGCCATACCGACGCACCCAATGTGAAATATTTTATAGCCTGGGCCAATAAGTTCATACATGATAAATCAGTCAATAAATAATCAAACTAATCAGTATATGAAATGCAAGAACTTACACTTACTGCTGTTGTTAGTTACGGTTATCAGCGTAGTTACACTAAAAGCACAAACTCCAGCTCGTCCCTGGAATAATAAAGAATGCGCTGTGGTTTTAACGTACGATGACGCGATAGATGCCGATCTGGACAATGTGGCCCTCGTGTTAGATTCTTTAAAGTTGAAGGGAACGTTTTATCTCATAGGCTCATCGCCTGTTGTTACCAACCGGATGAATGAATGGCGCAAATTAGCCGCCCGTGGTAATGAGTTAGGGAACCATTCTTTATATCATCCTTGTGATGGCAGTTTGCCAGGAAGAGGTTTTGTTACCGCCGAAACGGATTTGAGTAAGTATACTGTTAGCAGGGCGGTAAAAGAGATCAGAACAACCAACACGCTGCTTACCGCGCTGGATGGTAAAACAGAAAGGACATTTGCCTACCCATGCGGCGATCTGCAAATTGGCAATCAACGCTTTTATGATGAACTAAAAAAAGATTTTGTGGCTGCCCGTGGCGTAAATGCAGGGCTGCAAATGGCAAAACAGGTTAATCTTGATAATGTAGATTGTTTTATGATCAATGGCCAATCGGCCGATTATATGATTGATTTGGTTGAAAAGGCAAAGCAATCGCACACCTTGTTGGTTTTCCTTTTTCATGGCGTAGGGGGCGGGCATAATATCAATGTAAGTCTTGATGCGCATAGCAAGCTTTTACACTATTTAAAGGCTAACGAAAAAACAATATGGGTTGCGCCAATGGTTAACGTAGCCCGTTATATAAAAAAGATACAAGCAGGTAATTAAGCCAAATTTTATTATATTGCAATCGATTGCGTAAGTGCGATCATTGCCAAATAAACTGTAAATAGGTATAGCTGCTCAAAGCGAAGCCTTCATTGAAAAAAAACATTAATAACCATAAAATGATGAAAACTCCTACGAATTTTTCAAAATCGTTCTACCTTATTGTACTGTCTTTATATGTTTTAAACGGCTGTAAGTCAAACGTTAAGCAGGCCAATACCGATACCGTTAAAAGCAGCAAAGCAAAAGAGGTGAAGTTTCTAAGCAAACCGCTGATCAGTTCAATTTATACTGCCGATCCTTCTGCACATGTTTTCAACGGAAAAATTTATATCTATCCTTCCCATGATATTAACACCGGCATCCCTGAAAATGACAACGGTGATCATTTTGCCATGAGGGATTATCACATCCTTTCTATGGATAGCATTGGCGGTAAGGTTACCGATAACGGTGTTGGCTTTGATATTAAAGATATCCCCTGGGCTGGCCGGCAGCTTTGGGCGCCAGATGCAGCTTATAAAAATGGAATTTATTACCTGTATTTTCCGGTAAAAGATAAAAAAGATGTATTCAGGATTGGCGTGGCGACTTCCAAAAGCCCGGTTGGTCCTTTCAAAGCAGAACCGGCACCAATTGAGGGTAGTTTTAGCATCGACCCCGCTGTGTTTACCGATACCGATGGCAAAACCTATATGTATTTTGGCGGCATCTGGGGCGGGCAGTTACAGCGCTGGGTAAGCGGGCATTATGATGCTGATGGCTCAAAAACAGATTTAAAACAGGATGACCTCCCTGCAATTTCCTGTAAGGTTGCCTTACTGAAACCTGATATGAAAAATTTTGATGGCAAAGTAAAGGATGTGGTCGTTGTTGACAGCGCGGGTAAGCCACTGTTAACCGGCGACCGGAACCGCCGTTTCTTTGAGGGCTCATGGATGCATAAATACAATGGCAAATATTATTTTACCTATTCAACAGGCGATACTCATTTGCTTTGCTACGCTATAGGCGATAATCCGCTTGGTCCGTTCACCTACAAAGGCGTAATCATGAAGCCGGTACAAGGGTGGACCACTCATCATTCGATAGTAGAGATCAAAGGTAAATGGTACATATTTTATCACGATACCGAACTATCTGGCAAAACCTACCTCCGCAACGTTAAAGTGGTGCCATTGCAGCATAACACGGATGGCTCTATCGTTGAAATAGATCCTTTTTTGTAGGGCTGTTCTTTTAAAATCAAAACTGAATTAATGTTTAAAAAGATGAAAAAGCCGGCTTGATGATGGTTGCTGCCGATCATTCTGTTTACATTATTGTAAGCGGGGGCGAAAAAACTACCCACCGTTATTTGACCAGCAGAATCGCCCTAAGAAGGCTTATTTGGAAGTTACCCGTTTTTGACTAATCCTATATTCAACATGACGCTATACAAAGCTTTTTTATTGCTCCTGCTTCCCGCAACGCTGCTACAATGCGATGTTTTTGCGCAAAGTCCCGGGCAAAAAAAATATGTATCGGCAGTTGCGGGCAAAGCTTTTTTCCCGCTTGCTATTCCCGGAAAACAAGTAACCTTATACCTGGATACCAACGAATATCCGGGCGTAAAAAGAGCCGCTGCAAACCTTGTAAGAGATATCGGCTCGGTAACCCAATTGGCACCGGGTACAATCAGTACTGAGTTTAAATGCAATAAACAAATGGTACTGATTGGTACCATCGGCAAAAATTCAAAAATAGACCAGCTTATCGCCAAAGGAAAACTGGATGCATCAGGGATAAAAGGCAAATGGGAAGCGCATATAACCCAGGTTGTTCAAAATCCTTTCCCCGGTGTGGCGCAGGCGCTGGTTATAGCCGGTAGCGACAAACGGGGAACTATTTATGGCATTTACGACTTATCGGCACAAATTGGCGTATCGCCCTGGTATTGGTGGGCCGATGTACCGGTAAAGCACCAGCAGAGAATTTATATTACTCCCGGCAGCTTTACAGATGGCGAGCCGGCGGTAAAATACAGGGGGATTTTTATTAATGATGAGGCACCCGCATTTCAGGGTTGGGCAAAAGAAAAGTTTGGTGGGGTAAATCATCAGGTTTATGAAAAGGTTTTTGAGCTTATCCTTCGCTTAAAAGGTAATTATTTATGGCCAGCCATGTGGGGCAATGCTTTTAATGATGATGATAAGCTTAGTCCGGTTTTGGCCGATGAGTATGGCATTGTAATGGGCACATCGCACCACGAGCCGATGGACAGGGCACAACAAGAATGGAAACGTTATGGTAGTGGCCCATGGAACTACCAGA
The DNA here is from genome assembly GCF_024808255.1 of Mucilaginibacter dorajii. GTDB lineage: Bacteria > Bacteroidota > Bacteroidia > Sphingobacteriales > Sphingobacteriaceae > Mucilaginibacter > Mucilaginibacter dorajii. Next base: position 179,367 of record NZ_JANTYS010000006.1, read on the forward strand.
CCAATAAACACGTGTTACAGGAGTTTTGGAAACAGGGCATCATCAATATGGGTAAAAAGGAAACCATAGTTACCGTTGGGATGCGGGGCGATGGGGATATGCCGATGGCCGCAGAAAGCAATATAGCCCTGTTGGAAAACATTGTGCACGATCAGCGGGAGATCATTAGCCAGGTTACCGGGAAAGATGCGTCGCAAACCCCGCAGATGTGGGCTTTGTATAAAGAAGTTCAGGATTATTACGATAAAGGTATGCGGGTGCCAGATGATGTTACTTTATTATTGTGCGACGACAACTGGGGAAACATCCGAAAATTACCGGCCATAGGTTCAAAGCCAAGGAAAGGAGGTTACGGCATTTATTTTCATTTTGATTATGTGGGCGATCCAAGGAACTATAAATGGCTTAACACCAATCAAATTGCCGCAACCTGGGAGCAACTGCACTTGGCTTATGAATATAACGCCAGGCAGGTATGGGTTGTAAATGTTGGCGATTTGAAGCCAATGGAATATCCTATCAGTTTTTTTATGGATTATGCCTGGGCACCAGATAAATGGCCAGCCAAACGTTTACCCGATTACGCCAAAGCTTGGGCCGCGCAACAATTCGGCCCGGAGAACGCGGGCATGGTAGCAGAGATTTTAACGCAGTACACCCGTTTTAACAGTCGCCGTAAACCCGAATTGTTAGATGAGAACACTTACAGCCTGGTTAATTACAATGAATTTGAACGGGCAACGGCAGATTACCTCCATTTGAAAGATAAGGCCGAAGGTTTGTATGCAAAAATTCCGACACAGAACAAAAACGCTTATTATCAACTTGTTTTACACCCGGTAATAGCCTGTGCAAATTTATATGAGCTGTATCTGGCAGCTGCGCGGAATAAATTATATGTTGCGCAAGGCAGATCGGCAGCCAATTCAACAGCTAAAAGTGTCGAAGCGCTTTTTGAAAAGGACAAACAAATCTCTCGCTATTACAACGATACTTTATCAAATGGTAAATGGAATCATATGATGGATCAAACGCATATAGGGTATACTTATTGGCAGCAGCCGGAGGTTGACAAAATGCCCGACGTTAAAACCATCCCATTGGCAGAAGGTGCAAGCCCTGGTGTTGTTATAGAAGGATCTACGGAAGTTTACCTGCCGGGGCAGCGCATCGCATCCTTGCCTCAGTTTTATCCATGGAATAGTAAAGGTCACTATATTGAACTATTTAACCGGGGGAAAATGGCGTTTAATTATCAGCTGCAGTCGCCAGCCACTTATATTCATTTCAGTTCTGCTGCGGGAAGTGTTGTTGAGCAGGAGCGTATTATGATAAATGTAGATTGGGCAAAAGTACCTACCGGCGTTTCACATGTGCCGGTTACGGTTAATACAGGGCTTGGTAAACTGGTTGTTGATGTTACCATCAATAACAAAAATATAAAAGATCATGTATTTCGTGATATAGACGGCTATATTGCCATTGAAGCGGCACATTATACACGGGCGGTAACAGACAGGAATATCAAATGGCTGGAAATTCTGGGGTATGGGCGAACTTTATCGGGAATTTGCCCCATGCCTGTTACCGCGGCGGCATATCAGCCAGGGAAGGACAGTCCCCACTTGGAGTATCAGATCAGCCTAAAGGATACCGGGCGCATAAATGTGATTATGTACATTTCGCCAACGCTTGATTTCAAAGCAAAAAAAGGCCTGTACTATGCAGTGTCCAAAGATGATGAGGCACCGCAATTGGTAAACATCAACCAAAATGAAACGCCCGGCACCGGCGAGTGGAGTAACAGTGTTGCCAACAACATTAAAAAACTGCAAACTACTCATATAATCAGCAAGCCCGGTAGCCATATTTTAAAATACTGGATGGTTGATGCCGGCGTGGTATTGCAAAAGGTGGTGATTGATAGCGGTGGCTTAAAGGATAGTTATTTGGGGCCGGAGGAGAATTGAGGATTTAAAAAGGCCGTTTTTTGTAGAGACGCAATATTTTGCGTCTCCCGCGTGCAAATCCAATTTGCATTTCCTCTTAGTAAAGCCGCTCTGTATAGCTGGAGACGCAAAATATTGCGTCTCTACATTCAAAAAATAGCGTCAACCATCTTTTTTAAGTGCCTAAAACCCAATTGAGTTTCCCCCATCTACAGGTAGGATCACGCCGGTGGTATATTTTGAAGCATCGGAGGCAAGATAAAAGATGGCCTCGGCTATATCCAATGGCTCACCAAGTTTACCCATTGGCGTTCTTGATAGCACTTTGGTCTTCCGGTTGGGATCATTATCAAGCGCTTTTGCCGACATATCGGTGGCGATAAAGCCAGGTGCAACACAATTAACCCTAATACCTAAGGGCGAAAGTTCTGTAGCCATAGCCCTGGTCATACCTTCAATTGCCGATTTGGTAGCCGTATAAGCAATTACAAAAGGGAGCCCGTATTGTGAAGCCATTGAGCTGATATTGACAATGCTGCCGCTTCCCGCTTCAATCATATACTTCACAGTTTCCCTGCTGATGGCAAATACTGCCAAAAGATTGGTTTGTATAATTTGTTGAAAATCTGCGTCGGTAACTTCTGTAAAAGGCTTTTTTTGATTGATCCCGGCGTTATTAATTAATATATCCGGAGTGCCGTGTTCTGCCACTATTTCATCTACTAATGCAGGTATTCCTTCAAGTGTACCTAAATCGCAAACCTTATAGCTACAAAGCAGTCCAAGTGATTCGGCCGCGGCCTGTAATTTATGTTGGTCGCGCCCTATAATAATGGTGCATATATTATTTTCGGTGAATTTTTTTGCCGTGGCCAGGCCCAATCCTGAGCCTCCGCCGGTGATAATGGCAAGTTTGTTTGCTGATTTCATTTAATAAGCCATTAAGATTTTTTGCTCCGTAAAGAAGACTCCCTTATAATCAATTCCGACCGCAGAATCAGGCTGTGGGTTTGCTGTAGGTCGCTTTTATCAATTAGGTGGTTAATGAGTAATTGGGCTGCAACTTCGCCCATTTCATACCCTTTATAGTTTACAGTGGTAAGATTGGGTTGAACTACGCATGCGGTAGGATCATTGTTAAACCCGGCAAAGGCAATATCCTCCGGGATACGTATACCATGTTTTTGAAGTTCTATCATACAGCTAACGGCACAAATATCATTGGCTGCAAATACAGCATCGGGCAATTTTTCCATTTTTAATATTTGCGCAGCAGCATCAATACCTGCCTGGCTGCTTAGGTCGCCAATGATTACATTGCTTTCACGGAATTGTAGTCCACTTTCTTCCAATGCCTTTTTGTAGCCACTAAGCCGGTCGGCATATACATTTCTTAATAAGCTTGCTGTAAGGTGGATAATATTTTTACAACCTTCGGCAATAAGATGATTGGTGATCTCATAGGCGGCTTTTGTATTATCGATAAAAATTTGCGGGCATGATGCATGTTCAAATACCCTATCTACAAAAATCACAGGTATATTTCTTTTCAAAAAAGGCTCAAAGTGTTCAATATTGGTGGTATCATACGCCAGCGAAACCAATAAACCGTCAACCCGGTTATTTAACATAGCCCTGGCGTTGGTAACCTCTTTTTGCATAGTTTCTAACGATTGGCTAATGAATAGGCTGTAGTTATTGTTGTTAACTACTTTTTCTACACCGGCAATCAGATCCGACATAAAACTACTGTTAAGCCGGGGAACAATAACACCAATCACATTGCTTTTCTTACTACGTAAATTACTGGCGATAGAGTTGGACCGGTAGCCCATTTCTTCGGCAGCTTTTAATATCGATTTCCGGGTGCTTTTACTAACGCGCGGGTGGTTGGTAAGCCCCCGGCTCACCGTTGCTGCAGAAATATGGAGTTTTTCTGCAATATCATATATGGTTACTTCTTTTTGCCCTTTGTCCATTAGTTAACTGCAATAGGATTACATCTTTTAATCGCTTTAAAGATTAAAGCCAATCAATCGATAAATATAAAATTTATTTGATGAAAAAAAGTACTTTTAGGCAATCGATTACATTTTGAATTTTAGCTATGTAATTGCTTGTATTATAAGTATGAAGTTGGTTAAAATATTGGTATGTATTTGCGGTGTATTTGGCATGATACCCGCTTATGGAAAAATACGGCTTCCGCAACTGGTGGCCGATGGAATGGTATTGCAGCGTAACACCAGTGTGAATATCTGGGGATGGGCGGATGCAGATGAAAAAGTCACTATTAGGTTTCAAAACCGGGTATACACTATAGTTACGGGTAAAGACAGCGTATGGAAAGTGGCGTTGCCGCCCATGAAGGTGGGTGGTCCCTATGTTATGGACCTGACCGCCCGTAACCATATCATACTTCATGATATTTTGGTTGGCGATGTTTGGTTTTGTTCGGGCCAATCAAATATGGTGTTGCCAATGGAGCGTGTAAAAGAAAAATACCCGAATGAAATTGTCACCGCAAATTACCCAATGATCAGGAACTTTTTTGTGCCAACGGCTGCCGATGTAAACCGGCTGCAACAGGATTTGCCAGGGGGCAAATGGATAAAGGCCGATGTTAAAGGTATATTGAGTTTTGGTGCTTCGTCATGGTTTTTTGCCAAGGTGCTTTATCAAAAATACCATGTTCCCATAGGTATTATTAATGCAAGCGTGGGAGGCACACCCATTGAAGCCTGGATCAGCAGGGAGGGGCTTAAAGGTATCGAACCGTTTGATAAGCGGATTGCGCAGTTCGGCGAACCCGCTTTTATGGATAGTGTAAACAGGAAACATTCGCCACCGGTTGATCCGTTTAACACAACGGTTTATGGTATGGACAAGGGCTTAAGCGAAATTAGGCCCTGGTTTGATACGGCTTATGTGCCGCATCATTGGCATCATTTCTGGCTCCCTGGCTATTGGGATGACCAGGGAATTAAAGACCTGCACGGCGTGGTGTGGTTTAGAAAGGAGATAGATTTTCCTGCGTCGGTAAGCTGGAAACCGGCTAAACTTTTTTTAGGCAGGATCGTGGATGCTGATCAAACCTATGTTAATGGCCGGCTTGTGGGGAGTATCAGTTACCAATATCCGCCACGCAGGTATACCGTATCAGCCGGAACATTAAAGCCGGGAAAAAATATAATAGTGGTGCGGGTGATCAATTTTGCCGGTAAAGGAGGCTTTGTTCCGGATAAAAGTTATCGTTTAGAAATAGGGAATGATACCATTGACCTTCGCGGCGATTGGCAATATAAGGTAGGTGAGGCGTTTGAGCCTGCTGAAACAGTCAATACGTTTTCGGCACAAAATGAACCTGGTGGCCTTTTTAACACCATGGTAGCGCCTGTAACCCCATACACCATTAAAGGTATAGTTTGGTACCAGGGCGAAAGTAATACAAGTAGGGCAGCAGCATACGGGAAATTGCTAAAGGCGCTTATTGTCGATTGGCGTAAAAGCTGGAATGCGGGTAATATCCCTTTCATCTTTGCTCAACTGCCAAATTTTAATGAGGTACGTTATCTTCCGACTGAAAGTGAATGGGCGCAATTGCGTGAAGGACAGCTTCATGCGCTTTCATTGCCAAAAACAGGTATGGCTGTTACTCTTGATGCCGGTGAGTGGAATGATATCCATCCGCTTGATAAAAAAACGGTGGGTAACCGTCTTGCTTTAGCAGCGGAACATGTAGCTTACGGCGAAACAGATGTAGTACCAAGCGGGCCAATTTATAAATTGGCAAAGATTGAAGGCAATAAGATCGAACTTACCTTTGAAAACGTTGGGGGCGGACTTATAACTAACGATGGCGATGAGCTGGCACAATTTGCCATCGCCGGGGCCGATAAAAAATTTGTTTGGGCACAAGCTACCATTGAAGGTGATAAGGTTTTGGTTTGGAACGATAAAGTACCCATGCCACTTTATGTAAGGTATGCATGGGCCGATAATCCTGAGGGAGCAAATTTGTATAACAAGGAGGGGTTGCCTGCATCACCTTTCAGAACAGATAAGCCGCAATGACTGGTGTTGAAATATAATTGCATAGATTTTTTTGAGAGACAGGCGATGTAAATGTCAAAAAGTGCAAATAAAAATACTCTTTGGTTATTTGTTTAGCAGGCAATCGTTGTAACTTGTGAAGGATATTGCTTAATAGTGTAGCCGATGTTGAAAAACTATTTTAAATATCTCAATGTTAGCCCGGTTGAAGAGCGCTGGGGTGTTTATGTAACCACGGTAGGGTATTCTAAAACAGAGCCTAACGATGATTATCCCAACCAGGTGCATCCGGAAAGTCACCACTTAACCTGGAACAGGGGGCGTATCCTGAACGATTATTATATTGTATTTATCTCAAAGGGCAAAGGTATTTATGGCTCGGCATTAACCCAGCCTACAGAAGTTACTGAAGGAACCTGTTTTTTTCTTTATCCAGGCGTGTGGCACCGTTATAAACCAGATCCGGGATCGGGTTGGGAAGAATTTTGGGTTGGTTTTGACGGTTTTTATGTAGCGCAATTAATGGGTAATGGCTTTTTTGACCGCCAATCGCCCATAGTTCCGTTAGGGATGAACAAGGATATACTGGTGCTTTTCAGAAACTTGATAGAAACTGTAAGGGCATCACTTCCCGGTTATCCCCAACAAATTGCCGCGATTACCATGCAGCTTTTAGGGCTCATCAATAATGTGATAGCGCATCGCGAATATAGCGATGATCCGGTTGGTAAATTGATCTCCAAAGCTAAATTCATTATCCAGGAGTCGTTTGAGGATACTTTGGATATGGAAAAGCTGGCGCAAGCCCTGCCTATGGGATATTCTTCTTTCCGTAAAGCGTTCAGGCGCATCACCGGCGAATCGCCAAATCAATATCACCTGAACCTGCGGCTGGAACGGGCCAAAAATCTGTTGACCACCACCGTTTTAAATACCAGTGAAATTGCCGATCAGACGGGCTTTGAATCGGTATTTTATTTTTCACGGTTGTTTAAAAAGAAGAATGGTATATCGCCTACAGCGTTTCGTAAAAAGAGTGTTCAAACAGATCTGTAACGTTCGGCTAACAGATCCTTCATAAAACAATTAATGCCGAACTGGTCTGCCACCGGCTGATTGGTGAAAGGGATAGTTGGCATATAAGGTGCCGGGCCAAACTCGGTTGTTATGGGTAGTAAACGTGTACCTTCTTGTCTATTGGTTGATATAATTCTATCCCACCAATTCAAAAACTGATTAAGGGCGTATTGCCACTCCGGCGCGGCGGGGTTGGGCACTTGTGACCCCTGTTCAAATCCAACCCGACTATGAATATGACGGCTGCGTTTTATTGCCTCATCTACAATGCTGCTAAAGTTTTGCAGCATGCTTTCGGTAACACATACCCAGTGTGAAAAATCTGCCGTGATCAAAAAATCAGTTTGTAAGTTGAATAACTCAGCAATCATTTGCGGCGAATAGCCCGATCTCCCCCGGTGTGTTTCGTGGGCAACTGTAACCCCTGTTTTAGCCGAAAACTCCTGTGCCATGTTTATCAGATCAAGATTTTGCTGTATTGAAAAATAATCCCGGCCCGTATGAGAATTGATGAGGATTGGGCCGGGTTCGGCACAGTGGTATAGGTTTTTTACAAATGATTCGCTAAAAGCTTTAAACGTACCGCCTTCGGCCTCGTACTGATGGGTTACAATGAACATTTCATGCCGTTGCAGGTAATTATAAAGCAGGTGCCGGTTATCCTCATCAGCCGGCACCCAGGTATCTACCCCGTGGTAACCTGCAACCCTGATCTTATCCAGGAAGGTTTGTAGTGGCAGGTGCTCATGTCCCCAAAGCGGGCTAAGGATTTTAATTTCCATCTCCATTCAATTGCTGTTTAACACAAATACGCATTATAGGCCCTTTGTCACTATGAATTTTGTAGAACTTGCACAGCGTTGTTTTACAGTAAAACTCCCCAAATCATCTGTTTTTATATCCCTACTGAAGTTATTGATGTTAACCCTATAGTTTGCCTGTGCTTGTAGGCCTTTAACTGTAAAAGAGTAGTTATCTGCCGACGTCATAATCCATGAAAAAGCGTCTGTCCCCCACGAATTTATCTGCATATTTATCGGTTGCTTTGATAGGGCGTTTACCTGCATAATCACTTCGTCTTTATTGCCCGGATAAAAGGTTAGCATATTTCCGGTCTTACCGGCACCAAAGCCATCTTTGCTTTTTATTGAAAAGCCGGTAGTACTCATTTCATAATCATTTACATTCAGTTTCAACCGGTATACAGTGTCTCTTAGCGTGTATGAGAATGTGGTGCCGTTTAGTTGTGCAGGCATGTTGGGTTCAATTCCCATCCGGTTCCATTTTGGACGGATTCCATAAATATCGCGGTATAGTGCTGTTATTGTCGTAGAGATGCCTGCTAAAATATCGTCTCCCTGCCCGGTTTGTGTTGCCCTGTCATAACGTTGTGATGAAAGCCCGTCCTTTTTATATTGCTGAAGGATATTGTTGATGTATTTTAACGCGATTCCCTTATTGTAGGTGGCATATGCCCTTATTCCAAGATATCCCCAGGTTGGAAAAATGTCGCCATTTTCGTATTTTGGAAATGGCCAGTTGCCGCCAGATACCTCTTCTCTTTTAAATGAATCGAAGCATAATGGCCAATGAAAAAGGTTTTCTTTGATACTCCTTGCTTCAACCTGGTCAAGGATTTGCGCTATGCGTTGCTGGTCGTCGCAAAGCCCGAATGCGATGGCCGCGAAGTTTACGGGAGTAACCAGGTTATCGCCATGAATTGAGCCATCATTGTCGCGCCAGTAAACATATTGCTTCTTGTCTGGCGACCAGAATCCGCCTTCGGTTATGGGTTTGTTAAATGCTGTTTTAAGGCGTTGCGCTACCGCTGTATAATAAGCAGATTTTTCCTGGTCGCCCAATGTTTTTTCGCAGTTGGCCCAAAGCGTTAAGGCCTCATACATCTGCGCGTTAACAAACGAGTTTTCATAACTTGCCCAAACAATATCCAACCAGTCGCTGCATTTTTTTTCTGAAATATTGTTATTCATCATCTCAAAAATTCCGTTATCATTCGAGTCTCGTTTTATTAACCAGTCTAACGCCTTTTCGCAAGTTGTTTGGTGCAATTGCAGCCATTTGATATTGCCACTCAGGTCAAATTGTTCGGCTGTATTAATTACAAAGTCGGGCTGCGAATCTATCGTGTATCCCCACATCGCCTCGTAATACCCGGTTTTAGGGTTATAGGTTCCCGGGATCTCATCGCCCGGCACATTATGCCAGCGCGATAGTACACGCCCACTGGCCAAAACAGCTTCATCACGTTCCTGGTCAAGCGTTGCCGACATGTTTTTGATATAGTTACTATCGTCCACAGCCATGCCTATCTGTGCAAAAAATGGTTCATGCAAACATTTCCAGTTAGATACCCAGCCATTTGCGCCTATGATGTTGTTGTCTACCACGCCGTATCGCCCGGTTGTATTTAACAGTTCACGTACTGCCGCAGCATCTATCCCTGGTAAGGTACCCCTGGAATATTCTTTAAAATAATCTACATATTGTAAATCAACCTCCAGTTTAACCATACTCTTTTTGATTTGAAAAGGTGCGAATACATCTGCTTTGCCAGATACAAAACGGCTTAGGTTATATCTTTGCTCCAGGCGACTGTTAGTTACATATTGGGTACAGGTAAATTCGTTATTTGCGCTGTGCGAATACTTTGTAGCAATTACATTTCCATTGCCAGTTTTGGTGCTGATGCGCAGGCCGTTGCCCGATTCGGCATTCCAGAAAGTAACCCCACCGGTGTGCACGCCATAGGTATCATTAACCTGTTTGAGGTATTTACACCAAACCATCCCACCATTATCCAAAATGCCTCCTTTCCAAACATCCATACCGGCAAAATTATATTGCGGGAATGCCATATCTTCCAATTTGGTAGTGTTATTGTATTCTCTTGTAATACTCCAATGTATTTTATCGTGATATACTTTAAATTCCCAGGTTTCATTTACAGCGATAGTTTGATCGCCGTATATTAACCCAGATAATCTTATTAAGCCGTTGTTTTGAGATAACTTGATACCGTTAAACTGGCTGTTTGAAAAAAAAGACTTGCTTTTTGTACTGATACCGGTGTAAATACCTGCCGGGGATAAAACATTTTTCCCTTTTATTTTTAGTTCCCGGATAAGGTATCCTTTTGAAAAGTCAATTGTTATGGATAGTTTTTTATCAGGAATAGCCAGGGTAATTGTTCTATTACCTGTTATTATGGTTTTGAGCTTTTTATCATGGGCAAATACCTGTACCAGCGCAAGTAATTGTAGTATTAAAAAAGCGGTTAAAAATCTTTTGATCATTAAATGTTGTGGTTTGGTAATTTTTATAAACGCAGGCCTAACCGATGAGTGAAAATTAAAACATCAGTTAATTAAACATTACTACACACTATAAATTAGTGGTGTAATTTCATTGTTATTTAAAACATCGCCAATTTTTAAGGTAGATAATACCTCATCACTTAAAATGTTTTGTGTGCCGTTGTATGTATTGCCATCGGGCATATAAGCACAGGTCATAGCCCGCCTGTAGCCAGACGTCATGTTGGCATGTGCGCCGTGTATGGTAAGGCCGTTGTGAAAAGAGCAGCTACCTGCTTTCATTGGTGCAGCAACAGATTTGCTTTCTTTAAATTCGGGGTAGGTAGTAAAAATAGCGCCCATATTTTTGCCTATACCCGGGTTTTCAAAAGTAGTTTGCAGGTAGGAGCCAGGTATAAAAAACAGGCAGCCATTTTCATAAGTAGCATCATCAAGAGCGACCCAGATTGACAAAGCTCTACGATCACTAAACGACCAGTAAGGTGTATCCAAATGCCAGGATGTGGGATTGGCCCATGGCTTTTTTACCAAGGCCTGGTCATGCCATATTCTAATGCCATTTACCCCGGCCAGCTGTGCGGCCATTTTACCCAGGCGTTCATCCAGCATAATTTGTTTCATTTTTTCGTTATCCTGCCACAGGTTAATCAGCTGGTCAAAAACATTGTCATAATAGGATTTGTCGGCGTCGTCACCTTTACCATAAACTTCTTTACGGTCGGGCATTTTATTACCGTTTCTTTTGGCAATGGCTTCATCAAGTGCTGTTTGCCAAAACTTAAGTTCATCTGGCGATAGGAAGTTATCAATTACAAGAAAGCCGTCGCGGCGGTATTGCGCAACTTGCTGCTCCGAAAGGTCGTTTTTCATTTTTGGATTTACTTGGTTTATGGCTCCAAAAGTATCGCAAATGCTGTTCGAACGTTAGCACAAGATCGCCTAATTTTTGTACTTTTTGATATATAGGTGATCCAAAATATAAGTTAATACGGCATAGGCTAAACAGTTTGGATTATCGGCTGTAATGGTAATTTCCGGCACCAACGGTGAATTGTTGATAGCTTTTTCCCTCATAGTCGGGCACGAAGATCTCTGCCGTTGTATTTTGAGGAATGGTAACCGTCATATCAAGTTTTTTACCGGTAATTTCCCATTTGCAGGCAATAGTTCCATAGGCACAGTCGTATTTCCCCTCGGCCCAGGTGAGGCCGCCACCTATTACCGGCTTAATCATGATTTTCTTGTAACCCGGGGCGGCAGGCATAATCCCTGCGATGTGCTGGTACATCCAGTTACCTATCGCGCCATAAGCGTAATGATTATAGGAATTCATCGATGATTCCTCGAAGCTACCATCGGTCCTAATGCCATCCCATCTTTCCCAGATGGTGGTTGCACCCAGCTTTATTGGGTAAAGCCATGAAGGGTAGGTGTCTTGTAACAATAACTGGTAGGCAATACCATTGTAGCCAAATTTACTTAATGCATCGCATAGGTAAGGTGTACCTAAAAAACCCGTTGTTAAATGGTTATTGTACAATTTGATGTTATTAACTAACCGTGCCGCTGCCTGTTGCCTTAGGTTTTGTGGCAACATATCAAATTCCAGCGCGAGGGTGTACGCCGTTTGCGTATCAGACGAAATTAATCCATTAGTGGTAACATACTCGTTCACAAATGCCTTTTTTATTTCCGTTAACAGGTTTGAATAATATTCCTCCTCTTCCTTTTTATTCAATACTCTTGCGCTATTGATCAGCAGTTGGGTGGAGTGGGCGTAAAAGCACTGCGCTATAAGGTATTTGTTGGTTATTGCCGATGTGCCGTCCCTATCGTTATTAACGCTGTAAAACAGCCAATCGCCAAAATGATTGCCGGTAACCCATAAGTTATTTTTGGTTTGCTTGCGGATGTACTCAACCCATGCTTTCATACTTGCAAACTGGTTTTCTAATATGGTTTGATCTCCGTAAGCCATGTACATGTTCCAGGGTACAATTGTTGAAACATCGCCCCAGCCAGAGCTTCCTCCAACCTCGTCGTTGCCATTGGTAAATACGTCTGGTATTACATGTGGGATGCTGCCGCTGGCGTACTGATCTGCCGCCACATCCTTTAACCATTTGGTGAAAAAGTTGTGTACATCCATATTGAAAGCCGCCGTTTGTGAAAACACCTGGGCATCGCCGGTCCAGCCTAATCGTTCATCGCGCTGGGGGCAGTCTGTAGGTACATCTAAAAAGTTTCCTTTTTGTCCCCATTGAATATTATGCTGTAATTGGTTGAGCATCGGGTTTGAACATGAAAAACTTCCGGTTACCTTCATATCCGAATAAATAGCCACCGCAGTAAAATCATCCGGGTTTAATGCCCCCTTAATGCCAGATACCTTAATGTACCTGAAACCCTGCCAGGTAAACTGTGGCTCAAAGATTTGTTTAAGGGAGTCTTTTAGTATATAAATATTTTCGGCCCTTGCGGCACGTAAGTTTTCGGTATAAAACTCGCCCGATTTATCCAGCACTTCCGCATGGGCTATTTTAACAGAATCACCCCGGTGTCCCTTTATTGTAACCTTTACCCAGCCAACCAGGTTCTGGCCAAAATCAATAATCTTTTCACCACGCGGTGTGGTAATCACTTTTAAAGGCCTAAAAGTTTCATGTTGTTTCACAGGCTCATTATAGGTAGCTACCAGTGTGTTTTTAGGATAAGAAAACACATTCACGGCCTGCCAATTCTGGTCGTTATAGCCAGGCTTTGTCCATCCGGTATTTTCCAGCCGCGAGTCTATAATGCAGCCGTTATAGATTTCGGCAAACCGCAGAGCACCAGTAGCCGTTTTCCAGCTTCCGTCGGATGAAATGATCTTTTCTGAGCCATCTGTGTAGGTGATTTTAAGCTGTAATAACAGCGCAGTTTTTTTACCATAAAAATCAGGCCGTGGGGTGTACGGCCCCAGCGGACTACGGTACCAACCGCTGCCAAGCGTAACACCAATAACGTTTTCGCCGGCTTGCAGTAGGCCGGTAACATCATAAGCCTGGTATTGCAACCTTTTATTATAGCTCGTCCAGCCTGGGGTAAGGTAACCATCGCCTACTTTATGGCCGTTTATTTGGGCCTCATAAAAGCCGTGAGCGGTAATATAAGCGGTGGCTTCACGTATTTTTTTGTTGATGCCAAAGTTAGTTCTGAGCAAAGGCGCCGGGCCGTTAACAGCGTCATTAATAGCCCCTATCCAGCTTGCCTGCCAGTCGTTGGGAGTTAAAAGCCCCATTTTCCATGAAGATGGTACGCTCCATGCGGATGCTTTTCCCTGGCTATCCCAAACCCTCACGCGCCAAAAATAAACATGCCCGGATGTTAGCGCTTTTCCTTTGTAGGGGATGTATACAGATTGATCTGATATCACTTTACCGCTTGACCATAAGTGTGTTTTATCGGCCTTGGTAAACAAATTTGAATCTACCTCAATTTCATAAGCCTGCTGAAGCACTGCTTTGTTATGATTTTCTGATAACTGCCAGCTAAATTTAGGCGTGGGGGTATCAATACAAATGGGGGGGTCCTGGTTTTCGATAAGCAGTCTTTTTAAAACTACCTGTGCCCGGCCTGTTTGTGATAACAATAAAAAGCAGCCAATAAGAAGTGATTTGTTCATGATGTTTTAAAAATGCAGGTGACAGAAAATATATTGCATGTTGTTTCATTTGCAATGTTAAAATCTACAACGTTGAGCATAAACTTTATCGCCAATAATAAAAGCATGTAATATTGGGGGTTTGCGGTAAACTGGTACCCAAATATAAAACGGGTTAAATACAGAACCATCCTGTGCTATCTTTAAGAAGTAAGCGGGGCAACAGCTTGGTCTTTGGGGGGTAAAGCAAAGTAAAGAGGAAAATAGTTTTAGAATAATTGCTAAGCTTCCTCAGTGAAATCGCGTTAACATTTCCGCATAAGGTAATATCTTTCAATGGGCACAATAGGTAGCCGCTATGCGCAATGTCATTAAGTTAAGAGCCTGTTCAGTTGCTCCATGGGAGCAAAAGTTTTTGTAGTATGTAAAAATAAGATTTTTGCCTGCCGTTAGGTACGCTACACAGGCTCCGTACCTATGGCACGGAGCTTTTTTCTTGTTATTTCTACAAAGCTTTACCCCCTACGGGGGATGCTTAATGACTTGCACTATGCGGCGTTTTGTTTGGTGCTTTTGTTTCTACAAACAGTAGCCGCTATGCGGCATTCTTTCGCCTTATTAAATATTCTATGCCGCATAGCGGCTACCTATTTGTAGAACAAGTAATTTATGCTTTTTTGCTCCATAGGAGCTACCTTTTGCTACGTAAATCTTTAAAAGCAATTTCCCTGAAGCTTCATTCAAACGAAGCATTTTCCCGGTAATTATTTTATAAAATAACCGAGGAGTAACACAAATTTCAAAGAGGTTCTCAGGTGCTTTAGTGCTGTAGTTAGCTGGTTTTCAACAGATCTTTTTGAAATGTTAAGTCGTGCCGCAATTTCGGTGATTGATAAATGATCTCCGCGGCTCATATTATATATCTCGCGGCACCTTTTGGGTAAGGCGTTTAGCAATACGTTAACTGTTTCGTTAATCTCCTGTTCGCCAATGTTAAGCTCGCCCTGGTTGTGGGCGTGTGTGTGGGCAACCAACAACCCTTCATTTTCAATATATTGATAATCCTCAACGTATTGCAGTGGTGCTCCCGCTATGGTTTGCTTTTTTCTGATGCCATGATAGCTGGCCGCGGTGACTACATAGCTTTTAAAGGAATTGATTTGGAGTTGCCTACGCTTGGTCCATATATTCAAAAAAATATCGTGGGCTATCTCCAGTGCAGTTTCCTCGTCCTTAACATACTTGTAAGCAATACTATATACTTTAAACCAGTGGCGTTCAAATAGTTGATTAAACGCTTTTTCGTTGTTAAGTATAATAGCCTCAAATAATTCTGAGTCTGTTAAATTGTCGCTTGGCATATAGTTGGGTGAGATAAAGCTATGGATTATTGGGAATAAAAAAAATTATTCATTCCAACACAGCAATCTAAAATACTACAACGCATAAAAAAATAATAAAAAATAATCTTTTTTATGTGTGTTGCCAGGTGCTTATGTATCTATACTTATGTAAACCAAATTGTAAACTACAACAATTAAGCTATTCATGACAGAAGATCAATATCTTTCTCTGTGCGAGAAGTATTTAAGGGGGGATTATACGCCCGAAGAAGAAATTCTGATCAAAGAATATCAGCATGACGCGGGTTTAACAGATGCACACCTTGTCAACTTTGATAATACCGAGAAAGAGCGGTTGAAGGGATTACTTTATGATAAGTTACAAACAAGCCTTCGTCAGCGGCAAATACCGGTTGTAAACATGCATAGGTGGCTTTATGTTGCCGCAGCATCGGTATTGTTATTTATATCTGTTGGTATTTACTTTGCAAACAATAACAAAGACAAGATTACACAGCCAACTGCGCAAAGCAATAATACCGCGAAAAATGACATACAGCCGGGTTCAAATAAAGCAGTGTTGACGCTGGCTAACGGACAATCCATTGCACTTGATGATGCTCAAAACGGTGTATTGAGTAAACAGGGTAACGGCTCGATATCGAAATCGGGAAACGGAATAGTTGTCAATAACAGCAATGGAGACAAAAATCAAATAGCCGATAATTCTTTAAACACCATCACTATCCCGCGTGGCGGTAAATATAATATCACCCTGCCCGACGGTACTAAAGTTTGGTTAAATTCCTCATCGGCATTAATATTCCCCAATGCATTTACGGGTACCGAAAGAAAAGTGACTGTTACAGGTGAGGCTTATTTTGAAGTAGCTAAAAACAAATCTATGCCTTTTAAAATAGATGTGAACGGTAAACAGGTTGTGGAGGTTTTAGGCACTCATTTTAATATCACCGCTTATGCTGATGATGAAACTATAACAACTACACTACTGGAAGGCTCTGTTAAAGTAAATTACAAAAACAAGGCTACGCTCATTAAACCAGGGCAAATGGCTGTTAATACTTTGGATGACGCGGTAACAGTAAAACAGGCAAATGTTGATGAGGTGATGGCCTGGAAGAATGACAGTTTTATTTTCAACAACGAAAACATCACGTCTATCATGAAAAAAATATCAAGATGGTATGATGTTGATGTTACCTATAAAGGTGATATGAGCAGGATTAACTTTGATGGAAACTACTCCCGCTCAAAAGGACTGGCCAGCTTGCTTAAAAATATAGAATTAGTAGATAAGGTTCGTTTTGTTACAGAAGAAAGGAGGATAACCGTTATAGCCAAATAATTACGCTCCACAAAAAAAAATCCAAAAACCGGGAGTGTTGACAGCACCCCCGGCGTTGATTAGCCTTGTTAGGTTAATTAGGATAAATACCAATTAAATCGCTTAACCAATTATTTAATCCCAAACAAATGTATAAAATTTTTACTGCACAAAAGTGCGGGAAGGTGCTTTGTCATATCCCTAAATTTCTGTTGATCATGAAACTTACCGTCATTATTATGATGCTTACGCTATTACAGGTAAGTGCTGCCAGCCTTGCGCAGCAGGTGAGTATTAATGTTAAAAATATACCTGTAAAACAGGTGCTTAACCAATTAACCAAACAAACCGGCTATAATTTTATTTGCGATGCGGATGTTATAAGTGTTACCGCGCCGGTAACCATAAATGCAACCAATACCGAGTTGAAAAAGGTATTGGATGAGTGCTTCACAAAAGACCTTGTTGAAATAGTGGTGGGCGAAAACAATACCATTATCATCCGCAAAAAGCGCCTGCCTGTTAAATCTGTAACGGCGGTAATAGCCATTACCATAACGGGTAAGGTAACAGATAGTAAAGGGCAAACGTTGCCCGGCGTAAGCGTGTCACTGAAAGGTACCCAACAGGGTGTGGTAACCAATGCCGATGGCGGATATACAATAAAAGTGCCCGATGATAAAAGTATCCTGGTATTCTCTTTTATAGGCATGGTTAGTCAGCAGGTTGTGGTGGGGACAAAAACTGTTATTGATGTTGTACTTGCCGATGCTCCACATGCATTAAGCGATGTGGTAGTTGTGGGTTATGGTACACAATCAAGGGCCACGGTGACATCTGCAATAACTAAAGTTGATGGTAAAAATATAGGTAATCAGCCGGTAAGTACCCCCGGTGAAGCATTAGCGGGTTTGGCAGCAGGTGTTCAGATACAATCAGATCAGGGAGCTAAACCCGGCGCGGCACCAACCATCCGTGTGCGTGGGGTAAGCTCGTTAGGTTCTTCTACCACATCTAACGATCCGTTATTTGTGGTTGATGGTTACCCGCTTGAAAATTCGGCGGCCTTTAACCTTATCAACCCTAATGATATCGAATCGCTGGAGGTGTTGAAAGACGCGGCATCGGCTGCAATTTATGGTTCACGCGCTGCAAATGGGGTTATAATTGTAACTACTAAACGTGGTAAAGCGGGGAAAACGGTATTCTCAGTATCTGCTTATACAGGTATTCAAAGCGTTAATAAATTTATTGATGTATTAAAGAAAGACCAGTTTGTAACTTTTGTTAAAGATGTTAGCCGAATTAAGGGAACGCCTTACCCGGCAATTTTTGATGGCGACGTTTCCGGGCTACCCGATGTTAACTGGCAAAAACAGGTGTTTAGAACGGCACCTATGCATAATTTTGAGATCAACGCTTCTGGCGGTAGCGATAAGATAAGATTCAATGCTTCGGCCGGTATCTTTAAGCAAGAGGGTGTAGTAATAGGTACCGATTATACCCGTGTAACCACACGCGTTAACCTTGATGCGGATTTGGTGAAGAACTTGAAGTTAGGGTTTTCAATTTCACCATCATACACCGAACAATTCAGGCAGCCGGCTTCCGGCCAGGCCAGCGGTGCCGGCGCTAATATTAATGATTTACTGGTTGGCGTACCCGGGTTGGTAGCCAATTATGCCTTACCAAGTCCTTTAAACCAGGCACTAACTTTTCAACCCGTGGTGCCGGTACATCGCGCCAACGGCGATTTTGCCCAGCCTTATGACCGCGACCTGGGATTCAACTTATCGCCAACTGCAGTGTTTTTTGCTACCAACTTTTTTAATCCTGTGGGTATCCTAAGTCAATCTATCAATCGTAGTCGTTCATACCGTACCCTAAGCAACGCGTTTTTGGAGTACACGCCAATTGAGGGCTTAAAATTGAAGAGTTACATTGGTGCCACACTCGAAACCGAACGGGTACATGGTTACATCCCTGGCACCATGGCGGCTGGGCAGGCACCAACTGCTTCATTCTCAAATCCCTTGTTAGCGGGTATTTACGCGTCAGATAATGTCAGGGATAGTTTTGACTGGGTATGGGAAAATACGGCCACCTATGATAAAAATATCGGCAAGCACCATTTTAATGTGCTGGGCCTGTTTTCGGCACAAAAGTATGATTCGCAAATTAACTACACGGCAGGGTTACCTGGCACGTTTATTACAACTGCTGTACAAAGCCCGCTGGCTTCGCCAAATACAGTTGGTACCGAATTGTTTGATGCCAATACCTTTGTATCATACGCAGGTAGGCTTACCTATGATTACAACAAAAAGTACTTATTTACCGCGGCAGTACGCCAGGATGGCTCATCCCGTTTTGGGCCGAATAACAGGTATGCCGTTTTTCCATCATTTTCAATGGGATGGAGATTATCTGAAGAGCCATTCCTGAAAGATAATTTAGCAAAACTTGGCATTAATGAATTAAAATTAAGAGGCGGTTACGGTCGTACAGGAAATGCCAATATCGGCAGTTTTACTTACGTAAATGCTATTGCATTAAACAGAAACTATGCATCGGGTAGTACCCGTTTGTTTGGTTCACAGCAAACGTATTTTGCCAACCCTGATCTTACCTGGGAAAAAAACGACCAAACCAGTGTAGGTATGGATATTGGCGTGTTGGATAGTAAAATAGTATTCACTGCTGATTATTTTATAAGAAACTCCAACGGCATGCTGTTAAACAAGGCTCTGCCGCTTGATGTTGGTTACGCCACCACTTACCAGGCTAACCTTGGCAAGCTGCAAAACAAAGGTTTTGAGTTTACCGCTACTACCGGTTTCAATTTGGGTGCAGTACGCTGGAATAGTAATGTCAATTTTTCAACCTATAGTACCAAAGTGTTGGATTTGGGAGGTCCGGCGTCATTACCATACACCAATGCTATCAACGGCTGGAATAATGTGTACCAGGTTAGGGTAGGACAGCCCCTGGGTATTATGTATGGGTATACCGTTACCGGTGTATTTAAAAACGCGGCCGATCTTGCCGCTAACCCCCAGGCTGCTTCGGGTAACCATATTGGCGACTGGATAGTTAAGGATCAGAATGGAGACGGCAAAATAGATATCAAGGACATTACCAAGATAGGACATGGCCTGCCCGATTTTACTTATGGTTTAACCAACACGTTTCAATACAAAAATTACGACCTGAGCATCCTGGTGCAGGGCGTACAAGGGGTTAACATTATTAATGGTAACAACAGGCAAACCATAACCGGTAATGCTAATCAAAACACGTTAACCAAATACTTTAATAACTACTTTGATCCGGCACAGCCAGATCGTACGGTAGCTTACCCCATCCCAGGTTCCTCTGGTTTCGTTAATCCGGGTAACGCCCTGGTTCAAAAGGATGTAGAGAACGGTTCCTACTTAAGGGTACGTAATATCACATTGGGTTATCGTTTTACAGACGCGTTACTGCGAAAAATAGCTTTAAAATCGGCAAGGATATACCTTACCGCGCAAAACCCGTTCCTGATCACTAAGTACAGTGGTTATAATCCCGAAGCAAATATCAGCGGTAACAACCCTACCACTCCAGGCGTTGACCAGGGCACCTATCCTGTAGCGCGCACATTTATTATCGGGGCAAATATTGGATTTTAATTAAAATTTAAAAGATCATGAAAATTAACAAACTCATCATAAGTACTTCAGGCATATTTTTACTTTCTATTGCGTTATCGGCCTGCAAAAAATCATTTGTTGACCTTACACCACAAGGAATTGTACCTGTAAGTACCTATTATAAAACCGAAATTGATATTAAAACCGCACTTAACGGTACGTATAGCAGCCTGAGGCCAATTTACAATGAGCAATATGGTTTTGGCGAAATACCATCAGACAATGCTCAAACCTATGGAGAAAGTGAAGTGGGGTACGGTGAAGAAGAAAAGCTAACCTGGACAGCAACATCCACCAATTTACAAAATGCATGGGGGCGTTTTTACGCTACAATTGCTTTTGCCAATATTGTGCTGGGGCACGTTAATACGCCACCCATGACCCAGGCTAACCGCGATGGCTATACCGGGCAGGCCAAATTTTTAAGGGCTTTGATGTATTTTAACCTGGTGCGTATGTTTGGCGGGGTGCCGTTGATCCTTACCGAGATTACATCAGAACAGCAGGCGTATACTTATAACCGCGCGACTGCAACAGCCGTTTACGCGCAAATTGAAAAGGACCTTACCGAAGCGGCAGCGGTATTGCCGGCCTCTTACACCGGATCTGATATTGGCCGTGCAACCAGTATTGCAGCTAACGCGCTATTAGGTAAAGTTTATTTATATGAGAATAAAGAAACCCAGGCCGAGGCGATACTGGCTACGGTTGCCGCTACATCGGGCACTTTACTGCCTTATGACCAGGTTTTTGGATTGGGCAAGGATAACAACCGTGAGATTATATTTTCGGTTCAGTATCTTGGCGGTGGTTTTGGCGAGGGTAATACCTTTGCCAGCGGTTTTGTGCCACAAACATCGGGCACTACTATTATTGGTGTTAGTGGGGGCAGTAGTAATATAGGTACACCTTCGTTATACAACGCCTTTGAGGCTGGCGATAACAGGTTAAATACAGCTGTTGGTGTATTTACATCCGGTTCGCTTGTTTATTATTATGCCAAAAAATTTATTTACCCCACTGTTGCAGCAGGTGCCGAAGGAGATAACGACTGGCCTGTATTGCGCTACGCCGATGTGATATTGATGTATGCCGAAGCATTGAACGAAAATGGTAAAACCGACCAGGCACTTACCCAGTTAAATTTGGTTCGCAACCGTTCTGGCCTGGCGTCGAAAACCGGTTTAACACAAACGGATACGCGTACCGCGATACGTAACGAAAGGAGGGTGGAGCTTTGTTATGAAGCAGAACGTTGGTTTGACCTCATCAGGTGGAATATTATGGTGCCGGTAATGCAGGATTACAAAGCACATTACACACCCGCCAATGGCGTAATTGGTAATGTTACCGCTACATTGAGCCTGTACCCAATACCTGCCCGGGAGATATCGCTTAATCCCAATTTAACACAAAACCCCGGTTATTAATTAAGGGGCTATTAATTAAACTCACCCTGCATTGGTTTTAACCAGTGCAGGGTGTAGTTTTGAATATTAAACATCGTAAAATGATTGTGGTACTAAAAGTTAGGAATTATATAGCCGGCATAGTTATGTTAATGAGCATCCCGTCTGCTTTTGCACAGGATTTGGTAAAGTATGTACAACCCATGGCCGGTACGGCCGCTGCAACTACGCCATCGGCCTTAAAGCATGGCCTGGCAGCCGATACCAGGTTTGCCAATACTATCCCTGCAGTTACTGCTCCGTTTGCGATGACACAATGGACACCGCAAACCCAGGATGGTGAAACCAAATGTGTACCACCTTATTATTATAAAGATAATACATTTACCGGCCTGCGCGGCTCGCACTGGCTAAGCGGTTCGTGCACACAGGATTATGGGAGCTTTACCGTTATGCCCATAACGGGGAGTTTAAAAACACTCAATTACGGTACCGAATTTAATCATAGTGATGAGCTTTCAACTCCTTATCTGTACAGGCTCAAGCTGCAAAAATACCAGGTTCAGGCAGCTGTGAGCGCTACTACAAGGTGCGCCATGATGCAGTTTACCATGGATAAGGCCGATAGCCTTTACCTGTTAGTAACACCCAACAGCGATTATCATGAAGGCTTTATCAGGGTGGATAATAAAAGCGGTGAAATTTACGGTTATAACCCGGCACATCGCATTTACCAGGGTTGGGGTAAAAGTGCCGGCTTTAGTGGTTTTTTTGTTATCAGATTTGAAAGAAGTTTGGGTAATACTGGAACCTTTTCAGGCGATAAGGTTTTTAACGTAGATAGCATCAAAAATGGCGTTCATGCAGGCGCGTATGCCGGTTTTAAAATGAACAAAGGCGAAAAACTAACCATTCGCATAGGTACATCTTTTACCAGCCTGGAAGGTGCCCGCAAAAACCTGGAGGGCGAAATACCCGGTTTTAACTTTGAGCAAATGGTGGCAGCCAATAAAGCAGTATGGGAAAAGGCATTAGGGCAAATTAAAGTAACAACCGCTAATGAGCAGGATAAGCGTATTTTTTATACCTCTCTTTATCATGCCATGCAACAGCCCCGTCTTTTTAACGATGTTGATGGTAAGTATCCCCGTTTTTCTGGTGACTATCAAACCGAAACATTGGATAAGGGTAATTATTATGACGATTTTTCGATGTGGGATATTTACAGGGCCGAGATACCGCTATTTGAAATTTTGAATCCGCCGCTGGTTAATAACCTGGCAAGGTCTCTTATCTTGAAAGGGAAGCAGGGTGGCTGGATGCCGATTTTTCCTTGTTGGAATAGCTATACATCCGAGATGATAGGCGATCACACTACTTCGGTTATTAGTTCGGCCTATCTGAAAGGCTTTACTGATTTTGACGCTGACGAAGCATACCAATTGCTTAGGCATAATGCTTTTGAGATACCCGCTAACCGGGCAGATTATGTAGAAGGCAAGGGTCGGCGCGCTTTGGATAGTTATCTCAAATACAAATACATACCATTAGAAGATAGCGTATTGGATGCTTTTCATAAAATGGAGCAGGTAAGCCGCACCTTAGAGTACGCTTATGATGATTACGCGCTTGCACAATTTGCAAAAAGCCTGAAAAAATCTGCCGACTACGCTGCCCTTGCCAGGCGGGCAAAATATTATGCCAATGTGTTTGACACTTCAACAGGTTTTATGAGAGGGAAACATGCTGATGGCAGTTGGATATCGGATTTTGATCCTGATAAAAAGGCAACTTATATTACAGAAGGCACAGCCCGGCAATACACGTTTTACGTGCCGCATGATGTAAGTGGTTTGGCTAAATTAATGGGAGGTGCCGGTAAGCTGGAGCAGGCTTTAGACAGCCTTTTTACAAAAGGAGAGTACTGGCATGGTAACGAGCCGGGGCATCAGATCCCTTTCATGTATAACTACTCCCCATCGCCATGGAAAACCCAGGCTGCTGTGCGCAATATACTGGCGACCGAATACAGTGATGGCCCCGGCGGCTTAGGTGGTAATGACGACGCGGGCCAAATGTCGGCCTGGTACGTGTTTGCCTCATTGGGTTTTTACCCGGTAAACCCGGTATCCGGGGAATATCTGTTATGTTCGCCTTTATTTGACAAGGCTGTCATCAACCTGCAAAACAACAGCAAATTTGAAATTATCTGCCATAAAACCAGTCCTAAATCAATATATATCCATCAGGTAAAATTAAATGGCAAAACTATGCCTAATGATTTCATAAATTACCATAACATCATGTCCGGCGGCAAACTCGAAATTTATTTGCAGGACAAGCCCGATCATCATTGGGCAAATGCACCAATGTATCAGCCCAAAGGTATGTAATGTGCTATCGATCAATTCCAAAATTCGTGAAATTCGATTAAATTGTAAACCAGGCGGCGGGCATTCGTGTGATAAATAACAGGAATATTGTATGTAAATTCCGTGATTTTGTGTTGGAAGTAACACAAGGATTAATCCTTTTTTAATGCTTTATTAAGTCCCCTGTAATTTATTTGTGGTGTCGATAAACCAATACAATGATATTGTATCTTGGCTGTCTCTATCGATATAAACCCAAATGAATAAAAAATTACTCTTATTATCCGGCGTTCTGCTGTTTTTTAGCGCGGCAACTTTATCCGTTTTTGCTAATCAAAAATCGTTGCCAACCGATACATCTCTTAATAAATACAATGTAAGCTGGAATACGCCTGGCCCGGGTTCGGCACAATCCATGCCTTTGGGTAATGGCGATATCGGTCTCAACGTATGGGTCGAAAAAAATGGGGATCTGCTATTTTATATCAGCAAAACCGACGCCTGGGGCGGTGAATTGGATGCTGAAAAAGATGACTGGATGAAACAGGGCGGCGTACTCATGAAGCTGGGCAGGGTACGGGTGTCGGTAACACCCAATCCGATAGCAGGCAACGCTGTTTTTAGGCAGGTACTTAAGCTAAGTACCGGTGAAATAACCGTTCATGAAGGAACCGGGCTTAATCGTGTTGATATGCGGGTTTGGGTTGATGCTAATCACCCGGTAATTAAGGTTGAAACTAAAAGCGCCGGCCCATCCATCGTTAATGTTAAACTCGAAAACTGGCGTGCGGGTATTACCGATACCGTTTTAAATAACCAAAAAGGTGATATAACCTGGTATCATCATAACAAGCCCACTGCTGATCCGCATTTGGCTAACCTTACATTTGGCGCGGTCATTAAAGGCATGGGGCTGCTTAATAAGAATGATAGCACTTTAAGCTCAGCAAAAGCAAGCAAGTCGCAGTTTATCTCTATATATCCTTTAACCAGTGTTGCTGCAAATGGCAAGGTGTGGTTTAAACAACTTCAGTCACAAATCATTCAAATTGAAAAACTGAATCCCCTGCAAACCCGACTGGCTCACAACCAATGGTGGCAGCAATTTTGGCAGCGCAGTCATGTATTTGTTACCGGCGATAGTTTGGCTTATAAAACCACACAAGGCTATTTATTGCAACGCTTTGTTACTGCTTGCGCCGGTAGAGGGGCTTTTCCCATTAAGTTCAACGGATCTATTTTTGTGGTTGATAACCCCGCCCGAAACGCTAATGCCGATTTCAGGGCATGGGGTGGCCAATACTGGTTTCAAAATACCCGGGCCATGTATTGGCCAAGGCTAATGGCCGGCGATTTTGACATGATGCTGCCGCTGTTTAATATGTACGCCAAAATTTTGCCTTCAGATGCCGCGCAGGTACAGCAATACTATCACCATGGCGGCGCTTACTTTGCCGAAACCTCGCCTTTTTGGGGTGGTTTAAGCTATGTAGGTCCCGAGGTAAAAGCCAATTATACTGCCCACTATTTTACGCCGATATTGGAGTTAAGCATGATGATGCTTGATTATTATGAATATACCGGCAATGAGGACTTTGCCCAAAAAACATTGCTGCCCATAGCTACCGCCGGCTTGCAATTTTTTGATGAGCACTTTAAGCGCGATAGTACCGGCAAACTCCTGCTCGATCCGGATAATTCCATTGAAATGTTTTGGAAAGTACATAACCCGGCTCCGGATATTGCGGGACTGCATGCCGTGCTCAGTCGGATGATTAATTTACCGGCAAACCTTGTTGATGAAGAAAAAAGGTCTGATTGGCAAAGATTTTATAACGAATTACCACCGCTGCCTGCTGCGACCGATAATGGACAAACTATATTGTTGCCTTATACCGGCCCGCAAACAATTAAGTCAAACAATAGCGAGAACCCCGAATTGTATGCCATTTATCCCTTTAGGCTTTATGGCTTAGGTAAACCTGGTTTGGATGTGGCCATAAACACATTTAACACCCGCAAACAGCGGGCAAAAGGTTGCTGGGTACAAGATCCCATCCAGGCAGCTATGATAGGTGATGCCGGTGTAGCTAAAGATTATGTGAGTTTTGCCCTTACCCGTAAAGATAAAAATGTTAGATTCCCTGCTTTTTGGGAAGGGGGGAACGACTATTTGCCCGACGAGGATAACGGTGGCAATGGCGAAAATGGACTGCAACAAATGCTGATGCAGGTTGATGGCAAAAAAATCATGCTGTTACCCGCCTGGCCCGCCGGTTGGGATGCCGATTTTAAACTCAATGCACCTTATAATACAACCGTGGAGGGCAAAATAGTGAACGGTAAACTTATCAATGTTAAGGTTACACCAGCAACCCGTATGGCCGATGTGGTGGATTTGAGCAAGAAATAAGATACGTAAACCCCAATGTCATGCCGAACTTGTTTCGGCACTCCAATGCTAAGTATACTTCATGCGGGGCACTTGCTGTATGGGTTCCTCATCCGTTAGTTAACGGACGGGATGACTTCTGTTTTATAACTTGTCGTTGATGGCCTTTTGATATTTTACATTAAAATCTACCCCATGCCAATCGTCTTGAATAGCTGGTAAAAATTTAATGGCAAATTAATATTATCAATGGTTAAATTAGTATCTATACACTACGTGCGGCTTAATTGAATTGTAACTTGCATTATACTACCAAATGTTTCAAATGTGTATTGTATTTATTGTAATTTAGCCTGTCGGCGGGTTAAACACGCTGGTGCCAATTATAAATTACAGCGCAGGTACTTAAGTTGCAATACTTAGTGTGTACGTATAAACATGAGATTCTTTTTATCAGGTATAATAACGGTTATTTTATCAAATTTCCTTTTCCTGTTGCCTGCCGGTGCGCAGTCATATGGGTTAGGGTTTTATAGTCATGAGGTAGTGCAGGATAAACGCACTACGTTAGATCTTAGTGTAAACAACGTTAGGCCAAAAGATAACCTCGATGTTTACTTCGATCTATCTTTTATGCCTAATCATGTGATCTATTTTGGTTACATATTAAGGCTTATTGGCGATGATAAACAAAACATCGACCTTGTTTATGATAACCAGGCCAATACCAAACACTTTAAAATCATCATTGGCGAGCGCCTTTCTAAAATATGCTTTAATATTGATGATAAGCTTTTGTTTGAGCACTGGAACAAACTACGGATCGTTATCGACTATAAAAACGATAAGATCACTGTTTTTTCGGGTAAGGAAGCTTATAGCGAAAGCGGTCTGCAACTTAAGCCATGCGCTAACTATAAATTACTTTTTGGCGCAAACGCTTACCGGCAATTTCAAACTACCGATTTACCGCCGCTAAAACTGCGGGACGTAAACGTATCACAAAACGGGACGCTGCTCAGTAACTGGCCACTTAACGAGTGGGAGGGCAACGTAGCCAACGAAACCGTTAACCAAAACAACGGTACTATTACAAACCCACTATGGATTAAATCGCGGCACCGCAACTGGCAAATGGAAAAGGAGTTTACCGTACCCGGCGATGCCAGTGTAACCTTTGATGCCGCCACCGAAAGGGTTTTAGTAATAAGCCAGGATTCGTTATTTGCCTATACGGTTAATAAAACACCACAAATTATCAGCACGGCTTATAATTCTGGGCGGCAGTTGTTGGTGCCCGGCGATCAGGCGCTTTACAGTAACGATAAGCTATACTACCTGTATATTGACCAATTGGCCGTTGGTACCTATGATTTTGGTGCTAAGCGCTGGAACAAGGGTTTTACTAACCTGGCTACCAATAACGGGCACTTTAATAAGTTTTTCAGCAAGGCTGATAGCTCGATATACACCATTGGCGGCTATGGCCAGTTAATTTATAAAGACAGCGTAAAACGCTATAATGTAATAACCAACACCTGGCAAAAAGTAACAGTTAAGGGCGATACTTTTACCCCCCGTTACCTGGCCGGTTTGGGGACAAATACGGTGGGCGATACAGCCTATGTTATTGGTGGGTACGGGAGTGCATCGGGTCAGCAAATTGTAAATCCGCGTAATTTGTATGATATGATGCGGTTTTCGGTTAAAGATAAATCGTTTAAAAAACTGTTTACCATCGATGTAAAGAACGAGGATTTTGTGTTTTCAAATTCGCTGGTTATCAATGAAAAGGAACGATCATACTACGGACTGATATTCCCTCAGCATAAATTCAACTCAAACCTTCAGCTTATCCGCGGCTCCCTGGATAAGGCAAAATACCAGCTGGTGGGCGATACTATCCCCTTTTTGTTTCACGATATTCATTCCTTTTCAGATTTGTACTACCTGCCACATAGCAGCAAATTTTTGGCTGTGACTTTGTTTCGGGAAAATGATCGTACGCGCATTAAAATTTATTCGCTGCTAAGCCCACCCGAACCATTAGATGATCGTGTTGTTGAAATTAGCCATGCGGGTTACCTGTTGTGGATAGCAATAAGCGGTATTGTTTTATTGGCGATAGCAGGTTATTTTGTTTTTGTTAAAAGAAAAAAACAATTGGTTATTCCCGGGCCACAATATCAGCCCAAAACCGTATTGGTACCACCCGTTACGGATCAACAGCTCGAACCGGAAGTTTTGTTATTTGACGATGACCATACCAAAAGCCATTGCAAAAACTCCATATTTTTATTTGGCGATCTGCAACTTTTTACGCCCGAAGGCAATGAAATCACCAAATATTTTACGCCGCTGTTAAAAGAATTGTTCCTGGTTATTTTATTGTACTCGGTAAAATTGGATAGGGGGGTAAGCTCCGAAAAATTGAACGAGATTCTTTGGTTTGATAAATCAGAAAAAAGCGCCCGCAACAACCGCTCAGTAAATATTGCCAAGCTTAAATCGCTGTTAGATAAAATGGGCCATTGCCAGTTATCAAAAGATACCGGTTACTGGAAAATTGAGATAGGTTACAGTCATATCCTGGTCGATTATCATAATTACCTTAATATCGTATCCAACAAAACCAAGCTTAATAAACAGAAGATCATTCACCTTACGCACATAACTCAGCGGGGTAATTTTTTATCAAACATTGAATACGAGTGGCTGGATACTTTTAAATCCGAAGTATCAAACGAGATCATTGACTGCTACCTGAGCTTTGCAGGTTCGGTGCCAATTGCCGACGACCCTGAATTTTTGATCAAACTGGCCAATGATATCTTCTATTTCGACCCGGTAAATGAGGAGGCCATGATCTTAAAGTGCAAAGCCCTTGCGCATATCGGCAAACATTCGCTGGCCAAAAATACTTTTGAAAGCTTTAATAAAGAGTATAAAGCTATTTACGGCGAGGCTTTTGAGCGCGATTTCCATTCAATTCTTGAATAAATACGTCATAAACGATATTTTCTGTCGTAATTAATGAAATATTAATAGTTCATTAAGGTTTGCCGGCAAATTTGAGCCTGCAAACCAATTATAAATTTTACAAATGGATATCTCATTTCCCTGGTTATTAAAGCCGGTAGTTTTAGGTACTTTATTGATTGTTACTACGCTAACCATCTGCAATGCGCAAACCACTACCGATGGCAATTTAAAATACATCGATCCGCGTATTGGTAACGTGGGGCAACTGCTGGAGCCAACCAGGCCAACCATGCACCTGCCCAACCAAATGATACGGATGTACCCCAAACGGGCCGATTATATTGATGACCAGATCTCCAGTTTTCCGCTCAATATGGTATCGCACCGTTTGGGCGAGGTTTTTGCCATTAAGCCCGATACAAAAACGCTTAGCCCTGCTTCATGGGACGAAAAGATGCCTTATGACCATGATCTGGAAATTACCCGCCCATGGTATTACTCTACTTATTTAATTGATAAGGACATCACCGTTGAATTTGCGCCAGGCAAAAAGGTAGGGATGTTCAAATTTACCTTCC
Organism: Mucilaginibacter dorajii; assembly: GCF_024808255.1. Taxonomy (GTDB): domain Bacteria; phylum Bacteroidota; class Bacteroidia; order Sphingobacteriales; family Sphingobacteriaceae; genus Mucilaginibacter; species Mucilaginibacter dorajii. Next base: position 209,537 of record NZ_JANTYS010000006.1, read on the forward strand.
CCGCCAAAAGCGCGGCAAAGAGCGTTTTGTTTAATGTTTATAATGACGGCGATGCCAAATTTAGCTTTACCAATGGCAGCGAGCTAAGCGGGATGGAAACCTATAACGGCGATATTAAAATTTACGTTTACGGTCGTTTTAACGCTAATGGAACAGCGGGTGTTAACAAAGATGGTGCGCTAACAAAAGATGCAGCTATAGCGGGGAAAGACGTTAAATCTTACATCACTTTTGGCGCGGGTAGCCCCGATGTGGTGGAATTTAAATATGCCATATCATACGTTAGCGAACAACAGGCTAAACAAAACTTTAAGGACGAATTTACCGGGATTGATTTCAATACATTAACCCTGGCTGGTAAAGCAACCTGGGCAAAAGTGGTTAACCAGATAGAAATAGCCGGTGGTACCGAAGCGCAGCGCCGGTCGTTTTACACTGCCTTATACCGCTGCAACGAGCGGATGGTGAATATTAATGAGGATGGACACTATTATAGCGGATACGATAAAAAGATTCATGACAGTAACCGCCCGTTTTATGTAGATGATTGGGTTTGGGATACTTACCTGGCCTTGCACCCTTTACGCTCAATCCTGAACCCAACGATGGAGTCAGATATGCTGAACTCTTACGTTACCATGTACCAGCAAAGCGGATGGATGCCTACTTTTCCCGTGTTGTTTGGCGATAACCCCTGCATGAACGGTTTTCACTCTACGGTAATGTTTTTGGATGATTACCGTAAAGGCATCCGTGGTTTTGATATAGAAAAAGCCTATGAGGGCGTTCATAAAAACGCTACCCAGGCAACTATGCTGCCATGGGAAAACGGTGCCAAATGTGAGCTTGATGATTTCTATTACGATAAAGGCTATTTACCGGCCCTCCAAAAAGGCGAAAAGGAAACCGTAAGCCTGGTGCACTCTTTTGAAAAGAGACAGGCAGTTGCGGTTACCCTTGGCGGCAGTTATGACGATTGGGCGGTTGGGCAGCTGGCTACCGAGTTACACAAAACCAACGATCAATCCATATTTGCCAAACGTGCCCTTAACTATAAAAACCTGTGGAACGACGATAAAAAGATGTTTATCCCCAAAGATAAAGATGGCAACTGGATCAACATAGATCCTAAATTTGACGGTGGCCTTGGTGGCAGGGATTACTACGATGAAAACAACGGTTGGACCTACCTTTGGCAGGTACAACACGATATCCCCGGTCTGGTTGGTTTAATGGGCGGTAATGATGCTTTCCAGGCCAAACTCGATCAGTTATTCCGTGAGGGGCTGGACAGGAGCAAATACCAGTTTTGGGCCAAGTTTCCCGATGCTACGGGGCTGGTTGGACAATACTCCATGGGTAACGAGCCAAGCTTTCATATCCCGTACCTGTACAACTACGCCGGCGCACCCTGGAAAACCCAGAAACGGGTAAGGTTTTTACTGGATGTTTGGTACAAGGATAGCATTTTTGGCATCCCCGGGGATGAAGATGGCGGTGGCATGTCGGCCTTTGTGGTGTTCTCTTCTATGGGTTTTTATCCAATAACACCCGGCAAACCGGTTTACACTATAGGTAGCCCGGTGTTTAGTAAGGTTACCATCAATTTGCAAAATGGCAGACAGTTTAGGTTGATCGCCAATAACTGTTCGGTAGTTAATAAATATATTCAAAGCGCCAAATTTAATGGTAAGGTATTAAACAAGCCCTGGTTTACGCATGAACAGCTTACTGCCGGTGGTCTGCTTGAACTGCAAATGGGGCCAAAACCAAATAAAAGCTGGGGTATTTGACCTAACCAAATAATCAAAATATAAAAGATCTATCCTGATGAAAAAACAAGTTTTTAGCATCTTGCTGTTATTGGTATGCGCTGTTGGGTATGCCCAAAAGCACAGTAAAACATCGGCGTTTAAAAGTTACAAAGGGCTGGTGATGGCCGGGTACCAGGGCTGGTTTAACGCGCCCGGCGATGGCGCGGGCCGCTGGTGGAACCACTATGTATCGCACGGAAAATTTGAACCGGGCTACACCAATATTGATATATGGCCTGATGTAAGTGAATATAAAAAAACGTACCTGTCGCCGTTTAAACATGCCGATGGTACTGATGCCTACCTGTATAGTTCTTATGATTCGTCATCGGTTGAAACGCACTTTAAATGGATGCAGCAATACGGCGTTGATGGCGTATTTGTACAGCGTTTTATTGGCGATGTACAGCGGGGCAGAGGACGTAACCATAACGACGTAGTTTTAGGCAACGCGCTCAAATATTCTGAAAAATATCACCGGGCTATTTCGGTAATGTATGATCTTTCGGGTATGCAGGCCGGCGGCGATTCGTTGGTGATCAAAGATTGGAAACATTTGATAGATAGCCTAAAACTTACCAACCGTGGTAATAAACAAACCTGGCTTTACCATAACGGCAAACCGTTAGTGGCTGTTTGGGGTGTTGGTTTTAACGACGGCCGTAGGTACGGCCTTGCGGAAGCTGAAAGGATCATCAATTTTTTAAAGAACGACCCGGTTTACGGTGGTTGCGCCATTTTATTAGGTGTACCAACCTACTGGCGCGATTTTGGGAGCGATACCGAAAAAGACCCGCACCTGCATGATCTGCTGCGCAAGGTTGATATTGTGCATCCCTGGTTTGTGGGCCGGTTTAACGAAGATGCATATCCCAAATTTCAGGCCCGTATAGTTGACGATATAGCCTGGTGCAAGGCTAATAAGGTTGATTATGTACCAACCGTGTTCCCAGGCTTTAGCTGGCATAACATGAACCCGCGTGCCCCGCAAAACCAGATTCCCCGCAACCGCGGTCATTTTTATTGGAAACAGATTTGCGGAGCTATAAACAGTGGTGCAGGTATGTTGTACATAGCCATGTTTGATGAAGTTGATGAAGGCACAGCCATCTTAAAAGCCTCCAAAAATCCGCCGGTAGGCTTAAGTACTTTTGTAAATTATGAAGTTGGCATCCCCAATGATTATTACCTGTATTTAACCGGCTACGCCGCCAAAATGCTCAGGAAACAGGTACCTTTTACCAGTGACGTTCCGTTACCTGTAAATCATAAATGATGATAAAGCTTTGTAACTGAATTTCGGGTTATGTTTAAAAGCTTTTTATAAAATACCCTTTAGGGGTTTAGTTGATGTTATCAAAGCTATTGATAACCGTGTGCCCGGGGTGAGATACGGGCACACTTATTTTAGGTATGCTGTCCGAATTCTCCGATATCGGGCGATTATGCCTCAGGGCAAACGCATCTAATTGGGTTAACATAACTTAACACTTTTTAGATATTATACAACTTAATTACCTGTTAGTCAATTTGTTGTATTTTTACATGGTTAACACAAAACTGCTGTATCGCGCAATTTAGGCGCGCCCCAATATTTGCGCCTGTGGTTACCCAATACAGGTGGCTAATGGACCTGGATCTTTTAACCAGGATCGGGCGATAAAAACAGGGTATCGTTTGATGTTTATATATTCCGTTAGCTATTGGTTATTAAATATGCTGCTTAGGCTCATTATTATTTAAAGGCAAAAACGATTTTGTAGTCAGAGACAGATCGAAGTCGGAGACTTCGATCAACAGTAGTTTTTGTAAACTCTTCCTAAATTTATACTTACAAAAAAAGCCGCCAAATCAATTTGATCTGGCGGCCGTCTGCAGCAGCTGATAAATTAAAGTGTCGGCTTGGTAGGGCGTGTAGCGGTAAGGGGTATTATCTTTTTGAACATTTTAGCGCCGTCGCCGGTTAGGCGCAGGTAGTAGTCAGAAGAGCAGGCAGTACCGTCTTCGTTAAGTGGTACAAAGCCAGATCCCGCCGGGATAAAGTCCATACTCTCGGCGGTTTTGGCTATCTGGTTACCTTCATTATATTCATCAAACATCGATATATAAAGGCCCTGCGCACCAACCCTGGTCATGTTATAAAACTGGCGCCACATAAAATCGCCATGGGCGCGCTGGTGGCCCGATATATCGCCAGGCAATACGCAGGGCTGGTAATCAATACCGTTGGCGTTACAATAAGCCTGATCGGCCTTGTTGGTGTTCACATAAAAACCATCTGATTGATTGACATTACCAATACGGCCAACCATCCAGGGCGAAATCATATTGAGGGTTTTATACGCCTTCAAAAAATCCGGCCGGGAGTCGCTGGTTTGGTTAAGCCAGTTAGTTGGTACGCCGCCAATTACATAACAGCCCTTGCTTTTAAACCAGTTGATCACATCAATACAGGCATCGGCTGTAAAGTTGTGGTTATCATCGGCAAAACCAAAGCCCCAGATGCACACTACAGGTTTGCCGTTCTGTTTGGCATAAGCGGTTGAGGATGTATATACCGACATTTTGTTTGTCCAGTCGGTTTTTAGTTCGGTTTGCATGTTGGTCCAGCCGCTTACATCGTACATAATGTAGAATTTAACGCCATTTTTTTCGGCTGCGGTTTTTACTTTGGCAGCCATGGCATCACGTACCGGGCCCTCCAGGCCGCTTGGATTAAAGCGCTGCAGGGCCGCGCCGTCAATACCATAATCTTTCATCCATTTAAACTGCACATCTATAGTTTGATCGCTAAAAGATGAAAATACATTGGCAGGCTGTCCGTTACCAAGATTGGCAAACTGGGTAGGATAGGTGTTGGTATAATCGCGAACATCCGGCCAGGCCGAAATGGCTTTATTAGTTGGTGATGGCTCCTGCTCCCAGGTTTGCGACCAGTGCCAATACCTGTTAATTGGCGATCCATCGCCTATAGCAGCAAACCAACCCTGGTAGCCAACAACTACTTTGCCAACCACGTCACCAACCGGCGATGGGGTATGCTTTGTTGTTGTATCCACCGGCGTTACGGGAGTTTGATCGCCACTGCTCTTTTTTGAGCATCCGTAGCTTGCAGCTATCGCCACTGTAATTAGTAATACATTAAATCTTGTCCTCATTGCTTTTGTTTTTAGATGCATTTATTTTTTAATACCATTTAAATCTGTCTGGATGATTTTACGGATGGTGCCGTCGGCGTTGTAATACAGTTTATTTACGCAGATGGAGCGAAGCCAATCGTTATGTGAAAGAGAACTGTTATGGTAAAAGGCGTACCACTGATTTTTGAACTCCACAATGGAGCCATGATCAGTAAAGCTATCTGTCGGGTCGATATAAACACCCTTGTAATTCCACGGGCCAAGCGGACTGTTACTGGTGGCATACCTCATCCGGTTATATTTCCCGGCCTGGTTAAAGTTATCGGCATAGGAGAGGTAGTAAACGCCATTACGCTTATGTACCCAGCTGGCCTCATGAAAATCGGTAAGGCCATCCATGGTTTTCATATCGCCGTCAAGCTCCATCATATTGTCTTTAAGCTTGCCGCCTTTGCAAACATTGCCGCCGCCGTAATAAAGGTAGGCTTGCCCATCATCGTCAACAAATATGCAGGGATCAATCAGCGATTCCAGTCCTTTGATATAGCCTTGTGATTTAAAGCCGCTTGCCGGGCTTTTACTGGTTGCCACGCCAATTTTCCAGGTGGTGTTCCATTCGGTACCGCTTGGATGCGGGAAATAAAAATAGTAGGTGCCATTTTTATAAGCGCAATCCGGTGCCCACATAAATCCGCCCTCGGGCCGGCCCCAATCTACATCGCTGGCTTGCAATATCTGGCCATGATCTGTCCAATGTACCATGTCGTCGGTGGAGAACACGTGGTATTTATCCATCAGGTCGCAACCCCTCGGCGGATCGATATCATGGGAGGCATATACATACAATCTGCCGTCAGCCCAAACATGCGCCGATGGGTCGGCAGTGTAAATGCCGGTTATAAAAGGATTTTTAAAACCATCGCCGTTTGCGTCTTCAATAACAACGGGAGGAGTATCCTTTACAGTGCTGCTTTTTTTGGAGCAACTGACGGCTGTTATCAGCAAGCCTGATAGGAAAATATGAAACGCTTTATATTTCATACTTATTTGCCTTTGATAGGGCCGCCTGGTATAACCTTTTTGATGGTGCCATCGGCATTATAATAAAGCTTATCTACACAAATAGAGCGTAACCAATCCTGGTGCGAAATGGAACTATTGTGGTAAAATGCATACCATTGTCCTTTAAACTTCACTATAGAACCATGGTTGGTATAGCTGTCTGTTGGGTCCATGTAAATGCCTTTATAAGTCCATGGGCCAAGCGGATTGTTACTGGTGGCATAGCGCATTTGATTGTGCTTGCCGTTAACGTCATGATTATCTGAATACGACAAGTAGTAAATACCGTTGCGCTTATGCACCCAGCTGGCTTCATGAAAGTCTTCTAAGCCTTCCATTTTGCTCATTTCGCCGTCAATCTCTGTCATGTTGGCCTTTAGCTTACCACCCTTACACGTACCGCCGCCGCCGTAATAAAAGTAAGCCTGGCCATCATCGTCAATAAATACACAAGGATCTATCATCGATTCGAGGCCTTTGATATAACCTTGCGATTTAAAACCGCTTGCCGGGCTTTTGCTGGTGGCTACACCAATTTTCCAGGTGCTATTCCAGGCTGTACCGCTTGGGTGTGGGAAATAGAAGTAATAGGTGCCGTTTTTGTAGGCACAATCTGGTGCCCACATAAAGCCGCCTTCAGCGCGGCCCCATTCAACCTGGCTGGCGTTCAGGATTTCACCGTGATCTTTCCAGTGTACCATGTCATCGGTTGAATAAACGTGGTAACGGTCCATCAGGTCGCAACCACGGGGAGGTGCAACATCATGTGAAGGATACACATAAAGACGACCGTCTTTCCAAACGTGAGCAGATGGGTCGGCAGTGTAAATATCCGTTACAAAAGGGGTTCCTACTGATGATGCCGGTTGCTCTTGAGCAAAACAGTGCGACGAAGAAATGATAGCCAGGCTTGTAATTATCGCGGTAAATAAATTTGCTCTCTTTTTTTTTCCTTCCGGATTTAGCAGATTGTTGATTTTCATCAGGAATTGTTTAAAATGCCGGGGAGAAACTTCTCCCCGGCATTATTGTAAATTAATTGTATTGATTGGGGCTTATTTCAACATTATGGTTTTGCGCCAACTCTTAGGTCGTCAACACCATAGTTTTGATCGCTTGTTGCATTTGCCGCTGTCCAGAAAAACATTTTAAAGAAATTCATGGACGTTAAATCCGGGCCGCCGTCACCGGTTGGGACTCCGTCAGAAAATTTCAGCTCTAAATGATTCCAACCATTTTTTAACGTAGGTATAATTTTATCCATCGCCCAGCCAATGCGGTTTTTATCCGGGTCGCCAGAGCTGCTAAACTGTATCTGACCATCTATTTTCAGTAAGGAAACATCCTGAACATAAAACCAGAACTTTAATTCGCCGGTGGCTAAAGTTTCATTGGTATTAATAGGGGCAGGCAGCGTTTTAATAAACTGCATAAAGTTTTGCCCTGTTTTAATGGTACCCTTAATATAGCCTGTGCCTTCTTTTTGGCCGGCTGTTGTCAAAATAGGATCGCTGCCTGCTACCTGCCAGCCATCGGTTTTGTCGGCATTATCAATCACAACATCTGGTGGAGGGGGCACGGCTGCTACCCTGATATCGTCAATACCATAAACTTGATCTGTTGCCGCGTTTGCTGCTGTCCAAAAGAACATTTTAAAGAAATTCATGGCCTTTAAATCCGGGCCGCCGTCGCTGGTTGGCACTCCGTCGGTAAATTTCAGCTCTAAATGGTTCCAACCATTTTTTAACGTTGGTATAATTTTATCCATCGCCCAGCCAATACGGTTTTTATCCGGATCGCCAGAGCTGCTAAACTGTATCTGCCCGTCTATTTTAAGTAACGAAACATCCTGAACATAAAACCAGAATTTTAATTCGCCTGTGCTTAAGGTTACTTTGGTATTAACCGGGGCAGGCAGGGTTTTAATAAACTGCATAAAGTTTTGCCCTGTTTTAATAGTACCCTTGATATAGCCGGCACCTTCTTTTTGGCCGGTTGTTATCAAAGCCGGATCGCCGCCTGCTACCTGCCAGCCATCAGTTTTGTCGGCATTGTCAATAACAACAGATGTATCTATCACTGGTGGTGTTGTAGTATCAACGGGCGGTGGTGGTTTTAAGCCGGATGTATCCCGTGATAAATACTTCTCTTTTTTACAGCCGCTAATTGCAATGGCTGCTATGAAGATGGAAAAAACCATCATTGTTTTAATAAATTTCATTTTCCTTTTGGTTTTAGGTTAAATTATTTAGGAACATCTACCTGCACTATTTCCGAAAAATTAGAGCTGTTGTAACTATCGCTTAAACGCACCCCTGCACGCACAAAAAAGGTGCGGCCTTTAATAAGATTGGGAATAGTTAAAGTGATGGCTTTATCGGCATCGCTCATATCGGTATACTCCTTGTTGATAGTGATAGCGTTCACATCCGAAAAATCGCGGATAGAAGCTCCGGCACCTACAAGTTTGGTGGTATTAACATAGGGTTGAATATCCTTAATGGTTGGCAAGCCGGCTGCAATAGGGGCCACAATATTGAATTTTAATGTAAGCGTTGTGCCGGTTAAAGTGGAGGTGAAGTTTTTGATAACGATATATGGCGTAACGGTAAAATCGTGCCTGGTATCTTTACCAATTTTTACTACAACGGTATCATATATCGGCCAAAAGGCACCACCTGTAGGTATAACTTTGTAGCTACTTTGAAATAGCTTGCTATCTTCAAAAGTGCCATCAAATTTACTTGGGATGGTTTGAGGGGTTGTCCAGCCAATTTGCTGCAGTTTGATGGTAACACTACCTCCCGAAGTAAGTAAATTACCACCTTCGGATGAAATGATGTTGCCCTGAAATGAAGCATCCGGCCCAGCGTAATTATCTATTTTTGTGCAGGCAGAAATTGCCATTATAGCTACACCTGCCAAAATTATGTTAATTAGTTTTTTCATATCTTAAATTTTAATGGCTTAATAATTAGGATTGTTAGGGAGCAAATTAGGGTTCTTACCAATCTGATCGCCAGGTATTCCTTCGTAATAAAATTGCTTTTGGAAAGTATACTCACGGTTAAATAATTCGGGCTCGACCATAAAAATGTATTTGTTTTCGTTAAATACATAGTACGGCATAAGGCCTTTAAAGTGAGCGCGGTCAAGCACCACATCGGCAGTGCGCCATCTTTTTAAATCCCAGTAATATTGGTTTTCAAAAGCAAGCTCCATACGTCTTTCTTTGCGTACTTTATCCAAATCGATAAAAGAGTAAGCCGTTGCACCGGCACGGGCCCTAATAAGGTTAACGCTGGTTAATGCATCTGCAGAGTTGCCTAATTCCATGGCAGCTTCTGCGCGGTTCAGCAATATTTCGCCGTAACGCAGGTCAATCCAGGGCTGCTCGCTCCTGTTCAGATCAACAGCAGCCTGTGGTTTGTTGTAGTCAACATATTTGCGCACGTAAAAACCTGTACGGGTTAACTCGTCGCCGCCTGTCCATGGGCCGGTAAAGCCAATTATTTGTTTACCGTTATACAGTGTTTTGGTATCGCCGGCAAGTATGTATGAGCGTGAGTTTGGCTGCTTGGCCACCTCGGCAGCAGCAGTACCGCTAAATGATGGATAAATGCCACGCTGCATATCAAAGGTTAATCCCCTTAAAGTTGCGCCCGGAAAATAAACGGTGGCCAGCAACCTTGGTTCAAGCCCCTGTTGTAGTTGTGCACGGTTGTCAAAGCGTTTTGGCGTGCCATCGCTGTTGGTTACCTGTAAATCGCCCCAAAGGCTTACAAAATCATACGTAGGGTATGAGCGTGAAAGCGCGTTTGCTGTAAAGTAGCGCGGCGACATGGTAGCATCCCAGCTATGGGCTGTATGGTTAGCTATAGAGTATTGTTTGATAAAGATGTTTTCAGGGCTGCCACTTTTCAAAAACAGGTCAACATAGTTTTGTACTTTGTCTGAATTGGCATTGTAAAGCGAGTATTTCCCATCAAGCAGTTTCGCGGCATCATAAGCGGCCTGGAAATATTTGGTTGCCTGGTCTGCAGGGATACCAACCAACCCTAATGAGCGTGCCTGGCCGTCAACAAAGTTTACTGAACCGTATTTGGCAACACAGGCTGCATATAACATAGCCCTTGATTTCAATGCGGCGGCGGCGTATTTGTTAGCCCGGCCGGCATCGCTGGTTTCGGGCATCATTTTGTACCCTAAATCAAGTTCAGCGGCTATAAAATCCCAGGTAGCCTGTTCTTTATCGCGATGTACCTGGAGCTGTGACAGGGGAGCAGCCGGATCTTGCGGGGTAGTTATGATTGGAATACCACCATAACGTTTTGCCATTGCAAAATAATAATATGCCCTTAAAAAATGAGCTTCGCCCAAAAGCGCGTCTACCGTAGGCTGGGTTAGGGTGGCAACGTGCTTAGGCAATTCGGTAATCAGTATGTTTACGTTTCTGATATCGCCATACGGCCAGTAACCAAAGCCATTTGCAATATCCATGCCGCCAAACGGACCAACTTCTTCACCTATGCACGAGGCTTCGTTGTAAAAGTTTTCCCAGTCGTTTGATCCGGTTCTGATACCGCCACCAGCATCGGGTCTGAATTTAAAATCCTCGATGGGCAAGTTTTGATATATAGTTGCTAAAAACGATTTAACACCCGCTTCGCTGCTATATATAATATCCGGGGTAACTATATTGGTTGGCGGAATATCCAGCCTTTGGCAGGATGTTACCGAAGCTCCAACTGTGATAGATAGTGCTATAACTAATTTGTGTATAATTTTCATATGTCAAATGGTTTAAAAGGAAACGTTAGCTCCCAAATTAAAAGTCCTGTTCATTGGGTAGGTGTATCCGCCAAGGGCTACGCCGAAGTTGCCATTATCTGTTGGGTTTGGCCCCTGATGCTCCGGATCATAGTTTTTTAAACCGGTAAAGGTTAACAGGTTGTAACTGTTTACATAAACCCTGAGTTTTCTGATACCTATGCTTTTTAATACCGAAGGGGATAGTGAGTAACCAAATTCAAGTGTTTTTATGCGCAGGTAACTGGCGTTTTGAATGGCTTTTGTACCTTGCGCGTCTGGCGAACCCATTGCCGGGTAAAATCCAGGTACCCATTGTGTGTTAGGATCAAATACGTTTGCATTAGGATCTGCTGTATGCCAGCTATCAAGGAAACGGGTTAGCGCGCTTCTGCCATACATTAACGGTGAAGCAAACTGCTCGCCGTATTGTACATAAACACCTGCAGCTCCTGCTAAAAGCAAGGTCATATCAAACCCTTTGTAGCTTAAACCAATGTTAAGGCCGTAATTGTACAATGGGATATCATTAGTTGCTATGGGGTGGCTGTCCTTATCATCAATAACACCATCATTGTTCCAGTCTTTATAGTAATAATCGCCTGGTACTACGTTGTTGTTGCCACCGCCGGTATTTATGCCGTAATTGTAAATTTGTTTATAAGTGGTAAACTGGCCCGCGTATTCTGGACCCCACCAAATATTCTGATATCTGTTTGATTGGCTGTTTTTCCAGGCCAGGTATTCGTTGCCTGCAGTGCCTTCTAAAACTTTAAGTCGCTCTAAGCGGGTGGTACCAATATTACCGGTAATATTTACGCCAAAGGCACCAAAGGTATTGCGGTACGACAGGCTAAAATCTAAACCTTGTGTTCTGTCGCTGCCATAGTTTATTTGTGGTACATCTGCACCTACTGTGCCCGGCAGGGCCACGGCCGGCTGTGCAGGTAATCCGGTCCTGTCATTTCTGAAAACCTCAATAGTACCGTCTACTTTACCGCCAAACAAGCCAAAGTCAATCGCCACGTTTTTTATAGTGCTTACAGACCATGTTAAACCAGGGTTACCAAGTTTGGGGGCCGATCCGTTTACCGCGCTGGCACCAAAAATGTAAGTGTTTACCGGGTAGGTATAACCATCAATATAGTTAAAAGCAGGGGCGTTAGCCTCATCACCAACCTGGCCGTAAGAAGCCCTGATTTTTAGGTTTGAAAGAATATTTTCTGAAACAAGGCTGCGGAAAAAGTTTTCTTTTGTTAAAACCCATCCAACTGAGCCGCCGGGGAAGAAGCCCCATTGATCGGCACCCGGCTTATACAGGTTATTACCGTCACGACGGAAGCTAAACTCTGCAAGGTATTTTCCTTTATAATCATAATTGGCCCTGCCAATAATACTTCTGTGGGCACGATCTGATAAAGCGCCGGCATCCATACCGCCAGACATGTTTGAGTTTTGCAAACCGCCAAATAAATAATTTATCGGAATTTCAATATCCCGGTAGGCATTAAAGTTATCGGCCGTTTCATGACTTTGCTCATAGGCGATGGTAGCATTTACGTTATGATCCCGGGCAAACGTATGCATGTAATTTAATGTTAACTGGCTTAGGGTATTAAAGTGCGTGTAATAAGCACGGGTTATGCCCGATGGCGAGTTTACCAGGCTTGGTATATAAGTATTGTCGGCCGCGCTGTAAGTATACAATGAGTATGCCCTTTTGATCTGGTTAAAATCATTAACTCCATAATCAATGTTAAACAAAGCTTTGGCATTCAGCCCGGGTATGCCGGGGATATCATAAGTAAAGTTTAACTGGCTTGTGATGCTTTTATTTTTGCTTGTTTTAAAACCCACTTTACTATCATCTGTTATGATGGATGGGTTCATGTTATCATCCATTACAGCCGGATACAGGGGGTTGTCATTAGCATATATCTGGTGAATAGGGATCTGGTTCCAGGTATATTTGTAAACAGTCCATTCATCAGTATAAGGCTGATTTTTTTGATCCATGTAGGCATTTGTTAATACCTGTGCCTTTAAACCTTTAGTAATGGTGGCAGTAACGTTTGAACGGAAATTATACTTATTGTAATTTAAATCTCCGGTTTTAAAAACACCATCCTGCTTTTGGTAGCCAAAGTTGAAGAAATAGCTTATCTTATCATTTCCGCCGTCAATATTTAAATTGTGGCTTATTTGGCTGGCTGTTTTATTGAAAACCAGGCTCGACCAATCGGCCGATTTACGTGTTCCATTCAGGTACGGTTGAATATCGGCATATGAGTATTGCGGCGTTACATTGGCTACAAAGTTATTGGCAAAATCGCGTTTAACTTTTTCATTAGTAAGCATCATGTAATCTACAGCGCCTACGCCTTCGGGCATGCCCAAAAACGTTTGGACAGAGTTGTTAACCGAATAATTAACATTGATTTTACCATTCTTACCACCTTTTTTTGTGGTTACTAAAATGGCGCCCCCGGCAGCCCGCATACCGTATATAGATGCTGCGGCATCCTTCAATACAGAGATGTTTTCAATCTCATTGGGGTCCATTTTACCAATAATGGCCTGGTCGTTGCCGGCAATTACACCGTCAACTACAATTAATGGCGATCCCTGGTAACCCCTGATATTTAATTTATTGGCATAAGATCCTGGTTCGGCAGTGGTTTGAACAATGCGTATGCCCGGTATTTTACCGGTTAGCATATTTGTAACACTTTCGTTTTTTGTTGTGATGATCTCTTTGCTTTGGAGTGTGGCGATAGAGCCTGTTACCGTTGCTCTTTTTTGTACACCATAACCCACAACTACCACCTCATCAAGGCTTTTGTTGGTTGTTCTTAAAGCTATAACGCCATCTTTTATGTCTTTAACCGCAATTTCCTGGGTTTGAAAGCCGATGTATGATAATTGTAAAATGGCGTCGGTGTTAGGCACTACAATCAGGAATTTACCGCTTATATCGGTAATAGCGCCGGTAGTTGTGCCCTTAATTTTTACACTTACCCCCGGAAGTGTTGACCCATCGGTTAAGTCTATTACTTTTCCGCTAATGGAAATTTGCTGGGCTAACAAACCAAGCGGCGATAGGAGGAGAAGTATAAGTAAGTATTGAATTTTTTTCATATTGTCTCTCTGTTAATAGTTAAGGTTAATTGGAATTGTTTGCCCTGGTTAGGGGCAGTAAATGATGCGTGAAAACAGCACGCTCAAGGCGGGTTAGGTGGATATTTGTACATAGCTTATTGGTTGGTTATACATCGCCTGTAAAGCAAAAGACTGCCCGGCAAGCGCTATAATTGGTTTATAATACTGAGTACAAAAGAAGAGGCAGAGATTAATAAAAAATAAATAATAGATTAATTTTGGCTATAAAAACCCCTAAAAAGGGTCTTTTGGAAGATTTTTCGCAATCGATTGCGGATTTTTTCATTATTAAGGTGTAAATGATAGTAAAATCACTTTATTTAAACATGACATGCTGGTGGACATTGCGTTGTCATGATATTTTACCAATTCACTTTTTTGCGACCATTTTTGAGCATGTGATTGTTAAAGGGCTAATGGCGATAGTTGGACGTAACACACAACCAATAGCAGCACTATTGGAGATATACCAATTGAGTTAAAGTGAAATTCTAAAAAAGAAGTATATAAGGTATCATCTCATTGAGTTGAACGCCCCGGATTGAGATACGGGGCGTTAAGCATCAGCTAATATTTAAGTAAGTTAACTTTAACAGGGCCTAATAATCCCGATGATTCTAAACCAGCGCCCTGGTCGGGGCCAAGCACCACCGTTGTTTTCCTTTGCCCGGCAGGTAATAGCGCATCGCCCAGCAAACGGTTAACCCAGGTATTCACTACTTTTATTTCCAGCTTGTTTTCACCCGGTTTAAGTGCTTTGGTGATGTCAACCTGGTAGGGTGGTGTCCAGCAGCCGCCCAAATCAATTCCATTCAGGTTTACTTTGGCAATGTCTTTTACCACACCCAGGTCAAGCATGTAGGTTACACCTTTTTCTATTTTGCTTATAGGAACGGTGTTGTAGTAGAATGCTTTGCCCGAATAATATTTTATACTGTCATTTGTGCTTAGCGACCAGTCTGTTAATGTGTTGAATATTACAGGTTTTTCGGGTCCGCGCATATTGGCGTCGAAGGTCACTGTCCACGGTTTTGTAATGTTTATGCTTTTTTCAACAAGTGGATAGTTGGATTTTGTGTTGCTGCTCTTAGTTTCATCCTTCCTGAAAACTATAAATGCGCTTCCATTAGCCGCAAGCCGGATGGGTAGGGAAGTGGTTGTATCAGTTTGAAGATAGTTGGGCAAATCACGAACGCTTCCCGTTACAGCATCCCATAATTCCGGTCTTTTCCCCTTTATCCGGAATGTGGCATTGATATTAATGGTCTCGTTTTTTTGATTGGAAATAAAATAGATCGCCCCATCTTTTAATTGCCTGTGAATAAAAAGAGGAGCGTAGTCGCTGTTTACGGTAAAGTCGGGTATTACTTTGATTAGGTTTAATGCGTCCTGCATAGCCATACCATTGATAACTAATCCTTTGCCGTAATGATTTACTTTGATTTTTATACCATCGGCGTTGCCCCACAATTCGTCGGCTATGGATTTTACCTGTTGATCTGCTTGGGGATACCCTTGCAAACTTGGAGATCGCTCTGGCTTTGGCCCCAGTACCACAGCGCCATTTTGTACCAGCTTCTTTATCTTTGCCAGCAATTCCGGCCGGATGTTTTTTTGATCAGGCAATACCAGTATACTGTAGGTAATGCCGTTAGGTAAGGTAAGCTTGCCGTTCTTTACTGTTAAGCTGCCTTTTATCACATCTCCGTTAATATAATCAAAAGAATATCCTTTGGGCAGCTCGGGATTGGTAATGCCCATTATTTTGGGGGCGTCTTCGCCAATAAAGTAGGCTGCATCGGCTACATACCGGCCTTGTTGCAGCATCAGGTTGCAGCGTTTAAGATACTTTACAAAAACATCCATATCAAAGAACCAGGTATTTCCCCTGTTAAATTCTGTGCCAAACCACGCGCTTATGCCCGGTTTAGGTTCATTTTCTGGCTGGTGAATAAAAACATGCAGCAAGGTGTTATTAATGCCATCTGTAAAAAAACGGTCGCCGCGTGCCTTTAAACTTGCTGGATATGAGCGCCACGCAGCGCCCGCAGAAGTGAAGGACTCTGCAGATACTTTAATTTTGCCATAGATATGGGCGGCAGAAGCCGTGGCCCTGTTTTCTAATGTGCCTAACCGCCCGTCGAGCCAAAATTCGCCGGCTACTTCGTCAGATTGCCCTCCATATTGCAAAAACTCCGCCGGAAACCCAAAATAGCCATATGGCTCTAACCAGGTAGTAAGCCCGTGTTTATGGCTTACCTCCCGCAGTCCGCCTACATAATTAAATGCAGCATCATCGGCAATTAAGCGGCGAAGATCCCACAGGAAACGATCAGAGAGGTCGGCACTTCCAACTACTTTTCCCTGTAATGCCGGGATAAACGGCGCAGGATCATAACCGAATTTATTTTTAAATTCAGGGATGAGCAAATCTGTCCAGTTCTGGCTACCGGTTTCGTAACTGTCTGCCACTACAACGGTGAATGTTTTACGGTCTTGGGGCGGAATCCGTTTTAATACCTGCCCCACATAGGCATCAAAGTGTTCTTTGATATGCTCTTTGCTCATTTTATCTGTTTCAAAGCCTGTGGCTTCGGGCGTTGCCGGTCCATTATGCACATTGGTTGGCGTCATACCAGTGCGTTCAATAATCCAATTCCCGGAGGGAACTGCCCAGCTTAGCGTACCATCAGCGCTCATATATTTAGAAACATCAACTACCTTTGCAGGGTCAATTACATAGCTTGATGGTTCATTGGGTTGTGTGGGCCACAGGTAAGCGTCCCAGATTAAATCTTCTGTTTGCCACGCTTTAGCCAGCGTTTTTTCCATATAACTATCCATCATGGCGGTTGACGAGAGTTTTACTTCACTTATACCCGAGTTGGCAGATATGTTGGTTAGCAATAATCTAAAACCGGCCGACGTGGTAGCCGGTATCGAAATAACCGATCTCGCCCATGGTAAAAAACCAAAATTTAGGGCAGGGCTTCGCCTGTCAATTATAAAATGCTTAACAGTTACATATTCATTATTTATTTTAGCCTGTATATCACCTTCCAGGTAAACCGCCTGATGCAGGGTTAATACGGTTACGCTACGTACTGTATATTGTTTTTGTGTATTTATATCGAGGGAAAGTTTTTGACCTTGTTTAAAGTGAATACCGGTTGCCTCATTATTGTCCATCAGGTTGTTTAGCGAATCTGTAAACGGTTGCGACGAGAAGGTGGGGTTTAACTGGCTGATGTCGGTATCATAATCAGGAGGAACCGGATAAGCGAGCGCTTTTACATCCTGAAAATTTAATTGCGGTTTAGCTAATGTTTTATTAAAAGATACCGGGCCTTTAACCATTATTTGCGACGATGTGAGGTAGCGCATGGTCTGTTCTGGTTTAACCCATGGCCCTCCGGACTGACTCCAGCCCGGGCCGTTAAATAACCCTATTTTAATATTTAAACGGGTAGCTGTTTTAAGAGCGGTGTGCAAAATATCCCACCATTCGTCCGAAAGGAATTTTACTTTTCCATGCGGTACATCATTCAAGCCTATATCACCTATAAATGCCCTGTTAATACCAACTTTTTTCATGGCTTCCAGATCTTTGATCACCCCTTCTTTTGAAACATTGCCGGATAGCCAATACCAGTAAACACTGGTTTGAATAGAATCGCTCCCCGCTGTAAAGACGCTTTCAAGTGCTTTGAGATTTGCTGTTTGTTTTGCTTTAGCTGCATCGCGGGGCTGACCTTCTGCACCATGTGCAATCAAACAAAGCAAAATGAGGCTTACACAAATGTTTTTTAATAATGGCATAGGGGTTTAGTTTTAACAGGCATCATTAATAACCCCGGTTTGGTTGGTTTGATGCATAGGTTTAAATAATCGGTTTGTTCCTACAATGATAATGTTGCATATTTTTACCGGCAACCTTTACTATCCTGTAATTCCTTTGAGTTAGCCGGTATCGCATACTGCGTATCAAAAAGTGCAAAAAATAGCCGGTTTTAAACAATAAGATTTTGATGCAAGGACTGTAGCTTCGTTGTCGATACCAGTTATAAAGAAACTTTTCCAATTATTATTTTCATGATTTACCCCACACGTGGATTTGCCCAGCCTGTAAATACAAATTTCAGATGTATTTTTCGTTACATTTTTATTGGTATACTTTGTTTTGGATGCGGGTACGCAGCACAAGCGCAAATCAATGGCTATCCACCGGTTACCGCAAGCAGAAGTGGGAGGGTGAATTCCATGTCACCTGATCCGGTTATGAACTACAGGTGGGGTAACCCTAAAGCTACCGACGATTTAGAAAGTTATCCTTTGCAGCCAACCAGTTGGGTTACGTCCAATCCGGCAAGTTTTGATATGGTTAATTACAAAACAAACAATGTGATAACTGTAAAGGGTGAAGGCGATATTCGTCTTGATTTTGGGCGCACTAATGCGGGTTGGTTGGAGTTTGAATCTGATGATTTAAAAGGCAGCATAACCATGAGCATAAGTGAGTATAATGAACCGGCTATTGTAAACCAGGGCGCGGTACATCGTTTTAAAACGCTGGTGCCAGTTAAACACGGACAAACTTATCGGTTAGAATTAAATCCCGAACTTTATGAAGGGGTACGATTTGGCTGGCTACATGTGCTCGCGCATCGTGGAGTTTGGCATATGAAAAATTTACGTTTGGTTTGCCAGGTTAAACCTACCAATTACCTGGGGAGTTTTTCCTGCAGCGATCCCGAACTTACACGGATATGGTATACAGGGGCTTATACAGTTAAATTAAATCTCCTTAAAAATTATTTTGGTGCCATATTAATTGAACGGCAAGACCGCTTTTCATGGACTGGCGATGCCTATGTGGCGCAGGCGGCTTCAATGGTCGCTTTTGGCAATTACGACTTTGTGAAGACCAATATAAACTACACGTCGAAACTCGACAACGGAATAGCCAGTTATGCGCTTTACTGGGTTTTAAGCCTTATTGACTATGTGAATTATACAGGCGATGTTGAATTTGCTCAAAAATATATTGATAACGCCTGTAATAAGCTGGATAGGGCTTACGAACATTTTGGAAAATCGCCCAGGCTGGAATTTTTTGGTTGGGATGAACGGTTGGGCGCAGGGTTTGAAAACGCGAACACAGCAGAATCGCAATATGCCTACTCCATGGTTAGTATTCGCGCGTGGTTGGAATTTGGCCGGCTAATGAAGCAAATTGGCAGAACAGATCTGGCAAAAAAATATACGGATTATGCCACGCAAAAAATTGCCGAAGCAAGAAGCAAAAATAACTGGCAGCAAAACTATGGGCTTCATTCTTCGGCAGATGCCGTTAATACCGGGCTCACTACAGCCGCCGAAAATGATATTTTTTATAAAAGTAATTTTACCGATAGGGTAAACCGGGTCTCTTACTCGCCATTTAATGAGTACTTTATTATTGGGGCGATGGCGAAAATGCAAAAATACAGCGATGCAATAAGTGCCATTAAGGATTGTTGGGGCGGCCAGCTAAAATATGGCGGAACAACTTTTTTTGAAGTGTATCGCCCCAGCTGGAACAATATACTCGGTAAAAACGACGCAGTGCCCAATAATCAATGTACCTATACCAGCCTCACACATCCCTGGAGCGCTGGAGTTGTTAAATGGCTATCTGAAGAAGTACTGGGTATTAAACCGCTTGAGCCGGGTTTTAAAACCTTTGAAATTGTACCCCATTTAGCCGATACAATAAGTGCTGTTAGCGGAACCACCCCAACGTTACAAGGACCTGTTTCTGCCAGTTTTAACCTGAAAACCGGGTTTGCAACTATAGCCATTCCTGGCGGTACCTGGGCAAAGCGGATAGCTATTCCGTTAGGCGCAAATACTGTGAAATCTTTTTATTTAAATGGAAAATTGATATGGAAAGGAAAGCCCGTAGATGCAATAACTCATAATATAAAGATTCATGGAGGATATTTAAATATAGAAGGATTGGGGCCGGGAGAATATACATGCCATGTAATTTATGATAAGGTTTTTAAAATTAAACCGGCGGTAAGCATGCCATGGAATTATATAATCAATAATTTCAAACAGGATAGTTCAACATCGGGCAAATGGAAAGGTCATTATGGAAAGGATGGATTTGTGCTGTTTAACAGTGTTGATAGTGCAAAAGATCTGCAAAAATTACCTGCTTATATAGCTTCGGTAGTGTTGAGGAATGAGGCCAAAGTTCATAGCAACCTTATCGGAGATAATAGGGTATTAACAGACACCGCAGGGATTGTCAGGGATTTCGGCGCTGCAATAACCCGGGATCCCATACCACTACTTGAAACCATGACTATTGACGTTAACGTAAACAACAGAGATACTCACCAGCTGGCATTATATTTTTTAGATTGGGATAAAGCTTCAAGGCGGTCGGTATTGGAAATATTTGACGGTAAAACATATAAGCTCCTGGCTCCCGTTCAGATGATACGGAACTATCAAAATGGAAAATACCTTGTATTTAATTATTCGGGAAGCATAAGGCTTCGTATAAACCAGGTGCGTGGCCCAAATGCAGCTTTGAGCGGTGTTTTTTTTGATAAACTCAAATGATTCAAATAATTAGGCTGCCACTATTGGAACCATGGACATTAGTGAGCAAAAGTATTTATTTCATCTACTCAGGAATCAGGGCAAACGCATCTGATTGGGTTAACATAACTTAACATATTTCAGATTTAATTTCATTTAGTTATCTGATAATCAATGTTTTGTATTTTTACAAGGTTAACATAAAATATTGGGATGCGCAATTTAGGCGCATCCCAATATTTGTGCCTGTTATTGACCGATACAATTCCCTTCGATACCTGGATCATTTAACCTGGACCATGCAATAAAAACAAGGTATTGTTTGATGCTTTACTTTCCCAATGCCATAAGCTTATTCCATTAATTATTATTAAATAACAGCTTATCGCCATTAACTATTTAGATGCGTTTACCCTGACTCAGGAATGGGATAATCCTAAAAGACAGTAAAGGATAGTTACCTTAAGCCGAAAACATACTTTAGGGCAACCAATTATTATCGCCATCAAGCCAGTTTGGGAATGGTAAGGTTTTGAATACGAATATGATGAGCATTAGCTTTCGTATTTATTATAAGATAAAACGTTTTATCGATTTATGACACCTGCATGCGATTTTTTGGCATTAATTCCAGGGCAAAAGCAAATATGAAAAAGTGTATCAACACCATTCGTGTATTAGGATTTTAAACTCAAATTATTGGCAATGACTAAATTAATGTAACTAAATAAATGAGGAGTTCCTGCACTAACAAATCTGATTTTGAGCTAACTAATTTACTAAAACAGGGCAATGTTTTGGCATTTACCGAGCTTTACAAAAAGTATAGCGGCAAAATGTACATCAACATGTACAAAATGGTAAAGGATGAAACAGTAGTAGAAGAAATGATTCAGATTTTATTTTCACGAATATGGCAGCAGCGGGAAGTTATACGCTATGAGTCTGATTTTGCAGCATATTTATATAGGGCCGGCTCAAACCTGGTGTGTGATTTTTACAGAAAGCTGGAAAGCGACAGGAAAATGACAGCCCATTTCAAATCAAACATTATAGAACATTATTCTCATATAGAAGAAAAAATATTTTTCAAAGAAAGTGAAAATTTGCTTAATCAGGCACTGGCAGAACTATCGCCGCAACAACGACAGGTTTATCAGCTCATTAAAATTGATGGATTTAGTTATAAAGAAACCGCTACAAAACTCGACATATCTCCCTACACTGTAAAGGAATACCTATCTAAGGCAAAAAACCTTGTAAAATCATACATGACAAAGAACATGGAAATTGTTACATTTTTGATGCTTTGTTTTTATATAGTTTTGCATTGTTAATAGGTGCACAGTTTTTTAATTTGATTGAGCCCCCCATATTTGTTTGAATTACGTCTTTAGTACAACGTATAACTGTTGATAGATGAACTACAGGGAATTGTCAATTCTTTTTGAAAAACTGGTAAAAAATGAATGTACTGAAAAGGAAGCAGATGAGGTATTAAAATTACTATCGGATAGGTCCTATGATAGTATGTTCCGGCAACTTGTAGAGAAGCAATTTCAAGAGACAGATGAAGGCCTAATACTCAACGAGGAATCAGAAGAAGCTTTGAACCTTCAGTTAGAAGCCATTTTAAAATCTAACCTGCCTTCAAAAAAAAACATTAAAAAAGATTTCCGGGGGCTGCAAAAATGGTACATGGCAGCTACCGCGCTGTTATTTATTGCTGTTGGTGCCTATCTATTTAAAAAAAATGCGCCACAGAATTTAGTGGCTAATAACCATCAGCATAAAATCTCCTTCGGCGGCAATAAAGCCACTTTGACTTTGAGTAATGGTAAAAAGATTGATTTAGAGGATGCAGCCAATGGAGCTATAGCCGCTCAATCTAACTTCACGATAAAAAAAACAAGTGCGGGAGTAGTGGTTTACCAGGCAAATGTTGCTTCCGGCACAGTCAGCTCCGCAACAGCACAACCCTTATTCAATACCATCACAACACCATATGGTGGCCAATACGAGGTTATACTTCCCGATGGATCAAAGGTTTGGTTAAATGCGGCATCATCTATAAAATTCCCGGCACAGTTTGCAGCAAATGAACGTATGGTTGAGTTAACCGGCGAGGCTTATTTTGAGGTGGAGAAGGTTTTTAGCCCTCAAAAGGGTTCAAGTAAACATGAAAGGCTGCCCTTTGTTGTTTTAAGCGGGCGACAAAAAATACAAGTATTGGGCACCAGGTTTAATGTAAATGATTATCGAGAGGAGAATACCGTAAAAACAACCTTACTGGAAGGTTCGGTAAAAGTGAATACATTAATGGAAGACGATCAGCATACTGCCAATTCTGCGGCAATGCTTAAGCCCGGGCAACAGTCAGATTTGGATGGCGGCAATTTTAAAGTAAATGCAGCCGATACTGCTTCGGCAGTAGCCTGGAAAAAGGGTTTCTTTCAGTTTGATAATGAAGATATCCATGTTGTAATGCGCAAGATTTCCAGGTGGTACAATGTTCAGGTAGAATATCGTGGCGATATGCGTGGAAAAGGTTTTTCTGGTGTGATATCAAAATACAGTGACGTAACCGAAGTGCTGAAAATGCTGCAATTGACAGGTACCGTTTCCTTTACTATTAATAACAGAACAATTATAGTGTCCTAATATTCCAGGTAATTATTTTGTATGGCACCACAGTGCTCAAATAACTTTGTTATAGCCGTTGGTCATAAATTGTGCTATTTTAACCTGTTACATCTCAATAGAATTGGCCATTTCATTTGCTTTAGATCCCATTTATGGTTGTGCGTTAAATATTAGCCCATTTTAATTTTGAGCGCTATAATTATTTTGTAAATAAGTGAAGTAAATGTTATACTATTAAGCCAAGTTGATATGACATTATTTGACAGATAACTAATGTTTATTTAGCAGCCGGTATTCATTAGAATTGCACTAGTTCTTTTATTATTTCCCGCTGATTTTCTTCATGTGATTTTTGCCCCATTTTTCCATCGGGCCCGCTAATTCATCAATACTTAAACAATATTCTGTCAGCGTATATTCAATTCTGACAGGGTATTCATCAATTACTTTTCTGCTGATCAGTAAATTTTCTTCCAGGTGCTTCAACTCTTTTGATAATACGCGATTAGTGATTTTAGGAATAGAAGCTACGATGTCATTAAACCGCTTGTTACCATTGTAAATAGAAAGGATAATGACAATTTTCCATTTACCACCGATTACATACATCGTATCTTGGATGGCTTTGATCTTTTCTTTGAATTTTATTTCCTGCTCTGTCATTAAGTATACTTTAGGATACAGGTATCAAATGTATACTTTCTAATATCTACTTTTGATGTATAATCAATTTTAAAAAATAATTTATGAAAACGATCTTCATTACAGGTGCTTCATCCGGCATCGGAAAAGCAACAGCAAAATTTTTTCATTCCAAAGGATGGAACGTAATCGCAACAATGAGAAGCCCTGAAAAAGAAACGGAACTGGCACAACTTGAAAATATGACGATCCTACCGTTAGATGTGACCAATGCGGAACAAATAAAGGCCACGGTAGAAAAAGCGATTGCGTTAACCAATATCGACGTTGTGTTGAATAATGCAGGGCATGGATTATTTGGCCCGGTGGAAGCTGTAAACGATGAGCAGATCATGCGACAGATCAACACCAATGTTTTAGGCCCGTTACATGTTATACAGGCTTTTATTCCTTATTTCAGGGAAAAGAAGGAAGGTTTATTTATTAACACAACTTCTATGGCCGGACTTACCGGCTATCCGTTGAGCAATATATACAACTCCACAAAATGGGCATTGGAAGGCTTGAGCGAATGTTTAGCGATCGAGTTGTCTATATTTAATATAGGTGTTAAATCAGTTTCACCAGATGCTACAAAAACATCTCTGTTTAGTTCGGCTGATGTGGTCTCACATCCCTTATATGATGGGGTCATACAGAAAATGATGAGCGGTATTCAGCCGGCAACCGCACCTGAAGAAATCGCCGAAGTTATTTATGAAGCGGCAACTGATGGTAAAGACCAATTGCGCTATCCGGCAGGCGGGGCTGCAAGGCAGATATATGCCAGGCGCCTGGAAATAGGCCCGGAAGCCTCCAGGCAGGAGACTACAAAATGGTTCCAAAGCTTACAGACTTTTTGATTTGCTACCTTTCGTAAAAAGTCAATTACTGCTGAATCTGGGATTATTGACGTCAACTATGTGAGAAGCTTTTGAACGCTTGGAAAAAGGTGACATGAAATATCGCTTTGTAATTAATCTGGCTACAATGAGGAGTTAATTTTCGACCATACATATAATATTTTCGACGCCCTTGCTTTTTAGCAGGGGCTTTTTTGTAACATGATCTTAGCATAAAACTGTCACGCTAACTTTACTTATTAACATATTTAATAAAAAATCTGTTTTACTCCCCCCTTTTTTTTTCGATATCCGTCTTTATCATACCAATACCTAAATAAGTGGTCTCGTATCCTGTTTTGTTAAAATAAAACAAAGGGAGCAAGAAAGCTATAAACAGGTTTTCAATTAAAGAAAACAATGACCTGCAAAAAAGAAAGGAGAACAACTATGAACTAACCTTACTAAGCTTTAAGGCAAAAACAAAACCAGGATTGCTTGCGACAACCCTGGTCAACGTTGGCCTATTGAAATCATTCCCGTTATAAGAAACAACTTTCATTTCATAAACCTAATTCCAAATGTATAAAACTTACACGGCATTTTGCTGCGGTATAAACTCCCGCATTATGCTCAAATGTATCAAGATAATGAAGCTTACCATTATTTTATTAATTGCCACATTTTTGCAGGTTAGCGCAGCCAGTTACGGGCAAAAAGTTAACCTGAAAACCAAAGAGGCAACGCTTGAAAATGTTTTAAAAGATATTAAAGCTCAAACCGGCTTTAACATTCTCTATAATCCAAACTCGCTAAAAAACACCAAGTTGATTAGCCTTGATCTTAAAAATGCAACCATTGATGATGCCTTAAAAAAAAGTTTTGAAGGGCAGCCTGTTACCTACCTTATTGAACAAAAAACCATTATTGTTAAAAAAAAGCCGGTAATAGCTGAGTCTGAGAGTGTAAATGCAGGGAGTCAAAAGATAACTATAACGGGCACGGTGAGGGATTCAGTGGGTGTACTACCCGGGGTAACCATCAAAATAAAGGGTACCGGGATGGGTACAAAAACAGATGAGAATGGTAAGTTTATTTTGGATGTGCCAAATGATAATGCTGTACTGGTGTTTTCCTTTGTCAGCTATCTTACCCAGGAAGTGCCGGTATCTGGTAAAAGCGTGATAAATGTACTGTTAAAATCCGACAAGAAATCCTTAAGTGAAGTAGTGGTTGTAGCTTTTGGAACCCAAAAGAAAACAGATCTGGTTGGTTCTGTTACTTCCATTAAAATGTCTGAGCTAAAAATCCCGTCGAGTAACTTAACTACTGCCTTGGCGGGCCGTGCCGCGGGGCTTATTGCCTTCCAGCGTGGGGGAGAACCGGGCAAAGACAATGCCGATTTCTTTATTCGTGGTGTTACAACCTTTGGTTACAAAAATAACCCGTTGATATTGATTGATGGAATGGAATTAAGTACAACAGATCTGGCACGCTTACAGCCGGATGATATTGCCAGTTTTTCTATTTTGAAAGATGCCACATCAACCGCCGTATATGGTGCACGTGGTGCAAACGGTGTTATCCTGGTAACCACCAAACAAGGTAAAGTAGGGAAAGCGCAAATATCACTTCGTTTAGAAAATTCAATATCAACTTCAGTGCGGGATATTGAACTGGCAGATCCTGTTACTTACATGAGGCAATCTAATGAGGCTATATTAACCCGTAACCCTTTGGGTGTAACCCTATATAGCGATGAAAAGATTGCAAATACCGAGGCAGGGCTAAACCCTATTATTTATCCGGCCAACAATTGGAAGAAACAAGTTTTTAAAGATTATACCATGAACCAGCGCGCAAACCTAAATGTAAGCGGTGGTGGTGATGTTGCCAAGTACTTTATATCTGGATCTTTAAATAAGGATAATGGGATGTTAAATGTAGATCACCGGAACAATTTTAATAACAATATTGATTTAACAAGCTATTCGCTTCGGTCAAACATCACCATAAACATCACTAAAACAACCGAAATGATTGTCCGGTTAAGCGGAAACTTCGACGATTATACCGGGCCTTTAGATGGTGGAGCAGAGATGTATAATAAAGTTGTGCACTCCAACCCGGTGCTTTTTCCGCAATATTATCCTATTGATGCCGATCACGCGTTTGTAAAACACATCATGTACGGTAATTATGACCAGGGTGGGTACACAAATCCTTACGCGGATTTAACCCGTGGATATATGAACTATTCAAGATCATTGATGCTGGCGCAGCTGGAGGCCAAGCAGGATTTGTCAAGCGTTATTGATGGTCTTTCTTTCAGGATTATGATGAATACCAACCGCACCTCATATTTTGATGTAAGAAGGGCCTATA
Organism: Mucilaginibacter dorajii; assembly: GCF_024808255.1. Lineage (GTDB taxonomy): Bacteria > Bacteroidota > Bacteroidia > Sphingobacteriales > Sphingobacteriaceae > Mucilaginibacter > Mucilaginibacter dorajii. Next base: position 236,666 of record NZ_JANTYS010000006.1, read on the forward strand.
ACCCATATTTCTATACGCTTACCGGGTATGATCCCGTTGCCAATACCTATTCCATAAAGAATATTAACGAACCCACCGCAACAGAATACCTGGATTACAGCCAGGGAGATAGAATCCTCAGTTCTACTTTTTACACCGAATCCATGTTAAACTATAACCATAACTTTAAAAAACATGGCTTTAGTGGTTTGCTGGTTTACATGTTGCAGAATAATGTTAGTGCAAACGCTCCCGATCTTCAGCAATCCCTTCCATTCAGAAATATAGGGTTATCCGGAAGGGCTACTTACAATTATGATAGCCGTTATTATTTAGAATATAATTTTGGTTACAACGGATCTGAGAGGTTTTCTGCAAAACACCGGTTTGGTTATTTCCCATCTGCCGGTGTTGCCTGGAGTATATCCAACGAAAAATTCTTTGAACAAATTAAACCTGTTGTTAATAACCTAAGGTTGAGGGCCACTTATGGGTTTATCGGAAATGATGCCATCGGATCGCCGTCAGATCGTTTCTTTTACCTCTCTAACGTTGATATGAACGCAAATTACCGGGGCGCTACTTTCGGAAACGGCCAGGGTGCAAGCACCTATTTAAATGGCGTAAACATCTCCCGGTATGCCAATGATGATATCACCTGGGAGCGATCGACAAAAACAAATCTCGCGCTTGAAGTTGGACTTTTTAATAAGCTCAAGCTAACAGCCGAGGTATATTCTGAAAAGCGTAAAAATATTTTGATGTCTCGCGCGTCAATTCCTGTAACCATGGGCTTAACAGCCGATGTGAGGTCAAACGTGGGTGAAGCTGCCGGAAAAGGAACGGATATCTCTTTAGAGTATCAACAAAATATTGGAAAAGACTATTGGTTTTCTGCAACAGGCAACTTTACGTTTGCCAGGAGTAAATTTACCGTTTATGAAGAGCCCGTTTACGACGAAAAATACCGCAGCCGCATAGGTCACTCCATTTTTCAGCAATACGGATATATTGCCGAGCGGCTGTTTGTTGATGACGCAGAGGCGGCAAACTCTCCCAAACAAAATTTTGGCCCGTACGGGGGCGGAGACATTAAATATACCGATGTAAACCGCGATGGTCAAATTACAGCAGCAGATATGGTTCCTATTGGTAACCCAACATTACCAGAAATTGTTTATGGATTTGGGTTTTCGATGGGCTACAAGAACTTTGATTTTTCTGCTTTTTTCCAGGGACTGGGCAATGAATCTTTTTGGATTGACGCCAATGCAACATCACCCTTCAATAACCAGACTCAATTGCTAAAAGCGTATGCAGATAGTCACTGGTCCGAAGATTCACGTAACGTTTATGCCCTTTGGCCAAGGCTGAGCCCGGATATCAACAACAATAATAACCAAACAAGTACCTGGTTTATGCGCGATGGTTCGTTTTTACGCCTTAAGCAGGTTGAATTGGGTTACAAGCTTCCGCAAAGTTTACAACAGAGCTTACACCTTTCTAATTTCAGAATTTATGTAAACGCAAGCAACCTGCTCAACTTCAGCAAATTCAAATTATGGGATGTTGAAATGGGCGGTAACGGCCTTGGTTATCCTATTCAGCGCGTGTTTAATATAGGTTTAAACATGTCAATAAGATAAGCCCCTGAATTTTAGGCACAATTAATTTACACCTGTTAAATTCATACATACACATCATATGAAAAAATATATAGTAATCGGAACTTACACATTGTTCTTTTTGGCAGCATTAACATCCTGCAAAAAGTTTTTAGATGTAGTGCCGGATAACGTGGCAACCATAGATAATGCTTTTACTATGCGTACCCAGGCCATGAAATTTTTATTTACCTGTTACTCATTTATGCCTAAAAACGGGCAATTGGGCGACGATCCGGCGATGGTTGGAGGGGATGAACTATGGGAAATTCCCGAAAGAGGTGCTTATTTGGATATGGCCAAAGGCTTTCAGAGCAAAGTAGGGCCGTTGGGCGATAGATGGCAATCCATGTACCAGGCAATCCGCGATTGCAATATTTTCCTTGAAAATATCGGGAAAGTACCCGATATGCAGGAAACTGAAAGGCAACGCTGGATTTCAGAAGTGAAATTTCTGAAAGCTTATTATCACTTCAATTTAGTAAGGATGTATGGGCCAATCCCTATGATCAAAACTAACTTGCCCATTTCGGCAGATGTAAATGAAGTAAAAGTAACCCGCGATCCTGTGGATTCCTGTTTTAGCTACATAGCCCGGCTTCTTGATGAAGCAGCGCCAGGGCTGCCGGTAACCATCATCAGTCCAACTACTGAAGCCGGACGGATCACCCGCCCAATTGCACTATCCTTAAAAGCCAAGGTACTGGTTACCGCGGCCAGCCCTTTATTTAACGGCAATACAGACCAGGCCAGTTTAAAAAACCTGAACGGCACGCCTCTTTTTAATACTACCTATTCTAAAGTTAAATGGGATTCTGCAGCTGTTGCGTGTAAAAAAGCCATTGACTTATGTGAGTCTGCCGGTATAAAACTATATGTTTATAATCCGGCTTTCCAGCAATTTTCACTTACCGATACCATTAAAACCCAGCTGAGCATCACAAACGCTGTTACAGAAAAATGGAACAGTGAAATTATCTGGGCCAATACTCAATCTAACACGGCGGATTTACAACGATTGATATCCAGTTGGTGGGATCCTTTATATCTTGATGGAGTTATTACCAGGGGAGAGCTATCGCCTCCGTTAAAAATTGCCGAAATGTTTTATACCGGCAATGGTGTACCTATCAATGAAGACAAAACATGGGATTATAACGGAAGATATAATTTACGCACGGCAGAAGATGCTGATAAGTTATATATCCGGAAAGGTTACACTACGGCCGCGTTACATTTTGACAGAGAACCCCGTTTTTACGCCGACCTGGGCTTCGACGGTGGGGTTTATTATGGGCATGGACACTACGACGATAAAAGCTATATGGACCTGTTTTATTTAGAGGGTAAATTTAAACAGCGGGATGGTAAAGGTAAATATGGCTATAATACCGTAACAGGATATAACCTCAAAAAACTGATCTACTTTCAAAATACCATCAATTCATCAAATGATTATTCGGTTGTTGATTATCCGTATCCAATCATGCGTTTGTCTGATTTGTATTTATTGTATTCAGAAGCGCTAAATGAGTCTGCAGGCCCATCCCCAGAAGTTAATAAATACGTCGATCTTGTAAGGAAGCGTGCCGGTTTAGGTACTGTGGCAGCATCATGGACTAATTATTCTACCAATCCGGCAAAATTCCAGAATCAAGACGGTATGCGCGCCATTATTCACCAGGAACGTTTGATTGAGCTGGCTTTCGAATCGCAGCGATTATGGGATCTGCGCCGATGGAAAGAATCGGCTAAAGAATTAAATAATCCCATTAAAGGCTGGGATCTTTCGCAAACAACCCCCATTTCCTATTACCGTATTACGGTGCTTTATAACCAAACATTTGGTGCAAAGGATTATTTCTGGCCTGTTGCCGAAGACAATATGACAGCTAACAGAAATTTAGTTCAAAACCTGGGTTGGTAAAAGGCATCATTTGAAGATTGATCATTTAATTAAAACATAAAAATGAAAAAGATATATTTTATCGGAGTATTGTTGATTGCCTTTTTGGGGTACAGTTGTTCAAAACAGGGAAGGTTGGATTTTGTAGATTCCAGTTTGCCTGCCCCTGCGCAAATCACCAATGTAAAGGTTGACCCAACCCCCGGAGGAGGGGTGTTAACCTACAAGCTCCCGGCAGATGCCAACTTAGCCTATGTAAAGGCTGTTTATGAAATACAGCCAGGTGTTTTTAGGGAAGCAAAATCATCAAGGTATACAGATACGCTACGGCTTGTGGGTTTTGGCGATACATTGAAGCACGCCGTGAAAATATATAGCGTGGGTAATAATGAAAAAGCATCTGACCCTATCTCGGTTGATGTGATACCAAAAACGCCGCCCGTTAAATCGGTATTTAAAACATCTAATTTTTCTGAAACATTTGGTGGCGTAAATATATCGTTTACCAATCCCGATAAGGCAGACCTGGCGATAGTAGTGCTGAGAGATACCACGGGGAACAACAACTGGGTAACCGTACGGACTTTTTATACAGCAGCCGTAGCAGGTAACTTTGCCGCCCGTGGATTTGAATCCAAACCACAAAAATTTGCTGTGTTTATCCGCGACAGATGGAACAATAAATCCGATACGTTAGTTAAAACACTGACGCCTAAATTTGAAATAGAAATCCCCAAAAACACCTTTAGCAAACTGGTGCTTCCTACCGATCAGACAGAACTTGCAGACCCGGGTTTTAATATCGAAAATATATGGAATGGGCTGGCCGACAGGCGGATTTATGCTTCATCAAATGCCTCATCGCTTCCGCAGTGGATTACCATTGATTTGGGCAAAAAAGTATTGATGAGCAGGTTTAAAATGTGGATGGAGCCGAATGATCATTGCTATACAGGTTCTGGCCTGAAAAATTTTGAATTATGGGGATCAAACTCACCGGATCCTGACGGCGGGTGGACGCAGTGGACATTACTTGGAAATTTTACAACGTTTAAACCCTCTGGCTTGCCTTTGGGCCAAAAAACCAATGAAGATATTAACTATGCCACTAACCTGGGTGCCGATTTTAATTTTGACGTACAACCGGGTGCAGTACGCTATCTGCGTTTAAAATCTTTAGAAACATACAGCAGCCCGGGTCAGGTAGTAATTATGGAGATGACCTTCTTCGGTCAAATAGTTCAATAAGTTTTACTTAACCATCATAAAAAATATATTATGAAGAAAATATTTTATACCAGGTTGATGTTTTTCATTGCAATCTGTGTTATTACGGCCTGTACCAAAATGGATGCTACCTACAAACAATTTGTGGTTCCGGGTGGATTAACTTATACAGGAAAGGCTACTTCGCCTAAGGCTTACTCTGGCCTAAACAGGGTGAAAATTGCATGGTTAAGAGGGGCGGACCCATCGGTGATAAAAGCCAAGGTTTATTGGAACAATTACGCCGATTCTGTAGGTGTCGATATTCCGCCTACTGGTGATACCATAAGCGTAATGATTACCAATTTGCTTGAAAAGAACTATACATTTGTTATCCGCACCTACGACGGGAAGGGAAATTCATCTATACCGGTAGAAGTGGTAGGTGGGTCTTATGGCGAAAAGTACCAGGCTCAATTACTAACCAGGCCTGTAAACTCCACTTTCATAAATGCCAAAGGAAAACTTACCATTAACTGGGGTGGGGCCGATGTATCAAATGGGGCTTTCGCATCCGAAGTTAAATACACCGATGTTTTGGGAAATGTTAAATATCAAATATTTCCTGTGGAAATGAAAACGTCTGAGATACTTGATCTTAAACCTAATACAAATTATCAATTCAGAACAATATTCAAGCCCGATTCCCTCAGTATTGATAATTTTTATACCGGTTATACTGATGGCGGCTTGTTTTCATTTGATAAAAAGGATTGGAGCATTATTGATTTTTCAACCCAACACCCAGGTGGAGATAATGCTGTAACTAATTTTATCGATGGAACCGACGCGACACGCTGGCACACATGTGCCGGGTGTTCAAGCTATCCACACTTTGCAACTATAGATATGGGGGCGGAGCGAACTATTACACAATTTGGTGTGTGGCGCACCACCTTTGAAACCGGTGGAGATGATCGTGGCCCGGATAAGTTTCAGTTTTTTACCAGTACAGATAAAGTAACCTGGGTAAACCAGGGTACATTTAATTTTAACCGTTTAATTAATGGCGAACAGCGGTATTTAACCCCTAATAACCCAAGGGCAAGGTATTTTAAGTTTGTTGGTATTCAAGGTCCTCAATCATACATGGTGATGGGCGAAATAAGTACATATGGTTTATAATACCTGGCTGTAGTAGCATAATGGCTTCGTTAAGGTTCTCCCTGGCGAAGCCATTTTACTTGTTACCCCATTTTGCTATCTGCTGCTTAACAGCGTTAGTACCTATGTTATATTATCATTTAACATTGCCTACCCCATTTGAAAATATTATTTTTGAGAATCAAGGAGTTGCGGTGGTATTTTGTATGTATAGGAGAAATATTGTTTCATATAGGTGCATGAGGTGTTGCATGCTGTTGGGCTGCCTGGCATTGTTGTGCCTGGTAAACCGGGCATACGGGCAGCAACCCTATGTGGTTCGCGAAAGTAATTTTGGCACCATGCACGAAGTGCCCTTCCTTGATTCGCTCTGGTATTTTCATCCCGGTGAAATGCCCGGCGGCAAACTCGCTGTAACCAATACTACTGGCTGGGGCACCATTCATAACACTGTTTTTGGCAAAGCCGATGCGCCGCGTGGCTGGCAAGGCATGGGCTGGTTTGGTGTATGGGTAAGAGTTGATACCGCTTTGGTGAACAGAAAACTCTCTGTTCGCATTAATCATGATGGGGCATCTGAAATATTTGTAGATGGCAAACCTATTGGCGGTTACGGCAAGGTTGGGCATTCGGCACAGCAAATGGTCGCCATCCGTGCGCCCAGGGCGCTGATCCCAATTTGGTTTACCGATACCCGGCCTCACCTAATTACCATCCGTTACAGCAATTTCATTGGCGTTTACTACAATTTTTCGGGTTTCCAGTTTTGGATAGGCGATTATGAAAAACGAGCCGAAAGGGTAAGTGAAACCCAAAAGCTGTATGATTATTTGCCCATGTTTGGCGCCGCGCAGCTGATACTGGGCCTGCTGCATTTCCTGTTCTTTTTGTTTTATCCCCGGCAAAAACTCAATATATATTACGCGCTGTTTGTACTGCTGATAGGTATTAACGGCATAGCTGTTTACCAGTATTACCTTACCAGCTACCCCTCGGTGCAATACTTTGCAGATTTTACTACCAACGTTTGCAAGGTGCTCATCCTGTGGTCGGCAGTGTTGTTGCTTTATGTGCTCAATTATCGCCGGGTGCCGCGGTGGCGCGTGCTTTTACTAACTGGTATTACGGTGTTTTACCTTGCAGGTTATGCCATCAAATTTTGGATTTTACGGGTGCCCTACTGGGTCGATTATTTTACCGTGGTCTATTTTGCTTGCATGGCTGATGGCTTGTGGTCGGTAGCCCAGGTTATTAAACGCGGGCAAAAAGACGCATGGCTTGTGGGCATTGGCGTGGGTGCGGTAATACTGGTTTACGTTTTTGCCTGGGGAGATGTATTCGGTGTATGGACTTATGAGCTTAATACCATGCGCTTGTTTGTGATGGGGGCAGGTTCATTGGTATTGCCGCTTTGCCTGTCACTTTACCTGGCGCTTGATTTTGCCCGCACTAACCAAAAGCTTACTGCAAAGCTAAGGGAGATAGAAAAACTATCGGCGCGTGCCCTTGCCCAGGAAACCGAGAAAACCGAATTGATAGCTGGCGAAGCCCGCCGGCTGGAGCAAATAGTGCAGCTGCGTACTGCCGAGCTGAAAGAGCAAGCCGATAAATTACTGGAATTGGATGCCGTAAAATCGCGTTTTTTTACCAACATAACCCATGAGTTTAAAACGCCACTTACGCTGATCATGAATCCAGCTAAGGAGTTGTTATATGCACCTACCGGCGATAGCAATAAAAACCTAAGACTGATTATCAGTAATGCCGAACGCTTACTGCAATTGATTAACCAGCTACTGGATTTAAGCAAGGTAGAAAACGGCCTGATGGATGTAAACCTTACACCGGTAGATTTGGTGGCATTAGTAAAACTCCACACCATCTCCTACGAATCGCTGGCTTTACAAAAAGGCATCACCCTGCTTTTTACTGCCGACCGGGACACTCTTTGGATACGCACCGACAGGGATAAAATGGATAAGGTGATCCTTAACATACTATCAAACGCCTTGAAATTTACCAACGAAGGAAAAGTAGAAATTGCACTGCTTGAAAATGCCGAAGCACCTGAAAACGCTTTTACCCTTACGGTGAGGGATACAGGAAAAGGGATCCCGGCTAATAAGCTACCTTTTATTTTTACCCGTTTTTACCAGGCCGACCCATCGGATACGCGCTTTGCGGAGGGTACGGGGATTGGGTTGGCGCTTACCAAGGAGTTGGTTGAACTGATGGGTGGGCAAATAACGGCCGAGAGTGCCGAGGGTGTGTTTACGCAGATCCGTGTAGATATGCCATACCAGGTAGCCGAAGCGGTTGCCGACCCTTTAGCAGTAAGTGTAGCCGCTGAAGTATTTATGCCGGTGATTGATATCGCTGAAGTATTAGTTGCAGATGAAAGCAGCCCGCTTATTTTGCTGATTGAGGACCATCACGAACTGCGGGAATTTATACGGCAATCGCTGGCCGGTAAGTACCGGCTAATTACCGCGGCTGATGGCGAAGAAGGCATTGCCCTTGGTCTGCAGCACATCCCCAACCTGGTTATTACCGATCTGATGATGCCCAAGGTAAGCGGTTACGAGGTGAGCGAAACGCTTAAAAAGGATGAAAAAACCAGCCATATCCCCGTCATCATTTTAACGGCAAAGGCCGACCTGGACAGTCGTATACAGGGCATTGAAACCGGGGCCGATGCCTATCTGGCTAAGCCCTTTGACCAGCGGGAATTGCTTGCCTTGATTGAAAACCTCATTAGCGTGCGTGAGCAGTTGCGCCTGCACTACAGCACCCGCGACATGTGGCTTAAAGATACCATCGCCCTGCCATCCATTGAGCAGGATTTTATAGCGCGCATCCGCCACGCTGTTGAAAGCCACCTGAACGAAGAAGGTTACAGCGCCGATCAACTTGCTGACGATATGGGGCTAAGTCGCACCCAATTACACCGCAAACTAAAAGGCCTTATTGGCCAGGCCCCCGGCGAACTCATCCGCATTGTTCGCCTGCAATACGCACACGATTTGTTGGAACGCCGTGTTGCAACCGTATCCGAGGTGGCTTATATGGTTGGTTTCGGCAGTCCTGCCAGCTTTTCGGCCAGTTTCTCGCGCCATTTCGGCTTTGCTCCAAGTAAGGTGGTAGAGGCCTGATCTTTAAAATTACTTATAGCTTTTAAGAAAAATTGTTGCTTACCGATAAAAAAATGCAACAAAATCGAAAGGATTTGCAACATGCGCGAAAGTAATTTTCTGATGGGCTATGTTTATTTGTGAATGATTTATAGCGACGCTGCAACCCTTAGGGGTAATGTTTGGCGCGGACTTAAATCACAAATAATCTTTAACCTATCTACTTATGAAAATTTCTAAACCTGCTTTGGTGGTATTGCTTGCCCCAGTCATATTAAGCAGTGTAATGCTTACCTCATGCAACTTTAGTAAGGGCACCAAAAGGGACCTACTTACGGGCTTATCCTTTAGTTACAATGGATTCATTGTGCAGGATGTTTTATTGATAGATCCGGCTAATAAACGCATGACCGATAATAAAGTACAAATAAATACTCGCATAGCAATAGTGGCACTCGGGCTAAACAACTATGGACTTAAGGATGGCAAGGTTTTCCCGGGGATGATGCTGTTGGTGACCGACAAAAAGGGAACTGTCATACTTAAAGCCGATGACCTTTTTGCCGGCGACCAGGGCCATCCGCCTGCCGAGGCCACCGAACTGCGCGGGGATATCACCGTTGCCAAACCAATGGTAGCCGGCCAAACCTATCACGTTAAAGCGCGCATTTGGGACAAAGTTAAAGCCGATAACGAGGTCAATATTGAAACAGACCTGGTTGTACAATAAGTTATAATACCGCTCAAATTTGATAACCCTTTAAATTATTTATCATGGCCATCCTATTGCCGAGAAAACCGACCCTTATTTGCCTGGCAGTGCTGGGGCCTATTTGCATTGTGGACGGCATTGTCAAAAAAGACACCCAAGAGATCCTGGCAATGTTGGTCGTATTCATATTTGCCATAGTAACCCTGATTAACGACAGGAAGAAAAAACTGGCCGGAAAAAATGCCCGGGAACGTAGCAATCCCATGAACCCCAACCGGTAACCTTAATAAATACCACCATGCCCGACGAAAAAAGTTTTTGGACAACCATACCCGGAATTATTACCGGCCTGGCTGCTATTGTAACCGCTGTTACCGGTTTAATTGTGGCGTTAAACGGGGCAGGGCTATTCAGCAAACCGGCAGCGGCAGGCAAAATATCTACCGAAACAAAACCGCTGATCAAAAAAGATGTGGATAGTTTACCAGCTAAACAGGCCGAACCGCAACAGCCGGCTGAAAGCCTGAAGGCAGTATTTTCAATGACGCGGGTAAAAATTGAAGACCATGAATACACCATCCTTGGCGCATCGCTTGAACCTATAACGCCCGAAAGCAATTCGCTTGCAATTAAAATAAAATACAAAAACAACAGTAATTATTCGCCGGCTACTTTCTGGAACGATGGCTTCAGGCTTGCCATTGATGGGGCACTTACACCACCTACCGGCGATTTAAGTGAACTGGTTGAGCGGCACGCTGAGCTGGTTGGCACTGTAACCTTTGAGGTGCCTAACAATGCTAAGAGCCTTGCTTTACACATCCTTGACGTGGGGAAAGATATTGCCCTACCTATTAAACTGACGCCCGATTGATTGCGGCATGATACCAATATCTATACAAAGAAAATGCCACCCTACAACATGGATGCTTTTACCCTTTGTTTTAAGACTTATAAAAGTACAATAACGAATCTATAAATCTACCAGGAATGAAAACACTTCAAAACTACATTGCAATAACCGGGGAACAACACCTACCAAAAAGACCAGAGAAAAATGAGAACGCAAAAATCATAACCAGATCCCCGCTTGCCGCTTTACTCATGTGTAGCTTATTAATTACTTTGTATGGTTGCGGCAAACCGTCTGATAACCCTACTCCCCCCGTAGTAAATATCTCGGCCTGTACTATTGCAAGTGATGTTGACCAGGCGCTCGGGCTCCGTAATTTTGAATATGATGATAAAGGCCTTCTTACAAAGATGACGGGGCTCAATTATTATTACGGGCCTTTCGTCAGGACTATTACATCTGCTAAAGCTGTTGACGCTTATCCTACTTCATCGGTTGATGGGCTGGGCAACCATTACAACGGCACAATTAACATTACCTATAATTATACTGGCGGCAGCGGGAATATTTATGATGGGAATCCTGAATTTATGCACCAAATATTTAAGGGATCAAATCAGCCTTCGGCAATAATAAGCGACTCGTTGTATCAATTTAAATACGACGATGCAAAGAAACACCTCACTTCGGTTTTAATAGCGGTACCATTCGGTGGTTACAAGGACGCCAACGGCTTCGCGCTTTTCAGATATGAACTCAATTTTACCTATGACGCCAATGATAACGTAACACAAATAAAAATTGTATCTGATTTAGTAAGAAAGGTCAACGTACCTCAATCTGGGGAGAGCAGGATCGATTACCTACAAACCTCTGATGAGTTGCTGAATATAACTTATGATAATAAGCCCTCACCATATACGGCTATCTTCAAATACTGGAAATTTATAGGCAACGATTTTAGCGGTTTTGGCGCATATAACCTGGACAAGGTTCGTTTTTGGGCAGGCCGATGCGCAATCCTGAGCAAAAATAACCCGGTTAAAATAACCGGGAAACTGATAACCACCAACGGCGCGGCAGCGGCGGACATTAACTCAACCCTTACCTATCAATACAATGACAAAGATTTCCCGATTACCGTGGCACTTGATGGCTCGGGCATCAATTCTTTTACTTACAACTGCAAATAGGTTGCTGGTAGCGCAGTTCCAGTATGTTAAATATGATGAAGTGCTTGTGTGAGGCTTTCCTATGGTTAACGTGTTCAATCAATAATTAAAACTACAATACTCAACACCCATGAAAAAAACTTATAAATCCGAAATTTTCTGCTTTGTGGCGCACATGTTAAAATTTACTAAATTAATGACCCTTGCCGGCTTACTGATTTTTGCCGGATGCGGCAAAGATTCGCCCCCGGCAACTAAAACAGGAACAGGTACCGTCGTTGATACTCTGGCTCCCAGCAAAGTTGCCGTAGTCGCTTTAGATGATGAAGTGAATACCTTTATGACTACTTATAACGTTCCGGCGGTATCTGTTGCCATTACCAAAGGCGAGAAACTGGTTTATTTAAAAGCTTATGGCACAAGCGATAAATCTAAAGGAACCAAAGCTGTGATCAGCGACCGCTACCGTTTGGCCAGCCTTTCAAAACAGTTTACATCTGTTGCCATTATGAGGCTGCTTGATCAGGGTAAGATAAAGCTGGATGATAAAGTATTTGGCGATGGCGCGCTGTTAGGTAAAACCTATGGTACTAAAGCTTATGGCCCTCATATTGCCGATATTACAGTTGATGAGCTGCTGCATCATACATCCGGAGGTTGGGGTAATGAAGTAAATGACCCGATGTTTAGTAACCCCGGGATGACGGCTGCACAGCTCATCACCTGGACTTTAGATAACCGCCCGCTTGATCATGCACCAGGCACCAACTATGATTACTCTAACTTTGGTTACTGCATATTGGGCCGTGTGATAGAAAAAATAACCGGGCAAACCTATGAGGAAGCCGTAAAAACACTGGTACTTACACCTATTGGCATTACGGATATGACCATTGGTGGTAATACACTTGCCCAAAAACTATCTAAAGAAGTCACTTACTATGGCCAAAGCGGTGAAGATCCTTATGCATACCAAATCAGCCGGATGGACTCGCACGGAGGATGGATTGCCACCGCTGCCGACCTGGCCCGGCTCCTGGTTTATATTGATAAATTTCCGGTACGTACGGATATTCTTACACCGTCGACGTTAAATATTATGTATACCGGTTCAACAGCCAATGCAGCTTATGGATGCGGCTGGGGTATTAATGGCAATAACTATGTCCACACGGGAAGTCTGCCCGGCACAGCCACTGAACAGGCCCGTTTGGATAACGGATTTAATTTTGTGATTTTGACCAATACGCGCAGTTGGAAAAGCAATTTTGATTATTATTTAGATCAGATATTCTGGCGGGCTTACGCCAAAAACCCAACCTGGGCTACAGATGATTTGTTCATTAAATAAACCTACCATCATGAAACGCAATACTTTCCTGCGGATGCTATCCGTAACCGGCGCTGTTTTAGCCGTGCCGGTTAGCGTAATTGCTAAAAGCTATACCATGCTTGGGGAAAAAGCCGGCTATAAAATTGATGCCGGTGCAGATCGTTTTCAAAAACCCATCAACCTGTTTGACGGGGACACTTTTTATACCAAGGTATCTGCTAAAGATACCGATGGCGATTTGTATGTATATGAATCATCGCGCGTAAAAAAAGGCGGGCCAAACCTGCATCTCCATTACAACCAGGACGAATGGTGGTACATTTTGGAGGGAGAGTTTGTGATAAAAGTGGGCGATAAAATGCACCATGTTAAACCCGGCGATAGTGTATTCGGTCCGCGGGGTGTGCCGCACGCGTTTTCAAAGGTAGGAGAAGGTGTTGGCCGGATGCTCACCACTTTTCAGCCGGCGGGTAAAATGGAAGAATGTTTTATAGCCATAAGCGAAGGGCAAATGAAAGGCAAACCCGAAGCCGAACAGGACGAGTTTAGGAAACAACACGGCTTTGAACGCGTTGGGCCGCCAATTGATATATTAAAGGCATTTTAAGCTCAAAATCCTCCTATATAATTAACAGCCATGAAAATTTGTAGTGTTAAGTTCATAGTAGTTTGTCTGTGCTGGTTGTATGGTTTTAAAGCCTACAGCCAGCAAACAGATACCACCAAAGAAAACCCGGCGATACGGCAGCTTGTTAAAAATTATGAAGACGCCTGGAACCGGCACGACCCTAAAGGCCTGGCCGATAATTACACCGTTGATGCCACCTGGGTAAACTGGTTTGGTGCTTACTACAAGGGAAGGGATGATATTCAGTTTCATTATCAGCAGGTGCACGCCACTTATTTTAAAGCCACGCATTATTATACCCGCGCGGTTGAAGATATTACTTACCCGTATCCTAATCTTGCTATATCACATGTGCGAACCGGTTTAGATGGCGATGAACGTTTTCCCGGTCAAACGTTTGAGTTTAGGCGGATGATTGTACTGGTAAAACGCGATGGCGCGTGGAAGATCCTGGCCGGGCAAAATGCCAAATTAGAAAAAGGAATAAAATAGGAATGATGAATAAAGAAACCACCCCAATTAAACAAAAACTGAGCCTGGTATACCTATGGCTTGTTCCGCCGGCAACCATGGCTATTGCCTTTGGGATAGCCCCGGTAAGTTATAAAATATATTTACCCCTTTGGGGTTTGCATGCCTGTTTGATGATCCTTTCCGCATACCATCTTGGCCTGCGTAAACTGTGGGTGCAAGGCTCATCCGGCAAACAACAAGCCATAACCGCGCTGTTACTATTTACGCCCTGGCTGTTGTTTTCCGTCTTCGCGGGCATGGGGCCGCCACCCCGAACATTGCAGGGCTGGGTTAACACCGCTGCCGAACAGCAAACACGCTACGCCATCCTGATAGCAGGCGGCATGTTGCTTTTGTTAGGCACCGCCTTGTTGAAAACGCGATTACAGGCAACCGGTGAAAACCTGTATTCGGTATTAGCATTTGCAGCGCTGAGCATGGCAATGCCCTTGTTTATGATCAATATGGCCTTCTGGGGTTATTACCTTACCGATGCTTTCCGGCTGTTTGCTGCAAACCCAGCCGCTAAACGCCCGGATTTGTACGTTGCCGTAAAGAGTTTGTTTTATGTGATCAGTGTGGCCGAAGTTATATTGATGTACCTGGGGAGCTTTCTTTTCGCGGCGGCACTCAAAATAACAGGCTTACTCGGTAAACGTGCATCCCGTTGGTATATGGGCTGCAGTTTAATTGCTATTTTGCTGGAACTAATACCGCCCAACTGGCCAGACCCTTTTGGTACAGCAGGCTTCCTGGTGGCTATTCCCGCCATTCCGTTTATTATGTATTATCTTATGGGGGTGCGATTGTTGAAAGCAGCTTAAACCCGAGCTGGTGGTAAGGCATCATATTAACTCCGTCAAGTTGATGCAAGTTATTGCGCGTTTCATCCGGGATATCGGCAGCAATTCGCCATACAAAGATGCTTTCCCGGGAGGAAAGACGATTTGCTTAGCTGAACTTGTACAAGGCCACACGCATTAGCGAATTGCACCCTCCTTCTTAGCTACACATAGCAAATTATCGCCAATATTTCCCTCAAAACAAAAAATGTAACAAACTCGAAAGTATCTGCAACAAACTCGAAAGTTTTTTTTTACCGGCCAACGTTTATTTGTAACGGAAATTTTGCTTCGCCGGCAACGTATCAGCAAACATCCTTAAATAAAATAACATCTAAACCCATACCTATGAAACCTGCAAGAAAACAAAAAATTCATCCGCCCGCCCATGCCTTTAACACGCCCTCATTTAAATTCCCTTGTCCCCGGCAGGCAATGTGGCCAATAGACTAAATATTTTACACTCATTAAGATAACTTATTTACACGGTCAGAACACCGATTCGCTCATTGGCTGACCATGGATTAAACCGATCACTTAAACTGTGTTCATCAATTTACCTGCAATGAAAAAATACCTTTTGCTGTTAGCCCTGGTTTACTGCGGGCACTACAGGCTTCATGCCCAGGACCTTGAAAATATTGCTCAACAAAAACCGGTAACTCTTTCAGGGAGTGTGCAGGCACAGGGCATATTTTACAATGCAACGGGTATAGCCGATAGGCGGCAGCCATTCACCTATTACCTTTCCGGCAGCCCCATCATTAGTTTTTATGGTTTGGATGTACCGCTATCTTTCAGCTTCAGCCAATCCGATAAATCATTCCGGCAACCTTTTAACCAATATGGTATCAGTCCTACCTACAAATGGGTTACTGTGCACCTGGGTTACAGGGATATTTCTTTTTCACCCTATACCCTGGGCGGGCACACTATGCTTGGGGCAGGTTTCGAACTTAATCCCGGGAAGCTTAGGGTTGGCTTTATGTATGGCAAACTTAACAGTGCAACCACTATTGACACCACAACCCAGGCATTGGTACCTTTTTCTTTTTCAAGAAAAGCATACGCCGCCAAACTCGGTTACGGAACCGACCGTAATTTTTTTGAGTTGAGCTACCTGAGTGCCAAAGACGACACCATCAAACCTGCCGGACTTACCCCACAGCTTAACTACGTAAGCCCGGCAAAAAATGACGTTATGGGCTACACCTCCAGGTTCAGCTTGTGGAAGTATTTGTTTTTTGAAAGCGACGGCGCTTTAAGCCTGTATACTAATGATATCAATTCGCCTATTGAACTTAGCAACGGCACCAGTACCCTGCTCAACAAACTCCGCAGCACTTTCGGGCTTAACGGCACATCAGAGTATTATACCGCGTTTTCGGCCGGCCTTGGTTATAAAAGCAAGGATTATGGGCTTAAAATTAAATACAAACGCGTGGATCCCGATTTTCAAACCATGGGTGCCTACTACTTTAGTTCGGACTATGAAAATTGGACGGTAAGCCCCTCTGCAAGCCTTGATAAAGGCAAAATTAGATTTAATGGCAGCCTGGGATTTCAGCATGATAACGTTAAGCATCAGAAACGGGCCACCAACCACCGTATCATCGGCGCGTTTAACGCTGGCGTCGATATTACCAAATCGTTTTCCGTGGAAGCGGTGTACACCAACTTCTCCGACAATCAAAAAGCGCAAACCGTTTTATTTGCTGATTCGCTAAAGATTGTACAAACCACCCAAACCATTACCATCATGCCCCGGTACATGATCATCAACACCGATGTGATCCATGTTATTTCCGGATCGTTAACCCGTAATAGTTTGAATGACTTTAACACTTTTTATAGTACCGATGCCGTATCGCGCAGCGTGAAAACTAACCAGTATACGCTGAGTTACAATATCAATTTCCCTAAAAGAATGCTGAGCGCCTATCTTAATATATCCGATACCAAATTAAGCGGACAAGGAATGCGTAACAGTTTCAAATCGGCAACGGCGGGTGCTAACAAGATCTTTTTCCAGAAACTGCAAACCGGTCTCAGCGGCACCTTCACCAGCACTAAGTCGCTGGCAGGCGAAGATGCGTTTATTGTTAATGCTACCGGTAACCTGGGTTACCGGGTAACCCAAAAACAACTGGTATCCTTCAATCTTTTCCTGACCAATAACAAGGTGAAAACTTCAGGGCCTGCTTTGCAACCAAATTTTACAGAAACCCGCGGGGAACTAAGTTACCTGCTAAGCTTTTGAAACCATGAAAAAACTGTACCTCTTTTTACTCATTTGTATTGCCTGGCTGCCTCTACAAGCCCAGGTAAGCGTATCTATACAGATATTGCCACCTTATCCGCGTAAGATAACCGATTATTCCTCGCAGCCGCAGTTGATGGTGGTTAGCGTCACCAATTTGTCCACAACAACACGGCGTATACAGCTAAGGGGCAGCATTACCGGTGATAACGGTGTAGAGCTGAGCGTAAAACCTACTTATAAAAGCTCTACGGTAATTGAACTTGGGCCGGGGCAAAGCCGCAGCTTGAACGGTAACGACATCGGTAAGTTTTTTGATTATACGAAAGTAGTTTACAAGGGCATCACCCAAAGCGATTTCATCAACAAAAATGGGTTACCCGAGGGGAGTTACCGTTTTTGTGTACAAGCTTTTGACTACGATACCAATGCACCCATCAGTCCGGATGAGCCGGTAGGCTGCAGCAATACCTTTACCATCAGCAGCCTGGAGCCGCCAACCATTATTACACCGATGGAAGACGCGCAGCTATCTGCCGCTGCCGGGCAGATTGTATTGATGCAATGGAGCACGCCGCCGGGAACATCGCCCCAGATCATGTCGTCGGTGAGATATAAACTAAGGATGGTAGAGGTTATAGGCGACAGGAACCCGAGCAATGCCTTGATGTCGGCCACGCAGCCCTATTTTTTCGAAAAGGAGGTTACCGGCAACTCTTATGTTTATAATGCTGCCGACCCGCAGCTTACGCCCGGCCGCCGTTACGCGATGCTGGTAGAGGCTTTTGATCCTTTTAATAATACCCCTTTTCGTAATAAAGGCCGTAGCGAGGTTAGGTCGTTCATTTACGGCGGGCCACCGATAGTAAAGATAGATACCTTAAAAGCAAAAGAAGAAGCTAAACAGAAAGCTCAATCGGTACAATACGCTACCAACACCATCAAAGGCAAGCTGTTATGGGCGTTTAAAAAAACAGAGCCTCAATACAGCGGCTCATCAGGCTTTGGCGGGGTATCACCTGCAATCCCTGTTCCAGTCAACACGATAGTGAAGGCTACACCGCCACCAATTGTATTAACGGGTGGACCTATACATGGTCTCGCCTCAAGGCCGGTATCGGGTTTAAGGATGCCTGTATTTAATGCTCCTAATGTTTTAAATGATTCAAGACTCGCCGCCGCTGCCCAGATTGATCCTACCTTGATCAGTTCTTTGCCGCCACCGGTCGTAACCCCGTCTGGCCCGGCAGCTACTGATGTAATTACCACATCGGGAGGCACCAATTTATCTTATACCCAGGATCCGATAACGGTTGATACTGCCACTGAGCGATACGCATTACCCAATACGCAGATCACCATTAAGGGGGTTATAGACCCAAGTTGGAAAACAACAAACGGCTTTTCGGCCACAACAGCAGCAACGCAATTTACCTATACCACAACGGATTATTCGTATCTGGGGATGTATTCTTTTCCGTCGATGAGTTTCCAGAATTCCATGTTCGATTTTAGCTTTGGTTTTCACTATAACTTAGATCCACCGCCTGTAGAAGAATTAATAACCAGCGGTAAAACAGATGGCGGCGGCAATTTCGCTATCGATTTTACCCATCCATCTTACATGGGCTTATCTAAATATAACAAACTGATCATCAGCGTAGAGTCGACCGATTTTGAGCAGAAAAGTGTTGAAATCCCGATAAGCAAGCTGGATTCGACAGGGACGCGCGATATAGGGCAGATCCTGTTACTGGCCCGTACGATGCGTTTTACACCCAGGCTTAGCATAGATAATGTGGCCGATGCCAATGCGGAAGATAAGGTAGCGATAGTACACATTTACAGGGATAAGGTTGACTTTGAAAACACCAATTACCTGTACCAGGAGGGAAACATCCCTTTTGACGCCAAACACGCTGAAACCATAAACGGACGTAGCGTGGTTGAAGTTGCAGTTGATAGTGTAAAAATGGGTACCGGAGGCGGGGCAATAAAGTTTGGCCGGTTATTTTATGGTGGCCGGTTCACTGTAATTATTGATAGCCACAACCAGCGCTTTAACGGTAAAACTACCGATCTGCAGGCCCATAACCTTAACCTTGCCGCTAATTTGGTGCTAAACGTTAGCGCCGATTTTAGATTAACAGCCACGCCGGCCTATGTATTTGGCGAAGTAAGGATGTCGCTGCCTACGGGGTTTGTGCCGGTTTCTGGAGCAATAGTCAAGGTTGAATACAACACGAGCGATTTATTGAATCCAGGTCCACCACCAATCACGGGTTCTATAATTGGTTATTTAAATGGTGCGCGCTCAAAAATAGATCTCCTTCTTGGCGGTAATAATAACCAGGTGCCTGTGGCAAGCGGCCTCATTGCCCGGCCACTAATGATTAACATTCCCGGACTTAGGAGTACACCACTCAACACCCCTATCACAAGCGGCATGGTTAATCTTGCTACTGCTAAACCTATAAACCCTGCTGGCCTTTCCGGTACGGTTGCAAGTGAAGCGAGCAAAACTAAAATACTGGCGCAAAGTGTTTTGAGCCAGGCAGATGAGCTGAGCCTGATAAAATTGTTAAGCACCGACTATGGCCCATATAGCGCTAAAACAGATTCTCTTGGCAGGTTTACTATCCCTAACCTGCCACAGTTAAAAGACGGCAAGAACTTTACGGTAAAACTCATTAAAGTAAGCAGCGAATTTCAGGATCTGGAAGTAACGCCCGATACCGTACAATCCTTCACGGGCCTGGCCAAAGGATCAAACAGGGAGGTGATATTTAGCATCAAGCCGGATATAGTTAGTGTAGTGGGCAGGGCTGTTTCATCTACCAAACAAGCCATTCCTAATGCCCGCCTGCATTTTGTTAATTCAACGGTTTATTTTAATTCGGGCGAAGACGGGCTTTTTCAAACAAGTTATTACCAGGGTAGCCATAAGCTAATGATCGAGAAGGAGGGTTATCTTTCACAAACCATTGACGTGGTTATCCCCGCCCCGCCGAAAGCCAATACCGGTCAAAACACCAATCCTGGCATCGCCTTGCAGAATAATGCATTCAATATAACGCCCGATACCAAAGTTAGCCAGGTGATAAACCCCGGTGGTAATGTATTGAAGGTTAACCAGCTTAACGCCAATGTTTTTACTACAAATACTATACAGGCGTCAATAAACAGGGGTTTTATCTATAATACATCCATGTTTGGTTTCGCCGGGCCAACAATACCAAGCGCAACGTCGCCTGTGATAAGCGATGTAAAGCTGGTTACAAATGCGTTGGTGCTCAATAATACGCCAGGTGCTGTTGGAAGTGTCTTTGCCAATAACCCGATAATGAACAGGCCTGTTACGGATAGGAATATTATCAACAACGTTCAAATGACGGCCTCGGCTATCCAATTTGCCGACCTATATTCAAAAAACCTTCATAACAACCCGCTGGTTCAATCGGCGGTACGTACCATTGATCTGGGCGATTGCGGTAACCTGGTACGCCGTACAGGCAGGGTAAGGTTTAAAATTTTAGGCCCCGGTGACCTGCCAGTAAATAACGCCACCATCGCGTTGTTTGATACATCGTACGTAGCTCAAAACGGCGAGTGGTTTTATGAGGGTTTTGGTGGCAACGCCAAGGTAAGTATAACGCCCCCCAGCGGCTCGGACCTTGTAGCTGCTGAACAATCGGTAAACGTAATTGAAGATGGTACCGAAGTTATCCAGGTTATTAAACTTGTAAAAGGCACGCTGATTACAGGTATTGTTACAGGTGCGGGGCATACTATAAGCGGCGCCAGTATTGTGGTTGAAAACCAGCCATACCTCAATACCGTTACCGGGGCCGACGGGCGTTACCAGATCAGCCTTCCCTCGGGCAATACAAGCCTTAAGGCATCAAAATCGGGTTTTATATCATTAGCAAAAGATGTAACAGTCGGTGCTTCAAACCCTTCTGTTGATTTTACACTTAGCGACGGCGGAGGGAGAAATATAAGCAGTTTACTGGGCTTCCCGGTATCGCTCGATAAAATGACTTCTGCCGGTCCAAATACTTACCTGGTGAGCGGCACATTCAGTGATCTTACGCCGCTCTTTTCGGTATTCAGCAGCCATGATAAAATAGCGGTGAATTTTAGCAATGTAAAGGTTACGTTTGATGCATCAAACAATCCTATTCCGGATGGTAATAGGGTACAAACCGACGAGCAGCAGATACCGCTTAAATTATTTAACTTTTTACCGGTAGTACTTAAAACCGATGGAGAAGCCCTGGTTGTTACAGGTACAACGGGTGGCAAGGGAGAGATAAAAGGCAAGCTGCAATTGGATTTGACGGGTGTAACAAACAGCCGCGGTTACTTGTTGGCCAAAGGCTTTGTGCCACAGTTAATGCCCGACAATGCCTCATCGCCCGAGGTTGCCCTTTTCAGTTCGGGCGGGGTACCATCATCCTTAACCAAACTCAAATTTACAGGCGGAGATGCGGGTGCCACCGATTGGGAGGCCGAAGTATATGGCTTTAAGGCTAAAATAGCCTTCGCTAATAGTTTTGTAGATCAGCAGGGTATCCACCTGCAGGGTTCGGTAAGCACGCCCGACCTGGGTATAATAAAAACCATAAACTTAAAAATTGAAGATTTTGTGCTGAGCCCGCAATTGCAGATCAGTAAGTTAAAAATAGTAGCTACAGATCTTCCCAAACTATCTATCGGCAGTTGGGAAGCCTCATTAGCCTCATTGGTATTTACCGAAGACGGCTTTAATTTTGGCGGAAGTATCACCGTGCAAATCCCTAAATCAACACCATCTACAGTAACTTTTTCTGATTTGAGGGTAGGTAAGGATATCTTTTATGGAGGCAGCTTCAAAATTCCGGATGACGGCCTAAACCTGTTGAACGTGGTAAAACTGATGCCGGGCAGCACACCGCTTAGCTTTGGTAAAGCCCCGGGTTCATCGGCCTATAAACTGGCTGGCTCGGGCAGGATCAAATTTGATACATTTATTACCAAAGAGATCAACCTACCTGTTTTTGAAATACAAACCGATGGCCGATTCATGATAGATGCGCCTACAGATTTCTCGGCCGATTTCGCTTTTGCCAAATTCAAGGTTCAAAGCATCCAGTTCAATACCACCGATCAGATCCCTTTTATAGGCGTGCAAGGCGAATTTACGGTAGATGTACCGATGATCAAATTCACCGCCGGAGATATCCGCTTCAAAGCTAAAGTAGGCGGCGGCATAGAGGCCTCGGTAAGCAAGCTTGGGGCGACAATCGATATCCCGGTGATGAAATCGGAGATCCAGGTAGGTATTAAAGACAACGGTTTTGATGGCAACGGATCGTTGTCCATTCCAGGTACTCCTATAAACGCCTCTGTCGATTTTCATTATTATAAAGTAACCGGTGGCATAGATGTAGGCGCTGCCTTCAGCATGGGTACTGTAATCCCTGTGGGGGTTATCACTATTAATCGTGTTGGCGGTGGTTTCAACTACAACAGCGCCGAAAAGAAATTTAAGATAGACATTAACGGAGATGTATCGTTTGCGGGAACCAGTACGCTGGTTAAACTCGCCCCTATAGGCTTATCGGTAGAGAGCGGCCCTGTTATAAAAGGTTATGCTACCGTACAAGTGGCTGATTACCTGAACCTGGCCCATGCCGATCTGGTGCTGGATATCCCTAACCAATATTTTACGGTGGCGATCACCTCAGATATTGAGCCAATAAAAGGTCTGGCAAAAGCACACATTCAGGGCGATCTGGTAGTGAGTGGTAAAAGCTCCGACAGGTATGTATTCCTGGGTTGCGGTATGGATCTTTCCCTGCTGGGCCTCATCAATGCCAGGGCCGATTACGCTATGGCCATAGGCCTTAAAAACCCGCGTACCCGCACCGACAGGCTCTCGTATTATTTTGCCAATGCCGCGCCCGAGTATATCAATACCGAATTTACGGGGGTGTATTTGAACAGTACGGCTCAGTTGGGGATTCCCGAGGATAAAGCCATAGGTTTTGACGTTTACGTAGCCAGTGCTCATGTTTGGTTCTATACCGAATCGAAATCGACGCTGCTGCTTAATTTTGCCGAAAATAGCTATTTGCTTAGTTTATCTGGCAAGTATGGCGGGGGGGCTAAAGCCTGTGCCATTGGTTTATGCGTAAGTGCTGGTTTCCAGGCCTGTTATGACATTCGTGGTGGCCGTAATGATACGGACGGCTGGTTCATATCGGGATCGGCAGGAGGCCGGGCCGACTTTAGCATCGGCGGTTGCAACCCCGGCTGTAACTCCATAGATACCTGCTGGGATTGGCCGCCCGCCGGAGCCAAAGTTTGTGCTACGGCCAATGTCGACCTTGGGTATTCGCAGCGCAAAGGACTTAATTTTGGTATTCATGTAGGTGGCTACCGTTCCGTATGCCCTTAATTTAAAACAGTATGAAAAGATTTAATTTAACAATATTATTACTGATAGCAGCGCTGGGTGTAAACGCACAGCAGGCGCAAACCGGGGTTGCGGGCGGCCATTTATTACCGTCAGACAAGCAGATAATTGTAATGGTGAATTCGCCCGGGCCTGGCACCAAATCACTTAATATTTTCAGAAAATATAAAAGCTATGAGATCACTAAAGATCAAAGTGGCACAGGGAATTTTAAAAAACAGGCTATAATTACCTTCCCGGGTTCCTATGCCGAATTTAAAAAACGTGCGGGAGCATCGTTGGCCGATGAATTTAAGATCCAGGTAAAAGCGAAAGATGATGCGGAAGCCTGGGCTATTTTGCAGAGCACCGATATACAAAAGATAGGTTATTTTTTCCTTTCCAAAGAGTTCCTGGAAGGCATTGGAATGTTGTGGACCGATACCGACATCAAAGGCAATTCGGCAGCAACTGCCTATCGTGTTTCGGGCATCGACGCTGCGGGAAAATCGGAGGTTATTTATACAGAAGCTATCTCTGAAGTAAAACGGGTGCCTTTTCCTAAATTTAAACTGAACAGGGCTTTAGTTGCCGATAGTGTAGTGCAGTTTACGTGGTCGGTTCCGGCGCCGGCTGTAAATCCTGCTGTTTTCGCGGCGGTATACAAGAAATCCTCAACCTCAAAAAACTTTACCGTAGCTGCCGAACGTTTGCTTGTTTACAACCGGGATGATAGTTTGCATGTTTATTTTACCGAAAGGGTAAAGCCAGGCGAATTGCTTACCTATTATGTACAGCCTTTTGATATGGCGGGCAACAAAGGTGCAGGTTCAGATCCTACAAGTCACCTCACTAAATCATTTAAAAGCATTGCTACAATTACAGGTTTTAAAGTAAAAGATACCACCAATGCGCTGTATCTTAGCTGGAACTCGCTGCCCCGGCAGGCTGTTTATTCAGGTATCCAGGTACTTAAATCCCGTTTGGCACAAAAGGATTTTGTTGTTGCAGATACGCTCTCGCCCAACGCCGTTAATTACCTCGATCGTAAGGTGCTGCCCAATATGGTATATTATTACCAGGTAAGACCCTTGCTGGTGCCTTATCCGGGCTTTAAAATGCTGCCAACCGCTACAGCACATGGCTCGCTGCAAGTAAAAAAAGAAAGGCCATCCAAACCGGGGGGATTACATGCTACGCAGGACAGCACGCGGTCGATTGTGCTTAGCTGGGATAAAAATCCCGAGCTGGATCTCTTTGCTTATTATGTGCTTCGCGGAACATCAGATAAAGATATGCGTATCATTTCACCGCCTGTCCGCGATACCGTTTACCGCGATTCATTAAAATATCTCAATGGCGAAACACAATATCTATATGCTGTGCAAGTGATGAACCTGGCGCAAAACATGAGCGATGTATCAATACCAGTAGGTATCCGCCCGCTTAAAGCCCAGTATGTAGCCTCGCCCGGTGGTGTACAAAGCCGCTGGGCAGACCGGGGCGTTAGTCTTAAATGGGAAAATACTGTTGCAGTATATGATAACGTGATCGGGTATATTGTATTTAGGCGTGAAAAAGGCGAGCCTTTGTTTAAGGTGATATCGAAAGTACAGCGCCTGCCGTTTTTTAGGGATACCGTTGTAATTTCGGGTAAAACGTATGAATACGGTATTACCTCTGTTGATGCTTTTGCCAATCAAAGCCTGCTGTCACCACTTACCGAATTGTTGATACCGACAGATGATTTTATTGCCCCACCATCGGATCTGTACCTGAGCAATAAACCAGAAGGCGTCCAGCTCAACTGGCCTGCAAACGACAAGGGTAACCATTATGTAATTTACCGCAGGCAGGCCTCGTCAAAAACATTCAGCAAAGTAGCCGCCGTTGAAAATGCCAGTAGCTACCTGGATAAAACGGTAGTGCCCGGCGTATTATACATTTATAAGATAGCTGCGTTGCTTGATCAAACTGAAAGTAGAACCGGAGGGGAGAAAGCGGTTAGGCGGTTAAAGTGACATATATTGGCGACTCTGATGAATCTCAGGTAAATATAGGCAGATATAACGTTACAGTGATAATGCAGATTTGCTTTAGTGAAGGTCTCCTTCGGGCACCGGAGAAAAGCGATTTTTAGGTCGGGTTAAAAACAAGAAACGCCGTAAATGATTATTTACGGCGTTTTTGATCCTAATTATAAAATGCTTGGCGGGGTGAACGGGAACCTATTAGAACACCTTGATAGGATTTTGGAAGTTGTTAAAGAGATCCTTAATAGTCAAAAATAGAATCTGGTTGAATTTAGTGATTGATAGGCAAAGGATATTTTTCACATGCCAACAACCACCCATTTCCCCGGTTTTTTCCATGCGCAACAAGTTCTGTAATAATCTACTCTAATGCTTGCAAAATCGTCGAAAGGGATGGTCTGTCGGATTTTTTTCAAACTCTTTGTGTTTTCTTAACAACCTGATGACCTCTCTTTGTCAGGCTTGTATAGTATTTGCCTGTCAGTTATCGTTCACCGATATTGATAAATATCAATGACAATGGCTGAGGTTTTTCAGGTTGGAACCGACCCCAATTTGAGTTTAAATAATTGACATTTGTCACAGTGATTTAGTTACAAATGTCTTTTTTCTCCTATGAAGAACTCTTCAACTTTGGGCAATAACAGATAACAAAAAAATGAAGTTAAAAAACAAAGTTGCCGTTATTACCGGAGGTAATAGCGGAATAGGATTCGGCGTAGCCGAAGCATTAAAGAACGAAGGTGCGACTGGGGTAATCACAGGAAGGAACCAGGCGACACTTGACAGCGCGGCAAAGCAATTGGGTGAAGGATTCATCGGATTAAAAGGAGATGTGACCAATTTGGATGACCTGGAGAATGTGTTCAGGATAGCGGCCGAAAGATTCGGTAAAATAGATACTCTTGTCGTTAATGCCGGTGGTATTGTTGACGGGCAGCCTATGTTAGGAATAAACGAGGTGACCGAGGAGAACTATGACCTCTACATGGACCTTAATCTTAAAAGTACCTATTTTTCCGTGAAAAAGGCGTTACCTTACCTGAATGACGGAGCATCCATTATCCTTATCGGGTCAAGTGCCGCTCACCGTGCAGCTCCTGGCATGACCATCTACGGCGCTGCCAAAGCCGCCGTGATTTCCCTTGCTAAGGGTTTATCACTTGATCTTCTTTCAAGAAGGGTCAGAGTGAATACTTTGTCTCCGGGATCAATCGATACCCCGGTATTTGGAAAGATCGTGCCAGATGAGCAGGTGGATTTTGTCAAGAAAATGTGGGTTGATATAACCCCGGTTGGTAGGATGGGGACACCTGGTGACATCGGAAAAGCTGCCGCTTTCCTGGCATCAGATGATTCCGCCTTTATCGTCGGAACAGAAATTTTATCAGATGGCGGACTTACCAATATCAATTTAATGAAATAATCATTCTACGGGCGGCATAAAATTGCCGCCCGTAATTTTTAGATATTATGGGAAATGACAAAATGCCCGGTGCAACGACCGCTCCGGAATGGAATGCGGTATACGCCATGTCTCTGGCGGTTTCAGGGCTAATCATTTCGGAATTTTTACCTGTCAGCCTTTTGACGCCCATTGCGCGTGAACTACATATTGCTGAGGGCGTAGCAGGGCAAACCATTTCGGTCACTGCCATTGTGGCTATGGTAGCCAGTTTATTGACCCCTTCCGCTACACATCGTTATAACAGGCGAAATGTACTTGTCGTGCTTGGACTCCTGCAAGTAGCTTCTAATCTGATGGTAGGATATGCCGGCAGTTATATGGTGCTTTTGGTCGGGCGTATCCTTTTGGGCATAGGTTTAGGCGGGTTCTGGAGTTTGTGCGTGGCGACTATTATGCGACTGGTACCCGAAGAAGTGGTGCCAAAGGCACTGGCCATAGTCTTTGGCACAGTCTCTGTTGCTACGGTAATTGCTGCGCCGCTCGGCAGTTTTCTGGGTAATATGATTGGCTGGCGTAATGTATTCTTGTCAACGGCCGGCCTGGGCATGGCAGCGCTGTTCTGGCAAGCGGCAGCGGTGCCTTCTATGTCACGACAGCAACCAGCTGCTCTCGGTACTATTTTATTGATCATGAAGCGCCCGGGTATGAAAATGGGTATGCTGGCAGTCATGCTGGTATTTGCAGGTTATGGAATATTTTTTACCTATTTGCGGCCGTTTCTGGAAACGATCACAGGCGTAAGTAACCGAATACTATCAGTTGTGCTGTTGGGTTTCAGTCTGGCAAACCTGGGGGGCACAACTCTGGGGCGGTTTCCCCTGGAAAAAAACATGTACAGAACGCTGTTTTTTGCTGCGCTGATCTTAGGCTGCATCGTCGGTCTGATCGTCCTTTTTGAGCACAAAGCTATGGTGGTTTTTTGTTTGATCGCCTTATGGGGGCTATTTTTTGGAATGTTGCAGATCGGATGGAATATGTGGATCACAAGGGTCGTCCCTGACGAGGCAGAAAGCGGAGGTGGGGCATTGGTGGCGATCATTCAATTCGGAATTATGGCCGGCGCCAGTGCAGGCGGTTACTTTTATGACACCTTCGGAGGGCAGGTAAATTATTTGGTAGGCAGTTTTGTAGCTATTGGAGCAGCCATCACCAGTATGGTAGCCTTCAGGCAACAAAAATGGTCCTCCACAGCTAATAAGTGATTCGCTTAAGCGTCATTTTAGCAACATATTAGTACTGATATAAAAGAAATGCTGTGCCTTTTGAATAGTTTTGTTAAAAAGGCGCTCAAATGTTTGCATCATTTGTAGAATATCTCCGTGAAAAAGGAACATTGACAACCAAGGAATTGGAGTTGCTTGCAAATGCTTCGGTACAAAAAAGAGTCCGAAAAAATCAATATCTGCTCGAAGAAGGCGAGGTCAGTGATTTTATCGGATTTGTTGTTAAGGGGAGTTTCCGTTTGTTCCGGTTAAGTTCTGACGGGGAAGAGCATGTGATGAGGTTTGCTATTGAGAACTGGTGGATTTCCGATTTTATAAGCTTTATGTCCGGACAGCCTTCATTTTGTTATATAGAAGCGCTTGAGGATAGCGAACTTATTCGGTTTACAAAGGAAAAATGGGATCTCTTGCTTGAAGCTGCACCCAACTTTAAGCAGATCATTGACAATCTTACCGCCAGGAACTTCGAAGCTCATCAGAACCGGATTTACATTAATATCAGCGAAACCGCCGAGGTTCGATATGAAAATTTTGTTAAGCAATACCCGGCTTTATACAATAGAATTCCCCTTTATATGATAGCGTCCTTCCTGGGACTTACCCGTGAAACGCTCAGCCGGGTCCGAAAACATGCCGGAAAAAAAAGCCCTTCAATGATACAGGTCTCACCACGTGGGGCCGGTTAATCTATACAGGTATCTTTTTGAATAGAATCACTTAATATTATAGTCAATGACTAAGGTAAAAGAAATTGTGGAGCCTGGATTTTTGACGCTAATTGATCAACCAATTGTTTCACTTCGGATAAGCTTGGTACCATACGTATAGATTATATTCTGTTGTACTTTTGATTATCAAAAATAACAAAGGCCGTCTTGAATTAAGACAGCCTTTTAAAGAATTAATAAAAGTTGAGTAATTTAATGTACTACTCAAATTTTTCAGCGGAGAGCTAGGGATTCGAACCCCAGGAACCTTTCACAGTTCAACAGTTTTCAAGACTGCCGCAATCGACCACTCTGCCAGCTCTCCGGGGACAAAAGTACAAATCCCGGCTGAATTGACAAGTATGGAAACGATTTTTTTTCAATTTCTTAATATTGGAATTTAAGAAATTGAAAATCAGGTAATTAATTTTTTATTTGCTCCGTTTTTTTCTGCCTGAAGCTGTTGTGACGGGGTTTTACCACCCGTAAACTGCGTTTTGAAAGCTCGACGGACGCGTTTAATTCAAACCCGATGAGTAAAATTAACGAGTTTAGGTACATCCAAAGCATGGCAACAATCACAGTACCTAACGAGCCGTAAACTTTATTGTATGATGAAAAGTTGTTGATGTAGTAGGAGAAACCCAGCGATAATAATAAGGCCAGCCCGGTGGCTAAAACCGAACCCGGGTTTACAAACTTCCATTTTTTTTTATGGGCAGGCGCGTAACGGTATAAGCAGGAAATGGTAACAAAAAATATCAAAATGATCATAACCCACCTGAACAGCATAATAGGGTAGATCCAGAAATGACTTGTGCTGATCACATGCTTTTGTATAAAGCTGATCACGGCCTGGCCTGCTATAAAGATGGAGATGGACATTAAAAAAACAAAACAAAGCGCCACAGTGATACTAATGGCCACCATACGCCTTTTTATCCAGCTGCGCCTGTCAACAATTAGCGATGATTTGTTAAATGCCTTCATGAGATTAATAACGCCGTTGGTTGCAAAGTATATGGTAAGCAGGAAACCAAAGGAAAGTAATTTGCCGTTTTGGTTCTTGATGATATCGATAATAGTGTCCCTGAGTGCTAAATACGCATTTGTAGGCATTATAGAGGCCAGTATGTTGAGTAGCGAGCCCTGGAAGCGTTTAATTGGCACATAGGGTATGAGCGTACATAAAAAGATGGTTGCCGGGAATATGGCCATCATAAAGCTATACGCCAATGAGTAGGCCCTGTTGATGAGCGAACTTTTAGAGATCTCGGAAATGAAAAAGACAATTACCGTATACAGTGGCAGCGGACGAAAACCCGGGATAATGATGTACTTGGTCCATTCAACGATGTACTGGTAAAATTTAAAACGCAGCAAAAAACGGTGGAGCCATCTCATCTACCCAAACTTACTCAAAAAAAGGCAATAATTTATCTATAAAATCCTGTGGGGGCAGGCAGGGGCGATTGGTTTTCATGTTGATAAACACCAGCAGCGTTTCGCCGGTATTAATCAGCTCGCCCCTGGGGTTGCTCAGCTCGTACCTGAAATGGATGCGGATGCCGGGCATCTTATCCATGATCACTTTAACGCTGATCTCCTCATCGTACAAAGCCGGTTTCAGGTATTTGCACTTCAACTCTAAAACAGGCATCATAATGCCCGATTGTTCCATACCGCTGTAAGTTAAGCCCAGGCTGCGCAGCATTTCTACGCGGCCAACTTCATAAAACTCGGCATAGTTGCCGTAATACATATAGCCCATCTGGTCGGTTTCGCCATACCGCACCCTGAGTTTGGTGGTATTTTCAAACATTACCTCTTGATGTTACGCTCATTAAGTGCCTGCTGATATTTATGGGCGTTTACCAGGTGGTCGGCCATGTTGCTGGCAAAGGCGTGGTTGCCGCTAAAATCGGCTTTGGCGCACATGTACAGATAATCGTTATGCTGGTAATCAAGTACCGAATTTACCGCATTTACAGACGGCATCATGATTGGGCCCGGAGGCAAACCGGTATGCAGGTAAGTGTTGTAAGGCGAATTGTATGACAGGTACCTGTTTAATACCCTTTTAATGGTGAAATCATTCAATGCGAAGATCACGGTAGGGTCGGCTTCCAGTTTCATGCCTTTTTTAAGGCGGTTAAGGTACAAACCTGCTACGGCGGGCATTTCGGCATCATGCAGTGCTTCGGCATCCACAATTGATGCTAAAACCGATACTTCCTGTGGTGTAAGGTTAAGCGCTGCCGCTTTTTGTTTCCGCTCTGGCGTCCAGAATTTTTCGTAGTTGGCATACATCTTTTTAAAGAATTTATCTGGCGATGTATTCCAGTACAGCTGGTAGGAATTAGGCATAAACATGGTGTACACGTTATCGGTAGTAAAGCCGTATTTAGCCACGTAACTTGCAGAATCTAACAGGTTGATGATGGATGCAGAATCCGGCTCTATCTTTTTAGCCACAAAGCCCGCAAACTGCTCTTTTTGCCTCAAGTCATGAAACTGTAACGCTACCGGTTGCTGTGTACCCGATGCCAGCATGTTAATTAACGCACGGTTGCTCATGCCTTCTTTAAGGTGGTAACGGCCCGGTTTAACCCTGTGAGCATAATTCATGTTGTTGGCTGCCCAGTTAAAGGTTACGGTATCTTTCACCATATCCTGCTCCTGTATGGTTTTAATCACATCGGCATAAGTGGCGCCGGTGTGTATGTACAGATACTGCTGTTTGCCGGTTACGTTGGGGCCAAAGTATTTATAGTAATAGTTTACGCCGGTAAAGGCAAGCAATATTATGCCGATAATTACAAGGGCGATAATGAATTTTTTGAATAATCCTGATGGTGACTTCTTTTCAGTCATGATAAAATGATATGAGAGGTAATTATTTTAGTTTTTGAATAGCCATTAATCCACCGGCTAAGTTTTTTACGTCTTGATAACCGTTTTGCAGCAATAGTGTTTGCGCGGTTTCGCTGCGCAGGCCAACTTTGCAAATAACGATCAGTTCATCGGTTTTGTTGTAATCCCAGGTATTCAGGCTGTCTGAAAGCTTACTTAGTGGGATGTTTACGCCGCCAATGTTATAGGTATGATACTCGATAGCTTCACGCACGTCAATCAAATTCAACGTTTCCCCACTATCAAGCCTGGCTATTAATTCGCCTGCATTAATTTGTTGGCGCTGCATTTGTTTTTGCTCCTTGCGAAACCGTTAAGTTAATACGTGTGCCGATACTGGTTTTACTGGCCGAATCGGTTCTCATTGGATATTGTGCCGTAACCACCACATTGGTAGAGTCGGTTATACTACCCTGGTAAGTAATAGTTCCGATTGATAAGCCTGCACCTTTAATGGCAAAGCGGGCAGCATCAAGGTCAAGATTAAGCAGCTCTGGAATTGCCACCTCACTGGCGCCTTCACCATCACCCAAAACAAGGTCAACCTTTGATCCTTTAGGCAATTTAAACCCTGCTTTGATCACAGCGCCACCGTACCTTACTTCAAGGATGCGGTCGCGTGCTATGTCGCTTCGGTAGGTAGTATCGCCAACTTTGAGTCCATAGTTCGATAACGTTGCAAAAGCTTCGCGGTAAGTACTTTGGTCCAAATCTGGTAATGCCACGGGTGGTGCCAGCAGCGTAACCATGGTAAGGTAAATCACCCGGCCTTCCTTCACGTTGGTGCCGGCGTCAGGATCCTGCTCCACAATAGTGCCCGGCTCCACATCCTCCACGTAAACCGAATCTATTTTATAACCAAAACCCTGCTCTTTTAACATGGCCATGGCGTGGTCAATCTTTTCGCCTTTTAATTTAGGTACCGGGATGCCATCGCCGTGGTGGGTGTATGATCCCAGGCTGTAAAAGGCTATTAAAACAACAACTATTACGGTAACAATAGCGCCTAAAAGGTTATATCGGAATGATTTTGTTTTTAAGTAAGCCCCAAATTTGCTCATTGGTATATGTAAAGATATTTACAGTAAAATAAGTATCAAACATAGCAATTATTTCGGATTTGGGATTTGAGAATTCGGAATTATGATTACTCATAATGAAAATTCAAAATAAAACAAATCCGAAATCGAACATCCGAAATCCCAAATACAATGGTGATAATTTCGGATTTGGGATAGGACCATTTCGGATTTCGGATGTTCGATTTGGGATTTGAAAAATTTGAAATGGTTAATTTGTAATTCGGTTTAGTAAATTCAATACTATTATCCTTACTTTGGAAATTGAAAATTAAACCCTTAAGCGTTTAAAATAGTAAATCCGAAATCGAACATCCGACATCTGAAATCAAATGAAGAATATAGCCCTTTTAGCCGGTGGCTTTACCGGTGAGTACGACGTATCGATCAACAGCGCTAAAAATATAGCCGCCAGTTTAAATGCCGGTAATTACAAAGTATATACAATACTAATTACACGCGACAGGTGGTTTTATGAAGCCGATGGTGAAACTGTTGACGTGGATAAAAACGATTTCAGAATTACCCTCAACGGCAAAAAGATCAAGTTTGATTTTGCCTTTATCACCGTACATGGTACTCCCGGCGAGGATGGCAAACTGCAAGGCTACCTGGATATGCTGAGCATTCCGTATAACACCTGCGATGCTACTACATCGGCACTTACCATGAATAAGGCTTATACTAAAACTATTGTAAATGGCATTCATGGTTTGCATACCGCGCATTCCCTGCGTTTATTTGAAAAGGATATGCACGATGTGGCTATTATTGCCGCTACACTTAAATTTCCGTTGTTTATTAAACCCAATAATGGCGGTAGCAGTGTGGGCATGAGTAAGGTTTACAATGTGGCCGGTTTGCCGGATGCTTTGAAAAAAGCTTTTCATGAAGATGAGCAGATATTGGTAGAGGAGTTTATTAAAGGGCGTGAGTTTAGCATCGGGATTGCCCGTTTAGATGGTAAAATAACTGTGCTGCCGGCTACCGAGATCATTAGCAGTAAAGATTTTTTTGATTACGAGGCCAAATACACCCCCGGCGTAACCAAGGAAGTGACTCCGGCCGATCTGCCTGCCGAAAAAGTAGCTTTAATATCAGAAATTGTAACCGAGGTATACATCCGCCTTAATTGCAAAGGTATGGTGAGGGTTGATTTTATCCTGTTAGAAGGCATTGGCGAGTTTTATTTTATTGAGATCAACACCACGCCGGGCCAATCGGCCAATAGCCTGATCCCGCAGCAAGTAAGGGCAGCAGGGATGGATGTTGGTGAGTTTTATGGTAAGCTGATAGAAGGGGCGATGTAGGGAAATTTCGGAATTTGGAATTTCGATTTGGGATTTTTTATCTTCAATCCAGTAGATAAATTTTAGATTTTTTGTAGAGACGCATTACATGCGTCTTTTTTATTTGTACATGTAACAAGCCATCTTCAATGTCATCCAATTACCAATGCTGCAATTCATAAAATTTAAAAAGCTATACGGCGGTTTCCCGGCGATGAAGGTTGATGATCTGGCTATCGGTAAGGGTATCTATTGGATCAAAGGCGTTAATGGTTCGGGAAAAAGCACGCTGTTAAAATCCATTGCCGGTATTTTATCTTTTGAGGGCGATATTTTGCTGGACAACAACATCAGCATAAAAAAACAACCGGTAGCCTACCGCAAGCTGGTAAACTTTGCCGAAGCGGAACCTGTGTTCCCCGAGTTTTTAACCGGCAAGGAATTGATAGCCTTATTTGCCCAGGCTAAAGATGCGCCGGCAGGGCAGGAGCAGCACTATATTGAAACCATGCAAATGCAAAGCTATGTAGGGCAGCCGGTGGGTACGTACTCAAGCGGGATGTTGAAAAAACTATCGTTAGTACTGGCTTTTATGGGCAACCCAAAGTTGATCCTGTTAGATGAGCCGCTTATTACCATTGATACAGCCTCATTAAAGATCCTCAACACCTGGATAGCCGAAAGGTATAACACCGAAGGCACAAGTTTCCTGCTGTCATCGCACCAAACCTTGGAACACGCCGAGCTGCCGGTTGCGCATGAGCTGCTGGTAGAGGATCAAACCCTTAAATTCATATCCTGATGCGGCTGCCATTAACCAATGTGCTCATCAAAGTATTTGCAGCCGGTTTTTACCAGGTGCATATGCCCATCTTGTTTTTTGTATTTTTTGTGATGGTAGGCTGTGTGCCTGGCAATATGCTCATTAGTTACCACGAATCATTAATGATGACCATGTGCAGCAGCCCGGTTATGCTGATATTGGTATGCGGCGGCTGGCTTATTTACATTTTTAAAAGCTGGCATTATGTTGCTGTACAATTGCTCAAGCCCGAAAAGCAATTCCTGTTTTACAGTGCTAACGCCTTTGAGCGTAAAAAGCAGCTTGCAGGCTGGGGTTACACACAGGCCGCTATTATCAGTCCAGTTATTATATATGCCTTGTTAATTATTGGTGTAGGTATCAAACATCACTTTTACCTGCTGCCTGGGATCATTGTAGTTTTCTTATGTGTTAGTATATACGCCAGCGCCCTATTATATACCCGCATTTTAAACCGGTTGGTTGATGGCAGCAAGCAATCCTTGCTACTCAAGCTAAGCAGTAACTGGCGTAAACCTTATTTTAGCCTGTATATATATAACGTGTTCGATAGCCTCAAGGTGCAGTATTTTATTACCAAGGGTTTATCATGGCTCATTATAAGCGGCGTGTTTTACCTGTTTGCCGATGTTAAAACAGATATCCGGGTTGCCGGCATTGCCATATTGGCTGTGATTACCGCCCATGTGGTATTGATATTTGAGCAGCGGAGGTTTGAGGAAACCCGCTTAAGCTTTTCGCGTAACCTGCCCTACAGCCGGGCCAGATTGTTTATCAACTTTATTGGTGTTTACTTCTTTTTACTACTACCAGAAACGGTTTGGCTGTTCAGCAGGTTTAGCCCGGTAATGGCTTTGGGGCTTTTATGGGCTGGTTTAAGCACAGCGATGTTATTTCATAGCCTGCTTTATTGGTTTGGCCTTAATATGGATAAATACATTCAATACATCCTCGCGCTTTTTATAGTACTGTTTTGGGTGATCATGTTTCACCTGCTGTGGGTGTTGATTCCGCTGAACCTGGGCATCGCGTTTTTAGTTTTCTACTTTAACTATTATAGTTCTGAGTTCTGAGTTCTGAGTTCTGAGTGAAGAGTGAAGAGTGAAGAGTGAAGAGTGAAGAGTGAAAATGCCGTTAAGTTAATCAAAATCCAAAGAATCCGATAAATCTGTTCAATCGCGGTTCAGAAAAAAAGTCAAATAGTTAAAACAAAGAGACGAGAAAGCGATTCACCCCAGACCCCAGACCCCAGACCCCAGACCCCAGACCCCAGAAAACTAAACAGAGTAATGCGCTATTACATCCTCCGGAACTTTAGCGCCCCTGCCGGTGGCCATATCAATCATTACGTAGTCGAAATAGCCATCGCAGCATACTTTGTTGGTTGCTTTGTTGCTTAGGGTGAATTTTACGCGGCAGCCTTTATCGTCGATACTTTCGATGCCGGTTTTTACAATGAAGTAGTCGCCCATGGTGAGTGCGCGTTTATAATCTACATGGGCTACACGCACTACCCAGCCAAAACCGCGTTCCATGAATTTTTCCATGGCCATGCCGTAGCAGCGCTCCATTTGATCATACCGGGCAGCCAGCACATAATCAAAATACTTGCTGTTATGCACATGCTGAAACATATCAATATCATCGGGACGAACGCGGAACTCACTTTCAAAAGTGGCGTATTTAATTTCACTCATGCCGCAAATATAGCAATTGGTTATTTGCCGGCTAAACGGTTTAGCAATCTTTAAACGCTTTTTGCTGCTCTTTTAAAACGAGGGTAACCGCAGGGTATTGAACGGTGCTTCAAAAGATATGCGTAAGGTGTTAAAAAGGCACCCGCAAGTGCATGAAAAGAGCTCGTAGGTGTAGTTTGTTTTTATTTAAACATCTGATAATTAGCTATTTGGTATTTTTTAATTTGCGCTTTTAGCTAATGTTTTATTTAAAGCAAATTGGCATTTGATGATAAAATTGATAAGTTGATTTTCTTTTCGTATCTTTAAGAAAATGGTTCAGGTACCTGGCAGGTGCTCTCTGTAAAGATCTTAAAATGCAGGTAGAAGCCCCCTCTAAATCTCACCCGCAAGGGGAGACTAAAAAACTACCTAACAACCACTGTTGAGAGGCGCTTAACCGCGATAATTTGAATTGCACACGCTGCCCACCGCAGGCAAATCCTTTTGAATTTTTACTTTTGAATTTTCACTTAAAACACTATCTTTGCACCCACAATTAACAAAAGTATTTAACGCTTTAATATTATTCACGTAATGTATTTAGGTAAAGAGACAAAGGCAGAGATCTTTGCAAAACACGGTAAAGGTGCTACAGACACCGGTTCAACTGAAGGTCAGGTAGCATTATTCACTCACCGCATCGCACACTTAACTGGTCACCTTAAGAAAAACAAACACGATTTTTCTACCCAGTTATCACTGCAAAAATTAGTAGGTAAACGCCGCGGATTGTTGGCTTACCTGTACAAAAAAGACATTGAAAGATATCGTGCTATCATCAAAGCTTTACAGCTAAGGGATATCATTAAATAATTCTCATACTTTTTATTAAGAAGCCATCCCGGATTTGGGGATGGCTTTTTTACTTTAACCACTATAAGTTTGACTATAAAAAATATCAAAACTTATGGTAGCTTCGATGCCGATAAAAAGCATCTTATTGCAAACTGAAAAACAAATATTACACACACATAAAATCCGGCGCGCTCCGAAAGATGAAAAGCGTGCCACAAACAAAAAAAGATGAGTTTAAACGTAATTAAAAAGGTTATTGATTTAGGTGACGGCCGCACCATTGAGATCGAAACCGGTAAATTGGCCAAACAGGCAGATGGCTCTGTAGTTATTAAAATGGGTGATACCATGTTATTGGCTACTGTAGTATCATCACCAGAAGCGAAAGAGGGAGTTGATTTTTTACCCCTTTCTGTTGATTACCAGGAAAAATACGCTGCCACCGGTCGTATTCCGGGTGGTTTTTTACGCCGTGAGGCACGTTTGTCAGACTATGAGGTTTTAATCTCCCGTTTGGTTGACCGCGCTTTACGCCCAATGTTCCCGGAGGATTATCATGCTGATACCCAGGTGATGATCTCTTTAATTTCTGCCGATAAAGATATTATGCCCGATTGTCTTGCCGGTTTGGCAGCATCAGCAGCATTATCGGTATCAAACATCCCTTTTAACGGTCCGATCTCTGAAGTTCGTGTTGCTAAAATTGATGGTCAGTTAGTGATCAACCCAACTTTAACGCAGCTGCAAAACGCTACTTTAGAGTTTATTGTTGCCGGTAGCGAGCACGATATCAACATGGTTGAAGGTGAATCAAAAGAGATCCAGGAAGCTGAGTTGGTTGAAGCTATTAAATTTGCACACACTGCTATCAAAATTCAGTGTTTAGCTCAAAAAGAATTAACTATTGAAGTTGGTAAAACCGAAAAACGCGTTTACAACCATGAGCACAGCAACGAAGACTTGAAAAAAGCCATCTACGCTGCTACTTATGACCAGGTTTACGCTATCGCTTCTTCTGCATCAGCAAAAGACGAGCGTGGTGCTAAATTCAAAGAAGTACGTGATACTTACATCGCTACTTTAGGCGAAATTGATGATATCACCAAAGGTCTTGCTAAAAAATATTACCACGATGTGGAGTATGATGCTATCCGTAACCTTGTATTAGATGAAGGCAAACGTTTAGACGGCCGTACAACTACCCAGATCCGCCCAATATGGAGCGAAGTTGGTTATTTACCATCTGCACACGGTTCTGCAGTATTTACCCGTGGCGAAACCCAATCATTAACTACTGTTACCTTAGGTGCTAAGGATGATGAGCAAATGATTGATGGCGCGTTCATTAACGGTTACCAAAAATTCTTGTTACACTACAACTTCCCTGGTTTCTCAACTGGCGAGGTTCGTCCAAACAGGGGAGCTGGTCGTCGTGAAATTGGTCACGGTAACCTGGCTATGCGTTCATTAAAACGTGTATTACCTGCCGAGGATGAAAATCCTTACACTATCCGTATCGTTTCTGATATTTTGGAATCTAACGGTTCATCATCAATGGCTACGGTTTGTGCCGGTACATTGGCTTTGATGGATGCTGGTATTAAAATCACCAACCCGGTATCAGGTATCGCGATGGGATTGATCACCAACGAAATGGGTACTAAATACGCTATCTTATCTGATATTCTTGGCGACGAGGATCACTTAGGTGATATGGACTTTAAAGTAACCGGTACCGTTAATGGTATTGTTGCTGTACAAATGGACTTGAAAATCAATGGTCTTTCATACGAAGTGTTAACCAACGCTTTAAACCAGGCTAAAGATGGTCGTTTACATATCCTTGGCGAAATGGCAAAAACCATCACCGCGCCACGTGAGGATTACAAACCACATGCTCCGCGTATTGTCACCCTTAGAATCGACAAAGAGTTTATTGGTGCGGTTATCGGTCCCGGTGGCAAAATCATCCAGGAAATGCAACGCGAAACAGGTGCAACTATCTCTATCGAAGAAAAAGATAACCAGGGTATTGTACAGGTATTTGCCGATAACAAAGCCTCTATCGATGCAGCAGTAACCCGCATCCGTAACATCGCTTCTAAACCAGAGGTTGGCGAAATTTACGAAGGTAAAGTGAAATCAATTATGCCGTTTGGCGCGTTTGTTGAGATCATGCCTGGTAAAGATGGTTTGTTGCACATATCTGAAATCGATCATCGTCGTATCGAAACGATGGATGGCATTTTTCAGATAGGAGACGAAGTAAGGGTTAAATTACTTGATGTTGATAAACAAGGTAAACTGAAGTTATCGCGCAAGGCGTTGCTACCCCGCCCTGAATCAAAATAATTGATCGTTATTATATATGCAAAACCCTCTTTAAGAGGGTTTTGCTATTTGAGCCTAAAATATTTTTAATTTTTGAAAAAAAATTAAAACAAAAATCACATGTTTAAACTTTGTATAGGTTAACAGATAGTTGATTGAACCCATTTATCCGATCCTGCTTGAAAAAAACATGACCCCTGCTACCAATGATCCTTTAGGTTTTATTAATAATAGTCCGCAGGGAATACAATCTGGCGCGCAAACGGATTTGGTGCAATTGCTGCTGTACGAAATTATCCGCGTTAAAGAGTTGATATTATATTATGACTCCATCCCCAATGGAGGTGGCCAGCTTGGCTCATCAATTTTGAATGAGCTGGTATCTGAGGCCTACAGTTCATTAGTAAATTACGATACCATACTAATGAAAAAATACTACGATCTGTTGCTTAATTGCGATTAGAGGCCCCCTAACCCCCTGAAGGGGGAATGATTTGCCAAATTTAAGGGGTGGTACTCTTGTATCCTTTAACATGGCATAAAGTTTACAAATAATTACAGCACCAACATCCGCGGGATTTCTATATTTGCATATGAACCACCTGATAGCACCATCAATATTAGCTGCCGATTTTGCCAACCTGCAACGCGATCTGGAAATGATTAACCAAAGCGATGCGGATTGGGTGCATGTTGATATTATGGACGGCATGTTTGTGCCTAATATCTCTTTTGGTTTTCCTGTGGTTGCTGCCACCAAAAAGCACGCCACCAAGCCGCTGGATGTTCACCTGATGATTGTTGACCCGGATCGCTATTTAAAAGCCTTTAAAGACGCTGGAGCGGATGGTATGACTGTTCATTACGAAGCTTGTCCGCATTTGCACAGAACCATTCAGGCTATTAAAGAGCTTGGCTGCAGGGCAGGAGTGGCCCTTAACCCGCATACACCGGTTGCTTTGTTAGAGGATATCATTGCCGATTTGGATATGGTACTC
Source organism: Mucilaginibacter dorajii (assembly GCF_024808255.1). GTDB lineage: Bacteria > Bacteroidota > Bacteroidia > Sphingobacteriales > Sphingobacteriaceae > Mucilaginibacter > Mucilaginibacter dorajii. Next base: position 277,866 of record NZ_JANTYS010000006.1, read on the forward strand.
ATCATGTCTGTTAATCCGGGCTTTGGCGGTCAAAAGTTCATCGCCAACACTTATAAAAAACTTAATGACCTGAAAGAATTAAGTCGCGAGAGAAACCCAAACCTATTAATTGAGGTTGACGGTGGCGTTGACCAAAGCAATATTGAAAAATTATTACAAGCTGGTGCAAATGTGCTTGTTGCCGGCAGTTCTGTGTTCTCGTCGGCCAGCCCGGCCGCCGCGATACATAACCTAAAACACCCCTAAAAGTTATTACAATTGTAATAATTACTACCAACCTTATAGGATAAATTTAATATTTGCAATCAAAAAGGCTTTTGTTGATTAATTGTATATTTTTTCAAAAAACGTAAATTAATCCTATGAATTTTGTCAAATTGATTAACTTCGGCCCAACTAAATACAAAGTTCCTAATCAAGTATTCAGAACCTACAATTCGTTAATTATATGAAACATAATTTTGGTGCCGGACCAGGCATTTTACCTCAGGAGGTTTTAAAACAAGCTTCCGAGGCAGTTATTGATTTTAATGGTACAGGATTATCATTACTGGAGATCTCACACCGGTCGAAAGAATTTGAAGCAGTTTTGGACGAAGCTGTTGCATTAGTGAAAGAGTTATTTGCTGTACCAGAAGGTTATTCGGTATTGTTTTTACAGGGCGGTGCCAGCACACAGTTTGCTTTGGCGCCTTACAATCTGTTACCATCAACAGGCAAGGCTGCTTACCTTGAAACAGGTGTTTGGGCAAATAAAGCCTTAAAAGAAGCTAAATATTTTGGCGAAGTAGAAATTATTGCTTCCTCAAAGGACGCCAATTTTACCTATATCCCTAAAGATTATACTATTCCTGCCGATGCGGCTTATTTCCACATCACTTCAAATAATACCATTTATGGTACACAGTTGCAGGAGTTCCCTAAATCACCGGTACCGGTTGTTTGCGATATGTCGTCTGATATTTTCAGCCGCAAAGTAAATGTTGCCGATTTTGGTTTGATTTACGCTGGTGCTCAAAAAAATATGGGTCCTGCGGGCGTTACCCTGGTAATTGTTAAAGATGATTTGTTAGGTAAAGTTGACAGGAAAATCCCTGCCATGTTTAACTACCAAACACAAATTGAAGGTGGTTCAATGTATAACACTCCTCCATGTTTTGCTATCTACGTATCAATGCTTACCCTGCAATGGTTAAAAGCAAAAGGCGGTGTTGAAGTAATTGAGCAGGAAAACATAACCAAAGCAAGGGTATTATACGAAGAAATTGAGCGTAACCCTATATTTAAGCCTGTTTGCGCCGTTGAAGACCGTTCAAATATGAATGTAACCTTTGTAATGGAAAATGCCGAACTGGAAAAACCTTTCCTTAAGTTATGCGACGAAAGAGGCATAATAGGTATTAAAGGCCACAGAAGCGTAGGCGGTTTCCGCGCTTCAATCTACAACGCGTTGCCTATCACCAGCGTTTACGCCCTGATAGACGTAATGCAGGAATTTGCTGAATCAAACAAATAATTTACGTCATTAAGTCATTGGGTCATTAAGTCATTTTTTATGGCAATGACCCAATGACCAAATGACTCAATGACTTAATAAGATGATCAAAATATTAGCTAATGACGGTATCGACCCGATTGGGAAACAACTTTTAGAAGAAGCTGGTTTCTTTGTTGATACTAATAACATCCCACAGGATGAACTATCTGTTAAATTACAAGAGTACGATGCTATTACTGTGCGTAGTGCTACCAAAGTGCGTAAAGCCTTAATTGACGCTTGCCCTAATCTTAAGGTGATCGGCCGTGGTGGTGTTGGTATGGATAACATTGATGTTGAATATGCAAGGGAAAAAGGCCTAAGCGTTTATAACACACCTGCATCTTCATCATTATCTGTTGCCGAGCTTGTATTCGCCAGCTTATTTGGCGCGGTTAGGTTTTTACCAGATAGCAACCGCAAAATGCCGGTTGAAGGTGGTACCAAATTCAACGACCTGAAAAAAGCCTACGCAAAAGGTATTGAACTGCGTGGTAAAACTTTAGGTATTGTAGGCTTTGGCCGTATCGGTCGTGAAGTAGCTAAAATAGCTATCGGCGTTGGTATGGAAGTATTAGCTTATGACTTGTTCCCGTTCAATCCTGAGCTGGATATTGTTTTAGGTGGCGGTACAACAGTTAAAGTAAGTGTGAAAACTTCAACTTTAGAAGAGGTAACCAAAACAGCCGATTTTATTACCCTGCACACACCGTTCATCGACAAAGCTCTTTTTGGTGCCGAGGAATTGGCATTGACTAAAAAAGGTGTTGGCCTGGTAAACATTTCACGTGGCGGCTTAATTGATGAGTTAGCCTTGGTTGACGCTTTAAACAGCGGACAGGTTTCATTTGCTGCTTTAGACGTATTTGATAATGAGCCAACCCCTCGCGAAGAGATATTAAAACACCCTAAAATTTCGCTTACACCACACATTGGTGCTGCTACTAACGAAGCACAAGAGCGTATTGGTGTTGAGCTTGCTAATTTGATCATTGATCACTTTAAGAAAGCGTAACACTAATTTTGCGGATTGAATCGAATTTCACGAATTTGATTTTGTGCGAAACTTGCTGATAAAACGAATGGCACGAATTCATAAAGAGTTCGTGCCATTCATTTTAAAAAACCATGTCATTGCGAGGAACGAAGCAATCGCGAACTGTGCAAATCCGCTCTGTATAGTATGCGATTGCTTCGTGCCTCGCAATGACATAACTCGTTAAGCTGTACTATAATATATAAGTCACATCCTTCTCTGGTACCGTAACCTTATAACCTTCTTTTTCAAGATCATCTGCCAACAATTGCATAGATGAGCCTTCGCCGTGTACTAAAAAAACGTTTTTCAATTTGGTTTTATCCTGGTGTTTAACGTTATCCATCAGGTCCTGGTGATCGCCATGGGCGCTCAGTACGTCGGTCTGTTTGATTGTTGCGTAAACGGATAGCTCACGGTCTTTAATGTGAACAATAGGATCGCCTCGTAACAAACGGTGGCCTAAGGTTCCTTTAGCGCAATAGCCGATGAAAAGGATGGTGCAATAGTAATTCTGGATATTATAAAACAGATGATCCTGTATGCGGCCACCCTCCAGCATACCCGCTGATGAAATGATGATGCAAGGCTCCCAGTAATTAGAGATCTGCCGACTATCTTTAAGTGTTTCTATATAAGTAAGGTTATCAAACTCAAATTCGTCGCCTTTATCTTTATAAAATTCCTGGGCTTCCTGGTTTACATGGCTGTGATACTTACGGAAAATACCGGTGGCCATAGTAGCCATGGGGCTATCAACAAAAACTTTTACCTGTGGTAATTTCCCTTCGGTAAAGATCTTATTTAAGGAATATACTAATGATTGGGTACGGCCGATACTAAACGCCGGGATAATTAAACGGCCTTGTTCTTTTACACAAGCCTTATCAATAACTTCAATTAAGGCATCCTCTACTGATTTACCTTTGGTATGGTAACGACCTCCATAGGTTGATTCTGAAACTAAGAAATCAACAGGGGGCAATTCCTGTGGATCATTTAAAACTGGGTAGTTTTTTCTGCCGATATCGCCGGTAAAGGCGATTGATTTTTCTTCACCATGTTCTGTCACCCTCAAAACTGCCGCTGCCGCGCCTAAAAGGTGACCAACCGGGATAAACGTTAGTTCGATATTGCCATTAACGCGAAACGGACGGTTAAAGCCGATGGTTACAAACCTATCTACCGTATCCATCACGTGTTTTTGCAGGTATAAAGGCTGAGCGCCGCTACCAGAGTTGAATTTTCCTTTGCCTCGTTTACGGTTGCCTTTGCCAGCTTTATTCATGAAAATGCTTACTGAATCGAGTAAAAGTAATTCTGTAAGATCGGCAGTGGGAGGGGTGCACAGGATCTGCCCGTTAAAACCGAGCCTGACTAATGTAGGCAGGTTACCGGAATGATCGATGTGCGCGTGTGTAAGAATCACCAGGTCAATATCCTCGGGCCTGAAAGGGAAGTTTTCGTTTGATTGTATGCTGCGGTCCTTCTCATAATCTAACCCGCAATCCACTAATATCTTATATTGGTCAACCTCAAGCAAATGCATGCTGCCGGTTACCTGTCGGGCCGCCCCGTGAATGGTTAATTTCATATTAAGTTAGACGTGGTACGTATTACGTTATACGTTTCCTTATTGCATAAATGAAATGGCTTTTTCAATTTACGTCTTAATTCGTGAATATAATAGTTTATTTAGGGCTTTTCAAAACGTATCACGTAAAACGTTCAACGTATAACTTAAACTACCCTGCCTGCGTTTCAAACTGTAGCTGGCTTAAATAGCGGTATAGGCCCTGTTCGTTGCCAATTAATTCGGCGTGATTACCACTTTCTATGATCTCGCCTTTTTCAAGTACAATGATCTTATCCGCTTCGCGGATGGTTGAAAGGCGGTGGGCGATAATGATGGAAGTGCGATCTTTCATCAACTCTTCTAAGGCCTCCTGTACCAAACGCTCAGATTCTGAATCTAAAGATGATGTAGCTTCGTCCAAAATCAGGATAGAAGGGTTTTTAAGCAGGGCACGCGCAATAGCGATGCGCTGGCGCTGGCCGCCCGAAAGTTTTACACCACGCTCACCAACAATGGTTTCATAACCTTCGGGGAATGATGTAATAAACTGGTGCGCGTTAGCGCGTTTAGCAGCCTGTATAATATCTTCTTTAGATGCGTTAAGTCTGCCGTAGGCAATGTTTTCCAAGATCGACCCACCAAACAGCAATACATCCTGCGGTACTATAGCTACCTGGTTACGGATATCGGTGATTGAATACTCATCAGCCGTACGGCCATCAAATAAGATAGAGCCGTTTTGGGGATGGTAAAACTGCAATATTAGTGATGCCATGGTTGATTTACCCGAGCCGCTTGGCCCTACAATAGCCACTTTTTGGCCGGCTGCCGCATCAAAAGAAATTCCCTTTAAAATAGTTAATTCCGGGCGAGAAGGGTAGGCAAATACTACATTATCAAAAGTCAGGTCGCCTTTAATCGGTTGATCTACCTGGTTATTGTTTTCAATCATGGAGATGTCCTCGCCTTTCTCGGCCAGGATCTCTAACACCCGTTCACTTGCGCCCACTGCTTTTTGCAGGTTGGCATACAAATCGGGAAAGCTACCCATGGCCGCGCCAGCGAAAATTGAGTAAAAAATAAATTTAGTGAGTTCGCCAAAATCTAACTCGTGGTTATGAACCAAAACCGATCCGTACCAAATCACACCAACAAAAGTTCCAAAAAGGAAAAAGACTATAAACGACGCAAAGATGCCTCTGAATTTAGCCCCTTTTACAGCTATGTCGACAACATTTCTTAAAATTTTATTGTAACGATTAGCTTCATAAGCTTCATTAACAAAGGCTTTTACATTGGCAATACCTTGTAAAGTTTCTTCTACTATCGTATTCGATTCACCAAGTTTATCTTGAGCCTGGCGTGATAGTTTGCGAATGAATCGTCCAAATATCACAGCGAATGCAACTAAAAAAGGAAGAACGGCTAAAACAGCAAGTGTAAGTTTTGGCGAAACTATTGTAAGGAAAATTACGCTGCCAATCATGATAACTAACTGTCTTACAATCTCTGCAATTGTTGTTGTTAATGTATCCTGAATTTGTGATAAATCAGCAGAAATCCGACTGTTCAATTCACCAACTCTATGATTTGCGAAAAAATTCATAGGGAGAGTAACCAATTTAAAATAAGTATCCCGCCTTATATCTGCCAAGGACATTTCAGACACTTGTACAAACCATAAGATTCTAAAGAAGGATATTATTGCCTGGAAAAATAGCAGGACCATACCACCAAGCCCTATAGCCTGTATACTGTGAGGCAAAAAAGGGTAATCGTACTTGTTTTGTGAAGCATTTATTAAAGCCCCGAGTATAGCCGGAAATGCCAAGCCTACAAGGCTGGATATAAACAAAAAAAACATCCCTAAGATGAATTTGCCGCGGTATGGCTTTAAATAGCTTAATAGTTTTGCAACTTTACGAATGCTGCTTTTGTTTATTTTTGCCTTTGGTAGTTCGGTTTCAGTCTTCGCTCCACTGTTCAGTCGTCCTCTTGCCATTTATAATTTTAGTAGTTAAGCCGGCGAATTTAAGCCTTAAGTTTGTTTCTCTGGTATAACAAATACAAAATTGACGCAAACATGAATACAATGATGGTAATATAAACAGTGCTCAGGGTACTTTTATGTTCTAAATCGACTTTTAATTGTGCATCGCGTTGCTTTAGTTTGTTTAAAGCAGCGGCGTAATTTTGACTAATAGTTTCAGCTTCTTTCCCGTGATCCTGAATTTGCCTTTGCTGAAAAGCGCTGTATTCAAACAGGATCTTCAGTTCCTTAAAAATGTTGTCGTCGGTTTTAGCTATGTCCATCAAGATGTTGCCCGACCGGCGAATATCATCTTTGGTTTGAAAACCAAAAATACCGGTATGCTGACTTAAACTTTGGCTGTACTGCCCAAATTTAAGTTTACGGTCGGCCAACATCTGGTTTATTTTTTTACGTTGATTTTGGTAGGCGATGGAATCGGCGTCAGCCTGCGTTTGCGCAAACAGGTTGCCCGCCGCAAAAAAGCACAGCAAGCCAAGCAGTATCAATTTTTTCATATCCTAAATTTACTGAAATTCAATGATCACCTTATCATTAAGGTTTAAACCCAATAAGCCGCTGGCGTTGCCTTTATTAATGGCAATTTCTAAATGATCGCTAATGCCAAACAGGCAAAGTTTTTCGCCAACGGGTACCTCGTTGTAATGCCAGCTCAGATGATTTATCGTTTCGTTGCGCTTAAAATTCAACACAAATTTACGGCCCTGCTGCACACTGTTAAAAAACTCCTTGGTAATATTAGTTATCACGTTTTGAAACGAATCGATATAGATCACCACACCTTTGATCAGGTTTTTTTCGATAACAGGCTGCAGGTTCATTTTGTTTTCAATATCATGTACAGGTAAACCTATCTCGCTTAATTTACCGCCTTTGGCCAAATGGCATGCTGCCTTTACAAAGATATCGGCAAGGGGGAAGTGTAAAAACTTCAGATCCTGCATAATATTGATCTCTACTATCTCTTCCGGATCGGTATCAAACATCAATGAAAAAATTCCATTATCGGCACCGACAAAATAATGTTTTTTGTACCTTACCGCCAGGTACTTTGTATGATCGCTATAAACGGTATCAATGCCGATAAGGTGCACGGTATCCTCTGGGAAGTAGTAAAAACTGTTCTTTAATATAAACGCGGCCTGTTGCACGTTAAAGGCCGCCACACTGTTGGTAATATCAACAATATTCACTGTGGGCAGTAATTTATAGATGCTTCCTTTTAAAGCAGCCTGATAAATATCTTTATCGCCCAGATCAGTAGTTAATGTTATTATTGCCATTAATTTTATAAATATTTATTGCTAATCTTGTAATAGCATTTGAAGCTACAAATATTCAATTTTTAATTCATAAAAATCCGCAACTAAAAATCAAATTAGTATTGAACGAACTAAAGCTATCAATTGAAAACGTAAATCCAGCCGTATTGTGGGGGCCTAATAATGATCATTTTGAGATCATTAAGAAACAGTATCCCAAGCTTAAAATAGTTGCACGTGGCAGCGAAGTAAAAGTTTTGGGTGATGATCACGAACTGAATGTTTTCCAGGAGAAATTTTCGCACTTGCTTAGTCACGTTGAGAAATTTGAGAACCTGAACATTACCGACCTTGAACGTATTTTAGGGTCAAAAGCAACTACCGCGCCATCTACAGACCAGGTAACCGATAAATTTGCCAGCGGCGAAGTGATCGTTTTCGGTCCGAATGGTGTAATGGTAAAGGCACGTACCGCCAACCAGCGTAAAATGGTTGATAGTATTAATCAAAGCGATATTCTTTTTGCAATTGGGCCTGCAGGTACCGGTAAAACATACACCGCTGTAGCATTGGCCGTACGCGCGCTCAAAAACAAAGAGATCAAGCGCATCATCCTTACACGACCGGCCGTTGAAGCAGGGGAGAACCTTGGTTTTTTACCCGGCGACTTGAAAGAAAAGATTGACCCATACCTGAGGCCATTGTATGATGCTTTGGATGATATGATCCCGGCCGAAAAATTGAAGTTTTACCTGGAGAACCGTACTATTGAAATTGCACCCTTGGCCTTTATGCGTGGTCGTACTCTGGATAATTGCTTTGTGATATTGGATGAGGCTCAAAATGCCACCGATATGCAGTTAAAGATGTTTTTGACACGTATGGGGCCGTCGGCAAAGTTTATAGTTACTGGAGATGTTACCCAGATAGATTTACCAAAAAAACAACAATCGGGCCTGCACACAGCCCTGCGCATATTAACAGATATTAAAGGAATTGAAATAGTATACCTAAGCGGAGAAGACGTTGTACGCCACAAACTGGTGCGCAAAATATTAGCAGCTTACGGAGATATACAATAAAGGAGTATCAAGTAGTAAGTATCAAGTATCAAGATTTTTGGCTTTAAGAGTTAAAGTTTGATACGTGATAGAAAGTGCCAACCTTTGTCTTACTACTTGATACTTACTACTTGATACTAAAAGAATGAATTCAATAAAAGAAACACATTTTAACTTCCCGGGCCAAACCGGTTACTACAAGGGGAAGGTACGCGATGTTTATACGATAGATAATAAATACCTGGCTATGGTGGTATCCGACAGGATCTCGGCCTTTGACGTGGTATTGCCCGAAGCTATTCCTTACAAAGGACAAGTGCTCAATCAGATAGCCGCCCGTTTTTTAGAGGCTACTGCCGACATTGTACCCAACTGGGTTATCTCAGTGCCAGATCCAAGCGTTACCATTGGCCGCATCTGTGAGCCGTTTAAGGTAGAGATGGTGATTCGTGGGTATTTGGCAGGCCATGCCGCGCGTGAATACGCTGCCGGCCGCAGGCAGGTTTGTGGTGTTAGTTTACCCGAAGGTTTAAAAGAGAACGATATCTTACCGCAGCCTATCATTACCCCAACTACCAAAGCATCGGTAGGGCACGATGAGGATATCTCCAAAGAAGATATCTTGGCACGTGGCATTGTATCTGCCGAAGACTACGCTCAATTGGAAGCTTATACCCAGGCCTTATTTAAACGTGGAACCGAAATTGCCGCTAAACAGGGACTAATTTTAGTTGATACCAAGTATGAGTTTGGCAAAATAGATGGCAAAATTTACCTGATAGATGAAATTCACACACCCGATTCTTCGCGTTATTTTTATAAAGAAGGTTATGCGGAACGCCAGCAAAAAGATGAACCTCAAAAACAGCTTTCAAAAGAATTTGTAAGAAGGTGGTTAATTGAAAATGGTTTTCAGGGTAAAGATGGGCAAGTTGTGCCGGTGATGACACCAGAAATTGTTGAATCGATTTCTGACCGTTATATTGAACTTTACGAGAAAATAATTGGCGAAGCATTTGTAAAATCAGATACTAATAGTGTATTAAACAGGGTAGAAAGTGCGATCAATCATGCACTTAGTGTGATGTAGTTTTTAATTCCACATAAATAAATCATATCTTAGCTTATAAATTTTAATAAGAATGAAATTTGCTGTCGATAAACACGAGAAATATATTTTAGTGAAGCTGAATGAGTCAAAGCTGAATTCATTGGTTACGCCCCAACTAAAATCCGAACTGATCCTGATCAACACGGAAGGGCAAAGGAATATCATTCTTGATCTTTCTAACGTAAAGTTTGCCGATTCATCTGGTTTAAGCAGCTTGTTGGTTGGTCATCGTTTATGCAAAAACGCTTCTGGTGTATTTATCCTTGCAGGTTTGAATGATGCGGTTGCCCGTTTAATTACCATTTCGCAACTGGATAACGTGCTTACTATAGTGCCTACTGCCGAAGAAGGTGTTGATTTGATCTTTATGGAAGAGATCGAAAAAGAATTGAAAAAAGAATCAAGATAATTAATGATTGTTATCCCATTATGAAATTTGAGGTAACAATACTCGGAAGCAGCTCTGCAACTCCCATATTTAACAGAAATCCTACAGCACAGGTGCTCAACATAAATGAGCACCTGTACTTAATTGATTGCGGCGAAGGCACACAGCAGCAAATGCTTCGTTTTGATATTAAAGCCAGCCGGATAGATTACATTTTCATCAGTCACCTGCATGGTGATCATTATCTTGGCCTGGTAGGTTTGTTATCATCTATGCACCTTAACGGGCGCAAAAAGCCGCTATATCTTTTCGGCCCGCCGCATTTAATGGAGATCATTGATCTGCAATTAAAATATTCTGAAACTGCGCTTCATTTTCCGCTGGAATTTAAAGAAACCAATACAGAGCAGCCTGAGGTGATAGTGAGCAACAACGATATCATCATTGAAACCATCCCACTTTATCACCGGATTGATTGTACCGGCTTCATTTTCAGAGAGAAGAAACGTTTGCGTAAACTTCGTAAAGAAGTAATAGAACAATTGGAAATCCCTGTGCCTTATTTCACCGCCCTTAAAAAAGGGCTTGATTATACGGCACCGAATGGCGAAGTATTTAAAAATGAAGATTTGACAACAGATTCGGCCGAACCCAAATCATACGCCTATTGCTCGGATACTATTTACTCTGAAAACTATTTTGAGCAGATAGCCAAAGCCACGCTGTTATATCATGAATCTACATTTTTGAACGATATGCTGGATAGGGCTAAGGAAACAAATCACACCACCGCATTACAGGCAGGGGAGGTGGCGCTGAAAACAAATGCTAAACGTTTACTCATCGGTCATTTTTCGGCCCGGTATAAAACACTTAATGAGCTATTGGAAGAAGCCCGCTCCGTTTTCCCTGATACCGACCTGGCCATTGAAGGAAGAACTTTTTATATTGATTGATGTGCAGATTTTTTTGATTTGAAAATTTGAGTATTTGAAGATTTGAAAATGAGGTTTTAAATATGCAGATGTGCAGATTTTTTGATTTAAGTATTTGAAAATGTATGATAAAGATAAAAAAGGCCGGTGATCAATATTGATCACCGGCCTTTTTTATCTGTGGACTTCTGTCTTGATTCTTGACTCTAATCTCTTGATTCTATTCCCTTCCTCAGTCTTTTTTACCGCCGAATACCGAGAAGCTTACGTAGCGTTTTGGATGTGCTTTAAGATCGATCAATAGGTTATTGAGACTGTTGGTGGCGTTATCCATATTCCTGTAAACCTTATCATCATTCATTAGCAAGCCTAAAGTACCTTTGGTTGAATTGATGTTGGCAATGGTAGCCTGCAAATCGGCCATGGCTTTATTAGCGTTATCTAAAGTGTTTTTAATGTTTGATGCGGCAATATCATTGCTCACTTTTTCAAAATTGGCGGTAATGCCGTTAACGTGAACTGTACTGGTTTTTAAATTGCCCGATACAACTTCAGCATTTGAGAGAATGCCGTCAATATGTTTTGTTTGTGAGCCTACCAGGTTGTCTATTTTTTTGGTGACACCTTCTAAGGTTTGCAACGAGTTGGCAATACTCATAAAGCTGCGATCAACATTCTTTTGAAAATTTGGGTTCAGAATTTTGTTGATGGCAGCCAGTGATGAATCGAGCTTGTTGATCAATTGTTCTGCCTTTTTCTGTATAGGCTGCAAGCTTTCTGCAAGGCTGCCCTGTATATCGGCTTTCAGCGTGTCTTTATTTTCAGCAAGAATCTTACTGTTGCCCAATTCAAAAACAATGGCTTTGCTGCCTAAAAGATCCGTGCTTTCCAACTTGGCAAGCGTGTTGTTTGGTACGTCGTACTTTTCTTCTATTTTAAACTCAACTATGGTGCGGCCATCTGGCTGAAGTTCCATTTTTGAGATGCGGCCAATCTGGAAACCATTTACCAATACCGGTTTTGATACACCAAGACCTTCTACGCTATTATAAACAGCGTAAAATTTATTTGATCCCGAAAAAACGTCGTTGCCTTTTAAAAAGCTATATCCTAATACAAGTATCGTTATGGCTATTACGGTAAGCGCACCTATTTTGGTTTCGTTTGAAATTTTCATTAAGCAGAGTAAGTAGTATGTGTGATTATATGTTTTTGTTTTTAAAGCACATTCGTGCTGTTTGCTGTCGGTAATGTATTATTTTGTAATATACGTTTGAACGGGGCATTAAGTTTGGCAGTAAACGCCAACTGAGTGCTTTTATTACTGTGAAACGTTTTCAACTGCGCTTTTGTAGTTCAATAATGCACGTACTATCGAACTTACAATCTCGTTCTGGCCATCTTCTGAATTAAGGTATTCTTCGTCTTTTGGATTATTAATGTATCCTGTTTCGACCAGTACCGAAGGCATGGCAGTGTGGCATAGTACGTAAATACCTTGTTCCCTTAAACCTTCGCTTTGCCTGCCATCAGTTTCTGTAAACTCATTATTAATGAGGGTAGCCAGTTTGATACTTTGTTGCCTGAATTTTCTTTTATACTCATTGGTTAAAATAACGGTAATGGGATCATCCGGGTCCAGACCTGCATCCATACCAGAGTCTTCTTCAACCTGGTTATGAACAATGGTTTTTTCTTCTTCTTTTGATCGGTGTAAACCATAAATAAGCAATAACACCCCACGACCGGAACGATCTGGCACAGTAACGGTACGGTAAACCGCTTTGTGATGTTTGGTGCCTACCTGCTCGCGCACCCGTCTGTCTGATAATGAATTGCAATGGATGGACACAAAAATGTTCCCTTTGTTTTCGTTTGCTATTTCGGCACGTCTTTCAAAGGACACATCGTCTTCCGTAGTGCGGGTTAAAACAGCGTTTACGCCAGGCATATCTTTTTCTATAGCTTTTTGCAATTTTAGTGCAATAGCAAGCGTTACATTTCTTTCCTGTGAAAAGCTGCCCGAAGCTCCATGAGAAAAATGGCCCGTGCCGGTAGGTTTACCACCGTGACCAGGGTCGACAATGATAGTTTTGATTTTAAAACCACCGTTATTTAAAATAGTGTCTGTTTTTATGGAACCATAAGATGTGCCCGGGAAATATGAAAGGAGTACAACTAATACCGATAAACTATAAATCAATCTTTTCAATGCCCTATTTTTCATTATTTTTGAACGCTGTTAACTATATCTGCAAAAATACTATTCATAATCAATTTTGAAATTCATAACACTTTTTTTTCTGCTTGCAATTATTTTAACGGTGAGTGTATTTGTTGCCCAAAGCAAAGGTACACATAAGCGCTATAGCCGCAAGGTTATTGCCGATACTATTATAAAACTTGACACCAACAAGAAAAAGGATCGTAAACTCCTTAAAATTAATAAATCTTCTCAAAATTCAATTAACAGCGACGGGCAGGCCGGGAAAAATCTGAATGTTGCACCGTTAAATGACACTATTACTAAAAAGATAGACACAGGGAAGAACAAAAAGATTAATCCTACCCCGATTATCCCCGGGAAAAACGGCCCTGCTCAGGTAGATACCACTAAGGATAAAGGTGCCATACAATCTGAAGTAAAGGCGGTTGCCGAAGATTCAACCATTGTTGACAACGATCATAATGTTTTATACCTGTATGGCCGTGCAAGGGTAACCTATGAAGATTTTGAACTGGATGCCGATTATATCCGGGTCGATCAGAAAAATCACCTGATCTTCGCCAGCGGTAGTATTGATCCACGTACCAAACGCTATATCGGCCGGCCGATCTCTAAATCGAAAAACGAAAAGCCAATCGCTTCAGATTCCTTATTGTTTAATTATAACACCAAAAAAGGTAAATTATATAATCCCGCATCAGAGCAGGAGGGAAACTTTATATCTGGCGGGCAAGCTAAAAAATTAAACGAAACCGAGGTTGCTTACCGAAACGTAATTTTCAGTACCTGCGATTTGCCTTATCCCGATACCCACTTTGGCATTGTGATAACCAAAGGTATCGGCGAAAAAAACAGGATCATATCTGGCCCGGCTTATTTGGAGATTGAAGGGGTGCCTTTGCCGTTGGCTATTCCTTTCGGCTTTTTCCCCAAACCCAACCAGCGAACATCCGGGGTAATATTGCCCACTTTTGGTGAAGATGCCAAACTGGGCTTTAAACTGGCGGGCTTTGGTTATTACCTTGGTTTTAGTGATTACATGGACTTAACCACCACGGGTACCATATATTCTAAAGGATCATACGAGGTAAATGCTACATCGCGATATTTGGTGCGTTATAAATATAGTGGTAACATCTCGCTGAGTTATGGATCACATAACTACCAGCTGCCAGGCGATCCTCCTGTAAAGGATATTCACATTGATTGGACGCACTCACAGGATCCAAGTGCCAATCCCGGTTCAACGTTTAGTGCTTCGGTAAATGCAGGTACATCCGGTTATTTTTCGCGTAACCCATCAACCTCAAACTATAATGTGGTAACTGCTGCTCAAAGTAGCTTACGTTCAAGTATCTCTTACGGTAAAACATGGGCGGGTACGCCTTTTAATTTAAGTGTGGGTATTGGCCATAGCCAGGATATTGCTAATAAAACCATCACTATTGAGTTGCCAACTATCGCATTCGGCATGTCGTCCATAAATCCTTTTGATTCAAAAGATAGGGTGGGCGAACAAAAATGGTATCAAAAGATCACCATTAGCTATAATTTGAATGCCACTAACAAAGTAAATAATATCCCCGAATCGGAATTGTTTAAAAGCTCGGTTACCAGGCGGTTGCAAAACGGTTTTCAACACCAGATCCCGGTAAGTTTAGGCCTAAATGTGCTTAAGTATTTCCAGTTTAACAGTAGTGTGAATTATACCGAACGCTGGTATTTTCAAAGTATAAATAAACATTTTGAACGGGGAAGTGTCTCCAGTTCAGACGCGTTAATTGTTGATACCCTACAGGGCTTTAAGCGCGCAGGTAACTATAGTATGAGCACGGGTTTATCAACTAAGGTTTATGGCACCTGGACTTTTAAACACGGCAATTTAAAAGCGATAAGGCACGTAATGACCCCTTCGATAGGATTTGGGTATACGCCAGATTACTCCGATCCAAGCTATGGCTACTATAAAACTGCGGTGAGCACCGCAAGCGTTCCGTACCCTTATACGCATACCAAATATTCGATCTTTGAAAATGGTGTTTATGGGTACCCTTCAAGCGGTAAACAGGCAGGTATCAGCTTTGCTTTGGACAACACTATTGAAGCCAAGCTAAAAGCAAAAAGTACCGATACATCTGGTACCGATAGAAAAATAACGCTATTACAAGGTTTATCCTTTTCAACATTCTACAATTTTGCTGCCGATTCTATGAAACTGGCAAATATCCAGTTTTCGGGGCACACTGCTATCTTTAAGCAAAAAGTGAATATCAGCTTTAGCGGTGCTTTTAACCCATATGTAACCAGCGTACATGATTCTATTGCCAATAACACCATTGTGCGCACAAGCCAGCTTATTAATAAATACAGGTGGTCAAACGGGCAATTTCCTCAGTTAAGCCAGGCGAGTATTTCTGCAAGTGGTAGCTTAAACTCTACCACAGCCAAAGCCCCGGGTACGCCTGCAGTTAATACATTGCAAAGTATAGGCGCCCAACAGGCACAAAGGCTGGCGCTCATCAACAGCGATCCTAACTCATATGTAGATTTTAACGTACCCTGGAATATATCTCTTAACTACAGCTATAGCTATAGTAATTATCTTAACCAGGTGCAAACCAGTAACACCATAATGATAAGTGGTGATGTAAGTATCACCCAAAAATGGAAAATTCAATACTCAACTAACTATGACATTAAGGCGGCTAAATTGAGCAGTGCAACGTCATTTTCTATTTATCGCGACTTACATTGTTGGGATCTTTCGTTTCAATGGGTACCTTTCGGCTACTTAAAATCATATAACGTAACATTGAAGGTTAAATCAACTATTTTGCAGGATTTGAAACTGAGCAAAAGGAACGATTATTCAAGTAGCAGAACTTTTTATTAATTACCATGCTGGCAGAGATCATTACCATTGGCGACGAAATACTTATAGGACAAATTGTTGATACCAACTCGGCCTGGATGGCCAGGGAGTTAAATAAGATAGGGATCCGGGTTAAACAAATCTCGTCGGTATCAGATGATAAAAATCATATCCTGAAAGCCCTGGCTGAAGCTGCCGGCCGTGCCAAAATTATTTTTATTACGGGCGGTTTAGGTCCAACCAAGGATGATATCACTAAAAAAACGCTGGCAGAATATTTCGGCGTTGAGTTGGTTGAAAATGAAGAAGCACTTGAAAATGTAACCCGGATTTTTGCCAAATATAATCGTCCTTTATTGGAGGTAAACAGGCAGCAGGCTTTTGTACCGGCAAATTGTGTAGTTGTACCCAATAAAAACGGAACAGCCCCCGGTATGTGGTTTGATCATGAGGACGTAATTTACGTATCGATGCCTGGTGTTCCTTTTGAAATGATGTACATGATGGAAGAGGAGGTAATTCCTAAAATTGTTGCTACATTAAAACTACCATCAATAGTTCACAAAACATTGTTAACAGTAGGAGAGGGAGAGTCTTTCCTCGCCGAAAGAATAGCTGATATTGAAGATTCTTTACCACCCTATATCAAACTGGCTTATTTACCAAAGCTTGGCCAGGTTAGGTTACGTTTAAGTGCCTTTGGCAATGATGTTAACTCGTTACAAAATGAGGTAGACGCATTTGCCGCCAGAATAATTGAAAGGATAGGTCGTGTTTTTGTTGTTGATCAGGATATCCCACTTGAGAAAGCCATTATGGATAAGATGGGCGACCTGGGCCTTACTGTATCGGTTGCCGAAAGTTGCACAGGCGGGTACATTTCTCATTTGTTTACGCAGCATGCCGGTGCTTCAAAAGTGTTTTTGGGTGGCGGTATTGTTTATTCATATGATTTGAAAGAGCATATATTGGGGGTAAAACATGAAACTCTTGAGCAATTTGGCGCTGTTAGCGAACAAACGGTGAAGGAAATGATAGAGGGTGCACTTTTAAATTTTAAATCTGATTTTGCTATTGCGGTAACCGGTATTGCAGGACCTGATGGAGGCACTGCCGATAAACCCGTTGGTACTGTGTGGATTGCGGCGGCAGGCAAGGGGAAGCTGTTAATAAAGAAATACACATTTGGCAACAAAAGACAGCAAAACATTGAAAGGAGCGCTGTGATGGCATTATCAATGTTGAATACTTTACTAACAGATGTTGCAGAATAAAGCTTAAAATGCATATTTTTGGGGTTAAGTATAATTTCTACATATGGCCAAATATCAACTGTTACTGCCAAAAATGGGTGAAAGCGTTGCCGAAGCAACGGTGATCAAATGGAACAAAAAGCCAGGAGATCATGTTGATGCGGATGAGGCGGTAATGGAAATAGCTACTGATAAAGTAGATTCTGATGTGCCTTCGCCGGTGGCTGGTAAACTGCTTGAGCAATTTTACCAGGAGAACGACGTAGTACAGGTAGGTGCTGTTATTGCCATTATTGAAACTGCTGATGCAGAGCCTTCAATTGCAAAAGATATTGAACCAACCACTACTGCGCCAGAGACACCAGAAGCACACACATTTACAGAGCACGCACCTGCAATTGAGCATATTCCTTTTACTGAGCCCGTTGTAGTTACCGAACAACCGGCAGCAGTTGTGGAAACGCCAACCTTTGCACCGTCTTTTGAATCTGAACAGCATACCGACATCCCTGTTGATATTCCTGGCATTAACCAGTTGGATCAAAAAAGTCCATCTCCGTATAATCAATCATTTAAGGGTGAGGGCCGATTCTATTCGCCCTTGGTACGCAACATTGCAAGCCAGGAAAATATTAGTATCAATGAGCTTGATACCATTCCCGGAACAGGATCAGAGGGCCGTTTAACCAAAGACGATCTTTTAAGTTATATTCAGTATAAACATTCGCCGGCCGCCTCGCCAAAAACGGAAGCGCCTTTGGCTACTGCAACACCTCCGGTTGTAAGTGAAACTGTTAAGCCAATAAGGGCTGCAGCGCCAGGTGAGCAGCCTGTAAACGCGCCTGTGTCACCAGCTCCCGAACCGGTAATTGCCGCAGCGCCTGTTTTAACGGCTCCCGAACCGGTGGCTATACCTGAGTCTCCTAAAGAAAAGCCGGTTGAAATTAAATCTGCAGCTCCTTTAAGTTCGGTATCTGGTGCGGATGAGATCATTGAAATGGATAGGATGCGCCGTCTGATTGCCGATCATATGGTGATGAGCAAGCAAACCTCGCCGCATGTAACCTCTTTTGTTGAGGCCGACGTAACCAGCCTGGTGATGTGGCGCGAAAAGGTGAAAAATAGTTTTGAAAAGCGCGAAGGTGAAAAAATTACCTTTACACCTATATTTATTGAGGCTGTAGTTAAAGCTATCAAGGATTTCCCTATGATTAACGTTACCGTTAACGGTACACAGATTATAAAAAAGGCCGCCATCAATATCAGTATGGCGACCGCTTTACCAAGCGGTAACCTTATTGTACCTGTAATTAAAAAAGCCGATGAGTTAAACCTGTTGGGTATTACTAAAGCGGTTAACGACCTGGCTAACCGCGCACGTAATGGTAAACTATTACCGGATGATGTAAGGGAAGGTACGTTTACTATAACCAATGTAGGCTCTTTCGGCAACGTAATGGGTACACCTATTATCAATCAGCCACAGGTAGCTATCCTGGCAGTAGGAGCCATCAAGAAAAAACCAGCTGTGATAGAAACACCCGAAGGTGATGTTATTGCTATTCGTCATATGATGTTCTTGTCTTTATCTTATGATCATAGGGTAGTAGATGGTGCATTAGGAGGCTCCTTTGTGCGTAGGGTAGCAGATTACCTTGAAAAATGGGACGGAAACAGGGTTGTTTAAATTTCGACCGATACTACTATAAATAACAAAAAAGCCGGCATAGTCTGGCTTTTTTGCTATAGTACATTTTTAAGTGCCGCAAATGACAATAAAGTGGATAAAAAAAAACCCGCTGGTTTTCACCAGGCGGGCCCTTTCAAATCAATCAACTGTACAAGTATTTTATGGCTGCTTAACTAAAGTATAAGCTGCGGTTTTATCATCTGCGGTAGGTAAGAAGGTTATTTTGTACGTTCCTGTAGCAGGTACCGGGATGTTATCATCATCTGACGATGCTAACGTTTTTCCATCGGCGCCTGTTTTTGGTATACCGTAACTGATAGCCCAATCATGGCCTTTTCTTATCTTGATTGTTCCTGATGATTTCAAGGCCAAAGTAACGCTCCATGAACCGGTGCCATCATTAGCCGCTTTCATATCCACATCATTACCGGCATTCCATCCGTTTGCACCATCGCCAATAATACTGTAATAGTTTTTAGTGGCGTCAAAAGTTATTTTGTTGGTGTTGATATTAAGTGTAACGGTGTAAAAACCTGCTGTAGCAGGGGCGTAAAAGTTATTTGCACCGCCCACAACAACATTGCTGCTGGTAGTGTTTTGAGCATCTGTAGTAGCGTATTTATTGTCGTAGCTGCCTCTGCCCGGCACAACCAGGAATTGACTGTAGCTATCAGTGAAATTGAGGATGCCAACATAGATGCCATTGCTGGTAGCCGATAGTAAACTATCCTGGTGTTTAATATCCCAGCCTTGGTAGGCACCTACGGTATATAAAAATGAGGTAAGGTTAAATGGCGTTGCATTTAGCGTAATATCATTTGAATAAGTTGGGGTTGTTATAGAGCCTGTAAACTGCGTTTTTAAGCGGGCATGTACAGTGGTGGCAACGCCGCCTGTTAATTTTAAAGATAACAGCACATTGTTAAAATCAAGCACGGTAAAGGTTTTTGAAACATCTTTAATGCCTAATGATGTTTCTTTTGTTAATGAATCAACAAAAGTAGCAGATGTACTTATTTGTATTACATTGCTTGTAGCCGCGCTAAAGCCAAATTTCGGTGCTGTTAAATTAAAGGTAACGGCGTTATCGGTCATATGATCCTTACTAAGGGCAACCGTTGTGGTATTGGCGCTTAAAGTACCTTTGGCTCCTGTACCTGATATAACTACCTTATTGCTGTCATCCTTTTTACACGATGCCAGTATCAGCAGTGACATACCGCATAATACCGAAAATTTTGTAAATATTTTTTTCATTTTCTTCTAAAATTTAGTTGATATAACAGCCGGCAGTATCAGAAATACTGCCGGCTATTTTATTAATAACCTGTATTTTGTTTTAAATTGGTGTTGGCTGCCACATCGCTGCTTGGCAGTGGGTATAAGGTTCTGTAGCTATCAACGCCTTTACCTGTTTTTACGCCGCCTTTATATGGCCACAGGTAGGTATCTTCTACAAATTTTCCGAAACGAATTAAATCCGTACGGCGGAATCCTTCCCAATATAGCTCTCTGCCTCTTTCGTCAAGGATGTTGTCAAGTGTTAAGCTGGTTAAATTACCATTGGCGTTGCCATAAGCCCGGGTGCGTATCAGGTTTATATAACCTAAAGCAGTAGCATTATCACCGCCGGCGCCACCTCTTAAAACGGCTTCGGCATAGGTAAGATACATTTCAGATAAGCGGAAAATTGGGAGGTCCATATCAGCATAATCCAGGCTTTGCGGAGCACCGCCATTTATTTTGATGTCCTTAAACTTAGTAATACCGTACCCATCTGTAAATGTGCCTATATCGTTAATTTCCAGATTTTGACCGTTGGTGTAAAACTGAGCGCGTTTATCGGCACTTGAAGCACCTCCCGGAAATAGTGCCACCAATGCTTTGGTGGTACGTAAACCAGCCCAGCCACCGCCTATACCAAAATCACTTGCGGGCATTGATCCGCCCACCGGCGCATGAGTCATGAAAGTTGCGCCACCGTAACTTTGGGTGTGTAATCCGTCATAATTGATGGTAAGGATAAACTCACCTGTGTTAAGGTTGTTATCTGCACGCATTAATTTGGTGTAATCGCTTATCAGGCTATAACCGGCGCCAATTACCTTTTTTGAATAAGTTATTGCGTCAGTCGATCTATCGGTACCTGTATAAACTTTTGCATTCAGGTATAACCTGGCTAATAAGGCCCATTCGGCAGCTTTATCGGCACGTCCGTATTCATTAGTTTTTGGATCTGCCAAACCTGCGTCAATTGCCTTTAATTCAGATTCTACATAGTTAAAAAGATCCTTACGGGTAATTTGTTTAGGCAAAGTTGAACCCAGCGCATCGGCATCTGTAACGAAAGGAGGGTTACCAAAAAGATCAATTAACGAAGCATATTGGTAAGCCCTTAAAAAACGAGCTTCGGTTTTATATCTGCGGATATTATCAGCATCGGTACCAGAAATGCCCCTGCTGCTTAGGTTGGCATCAGATGACTGGCGAATGAAATCGTTGGCCAAAGTTATCTGATAAATAGACCTGTAATACAAGCCCTTTAAGAACACGTTGCTTGAAGACCAACTCATGTTGTGGAAATCTGGCAAACCAACATCGCCCCACCCAACAACAGCCTCGTCTGTAGGTAACTCCTGCGCGCACCATAACAAACGGAAATAATCTGATGTCCCCTCATCTATACCTTGGATATCGCCGTTACCGGCCGGGCCAGAGTTACCAGTAAGTGCAAATGCGCCATAAACTTTTGCAAATGCTTGTTTATAACCGGTTGCTGTGCTGTAAACCTGTGCCGATGTAACATCATTAGTGGGCAACAGATTTAATTTTTTGGTACATGATACCAAGCTACCGGATACTAAACCGGCAATTATTATTATTTTAAATGAATTTCTTTTCATGCTGATTTTTTATAATTAATCAATAATTATAGGGATAGGTTTAAGCCTAAAACATAAGTACGTGGTCTTGGATAAAAGTTGTTATCAATACCACCGTTTACTTCAGGATCTAAACCTTTATACTTGGTAATGATAAATACGTTTTGAACATTGGCGCTCAAACGAAGGTTGCCTCTGCTACCAAATATTTTACCAAAGTTGTAACCAATATTAGCGTTGTCCATTCTTATGAAAGAACCGTTTTGAACGTAGTAGTCAGATAAAGCATTTTTATCGTTAGTACCGCTAAGGCCGCTTTCCAATAAATTGGTTGATGCGTTATTGAGGATACCAATTGGGTTAAGTACACTCACTTTGGTACCCGAGCCTGAGAAAACGTTATTGTAAACGTAATTACCCACACTTGCTCTTGCCACAAAACCAGCCGACCATTTTTTGTAACTAACACTTGATGTTAATCCAAAATAACCTTTAGGATCGGGGCTTTTGTAATGATAAAGATCCTGGCCGTTTATTACGCCATCGCCATTACGGTCAACATAAACACCATCAAGCGGTTTGCCATTGGCACCGTACACCTGTTGGTACACGTAAAATGAATTACGTGCATAACCTACCGACTGAATTTGGATATTGTTACCTGTTCCGCCAGAAATGCCACCTGTTGGGCTACCAGCATAATTAGGATCGTTTGAAATGGTAAGCTTGGTTATTTTGTTGGTATTGTAAGTGGCGTTAAATGCAACGTTCCAAACAACATCTTTGGTTCTTACCACATCTGAGCTGATGTTAAATTCAACACCGCTGCTTTTTGCATCGCCTATGTTGGCTACAATTTCGTTAGAAAAGTTAGTACCTGCCGGTTGCGAAATGTTATTTAACAGATGTGTTGTTTTACGGTTAAAGTAATCAATACTACCGGTAATCCTGCCGTTTAAGAAACCGTAATCTAAGCCGATATTGGCAGCTGCGGTTTGTTCCCAGGTTCTGTTATAATAATAACCTCCCGGGCGGTATAAATTGTAAAATGTATTACCGAATTGATACTGCGCAGTACTGTTGCTCAGGTTGTAGTAGGAAATATAATCATAGTTTCCTATACCTTCCTGCTGGCCGGTAACACCATAACCTAAACGTAGTTTTAAATCAGATAAGACTTCTGAATTTTTAAGGAAAGGTTCTTCCTTAATTTTCCAGGCAAAGGCCGCTGATGGGAAGGTACCAAATTGTTTATCGGGGTTAAACCTTGATGAACCATCGCGGCGTACCGTTCCTGTTAAAATATATTTATCTTCAAACACATAGTTTACACGGCCATAAACAGATATTAGCCTGTTTTCTGGCTTATCGTAAGGATAAGTAGGGGAGGTTACTACTGTTTTATCAAAAGTATAATCGTTATAGTTATAGTTGGTGATTAAAAAGTCCTGGTAAGAGTAACCCGCTACTGCGTCAATGTGGCTGGAAATGTTTTTGAAGTCTTTAGCGTAGCTTAAAAATCCTTCAAAAATTTTATTTGACTGTGTTTGTTTATAAATGTTGTTGGTGCCGCCATGGAATTTCCCTTGCGCATCTTTAAAGCGGTTATAACCATTGGCTGCGCTATCAGGGATAATGGTATGCCCGTCGCCTTTTGAAATATCGTAACCTACGTTAACGTTGGCATGTAATTCTGGTAAAAAGTGAAATTTATAATCCAGTTGTAAGTTTCCAATGCTCCTGTAAACCTTACTGCGGTTATCTTGTTGTTCAAGTAAACCAAGTGGGTTTAAACCAGCTAATGAACGCAAGCCCGAGGTTGAAGAAGGGTCGAGCCATTCATAATAACCACCAAAACGTTTACTGCCCGAATAAATAGGTTTTGTAGGATCAAAGCTTACTGCTGCGCCCACGGCACCTTCATTTGCAAACCTTTGTTTTACTTGCGAACCTTTTAAATTTAAATTGATTTTTAAGTGATTGGTAAATAAGGTTGGGTTAAGGTTGATAGCTCCCGTTAAACGCTCCAAAGAACTTGTTTTTAATATACCATCCTGGTCAAGGTAACCAAACGAAACGCGATAAGGTAAAACCTTGGTGCTGCCAGACAAGCTTATGTTGTTATCGGTTGAAAGCGCTGTTTGGTAGATCTGTTTTTGCCAATCGGTATTTGCTGTACCTAACTGTGCCTGTTGTGCAGTTGTTCCGTTTGCCTTTACATAAGCTCTAAGCTGGTCGGCGGTTAATACGCTTGCTTCTTTTACCAGTTTGGCTACAGAAAACTGTGAACTGAAGTCAATAGTAGGTTTACCGCTTGCGCCTTTTTTCGTGGTAATCAGTATTACACCGTTTGATGCCCTGTTACCATAAATTGCCGCTGCAGAAGCGTCTTTCAAGATCGAAAAAGATTCGATATCGTTAGGGTTAATAAGGCTTAACGGGTTGGCCGCGCCAGAAATGCCGCTGTTACTTACAGGTACGCCATCAATAACAATAAGAGGATCGTTGCTGGCGCTTAGTGAAGCGCCACCACGAATACGGATTGTACTGCCGGAACCCGGCGCACCGCTGTTTGATACTACAGAAACACCTGCAACTTTACCTGCAATCAACTGCTCCGGCGTAGTGATAACGCCTTTTTGGAAGTCTTTTGAGGTTACATTGGCAATAGAGCCCGAAAGGTCTTTTTTCTTCTGTGTTCCGTAACCAATAACAACTACTTCATTCAGGCTTTTGCTTTCGGGCTGAAGACTAAAGTCAACAACGGTAACAGTATTTGTAACGGTAACAGCTTTCTTTAAAGGTACGTATCCTATAAACTTTGCAGTTACGGTAACGTTCCCGGTCCTTACGCCAGTAATAGAAAAGTTACCATTTGTATCAGTAGTGGACCCTACTGTAGTACCATCAATTGTTACGGAAGCGCCCGGTAGGGGCTGGTTTGTTTCGTCTAATACCTTACCTTTAATGCTTCCGGTTTGGGCAAATGCCATCACTGACATCATTAGGAAAGCACAAAGAAGAACGTACTTTTTTGAGTAATTTTTTCTCATTTACTTTTTGGGTTTGTGTGAATAAAAAAGGCTTAATTAGCCGGTATTAATTGGTCTTGTATTTTTGCTTTAACAGCACGTGACTAATTTACATTTAGAAATAATAAATGCAAATTTTATATAAAAGATAATTTTGACTAAAATATTTAAGGTATAGTTAACTTTAACGAAACGTAAGTGGGATGGATAATTTTAACATTTTTTCGCTTTTTTATGGCAAAATTTGCAAATTGACAAAGATTTGCATCGTTCTAAGTGTCAGAATTACACAATAGATAATTTTACTAATATGTAACGATTTTCCGGGAACGTTCCCGGAAAATAACTGTTTAACAAACAATTAATAATGATAAAAAAAATATTTTTCTGCGCGTTTTGGGTTTTTAGCCAAAGTTTTTTACTTTTTGGCCAGGTAAAAATCACCTTTAAATCGGGCAAAACCGCGCCCTTAAAATCAGCCTCAGAACACCTGTTTTTGGCCGGTAACTTTAACAACTGGAATCCAGCCGATGTTGCATGGCAAATGCAGCCCGATGGCAACGAAGGGTACCAACTTTTAAAGGATTTGCCTA
The DNA here is from genome assembly GCF_024808255.1 of Mucilaginibacter dorajii. Classification (GTDB taxonomy): domain Bacteria; phylum Bacteroidota; class Bacteroidia; order Sphingobacteriales; family Sphingobacteriaceae; genus Mucilaginibacter; species Mucilaginibacter dorajii. Next base: position 303,371 of record NZ_JANTYS010000006.1, read on the forward strand.
AGGGAGTTTACAACTACAAAATAACCCGTGGTAGCTGGGATGCTGTTGAATGTACAACCACGGGTGGCAGCGTTGATAACCGCACGCTCACCCTCGTAAATGATACTACTGTTAATTTTGATGTTGCAGGCTGGCAGGACAATTTTGCAACCGCAGAAAAGAAACATACTGTCAGCGCCCAGGTGCATGTCATTAGCGATCGATTTGAGATGCCGCAATTGGGCAGGCAACGCAGGGTTTGGATCTATTTACCTGCAGATTATGGATCGTCAAAGAATAAATACCCGGTAATATATATGCACGACGGGCAAAACCTGTTTGATGACTATAGCAGTGGCTATGGCGAGTGGGGGATAGATGAGTTTTTAGACAAGGTTACCACAGCTAAAGAATGTATAGTTGTAGGGATAGATCACGGCGGCAATGAACGAATTGCGGAATACGATCCATATGATTCTAAATACGCTAAAGGACGAGGCGTTGATTATACCGCATTTTTGGTAAAAACGTTAAAGCCTTACATTGATGTAAATTACCGCACAAAAAAGGAAGCTAAATATACTACTATAGCGGGCAGTTCAACGGGAGGGCTAATATCAATGTATGCTGCGATAAAGTATCCTGATGTTTTTGGTAACGCGGGAATCTTTTCGCCGGCTTTTTGGATAGCGCCCGAAATATATAAACTTGCTAAACAAACCTCGCTCAATAAAAAATCCCGGTTTTACTTTGTATGTGGCGATGCCGAAAGCGACCTGATGGTAAGTGATATGAAAAAGATGGCCGACCTTATTCGGGAGAAAGGAATCAAGCCCGAAAATTCACCGGTAACCGTTATAAAAGGAGCCAGCCACAACGAAAAGCAATGGAATGCCGATTGGCCCGGTTTTTATAGTTGGTTGATGACGAATTAAGCCGCTTTTATGTTGGCGTGTAGGAGGGTGAAAGTGGGTAATATCGAGTTATTGATACCTGAAATTCACCTTTAAATTTGTCTTATATTTGACCGGTTGATTTCACACTGACAAATTTTTGCTTGAAACATTTAGAGATTAAAGAGCTGGTATCATTCATCCATAATAACGATGAAGAGGCGTTTAATAAACTCTATAAATTGCTGGTGAAAAAACTGGTGCAGTTTGCTTTTTCGTTCCTGGACGACAGGGCGATATGTGAGGAAATTGTGAACGATATATTTGTGAATCTGTGGCTTAACCGGCACAAACTCAATGTGGTTTATAACCCTAAGGTTTATTTATATGTGAGCGTTAAAAACGCCTGCCTTAACTACAACCGCGGCAACAATACCTTCGAAAAGCGAAAGGAAGAATTATCCGAGATCCACTACGAGATCCAATCACCCGATCCTTCACAATTGCTTATCGGGAAGGAACTAACCGCCCGTATCCTTAATGCTGTTAACGGCCTGCCCCCGCGTTGTAAGCTGGTCTTTAAAATGGTGAAAGAGGATGATCTTTCCTGCAATGAGGTGGCTGATATATTAGGTCTTTCCAATAAAACCGTGTTCGGGCAGCTTCGTATCGCGCTTGAAAAATTGGATGAAGCCCTGGTTTCCAGGTAGCATATAACCAGCTTTTTCATCCGCCCGAAAAAATATTTTAATTTCTTTTGAGAAAAACGATTGTTTGTTGTGTCCTTATGGTATTAACAACCCAATACCCTACATGAGCAAATCCAGATTTATTGACCTTATGGTTAAAAGCATGGGCAAAGCGGCAACCGAAGCCGAGCTGGCCGAACTGGAGCTATTTCTGGAAAAATTTCCCGATTACAAAAGACTACATCAATTAACTGATGAGCTAAAGAGTGATATCCCCGCCACAGGCCCTGTAGCCGAAGAGGAGCTAAACAAGAATTTAGACAACATCTGGACGAAGATCAAGGCTGCCGACGACGCGGTTGATGAACAACCTGAACCAAAAGTGATCACTGGTTTCAGGTGGGGCTGGGCTGCCGCTGCCGCGGCGGTGCTGCTATTCGCGTTTGCAGGCGTGTTTTATACCTTGAGTAAAAAAACGCCGCCGCAATTGGTAAGTGTGTTAATGCAGCAGATCAAGGTTCCGTTAGGCACCACCCGCCACCTGGTTTTAGGCGATGGTACTAAGGTTACCTTAAATGCCGGCAGTACATTTACCTATCCCGATAATTTTGACAAAGCAACACGCGATGTAAGCCTTGCCGGCGAAGGTTTTTTTGAAGTGACAAAGAACCCTAAGCGCCCGTTTTTAGTGCATACCAATAAATTTACCGTTAGGGTTTTGGGTACTGTATTTAATGTTAAGGCCTACAACAACGATAAAACCACCGAAACCACCTTACTGCAAGGGAAAGTGCAGGTACAGCTTACCAACAGTCCCGAGAAAACCATCATTTTGGTGCCTAACGAAAAATTGATAGTGGTTAACCAGCCTGCAAAAGCCGCAGCTGCAAATAACTCTAAGCAGGGTAAAATTGAATACCAGGTAGCGGCCCTTCCCGATGTTAAACCCGAAGAAGTTAAGGAAACAGCGTGGCTTGATAAACGAATTTTGTTTACCAACGACCCTTTTGAAGACGTTGCCAAACAAATAGAACGCAAGTATAACGTGCAGGTGGTGTTTGAAAGTGCCGATTTAAAAAACGAGCAGATAAGTGGTTTACTTGATAAGGAAAGCCTGCAAACGGCCATGCAGATCATGGTGCAAACAACACCTTTTAAATATAGGTTTGAAGGCAATGTATTATACCTGTCCCGTAAATAGAATTAACAACTTAATTAACCCTAAATAACAGCTTATGATTTTAAACAATTACTTACCAGATTCTTGAAAATCAATATTATATAACAAAGGAAGAGCTGCAAACTCTTCCCTGTAAAAATAGGATTTATCAATCGGAGTAAGCTACTTTCCAAGGGCCGCTTACTCTATCCATTAATTTTCAAAACAAATGTAATGAAAAAAACAAGAACGGCATTTGCTCGTCCTGGTGCCTCTTTATGCCTTAAAGTTGTCTTGCTCATGAAAGCAATTTTCTTTATCATCCTGGTTTCGTGTTTGCAGGTTTCGGCCAGCGTTTACTCGCAGCAAAAATTTACGCTTAGCATTAAACAAACGGATGTTAGCAGTATTCTTACTAAAATTCAAAAACAAAGCGATTATCGTTTCTTTTACAACTATGCCTCTATTAAAAAGCTGGGCAAGGTTAACCTTGATGTAAAAGACGCAACCATTGAGCAGGTGCTTGCCGAGCTTATGGATAATAAGCTGCCCTATAAAATGGGCGAAGATCACGTAGTGATCATATCTACCCCAGATAATGCTAATGCGCTGTTATTAGTAAAAGGTAAAGTTGTTGATGCCAAAGGCGAAGCGCTTATTGGTGTAAACATTAGGCTGCAAGGAACAAACCTTGGGGTTACAACCGATATCAATGGCAACTTTGTGATTAACGCGCCGGTTAACGGCGTGTTGGAGTTTAGCTATATCGGCTTCGAAAAAAAGGTGGTTACGGTAACTGGTGATGCGCCTTTAGCTATCACCCTTACGGCCCTGCCATCGGCTTTAACCGAGGTGGTGGTAGTTGGTTATGGTACCAGTAAAAAAATAGATGTAACCGGTGCTGTAGCCAGCGTTAAAGGTGCTGATATTCAAAACCTGCCGGTAGCATCTGCTGCACAGGCTTTGGATGGCCGTGCAAGCGGCGTTAGCATTGTGCGTAATGATGGTTCGCCGGGTGCTGCACCAAGTATCCGTATCCGCGGTACAGGTACCGTGAATGATGCCAACCCACTAATAGTAATTGATGGGGTGCCAACCAGTAACCCTGATGCTTTGAGCGACATTAACCCTAATGACATTGCCTCTGTCGACATCTTGAAAGATGCGTCGTCAAGTGCTATTTACGGTACCCGCGCTGCAAATGGCGTAGTATTGGTAACTACCAAAAGAGGTACCTATAACCAAAAGCTGGCCACATCGGTTAACTTTTACAACGGCTTTTCAAATACAACCAAATACATTGATGTATTAACCGCGCCCGATTTATATAAATTGAAAAGAGAGCGTTATACCAATGATGGTATTGATATTGTAGCGCCATGGAACGATACCTATTACGCCACCCAAAGAACCGACTGGCAGCGCGCCATTATGGGAACCGGCCACGTAACCAACGGCGATGTTAGCATACAGGGCGGCAATGATCAATCAAACTACTATTTTTCAAGTTCTATTTATAATGAGGACGGCATCATTGATAAAAGTAATTTTAAGCGTTACAGCACCCGCATTAATTCCGAGCATAAAATCACATCATGGTTAAAACTGGGCGAAAACATCCAGTTATCATACGGTAACCAAAACGGGTTTGATAACAACAACTCGCAAACGGGTTTAATATTCTCGGCTTTGCGTTTTAACCCGGCTATCCCTTTGGTTAATCCGGATGGTACTTATGGAACAGCAAAGGGCAACTCGCAGTTAGGTGATATCAATAGCCCTTACGCTACTATTCAGGAAACTGATAAATACACCAAAAAATATCGTGCCCTTGCTAATGCATTTGCCGAGATCTCTTTTTTAAAGGAATTGAAATTACGTGTAAACTACGCGTTTGATGGTTCGTTGATCCGCAATTATAATTTTAGCATTGCCGATGTTAACCAGGTAAGGCCAAATCCAACATCAACTTTAACCCAATCAGAAGAGGAAGTTTCTTCACAACTGTTGGAGTCATTTCTTACTTATGATAAAGTATTTGGCAAAAGCCATATTACTTTTACAGGGGGGTACTCCTACCAAAGCTTTAATGATTTTGGGTTTAACGCATCACGCATAGGGTATAACGATACAGCCACCGATCAAAGGGTACTTAACACAGGAAACCTACAGTATAATTCCAATATACTGGTTCAGCCAAGTTCACTTCAATCGGGTTTTGCAAGGTTGTTCTATGATTTCGATAGCCGTTTTTTAGCTACCGTTACTTTTCGTGCAGATGGTTCCTCAAAATTTCTGCCGGGTAAACAATGGGGTTACTTTCCCGCCTTTTCTGTGGGATGGAGATTATCTAATGAGGAATTTGTTAAAAATATCAGCTGGATAAGCAATCTTAAACTAACCGGTGGTTACGGCGAATTGGGTAACCAGAATGTTAAGCCTTATCAGTATTTGAGTTTAATTACCATAGGTAGTACATATGAAAACAATGGTTATGTATTTGGCGGTACTGGTGTAAGTGGTGCCGCGGTTGCTACGGTTGCAAATAAGGATATCACCTGGGAACGCGCTGCCATGACCAACATTACTCTCGATGCAGGCTTTTTAAATAACCAGTTGAGTACAACCATCACCTGGTTTAATAAAAACACCAAGGATATGTTGATCTCGCCTCCGCTGGTAAGTACCTACGGTTCGGTATCTATCCCAAATCAAAATATCGGCACTATGAATAATAAAGGTGTGGAGCTTGATTTGAACTACCAGGGCGGCGATAAAGTAAAATACGCTGTGGGAGCAAACGCATCGTTCATAAAAAATAAAGTAACCCAGCTTAATGGTGTGGGTACCTTTATCCAGTCTACGTTCTACGGTCGTTCAAACCAGGAAATTTCAAGAACCTACCAGGGCCAGCCAATTGCTTCTTTCTACGGATGGAAAACTAATGGCTTGTATCAAACCCAGGCAGATATCGACGCCGATCCGGGATTGAAAAATGATCCAAATAAAGCAAACATCCGCCCCGGCGATGTGCGTTTCCGCGATTTAAACGGTGATGGATTGATTGACGGTAATGACCGTACTACCCTTGGCAGCCCTAACCCTAATGTTACTGCCGGTTTACAGGGAAGTATCTCATACAAAGGTTTTGACCTGGCTTTAAGCTTTACCGGCGTATTTGGAGTAAGTCTTTATAACGCCGATAGGATGCAGGGTTTAGATCCAACTTATCCGTTTAACCTGTATGCCGAAGATTTAAAACGTTGGACAGGCCCGGGTACAAGCAATTCTATCCCAAGATTATCGCTCGATCCTACAAACAATAACTACCGCACATCAGACCTGTTTGTTGAAAGCGGCAATTATGTGAGTCTTAAAAATGCCACCTTAGGCTATAACCTGCCGCTTAGCTGGACTAAAAAGGCCGCGCTTAAAGGGGTAAGGTTATATGCATCGGGCCAGAATTTGTTTTACATAACCAAATATAAAGGCTACACGCCCGAACTTGGTTATACCAATGGCAACTTACAGCGTGGGGTTGACGTGGCTCAGTACCCATCTGTTAGGACAATCACTTTTGGTTTAACTGTTAAACTGTAAAAGATCATGAAATCAAAAATATCATTATATATTGGTGTAGGTTTGTTGTTGTTCGGTAGCGCCTGCAAAAAGGCGCTCGATTTAAAACAGCAGGGCGTTTATACATCTGACAACTACTTCCGTAACGAAACCGACGCGGTAACCGCGGTGAGCGGTATTTATAGCCTTTTAGAGGAAGAAGATTACATTGGCCATGCCGAGTGTACTTTTGATACCCCATCTGATGATTACTGGCGCTCTGGCGACCACGGCGAGGACGAAGCTATTGAAAACTTAACCTACGATGCTTCAAACGCAGCTATAAGGTACCCCTACAAATGGAGATACGAAGAAATTAACCGCTCAACCAACTGTATCATCAACATTCCTAAAATAACCGCTATATCTGCCGATGTTAAGAACCGCAGCATGGGCGAGGCTTATTTTTTAAGGGCATTTGGTTACTGGCGCATGATGCTTATTCATGGCGATGCCCCAATTATTACCGAGGATGATTATGCCAAGCAATTATTTAACGTTCCCAAATCGCCTATCGAAGAGGTACGTAAACAAATTGAATCGGACCTTTTAAAAGCGGTCGACCTGCTGCCCGAAAGCTATCTCAGTACCGGTCCTGATCGTGGGCGTGTAAGCAAAGGTACGGCACTTGGCTTGCTAACTAAACTGTACATGTACTGGGAAAAATTGCCTCAAGCTATTGCTACCGGGCAAAAAGTGATCTCGAACCCGGCATATGCATTGGCAGCCAATTACGCCGATAACTTTACCCGGGCTAATGAAAACAGCACCGAGTTATTATTTTCAATACAAGCATTACAAAGTGTGGTTCAAAACGATTTTACAGTGTATTATATACCTCGTTCATGGCAGGGTTACGGCTTTAGCCAGCCATTGCAAGGTTTGGCCAATGAGTTTGAAGCCAATGATACCCGTAAAGCAGCAACCTTGCTAAGCGTAGGTGATAAAGTTGACCTTGGCGATGGTAAAGGGTTGACCACCTTCACCGCCGATCTATCGGCTACGGGTTTTGCTTTTAAAAAGTACGCGGTGTTCAATACTACTGCAGCCGGTGGTGGAGTAGATCATTCGTTTGCTGTACCGTTGATGCGTTCGGCAGATATTTACCTATTGGTGGCCGAGGCTTTGATTCGTACACAAGGTGCAGGCGCGGGCGACGCGTTGATCAACCAGATCCGTCACCGGGCTTCACCTTTGTTAAAACCGGTTGTTGGTGCAGGTATGACACAACTGATCCACGAACGCCGTGTTGAACTGGCCGGTGAAGGCGAGCGTCACCAGGACCTAATGCGTTGGGATAAAGACAAAATTGTTGATATAGCTGCTATATACGCGCTGCCGGTTTCAAAGGCACCAATTGATCAGTCGAAAACAGTAACCTTCCAACGCCCTAAAAATTATTACTTCCCGCTGCCACAGGTGGAAATTGATAAGAGTAAAGGTGTGCTGGTACAAAACCCTAATTTTTAACAATAAATAAATAATTTGCCGGCAACCGAATAACCTCTATTAAAAAATAGTCTATTTGGTTTGCCGGCTTTTATATTTATTATGTCATTGCGAGTTTTGAAATCCGGCGGACAGTGAAGATGGATATGACGATTAAAAGCGAGGGCGTGTGCGAATCCCCTCTTGAGAGGGGCGGAGGGGTGTGTTGTGCATGCGATAAAACGTGGGCTAAACACACCCCTGCCATCGCTCGCTCCGGCGCGCCCCATCTCAAGAGGGGATTTTAAAAGCAACCATTCAAAGAATCCGTCTTGTGTAGGAACGAAGCAATCTCGTAACTATGCTTGTTCGCCCTGTAGGACTACGAGATTGCCGCGCTTCGCTCGCAATGACATAATTTTATGATACGTAATGCATAAGGTGAAACACATGCAACAACGTTTTTAATTTTTAAATAATTCCAAAGCAGATAATACATTGATGAGAAAGTGGTTGTTTATTTTTATGGTAGCGGCGTTTGGCTTAAAGGCAAATGCGCAGGTTGATCAGCAGGCTTCAATAAGCTTTATAAACCGGGTAATACCGGGTAAGGCCGGGGCTTTTGTAATTGAAGCTATCCCGCAGGAAAACGGTAAAGATGTTTTTGAGCTGAGCAGCAAGGATGGGAAGATCATTCTGAGAGGCAACAATGGCCTTTCCATTTCATCGGCACTAAATTATTACTTGAAGACCTATTGCCTTTGCGATATTGGCTGGAATGGTACCAACTTAAACCTGCCCGTCACCTTACCCATGGTAAACGGCACTATTCATAAAAATACGCCCTATCAATATCGGTATTACCTTAACTATTGCACCTTTAACTACACCATGGCCTGGTGGGACTGGGACCGCTGGCAAAAAGAGATTGACTGGATGGCCCTTAACGGCATTAACCTGCCCCTGGCCATTACCGGCGAAGAAGCGATTTGGCAGGACGTATACAAAGAGATGGGCTTTACCGATAAGCAACTGGATGAGTTTTTTAGCGGTCCGGCTTATTTTTCATGGTTTTGGATGGGGAATATAGATGCATGGGGTGGTCCGCTGCCACAGCATTGGAAAGATAGCCATAAGGAGTTGCAGAAAAAGATATTGGAGCGCGAACGTTCATTCGGGATGACGCCGGTATTATCCTCATTTACCGGCCACGTACCACCATCATTTAAAGATAAGTTCCCGGGCGCTAAGGTTAAAAAAACCAACTGGGATGCCGGTTTTCCTGATGTGTACATTCTTGACCCCGATGACCCGATGTTTGAAACCATTGGCAAAAAATATATTGAAGCGCAAACCAAAGTTTTTAGTACCGATCACCTGTACTCGGCCGATACTTTTAATGAAAACGTGCCGCCAACAAACGACTCAACCTATTTAGATGGCATGAGTAAAAAAGTGTTTAACTCCATGGCCGCTGCCGACCCGAAAGCTATTTGGGTAATGCAGGGCTGGATGTTTCATTACAATAACAAATTCTGGCAGCCGCAGCAGATCAAGGCGCTGTTAAACGCGGTACCTAATGAGCAAATGATTGTGCTTGACCTGTACAGCGATGCCCACCCGGTTTGGAACCGTACCGAGGCGTATTACGGCAAACCCTGGATTTGGAGTATGCTGCAAAACTTTGGCGGTAACATCGCATTGTTTGGTCGCATGCGCCACGTAGCCGCCGATCCGGCGATTGCCCTGCATGATCCCGAATCAAAAAATATGCGCGGTATAGGCGTTACTCCTGAAGGTATTGAACAAAATCCGGCCTTATTTGCGCTGATGCTGGAAAACGTATGGCGCGATACCCCTATAGATGCTGATGCCTGGGTGGCCAATTATGCTCACCGCCGCTATGCTGCCGATAATCAAAACGCGAAAGCGGCCTGGAACATACTGCTGAACACGGTTTACGCCGGCGGCCTTACCGAAGGCGGACAGGAATCGATCATTGTAGCAAGGCCAACGTTCCAAAAATCTATCGACAGGGTATTAACCAAACTGGACTATAATCCCGCGAAACTGGTTAAAGCCTGGGGCCTGCTCATCAATGCTGCCGATAGCCTGAAACAAAGCGACGGTTTTAATTACGATATAGTTGATGTTACCCGCCAGGTGTTAGCTAACTATGCCAATCCGCTGCAGCAAAAAATGACAGATGCCTATCGGCGTAAAGATTTACAGCAGTTTAAATTATATAGCAGTCAATTTTTGGAGTTGATGGATGATATGGACGCCCTGCTAAGTACCCGAAAGGATTTTTTATTGGGTAAATGGATTAACGAGGCAAGGGCCAACGGCATTACCGAAAAAGAAAAGAACCTGTACGAGTTTAATGCCCGCGACCTGGTTACCCTTTGGGGCGATAAAGAAAGTGGCTTACGTGAGTACTCCAACCGCCAATGGGCAGGCTTGATCAAGGGATACTACAAGCCACGTTGGGAGCTGTTTGTTAACCAAGTAGGCAAAGCCATGGCCGCTGGTAGTGAGTTTGATGCGCAGGCTTTTGATAAACAGGTAAAAGACTGGGAGTGGACCTGGGTAAACAAACACGATAATGCCTACACAGATGCCGCCAAAGGCGATGCCATTGAAAAGGCAAAGCAACTGTTTGTGAAGTATAATGGAGTGATTTTGGAGGCGTATAAGTAGGAAAAAAAGCGATGGTATGTGCGAATCCCCTCTTGAGAGGGGCGGAGGGGTGTGTTTTACGTGCGGAGTAGAACGCTGGCAAACACACCCCTGCCTGCACACCGCCCGGCACGCCCCCTCTCAAGAGGGGATTGGGGAAATAAGCGTTATTTAGCCGCAGATCGCATGGCGACGAAGACTCACCCGCCAGTCCGCCTTTGGCGAACGGCACCCTCTCTTCGGCTTCGCCGGAAAGAGGGGTTTGAAAATTTATTAGGTTTATGTTGTTTATTATCAATTGATTGAGCTATTTAAACCCCTCTTTCCACCGCAGGTGAAGAGAGGGTGGCCAGCGAAGCGTAGCCGGGTGAGTCGTCGCCGCTCTACAGAGCAAATTGCATGTCTGCTCTGTAGGGCGACGAGATTGCCGCGCTTCGCTCAATGACATATTTAAAATAAAAGCACCCGGCATGAAAGCGCCGGACCCGGAGAAAGCAAAACACTGCCTCTCCATATAAAATATATATGAAATACTACTACCTGATAATCATCTTACTATTCACTATCACCACTGCCCACAGCCAGGCCAGTAACGATCATATCTTTCCGGCATCGGCTGCAGCTAAACCTTATATCGATTTTGATAGCAAGGGCTTTGTTATTGAAGGTAAACGTACCTTCCTGGTATCGGCCGGTTTGGAGTACGCACGCATTCCGCATGAGTTATGGTATGATAGGTTGTTACGCATCAAACGCGCAGGATTTAATTGTATCGAGATTTATACCATCTGGAACTTCCATGAAGAAAAAGAAGGTAAATTCAATTTTACCGGTGACCGTGACCTGGGCAAATTTTTAGACCTGGTGAAACAGTTAAACATGTACGCCATTGTGCGCGTTGGTCCGTATTACTGTGCCGAATGGGATAACGGCGGTTACCCTATATGGCTTAAGTTTAAAAAAGGGGTAAGTGTACGTGAGGATAACAAACCCTTTGAGCAATATGTAGATAGGTTTTTTGACCATCTTTTACCCGTAGTGTTCAACAGGCAAATTAACAAGGGCGGCGCGGTTGTGCTGGTTCAGTTAGAGAATGAGCATCCTAAAGGCTGGGGTACCGCCATGCCTAACGGATACTTTACCCATTTGCAAAGTAAAGCCCTGCACATGGGCTTGCAGGTGCCCTACTTTTTTAGCGGCCTGCACCACGCCAGCGACCCGGCCGGTGATGGTAAGTTAGATGATGCCAAACGATCAAACCCCTGGTTTTCTACCGAGTTTTGGAGTGTGTGGTATTCGCAATACGGTGCCAAGCCGGGTGATGACCAATTATATGACAGGCGTACCTGGAAAATCATAGCGCATGGCGGCAACGGCTATAATTATTATATGGCACACGGTGGATCGAACTTTGGCTATACCAATAACGATGAGGACGCCGCATCATATGACTACGGCGCGGCCATAGGGCAAACCGGTGATTTACGACCAATATATTACGCCTTTAAACGCGCCGCCTGGTTTGGCAGAAGTTTTCAAAGCGTATTGGAAAACAGTACCGATGCAACCGCTAAATACAGCAATATAGTAACTGATACAGCAATTAAAGTATCGGCCCGTACCAGCCAAGTCGGCGATATTGTGTTTTTAGATAATCCGGGTGCAAAGCCTGTGAAAGTTAATGTTGCAGATGCTGCTTTAACTATTTTGCCAGGCGAGATCTATCCTTTGATCCGCAATTATAAATTATCAGCAGGCGTTATGATTAACCGTGCGGATGCCCGGATATTCGCGATAGCAGATCAGCAAAATACAACTACCATTATATTGGATGCGGAACAGGGCGAGCCCTTATCCTTGCATCTTACTACCAACGGTGATGCTGTAAACACTACATCATCAGCATTAAAAATCGATGGTCATAAAGTCGATCTGAATATGCCGATGCCGGCTATTGATAAACCATTGGAGTTTAACTTTACAGCGGGCAAGCAAACCATCCGCATTTTGGTCATGAACCGGGAATGGACGGATCGCACTTTCATTACCGAAGCGGCCGGCCAGCGTTTTATTATTAGTGGTGCTAATTACGTTGCTGATGTTAGCAAGCAAGTTAGGCAGATCAAGCTAACAACAGAAGATCCTCTTGTTGGAGCGAAAGCCAATAAGATTTTAGTTTATACCGATAAAGAAGCAATAGCCTTAAATGTTCCGGCCATAAAATTAAGAGCCCAGCCCGACAGCATTATGCTGAATAACTGGGAAGCGAAAGCCGCGCTGGCAGGCAACGGTACAGCGGGCTGGCTAAAATCAACCCACCCGCAACCCATGGGTGCCGATGCTGATGTAACGCCAGATGCCTGGTATAAAACAATATTAAACATTCCATCAACCGGGAAATATACTTTGCAGGTAAACGGAGGTGGCAGGGGCCAGGCTTATGTAGATGGTAAGCCAGCTGTAAAATGGCAGCTGAATGATAACGAAGTGTCCTTCAACCTAAAAAAGGGCAGGCATACATTTACCGTTTTTGCCGCGCACGACGGTAGGGATAAACTGGCTGCCTACCTTGGGCCTATAGATAAGGTTGATAGTAAGGGCATCTTTGGCAATGCGCTGATTAAAAAGGGCGGCCCGTTCATTACAGAATTGGGCAACTGGTTTTTTACCAAAGCCGCTAAGAAAGACGATGTAAAAAACGGCCCCCCGACGTTTGATACTTCGGCCTACAAAAAATATAAAATTGGTAATGATGTGTTTAATTTGAAAGAGGGCTTTGCCTGGTTTCATACAACTATACCTCAACAGGTGCCCGGCACGTCAAAAATTAAACTGCTATTTAAAAGTGTTGATGAAAACGCAACCATATTTATTAATGGCAAACAGGTAGCTCATCATGATGGCTGGAACCAGCCCTTTGATGTGGATATCACCGATGCGACCACGCTGAAAAAGCCTATCGACTTGAGTATATTCATTGAAAACTACTCTAACGAGGGCGGGATAGATCAGCCTGTGAAGATTAATGCCATTGGAGATGCGCAGGCAATTACCGGCTGGCAATTAAAAGGCGGTCCAGGTAATCCTTTTGCAGATACTGGTTGGGCTAAGCTTGCCGGAAAAAGCACCGCGATGCCTTGTTTTTACCGCAGCACTTTTACCGTTAACGCGGCTAAAAAACCAACCTTCATCTGGCGCATCGACCCTAAAAACCTGGGGCATGGTTCCATTTGGGTTAATGGCCATGACCTGGGCCGCTATCCCGAAAAACTGGATATGAAAAGCTTGTACATTCCCGAATGCTGGCTGAAGGACGGCCTTAATCAAGTTGTTATTTACGACGAGGACGGCAAACATCCCGATGATGTAAAAATTGTAACCGAACCAGGCGCCGGCAGACTGATCAAAACCCTAACCGCCACTATTAAAGATTGAATTAAAAAACATGGCAATAACAACTGAAAGATTTACGGCGCTCGATGTATTCCGCGGGATGACCATCTGTTTTATGATCATTGTAAACGCCCCAGGTTCGGGCGCGGATGTATGGACACCACTTGATCACGCCCCATGGATAGGCTTTACCCCAACCGACCTGGTTTTCCCGTCATTTTTATTTGCGGTGGGCAACGCGCTTAGTTTCTCCAAAAAGAAGTTTGAAACCGATGCCGCATTTATCGGCAAGATTTTTAAAAGAACGGTGATTATATTTTTATTGGGCTACCTCATGTACTGGTTTCCGTTTTTTCACCGCGAAGCCGGTGGCTGGGCGTTTAACCCGCTGAGCCATACCCGCATTATGGGTGTATTGCAACGCATCGCGTTGTGCTATTTCTTCGGCGCTTTGATTGTGCATTATTGCTCGCAAAAAACAGCGGTGATCATATCCGTAGTACTTTTAATGGGGTACTGGATTTTCCTGCTCGCATTTGGCGAAGCCGGTAAAGAGTACACCATGCTGGGCAATGCCGGCACCAAGTTGGACATTGTAATAATGGGCAATGCCCATTTATACCACGACAAAGGCGGCCCCATAGCATTTGACCCCGAAGGTTTGCTAAGTACCCTAACGGGGATAGTGAACGTAATAGGCGGCTTTTTGGCCGGCGCGTTTATACAGAGGAAGGGTAAAAACTATGAATCGGTTGCAAGGCTGTTCATGGCTGGTGTTTTACTGATTGCCACAGCCCTGTTCTGGGCGCAGTTTTTCCCAATAGCCAAAAAACTGTGGACAAGCTCGTTCTCCCTGCTTACCATCGGTATCGATCTGTTGCTGCTTGGCTTTTTGATCTTCACTATTGAAATTAAAAAGATACAGCGTGGCACCAATTTCTTCCTCACCTTCGGCAGGAACTCACTGGCCATTTATTTGCTGTCGGAATTATTGCTTACCGTGTTTCAAACCATTTGGGTTGGCCCTAAACTCAGCTTTTACGATTGGATAAACCAGGTGTTCTACCAGCGCGTTTTCCCCGGCGCTTTTGGCACCCTGGTATTTGCTATTTGTTATATGATGCTGTGCTGGCTGGTAGCGTATGTGTTGGATAAAAGGAAGATTTATATAAAGATATAGGGAATTGGGAAGGTTTTATAATGAGGCTTTTTAATGTAGAGAGGCATCACATGCGTCTTTAGCTATACAGAGCGGATTACCCGAGGTATGGCTCTATGCCGCAGAACAAATCCGATTTGCACGCGGGAGACGCATGTGATGCGTCTCTACAAAAAAACAATTAGCTTCTAAAATATTAAGGATGCGGTTAGATAGGTTTAAGTCAGTTTTTCTTTTTTGTGTTGCGATATTATTATGTGGCTTTGCAGGCCGGGCATCAGCCCAGCAATCAAACCACTTAAAATATGTTGATCCTTTTATTGGCACAACGGTAAGTAATGTAGTCACCAAATGGGGCAACATTGGCGGCACCTATCCTGGCGCGGCGGCGCCATCGGGAAACATCCAGTTGAGTCCCGAAACCAGGGTTACCGGTGCCCGCGGGTATAACTATGCCGATAGTTCCATTTATTATTTCAGTTGCTTTAAACATGCGAGCGGCTACCCCGAAGGCTCATCCGGTCGGTTTTTTATCATGCCGATAGGTGACAGGGTGGAATTTGGAGCAGGTAAGTACTCCGCAAGGTTCTCGCATGGTAATGAAAAGGCATCGGCAGGTTATTATAAAGTACATTTTGAGCGGGAAAACATTACTACCGAAGCCACGGCCACTCCGCGTACCGGTATGTTCCGTTTTACATTCGCGCCTGGCAGTCAACCTCGCATTTTCATCGGTGACTGCGGTGACTTAACCACTTCATCATCAAAAATAATCCACGCATCAAATAACCACTCGGTGCTCAACTTTAGCGAAAGTTTTGTAGATAAAAAGCAGTTAGATGGCGGCTGGGTGTTCACATTTTTACCGGCACAAAAGAATATCATAGTTAAAATAAGTACATCGTCGGTTAGTTATGCGGGAGCGCAAAACAATATTGATAAGGAAATTGGTCGGCTTGATTTTGACCGGGTGCGCCAGCAAACAAGCCAGGCCTGGCAAAAGCTATTGGCTGTGGTAGATGTAAGCGATAGCAATGAGCAAAACAAAACCGTGTTTTACACTGCTTTATATCACTCCCTACTGTTACCCTGGGTACTTAACGATGCCGATGGAAGGTATACAGGTGTTGATGGTTTGATTCATCAGAAAACCGGCGATGTTCAGTATGATTTTTTCTCGCCATGGGATACCTTTCGGTCGCTGCACCCTTTGCTTACGCTGCTTTATCCGCAGAAACAAAAGGATGTGATCCTTTCTATGCTGGATGTTTATAAACAAAGCGGCTACCTGCCAACCGAATCAATGACGGGGAATCATGCCATCCCTATTATTGTAGATTCGTACCTGAAAGGAATTACCGGCTTCGATAAAGCACTTGTTTACAGGGCTATGAAAAAGAGCATTGTTGGCGGGCCTTTTGTCCAAAACGATATGGAGGTGTATAATCAAAAGGGCTACATCCCTTATACCAGTCCCGAATCGGTAACCCGCACGGTTGAATATGCTTATGACGACTGGGCGCTCTCGCAATTTGCCGGCCAGGTAATGCACAATGCCGCAGATGAGCAACTGCTCTCCAAACGGGCTTACAACTACCGCAACCTGTTAAATACAAATGAGTTGCTCATGCTGCCACGTAACGGCGATGACTTTAAATTACAACCCAGCACATCTGGTTATAAAGAAGGCGATAAATGGGTATATTCCTATTTTGTACCTCAAAATGGCCTTGACCTGGTTAATATGATGGGTGGCGATAACCAGTTTGCTACCCGTTTAGATTCGCTGTTAACCAATAATGTGGTGTTATTTGATAACGAAACAGTATTTCATTTACCCTACCTGTTTAACCAGGCCGGCAAACCACAACTGACTCAAAAGTGGGTTAGGCAAATTATGTTGAACAGGTTTAGTGCAAGCCCAGGCGGCTTGCCCGGTAATGATGATCTGGGCTCTACCTCAAGTTGGTACGTGTTCAGCGGCATGGGCATTTACCCGGTTTGCCCTGGCAGGCCTTTGTATGCTATCGGCGCGCCGCTGTTTAAGTCGGTAACGCTTCATTTGCCTAATGGCAAAACCTTTGTTATCAATAGTAATAATTCATCGGCAAAAAGCAATTACGTGCAAGGTTTAAAGGTTAATGGCAAGCCATTTGAAAAACTTGTTGTACCGCATGCTTTACTTGTAAAAGGAGGAAGTATGAGTTTTAACATGGGACACGATAGAAGCGACTGGCCCCTGAATAAAACGCCCATCGAACTATCGGCAACCCAACAAAGCGCCCGGTTTAAAATCGCTAATGTATCTTCCACAAAAAAAGTGGTAAACCCCGATGAGCCTTTATGGGTCAAATTTACCCTAAGTAATAGCGGTAGCACAGGCATTAAAACAGTGAAGTTAATAGCCAACAGCAAGTCTTATTGTACCAAAAATTGCCTGGTAGAAACCGGGCACACGGTTAATGATTCTATACCGATCCGACTTTATCCGGCAGGAGAAACAGTATTGAGTATTGATGGCTCGGCCCCTGTTGTGGTTGAGGTAAAGCTACCCGCCAGGCTACAACATCATCCTTACAAAATATGGAATCTTGATGTTAAACCAATGGTGAAGCTAAATGAAAAACAGGGGATCAAATACACCATCAAGAATACCGGCGGTGTAGCGAAGGTGTTCGATATCCCTGTAAAGCTGAATGATACCATCGTTTTTGCAGATAAAATAAAACTGAACGCCGGCCAAACCCGAACGATCAACCATACGATGGCAGCCGCCGGTAAAGGATTTAAGAAATTGAAGGTAGATACTGCAAGTGCCATTTACAAGGTTTACAACAGCAATTTGGAATCCTTAATACTGGATGTTGATATTAACGGAACAACCGTGTCTGATAAATCCGGCTTTAATAGCAACGCCATTATTATAGGCAATACCGCCCAGGAAAAATTGCTTTTTGGTGATTATACCTATGTAGAAATGCCAAATACCCCTGTTTTAGATAGAATGGGCGAAACCATTACCATGATGGGCTGGGTTTATCCAACCGGAAAAGAAAAAGGCCTTGTTGATATGATCACCAAAGGCGATAATCATGTTTTGCAAACCATGGATAATAAAACCCTTACCTTTTTTGCCGGTGGCTGGGGCCGGGGCGATGTCACCGTAAATGTGCCGGCCAATTGGACAAATCATTGGCATCATGTAGCCGGCGTTTGTACGGGCAATGGCCTCTATCTGTATATTGATGGTGTTTTAGCCGGAACTGCAGCGCTCGACGTAACCGTCAACTTATCGGTAAATAACAAATGGGTGTTGGGCCGAAATGAGGAATTTCCTTCGGAGCGGGTGTTTCATGGGTATATTAATGAGGTGAAAGTGTTTGAATCGGCGTTATCAGCAAATGAAATCCAATTGATAGTAAAATCCGCGCAGTATCAGTTTAAGAACTAAAAATCGCGCGGCATAAGGGAGTTAAATCAAGCGGCGGCTAATTTATATTGCTTTTAAACTCATACAACTTGTAAAAGTCGGTCGCTGGTCCGTTCACACAGGTAAGCCAGTTTTCCTTGGCTATAACAGGAGAGCAGGGGCCATAGGTGAAAATTCGGATAACTCTTTTGTTTGCTTCGTTTTGCAGCATGGTCAGCACCGTCTGCATTATGCTTCCTGCAAAAGGGGTATACATAAAAAATACTGTTCCTTTAGAGTAATCTGCTTTGCGGGCATCTGCGTTGATAAATTCAATATTAAGTAAGTTTAAATTGAGGGCGCAGCCTTGCGCGTAATTACAATAAGCGGGTTCATACTCTATCCCCTTGCAAACTACTCCGCTGATTAAATTTATAAGAATTGGAACCTGGCCTAAGCCCGAACCCAGGTCATAGAAAACATCATCCGGTTTTGCCTTTACTAAGTTAGCCAGTTCAAATATTATTTTCGCAGGTGTTTGTTGGTAAAATACCATCTCTGGTTTTGGCTCAATAGTTAGTGTGGGGATGGTTTCACCCAATAGTACCCCGTTGATGAAAATATCCAGGTTGTTATAGCCCATCTCCGTGTTTTTTTTACCATCAAAAAAATGATCACCAAAATATTTGCTGATCATCATTTGAAAGGATGATTGAGTATATCCACCTGTTCTGATCTGTTCTTTTAAATGAACAAATAGTTCGGCATTTATTTCTTCAAGTTCGTTTTCGAGTTTTTCCGCACGTTTTTTCAATGCATGCAACTCTTCATTTCGCCCGGTTTGTTGTTGCAGGCTTGCTATCCGATCAAGAATATGAAAATCAATAAAGTCGATGGCATTTGTACGGGAATCAAAATTATTTTTTTCGTACAAAGTGATATCCCGTTCATTAAGCGATATATCGGCTTTTATTTCAGCTATAATTTGCGGCAGTTTGATATCCATGAATTGATAAAGATAGTGCTAAAGTAATAATACGAGGTAGTTGGCGTTTGCTCCCAGGGCAAACGCATTTAATTGGGTTAACATAACTTAACATATTTTAAATGTAATTTATTGTAATATATTGATAATCAATATATTATATTTTAACATGGTTAACACTAAATTGATGTATCGCGTAATTTAGGCGCATCCAAATATTTGTGCCTGCTGTTGGCCAATACAAGTCCCTTCGATACCAGGATCATTTAACCAGGACCACATAATAAAAACAAGGTATCGTTTGATGCTTATATCTTCCCAACGCAATAAGCTTATTCCCTTAGCTATTATTAAATAAAAGCTTATCCCGTTAACTATTTAGACGCGTTTGCCCGGAATTTGCCCCTGGCTAATTTTTGAAGGTTAGTTAATTAAAATACTAATATTATTAGTATTTTAATTATATTTGTAATGCCGTCTGTAAGGAAGTCAAAATCCAGGGATAGCTAAATATTGATGCTTTTGTCTTGATATAACAATGAGAATAGAGGATAAACTATATGGTGTTTTCGATGTGGAACCGGTTTTGGCGCAATTAATTCGTTCTGAGCCGATGCAGCGATTAAAGCGGGTTCACCAGGGTGGCGCTATATTTTTGGTTGATGCAGCCATTAACCACACCCGGTTCGCGCATTCCTTAGGAGTATTGTTCCTGGTTAAATGCTTGGGTGGCAGTATGGAAGAGCAGATAGCCGCGCTGCTGCACGATGTTTCGCATACCGCTTTTTCGCATGTGGCCGATTATGTTTTTGATCATGTTAATGAAGACTATCACGAAAGTATTTTTGAGGAGGTAATCAACAATTCAGAAATTCCGGAAATTTTGAACCAGCATGGTTTTGATCCCGGCATTTTGTTCGGGCATGATTACCCAATTTTAGAACAACCCCTGCCGCTGCTTTGTGCAGATAGGGTTGATTATACCCTGCGCGACCTTTTCCAGGCTGATATGATCAGCTTAAAAGATGTGCGCCGCTTTTTAGCTGAACTTACGCTACAACATGGCCGGATGGTTGTAAAATCAGAAGCCGCAGGGCAATGGATCAGTGATCAGTTTAAGCAACTAAACGATTCCTATTTTAAAAAGCCCGAGCATGTATATGCCAACACCCTGATGGCTGACTTATTAAAACAGGGATTGAAAGAGGGCTTGCTTCAAAAAAAAGACCTGCTGAAAGATGATTACCAGGTGCTCAATAAACTGGCCAAAGAAAAGGCAGGCTATCAAAGGATAAACGAGATCAGGAAGCTCACTCATTTTAAACAATTCTACAGCAAGGGAGCGGCAGAACGGTTTAAAAGAAGGGAGCTTAGTCCGGCTGTTATGAGTTGATAGCGGCTTGTTTTATCGTTTTTAAGATAACTCCATTTATCTGCAATACAATGGGGAGGCTTCGATTTTTTCATTTCAGGTTACAAAGGTTTAGTTTACCTCCATACATTAGTTTGCTGCGTTAAATTTCATTTCAACTGCTTGGCAAATTCCGACGGCCTGGTACTGGTTAACTGGTAAAATATAGCACTGAATGCAGATAAGCTGTTATAACCCAGTTTGTAAGCTATCTCACTCATCGATAGTTCTGTCTGTAACATCAACTCAATAGCTTTAACCATTTTCAGCAGCTTAAAATATTGCAAAAAAGAAGTATGCAGGGTTGATTGAAATAAGCGCGATAATGTGCGCTCACTAAAACCGGTTTTGCTGCTCACCAAGGTAAGGGTAAGTGGCTCAAAAAGGTTGGCGTTCATGTAATTAAGTACCGGATGCATGCGGGTGTTTTCTGTTGTGGGTAGGGCTATTGGCAAAGCTTTTTGACTGATCTGGGGCAATATACTTTTAATGCCGGCCAAAAAGTTAAAAGCGGGCTCATCGGGTCGTACATCGCCATTCCATCTTTCAGAATAAGTGAGCATTTGCAGTAAAAGTGTGTTTATGGGGTAAATACCACCCTTGGTGTAAAAGGGGTTGGTGTTATCGTCGTGCGAGTAAAAGTAGATAGTACGGGTGATAGCTGATCTGTGCATTTCTACAAAATGCACCATACCGGCGGGGATCCATACATAATGCCGGGCGGGGATCACCAAAGTTTTATGGGTAAGGTGAATGTAGGCTATCCCGCCCTCTATGTATATCAATTGACCTTTTTTGTGTGTATGCTGCGGAAAATTGCGCTCTGTTTTCCAGTTGATTACATATACCGAATCGGGGTATTTATCAATATCCCGAAAGAAATTGTCGGCAGTTTCCCGGTCTATGTTTTGGCTGGAATGAATAAACATATGGCAAATTTAAATAAAATAAGCTTTTAAAAAGCCCTCACCTTTGTGCTATTGAAATACCATGAACTTTAATAGTAAATATCACCTAACCCTGTTGCCTGCCTTGTTGTTAGTTTTGCCTCTAAGCGCGCAACAACTTGTTACCGACACCAGTAAAACCCTCCCTTTAACAATTGCCCAGGTTTGGCAAAAGGCCGAGGTTAACAGCAAAGCTGTACGAATAAAACAACTGCGTATAACCAGCAGCCAGGAAGCCATAAAAGACGCCAAAGCCGAACGCCTGCCCGAAATTAATATCAATGGCGAATATGCACGCGTAAGCAATATGCCAGTTTATGAAAACGGGTTATTTAGCTCACCGTCGCAATTCCCGGTATTGCATACCACATATACTGTAGGTGCCGAAGCCTATTTAAACATTTACAACGGTAATAAGGTAAACCTGGAAATTGATGCCCGCAAAAACGAAAGCAATATAGCCGGCGAGCAAAAGAAACTTACCATATCTGAAACAAAGCTGCATGCTGCGGCCTACTACCTGGATATGCAGCGCAGCCTGATCTTTAAAGATCTTTTGTTGAAAGATATTGCCGCGCAGGAAAAACAACTCCTGCAAATCAAAACCTTGCAAAAGAACGGCGTAGTGCTGAAAAGCGATGTACTGCGTGCTGAGCTTAAATTATCCAAACAAAAGCTTTCCTTAACTCAATTAGATAACGATTTAGCAATTGCTAATCAAAAGCTAAACATATTGATAGGTTTGCCCGATGAACAGCGCGTTGATCCGGTTGAAGCTGTTCAGTTAGATTCGGTTTTGCTAAAACCATATAGCACTTACCTGGCCGACGCGGCAAATGGTGCTTACCAGGTAAAGATCTCTGAGCAGGAAACAGCTTTGAGAGAACTGAAGCTAAAAAGTGTAAAGGCAAACGTAATGCCTAAAGTGGGTTTGTTTGCAGCTTACAACTACAGCTATCCTCAAATCCAGTTTTATCCTTATTCAGCAAGTATTTATGGGTTGGGTTTAGCGGGAGTAAAGGCTTCTTTTTCGCCTTCATCGTTCTATCATAACTATCACAAAGCCAAAGTGGCCCGGTTGGAACTGGAAAGCCAGGAAATTGAGCATGCCCAAACCGAAGATGTAGTACGCCAACAGGTTAATGAGGCCTGGTTACGGTATAAGGAAGCGCTGAATAGGGTAGATGTTACCCAAACCAATGTGAAACAGGCTACCGAAAACAGGCGGATAGTAAGCAACACCTACTTTAACCAGCTATCGTTAATAACTGATCTGTTAGATGCCGATACGCAGTTATTACAAACCCGCTTTGACCTTGCCGCGGCCAAAATTGCCGCCCAGCTTCAATATTATCAATTACAAAACGTAACCGGCAAACTTTAATCATGACCAAGCAAATAACCACCCACACAAAAACAGATAAGATAATAACAATAGTGACCACCTGGATGGCCGGCATAATTGCCTTGCTATTGTTGGTTTGGGGCATCATAACGCTGATACACCTGTACAGCTACGAAGAAACAGATGATGCCCAGGTAGAAGCTTACATTAACCCAATTACAGCGCGTGTAAGCGGCTTTGTAAAAGAGATTAGGTACGATGAAAACCAGGACGTTAAAAAAGGAGATACCTTATTGATCATCGATAACCGTGAATACCAGTTGCAGCAAGAGGAAGCCGGCGCGGGCCTTCAAAATGCCAAAGAGCAAGTGCGGGTACTGCAAAGCAACGTACAAACCGCCGCCAAAATTGCCGAAATAAATAACGCGCAGATAGCCGCTGCTAAAGCAAAACTGGTTAAGCAGCAGCAGGAGTTTGAAAGGTTTAAAAAACTGTATGATGCCGAATCGGCTACCAAACAACAACTGGAAAACGTGCAAAGCGCGCTGGATGTTGCCCGGTCTGATTACCAGGCGGCTTTAAATACCTACCAGGCTTCGCTATCAAAAGTGAACGATAGCAGGTCGCAAATTACGCCGGTATTATCAGAAATTAAACGCCGTGAGCTTGTTTTACAGCGTAATAACCTTGATGTTTCCTATACCGTGGTTACCGCGCCTTACAATGGCAAAATGGGTAAAAGAACTATACAACCCGGTCAGCAGATACAGGTTGGCCAAACGCTGGCTTATATTGTTGACCAGGAAACCGGTCTTTGGGTAGTTGCCAATTTCAAAGAAACTCAGTTGCATGATATGCGCATTGGCCAGTCGGTTGATATTACTACGGATGCTTATCCCGATAGGAAAATAAAAGGCCAGATCCTTTCCTTATCGCCGGCAACTGGTTCGCGGTTCTCGTTGCTGCCGCCAGATAACTCAACCGGTAACTTTGTGAAGATAGCGCAACGCATTCCCGTAAAAATTAAAATAGATAACAAAGCTGCCGATGTGGCTTTTTTAAGCGCCGGCATGAATGCCAGCGTTGCCGTACCCAAAAATCAATAAAAAATGAGCCGCGTAATTCCCGTTTTTAAACCATGGGTGCCCGAGTGGCTTATCCGTATAAGTTTGCTGCTGGTAATTTTACCGGGTATCATTTTGTTTTCGTTATCTATCAGTAATGTAAGCGCATCGGCTGGTTATTATGGAGTTAGCCCTAATGATGCCCAGTTTTCAATGATCATACTGTATGCAGCAACCGCAAGCTTTGTGGTATTGGAGAAACGATTTTTTAGAAACTTTGCCAGTAAAATATACCTGCTTATCAGCGTGTTGTTGTTGGTTATCACTTGTTATATCTGTTACAATACCCGCACGTTTTTCCTGCTTTTAATTTTTAGGTATATCCAGGGGATGCTTACCTGTACCAGTTTAAGTATTACGCTTACGCTGATGTTTAGCAGGTTGCATAACGAGCGGTCAAAGGAGATTGGTTACTCGGTTGTTTACTGTGTGCTGTTGTGTGTATCGCCTCTGTCGGTGTTGTTTACAGCATCTATTATTGATAGTTTTAATTTTAATGTGATTTATAAATGCGCCATTTATTCCTTTTTACCAGGAGCCGTGCTAATGTGTATCATCATGAATAATGTGCACCTTGATCGCAAACTACCGCTATATAAATTAGATTGGGCCAGCTTTGTAATATATTCCGTTTGCCTGTGTCTTATAGGTTATGTAATGATATATGGCCAACAATACGATTGGTTTGACGACAGGCGGATAACCCTTAGTGTTACCGCGATTATATTGCTATTAACTGTTTTTGTGATCAGGCAACTCCATTCCAAACGACCATACTTTTATATCCAGGCCTTTAAATCCCGGAGTTTTGTGTTAGCGGCCTTGCTGCTGTTTGTGTTTTACATTTGTCGTGGCTCATTTGGTATTACAACCTCTTATATGAGTGGTGTTTTAGGCATCGACCCTATAAATCAGGGGTATTTGCTCATTTATAACCTGTTGGCCATCGTGGTAAGTGTAACTATTGCGTCCCGGTTTATGCTCAGGAAAAAGCCACTAAGGTTGATCCTCATTTACGGTTTTACCTTGTTGCTGGCATTTCATGTTTATATGTGTTTTGTGTTTTCGGCCCAGGTTGATACCGGAAGTTTAATCCTGCCGGTGATATTGCAGGGATTGGGCGCAGGTATGTGTATGACACCTATTATATTGTTCATCATATCGTCGTCGCCGGTAAAATATGGCAATACAGGCTCGGCAGTAGGAATCTTTATGCGCTTTACCGGTTTTTGCAGTAGTATAGCGCTCGTCAATTACTTTCAGCTTTACCGGCAGGCAGATCATGCCAGTCGTTTCCAGGAACAGTTGAGTGTACTAAACCCGGTAGCAGTGCAAAAACTAACCCTATATAAACAGGCTTTAACTGCCAAAGGAATAGCCCCTGATCAGGCCATAAAAATATCGAATGGGTTATTGAGCAAAACTATTGGAATACAAACCCAGCTACGCTTTGCTGTAGATTATTACCAGATGATCAGTTGGCTATTGTTAACCATTATTTTGATAGTGATTTTATTTCCATCTAAAAAGCAAACTGTAATAAATCTTGGTGCCAATCAACCAGCGCCGGTTGTTTATTGATGCAGATTTTTGCAGTATGTTTGCTGTAATAACTTACAACGATGCTTTTTCAAATTCCTAATCATGATACCATTGATATCAGTTCCCTCTTAGCATTAGCTAAGGAAGCAGGGGCAGGCATCTTCGCTATTTATAATAACGATGATATCGCCGTTACGCTAAAAGAGGATCAATCGCCCTTAACACTTGCGGATGGTATTTCGCACGAGATTATCATGAAAGGACTGACTGATTTAACGCCATCTGTCCCTGTAATATCAGAAGAAGGAAAAGAGATTCCTTATGAGGTTAGAAAAAATTGGGACTGTTATTGGTGTGTTGATCCTTTGGATGGCACCAAAGAATTTATAAAACGCAACGGCGAATTTACCGTAAACATAGCCCTGATGTGTCAAAACCAACCCGTTTTAGGTGTTATTTATCTACCGGTTACCGGCGATCTATATTACGGAGGAAAAGGAATTGGGAGTTGGAAAGAGGACGCTTCGGGCAGCAAGCAACAAATTTTTGCCGATACGGAAGCTTTAAATTGGGTAGCGGCAGGCAGCAGATCGCATGCCTCAGATGTGGAGATCGAATTGCTCAAACAATTCCCTATTACAGGGAATATTACCATAGGCAGCTCCATCAAGTTTTGTCTAATTGCAGAAGGTAAAGCCCATATTTATTATCGCCATGGCGCTACCATGGAGTGGGATACCGCCGCGGGGCAAGCAATTGCCGTGTACAGCGGCGCGCAAATGACTGCCGGGGATGGGCAGCCCTTTAAATACAACAAGCCATCTTTATTAAACGGCGGATTTATTGTGAAAGTGAAATAATCTAATTCAAATCTTTTTGTACAACATCATTTACCCCTAAAGCTCTTTTCCGGTAATCTGTAGGCGTCATGCCTGTTTTTTCTTTAAATAGGGTCGAGAAATAAAAATAGGTATCAAATCTTAATAAATAAGCGATCTCTTTTATTGGTGTTTCGGGGTTATTGAGCAGATCTTTAGCCCGTTCTATTTTGAGCTGGATATAATATTGTCCCGGCGATAACCCGGTATAGTTTTTAAAAACTTTCCTGAACCAGGAGTACCCAACTTTTAACTCCTCGGCGGCTTGCTCCGGCGAGTAATCGTTTTCGATATTTGCCCTGAGCAGTAAGCGGGCCTTATTGATCACTGCTTCTTTGCCTTCTCCCTCGGCCAGGTTTTGTTTAATAATGGCATGGAAATTTCCCATCAAATGTAAGGCGGCCCCAGATATCAAAGGCTGGTAGCCAGAGTTTTCCTGTTTTGTTTTTTCGATGATGAGGTTAAACAGGTTGAAAATTCCCTCATGAAAGCCGATATACAAACAAGGATTGGCAGGGCTAATAAATTCTTTTTTAACCAGGTTATCAATGATGTTGCCTTTCATTCCAATCCAATATTCATCCCAGCCGGTTTCTTTGCAGGGTTTGTAACGGTGCCTTTCGCCGGGGAAAAGAATAATAATGGTGCCAGCTTTTACTTCCCGTATTTTGCAACTATCTGATTCAAAGGTGCCTTTGCCATTGGTGATATAAATAACCTGGAATTCGTTTAAAACGCGACCTATAGTCCAGTTAAAATAATGATGCGCGGGGTGGCTTTGCACCGGATATGATCCGTTGGCCTCTACATGGGTACAGCCGGTATTTAAAACGCACAATCCCCAATTCTCATCTTCTGTTGATACCGGTAAGTATTTGTAATAATTGATCATTAAAATTTAATAGCAGGAAAGCCATCCGCAGGCAATTAAACAATAATGAACCGTAAATTGTCTTTCAGATGGTGATGGTTTATTTTATTAAAATTAGCAACAATTAGTTTAGGCACAACTAAAATGTCAAAAACTACAAATGAAATATCAAAAAATAAAGCTGTGTAACTAAATAAACTATATCAACTGTTACTTGGTTTTCATCATCAGCCTGTATTTCAAAACCTTTTTCACTTCCGCTTTAAAGGTAATTCCACCGTCGCTGCTATATTGTTCTATCCCGGTTGAGAACGCGGTATCGCTATAAGCAAAACCATAACACCCGGTTGTGGCTGCCGACTTGATGACCATACAATAGGCCACCCCCTTTTTTACCTTCAACTTAGGACGTATAGTTACCTGTTTAGCCGACCAGCCGATAGATTCTACCGGAACAACTTCAGTACTCAAAGCCTCACCCAAAGGTTTTCCCAATTTATCGGCTTTGAATACGCTCACCTCAAGCCCGGCATTAGGATAGCCGGTTTTAAAGGTGGTGAGCAAAATTCCATTTAAAGTTCCTGCACTTGCTGCGGTAAATGATTGCGACCGCTGTACATTTTTACTGATGTCGCACGAAGTTTTGTATTCTGATGGATTTGGTTTACTAACTACTTTATTATCAGATGGCTGGATCTTAAAAGCCTGATCGCAGGTCATGGGAATGATAGCGCCGTCGGCAGCGAAAGTAAGGGGTGCCCAGTAATAATTGGCCAATGCCTCGTTTTTGGCGGCATTGTTCCACAAATCGCTGCCAAAAAGGAACACCGTACCCGATGATAGTTTGATAGTTGATACAAAAGAAGGCTGCCCGCCACAGGAGTTATCACTTATCTTTTTACCCTCAGACCATGGTCCTAATGGTGAAGTGGCCGTTTTATAAGATGCGCCCGTGCCCGAACAGTAACCGCAATTAGGATCAGAATAAACCACGTAATAAATGCCTTTACGCTTAAACATGCCGGGTGCTTCGGTACGGCCCGCGGTTACTCCTTTAACAACCTGGCCGGTGCCGGTAAGGTAATCGTCGCTTAGTTTTTCAATAACTATGGTGCCATTGGTGCGCCAGTCGGTATAAGCCAGGTAGGCGGTGCCATCATCGTCTACAAAGGTATCGTGGTCGCCGTTGTTTAGCCCGGCTGCGGGGGCGGTGCTGTTTACAGCCAGTTTGGGTTGTTCCTGCTCGGTAAATGGCCCAACAGGGCTTTTGCTGCTAAACACCCTATAGCCGGATACATTATCATAAACGTTGATCCACAGTACATAAAACCCTGTTTTTTGATTGAAGATTACGTGCGGCCTGAAACAGCCATACGTGTTGCCATTGCAACGGGTTTGCCAAACCTGGGTTTGGGCATCAAACAAAAAGCCACGGTCAGTCCAGTTTACAAGGTCGGTTGATGTATAAGTTTTGAAGCCGCAGAAGGGGGCGCTTTTGTTACCCCACTCAAAACCACAGTCATAGCTGGTGCCATAAAGGTAATACGTGCCGTTAAACAGGGCTATTTCGCCATCATGGGCGTCTATCGCATCGCCAACGGTGTTGAAGCGGGTTACCTGTTTGCCACCCTTATCAAAGTTGGTTACCGTATTTGATTTTGCTTTGGCAGTATTGGTTTGCGCGTTTGCCTGCTCTATGCAAAGCCAGGAAAAAACAATAAAAATAAGCGATGTGAAACTGTTGTTAGCGGACATGTTTTATATGGAATTTTTGTTGATCAATGGTTATTAACCAAGATGCAAATAATTGCTTTATAAACGGCTAAAATAACCAAACCCGCAAAGCTGTCTTTACACATTTTGACAATTGATATACGCTTTGTGATATCGTGATACTTTTTAAAGTAGTTTGATTTTATTCTATAGCGTTTATGCTATTTTTTTAAAATGTACTCCCATGTTGTTTTGTAAATATCTGTTTTTCAAATAATTGTTAATTGTCAAAAACTATAACTCAAATATCAAAACCTGTATTTGTGGCAGGTGTGGATTGGGATACTTTTGAAAACCGATTTAAATCAATGCACTGCTTCGTGTACAACAGCAGTGCTAAGCCCTAAAAAAAATACAATTCTGAAACTGAAATTCATGTGTATGCCTATGGTGTAAAAAATGTGCAACAAGTACGCAGTTTACTGTCAGATAAAAACCAATTAATTGAGGAAAATAAGTAACAAATAAGCAATAAATTATGAAAAAAAGACTTTTACTTTTTTTAACCTGCAGGCTCATCCCCTTAATGGCGTTAACGCTGTTATTTTGCCTGCCCGTTTCGGCGCAAACGGGGGCAACCGTTTCCGGAACATTAACAGATTCTGTAAGTACCGAACCACTGATCGGGGTATCGGTAATGGTACAGGGAAGCAACGCCGGTACTCAAACCGATGTAAAAGGAAAATTCAGCATAAACGCCGCCAAAGGAGCGGTGCTGGTATTCCGGTACATCGGCTACAATGAAAAGCACATCACTGTTGGCGAAAACACAACCATCAGCATAAGGCTATCGCCGATATCACAGGGATTGAAAGAGGTAGTTGTGCTGGCATATGGCTCCCAACGCAAAGGAGATATCACGGCAGCCGTATCATCGGTCGACCTTTCCAAATCGCAGGGTATCCCGGCGTCAAACGTTGGGCGTTTGCTGCAAGGGCAGGCACCGGGTGTGGTGGCTAAGCAAACTACCGGGCAACCAGGGCAGGAGCTACAGGTAGAGATCAGGGGCAACAGCTCCCTGGGTGCCACCAGCGATCCGCTTTACGTGGTTGATGGTTTCCCGGTAGGCACAAGTGTTGGCAACGCTTTAAACTCCAACGATATTGAAAGTATCACCATATTAAAAGACGCTGCATCTACATCTGTATATGGATCAAGGGGCGCAAATGGGGTAGTGCTTATCACCACCAAAAGCGGTAAAAAGGATGGCTACAAGTTAACGGTAAGCTCAAACAACGGCTTTGCCAATGTGCCCGATTCAAGGCGGGTGAAAATGCTCACCGGGCCGCAGTTCGCGCAGTTTGAAAATGATGTGTATTCAGACAAGATCAGGTACTTTCAAAACAGGGAACCATCTGCGGCCGATATTCCGGCAGATTTCAGGTTCCCGGCCCAAACCAAGGTATCTACAGATTGGTATAAAGAGATCCTACACCAGAACGCGCCTTTCAGCGATTACAACATGTCGCTAAGTAACGGTTCCGAAAAATCAAGTTCGTACATATCCGTTGGTTACCTTGATCAGCAGGGATCATTGATCAATACAGGTTTTAACCGGGTTACCGCCAGGGCCAATTTAGATGGCCGGCCAAACCAGTACATCAACTTTGGTTTACACCTTTCGGGAGCTTATTCATGGGCAAAAAACAGCGATGCCATCGCGGGCGGTTTTGGCAACAATATTGTTGACCAGGCCCTATTGATGGATCCACGCGAGCCGGTATACAACGCCGATGGCACCTATAACAATTACGTAGGCGGGCACGATAATATTTTTGGTTTCCCCAACCCGGTACAACGCTTAAACGAGGAAATACACAAAGAGTACAAAAGCAATGTAACCGCCAACGCTTATGTGGAAATTAAACCACTGAAAGACCTTGTTTTCAGAACCAACGTTAGCGGCGTGCTTAATGATCAGCGCAATCATGACTTTACCCCGTCAGATGTGGCCGGCTTTAACAGTGCCCCTCCGCGCCAGGCTACCGCAGGCGAGTACTTTTATAATTACATGAACTTTGGCATGGATAACCTGCTTACCTATTCACCTAAATTTAAGGATCATAAAATAGAGGTAACGGTTGGTCACATCTTCCAAAAAAATACCGTTAACACAGGTAATGCAACCGGTACCAATTTCCCGGATGACCTGGTAGAGTATGTATCTGCCGCCAACCAGCGCGATGGTAGTTCGGGAATGGCTGCTTATACTATCGAGAGTTTCCTGTCAAGGGTAAACTATTCTTTCAAAGATAAATACCTGTTTACTGCCGCATTTAACCGCGAAGCCAGCTCAAGGTTTGGTAGTGCCAACCGCTGGGGTAATTTTCCATCGGCATCCATTGGCTGGCGGGTATCACAGGAAAGCTTTTTTCCTAAAATGAGCTGGCTTGACGATTTTAAGCTACGGGCCAGCTATGGTGTTACCGGTAACAACAACATTGGTAACTATACCTCGCAGGCCAATATCAATACCAGCAATTATGTGCTGGGCAATACGGTTGTGCCCGGTGCCACCATCGGCTCGTTTCCCAATGTTAATTTGGGTTGGGAGCAATCAAAACAGTTGGATATTGGTACTGATATCAGCCTGCTAAAAGGTAAGGTTAACTTTACTGCTGAATACTACCGTAAGCTAACCACCAATATGTTGTTGAATGTAGAGGTGCCTGCGGTGGCCGGTTTCGGTAATATCATCACCAATATTGGCAAACTGCAAAACAAGGGACTGGAGTTTGGTGTAAATTACCGCGATAACTTTGGTAAGGTATCGGTTAGTACAGGATTTAACATTTCGTTTAACCGCAACAAGATCTTATCTATAGATGGCGACAGGAATTCCCTGTTAACCGGTGCTTTTTATGATGGCTACAACATATCAGAAGTTGGTAAACCAATAGGTATGTTTTATGGCTTTAAAGTGCTGGGCATTTACCAAAACCAGGCTCAGATTAACTCAACGCCGCATAACGCCAATAATGTCCCCGGCACCTATCAATATTTTGATGGCAATGGGGATGGCGTAATATCGTACGATACCCAGGATATGGTGGTAATTGGTAACCCCAACCCCAAATTCACCTGGGGCTGGAACTGGAACGTGGGCTATCAGCATTTTGATTTAAGCATGCTGTTTAACGGCTCATACGGTGCCCAGATCTATAGGGCGGTTGAAATGAACCTGGCCAATATTGATGGTGTATTTAACGTACTGTCTGATGTGCAAAACCGCTGGCGGTCTCAGGCTAATCCCGGTGCGGGCAAATGGCCAGGTTCAAATACCTATTATTTTACAAGGGAGGCTAACTCGCGTTACGTTTACAGCGGCACTTATACCTGGGTAAAAAATATCACCCTGGGTTATACTATACCAAGGATTAAAAACCTGTTCGATGCCAAAATTTTCATCAGT
Source organism: Mucilaginibacter dorajii (assembly GCF_024808255.1). Classification (GTDB taxonomy): domain Bacteria; phylum Bacteroidota; class Bacteroidia; order Sphingobacteriales; family Sphingobacteriaceae; genus Mucilaginibacter; species Mucilaginibacter dorajii. The sequence continues at coordinate 336,065 of NZ_JANTYS010000006.1, forward strand.
GTTGATAATGCCTTCCTCATCACAAAGTACCCGGGTAACAACCCCGAAGTTAACGCGGCAAGGGCCAATAATGGTAATGATGTGATTAGTCCGGGCCGCGATGGTGAATCGTACCCGGTTCCACGCACCATCTCTATAGGCACAAGGGTCAACTTCTAATTTAAAAACGTAAAACGATGAAAAATATATATAAATTATCATTCATTATAGGGATGCTGGCCATTACATCCTGCAAAAAAACGTTCCTCGATCTGTCTGATCCAACCAAAAAAACGGCAGATAAATTTTACCAGAACGAGCAGGAAATTCAGCAGGCCGTAAGTGGTGCTTACAGCTCATTGCAGGATCATGTGAACAGCCAGTACATTTTTGCCGAAATGTCTTCGGATAATACAACCATCCAGTTAGATCCGTCGGACCGTGGGCAAACTGATAGGGTAGAGGCATTTGAATTTTGGAACGTTACGGCTACCAACGCCAACATTGCTGATATGTACAACCAGTGTTATAACGCATTGTACAACATCAATTACGCGCTTGCAAAAATTGATGGTGTTACGGCTATTGATGCCAAAAAGAAAGCCCAATACCAGGGCGAGCTGGAGTTTATGCGCGCCTACTACTATTTTAATTTGGTTCGGTATTTTGGTGGAGTTGTATTGATTACGCAGCCACTGGCCACATCATCTGATGCCTTTAAAACGGTACGCAGCTCCGAAGCTGATGTATACGCGCAAATTATTAAAGATTTGACCGATGCCGCCGCAAAGCTGCCCGCGAAAAGCGAATATGCTGCCGCGGATCTCGGCAGGGCTTCCAAAGGCTCGGCTTTAGGTTTGTTGGGTAAGGTTTATTTAACCACTAAAGATTACGCTAAAGCTACCAGCACACTACAGCAGGTGTTAACATTAGGCTACTCTCTTGTTGGCGATTACGCTTCAGTTTTCGATCCTAATAATAAAAACAACAGCGAATCGGTATTTGAGGTGCAATATCAGGGTGGTAATAACCTGGGCGAGTGGAGTAATTTCATTTACATTTTTGCGCCGAGGGGTTCAGAGGGGGCTGTAACCGGTTTCTCTACCAGTCGCCCGCAGGGCTGGAACATCCCTACCAAAAGCATCATCAGCGAATTTGAACCTAACGACAAACGCAAAGCCGTGTCACTTAAAGAAGGGTACACCAATGCCGCCGGTACTTTTGTAGGTATTCCATTCATCAATAAATACAATCACCCGCACACCATAGTGGGGAGAACGGACGACGACTGGCCGGTGCTGCGTTATTCAGATGTATTGCTGATGCTGGCCGAATCTATCAATGAGGCGTCTGGTCCGGCAACTGCTTACACATACATTAACCAGGTACGGGCAAGGGCTGGTTTGGCTGCCTTAAGCGGTTTAAGCCAGGAAACTTTCCGCACCGCCATCAGGCATGAGCGCCGCGTTGAGCTGGCCTTTGAAAACGACAGGTGGTTTGATTTGAAACGCGCGCTCACAATTGATCAAATGACCGCTTTACTGAACGCGCACGGCCAGGCCGAAAAGGCAAGCCCGACTGTTGACAGGGGCGGCGTTCCTTTTGCGCCAACAGATTATAAATTTGATGGCTACGAGGCCCTTTACCCAATTCCCGACCGGCAGATTTTTCTCGATCATAATTTAAAGCAAAATCCAGGATACTAATTATTGGTTGATTAGATAAAACGTGGAAGCGGCTGGTTTTAGGTACAGCCCTTCCCGTTTTTAAGGAGGCTACTTCATTGGGGGATGAAGGTGAAAATGATCGCTCATTCCAGCGCGCCCCCTCTCAAGAGGGGATTTGAAAAGTCTCCCGTTCAGTGATAACAGCATTTTTATTTGCCATAAAGTTTAGGTTATATTTATAAACGATTGACTACTAATGAAAAAAATAACGTGTATTAGTTTTTTATTACTGGGGATAGGCATTTGCCGGGCACAAACGCCTCAGTTAAAGGTAGACTGGAATGATGTTACCATGACATCACGCTCAACCCCTACACTACAGGTTGTGGGTAACCCCATGCTTAGGCCGGGGGCGGCCATGCGCGAAAATTCCTTAAAGGCTTTGCGCGGCTTAAATGCCGACTATGTGCGGTATGTCCCGTGGTTTCCGTACCCCAAACTGGCCGTAGCCGAACTGGAAGCGCCAACAGCTACCAAAACATCATGGGATTTTAGTTTGATAGACCCCATGACCATCGATTTTTTGGAGGCCACCAAAGGGCACAGCATCATCATGAATTTTAGCACCATACCGCAATGGATGTTTAAAACAGATAAGCCCGTTGCTTACCCCGCCGACGCCAACCAGGTGGGTTGGGGCTACGGTGGCGGCACCCAGTTACGGGATACAACCATGAAGGAGTTAACCGGTTATTATACCCGGCTAATCAGTTGGTACACTAAAGGGGGCTTTACCGATGAGTTGGGTAGGTACCACAAATCGGGGTATCATTACCAGATTCCGTATTGGGAAGTTTTGAACGAGCCCGACCTGGAGCATAGCATGTCGCCGCAAACCTATACCAAGATCTATGATGCCATGGCAATGGCCATAAAGCAGGTATTGCCCGATGCGAAAATTGTAGGCTTGGCGCTTGCCTACCAAAACCCTGATTGGTTTGAGTATTTCCTGAACCCCGCTAACCATAAGCCCGGTATCCCGATAGATATGATCTCATATCATTGCTATGCCAATGCCAATACCAATCAAAAGTTTGACGCCTATGAATATTCGGTTTTTGATAAGGCCGAAAACTTTGTAAACACGGTTTCATACATCCAAAACATCAGGAAGCGTTTAGCGCCAAACACCAAAACAGATATTGACGAACTGGGTACCTTTGTAAACGACCAGATGCGTAACCAGCCCATTCAGCCCGAGTACTGGAACCTTTCGGCAAGTGTATACGCCTATTTTTTTATCGGGCTTACCAAAGCCGGTATTGATGTTATAGGCGAATCGCAATTAGTGGGCTTTCCAACACAGTTCCCGGATGTAAGCATGATCAACTATGTAAACAACAAGCCTAATGCCCGTTTTTGGGTGCTCAAGCTCATTAAAGATAACATAGCAGCGGGCAGCAAACTGGTAAAAACCTGGGTAGATGACAATAATGGCGATGATATTGTTGCACAGGGATTTGTGAACAATGGCGTTAAAAAAATGCTTATCCTTAATAAACGTAACAAAGCCATCAGCATAAAAATACCGGCAGATTTTAAAGGTTCAAAAATCACTTTGCTTGATACCGCAAGCGGCGACGATGAGCCGATAGCAGCAGCGTTGAATAGCGATGTGGTTGAACTAAAGCCTTTTGCTGTAGCTATGGTAAATTTTGATAAATAGCATTGGGGATTGATTAAAAATAAATCAAAAAGTGTAAAACAAATATCAAATAGGTAACATCCCGCTTGTGAAATTAAAATAGATTTGGCTCTCCGGGGAAGATTTTAATTTGACGAAATGAAAAGCGCGGGCATGTGGGAATCCCCTCTTGAGAGTAATGGCACTAACTTAAAATAAAAAGTGTATATTTGGTTAAACCAGAGGATCAAATGACACCAAATCAATCATTAGACTTGAGTTTGCAGTTGC
>NZ_JANTYS010000007.1 GCF_024808255.1 Mucilaginibacter dorajii
AAAACAAATTAAACAATAAATAGATATTTGAATTTACAGCAATAAAACATTAGTAATAAAAAAGAGGCTGATCATGATTTATGATACAGCCTCTTCTTTGTTTTGTACCCGGCCTGGGTGTAAATTATAAGGTATAAGTCCTGAATGCGCCTTGATCGTTGGAAACATCAGTTAAGACAAGGGTATCCTTCGCAAGAAAGAATCTGAAAGAAGTCGATGGCAAATGAACGGGCCAATGCTGTCGCGTTAACAACGTAATTCCCCAAAACAAACGTAAAGCACTGTTCGCGATTATTTTGTGCCTCCACCAGTTATAAAAACAGGAGTCATCCTGAACTTGTTTCAGTACCCCACAGAACAGGTACCTGCGTCAAGTAATCTTAGCGCGTGGGGTGCCAAAATAAGTTCGGCATGACATTGGCTTTAAGGTCGCCTGCCTGCTCCCCTACAGCAGCGTCCCCTTCATAAACAGCAATGCTATTGAAAAGTAAATGATCAGCCCTGTAACATCAACCAAAGTAGCCACAAATGGTGCGGATGACGTAGCGGGGTCGGCGCCTAATTTTTTTAGGATGAGCGGCAACATGGAGCCTGCCAATGATCCCCATAAAACCACACCTACCAGTGCGCAGCCTACCGTTAAACCAACCAGCATCCAGTGCGGACCATATAGCGGCGAGAACAGCGTCCACGCGTAAATGCGGAAGAAACCGATGATGCCTAAAGTTGCACCCAGCATCAGGCCCGATAGTAGCTCACGACGCATTACGCGCCACCAATCGGCCACGGTAACTTCGCCAAGCGCCATGGCCTGTATAATTAGGGTGGAAGCCTGCGAGCCGCCATTACCACCACTTGATATAATCAGCGGGATAAACAAGGCCAGCACCACCGCTTTTTCTATAGATTTTTCAAAAAATCCCATCGCGGTAGCCGTCAGCATTTCACCTAAAAATAAAATAATGAGCCAGCCAACGCGTTTTTTTACCAGTTTAAAAAGGTTAATATCCAGGTAAGGCTCATCCAAAGCCTCGGTACCACCAATCTTTTGAATATCTTCGGTGTATTCCTCGTTGGCTATCCAAAGGATATCATCAACGGTAACAATACCTAATAATATATTTTCCTGATCAACCACGGGCAGGGCTGTGCGGTTATTCATCCTAAAAACGTTAATAGCCTCCTCCTGCGGATCGCTGGCACTAAGAGCAATAAGGCGACCGTCCATCAGGTCGGATACCTTGGTTTCGGGTTTTACCAACAGGATCTCACGGATCCGGATGTCATCCAGCAAAATACCATTTTCGTCAATTACATAGATAACATCAATGGTTTCGGAGTTTTTACCGTACCGACGGATGTGCGATAGCACCCGCGTAACATCCCATGTTTTTTTAACGGCAATATAGTCGGGTGTCATTAAACGGCCAACGCTGTCTTCCTCGTAACCTAAAAGCGATAAAGCCTCTTTACGGTTCTCGGGCGATAGACTCAATATCAGTTTTTTTACCGCGTCGCCATGCAATTCACTGAATAAGGCGGTACGGTCATCGGGGGGGAGCTCATTGATCAGGTCGGCAACCTTTTGTACCGAAAGCTTTTTAATGATCCTTTCCTGGGTGGGAAAGTCAAGAATGCGGAACACGTTTACCGCGCGGTTAAGCGAAAGGGTTTCAATAAACCGGGGGCCATGTTCGGGAAGTTCGTCAATGAGTTCTTCAACATCAGATATGTTGAGGTTGTTCAAATATTCCTGTAATTTGGTATTGTCTTCCTGTTCCAGTAGCAGTTCAACTTGCTCAACCATCTCTTCCATAAAAGGCCCTCGTTTTTACATCTTATTATTAACCTGTTTCAGTTTTTTATCGACGGCAAAAGTCGTTTATTTTTTCAAATAATCGGGCAAAATTTTCTCTTATCTTTGCGCTTTTTAAAGTGAGTGGTTGATTAAGTTAAATGGTTGATTAGGTTGTCAAAATCTAAACATAGTCAACCCAATCAACCGCTCACCTAATCAACTTAATCAACTTAAAAAATGGGTTTACAATGTGGGATAGTAGGTTTACCAAACGTAGGTAAATCAACACTTTTTAATTGCTTATCAAATGCCAAGGCGCAGGCGGCTAACTTTCCGTTTTGCACCATTGAGCCAAACGTAGGCGTAATTACAGTGCCAGATGAGCGTTTAACAAAACTTACCGAAATAGTACAGCCAAAAAGCATTGTACCAAACGTTATAGAAATTGTTGATATAGCCGGCCTTGTAAAAGGCGCCAGTAAAGGCGAAGGACTGGGTAACCAGTTTTTGGCCAACATCCGTGCTACCAACGCTATCATTCACGTATTGCGCTGCTTTGATAACGATAACGTGATACACGTTGATGGCTCGGTCGACCCCATCCGCGATAAAGAGATCATCGATACCGAACTACAGCTGAAAGATTTAGATTCAATAGAAAAAAAGATCCAGAAGGTTGAAAAAATGGCCAAAACCGGTGGCGATAAAGAGGCCAAGAAAACATTTGATGTTTTAACCATCTATAAAAATCACCTGTTGCAGGGTAAATCGGCCCGTACCGCTCCTGTTGAAGAAGAGGATAAAGAATATATAGCCGATATCTGGCTGCTTACCGCCAAACCGGTTATGTACGTTTGTAATGTAGACGAAGGTTCTGTAGCCAATGGCAACGCTTATGTAGACCAGGTTAAAGCCGCCGTTGCCGAAGAAAAAGCCGAAGTACTCATCATATCTGCCCAGATTGAAGCCGAAATTGCCGAACTGGAATCATACGAAGAGCGCCAGATGTTTTTGAACGACCTGGGTTTAACCGAATCTGGCGTAAACAAGCTCATTAAAGCCGCTTACCGCTTATTAAACCTGGCCACCTACTTTACCGCCGGTGTACAGGAAGTACGCGCGTGGACGATCACCCAGGGCTTTACCGCCCCGCAAGCTGCCGGCGTTATCCATACCGACTTTGAGAAAGGCTTCATCCGTGCCGAAGTGATCAAATACGACGACTTTGTAAAATTCAACGGCGTTGAAGCCACCATCAAAGAAAACGGCAAACTGGGCGTAGAAGGCAAAACCTACATCGTACAAGACGGCGATATTATGCATTTCAGGTTCAACGTATAGGTTTTTAGAGTTAAGAGTTAAGACAGCTGCATGCTGTTGTGGTGGTAAAGGGCAATTGTCCTCAAAACCATGTCATTGCGAGGCACGAAGCAATCGCGAACATTACAGAGCGAATACGCACAGCGACAATGACGAAACTAAAAACCATGTCATTACGGGCGCAGCGCGGCAATCTCTTAGCTATACAGAGCGAATATGCATGCCGACGAGTATAACTAAGGTTCATTAATACCTACCATATCAAAAATCCCCGGTCTACAGACCTACGCTGTAAACCGGGGATTTTTTATGCCTGCCGGTAATAAAATAATTGGGGCGTACCCCTGCCGGTAGAAGCAGGGCCGGGCTTTTGTTCATACGCCTGCAGGCATTACCGCACAGGCCGGTATCCACGCAATCCCTTACGCGGGTACAAATAAAAACCGATTGACGAATCTGCTCTTTCTATAAATTATTACTTAAGAATCTTGATGGTCTGCAACCATGTCTTTATTTCATTTTGAGCTTGCTTTTCCTTTTGTCCATTCATCACAAATAAAACTCCGTCTCTTTCTATACCGCCTTTAATTGAAAATCCCTCCAATACTTTGCTGCGGGGGCATAATTGTTTAACAGAATCAAAACCACTACCCACACCATAACCGGCATTTGTATTAAAGGGAATTACTGTTTTGCCACCCAGGTTATATTCATGCAAAAAGCTTTTCATTGGCGGTGGCATTTTCATATCCCAGGTTGGGAAGCCTACAAATACAACATCGTACATCTCAAAACTGTCAATCTTTGTTTTTAAAGGAGGCAAAAAGTTGGTTTCATTTTCTTTCACCACTTGTTGCACCGTTTCGCGGTAATTTTCAGGATATGGCTTTTGCAGCTCAAGTGCTACTAACTTTCCACCTACATAACTATGTATAATTTCGGCTATCGCCCTGGTGTTATTGGTGCGCGACAGGTATACGATCAATATCTTTTTGGGCGACTTGGTTTGTCCGTTTGTAAAAACCGGCAACGTACACAAGCTAATAAGTATATAATAAAAGATTGTCCTCTTCATTTGACACGCTTACTTTTTTGGTGGCGCTTCAACATCTGAAAATGAAAGCACAAATTGTGGCAACCTTGCCCCCTCAATATGAATTGCCGATAGTTCCTCATTAAATTTTGTTAGCTCATCAGTGGTAAAGCGTACATCGGCAGCACCAATATTTTCCAGCAAGTGTGCCATCTGTGTTGTTCCTGGAATAGGCACAATCCACGGCTTCTGCGCCATAAGCCATGCCAGTGATAGCTGACCTGGAGTTGCTTGTTTCTGTACTGCCCAGCTTTGTAATAATTTCATAAGCGCAAGGTTCTTGGGCAGATTCTCTGGCGAAAACCGGGATTCGCCGCCGCGGATGTCGCCAGAAGCGAAGCGTGTATTTTCATCGATAGCGCCTGTTAAAAAACCCACACCAAGTGGGCTCCAGCACACAAACCCAATGCCTAATTCCTGGCAAAGCGGAATGATCACCTGTTCTGGCCCGCGCCATAGCAGCGAGTATTCGTTCTGGATAGCGGTAATGGGATGAATGGCATGTGCCCTCCTTACGGTTTGCGCTCCCGGTTCAGAAAGCCCGTAGCGCAGCACTTTCCCCTCGCTAATCAAATCTTTAATTGCGCCAACTACATCTTCAATCGGCACAGCCGGATCCACGCGGTGTTGATACAATAAATCGATTCGGTCGGTACGAAGCCGTTTCAGCATTCCTTCAACTACTTCTTTGATGTGTTCGGGACGGCTGTTTAGGCCAGGTAGCCGCTGACCCGTTTTTGGGTCGATGTTCCAACCATACTTCGTTTCAATAACAATTTTATCCCGAAAGGACGACGTAGCTTCCCCGAGTATCCGTTCGCATTCAAAAGGCCCATAGGCTTCTGCTGTATCGAATAATGTAACGCCGCTATCAAATGCCTTTCTGATAATATTGATCATTTCGGGCCTGGAAGGAACCGTTGTTTGATAGGTACGGCTCATGTTTTGCACACCAAGACCAATACTCGAAACCTCCAGTTTACCTCCAAGCTTTCGGCGTCCCAAAGCGGATTTTGGCACCCACGTTTCTGATACCAGGTTTTGGGCAGCGGCATTTGAAGCAAGCAACGAGCTGCCTGCCAGTGCCAGGCTTGTTTTTAAAAGATCACGACGGTTCATATCCTATTGATTGATGTTAATGTTGCGGTGTTGCCGGTTGGTTATTATCGCCCTTCATTTTAACCGGCCTAAGGAGTGTTGAAAAAGTGAGTGACCCCATTTTCCATTTGCCGTTTTCTTTAAGGTATACTTCCGTTACCATAAAGGCATGGGTAACTTCGTTGCCGCCAACTACCGCCAGCAAATCGATATCATTTAAAAGGATGGCAGTATTACCAAAAATGTTTACTGCTGCTCCATAAACTTCAGCTTTCTTATACCAGATAAAGCCACCTTTAATCGTATTTAACTCCTGGGTTTTGCCCCAACTTCCGCCCATGTGCACAAACACGCAATTTTCGTTAAACAATCCGTTTAAAGCATCTACATTTTTGTCTGCCATCCATGTCCATTTTGTTTTAGAAAGATCAAGTATTTCCTGTTCTTCTTTGGTTATGCCCGTTGCTGCGGCACCTGGTAATTTAGCCTGGGCGTAACACAACTGCATACTAACTATGCATAGGAACATTCCGATAATTACTTTTTTCATGATTTGAGTTTTAAGGTTATATGTTGGTTAGTTTTTGACACTATTGTACTCTGCATCGGTTACGCGCTGCAGCCATTGGGTTTTATTAACCGCCCCTTTAGTGCTAACCGCGATATAGGTAAATGAACTGTTAGGGGCAGCTCCATGCCAGTGTGGAACGCCGGGAATACATTTAATGATATCGCCTTTATGTACTATTTGTATCGGCTTGCCTTTTTCCTGGTAATAGCCGGTACCATCGGTGATCATCAATATCTGACCGGCCGGGTGAATGTGCCAGTCCAGTTTGGCACCGGCAGCAAAAGTTGCTGTCGCGATGTTGCAATCAATCAGGCTATCAGCCTTGTTTAATTCAGTAAGCCAAACATCGCCGGTATGATTATTTGTCTTTGACAATTCACCTTTGGCGAAAATTGGTGCGGTTTGCGCTGCAGCGCGCATGCTTAACATACTGGCCACTGATAGTAAAAACAGGATCTTTTTCATATTTAATGATGTGATTTAGTTATTCAGTTTGCGCTCTCCCAACCATTTTACCATTTTGGGATCGCGGTGGTCAAAGAAACTGCTGGCATTGGTATCTAATGTTTTGATTTTTTCCATTTCTTCGGCAGTCAGTTCAAAATCAAGGCTGTTCAGGTTTTCTGCCATGCGCTCTTTACGAACAGATTTAGGAATTGCAACAACGCCCCGTTGGGTGAGCCAGCGCAACACTACCTGTGCAATCGACTTGTTATATTTATTACCAATAGATTGTAGCAAGCCGTTTTTGAAAAGATCGTTTCTGCCTTCTGCAAATGGCCCCCACGATTCTATTTGCACGTTGTTTTCGAGCATAAACTGATGAGCGTCGTTTTGCTGATGGAATGGGTGGGTTTCTACCTGGTTAACAGCAGGAACAATTTCATTATGGATGATCAGGTCGATCAGCCTATCCGGCTGAAAATTGCTTACACCAATAGCCCGTACTTTACCTTCCTTGTAAAGTTCTTCCATAGCACGCCATTCGCCGTATACGTCACCAAAAGGCTGATGGATAAGGTAAAGGTCAAGATAGTCCAGCTGAAGTTTCTTTAAGGATTTTTCAAAAGATTCTTTGGCTCCTTCATAGCCCTTAGATTTGATGAATAATTTGGTGGTAATGAATAAATCTTCTCTCGCTACCCCGCTTTGTTTAATCGCTTTACCAACGGCCTCTTCATTCATATAAGATTCGGCCGTATCAATTAACCGGTAACCGGTTTCAATGGCATTTAACACACTTCTTTCACATTCGGCCAGGTCGGTCACCTGGAATACGCCGAATCCTAAGATTGGCATTTCCACACCGTTATTTAATTTTACTGTTTGCATAAAAGATATTTAACACCACAAAGTTCGGTGCTTTTATCGGTCAGAATGGGATACAGATTACGGATGTTTATACCATTATTACCGATTTGGATGTAGTCATCCTTATCGGAATAAATAATAACTTAAATTTGATTCAAAACAATGTAATTATGGACAACATGCTCCGTTTCAACACCATTAGCGAATACAATGCGTTTAATAATAACGAGACCAAACATCCGCTAATCAGCGTCGTTGATCTGTCAAAGGCAGCTCCGCGACAAGGTTCACGTATGTATTTTGGCTTTTACATCGTATTCTTAAAAGATGTAAAATGCGGCGACATGGTATATGGCAGAAATACCTATGATTACCAGGAGGGAACCCTGGTATTTATGGCACCGGGGCAGGTTGCAGGCATCAACAGTAATGGCGAAATTTATCAGCCTAAAGGCAACGCACTTGCTTTTGATGCAGACTTAATACACGGCACATCCCTTGGCAAACATATCCAGGATTATAACTTTTTCGGATACCAATCAAAGGAAGCTCTTCATTTATCGGATAAAGAGAAAAGTATCATTTTGGATTGTTTCTCTAAAATTGATTACGAATTAGAACGCCCTGTTGATAAGCATAGCAAAAAGCTTATTGTATCTAACGTTGAATTGTTTTTAGATTACTGTGTGCGATTTTACGATAGACAATTTATAACCCGCAACCACGTGTACCAAGGTGTTGTTGAACGGTTTGAAAAGTTGCTCAATAATTATTTTATATCTGAAAAACCTCAGACAATCGGACTGCCCTCAGTTGCTTATTGCGCCGATGAATTGAACTTATCAGCAAACTATTTTGGCGATCTTGTAAAAAAGGAAACTGGCAAAACCGCGCAGGAATACATCCAATTTAAACTTATCGACATTGCCAAAGAGAAGATCTTTGATGGCGATAAAACCGTGAACCAGGTTGCCTATGAGCTGGGCTTCAAATATCCGCAGCACTTTGCGCGCTTATTTAAGAAACGGGTAGGGCAAACACCCCACGAATACCGAAATTTGAATTGAAAGATTAGGGAGCATTTCATGGTGCACCGGGAAGGCATCGCCAGCATGAGATTGGCGATTTAGTTGATTACCTTATGGTAACGGCGTTCCGGGGTGAGATCCGGGACGCTTTATAATAAACTTAGACTACATCCCACTCGCCCCGCTGTCCTAATCTCGGACGACTATGCCTGTAGTCCTCCGCCGTTCGAAGCCTCCGACTTCGGACGACTGTGCCTGTAGTCTCTGACTACAGTGTGGTAACCTTTTATTTTTTTAGAAAACAGAAAGTATTGCCTCTTGATCCTTCCCCCGCTGTCCGAAGCCTCCGACTTCGGACGACTAAGCTTGTAGTCTCCGACTACAGTATGTCCACCCATAACTCCACCTCACCCAATAAACAAATTTAATTAACCAGTTAACCTAAAACCTTAGTATAATTACGGCTATAATTTAAAGCATGACTGATATAAACGATAAGCTTACCATTCTGTACGATGTCTTGGTTGATAATGTGGATGCATTTCAGAATGAGCTGGCAAACCTGATCACCCAACCTGATACAATAGCCGACGTCAACCGTTTTACATCGTTGCTGAGCAACCTGAAAAATACCTGGTTTGTTGATCCTTTGCTGTTTCAAATTAGCCGAGGTAATAAGGGTGACATTTGGCTATGCGATTTTTTGTATGCCGCCGGTAATTTATTAGCAGAAGCTTCGGAAAAAGATGAATTTGTTGTGCCGAAAAACTTGGTTGCGAAGCTTGAATCCTGGATTATTGATCAAACTGGTGAACTGGCCTGGATGGCAGCGGGTTTGCTCAAATACTATGGATCGGAAAAGTCAGAACAGATCCAGCTAAAAAAATTGGAAGAACGTGGGGATTTTTTCTTAACCTATGTGGAATGCATTTTAGGCCTTTTACGTTTTAACGAAGCAAAATACATGCTATTGGCACAACAAATAGCTGCGGATGAAACCAGGGACATTAAACTGCGCGAGTTTTGCGATGGTTTAATTAAGGATAGGGATAAGTAAACTCAGATTTCAAGTTCGGATCGTCCTATAAAAACTAAATGTAACCACTTTATTTTTAATACTCTATCTTGGCCAAAACAATTAAATCACGTGGCATCAATTTACCAACTTGAGAAAAATATATTTACAGAAGCCGACTTTGACCAAATGAGTTGGCATGATTGTCATATACACTCGTTTTCTTTTAACGATAACTTTGAGTTGTTAATGGATATCGATTATCTGTTTGAATGGGTATACCCTAAAAAGGGAAGCAAATACTATAAATTTTGGATTGCTCCCTGTACGTTGATATTTGAAAATGTGTATGATGTAGAATTCGAGTTGGAACATAAACAACCTATCATAGAGTATATTGAAAGGGCAAATCCCCAAACACCCAAAAATGAAGAATACATAGGTAAAGAATTTGAATATGATTGGGATATTGTGATGATTAACGGAGAGATGACTTTTACGTCGGTTGGTTTTAAGCAATATGTAAGGCAACAACCAATCTTTTTAGGTACTCAAAAGCTTGAATTGGAAACCCGGGGTGGGATTTCTTTTGATACTGTATCCTCACCGCAGGGTTAGCTGATAACTGTTTTGAAATATACGTCGCAAAGCACACTTCATTTCGCCGGATCCGGGCATGCAGGCAGTTTCCGATTATAAGGTGGCACCCCGCTGTACAAAGTCTCCGACTACTGTATGTCAGCCTGCTATTTAATGATAGGAAATCGAAGATATCCGCCTCTTGATCCCCTGGCTGTTGCGGTTTTGTTGCGCTTTGCAAAATATGACAATTCTTAATTTGCTGATTATTAAAAAGATGCACTTTTCGAGTGTTTCACTTGTTGCGCAACACAACAGTTTTGGGAGGTATTAACCGGACTAAAAAGAAGTCTTAAATCTTGATTCTAAATCCTAAAAAGTGCTCTCGACCGTACACTTTTCGAACTCTATAATAGATGAATTAAAAGTTCTATCTACAATTGGAACTTAGAAAATTCAAGTACGATTAGGTTCGTGCCCAGCCTCGGGAGGTTATTAAATTCGTCCCCAGGCTGGACTTTTTTCGAACCAATTCATCGAAAATTTGCGAAGGATTGGAAATTTAGGCGAGAGTTTTTCAATTATTTAAACCACCATGTTATTTGTCTACGATTTTTTAAATAGGGTTTATTAGCTTATCAACATAACGAATTCCGCGAGTTTGTAATTCCGACTAAGCTTCATTTAAGGTAGCCCGTAAGGAAACCTATTTTAAGATAAAACGTCTTGTCTATTCGAATTACCCGCCGCAACAGCATGAACCTGTTTGTAGCTGGAACCCGTTACACTAAGGCAGTCGGCCAGGCGGTTTTGGGAGCAGGTGGGTATCCTCTGACAGCTACCGGTAGTAGCCGTTGCTGGCAGGCTTTCTCAGGCCAGTTCTCGGTTAAAAAAGGCATCGATCAAATACTGGTCTTCTGGAAAGTTGTAAACTTTGCTGATCATTCCGTCTTTAAATTGCCACAGTAGGCAGGACATCCTTTCGATATTTTCCCCGTCCGCAAGGTTGCTCCAGTTTAGGTGACAATCGATCACGTAGTCGTCGTTCACGCCCATCACCATGGGCCTGGCTTTAAAAGAAAAGGCCTGCAGCTGTTTAAAATAGGCGAGTACCTCGTCAATGCCGGTCTTGACACCGCTTGTCGGGTTCCTGCCGGGGATAACCCACTGAATATCCGGGGATAAGATCTGCCGCATCGCTTCCAGGTCATTTCCGGTGTAAGCGGTAAAAAAGGATTGTATCAATACTAAGTTCGGGTGTTGTTCAGACATGGTCTATTGGTTTTAAAGGATGAATTTTTTTACTTCAGTTTCCCCATCAAGTTTTCCCGGTAAACTTTCCCAACGGGCAGCTTTTTGCCGGCGATGGAGACTTCGTTACCTTCGAGGTATTTAATGGCTTTCAACGAGGCGATATAGGATTTATGGATGCGCGCAAACTTCGTCACCGGCAGCTGCTCTTCGAACTGGGTCAGCGTCTGCTTGGACATCACGCGTTCCTGGTCGGTATAAATAAAAATATAGTTGCCATAGGCTTCGATATAACTGATCTCGTCAAAAAAAACCTTGGCCAGCTTTTTGTCGGATTTGACCATCAAAAACAAATCTTCCTCCTTCACCGCCGCCGGCGCATCTGCGGATCTGTTAACCACCTTTTCGGTAGCCTGCACAAACCGGGGAAAGGAAAACGGTTTGAGCAGGTAATCGGTTACCGACAGTTCGAACCCTTCCAGCGCATATTCCGGGTAGGCCGAAGTAATGATCACCGCCGGGTATTTTTTGAGCGAACGCAGCATTTCAAAACCCGTCAGCCGCGGCATATTGATGTCCAGGATGATGAGATCAATATCCTTTGCTTTGAGTACCTGCATGGCCTCAAAAGCATCTTCGCAACTGCCTACCAGCCTCAAATAAGGCACTTGCCCGATGTAGTTTTTCAGGATGTCCCTGGCGATGGGTTCGTCGTCGACAATAATGCAATTGATGTTCATTAGCTTAGGTCTATTTCCAGGTTCACTTCGAAATATTCATTTTGTTTTGCTGTGGTTAGCTTGTACTGCTGCGGATAGATCAAATCCAGGCGTTGCTTAACGTTATTCAAACCCAAGCCACCTTTGGATTTGTTTTGAACGGGCACATATTCCGGGTCTACCGAATTTTTTACCCGAAGGTGCAAATGACTGTCTTTAACATCCAGCTGAATATGCACAAATACCGGATGCCCCTTAACCGCTGAAAAATGCTTAAAGCTGTTCTCCACAAAAATGATCAGCAGCAACGGTGCGACATACTGATCCGCATAGTCACCGGAAATATCTAATTTAATATCAGTTTTATCACTTAGCCTGATCCTTTCCAGTTCCACATAGTTGCTGATATAATCCAGTTCTTTCTGAACCGCCACATAATTTTGGTTAGTATCATACAGGGAGTACCGCAATAGCTCGGACAATCTCAGCATCAGGCCCGGCAGCTTTTTCGATTCGGCCACCGAAAGCCCATACAGGTTATTCAGTGTATTAAACAAAAAATGCGGATTGAGCTGCGCTTTCAGATGCCGTAACTCGTTTTCCTTTTGCTCTTTATCGCGGATCAAACGATCTACCCCTACTTTAGCCAATGAAGCCATCACCGTAAAGGCCACCATGCTGAAAGCAAAGTGCTGATCCTGCCAGTTAGTAACCACATCAGTAATATGGAACAAGGCCGCAAAGAGCTGTCCGATCCAATTTAGCAGGTAAGGTAAAAAATTGATCAAAATAATGAGTTGCACCAGGTAGAGCCCAATGCCGGCCAACCATTTACGACGTTTTAAAAACGGCAATACTAAAAGATTTTGGGCGTAACAGGGGATAGCCAGTTCCAGCATTTCCTGTAAGATCATACAAACCAGGGTGATCCCGGTCATGCGCTGGGGATATTCCTTCAGCAAAATGTACAGGAAGAAAACGATCACCCAAAACACCAGCTGGGTGTAAACCTTATAGGGCCAGGTAAATAAACGTGTCCAGTCGAAAGTTTTCATTATTCAAATAAACGATGGTCCGGCCTTACTGCCAAATTTTGGTGATAAACATATCCATTTTGATGATGAACGTTTCATCATCGCTGCAAATACGTTCATCATCGGGTGGCGTGTGTTCAGCACTTATATTTTTTGAGGTGTTTTTGGTGAAATACTTTTGGTTCATAATCTTAAAATCATGAAAACATTCATCACATCCGTCATCGCCTTATTCCTGCTGACCAGTTCGGCTTTTGCACAAACTGATACCGTTCAGGCCAACTTGTTCAAAGACATCCCGGCCTGGATGGCCGAATACCATGTGCCTTGCGTTGGCGTGGGTGTCATAGAAAATGGAAAGATCAAATGGGTCAAAAACTTCGGTGAATTGCAAGCCGGACATCCCGCCCCTAATAACACCTTATTCAATATCGCCTCCCAAACTAAGCCCGTTGCCGCCATGCTGACCTTAAAACTGGTACAAATGGGCAAATGGAACCTCGATGAGCCGCTGGCGCATTACTGGATAGACCCCGATATTGCAAACGATCCGTACTTAATGAAACTGACCACCCGTTTTGTGCTGAGCCACCAGACAGGTTTCCCCAACTGGCGCTCAGACAATGGCGGTACCAAACTCAAATTTAAGTTTGAGCCGGGCACCGCCTCCGGTTATTCCGGTGAGGGTTTTGAGTATTTGCGCCGGGCGCTGGAAGCCAGGTTACACCAATCCCTTGCTGTATTAATGGATACTTACCTGTTTAAGCCGCTGGGTATGAATAACACGCAATACTGGAGCGAAAACCTGGACACGACCCGTTTCGCCATGTGGCATGACGGCCAAGGCAGACGCTATACCACTTCGATCCAAACCCCGGTGAACGCAGCCGATGACCTGATCACCACCATAGCGGATTATTCCAGATTGGGAATCTATGCGATACAACTGGCTAACGAAGGCGGTCCTGTTTATGCAGAAATGATCAAACCGCAAAGAAGGACCAAACCCGGCAATGCCTCCGGCCTGGGCTGGGGCCTTGTAGATGGGCTGCCTGACGGTGCCTATGCCTTGCAACATGGCGGCTCGGATATCGGCGTACGAACCATGGCCGTTTTCCTGCCGGGATCAAAAAGCGGCGTTGTGATCATGACCAATGGCGATAACGGCGCATTCATCTGCGACCGCATCATTAAACGCGCCTTGCCGGAGGGTGCGCTGATCCTGGAAACCATGAACAAATCTGCAACCAGCCACGAAAGGATCGCTATAGCCGGCCAGCTGATTCAAAGCTATACCGGCACCTATGCCCAAAGCAACGGCAAATTGGTAAAAGTAGAAGCAGCCGGCAATGCCTTAAAAATATCCGGGGATGGTGTGCCAACCGTAGTCGTATTCCCCGAATCAGCCAACAAATTCTTTATGGACGGCTACGACGTGCAGCTGCAGTTTCCTGATACCAATTCCCTGGTCGTCATCGAAAGTGGCAAACAAGTGCTAAAGGTTAACCGCCAATAACATGAAAAGATATATCATCATTGCCTTATGCTCCTGCTGCCTGTTTACAGCGCAGGCACAAACGATCAAACAATTGAAACGGGACATGTACGGCATCGCCTCGGACGCCACCGAAGGACGCTTTACCGGATCGCCTGGTTACCTGAAAGCAGCGCGCTATGTCGCCGGGCAATTAAAAGCAGCCGGACTAAAAACGACGTTCCAGGCAGTGCCTCTGCTATGGGATAATTATGACGGCAGTACGATTAGCATTAACCAAAAAATTTACCCGCATCAAGGCGGTAATTTTATCATCCTGCAACATGCAGCTCCCAAACCTGGCGATTGGGTTGTTTTAAAAGACAGGCCCGATTCCGCTAACACAGCTGCTTTAATCAAGCTAAAAGTAGCTGGAGTGATCCTGCTGCCCAATGAACAGCAGGCAAAGGATTGGGAAACGACCGTGATCCGACAATACCGCTTTGGCTACATACACTACGCAGCAGATTACGTACCAAGCCAAGCATCACTTACCATCATCCTGCTCAGCCCGAACTTAGCTGAAAAGCTAAATAAAGACCCAAAAACTATAGCCGATATCAGGTTTAAACAAGACCGGGTGAACGGCTATAATATCATCGCAACACTGCCTGGCAGCGATAAAAACCTCAAGGGTCAAACCATCATCGCCGGCGCGCACCTGGATCATATCGGCAGGCTTGGCGGTCACATCTATAACGGCGCTAATGACGACGGCAGCGGCTGCGTGGCATTATTAGCTGCAGCAAAGACACTGGCTCATCATCCCGCCAAAAGGCCGCTCCTGTTCGTCTTTTACTGCGGCGAGGAGCTGAATTTATTAGGCTCCCGTTATTTGATGGATCACCCGCCCATAACCGTCAAAAACATGCTCATGAACATTAACCTCGAACAGGTCGGCAGCAGGCACCGTTCCTTTCCTGGTGTTTGGGCCGTCGGGGACCAACAATTCAAAAACAGCTTCTTTACTTTGAGTAAAACGTTTGCTCATCCGGATCTGAAGTTCAGTCCTACGGACAGCCTGCGCGACGAACTCAGCAATACGGACAGCTATAGTTTTATGAAAAAACAGGTACCCTCGCTTTTATTAAGCTCCGGCGGTTTTGACGAGCACCATACGCCCCAGGATAAAATTGACCTGATCGATTTTCCGCATCTGCAAAAAGTAAGCAGGCTGTTAAATCAGCTGATCCGGCAAATAGCGGACCATTGATGACAATGATATTTTGTTTTTGGCATGTATATTTATCAGATGTATAGAATTTTAACCCTCGCAATTTTCCTGTTGGTTTCCTCAGGGGTTTGCGCGCAGGAATGGGATTTTCATTATACACATGCGGATACCTTATCGATGCGTGTTCAGTATCATGGCAAGATTTACTATCTGACCAGGGAATTAACCGCACCGTGTAGCGGCCAGGTTCAAAAAGCCCGGGCCATCTTCGTGTGGATCACCAACAGCATCGCCTATGATTACAAAGCTTATAACAGGCAGGTAACCAGGGGCTATAACGAGCTAACGTTTCGCTGCCCTTCTGATGATACCCTTACCTGCGTTATCAAAGAAAAGGTTTGGGAGAACCAATACATCAACCGGGCTTTAGACCGAAAGAAGGTAGTATGCCAGGGTTATGCCATGCTGTTCAAACGAATGTGCGGGATTGCAGGCATCCATGCGGAAGTTATACCCGGATATACCCGGACAGCATATTACCAGGTTGGTACGCCCGGCGAACTGGACCATGTCTGGAACGCAGTGCAGCTCGATGGTAAATATTATCTGCTCGACCCGACCTGGGCGGCAGGGAGTTGTTCAAAAGATGATAATGACCGATTAAATAGTTTTGAGAAATTATATAATGATTTTTACTGGCTGACACCTCCTGAGGAGTTTGCGAAAGACCATTTTCCCGAAGATCCTAAGTGGACCCTGCTGCCGAAGTATAGCATAGAGAAATTTTCTGCAAACCCCTATTATGATCCAGGGGAATTATCCAGGATCACTTTGTTAGCCCCATCCTCGGGAATGATCAAAGCCAAAAAGGGAGACACCATACGCTTCAAATTGAAATATATGGGCCGCATCAATAAGCTGCAGATCAATACGAATATTTTTACCAACCCGGATACCGGGTACTATGAAGATCATAAACGTCATGAGCTGGCAAGATGGATAGTCGATTCACTGGCCGTTAAAAGACAGCAATATGTGCCGTTTAAGCGCACAGGTCTCGTTTACGAATTCGTCTATGTGGTCAGGGATTACACCCTGGAATACCTGGACATTCTATTTGACCGCTACAGGGTAATGCGGTTTAAGATCGATCACTGGCGGTAACACCAGTGGTATTATTTTTAACTTTAACTCAAATACCGGAAACAGGAAAAGACCATTATCCCGTTGCTCACGCCAATGGTATTACGGTTATGCAACAGCGCTGAAAACTTTCCTGATTAAAATGAAAATGGAAGACTATAAGCATTATAATAATTGATTTTAAGACTAATTGTTAATCCTATAAAAAGTTTGAGAACAGAATAATGAAAAAATTAATCCTCCTCCTCCTGGTCAGCCTGAATACCTTAATCGTTTTTGGCCAGACACACCCCAACGACCTGCGTTTCGCCGGCATGGATATATATGCTGATAGCGTATTGAAACAATTCCATATAGCCGGTTTTGCCGTGGCTGTCGTAGAAAACGATAAAGTGATCTATGCCAAAGGCTTTGGTTACCGCGATGAGAAAAAAAAGCTGCCGGTAACACCCAATACCGTATTTCCCATCAACTCCTGCACGAAAGCTTTTACAGATGCCCTTTGCGGTATCCTGGTAAATGAAGGAAAACTTGGGTTGGACCAACCGGTGCGCGATTACGTCTCCTGGTTCAGGTTCTATAATGAGTATACGACCGAACACGCGACCATAAGGGACCTGATGGCGCATCGTACAGGACTGCCAAGGCACGACCAGGTTTCTGATTTTTTTGACAATTCACAGCCAAGGGACAGTTTGATCTATCGTATCCGGTATTTACAACCCTTTGCGGAACTGCGCCAAAAATATCAGTACAACAACCTGATGTATACCGTGCTGGGTGTCGTGACCGAAAAGCTCACCGGGCAAAGCTATGAGCAAAATATAGCAGAACGGTTGCTGAAGCCGCTGGATATGTCCAATACCAGCCTGTCGGCAACCGGCCTGATGGCCAGTCCAGATCATTCCCTGGGCTACTATTATGACGAACAAAAAGGGCAGCTCATGGCGGGCGATTATGGCAATGAACCGAACCCGAACTGTCCTGCCGGCGGGATATGCTCCTCCGTTGCGGACATGAGCAAATGGCTGATCGCCTGGCTAAACGGCGGGAAATATAACGGTAAACAGGTGATACCCGATTGGTACGTAAAAGAAGCGATACGCCCGCAGACGCCGATCGACAATTATAATTATGGGCTGGGCTGGTATTTGTCCGCATTCCGCGGCGGTCATTTCCGGGTGGAACACAGCGGTACCGGGCGGTTTTCCAATTCAACCGTGTGTTTTTATCCATCTGCAAACGGCTACAGCAGCCCGCACAAGATCGGCATCGTTGTTTTATCGAACGAGTTTGGCGACTACCTCACCAGCCTGATACGCGACTATCTTTCGGATAAGCTCTTGAACGAAGGGCGCAAAGATCTTCCGGGCAGCAATGGCGAGTGGTCGGCCTGGTTCCCGGGCTATAAAGCGTATTTTGCCAGTATGCATAAACCCAATACCGGCGGGGACGGAACGCCAGTCAAACCTTCGCCGCTTTCGCATCCGGTAAACGCTTATACCGGGAAATATTATAACGCAGGATACCGCACCATTGAAATATACCTGAAGGGGGACCAGCTGCAAGCACGGTTTAATAGGGTTGACCTAAGCCTGAAGCATTTCAATTTTGATGTTTTTGATGCGTCACCCGGCGGGAAATTAAAATTCAATACCGACAATGACGGTAAAATCGCAGATATTACGATGCCGCTTGAAGAAATGGTGAGTGATATTGTTTTTGAGCGCACTAAATGACACCGGGGTCATATTTTGCAAGAGGCCGTATCATAAATCAAATGATATAGCTTTTAGCTAAATATAACTAATTATTAAAAATGGCTTAGGTCTATTTTTGGCTACTAATATGACTCATAAATCATAAGGTCTGTTACCGGGCAGTAAAATGCCTTATAATAAGTTCAATAAATACTTCGGTAAAGTTAGGTACTACTGAAGTTTTGTTCCCACAGTGTTTTTTTTTCGAACCAATTCATCGGAAAATTACGACGAATTGGAAATTTAGGAGAGAATTTTTCAATTATTTAAACCACCATGTTATTTATCTGCGATTTCTTAAATGAGGTTTATTAGCATGTCAACATAACCCCGCTGTCCGAAGCCTCCGACTTCGGACGACTAAGCTTGTAGTCTCCGACTACAGTGTGGTAACTGTTATTTTTTTAGAAAACCGAAAGCATAATATCTTATCTTGGCTCCGCAGGCTGTTGCGGTTTTGTTGCGCTTTGTAAAATATAAAAATCCATAATTGCTTGATTTTTAGAAGTGTACTAATTTTATACAGTTACACCTGTTGCGCAACAACACAACGCTTGGGGGAGGATATCGGCGGATTTAAAAAGAAGTCTTAAATCCTGATTCTTAACTCTTGATTCTAAATCCTAAAAGTGCTCCCGACGAGATTCGAACTCATATCGATGGTACCGGAAACCATAATTCTATCCATTGAACTACGGAAGCAATTGCTGCAAATATATAAAATTGATTGAAACCATATTTGCCGCAGTTTAAATTACTCGTCTTTTTCAGCAAATTAAATTTTGCCGTAGTTAACCTTATTTGGCAAGCCAGAGGGCTGTGCCCCCTAAATGGTCGGTTTGCATTACATTCGGGTCAATCATAGAGCCGTTTACCAGCTTCTGTGTTTTTTGTAAGATTTGAAATCCTCTCGTGGCAACTTCCGGCCCATTATAGGCCCTCCAGTAGTGACTAAACGACAGGTTATTGTACAATTGTTGTGAGGTAAGTCCGCAGCCATAGCCAACATACACACCCGGCACGTAGCCCGCTGCATGTACAGCGGCATACCAGGCCTGGCAATAAGCTATTACATCGGCCGCAGGGGCATTTTTGTCAACCTCTTCCAAATCCAGCCAGATATTGATACCTGGTGGCAGTCCAACTATTTCTTTGGCGTATGAAGCGGCGTAAGTGCCGTATGCTGTTCCAAGAGTTTCAGATGGCACCCATTGCGGTAGCGCGACATGCTGTACGGCCATGAGTGCAAGCCCGGCGTTTAAAATGCGTAATGCCTCGGCATGGGTAAGGTTGTTTTTAATGAGTTTCGCGGTACGCGGAATGTAACGGATACAAAAATCGTATCCCGCGTTTTTAAAACCGGTTGCCTGTGCAGCGGTAACGTGTGAGTTAATATCGAAACCTGATAAACCGGCAGCGGCTTTCTGAACTGTTCCGGGAAGGGCGAGTGGAATTGTAGTATTAGGCATAATGTTATTGGCTTAGGTGATACACTGATAAGCAGATGCTTACATGCTAATTTACTAAAAAAAAGCGACAAAAACAAGTAAAATGCAACGTAAAATCAGGTGCTTGCGCCTAAATTGCGCGATGCATCTGTTTAATGTTAACCTTGTAAAAACACAAAACACTGATTGTTAATTATTTATAAAATATATTTCTGAAATATGTTAAGTTATGTTAACCCAATTAGGTGCGTTTGCCCTGCCTTTATGGTGGCGAATTGTAAGTTGTTTTGTGGTTAATGATATAGTATATATTGGGCTGATCATTGCTCTTGCGATTACCTTACGAAAATCAAACCAATGCTTACAAAAATCAAACAATTGGCTTTGGCCATTTGGCAAGCTACTGAAATAGCCCTTAAACTTGCAGATACAAATTGAAAAACGAGGCCCCGCTGCCAGGATAACAAAGGCATCAAAATAACCCACAATAGTGCAGATTATTCCAGATGCGAACGATGGCGAGGCCTGTAATTATTTGTACCTTAGATTACTAATCAAACAATAAAACAACAACAAACAACACTACCATGATTGAAGCAAAAGCTTATGCAGCCCAGGACGAAAACACACCGTTGGCTCCCTGGTCTTTCGAGAGGCGGGAAGTAGGTCCGCATGATGTGCAATTTGATATTTTATTTTGCGGTGTTTGCCACTCCGATTTGCACCAGATTAAAAACGATTGGTTCCCGGGCATTTTCCCGATGGTACCAGGCCACGAAATTGTAGGCCGCGTAATTAAAGTAGGCGATCACGTAAAAAACTTTAAAGTAGGCGATTTGGCCGGTACCGGCTGTATGGTTGACTCATGCCAGGTTTGCGAAAACTGCAAACAGGATTTGGAGCAATATTGCCTGGAAGGCAGCACCCAAACCTACAACAGCTATGAGCGCGATGGCAAAACCCCAACTTACGGTGGTTACTCCAACACCATTGTTGTAAGGGAAGAGTTTGTACTTCACATATCAGATAAAGTTGACCTGGCTGCGGTTGCACCTTTACTTTGTGCCGGTATTACCACTTATTCGCCATTAAGGCATTGGAAGGTTGGCAAGGGCCATAAATTAGCGGTTTTAGGCTTGGGTGGTCTGGGCCACATGGCTGTTAAATTTGGCGTAGCCTTTGGTGCCGAAGTTACTGTGTTAAGTACTTCGCCTAAAAAAGAAGAGGATGCCAAAAAATTAGGAGCTCACCACTTTGTAGTAACCTCTGATGAAGCACAGGTAAAAGCTGCCAAAGGTACTTTCGATTTTATATTGGATACCGTATCTGCCGAGCACGATTTTAACATGTACCTATCGTTATTAAGAACAAACGGCGTACATATTTGCGTAGGTGTACCACCCAAACCAGCCGAAATACAGGCGTTCAGCCTGTTAGGCGGTCGTAAAAGTTTAGCTGGATCTGGCATTGGCGGGATCAAAGAAACCCAGGGAATGCTTGATTTTTGCGCCGAGCACAACATCGTATCTGATATTGAACTGATTGATATTAAAAACATCCAACCAGCTTATGACCGTATGGTTAAAGGCGATGTACGTTACCGTTTTGTAATTGATATGGCAACCCTTTAATTTATAAACTGAATAAATTGAGTTTATAAATTATTACCATCCGTACGGTTTAGATACGGCGACTACATAAATAGTTTTTAGCGGGCTTATTATTTCTTTCAGAACTGATAAGCCCGCTTCTTTTAAATTCCTTCTCACAAAGCTACTGTGTGTACACATCTTTTAGATCCGTATCACTAAACAAAAACATTGTCATTTCGAACCCTTGGAGGGAGGGATTTTGCAGGGTAAGGGTGAGAAATCTTATACGACAGGCTACATTTGCTTGTCACTCGTAGAAGATTTCTCTTTCGCGCCCTTCTCATCCCCTCCTTCGCTCTATCGAAATGACATTTTTCTTTTTTAGAAAGATGTGCACACACTGTAGATCACAAAGGAGGACACCCTTGACTTAAACTAACACCTCTAACAATCAAGACGCACTTGGTACTTACATCCTATAGTTTACATCAATGCCGGGCACACAACAAAAAACCCTACTTCTTTTCAGAAGCAGGGTTCATTGTATTTTTAGTTTTATATGAGATTATATCTCGAATGAAAAATCTTCATCAGCAGATGCTTTGGCTACTTCGTGGCCTTCGCTGTATTCGTAGCGTTTTTCAACTACATCCTGGTTAGCCCTGATGTAATCAACGGTTTCCTTTAACCCTTCGGCGAATTTTTCAAAGTCTTCTTTATATAAAAAGATCTTGTGTTTAATGAAAACGCCATCCTCCAAACGCTTTTTGCTTTCGGTTATGGTAACGTAATAATCGTTTGATCGGGTTGCTTTTACATCAAAAAAATACGTTCTCTTCCCGGCTCTCACCTTCTTTGAAAATACCTCTTCACGCTCTCTATTGTCAAAATCTCCCATAATGAATATACCTGTAATTAGTTTTGGTTGGCATAAATATAAATAAAATTTCAAAGTGCAAGTATTTTATTCAATTTTATTGCGCTTATTAAAACAAAACAGTGTTTTTTTTGTGCAGAAGTTAATTTTATTTACGCGTCCTGCTCTTCTTCCAGCAATTGTTTTTCGTATAACTCAAAGTAGGTGCCTTTAAGCTGCATCAGGTATTCGTGGTTGCCGTGTTCAATAATTTCGCCGTTATCCATCACCAAAATCTTATCAGCATTTTTTATTGTCGAAATGCGGTGCGCTATAATAATACTGGTTTTATCCTTCATCACCCGGCCAAGATTATTCAATATCTCTTCTTCGGTACGGGTATCAACTGCCGAAAGACAATCATCAAATATCAATATCTGCGGATGTTTAAAAATTGCCCGGGCTATAGATACCCGTTGCTTTTGACCGCCCGATAATGTCACGCCCCGCTCCCCTATCAGCGTTAAAAAGCCGTGTTCCAGCTCTACAATATTATTATAAACCGCGGCATCTTTGGCGGCCTGCTCTACCACAGGCAAATCCAACACATCGGCACTAAAGGCGATGTTGTTGGCAATGGTATCCGAAAACAGGAAAACCTCCTGCGGCACAAAACCTATCTGCGAGCGGTAACTCTCCAGGTTAAGCTGCTGTAACGGAATTTTATCTGCCAGCACCTCGCCCCCGGTGGCATCATACATACGCATCACCAGGTTGGCTATAGTTGATTTGCCAGAACCTGTACGCCCAATGATAGCCACCATTTGCCCCGGCTCTATCTTAAAGGAAACATTTTTCAGGGCCTGAATGCCGGTATCGGGATAGGTAAATGATACATTATTAAATTCGATAGCACCTTTGATGGGATGTGCGGGTGCTTTGGATGATATGATCTCGGGCTGCTCATGCAAAAACTCGTTGATCCGTTTTTGAGATGCGGCCGCACGCTGAATAAGCGAGGTTACCCAACCTAACGAGATCACCGGGAAGCTGAGCATATTAAGGTATACAATAAACTCGGCGATATTGCCCGATGAGATATTGCCCTTCATCACCTCTACCCCACCCACGTACATGGTAATTACGTTGCTTAACCCCACCAACAGCAACATAATGGGATAAAACAAGGCCTGCACTTTGGCCAGCGCCATGGAGTGTGTTTTATAATTTTCACTTTCGGCAGCAAAGTTTTCGCGTACAAAACCTTCCCGTACATATGATTTGATAACCCGGATACCCGAGAAGTTCTCCTGCACAAAGCTTGACAAGCCAGATAAGCGCTGTTGAATTTGCTCGCTGCGGTAGTTGATCACATTGTTTACATAATAAATAATGCCCGCCAGAATAGGCAGCGGCAATACCGAAAATATGGCCAGCCTTACATTTACCGTAAGCATGGCGTAAATAACCAGTACAAACAGCACCACCGTGTTAATGGTATACATGATACCCGGACCAAGATACATCCGCACCCGACTCACGTCTTCGGTAACGCGGTTCATCAGATCGCCGGTGTTATGGCGACGGTAAAAGGCTAAAGAAAGACGTTGATAATGGCTATAGATCTCGTTTTTAAGATCGTACTCAATATGGCGAGACATCAGGATGATGGTTTGCCGCATAAAAAACAGGAACAATCCGCGTAGTAAAGCTAATACCAACACCAATACCCCAAACAGCATCAAACTACTGCCAAAAATATCATAGATCATGCTTTGGCGATTAAAATCCGCGAACAGCTGATAAGCGCCAATATTTTCGGTAACTAAATCGAAAGCCACCCTAATCACCTGGGCGGGCAGCACACCAAAAATGTTAGATATAATTACAAACAGCACACCAGGAATTAAACGCCAGCGGTATTTGTAAAAGAATTTATTAAGGTATGCGAGATCTTTCATTTATGTTAGTCCGGAAGTCTGGAAAGTCGGTAAGACCGAAAGA
Source organism: Mucilaginibacter dorajii (assembly GCF_024808255.1). Lineage (GTDB taxonomy): Bacteria > Bacteroidota > Bacteroidia > Sphingobacteriales > Sphingobacteriaceae > Mucilaginibacter > Mucilaginibacter dorajii. The sequence goes on from NZ_JANTYS010000007.1 coordinate 24,329, forward strand.
CGCGACAAACCGTGCAATCAAAAGTATTAAATTTTGAGCGGATTGGTTGCGATGGAAAGTCGGATTGGTGTAAGAAAAATGGGTACTACCCGCAGCAGCTATTGCCGGCCTGTATAGGCGGGCATTTTACCGTGCCGTAACTGCAAAATACACAGCAATCGCCGGGCAGGGGTTTTAGCCGGGCCTTACAGCCCTTGCATTCATAAAAATACTGGCAAGCATCCGTCGGCATGGTTTCTTCTTTTTGAAACCCGCATTGGGGGCAGGTGATTATGGATTGGAGTTGAATTGCCTTAGCCATTTACAATTTATTACATTTAACACATCAAAGATTAGCACATTTTACGGAAATTGCACCTGCCAAATTAAATGAATAGGAGTGCCACTTTTCCAAACATACAAACAGAAAAAGAAATAAAAGATTCCTTTTCCATCGGGTATGCCGAAGGGTTAAGTTTTACGCATCAACTTGTTTGCAGATTAAACTATCACCGCATCTTTTTGATTACACAAGGTGCGGGTAGCATCCAAATCGATGGTGTATTTTACCCCGTTACAGGCAACGAACTGTTTTTGTTAGCTAAGGGGCAATGTTACAAGTTTGAAGCTGGTACTGTGATCACCGGTTTTGAGCTTTGTTTTGGCGATTGCTTTTGGGATAAAACCCCGCCAAGTGCGAACAATTGCAAAGCGGTTTTATTTAACAATGCCACCGCCAACCAGCATGTATTTGTTGGCAATACTGATATGGTCGAACTTGATCTCCATTTTCGAGCTTTGCAAAACGAATTTATAAAAACCGACTATATCAATAAACCCGATGTTTTGGCGGCCTATCTGAAGATCATCATGATTAAAATAGCCAACTTAAAATTGCTGCTAACCGATGGGCAAGAAAGTCATGATAATCAATTGTACCGGCAGTTCCTGGAATTGGTGAGTAAAAAGTACCAAAGCACACATGAGGTTAACGAGTTTGCTACATTGCTGGGCATATCAACCAGAAAGCTTACCGATATTTGTAATAAATGCGGAGGCAACGGTGCCAAGGATATTATTAACGGACAGCTTATTGCCGAAGCTAAACGGGCTTTGCAATTTTCAAACAAACCTGTTAAAGAGATAGCCTTTCAACTAAACTTTGCCACGCCCGATCACTTCAGTCACTTTTTCAAGAAAAACACACAGGTGTCACCTTTCCAATACCGGTCGCACTTTGCGCATATTGGCATGTGATTTACTTTTTCTGACATTTTTTGACGACCGCACCCGGCTAATTTTGAGCAAAATTAAATATCAAAATTATGTCTGTAAATAAATTAAAATCGGTAGCCGGGATAGCCATCCCCGATAGTGCTATTGCAAGCCAGGCTACCGAGCTTTTGCTGGAGCACGGAACCGAATTCATTTATAACCACTCGTTGCGGGTGTTTTTATTTTCATCGCTTAATGGCAAACAGCGTAACCTTCAGTACGATGCCGAGCTGCTTTACGTAAGTTCTGTTTTTCACGACCTTGGCTTAACCAATCACTATAGCAGCGCCGGTTTAAGGTTTGAGGTAGATGGCGCAAATGCCGCCCGCGACTTTTTGAAAAGCCATGGCTTACCCAAAGACCAACTGCAATTGGTTTGGGATACCATAGCACTGCACACCACCATAGGTATTGCCGAGCATAAAGAAGCCGAAGTAGCGCTGATGTACTCGGGCGTTGGTCTTGATGTAATGGGCGAAGGTTATGAAAACCTGAGCCAGGAAAACCGCGAAGAGATCATCCACGCTTTTCCCCGAAATGATTTTAAGAAGAACATTATCCCTACCTTTTTTAGCGGCTTTGAACATAAAACCGAAACCACCTTTGGTAATATTAAAGCAGATGTTTGCGCCTTTATGATCCCCAATTTTCAGCGCAAAAACTTTTGCGACTGCATTCTGCATTCGCCGTGGAGTGAATAATTGCAAATAAACAGAGCAGGTATGCTAATAGATACCTGCCCTGTTTTATAACACAGCAATTTATAAAGCGGTAAACTTAAAGCTATGGATGATAACTTCAACATTTTGTCCGTTTGATGGGGCCGAACCACCGTACAGCCATAAATTCATGTGAACCGGCATAGATAAGGTACTGATAGATGTACCCGGCGAGTTGAATGTGGCAGTTTGGAACTGGTTGGCATCCCCATCCTGGAAACCATACAAACTTTGCAGTTTTACGCTGGTACTGGTACGTTTAAAACGATGCGTGGTATACGTGCCATTCGGTGTAGTAAACGAAGCGGTGTATACACCCGGACTTGCTGTTACACCTGTCGCGGGCCAGATAGTGTAGTTGAGGTTATCCCAGGCGGCATTACCCCAGCGGGCAATTTCAATATCCATTTCGTCGTGCTGGTCATTACCCGAGTAGTTGTACATCCCGAGGACAATGTTTTTATCAAATGAACCAAGCGTACCTTCCACCTGCCACTGGTAAGTACCGTATCCTAAGCTTGCTGTGGTGTACACTTCGGCACATTCCCAGTGGCCGGTTGCCGAATTATAAGCTGCTTTTAAATGCATCCAGCCATTGGCATCAACCCAGGCATAGGAGCCGTTCCAGTAATTTGGCCCCGGATAGGTTTGGCCCGTTGGCGCATTGATAACCCAGGTATAGCCGCCGAAGGATAAGGTGCTGGCTACTCCTTTCTTTTTTTCAACGGCGTTTACCGCTGCCGGTGCTGCCGTACTAACGGCCGGTTTTTCTTTTGAACATCCCGCGGCAATCATTGCAGCCAATAAAACAAAGCAGATTTTTTTCATGTTTTTAAATGATTAAGTGATTGAATTATTTATTTGTGAGCGTATTATTTCGGTTGATTTTTTAGGCATAGCAATTCCATTAACAGCCTGTTGGCTATTTTAAATTTTCACATGATGTTGTAGTTATTGGCTTATGTTATTCCCTGGCACTTAAAATTGCAGATCATAATTGGCGTTTTTTAAAAGGTAAATTATAAATCAACAATTAATATTTTATTGTTTAACTACAAGTGCAGAGAACCTTGCTTTTTTACCAATGGAATTTGAAAATATTTTTTTGGGGGAGGGGCGATGGAGATTTCGTCGTAAGGGACGTTATTTTAACCGTAATGGGAAGCGAAGAGGAGGAAATAAGAAAGTACTTCCATACCACTGCAAAAAAGCAGCGGACTATTGGTATAAATCTGATTGCAGTTTTAAGGCGACACAAGAGCGCCCCGCCCGCAAAGAGAGTTAACAAAAATACATATAAGCCAAAACATGAGGAATCCGCCCAACAACAGCGGCCTCATGCACAGGCTAATAAATTAAATAGCTCGCCTTAAAAGAAACAGGGGCCGTGGCTGCTCCCGATAGGGAATTTGTTAACCCTACCATGCGCATGGTCGCAATGTGAATGATCGCGGTACATTTTCGAATTACGATTGGCGTCGGGGAGTACTTCTGATTTAATAGTTTCAGTCTTGTCAGGCTGATTAACTGGTGCGTTTTTCTTCTTCATGACAATTTCTCCTGATTTAAGTTTGTATTACAATTGGTAGTACTAATTTAACCATAAGCGTGCTCATTTCCAATAGGTATTTAATATTTATTTAAGATATATTTTCATTCATTTAAGGCTGGCCTGGCCCCCTCCCCATTAGCATTTTCTGATACTACTATCCCAAAGGATACCGCTATCCTTTGGGATAGTAGTATCTTTTTCATAGCCGATATGGATAGGTTTGCATATATCATTAAAAACAAAAAAAATGAAAATATTACACCTGGTATCAAGCCCGCGCGGCGCGGCCTCATTCAGCGTTCAATTGGGGAATGCAATTGTCCAAAAATTACAAACCGCTAACCCCGGCAGTATCCTAACAACGCATAACCTTGCACAAACCCCTTTCCCACATTTAGAAGATGTGCATTTCCAGTCGTTTTTTACGCCTGCCGAAAGCCGGTCGCCAGAATTGCTTGAAGCGGTTAAACATTCAGACGCTGCCATTGCCGAACTAAAAGAAGCAGATGTGATTGTAATAGGTGTGCCTATGTACAACTTCACCATCCACTCTACCCTGCAAGCCTGGATCAACCATATTGCCCGGGCCAACGAAACCTTCAGCTACTCCGGAAATGGCCCCGAAGGCCTGGTAAAAAACAAAAAGGTTTACCTGGCTATCGCAACCGGCGGTGTGTATTCTGAAGGAGCCATGAAAGCTTACGATTTTACCGAGCCTTATTTACGCACGGTTTTAGGCTTTTTAGGGATGACGGATGTAACCACCTACCGTGTAGAAGGCTTAAAAGTGCCAACATTGCAGGATAACGCTCTCAACAAAGCGGTAGAAAGTATTGAAGTATAAGCCAATTATTAATCTCCTTTGCCAATAGCCGGCAAGGGAGATTAACATCTAAATAAAATATGCTTCTGTTGATGCTGCCAGTGAGAGCAGTTCCAACACTGGCTCAACTTCCAATTCGCTTGCCCAAAGTTCGGCCGCAAACTTTTTGAACGACAGCAACTCCCGCAGCAACAGGTGGGCTTCCTCATTTTCAAACTGATCAAAGTGCATAAAGGTTTTGCCATCGGCCAGCAGCCAGGCGCCGTACTTAATGCCCGAATGGTTCAACTGTTTCAATTCATTTACTACCCCGGCAATGTTGGCCTGGTTGGTGGTGGCGTATTCTGGCTTGGTGGTATAGTGTACGCGTACTACTTTCATGGAAACAAATTTTAATAAAGATAATCATCCAACAATTAATTTCCAGATCATACCTTTTCAAACACCATTCTATTTTCAAAATGACATTCAAACCAAACTTTTACCTTAAAACCCAACCCTCGCAAGTCAATTAAACTTTGGCAAAACCAAAAAAACAGCTACTTTTGTGCCGCCTTAAAACATTTACTGCGTAGCTAATGTCCGATCAACCATCAATGCAATCTATATTCAGTCAACTCGATACTTTCGGGCACAAAAAAGTGGTGTATTGCAGCGATCCGGAAACCAATCTGAAAGCCATTATTGCCATTCATGATACTACGTTAGGTCCTGCTTTTGGCAGTACCCGCATGTGGAGCTATAAAACCGAGGCCGATGCTTTGAATGACGTGCTACGTCTTTCAAAAAGCATGACCTACAAGTGCGCCATTGCAGGCCTTAATATGGGTGGCGGCTACTCAGTGATCATCGGCGATTCGCGCAGGGATAAAACCGAAGCGCTTTTACGCAAATTCGGTCGTTTCATTAAAAATCTTAACGGCGAGTTCATTACGTCAGAAGATGTTGGTACCAATCCGCGCGATATGGAATATATCCGCATGGAAACCGAGCACGTTACCGGCATCCCTGAAACACTTGGTGGCAGTGGCGATCCTTCACCTGTTGCAGCAAAAGGTGTTTTTATGGGGATAAAAGCCTGCGTTAAAGAACAGTTTGGCAGTGATACGCTTACCGGTCGTTCGGTAATTGTTCAGGGTGTGGGTCACGTTGGCGAGCACCTGGTACGCCTGCTTCGCGATGAAAATGTGAAGGTGTATGTAAGCGATATCCAGGAAGACCGGATTGGCCAGATAGCCAAAAAATACGGTGCCGAAGCGGTATCAAACAACAGCATCTTTGATATCGATGCTGATATTTACGCCCCATGTGCGTTAGGCGGCACGGTTAATACCCAAACCATCAATAAATTAAAATGCAGCATTATTGCAGGTTCGGCCAATAACCAGTTATTGAACGAAGCCGAACACGGCACCATGCTATTAGATAAAGGCATTTTGTTTGCCCCCGACTATGTAATTAACGCGGGCGGCATCATCAATTGCTATTCGGAACTGAAGGGTTTCAGCAAAAAACGGACTATCCAGCTTACCGAAAATATTTACGACGTTACACGCAATATTTTAAAACTTTCTAAGCTCGAAAACATTTCTACTACCGAGGCGGCCAACAAAATTGCCGAGAAACGGATAGCAGATATAAAAAAAGTAAAATCATCATATTAATTATTATAAATTAACCGTTTGCTATTTTATTAGCAAATCAAATCGTTCTTACACATGTTAAACAGAAGGCACCTACGGGTAAAAGTATTACAGGCATTGTATGCGTTCCATCAATCGGACACCAGAGAGATCAAACAGCACGAAAAAAACATGCTGGGCAGTATTGACGAGGTTTTTGAAATGTACATATGGATGTTGTCGCTGATTTCTGAAGTGGTTAGTTTTGCCGAAAACGACGCCGCCGAAAGAGCCAACAAACATTTACCCACCGCCGATGACCTTAATGCCAACCTTAAAATTATCGGCAACAGGTTTATCCTTTCCTTAAATGATAACAGGGACTATCTTATCGCTTTAAAAAAGTATAAGGTTGACTGGGGCTTTGAGCCCGAGTTGGCAAAAACTTTGTTCACCACGCTTAAAAACTCACCTGAATATGCCGAGTACCTGGCTAAAACAGGCGATACTATCCAAACGGATAAAGACATCATTAAATTTATTTTCAAAAAAGTAATACTGAAATCATCATTAGCCGAACAGGTTTTTGAAGACAAGTTTATTTTTTGGCCGGTAGATAGAGATGTATTGCAGGCTTTGATTGCCAAAACATTCAAAAACTTTTCGAGCGAGGATTACAAACAAAACCACCTGGCCGAAATTACCGGCAACTGGGTAGAAGACCGCGAGTTTGTGGTTGATCTTTTTGAAAAAAGCATCCGTTTTGATACACCTTACCAGGAACTGATAGCAGCCAAAACCACCAACTGGGAACCAGATCGTATTGCGATGATGGATACCCTGCTAATGAAAATGGCTATTACCGAGTTTGTTAACTTCACCTCTATCCCGGTAAAGGTTACTATTAACGAGTATTTAGAAATTTCAAAGGAGTTTAGCACACCTAAGAGTAATTCATTTATAAACGGTATCTTAGACAAGATTTTGATTGACCTTAGGACCGAAAACAAAGTCAAAAAAATAGGCAGGGGATTAATAGAATAACCATTATAGCGCTTTCAAAAATGAAGAAACTGTTTTTAAGCTTAGTAACCGCAGGTTTGTTATTATCGGCCTGTAATCAATCAAAAACTGGCAGCACAACCGCAGCAGATAGCACTGCCACACCAGCAACGGCCGGCGCATCAACACCGGCAGCAACTGTAGATACTGCTGCCGCGCCAAAAATGACGTTTGAAAAAGAAAGCCATGATTTTGGCAAGATCAAGCAAGGCGATAAGGTTAATTACGATTTTAAATTCACCAACACAGGTAAATCGCCGCTCATCATCAGCGAAGCACATGCTACCTGTGGCTGTACCATACCCGAGTGGCCTAAAGCTCCTGTTAAACCAGGCGAAAGCGGCGTGATCAAGGTTACTTTTAACAGCGCCGGTAAAACCGGTTTACAGGATAAACAAATTACCTGTACCGCCAATACCGTACCTGCGCAAACCATGGTACACCTTATTGGCGAAGTTTTAACTAAATAATTTTAATTTAAACAATGATAGCAACTATTTTTTTACAGGCCGCTGCCGGTTCACAAGGTTATGGCATGTTGATACCAATGGTATTAATTATCGTGGTATTTTATTTTTTCATGATCCGCCCACAGGTTAAAAAGCAAAAAGATCAAAAGAAATATGTAGATGAACTTAAAAAAGGCGACAGGGTTGTTACCACCGCCGGCATCCACGGCCGTATCATCGACATCAACGAAGCTACTTTTTTAGTTGAAGTTGATAACGGTAAGATCCGTTTCGATAAATCGGCAATTTCATTAGATGCTTCAAAAGCATTGAATACACCGGCTGTTGTGAAAGCTTAAGCTTTCACGAGCAAAGATTTTTGGATTAAAGAACAAGGATCTTTTAGCGACTAAAGATTTTTAGATTAAAGAATAAGGATCTAAATATTAAGAGAATCAAAAGGCGAAAGATGATTGGTAATTTTACCTTTAACCTTTCGCCTTTTTAACGAGCAAAGATTTTTGGATTAAAGAACAAAGATCAAAAAGTCCTTACTCCAAAAATCCTTTATCTAAGAAAGTCCTTATTCCTTGCTCCAAAAATCCTTTATCCCAAAGATATGGCTATAGTAAAATTATCAGCAACAGAACGCAGGAGGCTCTCGGTATTTTTTACCTGTTTGGGCGTGGCTATTGTTGCCTGGATCTTTACTACGCTATCAAATCCGTTGCCTTATACCATTGATGCCGCGGTAACCTACAAAAACACACCTCAGCGCAGGGCTTTCCATTCCTTACAAGCCGATACGCTTAAAGCCACTGTACAAGGTACTGGCTGGCAAATGCTTTTTTCTAAGATGCGCGACGATAGTAAGCCTCTTACTATTGATCTATCGCCGCTTGAAACACGCAATTATGTGGTATTAAGCACGCAGCTAAAGCAGATCAACGCCAAACGCGATGCCAACCAGCAGATTTCTTCTATCGACCCGGATACGCTCTATTTCGATTTCAGTAACAGGCTTACCAAAAAAGTACCGGTAACAGCTTTGATGAATATCAATTACCAAAAGCAATTTGCCATATCGGGCAATGTAACCATCAAGCCGGCATATGTAACGGTAAGTGGTCCTACGGATAGATTGAAGGAGATCACTGAGTGGAGAACTGATTCTGTCCATGCCCAAAAGGTAAACGAAACCATCAATACCCGCATAAATTTGCAACCTGTTAAGGAGGGCAACTTAAATGTGTATCCTAAAACCGTACAGGTAGTTATTCCTGTTGATGAGTTTACCGAGAAAACGCTTGATATTCCTGTTAAACTGATCAACAACCACAATTACGATAATGTAAAGGTGTTTCCGCAAAAAGTGAAAGTTACTTTCACTACATCGCTAAACCGGTATAAGGATATGACCGAAGATTTATTTGAAGCAACCGCCGATCTTGACCTTTGGCGCGATCATGGCTACTCCACCCTGCCGGTAACCATCAACCGCTTCCCTCCTTTTTGCAAAATTGTTAAAGTTGTCCCTGCTAATATCGACTTCATCATTAAAAAATAATGCTTAAAATAGGTTTAACAGGCAATATAGGCAGCGGCAAAACCACAGTAGCCAAAGTATTTGAACTGCTGGGCATCCCGGTTTTTTATGCTGATGATGAAGCCAAAAAAGTAATGGTTACAGATGCTATCCTCATAGATGCCATTAAGCAAGCTTTCGGTCAGAAATCTTACTTTGCCGACGGTAGCCTTAACCGCAAGCATATCGCAGCCATCGTTTTTAACAACCCAACCGAATTGGAGAAGCTGAACGCGCTGGTACACCCAGCGGTTTTCCGGGCATTTGATAAGCTGGAAGCCAATGCCAAAGGCGCTCCTTATATCATTCGCGAAGCTGCCATTTTATTTGAGAGCGGCTCTTACAAAACGTGCGACCGTACTTTAATAGTTACCGCTCCCCTTGAAAAACGCATGGCCCGAGTGGTTGAGCGCGATGGCATTTCACAAACCGAGGTACAAAAGCGCGAAGCCCGCCAAATGCCCGAAGAAGAAAAGAAAAAACTGGCCGATGATATCATCATCAATGATGATATTCAATTGGTAATACCGCAGGTTGTGGCGCTGCATAGCCAGTACTTATCCCTCGCCAACACAATATAACAAACAAAAAAAGCTTTTAGCTTTAAGCCTTCCGCTTTGGGCTCCAATATATGATACTTGACGATTTTGTACTGATAGATGAAAAAGGGCTGTATTGCAAGTATGGCGATTTTTACCTCGACCCCAAATTACCCGCCAAACACGCGGTAATTACCCACGCCCACGCAGATCATGCCATCAGCGGCAATACCGACGTATACTGCACCCGTGCCACCGCGAATGTAATGCAATTGCGTTATGAGCGATCTGCGGCCAAGGTATTACATATCATTGCTTTTAATGAACCATTTACCATTGGTGGGGTAACTATAACATTTATACCGGCCGGGCACATGTTAGGTTCTGCACAGATCCTGATGGAGTATGAAGGCACCCGCTACCTATACACTGGAGACTATAAGCTACAACCTGATGCCACCTGCGAGCCTATTGAATGGGTAACTACGGATGTGCTGATCACCGAAAGTACCTTTGCCGATCCGGCTGTGATCCATCCCGATCCGGTAGAGGAGATTAAAAAGATCAATGCCATTAAAAGCAATATCCTTTTGGGTGCTTATGGCCTTGGCAAAAGTCAGCGGCTTATCAACCTGATCACCGAGCATGCTCCTAGGAAGAAGATCCTGGTACATCATAAAATTATGCCCATCAATGCCATTTATGAAAAGATGGGCGTTGCGATAGGCAAGTACCAGGTGTATGGCCGTAAATTGATGAAAGTACAGGATGAGTTTGTATATATAGTCCCCCCTTTTACGTTTGATAGCTACATCAGGGCTACCGGCGTTAAGCGGCTATTTGCTTCGGGATGGAAAAACTTGCAGGTTAATAACCAGGATACCCTGTTTATATCAGACCATGTGGATTGGAACGATATCCTGGAAACCATCACCCGCACCCAACCCAAACAGGTATGGACGCTGCATGGCGATGGCAGGCACCTGAAAAACTATTTTAAAGACCAGGTGCTGGTAAAAATACTCAACTAATGTTACAGAAAGGCGTTGACTACTATATAAACGAGGATGGCAATTTTGTTTTCACCAAACAGTACCACCAAAAACGTGGTTATTGCTGTAAAAACAAATGCCTGCATTGTCCCTGGGATTACGGCAAACCTACAAAAGACAACAACGGCCCAGCCCCCGAGACAGAGGAGTAACGAAATGCCGATGTTGCGATGACAACAAATTAAAAATAATTAAACATATTTGCACTTTAGTCATTAAACTATTATGCGGATAGACGACGAAATACAAAGCACTAATTTTGAGGATAATTACCATAAAGTAGTCATCAACATTAACTATACGGCAGGTTGGTTAAGCAATCATTTTCGTTGTCATTTTGATAAGCATAACCTTACACAGCAACAGTTCAACATCCTGCGTATTTTAAGGGGGCAGTATCCAAAGCCTGCAACCATCAATTTACTAAAGGAGCGGATGATCGACAAAATGTCTGATGCCAGCCGGATTGTAGACCGATTGATTCAAAAAGAGCTCGTTTCACGCTGCACCAACAATAAAGACCGCCGTGCCGTTGATATCCGCATCAGCGAACTTGGCCTGCAAACCCTTGCCAAAATGGACGCGGATTTTAAAACCCGCGAAGGGCTCAAAGACAATCTTAGCGAAGAAGAAGCCGCACAGTTGAGTGATTTGTTGGATAAGTTGAGGGGATAGATTTTGGATGTGCAGATTTCAAATGTGCTGATATGCAGATGCTCTTCTGAACCACGATTAAACAGATTAAAAGATTGACAGATTCTGCATTTTCAAATCTTCAAATCCTCAAATAGCTTATTCATCTAAAATCTGCACATCTAAACTTTCGTCTCCTGCTTTAAGATATCTAATATCCCCGGTGTTATGTGTCCGAAGAAGGAGATCCCGGCGGCACCGTTTTTTAGGGCATATTGGATGCCTGTGCGTATTTCATCGTCATTCTTAAAATCGGAGATATACAGCCCCGCGTACAGCGGGAATTTGCCGTCTAAAAAGTGAACGCCTTCGGCTACGGCATCACCTATCCAGCGAACGCCTTCTTTATAAAAACCGTGGTATATCATGGGGCAAACGCCATCCAAATGAAAGTTTGTCCAGTCCTGCCTTACGTTACGGCGGGCAACTTCCGGCGTTGGGAAAACGGCGGCGGTAATGGCTTTTTTATGTTTTTTAGCGACCTCCGATATACTGTTAACCACCCTGATGATATTTCCGTAACGGAATAACCTCCATGAAAGACTGGCATCCGGGTATTGAATTGCTTTTACATCCTGGTTGTACTGCTCTTTAAACTTGGCCTGGCAAACTTCGCAGTAGCAAAAGTCATATTCGGGCAGCTCTTTGGTTTGCTCAATTTTATAGTGATCCCAAAGGTTTACGGGCAATACCACATCGCAGTAACGAACATAATCAAGGTGGATGCCGTCAACATAGTCCAAAGCAAGTATCTTGTCAACAGTTGAGGTTAAATAATCCTGCACCTCGGGGCGCGATGGGCAAAGCCACCTGTAATAGGTTACATAAGGTGGTTTATCGGCACATGAATCGCCATTGCGGCTTTTGCTGTACCAATCGGGGTGCTCGGTAAGCAACTCGGCCCGGTTAAAAGTCCAGATCCAACGGTGGGCCTCAATACCATGTGCCTTGGCTGCGCGAAAGTGGCGCTCACTATCGTTTTCAAAAAAAATGCCCGTTATGCCCGCCGCTTTGTAGGCAGTATAGCTGGTTTCCAGGTCGGCATCAGTATCTTTTAAATTGGGATTAATCCAGATCCAGTTTTTCATCACCTTCTTTTTGATAGGCAACTTTGCTTCGGCAGCAACACCTGTTAAAGGCAATTGCGCGGCAACACCGGCTAATAAACCGGCTTTTAAAAATTGACGTTTATTCATGGCGTAACGGCTTTAATTGTTCAATAAAACCTTCATGGTTTATGGTATAGGTTGAATTATTTCTCTCGTCGGTAATTTGGGCCTCAAACTGGCTTTTGGTAGCTTCAAGTGTTAGTTTGTTGGTATTACCAGTTACATCATACCTGCCATTAATACCCAACTTACTTAATGATACAGCATACTCATGATGCTCTTTATACCATTGTTTTTGGCGATAGTATATTAGCCACAGGTATTTCTTTTGCTCTTCACCATACGGCATTTTGAACACAACGTCATCAGCCTCATGGGTGCTAAATAAAAGGTATCCCCAATGCTCGGGGCTATGCATCGCGATTTCGCCCTGCGGCGACCATGCCCAATTGTGCTCCGGCAAATCATGACCGGCTGAGTCCTTTAGTTTTACGTTATGACCATCAACTATTTTGGTATCGTACTCCACCCTCGAAAAATTTAACCGGTAGATGGTGCCGTCCTTCGGGATTTGAGGGTTAAAGCCCATGGTGATGGCTTTAAACGGAATAGCCATTTCAACGGTCCACCCCTCATCAGTATCGGTCGTATTGTTCAATGTGCCCTGGATTTTAACCGCCGAACGTAGTCCATTAGCATCCCAGCCAATAAGGCCGCCACCGTGGTTGCGATAGGGCTTGTTCAAATACAAATCGAAAATGGTATTGAAGGCATTTACCTCTACCTCGTAATAATTATGCGTTGTTGAGCCCGGCTCTATAAACAGTTCAAAATCATTATCGTGATAAACAATGTCATCATGATTTTTCAAGGTAGCCCAAACCTGCGGCTCGCTCATACGAGCGGCTATGTACAGGCAGCTATCGTCCCAAAGCATTTTCACATTGGTTTTGTAGGGAGGCTTTGGTTTTAAGTCGCCCTCAATATCTACAAAATCATTTGTCCACCTGGCTTGCTGCCAAACCGCTTCATCAATGCTGCCATCAATAACCGGGGGATTGGCTATATGCCTTACCACGTAGTTTTGCGGAACATTAAACAGGTTTTCGAGCCCGGCAAAGGGGGATTGTGCCAGCGCTGTAGCAGGTGCAAAAAATATGGCGGCTATTAAAGCCGCCTTTATCTTATTGTTTAATTTTGATACTGCAGCCATTAACTACCCAGCTCTAAAATGCGATCAAACTCTTCGCGTTTTAATGCCATAACCGATAGACGGCCCTGCTTTACCAGGCCAACATCTCTTAACTGTTCGTCGGCCTTAATAGTTTCAAGCGTTACCGGCTTTTTCAAAGTTTCTACCGGCGATAGGTCAACCACCACCCAGTTAGGGTCTTCGGTAGTTGGGTCCTGGTAAAATTCCTTTACTACTTTGGCTATCCCTACTACCTCTTTACCCTCGTTGCTATGGTAAAACAGCACCAGATCGCCCTCTTGCATCAATTTTAAATTGTTACGGGCCTGGTAATTGCGTACGCCATCCCAAAAGGTACGACCATCCTTATTAAACTTTTCCCAGCTGTATTTAAAGGGTTCACTCTTAACTAACCAATGCTGCATTGTGCTATAAAATATGTATACCGTAAAGATGTTAAAAAGCTTCGATAAGTTAAGGTGGCTTTTGAAAAAAATAGCCTCTACCTCACCCTGCCCTCTCCAAAGGAAATGGTTCCGATTTGCGTGATTGAAACAACCACATCAAAAGGCAAATCAAAAAGCCCTCTCCTTTGGAGAGGATTTAGGTGAGGCTCTTTTTACCCCACGAATTTTCAGCTTCACCTTAAATTTTGCCAGGGGAACGTTATATTTAGGGAGTTTACCCGGCATAATACATTCTTTGGCCGGTCAATTCATTTCCTGGTGCTGTTTTACTTAGATATTTAATCATGAAAAAGATCATCTTGATTTTATTGCTCATTGCAACCAACACTCTCAGCTCCTATGCTCAACATCATTTTGAAAAGGTAGATGAGTGGCTATCTGCCAATGTAGAAAAAATGGGAGGTCGGGTAATTTTGGTAGTTTATAAAGATGGCAAGGTGATATATACAGGCAGCAAAGACGACATGACGATGAAGCAAAAATTTGTCACCAAAATGATTGCCCGCAAAATGGGGAAAGCACCCAACACCGATGCCTTTACGCCAACCAGCAAAATCCCTGTGGCCAGTTGCAGCAAATGGTTCAGCGCCGCCTTGGTCATGACCTTTGTTGATGAGGGTAAATTAAAATTGGATGATACCGTTGGTAAATATCTGCCTGTGCTTACCAAAAGCGGTAAAGGCGGTATCACCATAAGCCAATGCCTATCACATCTTACCGGCGTTAGAGCGCCCGACCTGAAAGAAAGTTTACAGGAGATGCGGCAGATGAACAGTATGGACGAGGCTATTCAAAACATTGCCGATATGCCTATGGAAGGCAAACCGGGCACGGTATTCAGATACAGCAACACAGGGCTGCAAATTGCCGGTGCCATTATTGAAAAAATAAGTGGCAAAAGCTTTGAAACGCTTTTTGCCGAGCGCATTGCCCAGCCCTTAAACATGATCAATTCTGATTTTGGCAAAGGTGCGGTGGCCTTACCTGCCGGCGGCGCATACAGCACCCCAAATGATTACCTTAACTTTTTGGCGATGATCCTTAACAAAGGTATGTTTAACGGCAAGCGCATCCTGAGTGAAAAAAGCATTATCGACATGCAGATAAACAGGATAACTGCCAACATAAAAGTAGCCTACTCCCCTGCTGAAGCCAGCAACGCGGGCTATGGTTTTGGCGAATGGGTGTTGAAAGTACCAGGCACACATAAGTCGTCATTCATAAGCAGTCCGGGATTATTTGGCAGCTTTCCATGGGTCAACAACGATAAACATTATGCGGCTTTTATGATGACTTTTTATATTAATAGTGAGGGTAGGAATAAGCGGTATTATGAGTTGAACGAGTTGGTGAATGAGGCTTTGTAAAATGCCACAAAAGAAGTGAGAGTGATACATCTATGGTGAGTATGCCCCGTTACAATAATAACTCCCGTAGCTAAAAACCTGCGGGAGTTATTGTTTTTTATTTTCTATCCGGTGCGAAAGCATCAATCGCAATCGCTGTTTTATCGCCAGATACAATTTCCTGTACCAATAAACCTGTAGCAGCCCCTAAACCTAATCCCATCATACCGTGCCCGGTAGCAATAACCAGGTTACTGAACTTATTGCTACGACCTATGTAAGGCAAGCCATCAGCAGACGACGGACGGAAACCAAACCAGATATCTTTTTCGGCAGGGATGGCCGGTTTTAAACCCGGGAAATACTTTGGTACCGATTCTACAATACCCTTTACCCGGTTCATGTTAATGCGACTGTTGATCTTATCCAGTTCCATAGTACCGCCGTAGCGTAAACCGCCATTCATTGGGGTGATAGCAACACGGGCTTCGGCTAATAAAGCAGGAATTTCCATGGCCGGTATTTCCTGCTTTATGTTAAACGAATAACCTTTACCCGGCATCAGCAAAATTTTGATCCCTAACAATTTTCCAATTGCCGGCGACCATGAGCCACCTGCCACAATATATTCATCGGCAGTAAATTTTTCACTGTGCGATAATACGCCGGTTACCTTGTCACCTGTAGTTTCAATTTTGGTTACTTCTTTGTTGGTTACCAGGTTTACACCGGCACCTTTCAGGTACCTAAGCAAAGCGGCCATCAGTTTATTTGGTGATAGATGCGCATCGCAACGGTAATGCACCGCGCCCAATACATCAAGCTGCAGATTGGGCTGTAACTTCACGCACTCAGCAGGGCTAAGCACCGCCATATCCAAGCCTAATTCCCGGCCCTTTTCGGCCATGTGAGCTTCTTCTTCGCCGGCTTTTTCTGTTTTGTAAAACATCAGGATGCCCTTCTCTACCAGATCGAAATCAAAACCAGGTTCCTTGCTCAGATCCTCATAAAGCTTTTTGCTGAGTAAGGATAGTTCTGTAAGCGGCGTTGCCGATCTTTCTACGTGGCCCGCGTTTGCTTTTTGCAGAAACTTTAATCCCCAGGAAATCAGCTGCGGGTTTAATGATGGTTTTACGTAGAACGGACTTTTGCTGTTAAACATCCATTTGATGCCCTGCGATACCATGCCCGGAGTAGCCAACGGAATAAAGTGACTTGGCACTATCATACCGGCATTGCCGTATGAGCAGCTATCCGTCATATCGCCTTTATCCAACACCGTTACCTGGTGCCCGGCCTTATGCAAATAATAGGCAGAACTTAAACCAACTATTCCACCACCTATGATCAGTACTTTTGACATTGTATTATTTGGAGCTTAATGCTAAAGGCGGAAGGCCTAAAGCTTGAGTTTTGTATTTAGTTTAGTACCAGCTTTTATTGCGCGGCACTTTTTATATGTCATTGCGAAGAACAAAGCAATCGCACGCTTACAGAGCGGATCTGCATAGTTCGCGATTGCTTCGTTCCTACCCATGACAAATATAAAAATATGTCATTGCGAGCGCAGCGTGGCAATCTCGTAGCCATACAGAGCGAATATGCATGGCGACGAGATTGCTTCGTTCCTCGCAATGACAAGGGGCGATGTTGTCATTTCCACCTTCACAGTCCGCGGATTTTACTACTCGCAATGACATAATGGCTAATAAAGCCTTATATCACCTGAAACCCATGCGCGTACGGGTCATCATCATCAATTTTGATAGTGTTGTAGCCGTAAACTTTGGCCCAACCTTCTACACTTGGAATAATGGCATCCAGTTCGCCTATCTTAACCTCTTCCTCTACCCTGCCTGTAAATTTGCTGCCTATGATGCTTTCGTGGATAAAAGGCTCGCCAACTTTAAGCTTGCCTTTGGCATGCCATTGCGCCATACGTGCCGATGTACCTGTACCGCAAGGTGATCTGTCAATCGCTTTATCGCCATAAAAAACAGCATTGCGGGCAGTCGAAGTCTCATCCAACACAGCACCTGCCCAAAGGATGTGGGTACAGGTATTGATGGTAGGATCCTGTGGATGTACAAACTGGTACTTTTCGTTGATACGTTTACGTAAAACCTGGCTCCAGGCAATCAATTGCCCCGCGGTATAGTTTTCAATACCGCCAAAATTTGCCTGCGGATCAACAATAGCGTAATAGTTACCACCGTATGATACATCAATGGTTAAAGTACCCAGATCAGGGCATTCCACTTCAAGATTGGTAGCTGCCAAATAGGAGGCTACGTTTTTCAACTTAACCGATATTACTTTTTTACCTTCCTGTTTGTACTCAATGAGCACCAAACCGGCTGGTGCTTCCATACGCACAATACCGGGTACTTTAGGCTGAATCAATCCTTCTTCAATAGCAATGGTGATGGTACCAATAGTACCGTGGCCACACATTGGCAAACAGCCGCTGGTTTCAATAAATAGCACGGCCACATCATTGGCCGGGTCATGAGGCGGATACAGAATGCTGCCCGACATCATATCATGGCCACGGGGTTCAAACATCAGCCCGGTACGTATCCAATCGTACTCTTTTAAAAAGTGCTGGCGCTTCTGGCTCATGTTATCGCCCTTAAGGGTTGGACCACCGCCTGCAACAAGCCTTACAGGGTTACCGCAAGTATGGGCATCTACACAAAAAAAAGTTTTACTACTCATATATAAGCTAAAAGCTTAAGGCGCAAGGCCAAAAGCTTTAATTATTTATTTACAGATGATGTGATTATTACGCCTCAACTTCGGCTAATTTACCCCAACTGCCAACCGGCAATTCAGGACGAACGGCTATCGCATCGTTAATGATCTTTAATACTTTAGCACGTTCTTCGCCAATTAAAGGCAAACGGGGAGCACGTACATTTTCGGTACCAATGCCATTAGCTACCTCGGCCAGTTTAATGTATTGTACCAATTTGGCGTGAATATCCAATTCAAGCACAGGTAAAAACCAACGGTAAATAGTTAACGCTTCGGCAATGCGGCCTGCTTTTACCAAACGGAAAATGGCAACGGTTTCTTTAGGGAACGCGTCAACCAAACCTGCCACCCAGCCATCGGCCCCCATCACCAGGCTTTCCATAGCCAGGGGATCAACACCGGTTAAAATAGCAAAGCGGTTACCAAAGCGGTTAATCATTTTAGTAACGTTTGATACATTACGGGTAGATTCTTTTACCGCCTGGATGTTATCATAAACAGATAGCTTTTCAAACATATCCAGCGTAACTTCAATTTTATAGTCAACAGGGTTGTTGTAAATCATTATTGGCAGCTTGGTGCTTTCGGCAACCGCGCCAATGAAGGCCAAAGTTTCACGCTCTTCGCTGTTGTAACGCATTGGCGGCAACAACATTAAAGCATCGGCACCAGTATCAAACGCCCTTTGGGCACAAGCTACGGCAGCTTTGGTAGTTTGCTCGGCAATGTTAAGTATTACAGGTACTTTACCGCCTACAAAATCAATAGTGTGTTTTAATAATGCAAACTTTTCATCATCGCTCAGCACGCTGGCCTCGCCTAATGAGCCGCCTAAAATGAAACCATCAACACCAGCTTCCAGCTGCGCGTTAAGGTTTACATCAAATGCATCAAAATCCAATTCGTCATTATCGGTGAACTTGGTGGTTACCGCAGGGAATACGCCTTTCCAGTCAAAAGTTATCATTGTATTTATTTTTTAACAAAATTAAGGTTGTAACAGCTTATTATTCATTTACAATTTAGCAATCATTAGCCGGATTTTAACTTGATTGATCTTTTTTTGTTAAAAAAAATGGAATTGACAGACATTTTGGGTTAAGATATGGTTAACAGCATCGCCTGAATCAGAATTTTCAGAATTTAAGAATTAGCAGAAAAGGGGAAATTATGGGCGTATAAATCTTGAACTTTTGAATTAGAACACGCTATAAATATGCAGAAGTTTATAGCGCTATGCCGAATTGAACGACCTAAAAGCCAGACTTACGAAGTTTTAAAAACTTCGTAAGTCTTCTAATTTTTCAAAAGGTTTTAATTCTTGATTCTTGCCTCTTAATTCTATTTCTTCAAAGACGAGTTCCTAATCCTCAAATCGGTTTTCAACACGATAGATTGCGGTTTGGCAGATGATGAACGGTCGTTAAGTTTCTCTAATAATACGGTGATCACATTATCAGCAATGGCTTCAACAGGCTGCGCAATAGCCGTTACCGGGGGCGAATGCAGTTTAAACACATCATAATCATCAAAAGAGATTACCGCGATATCGGTAGGGGCCTTTTTGCCCAGTTCGTTCATTACCTTCAATCCGCAAGTACCAATGTGGTTGGTGCCAAATAAGATGGCATCTATATTGGGATTTTCTTTAAAGAAATCGCGTAGCGGAACCATGATCTGTTCTTCATCCTGGTTAAATACGATCTCTTTTACGGTAGATTTTAGTCCATCGCTTTTTACAGCATCCTCATACCCCTTTACCCTATCCACCATTTGGGTTTGGTGCGATGCAAAGGTTACAAAGGCTATATTTTTAAACCCCTGCTCTATTAAATGTTTAGTAGCATTATAGGTACTGAAAAGATTATCTATCTCAATAAAGTCGGTTTTAACACCGGGCAAGTGCCTGTCAAACAAAACCACCGGCATGCCGTCTTTGATCAGCGATTCAATATCTTCCTCTATTCCTTCAGGCGGAGCCATGATGTAGCCATCCACATGCCTGTCGCGAAACATACCTATCAGGTCCTGGGTTTTGCTGGTGTCGTTATCGGTACTACAGTAAATGATCTTGTAACCATTTTTATAGGCGCGGTCTTCAATGAGGCGTGCAATACTGGCAAAAAAGGGGTTCGAGATATCCTCAACCATTAAACCAATAGTGTTTGATTTACCGGTACGTAAACTTTTAGCCAGCGAATTTGGCTTATAGCCAACTTCGGCCACGTATTTCATTACACGTTCAACCAGTTCATTGCTTATCCTTTTTTCCTGGGCGCGCCCGTTAAGGATAAATGAGATAGTAGTTTTTGATACGTTTAGCTCGTTGGCGATGTCAACAATTGATAGTTTCTTCTTCACCCGTTTATATTAGTTATTTCAAATATAGGGCAATATAAACATATTGTAAATACAACACCATCAGTTAATCGATTTATTTTAATACTAAATCGGTTAACTGTAAATATGATGATGACGGCTTATTGGATAGCGGCACCTAAACCGCTTTTTTATTTAGCCTTGGGTACATAAAGCCAAAGGCAAATATAACAAGGTAACAAATAATAGGCAAATAATAGGCCGTGGCTACATTGTGGTTGGCGATTAAACCCATCAGGTATGGGAACAGACCACCACCGACAACTCCCATTACAATCAACGATGACGCGAATTGCGTATCCGCCCCCATATCTTTTATTCCGAGGCTAAAAATAGTAGGGAACATAATGCTGAAGAAGAAATTAATAAACAGCAAGGCCACAAATGATGGCCAGCCAAATCCTTGTGCTACTATAACACACATGATAATATTGCAGAATGCAAAAGTGGCTAACAGTTTATAAGGCTTGATAAAACGCATGAGATAAGTACCTGCAAAGCGACCAACGATCATCATCACCATGCTTAAAGAAAAGTAGTAGCCTGCATTTTCATCACTAAAATGCATAATATCGTGGCCATAGTTTATAAAAAATGCCCAAGTTCCGCCTTGTGCTGCCACATTAAATAATTGGGTTATAGCAGCAAAAATAAAGTGGCTTGATCTTTTTCCTGTGGATACCTTTATTTGAGTAACGTTTACTAAAGAATCGTTAGCATACGAGTCGTCAGAAACAGCGTGTGGATCTGTTACCGGTGGTACTTTTAGAAATGAAAAACATAAGGCAACCACCGCAATCACTGCACCAATGATGATATACAGATGTTTAACAGATACCAGGTCGTTTGAATGTTCCTGTCCGGCTTTTAATATAAAATAACTGCCTATCACCGGCCCAATTACTCCACCAACACCATTGAATGCCTGCGAAAAGTTAATGCGTTGATCGCTGGTGCGCTGATCTCCAAGGGACGCTATAAATGGGTGTGCTACGGTTTCGAGCGTCGCCATGCCGCAAGCCAAAACAAATAACGCTATTCTGAAAAATGTGAATGATTCGGCATTGGCCGCGGGGATAAATAAAAATGCTCCTATGGAGTAAAGAATCAACCCCATTAAAACACCACTTTTATAACCAAACCTTTTCATAAACATACCAGCCGGGATACCCATAACAAAATATGCCCCAAAAATGGAGAACTGAACTAAAGCCGAACGAGACTTGGTAATATGCAGTACATTTTGGAAATGCCGGTTTAAAACATCGCCAAGGGTCATTGATACTCCCCACATTAAAAACAGTGAGGTCACAAATATTAATACCACAAGGTACTTGCGTTCGGTAAAGTTGGGCTTGGTGCTCATTATAAAGATTTATTGAGTTTCAATTGGTGAGGGCAAATTAATTGAAATCTTTGAATTATGCATATCTAAAACGATTTATTTTTTTTAATTAATCATTTTTTTACCACCTCCGCGTTTACTTTTATGAATGAACGCGCTATTCGTGTATGATTTCGGGGCCAATCGCATCCCCCTAAAACTAATTGTACCTGGCAATATAGATATCGCAGGTACAATTAACACTTTCAATAAGTCAATACAATTCGCTTTATTTGTTATTGTAAAATCCCCCAGCTCTTGTTTGGTTTACTGCCCATGGTAAGCAAAAGGCTACCACCCGCGGTTATATCTTTATAGTCGATATAACATTTGTTATAAACCTTACCGTTTAACCTGGCACTTTGAATATAAATGTTGGTTGCCGAATTATTCTGCGCGGTAATAGTAAATGTTTTGCCTTTGGCATATTTAGGATCGAGCTTTAAAACTACTTTGTTGAACACCGGACTGGTAATTTCCTGCCTTGTATCCCCGGGACAAACCGGGTGAATCCCACTGGCAGCCAACACATACCAGGCCGACATCTGCCCTACGTCTTCGTTACCCACCAAACCATCAACCGAGTTGTTGTACGCCCTGCGACAGATTTCACGGGTCCATTTTTGGGTAAGCCACGGCGCGCCCAGGCGGTTGTATAAGAAAGGTACATGATGTACAGGTTCGTTAGCATGATTATAATAATCGTTCCACATCATGTTATCGGGCGTTTTTCCAAAAAAGTTATTCAAATCGGCAATAACTTTTTCATTGCCGCCCATCATTTTGGCCATCCCTTGCACATCCTGTGGCACAAACCAGCCCTGCTGATAGGGGTTACTTTCAATGGTGCCATACCATTGTTTGGTACGGGCCGAATCGGGCCAGGCTTTCCAATTGCCTTTATCATCTTTAGGCCGATACCAGCCTTTTTCCGGATCGAATACATTTTTATAGGCCTGTCCACGGTTTATATATTTTTCGGCATCAGCTGTTTTGCCCAGCCATTTGGCCAATTGCCCGGTGCACCAATCGGTATAAGCGTATTCGAGTGTGTACGAAATGCTGAGGTCGCCGCCGGTGAACCCCTTATCGCCATTACCGAATTTTTCAACAGAACCAACAGCCAACCTGTAAGCCTCAGGCACATTAAAATTGCGGATCCCTTTAGCGTAGGCATCGGCTATAACCGATACTGCAGGGTTCCCCAGCATACAACCGCTGTAAGCGTTTAACAGTTCCCAACGTTCCAGGTAATCTTTTTGCTTTTCCTGGGCCAGGGTTACCAATGAGTTGATCTCATCGTTCACCAATGATGGATTGATGATGGTTTGCAAAGGCATCTGGCTCCTAAAAACATCCCAACCGCTAAAAATAGTACGCTTGTTAAAATTGGCCGCATGGTGTGCTTTGCCATCGCCACCAGGGTAATTGCCATCTACATCGCTCACAATGCGCGGATCTATCATCGTATGATATAACGCCGTATAGAAAACCGTTTTTTGCTCTTTGGTGCCACCTTCAACGTTAATTTTTGATAGAGCATTATTCCACAAAGCAATCGCTTTTTGGTGCACACCATCAAAATTCCAGTCTTTGATCTCGGCATTTAAATTGTTTTTTGCTCCCGTCATGCTGATAAAGGAGATTCCTGTTTTCAGGATCACCTCCTCATTGGCATGTGTTGCAAACTGCGTATAAAATCCGAGGTGTTTACCTTCCGTTTCTTTAACGCCCTTTAAAACCGGGGCGGCAGCTACCTGGTTAAGATATTTGGCGCTGGTTACATCGTTAAGCTTACGGCCCCAACCATCGGGGATATCGGCACTCCAAACACCAAAATCGGTTAAGGGCTTGCTAAACTCGGCATAAAAATAAACGGTATAATCAGCATGGCCGTCGCCATCACCCCAGCCACCACCATCGGGTGTACATTTCATCCAGCCTTCAATAGTGTGATCATTTACCACCTTTACATATTGCAGGGTTGATGTGCCCCCTACCCTGCGTGCCAGGTCAATTTGTATACGCGACTCTTTGTTTTGCGGAAAAGTAAATCTTAACATGCCGCTATGCGGGGCAGCAGTAGCTTCGGCCTTAATGTTATAATCGGTTAATAACGCGCTATAATATCCGGCAGATGCTTTTTCGCTCTTTTTATCATATTTAGATCTATAACCATGTAATGAGCCATCGGCTTTGCCTGCAATGGTTTTAAGTTTGCTGGTAGTAGGCATCACCAAAAAATTGCCCAGATCGCCATACCAGCCAATGCCGCTCATTTGGGTCATGGCAAAACCTTCAATACTGGTATGCTCAAAGCTATAGCCCGATCCGTTATCGCCGCCGGTAATTGTATTGGGGCTTACCTGTACCATACCATAAGGAGTGGCCGCACCCGGAAAAGTTTTGCCCAGTCCATGATATACGCCTGCATCGTCGGTATTGGTAGTAGCACCAATAAAAGGGTTTACGTAAGCGGCCGGCGTTTGCGCTTTTACAATTAGGGTGCTGATAGCAAGTGCAGCAGTAAAAATTACCGCGCAGTATTTTTTGCCCGGCAAAGCTTTAAAAACAGCCTGTTTAGTGTTGGTCATTTTTTAATCGTGAATTTACGTTTAGCAGATGGTTTTATTTAGATTGACAATTATAGGCCAAATTATTTAATAAAATCGATTTAGCAAAATGTGATTGTAAAATAAATTCACCCTTAATAGTATAATTTCCCCGGGGCTACAACGAAGGAAACGAAATCCCTTTGATCTTCCTGAACAATTCAACCGCGTACAGATCTGTCATCCCGGATACAAAATCTAATACCGACTGGATCTTTGAATAGTCATCCTCGTTTTTAGTAAGGAATTGTTTGGGGATCAGTTCTATCAGCTTTTTATGGTATTTTGAATTGTTTTGCAGATATGCCGGTATAAACTCCTCCAATATACCGCCCATTACTTTATAACCCGCGACTTCTATCTGTACTACCGATGAGTAATTATAGATCCTTTTTATAGAAAGCTTAGTAATGTTTTTCATGATCGACCTGAATGGTTCGTCAATCAAATCCATCAACGAATGATTAAAATCGCCATCAAGGATGGTTTGCTTTTCGCGGTAAAACAGTTTGGAACATTCCTGTATCAGGGTGTTGATGGAACGCGCCCGCAGGTAGCCAACTTTGGCATCGTCGTCATCAATGTCATCCAAACGGGTACGCATTTTAGGATCGTTACATAAGGGCAGCAGCAGGTCTTCAATTTCCTGGTACGATAGAATATTTAAACGGTGCGCGTCTTCAAGGTCGATAATGTTATAGCAGATATCATCGGCTGCCTCCACCAGGTAAACCAGCGGATGGCGCTTATAGATCAGCGGGCTATCCTGTACTTTAGTTAATCCCAACTCATCGGCTATCTTTTGAAAGCCATCTTGTTCCGATTGAAAAAAGCCATATTTTTTGGTGTAGATATTTGCCTTATTGCCCCCCACTATGGATGCGCAGGGATATTTGGCAATGGCGGCTATAGTTGCATAAGTAAGCGCGAAACTTCCGTTGCCCTTGCCAGAGTAAGCGTGCGTTAAGATGCGTAGCGCATTGGCGTTACCTTCAAAGTTAATTAAATCGGCCCATTGACTTTCAGTTACCCTGTCCCGGTATTGTTTACCATCGCCTTCGGCAAAATAGTGTGAAATAGCAGATTCACCCGAATGGCCGAACGCAGGATTGCCCAGGTCATGCGCCAGGCATGCCGCCGAAACGATGGTATCAATATCGCTCATTAACGGCAGACGGGCATCTATCCCAGGATCTTCTGCCTTAAGCCTGTTATAAAAAATACGACCTAATGATTTTCCTACGCTGGCTACTTCCAAACTATGCGTAAGTCGGTTATGTACAAACACACTGCCCGGCAAAGGGAATACCTGGGTTTTATTCTGCAATCTTCTGAACGGCGACGAGAATATGATTCGGTCATAATCGCGTTGAAACTCCGACCGGGCATCAACCTGGCTCGCTACGTATTTATCCTCGTAACCCCAACGTTTTGCCGATAATAACTTTTCCCAATTCATAAAATATGCAATTACCAGGTAGCTTTTAAATTCACAGGCAATATTATCCTATAATTCTCAATAAATTATAACCGTATGGACATTTTATAATCAGAATTATTCATTGGGTAATAGGTGATGAATCTTTTTATTGAGTCGCTTTTAGAAAGGTAGCCGCTACGCGGCACCTTGCGGGTGGTGGGGATTGGCTACCAATAGGTAGCCGCTATGCGGCAAAAAATAGCAATTGGCAATGATAAGCCCAACAAGATAAAATTGTCCATATCTCACAATCATGTCTGCCGCGCAGCGGCTACCTATTTGTAGAAAAAAAAGCAGAAGATTTTTATGCGCCGTAGGTGCTACCTATCCAATGTAGATGAAATCTGACAAATCTAAAAGCGATTTCCCTGCTACCCCTGCGCCACGCCGCCCAAACTTATCTTCTTAGCAATCAATTTATAAGCCAACACTAAACCGGTTAACAATAACGTACAACCCAAAATCCAGTTAATTAAATTATGCTGCGCTTTAAGGGCATTCATTAAATAGTTGCCTGCAACCCCATAAAGCACAAATGCCAACAGCGTGCCTGTGCCTATAGCGGTAATATAAACATTGTAATCCCCTGCTTTTGAAGCCAGCACCTCGCGGCCTTTTAGTACTGCCGTCCAACCCAGCCAAAAGGGTAAATGCAGCGGGTTAAGCAGGCTAAGTACCAGGCCCGAGTAAAATGGCTGCATCCCCACAAAGGGTAAATCATCCTGAAAACTACGCATATGAAACGCAGCCTCTAAAGTTTTGTAAGCTAGAAAAAAGATCACCACACACATAAAGGCGCTCAGGTATTTGAACAGCTTTTGCAGGTGCCCAAGTTTATCCAATAAAAACAAAGCAAGCCTTACCAATACAACTTCTACTATAATTGCCGCCAGTCCAAATTCTGCAGCGCCCATAAAATTACCTTTAAGCGCGTAGTTGGCCACATTGGCATTTAAGGTGCCAATGGGCAACGCCCCTATAAAACTGATGCTGAAAGCAACAAAAAACAACTTCAAATATTTGCTCATGGGTTAGGATACTAATTTTAGGTAATTGGTATTATTTTTTAGCATGGTGATACCCTGGCGGTAGGTCATGCATTTGAGGCCTTTGTTAAGGCGGTTTTGCTTGCTGATATCGCTTAGGAGTTTCCAATGGCGCATAATCTCTTTCCAGGCAAAAAATATGGAGTGTTTGGGATCATAGATGTGCGTTGGTTCGCTGCCTGCACCGTTCAACTCCACTATCGCCAGGTTTTGGCCGGCGCAAAGTTCATCCCAGGTATTGTACATGACGTCCATCCGCCCAAAATAAAACTCGGGGATCTGCTGGCACATTTTGTCAATGTTCTCTGTTAATTCATCGGTGATTAAATGGCTGAGGTCTATAAACTTGGCCCCCCGTGCGTGGTTGCCATAGGGCACCAATGTCAATGCTTCACCTGTAGGCAATATATTGTGCAAAATATCGGCATGGGTATCTTTCAATACAGGTAACTGTAGTAAATAACGCGGCTCGTTGATAATCAGCTCGACTATTGTCGATCTTCCATCGCCGGTTACGGTTAAAAACTCCTTGCCTACAATCCCCGAAATATGCCCTTTACTTTCGCCCGGCATGCGGTGATAAAAGATCCCGACTTCATTTTTATAAGGGATATAGGCCTGCAATAAAAAGTCGACCCTGATACTTTTAACATACTGGCTTAGCTCATCCAAATTATGCACCTTTTTTACCAGCACGCCCCTGCCGCCAATATCTGGCTTGGCTATCATCGGAAAACTGAAGCGATGCTCTTCTATAGCTTGTTTTATCAATTCCATATCGGTACCAGCGGTAAAAAACATGGTTTCGGGGTTGTACTTTTCAGGCATCAGTTTATAAATAAGCCATTTGCTTTCCATCGCGAAGCCTCCATTTTCTATTAGCGGATTTGCAGCGTTAAAAAAGAAAAACGAACGTGATTTAAAGCTAAGCCAAAACCAGTAAAACATTACCGGCAAATAAACCGTGTTGAACGACCAGTATTCCCAGTTCATCAACCTGATAAAAAAGCTTCTCAATTCTAAAAACCGGGGTAAAGTAAATTGAGGCTTTACCGGCGTAATCTCTTTTTCAATATGAAGCCCGCTTACATATTGCTTATCATCTTTCAGATCATGATAAGTCATGGTTACGTTTTGCTCGCTTACATCAATATTAGTGATGCTCATGGTTTTCATTTTCCCTTCGCGGTTTATCACCAAACCATCTTTCAAATCGCCGCTGCCTCCATAGTGGTGGAAGCGTAAAATATCATCAGCGGTTTTCTGGCATTGGCCGCGGTTCCAATCGCTAAACCAGCTATTTCTTTTGGCAGTAGCCATTTTATCATACAACGTTACCGACGACCATATATAAGCCATCTTTTCATCAAGCGGGGTAATGTGCTTGCGTCCACCATCCCAACGGCATTCATACAGTTTATTGCCCGAGTACAGCACTACAGTAAATGGTTCAATGCCATACAAGTTGAGTGTACTGTAAAACTCATAAGGGTTATCGGCTTTAATAATATCCATTAAAACCAGGCCCCTGCTTTTTTTATATCCAGGCTGCGGGGTATGTTTTATAAAAGCGCCGTTCAGTAACACCACCAGGTCGCCGTTATTTTTGGCAGCAATCCAACTGCCGTTACGGTCGACATCTTTGGGGTAAAGCAGGGTATTTTTGCCGTTGCTATATTCCCGCGGCGTAATGGCCTGCCCCCTGTTTACGCTTTCGTCCCGGTTCGAGGTTAGGTAAAACCCCTCCTTTTTAGGGATGTAGGTTACTGTGCACATGCCGCCCTGAATTTCAGTGTAGATGCTGCGACACCAAACTCCGCGGGAATCTCAAGTTCGGATATAGCCTCTACCCCTATTCTTATCAATGCCATGTGGTGCACGGTATGCTCCATATTGTAAACCAGCTCGCGTAAGTAATTGGTAATTACCTGGGCGCGGTGGTCAGCTTCGGCACCATACTCTACATTTAAAACAAGCTCCCTATCTGGCTTAACCAGGCTGGCAACTATTTGGTGCAGGGTATTAATGGCCACGTATTTATCAGATTCGATAGCGTGGTTACGAATGCGTTTATCGTAATCAACTATCCTGTCTTCGTAGCCTTTATTTAGTTCGATAAAAAACTCCAGGATGTGGCGGGTATGCTGGCCGATGGTAGATTTTGATAACACCTTTACCGGCTGCGTATATTGCTGGTTGGTTAATCCTTCAATTACATATTCTAATTGCTCCATTAAGTTGGAGATAGGTTCTTTCAGTTTCATGATGGTGGTATTTAAAATGATTAAGCCTGTTGATGAATGAATGGGATGTAAGAGATGAGCTGTTTTCTGTAAATGATGAGCAAAATTGCAGAGCAGATGAAAACAGCCAGCGCGAGGGTAAACAACTGCCCGCCATCGTTTTGAACTACAATGCCCAATTTGGTCAGGTGCGATAATATGGCACCGGCCATAATACCAACTGCTAATAAAGCACCAAGACTGGTGGTTTTAGGGATAACGATGAGTATAGAGGCTACAAGTTCCAAAGAACCTATCCCTATACGCCCCCAGGGTTCTAAACCAAGGGTAGTGAAAATATATACAGACTCTGGTGCTGCGCTAAACTTAAAGTATAAGGTTTGCAGCATAATAATGGCGGCCGCCAGGCGAAACAGCCATGTTAAAATGTTAAGTGGTACGCTTGTCATGATCGTTGTGTTTTTAAGTGAGTTGTGTTTGGTTGATGGTTTTATCGGTATTTGTTTTTACCAGTTTTATGGCCGCCTGGGCTATATCCCTGCCTAATTCTGCTTTTGATTTTAGGGGTAATGCCCTGAATACAAAATCCTTGTTGATGATGGTGATTTTGTTAGTATCGAAGCCGAATGTCGCCCCACTGTCCTGGGTGGAATTAAGGACAATGAGGTCAAAATTCTTCTTGTATAACTTTTTTAGGGCGTTTTGCTCTTCGTCGTTAGTTTCTAAAGCAAAGCCCACAGCAACCTGGTCGTTTGTTTTTACCTGCCCAAACTCGTAGGCTATATCTACGTTTTTAACCATTTTAAGGTCGAACTCGCTGGCCGATTTTTTCATCTTATTGATGTAGATCTCGGCCGGTTTGTAATCGGCCACGGCGGCAGCGAAAACGGCGATTTTTGCTGATGCGAAGTAAGCCTTACAGGCCGCGAACATTTCATCGGCCGAGTTAACGTTGATGGTGGTTAGGTTTGGATTGGTAAGCGTTAAGTTGACCGGACCAGATACCAATACCACGGGGTAACCTGCCTCTAAAAAGGCAGTGGCGATAGCATAGCCCATTTTTCCTGACGAATGGTTACTGATGTAACGCACCGGATCAATGGCTTCCCGTGTTGGCCCGGCGGTAATTAATACCAAAGGTTTCTCTGTTGCTGTGTTCATGATATTTAGCGTTTTATTGGCCTTTAATTTCCGGCCATTTTTCGTCGGCTGTTTTGATCAAAGCAGGTTGGTCTTTAGTCCACAGTTCTTTTACCTTGCTGTTATAGTTAAAGTAAAGCTTATCGTTTACCACCGTCCAGGTATCGGTTTGGGTTGGCGCTTTGTGACCTTGCGTAAGACCATAAGCACAGTAACCGCCATACTGAGGCGCGTATTTATCCGGATCGGCTTTAAAAGCTTCGAGGTTTTGACGGGTGGAGAACAGCCAGGTAGCTTCTTTCCAAGTGTAGCTTAAGCTATCGGCACCTTTAACAGGTTTTGATTCTTTAAAAAAAGCAACCGGGTCATACCCTTTAATGGCTTTGCCGCCTGGTGCAAAAATTTCTGACTTTTGAGCTTTAGCCTCTACAATGGTGAATAGCGCGAGTACGGCAATGATGATGGTACGTTTCATAATGTTTGTGCTTTTGATTGATGATGATTTGCCCGGTTTATTTGATGATCTTGTCCCAGTTGGCATCAGCCTTACGTTTCAGGTTGGCTTCGTCCTTATCCCAGGTTTTTTTGGTGTTGTTGAAAAACTTGTTGTAAAACAGGTAAAGCTTACCATCCAACAGTTTGAAGGTACCGGGATCGATGTCTACTTTCTCGCCGGTGGCACCCATGGCGTAAGCGCACCAGCCGCCATATTGCGGTTGATATTTGGCAGGGTTGGCTTTAAATAAATCCCTATCCTGTGTGGTAGCAAAACGGTAGGTAATGCCCTCGGCAGTTAGGGTGATATCCTTTTTACCTTCCTGTGCTTTTTGGACAGTGAAATAGCTAACCGGGTCATAACCTTTAATGGCTAAACCCTCGCTATCAAGGTTGTAATGTTTTTTATGAAGATCTGTGGCGGTTTGTGCCGATGCCATGCTGATGGTAAATGCGGAGGCCAAAAGCAGGCTGAATAATTTTTTCATGATATTTTTATAAGTGTTATGGTGTTTTTCCCGCTTTGTCGCAGGATTGCACCAAGCCTTACAAAAAATTTGAAAATAATTTAGGGAGATGCTGGTTTGTTGGGGCGCTTTTAGAAAGGAGGCACCTACGGAGCCCATACAAGAACAAGAGATTATTTACTATAAACACGTAACTCCTACGGAGTTCTAAAACGCAGACCACCTAATGAATTTAAAAAATGACTACAGGCTCCAGAGGAGCCACGTGTTTATAGCAAAACATGCGTATTCTGGCTCCGTAGGTGCCTCCTGAATTTCAAAATCGATTTCCCACGTTTTACTTGTAAACAAACCCGACGAACGTGTTATTTAACCGTCTGTAAAGTAAGCAGATGCGCTTTGATGATATCAAAATGCTCATAGGGGATGTAGTGATTGGCACCGGGTATAATGATCACTTTAACATGCTTATTGAAAGCCAGCTTTTTGGTGCCATAATCCACATTTTTTACCGTTACCAGGGGGTCTTTATCGCCATGAATAAACGTTACGGGCATAGTTAGGCGGTTGTAGCAGGTATCCATTTGATACAGATCTTTTTTAAAATACCAGATCTCGGTATTGCAAACCCTGAAGGGGCGTGGTAACAGGTATTGTAACGGGTTATAAACCACCCAGGCCCGCCATTTTTCGGCGGGTTCATCGTAGGGGGAGATTGAGCCGGCAAGGATGGTTACAGAAGTATAAGCTTCGGGATGATCCTGGGCAAGCTTTACTACTATCGGCCCGCCCAAACTATGCCCCATCAGGTGGAAGGGCTTACCGTTTCTTTCCTGCTTTACTATGCCATAAATGAGTTTGGATTGTTCCTGCAGATGATAGGCATGCCCGGGGTTGCTGTATCCAAAACCGGGCCTGTCAATAGCTATCAGCCTGAAATGCTTTAGCAGGTCGCGGTCCATCAAATATTCGCGGTACCGTTTCCATGAACCCGGCGATCCGTGGATAATAAAAATGGTGGGCAAGGTATCGTTACCTACTTTAACGTAATGTAAGCGTACGTTATCAACATAAGTATAGGTAAACCGCGGCTGCAAACTTTGCTCATCAAATTCAACTTCGGCCTTTTTATCGGGCATACGCATGTACCTGCAGGATGTGAAGGCGATTAACATAAAGGGTATGAAAATGAGTACGAATTGCCTGAATTTCATAAAATCACAATTAATTATTGGTGATTGAGAGGCGCAGGTGTTTAAGATGGAACGACAATAAAACCATGTCATTGCGAGGCACGAAGCAATCGCGAACTCTGCAAGACCGCTCTGCAAACGTGCGATTGCTTCGTGCCTACCCATGACGTTTTGTAAGAAACGTTTGTCATCCTGAACATAGTGAAGGATCTTCTTCGCTATAAAAGTCTGCAATTAGCAGGGCGAAGAAGATCCTTCGTTCCTGCCATTGACAAATTTGTAACTTACTGATTATTAGAGCTATTTTTAGTGCCATTTGCAATGCTATTATTTGTGCGCAAATAAAACTTACTCAGGATGACAAATCTTTTACGTCATTTTCCCTTCACAGTCCGCGGATTTTACCACTCGCAATGACATGGTAGGGTTCCAATGGAAAAGAGAAACGACACAGTAACGAGATTTCCTTTTGCAATACCATTTCAAACAACATCTTCTAAAGTATCAATTTATGCATCAATTAATTTTTATTATTATTCAACTGCTGTTCTATCTTGTCCTTCATCTCTTTTTTAAACTCGTCGTTGAGCTTCATTTCGGTGTGTGTGTCATCATGTAGCAGGTTATGCACCATTTTGTTGATGTTGGCACTCTGTTGCATAAATATGCGACAAACTACACAACCGGCCAGGTGAATTTTCAATTCCAGCTTTTCGCGCATGGTTATACTACTTAGTTGCTGCTTCTCGATCAAAAACGTAGCTTTCCTGCAGTTGTAGGCTATTTTAGTTATCTCATCCATTTCCATATCCTCCTGTATTTAATTCCAATTCCGTTGTAAACATGCCCTAAGATTAAGTTTGGTGCGGTGTATGATCACCCAAAAATTGGCTGTGGTAACTTTTAGTTCGCTGCAAATTTCCTCGGTTTTGGCATCGTCCATATGTTTCATGGTAAAAACAGCCAGCCACTGCGAGGGCAGTTTTTGCAGACATCGCTGTAAAATGCTGTTCAGCTCTTTATTCAGCATCGGGCAATCATCTTCCAGACCAAAAGCCTTTGGCACATGTTCCGGTCGCCAGTTGTTGTAATCGGGCACAAAGAAATCCGTTTGTCCTGCCCCGGCATCTAATGAAACCGTTTTTTTTGCCAGGCCCGATGAGGCTTTGCGGTAATTATCAATCACCTTGTTTTTTAAAATAGCCGTGAGCCAGGTTTTTTCGGAACTCCGGCTTTCAAAACCATCCACTTTCTCCAACGCGGCCAAAAAAGTTTCCTGCACCAGGTCGCGTGCTTTATCCTCATTATTGGTGCGCGTAAAAGCGTAGGTGTACAGGTAATCGGCATATTTATCAACCCATTGATGCGGATCGATCAAATACTCACCGCCAGACTGCGTTTGCTGCGGATTGTTAAGCATGTTATAATCAGTAGAATTATCCATAGTTAGAGGTATGTTTCATGATCAGGCCTGAAGCCCTGTATGTCCTTTTTGCCGGTTAGTCGTTTTTGATTGTGAAACCTTACAAGAAAATTAAAGTTTTTTTATAAAATACATTAAGATTCACTAAATCAACAGTTTAAATAAAAAACAAGCGTCATTGCGAGTGATAAAATTTCGCGAAATTCTGAAGGAGGGGATGACAATATAAAGCTATGTCATTGCGAGGCACGAAGCAATCGCGAACTGTGCAGATTCGCCCTGTATAGCATGCGATTGCTTCGTGCCTCGCAATGACATGATGGACTTGTCATGGGTAGGAGGCATTCGATTTTACACGACCATTAGTTCCGTACGCTGGCAACGACTCACGCCGGCAACGCTTCGCTGGCCGACCCTCTCTCCGACTAAAGCCGCACAGAGGGTAAAAAAAGCTTTTTATTTTCCAAACCCTCTTTGCAACGAAGTTGGAGAGAGGGTCGCCGGCGTAGCCTGGCGGGGTGAGTCTTCCCTTGGTTTGTTTAAACGATATAAGCCCTCATAGTTTGTGGCTTACTGAACCACCTTAATCTCCGTTCTCCTGTTCAACTGATGATCTGTTTCAGAACATTTTACATGATCGGCGCATTGATTTACAAGGTTGCTTTTGCTGTAACCTTTGGCAGTCATTCTTGTAATTGCAATGCCGTTTTTGACCAAATAGGCAACTGCCGCCTTTGCCCGGCGTTGGGATAGGGCAAGGTTGTAAAGATAAGACGCCCTTGAATCGCAGTAAGATGATAACACCACCTTTAAACCGGGGTATTGTTTTAAAACATCGACAAGCTTGTTCAACTCTGCCGCGGCATCGGGCCTGATAAATGATTTATCCAGATCGTAATAAATGATCCCAGTGGTGTAGCCCGCCGCCGGTAAACCTGTGACAGAGCCAGGCAATGAAGGTACTGCCGAAGTAATAACAGACCCGGGCGTTGATCTTAAAGGTTTAATGATTTTAATACTGTCTTTCACCAAAGCAAACTCATAAATATCATCATTGCCCTGTCCGTTTTCCCGGTTCGACGACAGGTAACCGCCCAAGCCATCATGAGTAATTAAATTAAAATCGTCGCTGGTACTATTGATGGGATATTTTAAGTTTTTAGGACTGCTCCAATTTGCTTTGCTACCTATGGCTGTGTAAATTTCATACCCCCCCATACCGGGTAGCCCTTTTGAGGCATAGTACAATACGCCATTATCATCCACAAAAGGAAAGTTCTCTTCCTCTTTGGTGTTTACCTTATTACCGCAATTAACCGGCTTAGCCCATGAGCCATCGGTTTCTTTCTGGCAATACCATAAATCTGTTTTACCCAGCCCGCCAGGCATATCCGAACTAAAGTACAAAAACCGGCCATTTTTTGACAGCGCCGCATTACCAACCGAGTATTGCTTAACATTGTTATAAGCAAAACCACCGCATATTACCCAGCGATCTCCTTTTTTGCAGGCCGTTACCAATTGCAGGCGGCGGGTGTAAAGCCTTTGCCCGGTGCGTTTATCGATTGGGAGGTTTTTTGAAGCCGTTTCTGTACTTAGGGTGATGTAGGCGGTATCGCCCTGCGCGTTCAGCGCCATTGGCCCGACGTGGTACGCGCCTTTAAATTCGGGGCTGTTTCCAGCGTCGATGATCAGCGCCTTGGTTTCTTTGGTTGTTAAATCATACTCATACAATTTAAACCAGCCGTTGCCGGTGCGGTTATCTGTTTTGCCATCGCCGGTTTCTCGGTCGGACGTGAAAATGATACCCGTTTTGCCATCGTAGCTCGCACCCCAGTCAGATGATTGAGTATTGGCAGCAATGGCATTGGTTACTTTATAGGCTGACGATTGTTTCATCCAAACGATAGCCGAATCGCAATCGTTGAGCTTTAAGGCCAACGCGCCCGCATCCTCTGTAAAGTAAATGCGGTATTGTTGTTTTGCCTGCTCAAATTTTTGGTTTCTCAGCAGTACTTCGGCATAAAAATAATGACTTAACTTTTCGGCTTTGGGATTGGCTATGATCCGCTCATACCATTGCCCGGCCTCGGCGTATTGGTTAATGTAGCGATAGCAGGTGGCTACGCGCTCCATTAGCTTTACATCGGCGTTTTTTCGTTCGGCCAGTTTAAGATATAGTTGAAGACTTTTGAAATATTCATACCGGTCAAAAAGCTTATCGGCCTGTTGCTTAATAGATAGCTGCTCCTGCGCGGTGGCAGCTTTTGCTACCAACAACATCCCTATACAAGCCAGTATAAACTTTTTCATCGTCTTAAAAATATCGTGGACTAACCTCTCGCCCGTTTTTACCTGGGAAACTGATACTCAATGAAAGCTCATGCGAGCCGCTTTGCGAACTTGCCAGCTTGCTTGTGGTGAAATCATAAGAGTATCCTATCCTAAAATTATCACTGATATAAAACTGCACAATACCAGCTACCGCGTCGGTTTTATCCAGGCTGGTTTGCAGGTTACTCTTATGCCACAGATCAACACCTGTACGGTACGATGCGCCTATCCAGATCCGCTTGTTGAATATCACGCTGTTGCTAACATCCACATTGGTAGGCCCTTTAAAATCCTCCTTAACCAATAAAGAGGGCTTCAAATCTATCGTCTCATTAAGCGGGATCATAGTCCCCCCCGTTAAATAGATGGTGCGCTGCTGTTTATACTGCTGCAAATGATCAAGCGTGTTACCCAACCCGGAAAGCAGGTTAAATATCGATGCCCCAATATATACGTTTGGCGAGTAATAATAGATGCCGAACCTGAAATCGGGCGTTATATTGCTTTGGGTGCCTGCCGGTATATTGGCGTCGCCATCATCCGTAGCGTTAAATTTGGCACCATCTAACCTATACTGTATTGCGCCAAAACCGATACCAAAACACAGGCGTTTGGTATCCAGTTCGTCCAACCGCAAGCGGTAAGCATAATTCGCATAAACCGACGATGTACTTTCGGGCCCCAGTTTATCAAACGTGGCTATCAGGCCTAAGCCTACATTTTGATTGGTGTTGTTGGTTAAGCCATCCACGGCTACAGTACCCGTTTTGGGGGCATCGTTAATACCCACCCACTGGATGCGGCTACTTAGGTTAAGCGTCCAATCTTCTTTATAACCCGCATACGCCGGGTTTACCGCTAAACCGTTAAATACATACTGGCTAAATTGTATGCTTTGCTGGGCCTGTAGTTTTAGGGTGAGTAAAACCAGGCCTGTCATCAGCATACATAATTTATAGCCGCGCATCATTTGCTTAGTTTTAAAAATACCCATCCTTTAAGCGACGTAACTTCGCCGGTATGCTCTTTCCTGTTCAGGATATAGAAATAAGTGGCTTCGGCAAGGCCGCTGCCATTCCAGTCATTTTTGTAGTTATCGGCCCGGTAAACTTCATTGCCCCAGCGATTAAAGATGAGTAATTGCGAACCTGGATAACTTTCTAAGCCCACAATTTTAAACACATCGTTTTTGCCATCGTTATTTGGTGTGATGATATTGGGGATCGCCAGATCGGTAGAGATCACTTTTAACACTACGGTATCGGCACAGCCATTTATATTGGTGTATAAAAAATGATATAAACCCAATTGGTCAAGCCCGGCGATGGTGGTAGTCGGGCTGGTGATATTGGTAATTGTGGCTTTGGCGACATCGGCAGCCAACTGTGTCCAGGTACCAATTCCTGTGCCTGCCATAGTAGCCTGGGCGTATTGAAATATAGTTTGATCGGGGCCGGCATTTGGCGCCAGGGTTACATGGATAATATTGGTTTTGATATTATTGCATCCAACACCAGATGGCAATGCATCACATTCATTAGCTGCATCAGTAGGTATAGCGGCATCGGGATTAGTGGCGTCCGGGTCGGTTACATCAGCCGGGCGCAGCATACCCGCCGAAACAGCAAGATCACCGTTGGCCGTGGCAGCGATGTTGCCGGTGATGGTAAAAGTGCGCACAGCACCGTTGGCTATATCAATATTGGCATGGTAGGCGTTGGCAGTAACCGCCCCGCCAGACGAAGCAGAGATCCCCGTAATTGACGCGCTGGTAACAGCTACATCTGTTAGCGTAGCCGGGAAATCAAAACTGAACTGCCCGCCACTAACATCATCCGGGCCACTATTTTTCACCACCACTTTATATACCGCTATCTGCCCCGAACAGGCATCCGAAGCGGTGATACTTTCTACCGATAGATCAGCCTCCCGGGTTACAAAACTTACCGAACTAATTACCGGCTTACTTTTAATATAACTCCAGGTATCTATGCATTTATTATTGCCAAAATCGGCATCGTTAAGCGGATTAGTAGTTGTACTCCCCCATTTATGCCCGTTGATAGCGCTGCTTAAACCCGTCAAATTTTTAACCGGGTTTGATGGTGTGCCAACCACGGTTATCGGGCTATCGTCCCAGTAAAGTGAATCATCGGGCGCATAGGTACCGTTGGTACGGGTAAGCAATAGCCCGTTCACGTTTCGTTCCACATCAAAAAACGGAAAGTGTACCTCGCCTGCTGTTGTTGCTATGGTAATACCGGCCTGGAAGGTGCTGTTGGTTGCAGGTACTTTATTGCCGTTGCCGTCAAGTCCATCCCAAAAAACCTGGTTGTTGCCCGCATTAGCCTGCCCGGTTAGTTTACGGTCGATGGCATCGGTATATAATCCGTTATGATTAATATCAAGGGTGATCACATAAGTGCCATTACCCGTAATATTAAAATTGAAATTGCCGCCCAAAGGGCTTGTACCGGCCATCCCGGGTGTCCCCTCGGCACCGGTAAAAGTTACGTTACTTATTACAGGCACTACAGGGGCCTGCAAAAGCCAGGTAGTGGCAGCTCCGGGTGTATTTGCCGTAGCAGGCAAATCGGCTGCGGGCGTATTGAAAAAGATCTTTTGGGTAACATCTGTTTCTGTATCCGGCGCGCGTGGGTCCTGCACGTTGATATTTGGGCTTAACCCATTTATACTTTTGTACGATGCCTTGCCGTCGTCGCCCCTGAAACCTTTGTTGTTTACAAAAAAGGTGAAGCCATTACCCGCCTGCCCGTTATTGTTGAGTATATACTGATAGCCATCTTTAGTAAGGATATGAAATATGGCATTAAAGCCCACATTAAATGTACCCAATATCCCCGAAAACACCTGCGTATAAACCCGGCCGTTTACAAAGCCGGTGTTGGCGGCATTACGCACAGACACATCAAAGGCGGTTATATATTCGGCCGCAGGCTGTGTCCAGTTTGCATTAGCGGCTACTGTAGGAGGGTTGCCATTCAGGTCACTCCCCAGGTTTCCGGCAATAAAATCTATTTCCCAAACACCTTCCTGCCCCGGCTGTACTGTTTTTATAAAGGGAGTATAACCACCCGCATTGGGCAGCGGACCAGCCTGTTCCTGCGCCCGGTTTTGGATAAGACCAACAAGCGCATCGGTGCCGCTGGTATAAGTATTGCCATCGGGCGCCCTCAAATTTATGGTGCCTGTACTAATACCCTGGGCGCTTGAACCTACGTAAATACGCTCGCCTGCTTTTACATAAACTTTCATGGTACCCAACGTGGGGAACGGGAACGAGGCGTTGTTTAATGTACTACTGGAGAAAAGATAAGCACGATTGCCTCCATTGGAATTGAGTTCCTTACTGCCCTCGGCCAATAAATTATTTGTATTTATTACGTTAATAAGCATTACCACAAATGCCATAGAAAAGCATCTGACTATCAACAACCTTAGGCGCGGATAAATATTGATTGAGGTGAAGGCTGTGCTTTGCAGCATGTATTTGTGTTTACAACGCTGTAAGTTATAAAAAGGAAGGGAATTTGGGCGAAAAATATTTTGTGGGTATCGTTCCTTATAGCGATGGGTTTTAAACCTTGAGTGTTCGAAAGATTTTTTATTCCCTCCCAACTGGCTGCTATTCCTTCTCACCCCCTATTTAAATAATCGTAAAATATTGATACGGATACCGTTATTGATTACAATCTGTTTAAATAGGCATTACATATATTAACAATTTGTTAAACCCATAGCCCAACAATATATCGTTATCAAAACAAAAATCCGGTTCTCTTGCATTTTTACTAATAACTGACTACTGTTTTCATAAAAAGTAGTATTTTTAGACAACTTTTCTGACCAGTATACCGGCAACGGTAAACTATTAATACTTAAGGGTATGAATGCCATTCACAACAAGGATATTGGGACAAAACAAAAAGCCCTTGCCATTAATCTTGACCCTAAAATATACGGATCATTCGCTGAAATTGGTGCCGGGCAGGATGTAGCCGCTAATTTTTTTAAAGCAGGTGCATCTTCAGGAACTATAGCCAAAACCATGTCGGCCTATGATATGGTGTTTTCTGATGCTATTTACGGAGTACAGGCAACACGCCGGTATGTGAGCGAGGCCAGGCTGATTTCCATGCTTGATCATGAATATGGTTTGCTTATTGAGCGCCTTGCAGCGCAACGAGGTGATTCTACCACCTTCTTCGCTTTTTCTGATACGGTTTCGGCCCTTAACTATAACAAAACCAACGATGGTCATGGCTGGATGGGCGTGCGTTTTCAGCTAACGCCCAACGGCCCGTTCAATGACGTGGTTATCCACGTAAACCTGCTGGATAATGATACCAACCTGCAACAACAGGCAGCGGGCATATTGGGTGTTAACCTGATGTACGCTTGTTTTTATTATAACGAGATTCCGCCGGTATTTTTGCTGTCGCTTATGGATAACCTTTCAAGAGACAGGATCCAGATAGATATGATCCGCTTTGAAGGGCCCGATTTTACCAAAGTTGATAACCGGTTGATGAGCCTTCACCTGGTTAAATACGGTTTTTCTGACGCGGCAGTATTTGGGCCTGATGGCAAAAATATGCAGCCTACCGAAGTGTTGTATAAAAAACATATCGTAGTGATTCGTGGCCGTTTCCGCCCGCTCATTAACGTACATATGGATATGCTCAACACCGGTGTAAAGCAGTTTTTACAGGAGCCCGATGTTGATAAATCAAAAGTGGTAGTATTAACTGAGCTTACCCTGCAGGCTTTAAAAGAGCGTAATGCCGACCTGAATGCGGATATTGACGAAAAGGACTTTCTTGACCGGGTTGATATCCTTTGCTCACTTGGGCAAACGGTAATGATATCCAACTTTCATGAATACTATAAGCTGGTAGCTTTTCTTTCAAAGATCACCAGGCTTAAAATAGGTATGGTACTGGGATATCCCAACCTTGAATACATCTTCTCTGAAGAGCATTATAAAGACCTGCCGGGCGGTATCCTGGAATCATTTGCTACGCTGTTTAGCCGTAAGGTTAAACTGTTCATATACCCTACCCTGCGCGACGGTGTGATCTTTAACTGCCTGAAATTTTATCCGCCGCCACATTTAATTGACCTGTACCGCTATCTGATAGCCAACAATAAAATTGAAGATATCAGGCATTATAATGAAGGCAACCTGCATGTTGATACCGATAAGGTACTAACATTAATTAAAGAAGGTGCCGAAGGATGGGAAAGCTACGTACCAACCGAAGTTGCCGCTGTGATTAAAGAAAGGTGCCTGTTTGGTTTTCATTGCGAAGTACCGGTAAATACCGAAACTAACGCAACCGATGACACTAATGCCAAACCAGCCTTAGATACCGTTTAATCAGCTACATGACAGATCTTAAACTGGAAGCCGCAAAAGCTGCTTTACAATATATAAAACCGGGTCAAACTATTGGCCTGGGTGCGGGCAGCACCATTGCCCACCTGGTGAATTTAATAGCGACCGAAACTAAACTTGCCGGTACGCTTACCTTTACATCATCTTCATTTAAAACAACCGGCCTGCTTGTACAGAAAGGTTTAAATGTAAAAGCCCCCGCCCTACTCAAATACATTGATATCTATTTTGATGGATGCGATCAGTTTGATCCCGAATTAAACGCGCTGAAAAGTGGCGGCGGTATCCATACTACCGAAAAAATACTGGCCTCAATGGCCGCTGAATTTATTTTACTGGGCGATGCTGCTAAATTTGCCCCGCAACTTGATACAACTTATCCCATGGTTATCGAGGTTTTGCCGGCGGCCTTACAAATTGTATTACACCAATTAACTACCAATTTTCCTGGTGCTACATTAAAACAAAGGATTAGTACCCAAAAAGATGGCGCGGTAATTTCTGATAACGGTAATATGCTGATAGACGTTTATTTTGACAAACTACTTCCTCTGAATGAACTAAACATTAGCATAGGCATGATCCCGGGTATTGTAGAGCACTCGCTGTTTTACAAGGTGGCTGCTAAAGCTATTATAGCGGGTGAAGATGGCATCAGTGTAATTACACCAAGCTATAAATAGCCCAATATCCGCCCCCTATTTCTCAAATTCATCCGGATTAACCTCTGGTTGGGCTGGCTCATCTGGCGGTAACTCCTGTGGCACATTTTCAGGGGCTTCTTCGGGCATTACCGGTTCACCCGGATCCGTTGGCTGCCTGATCTCGGGACTCCCCGGGTTTACCGGCATTTCATCCGGCTCAACAGGCATGGTTTGCTTCTTGCTCATATCTTTATAACCAATTAAACTCTTGTATGGTTTTATTTTGTTGCAATGGGCACCATCCGGGTGATTAACACAAGTAAAAACAGTAAAAAAAGAATAGCCACTTATACAACAAGCTAATAAACAATAACTTAATAAGTTTATTTATAAATTTCAGCTACAACACATCCTCAAAAGATATCATATGCCTACGAATGAAAGTGAGCATACCCCCTAAAACAGCGCATGAAGAAAGGATGAACAATTGCCCCTTAACATATTTTAACTATAATTCGTTTGGTGGTTTAAGTTTGCATTCCTTAATTTAGAAGCTTAATGTTAGCATTGTTATACTCATCCAAACTTCGTAGGCTATTACTTATTGGCCTGTTTTTTTTCTTTCTGCCAAGGGTGTCTTCGGCACAAAATCTCTTTCTGCAAAAAATAGAGATCTGCGATACCGCAAGCTTTTGTGTAGACTGTGGCAGCCCCAAGGCAACCTGCGATCCGTTTACGCTCGATCAGATCTCTGACCGCATCAATCGTAAATATATTTTAAAGGATGCCAGTGGCTCATTAACCTTCCAGGTACTGGTTGAACCTTCGGGTTTTAGCTGCGTGCTGAGTTATGATGATGCAACCAACAGCCCGCTTACGGCCGATTTGATCAGGTATTTGAACGGCTGTATCTGGAAACCGGCTATGGTAAACGGTCAGGCAGTATCATCGTCGGTAAATGTTGTTTTTAAATTTGCACATGGCGCCATATCGGGCAGAATGGCCAGATTAGACCTTAGGCAAATGGAGCCTGCCGGCGCGCCTGTTATTTATAACACCGCAACAACCTATACCAATCCATCCCTAAAAAATTACGATTTTAAGGTATGGACCAAATACAACTCGCCCCTGCCTGATAACATCAGCCAAACCAGCGCGATGGATAAACTGGATGTTTTGTGGTATGCTACATCCAAAGGCCTTACCCGCTTTGATGGCAAAACCTTTAACCCCGTTAATGAATATAACTCGCCTTTTAATGCCGAAACCGCTGTACAGGACATAGCTGTAGACAAGGATAACGACAAATGGGTGTACCTTGATAACCGCATTTACAAATACCGCGATGGAGCCGGATGGCAGATCTTTGATTTTAAGAAGTTTTTGGCACCGGGTGTTACCCATATTTTGAACAGTCGTAACGGCGAATTGCTGTTTACCACCAAAAGCGGTTTGGTAGTAGTACGGAAAGAAAAAGTTGTACTGCTGAACAAGAAAAACCTACCGGAGCTACCTTCGGGCAACATCATCTACGCGTTTGACGACAGCCAGAAACGCATCTGGATAGGCACCACAAAAGGCACCATCATGATTGATAAAAACGCCAGGGTAACTACCTTCAACACATCAGAAACACCACTAAAAAATCTTTGCATTACTGGCTCGGCCGAGGATGAAAATGGCAATATTTATTTTTCACTGGCAGACGAAGACAATAAAACGGCCGGCGATAATGCTAAGGACGGCATGGCCGTACTAAGGCCAGATGGCAGCTGGACACTTTACAACGATAAAAACTCGGGTATGCCGGCAAACCATATCACCAACATGCTGTATGACAAGTTTGAGCATGTTTTGTGGATGGGTACAGATCAATCGGGCCTGGTAAGGTTTGATTTAAAAGATGGTTGGGAAAACTATCACAATAACAATTCGCCTGCGCCCGGCCA
The DNA here is from genome assembly GCF_024808255.1 of Mucilaginibacter dorajii. Classification (GTDB taxonomy): domain Bacteria; phylum Bacteroidota; class Bacteroidia; order Sphingobacteriales; family Sphingobacteriaceae; genus Mucilaginibacter; species Mucilaginibacter dorajii. The sequence goes on from NZ_JANTYS010000007.1 coordinate 68,758, forward strand.
CAAAATTTACCAGCTGATGCAGGATTCAAGAGGCACCATTTACGCTACCACAGCCAATGGCTTATTGAGGATTGCTAAGAAGTATTAATTAGGCAATTAAATCAACGCAAAGCACTGAAAATATATTAATCCCCGGGCAAATAATTTCCCGATATTTAAATACTTCAGCAGCTTTAAGGACAAGCTTCCCCATTATCTCCGTTATAAATAGCGTGGCCATTTTTGGTGCAGATTTTGATGTGCGCTACGCATGTATGAATTTAACCTGGCTTGTGTAATTGATGATGATAGTATAGCCCGCCTGATGTCGGAAGTAATGATCTTTAACTATAAGATAGCAAAAAACACCCTTACTTTTGAACATGGCAAAGCGGCGCTTGATTACTTCAAACTATTTAAAAATCAACCCGAATTACTCCCCGAACTTATCCTGTTGGATATCAACATGCCGGTAATGGACGGCTGGGGGTTCATCCAGCGGTTTGCCAAACTTGCCCCCGATCTTTCGAGAAAGGTAGTCATTTACCTCGTAAGCTCATCAGTAGACCCTAACGACCATAGCCGCGCCAGCGAATTGGAGTTAATATCCGGCTTTGTGATTAAACCCGTTTCAAAAAGTGCCCTTGAAAATATGGTAAAGATTAGTCTTAGCAGTGCAAACCCAATTTCGGCAAAGCTTTAAATTACTGAAGCATAAATTGGCTAAGCAGCAAACCTGTTCCCTACTTTTTCAACAAGTGTACTAATATCAAAAGGCTTGTGGATAAAACCGTCTGGCGCACCTGCGCCTTCATTACCCAGGTTAAGCTCATGCGAGCCGGAAATGAGGATAACCGGGATATGGTTGGTATCGGCACTTTCTTTTAGTTTTTTGCAAAGTTCGCGGCCATCCAAATCTGCCAGCATTACATCCATCAGGACCAGGTCGGGTTTAAAGGTTTGCATGGTTTGTTCTATCACTTCGCCACTGGTCAGGGTCCAGGTATTATAACCCTCTTCCTCCAATATCAGGCAAATGAGTTCTACCATATCAGAGTCGTCGTCAACTATTAGTATATTTTTATTCATTTTCATAGGATGTCACTACCAACAGCATTAAAATCATGCCAATTGATTACCCAGCAGTTCAAAGGCTCCATTGGGCGTTTACTGTTTCCCGGCAGCCTTATCCTGTACTTTTTTCCTGAATTTTTTGTCCTCTTTGTCCTTATTTTTCTTCGCTTTTTTCAAGGCCTTTTCCTGCTCTTTTTGCTCCCTGGCTGTCACGGGTTGACCGGGTTGTTTTTCATCGGCCTTACCAACACCGGCACCGGCTTTTAAACCGCTGAGTAGCGTAAACCAAACGGTTTTAAAGAACGGAAAATTGGCCGGGCGAATAAACGCCACATCGGCTATTCGTGGTATAGCTTTACCATCATCCGGGTTATCCTTTTTTAGAATAAAAGTATTAGCCAGTAACGAGATAATTCCTTTTTTGGCGTAGCCTTTTTCATCATCGGGTTTCAGTACATCAACCTTTAAATCATTATATAAAAAAGTGACTCTTCCTTTAGATACCTTTTGCGTGCTGCTGATATTAAAATCCAGGCTTTTCAACTGCCCAGATGTGATCTTAACCAGCCCCAACGGCATTACCGCCGAATTGACATCTACCAAATCCATCGCCCCAAGGTGCCCTTTATAACTGTAACTGTACGCTTTATCCGCCAGGTTAAACGTAAAGCCAAGCGCCAATTTAGCTTTACCCATAAACCGGCTGGTTAAGTTTACCCGGCATAAAGGGTTCTTAGCTAACAATTCTTTTTTATTGCTAATATTATAAAAGCTACCGATAGTGTGCATAAACTTTACCGTACCCGTTTTGCCCGATTCCTGCTTATGCTCACTATAGTTCACATCCAGGTTTTTAATCTGCAGGGTATCAATTTCCAAACTGGTTTTTAATTGGCGGATGGCCCAGTTAGGAAAAGTAACCAACCTATCGCCTGTTTTTAGTTTACTATTGGGATTGGTAAATATGTTGAAAAGGCCTTTGCCCAAAGTTACCTTCGCGGCGTTAAGCCCCTGCCGGCGTCCAAAAGTGCGATAGTCAAAATTTTCGGCTATTACATCATCAAAATGCAGCGTAAATCTATCGTCCTGGCTTTTTTCAAAATACGTTTTCACATCAAGCGGCATAACGTCAATGCCGGCCACCAATAAGCGGTCGTTTTTTGTACTCAGTTTAATAGATTTTATCTTATAGGTATACAACCCACCGGCAGACCGGCCTGTGTAGTTCTTTAATTCGGTAACAATATCCCGGCAATATAAAGTCCGTGAGGTATCGGCCTGCGTAGCAGAATCAATAAGCAGATCATTGGCCTGCACATCCATCTGCTTTAAAACCGAGACCGAGGGTTTAGGGCCTGATTTGTTACGGTAGGTAAGAGTAATGCCATTGAGATTAATTGCCTTAACGTGAATAAACTTAAAGCTTTTGGAGATCTTTTGATAAAGCGTGCGTTTATCTTTTGTTGCCGGCTTATGCGGTTTGTTGGTATATTTGCTGATATAGATCTCAGGATCTTTAAGCGATACCAGGTCAACCTCCATTTCTTTTTTCAGCCAGATGTTTAAAGCGTGCACACCCGATACTTTCAATCGTTTTACCCGTAACTCATACAAATTGTTAGGCCCTTTGTCGTCTTTTTGCAATTGATGATAAACAGCGGTATCGGGCATAAAACTAATATCATGCAAAACAACCGTACCGGTAAAAACATGAAGATCGGCTTCGGCAAAATCTATATGGTATAAACTATCAGTACCTTTTAAAACGGCTTCTTTAAGTTTTGCAGAAAGCTTGCCGGTTAAAAAGCTATCCAGAAATAATACAACAACCAACACCAGGATAGCTAAAGCAACTGCTATGCCCGCCACAATCTTTTGCCACCGGTGCCTTAAAAATGAAACTGCCATATTGGTATTTTTGCTTTTAAGCAACCAACCCGGCGGCTTTGTTTACAGGTAACAATAATCAGTTTAAATTGTTAAGGTTTTTTGAGTAACAAAAATGATGTCTGCCGACCGGATACGAACAGCCTGTGTATCAAAACTGAACGGGCGAACAATTTAATACAATGTAAAATATTGACAATCAAATAATTAAAACCATGGCATTTACTTTGCTCTGCATATTTTACCAAGGGATAGCACCATGAAGCACCAAAAACAGCTGGAACGGCGTACTTTTTTACAAGACCGTTTTGATATTTTAATTAAACGACAAAGAGCCGGAACCGCATCCTTTAACGAGCTTACCGAACTGGACGATATTGTTAACCGCGACCCAGCCATCCGCGAAAGCATTCTTGTTGAAATGCAGGAAGGCGATAACCAAAAGGATGATCAGTTAACAGAAGAATATACTACTATTACGCCGGTAAAACAACAAAGCTGGCTGGAAGTAATGAGGGGTTTTATAGGCCGATGGTTTATGGAGATACGCGGTTTATCAGACCAAATAAACCTTCATGTCATTGCGAGGAACTAAGCAATCGCACGCTGAACAGGGTTGCTTTGCATAGTTTGCGATTGCTTCGCGCCTATCCATAACGAGTTACAGATCCAAACTTACGAAGTTTTTAAAACTTCGTAAGTTTTTCGTCGCTTTGTCATTTCATATTCGAAGCCTGCGGATTTAAAACCTGCATAATTTCTTACTCGCTCCTCAAGCTTTTCACGGGGTTAGTCAGCGCGGCTTTTATCGCCTGGAAACTAATAGTTGCAAACGCAATAAATACAGCCAACAAACCTGCAAAGGCAAATACCTCCCAGCCTACGTTTATCTTGTAAGCAAAATCCTGCAGCCATTTGTACATGGCGTACCAGGCTAATGGTGAGGCAATCAGGATGGAAATAAACACCAGTTTTATAAAATCCTTTGCCAGCAAACCAACAATACCACTTACGCTGGCACCCAACACTTTGCGCACGCCAATTTCGCGGGTACGTACCTGGGCGGTGTAGGCTGCAAGGCCCAATAAGCCAAGGCACGATATAAAAATGGCTATGCTTGCAAAATAGGTGAACAGTTTGCCTTCCTGCTGCTCGTTTTGATACATGTTGTTAAATACCTCATCTAAAAAGCTATAGGTAAATGGGTATTCGCCATTGTATTGTTTAAATAGTTTTTGGGCCGCGTTAATGGCTTTTTGGGCATCCCTGCCGGTTGTTTTAATGTAGATGGTGCCAAAATTTTGTGGCGAGTACCAAAACATGGCCGGGGCTATTTTTTCTTTCATTGATGCATAATGAAAATCCTTCACCACCCCTACTATAACACCTTTATTACCCTGCATCCTGAAGCGCTTGCCTATGGGGTTGGTAATACCCATTTCTTTAATAGCCGCCTCGTTTAAAATAAAATGCGCGGTATCAGACGTTGAACTTGTAAACGGGCCTCCCTCTTCAAATTTCATTTTGAAAAACGATGGCAGGTCTTTATCGGCCACAATGGTGTGGATCATCATGTTTTGTTTGGGATCTTTACCGTCCCAATCCAAATCGCCACTAAAACCTCTAAACCTGATCACATTTTGGTTGGAGCGGGTTACATCCAACACGCCGGGCTGTTTCAATAGTTCGGCTTTTACGGCATCGTAATGAGATGTCATATCGCGCATCCAGAAGCTGAACACGTTGGTTTTATCATACCCCAGATCTTTTTGGCGAATGTAATTAAGCTGCCCGGTGATGATCATGGTGCCAATGATGAGCACTATAGAAAAAACAAACTGTGTTACTACCAGTATTTTACGAAAAAGCACATCACCAATACCTGCCGAGATCTTTCCTTTTAAAGCTTTCAAAGGTTCAAAGGACGATAACAACAAGGCAGGGTAAATACTTGAGGCAGCCAGTGTGCCGGTTATAGCTGATAACAGAATAACCCAGATATGATAGTCGCCCAGGTTTAGCGTCATTTCTTTGTTAACCAGGTGATTGAATGCAGGCATCAGCATAAATACCAACCCGATAGCCAGCAAAGCGGCGAATGAAAACAACAAGGCAGTCTCGACAATAAACTGGATAAACAGCTGTATTTTAGCCGCACCAATGATTTTACGCATACTGATCTCCTTAGATCGTAACATCGACCGTGCGGTTGACAGGTTTACATAGTTGATACAGGCAATCACCAATATCAGTACCGCTATAATAATGAAGATGCGTACTGTACCAATCCCATTATCGCTCAGGTCGCCATTGTATAAACGCATTTTGGTTAGCGGCAGTAATAGATATTCGGCGTCGGTATCATCGGGCTTATGGTGAAGGTGAATTTGCGTGATTTTGGCGGCAAGTCCTTTCATCGATGTGCCCGGCTTCATCTGCAAAAAGGTGATGTAATTTAAAAAGCTGAAATTGTTATTGATATCATTTTTATCGGCCAGCATTTTTTTCACATGCAAACTAAAAGGCATCAGCATATCAAAATTAAGACTGGAATTTTTTGGAAAATCGGCAATGACCCCGCTCACCACAAAGTTTGCTTTGTTAACATCGGCCACAATTACCTTACCTATCGGGTCCTGGTCGCCAAAGAATTTTTGAGCCGTTTTTTGAGTGATCACCACCGAGTAATCATCTGTAAACGGTCGCGCCTGGTTACCACGGATCAGATGAAAATCAAACACCGAAAAAAACGAAGGGTCGGCATAGGCATTCTGCTGATCGGCAAATACTTTATCCTGGTATTTGTATAGCGAGTAATCGTAATTGCCGGTAATGCGCACCGCTTCTTTAACCTGGGGCAGTTGTTGTTTGGCCATTACCCCTATCGGTGCTACACCCCAGCTATAAATTTGCCTGCTATTGCCTGTTCCGCCAAACAATTCAACCCGGTAAATATCTTTGGCGTTTTTATGGAAGCTATCAAAACTCAACTCATCCTGCACCCAAACCAGTATCAGGATCCCTATGGCCAAACCAACAGTTAAACCAAAAATGTTGATCACCGAATAAAACTTATTCTTGACCAGGTTGCGCCAGGCAGTTTTTATGTAGTTTTTAAACACAGCTTTTTGATTTGATGATTTGAAAATGGTTGAGCACGTTTTGAATCTGTATTTGATAACTCCCCGATTTATAATTTTCAAATCATCAAATTACCAAATCTTCAAATTGAGTTATTTTGCTTTCCTGATGTAAACACCGCCGAAGGTGGTTTTCATCATAATTTCGGGGCCGCCGCCAGCTATTTTGCCATAAACCCAGTCGTCAATTTTTAGGCTGTGCATGCCGTTTTCGTTGGTGCGGGTAACGTTGGGTTTGTGTGCATCGGTCACCACATCAAAATCGGTAAAAATATCACCACGATCTGATTTTAACTTTACGTTGGCTTTTAAACCGGTCGGGAAGGTTACATCAATTTTACCATTAAGGGTTGAAAATGCCATAGGCGCTTTTGGGTCGATAGACCTGAATGTTACGATAACCGGTCCGTTTACCGTAGTCGCCACAACCGAGCCGGAGATATCAGTTAATTTGATGCTGCCGTTTACGTTTGATACTTCCAGTTCACCATCCAGGTTGCTGCCGTAGATATCGCCACCGTTCACGGTCGATATTTTATAGCTTCCACCAGATTTCGGCACTTTAATGATCAGGTTAACCTGCCTGCCCATATTGCTGCGGATGTTTACCTGGTTGTCTTTTTCATCGGCATTAATATCCATACCGCTGCTGTTTAAGCGGTGCATGCCGGTTTGTTTCTCTTTTTCTTTTTCCCGTTCTTTCCTTCTTTCGTCCTGCTGCCCTTCTATCACAATGGTTTTGCCTTCGTATCCTGTTATAGTTATGGAGCCGTCTATCAAACCTACATTGAGTTTATAGGGTTTGCCCGGCTCACTCAACGGAACAACCAATTGTTCCTGCGCCAGTAACCGGCCCGTAAGTAATAGTGCTATAGTGAGTACACCTAAAAATTTCATCGCTTTCATTTTATCGTTCTTTTATTGTTGTTTTTTGATATAAATATTCCCGTTAAGGGTTTCAAATTTAAAGAGTTTCCCGCCCGAGCCGATGCGCACATCAGAGTTTGAGCTGAGTTTATAAGTAGTACCCGCGCCGCTTTTGGCTTCTGTTTTTACCACTTTGCTGGGCATCACCTGCGCATCGTCAAAATCGGTAAAAAACTGGCCGTTCATGCTTTTGAATGACAGATCTGCCGATAGGCTGGCCGGGTAAGTAATATTCATTTGCCCGTTAATGGTATGGTATGATGATTCGCCGGGAGGCGTTGCCAGGTAGTTAACCGTTACAGGGCCGTTTACGGTATGTGCAATGGTTGTGCCTTTGGCGTTGATGATCTCGATAGAACCGTTCACATTATTAACTTTCAATGCGCCGTAAACATCTTTAACAGTGATATGACCGTCGTTAACAGTAGATACCGCTATGCTCATGTTAAAAGGCACTTTAATGGTGTACTCCAATTTTACGATATAATCCCGGTGACGATCTTCATCGCGATGGTTCCAGTTGTGAGGCTTGGTGCTGTAAGGCTCGGCAGTGTAGGCTATCAGGCTGTCGGCTTTTTGATCGAAGCCCAATTTAAACTCCTTTTTTGCCAGTTCCACATCGGCTTCTGTTTTGCCTTTAATGGTTTCGTCAATTTCCATCAGCACTTTATCGCCGGCGTAGCCTTCAACTTTAATGGTTCCCCATATGTTATATACGGCAACTACACCCTGCCCCATGGTAAATTGTTTGGTAACATGCTCTTTATATTCCTGTGCGTGTGCAAGGTTTTGGGCAAAGCAAAGCCCCAGCGCCGTAAAAACGGTGATCAATGTTGTTTTCATAAAATTGTTTCTTCTGGTTAAATAAGTTGTGTTATGGTTTGCCTGATCTTGTCTTTTACGCCAGGGTTCAGGTCCTTTTGTTTCAATAATTGTTTAAACGAGTTAACCGATCCTTTTTCCTGCAGTTTAAGCATCACATCTGCAATGGCCGATTGCATGAGCGGCGAATCCTGCTGTATGATAGACTGGATCAAGCCCTGCCTTACCTCGGGGTGCGATGCCAGGTGGGTTAAAGCATCCAGCGTGCTTAAGCGTACGTTTACATTCGGATCGTTATTGAGTGTGGCAAACAAGGCATCAATCACTTCCTTATCGGCATGTTTAATCTCGCTGGTATAACTCACCCCTCTAATCCTTTCAGATGCGCTGGGGTTCTCTAACAACGCCAGCATCATGGTTTGCTTTAGCTCATGCACCTGCGAGCTTAGCGCTTTCAACTGCTCATCCTGTTTACCGGCACTACCTGTACGGAAAACAAAATATCCGCAGGTAAAACTTATCAGTACAATAACCAGGCTATAAGCCAATGGCCAGCGTGGCTGCCATTGCCAAAGGCGGGCAAGTTGTTCTTTTATTGATATACCTTTCTTTTCCTCGGCCGATTCTTTAAAGGTATTCAGCATGGCCTTAAACTTTACCGGTACATGGGCCGATGGTTCGGGTGCTTCTATCGTGCCCATTAAATCCCAAACCTGTTGCATGGCGGTAAACTCCTGCATACAGCCATCGCAGCCGGCCAGGTGTTTCTCAAATTCGGCGCGTTCGGCAGTAGTAAGTTCGTTATTTACCCACGCGCTAAATTTTTCTTCGTATTGTCCGCAATTCATCTTCATCCTTTTAACGTTCCATTTTGGTATAAATATCCTTAAGCTCTTGCATCGCCCTAAAAGCGCGCACTTTAGCAGCTCCCTCGCTGATACCCAGGATGTGGCCAATCTCCTGGTACTTCAACTCCTGGAAGCGGCTTAGCGTCAGAATTTCCCGGTTATCGTCGCTTAATTTTGCCATTGCCCGGTGCAGGCCTGCATTTTCCTGCTTTTTTTCAAACCCTTCATCGGCACTGGTGCCTCCCGGCAGCCTGTCGGCTATTTCGCCGGCATCATAATGGGTACCGGGCTTATTCTTTTTAGCGTTATCCTTAATTACATTACGTGCTATCTGGTACATCCAGGCTACAAATTCACCATCGCCGGTAAAACTGTTGCGGTACCGTAGCATTTTGTAAAACACGGTTTGTACCATATCCTCACTGGCCTCGCGCTGATAGGTCATGTGAAACAAAAAGCCATACAAAGCCCGGTAATGCCGTTCAAACAGCAAGCCCATCCTATCTAAATCCCCGGCTTTTACCCGGAGCATGATCGTATTATCACTAAGTGCGTTCAAAAAGGCCTGGTTGTTTGTTAAATTATATATTGGAGACCGCCGTAAATTTAAATGGTTACAGAAAAAATCAAAGATTTTTTGGATAAAGGATTTTTGGAGCAAGGATAAAGGACTGAAGATAGTGCTCAGGGAAATCGCTTTTACCTACAAGTAATGAATTCGTGTTATCTTAAGGTAGCTTTTTTTATACACGAATGCTCACCGACCCGGTTACAATTTAATCGAATTTCACGAATTTTGGAATTGGTCGATAGCAAAAATCAGAGCAAACGCGTCTGAATAATTAACGGGGATAAACTGTTATTTAATAATAGGTAGCTGAATAAGCTTAAGGAGTCGGGTAGATATAAGCATCAAACGATATCTTGTTTTTATTACCTGGTGCTGGTTAAATGATCCAGGTCTATTCGGCACCTGTATTGGCGACAACAGGCCCAAATATTGGGATGCGCTTATATCGCAATACACATCAGTTTAGTGTTAACCATGTTAAAATATAAAATATTGATTTTCAAATATTTAAATTGTTTTTTATCTGAAATATGTTAAGTTATGTTAACCCAAATAGGCGCGTTTTCCCTGTGGCAAAAATTTAAATGTGATTGAAAAAGTTCGTGAAATTAGCTATAATCTATCTTACAGACAGTTAAATTCGTGTTTACTCAAAGCTCAGTTTGTGAGAAAATAAAGTCAAATATTAAAAGCTATTTCCATTAGATACTGCTTTATCTTTGCTCCTTTATCCAAAAATCTTTGCTCCTTTGTCCAAAAGTCCACAAAAATGCAAATACATCAACAAGCTATCCGCCTTAGAGAACGTAAGCGGGGTTTTCATTTGATTACCGGCGAAGTGCTGCAGGCTATTCCGCAAATTGCGAATATCAGGGTTGGTATGATGCAGGTTTTTATTCAGCACACATCGGCATCGCTTACCATCAATGAAAATGCCGACCCGACCGTGAGGATGGATTTTGAGATGTACTTTAATAAAGCTGTACCCGAGAACGACCCGGATTACCGGCACGATGACGAGGGCAGCGATGATATGCCTGCGCATTTAAAAGCGGCCATGCTGGGCAGTTCGGTAACAGTGCCCATCCGTAATGGCAGACCCGCATTTGGCACCTGGCAGGGTATTTACCTTTGCGAACACCGCAACTATGGCGGTAACCGCGATTTGGTTATCACCATTTGGGGCGAATAAGGGTTTCCCTGAAACACACCTTCCTGTCACAATCATAACGGTATAAGCGCTTTAATTATCAGTTTCACAAATTAAATGCCTTTATTTGCGCCTTTATTATTGACTGATCAATGCGTTATTTAAAACTGAACAACATTTTATGTGCTGTTGGATTGCTGGCTATGGCAAATCCATCATCGGCACAAACCGATTCGATCAAGTATGATCACCAGGATCTATTTGGTCCTATCACCTGGCCGGTAACCGGGCAGGGCACACGCTCAAACAGCGGCAAACCTTCGCCAACCTACTGGCAAAACCGTGCCGACTACCAGATCAAAGCGGCGCTTAACGAAGGTAAAGACACCACCATTACCGGCGAAGTAAACATCACTTATACCAACAATAGCCCCGATCAACTGGATTACCTTTGGTTACAACTGGATCAAAACCTTTTCAGACCAGACTCGCGTGGTGCAGCTGTTACACCTTACAGCGGCGACCGTTTTGACGTTCGTGGCTTTAGTCGTGGTGGTTATCATATTGCCTCCGTTGAGGTTACCTACAAAGGCGAAACCTATAAAGTTACCCCGGTAATTACCGACGCCCGCATGCAATTGCGCCTAAATACGCCTATGGATGGCAAGGGCGAAAAGATCTCAGTAAAGATCAATTACGATTTCGCGATCCCTTTTTATGGTGCAGATCGCATGGGCCGCAAAAAATTTAAACAAGGCTACGTTTATGAAATTGCCCAGTGGTACCCACGCATGTGCGTTTATGACGATGTAGAAGGCTGGAACACCCTACCCTATATGGGCCTTGGCGAGTTTTACTGCGAGTATGGCGATTTTGATTATTACATAACCGCGCCTGCCAACATGATAGTAGTAGGTAGTGGTGATTTGCAAAACCCCGAAGAGGTTTTGACTCCTGCACAGCTTGCCCGCCTGGCCGAAGCAAAGGCCAGTGATAAAACAGTTACCATTATTACAGAACGCGAAGTTGGCAAAGCAGCCACCCGTCCGTTTAAAGGTACCTTAACCTGGCACTATAAAATGCAAAACACCCGCGATATTGCCTGGGGCGCTTCAAACGCCTTTATATGGGATGCCGCTAAGGTTAATTTCCCGTCAGGTCGTAAAGGAATCGCCATGTCGGCATACCCGGTTGAAAGCTCGGGTGTAGATAGCTGGGGCAGGTCAACAGAGTATTTGAAAAACAGCATGGAAATTTATTCAAAAGCTTATTTTGAATATCCATGGAACTCGGCAGTAAATGTATCAGGCGTGGCTTTGGGTATGGAATACCCTGGTGCTATATTTTGTTTAAATAACCTTAAGAAAGGTCAGCTTTGGGGCGATGTTACCCACGAGATTGGGCACAATTGGTTTCCGATGATTGTTGGCTCAAACGAGCGAAAATACATGTGGATGGATGAAGGGTTCAATACTTTTATCAATGAATACGCCTCACAACAGTTCAACAACGGCGAATATAACGATACCACCAAACAGGCACAGCACATTTTAGGAAGCTACCGCCATAGTAAAGATCCGTTGATGACAGCGCCAGAAGCTATCGGCCTGAATGATTATGGTCAGTATTATATTAAAACCGCTTTGGGCATGGATATACTACGTAATGTGGTGTTAGGCCCCGAGCGTTTTGACTATGCTTTTCACGAATACATCAAAAACTGGGCTTTTAAACACCCGCTGCCTTATGACCTTTTCCGCGCCATGAACGATGCCAGCGGCGAAGATTTGAACTGGTTTTGGAAAGCCTGGTTTACCACCACATGGAAACTTGACCAGGGCATTACCAGCGTAAAATACATTGATGACAATGCCGCTCATGGCTCATTGATCACCATTACCAATTATGAAAAAATGGCGATGCCTGTTGATATGAAAATAACCCAGGCCAACGGTAAAACCGAAATATTGCACCTGCCAGTTAACGTATGGCAACGCGGCGGCATCTGGACGTTTAAATATCCATCAACCGCACCCATCAAATCTATCGTGATAGATCCTGAGCACGAACTGCCTGATGTTAATTTGAAAAATAACGTTTATTACGGGGAGTAGTTAATTAGTGATTTATTGAATTATTGAATGTTAAAAAGCGATGGGTTTGGGCTCATCGCTTTTTTTGTAATTATTGAATTACTTGGTAGCTACTTAAAAATGGATTTTTGAAAATAGCATCGTTTAAAACACCGTCAATGCCTTTGTAAAATCCGCAGACGGTGAAGGGGAAAATGACGTAAAAGATTTGCCATCCTGAGGAACGTGTTTTACAATACGTAATGATCGTTCCTCCCCGCAATGACGACCTTTTTTGTTACGGGGCATTACTAATAATACAAAAGGCCCGCATGTGAAACACGCAGGCCTTTTGTATTATAAATATCTTTCAATTAAAAGGTATACCCTAAAGTAAGGAAGGCATTGTTGTTAGTTTTACTAAGCGCTGCCGATGGGCTTGAGGCACCAATCTCATAAGGGTAAACAGTTTGATTGCCGCTCAGGTGGGCGTAAGTTGCATCAATATAATAGTTGCCAAAACGTACACCAATACCACCGGTAACGGTTTTAATATCGCTGCCATTTTCCTTTAATGGACTGCCTTGTATGCTATAGCCGCCACGCAGGTAAAACATATTGGTTACACGCGCTTCGGCACCTACGTGCGCATTGATGGTTGAACGGTACAGCGCTTTGATGTTGTTATTATCAAAAGTGGCATCGTAGCTATCGTTGCTGCTCAGGTGAGTTGTTTTGTAATCGATGTAGTCAACATCGCCAGAAATAAAACCGTATTTACCAATAAATATAGCCGCGCCACCGGTTAATTTTAAAGGCGTACGCAGGTTATAGGATAATTGATAATCCTGGGGACCGTTGGCAAAATTGCTGCCGTTATTGAATTTAGTAGCCAGGCTTTCCTGGTACAAATCATCAATACTATAAAAAGTTGGCGAAGTAAAGGTAAAGCCTAAACGTACGGCGTTAACCGGTTTGTAAATTACCCCTAACTTAATGTTACCGCCAGAGCCTTTGGTAACCTGGTTTTGAATATAACCCGAATTAAAACCCACGTTTGCATCGTTACCGTTAACAAGGATACTTGCGGTACCCGTTTCGTTAAATACGCTGTAGGAGTTGTAACGAAGATCGGACAGGGAAACACCCACGCCGATGTATAATTTATTGCTGTAGTTAGCACCAAAGGCCAGGTTAACTTCTGATTGGCCGCCGGTGCGTACCGCGTTACTTGATTGATCTACCGTGCCAAAAGCGTTTCGGCGGTATTCTGAGCCCCCGCCGGTTGTGGCGTAGCTGTCAATAAGGTTATGCTGATAGGCCCATGATTCAAGACTTCCATCGGGGATAGTGGCGCCATCGCCATTGGCAAGCTTTGCATAATAATCGCCTATGGAGTTTGATGCGTTTTTGCCTCCATAGCTAATATTTTCGTAAAAATTGTTGGTACGGGCGTAAGCTGCACCGTAATTGATGCTTAGCCAGCCTTTGCCTTTATCCCTCCCTTTTGGTGTACTTAACTGCTGGTAAATAACTACCCCGGCATTATTAAAGTTGATGTTGTTTTTGCTGGCCGTACCAAACTGCCCAAGGTAAGTTGAGTTTACTTTTGATCCATCGTACTCGGGCGTGATGCTTATTTCCGAGTGGGTAAAAAAGCCAAGGCCGGCGGGGTTACCACTTATTGAACTCAGATCGCCGCCAACGGCTGTACCTGCATTACCAATGCCTTTTATGCGCGATGTAGACCCGGTTTGAAAAGTGCTGAAGCGGATAGCATCCTGCGAATATTGAGCAAAACTATCTTTAGTAATTGCTACTATAGCAATCACAGTTAGTAAATATTTAATCTTCATAGATTTAGATTTAAGCTTAGATAAAATTATGGTCTAACTGGTCGGCCGCCACCACCGCCGCCTCCGCCACCACCGCTGCTTGATCCGCTTGAGCTTGATGAGCTTGGGGCAGGCGCAGGTGATGAAGATTGTGTACGTTCAACAGGTTGAAATGCCGGCCTGGTATCGGCTTGCCTTACCGGGCGGTTATCGCGTGAGTAGCTTGCGTTGTTGTTATTGTTGTTGCCACGTGTTATGTTATCCGTATTGGTGCGGTTTCCGCGACCACCCGGCACGTAGCCAATACCTGTCCTGGTAGGTGTACCTGTAGCTACACCCGGCCTTACCGAGCGGGTATAAGCAGCTGCCTGGCCAGTACCGCTAAACGGACTCCCAGTACCACGCACCGGACGAGGGGTACCAACGGTTACATAACCAACACGACCGCCGCCACCATAATATCCGCCGCCATAATAACCACCGTAGCCAGAACCCCAGCCGTTATAATAGCCTAAGCCCCAACCGCCGTAGCCATAACCAAGCCCCCAGCTGCCTAAGCCCCAGCCGCCGTAACCGTATGGCGAATAGCCATAGCCGTATGGGCCGTAATTAAAATCTAAACCAAAACCACTATTGTAGTATGGATTGCTATAGCCGTAATATAAATTATCGTAATAACTGAATGGAGAGTAATAGCTGAAACGGTTTATGCGCGATGCATAATCATCGTAATAAAAATAGTCGTCATCATCTTCTGCCTGCTGTGCCGCGTAGTTTGCATCACTTTGGTTGTAAACGGGTTGCGTAGCATACACCGGTTCATCAGCGGCTTTGGCGTTTGAAAAATAAACGTCATCGTTACTGGCAACGGTGGCAAGCTTTTGGGTGGAGCAGGAACTCAACGCAAGCGCGCTGATGAGAAAAATTCCTATTGTGATATTCCGTTTCATGTGCAGGTATATAAAAGTTCAGATACGAATAAGTTTTAAATTTATAAATTTGGGCGCAATATACAATAATTGCAAGGTCATAAATTCTATTCCAATCAATATGAGCAAAGGTGTTATTAGTAAAGACGAAGATTATTCGCAATGGTTTAACGACTTAGTAATTAAATCTGACATGGCCGAATATTCGCCGGTTAGGGGCTGTATGATCATCAAACCGTACGGTTATTCTATATGGGAAAAGATCCAGGCAGTTCTCGATGGCATGTTTAAAGATACAGGCCACAGCAACGCCTATTTCCCGCTTTTAATACCCAAAAGTTTTTTCAGTAAAGAGGCCAGCCACGTTGATGGTTTTGCAAAGGAATGTGCCGTTGTTACTCACTATCGCCTAAAAAACGATGGCAATGGCAATATTATAGTTGATGAGGATGCCAAGCTGGAAGAAGAACTGATCATTCGCCCAACATCAGAAACCATTATCTGGAACACCTATAAGGGCTGGATTCAATCATACCGCGATTTGCCTATTTTAGTTAATCAATGGGCCAACGTAATGCGCTGGGAAATGCGTACCCGCTTGTTTTTACGTACCAGCGAATTTTTATGGCAGGAAGGCCATACCGCGCATGCTACATCAGAAGAAGCCATAGCCGAAACCGAACAAATGCTAAACGTATATGCTGATTTTGCCGAAAACTGGATGGCATTACCCGTAGTAAAAGGCCGTAAAACCGCCAACGAGCGTTTTGCAGGGGCTTTGGATACCTATTGCATCGAGGCATTAATGCAGGATGGTAAAGCCTTGCAGGCAGGCACATCGCACTTTTTGGGTCAAAATTTTGCCAAAGCGTTTGATGTGAAGTTTACCACCCGCGATAACAAACAGGATTTTGTTTGGGCAACCTCATGGGGGGTATCAACCCGTTTGATAGGGGCCTTGATTATGGCCCATAGCGATGATGCCGGCCTGGTATTGCCACCAAAACTGGCCCCAATACAGGTTGTTGTGGTACCTATTTACAAGCACCAGGAAGAACTGGATAATATAACAGCCTATGTAGATGGCCTTAAAAAAGAACTGAAGACGAAAGGCATCTCGGTTAAATTTGACAACCGAGATACCCACCGCCCGGGAGCTAAGTTTGCCGAGTATGAATTGAAAGGCGTACCATTACGCGTAGCCATTGGCAGCCGTGATATGACAAACGGTACGGTTGAACTGGCCCGCAGGGATACCAAAACCAAAGAAACTGTAAATCAAGAAGGTTTGGCCCAGCATATTGAAGGTTTATTAGAAGAAATTCAAAACAACATCTACAAAAAAGCCTTCGATTTCCGTGCCGAAAACACCACTGAGGTTGATACCTATGATGAGTTTAAACGCATGCTGGATGAACAGCCAGGCTTCCTGAGCGCCCATTGGGACGGTACGCCAGAAACCGAACAAAAGATAAAAGAGGAAACTAAAGCGACAATCCGTTGCATACCTTTGGATAACAAACAGGAAGAAGGCAAATGTATTTTAACGGGAGCACCTTCAAAACAAAGAGTATTATTTGCAAGAGCATATTAGCCCCCCAGCCCCCTGAAGGGGGAGTTTTTGATTGGCAGCTTTGATTACCAATCGAATTTATTGGGCTTTAATTTGATAATCCTTCCCTAAAGGATAATGTTAACAGGTCTCTTTTTAGGGAAAGAGGCACATCCAAAAATCCCCCTTTAGGGGGTTAGGGGGCATGAAATTCGCAACTAAAGCAATACACGCCGGGCAGGAGCCCGATCCAACTACAGGCGCTATTATGACGCCGATATACCAGACATCTACTTATTGGCAAAAATCGCCGGGGGATAATAAGGGCTATGAGTACTCACGTGGTACCAACCCTACCCGTAAAGCGCTGGAAGATTGTTTGGCGGCATTGGAGAACGCTAAATTCGGACTGGCATTTTCAAGCGGCATGGGCGCTACAGACGCGGTTATGAAACTGCTTGCACCGGGCGATGAAGTAATTACCGGTAACGATCTTTACGGAGGATCATACCGCATCTTTACCAAGATTTATGCTAACTACGGCATCAAGTTCCATTTTTTGGATCTTTCAAACCCGGAGATCATTCGCGAGTATACCAATGATAAAACCAAACTGGTTTGGATAGAAACGCCTACCAATCCAACCATGCAAATTGTGGATATAGCCGCTATTGGCAAAATAACCAAAGAGAAAAATTTACTTTTTGTTGTCGATAATACTTTTGCTTCGCCGTACCTGCAAAACCCTATTGATCTGGGTGCCGATGTAGTCATGCACTCGGTAACCAAATACATTGGCGGCCATAGCGATGTGGTAATGGGCGCGCTGATGCTGAACGACGAGGAACTGTATAAAAGACTTTGGTTTATTTACAATGCCTGCGGTGCCACCCCTGGCCCTATGGATAGCTTTTTAGTGCTCAGGGGCATTAAAACACTGCACCTGCGCATGAAAGCCCATTGCGAAAATGGCAGGCAGATAGCCGAGTTTTTGAAGACTCACCCCAAGGTAGAAAAGATCTACTGGCCGGGCTTTACAGACCATCCAAATCACGAAGTTGCCAAAAAGCAAATGCTTGATTTTGGCGGCATGATCAGTATTGTGCTGAAAGGTGCCGATTTACAGGAAACCTTCCGCATCGCATCCTCATTTAAAGTTTTTGCCCTGGCCGAATCATTGGGCGGCGTAGAATCATTAATCAACCACCCTGTAAGCATGACCCACGGATCGATCCCCAAAGCCGAACGCGAAAAAGCCGGCGTAGTAGATAACCTGCTGCGTTTAAGCGTAGGTGTAGAAGATATTGAGGATTTGCTGGAAGATATTAAGCAAGCACTTTCTTAGTAACAAGTAGTTAGTAGCGAGTAGCAAGATTTTTGAATGGATAATTGGATTCAAGAGGTTATATCGAAATGGCAGTCGGAGGGTGTTAAATTAAACCCTCCGGCAACTATTTCTGAAGTAGATGCCGTAGAGTCTTTTTTGAGTTTTAAGTTTCCAAACGATTTCAAGGAATTTTATTCACAGGCGAATGGGTTTAACGGGCTCGATTGGCAGGAACATATGTTTACCTTTTGGCCCTTGGAAATGATAGTTGAAGAATATAAAACTAATGGAAATAAAAACTTTGTAGGTTTTTCTGATTTCCTTTTGGCGAGTCATTTTATTGGCTTTAATAAAAATACTCCGGGCATTTTTAAATCATATTCCGAGGACGATAACGGCAAACATATTGCTGATTCTTTTGAAGAAGTAATATCAATGATAAACTCCAGTAACGATAACATCTACTGATATGTTTAACAATGCTAATCAAAAGCTCCCCCTTCAGGGGGCTGGGGGGCTACAGGCATTTTTGGAATCCAAAGTTGCCCAATACAATCGTCCCGAATTTATTGAGAATGATCCCATTGTGATCCCGCACCTGTTTAGTAAAAAGCAGGATATCGAGATCATGGGCTTTTGGGCGGCTACGCTGGCCTGGGGGCAGCGGGTTACCATCATCAAAAAATGTAAGGAGCTTATAGCCCTGATGGATGGCGCGCCTTACGATTTCATCATTAACCACGAAGAGCCAGATCTTAAAAAACTACTCAGCTTCAAACACCGCACTTTTAACGATATTGATACCCTGTACTTCATCAGCTTTTTCAGGCATCATTATAAGAATTTTGATTCGCTGGAGGATGCGTTCATCCCGAAGCCCCCTAACCCCCTAAATGCGGAACAGTCGGTGAAAGCCGAAATCGCGCTCAATCATTTCCGCTCCTATTTCTTTTCGTTGCCAGATTACCCCCATCGTACTAAAAAACATGTTTCCTCCCCCTTGCAAAAATCTACCTGCAAACGACTCAACATGTTTTTACGCTGGATGGTGCGCAAGGATGATGCCGGTGTTGACTTTGGCATATGGAACGGCATTAAACCTGCCAATCTGATTTGTCCGTTGGATTTACATGTAGATAGAGTTTCACGCAAGCTTCTTTTAATCACCCGCAAACAAACCGACTGGCAAACCGCCCTCGAACTCACCGAACGTCTGCGCCAGTTTGATCCGCTCGATCCTGTAAAGTATGATTTCGCTTTATTTGGATTAGGGATTGAAGAGCGCTGGGGGATAGAGGGAATACTGCCCAATTTTAGCTAAGTCATCAATATTTAGCCTGAACTCTCATTTTGGCTTCGGGCTCAAAACTAAATACTTATGACATTAAAAGACTATCCATTTAACTTTTTGTTTTTTCAACAACCACTACAGCTGGCATCGGCTCTTCAACTCGCTCCATGCGCACTAAACGTCCGTCTTTAAAATAATAGTACATGTTTGCAACCACTCTTTGGGCGTCGGTTTCAACTATCCTCTTATAAACAGATTTTC
Source organism: Mucilaginibacter dorajii (assembly GCF_024808255.1). GTDB lineage: Bacteria > Bacteroidota > Bacteroidia > Sphingobacteriales > Sphingobacteriaceae > Mucilaginibacter > Mucilaginibacter dorajii. The sequence continues at coordinate 88,423 of NZ_JANTYS010000007.1, forward strand.
CTTGTGTAGCCTCAACAAGGCTTAAATTATATTTCTGCGACGCGGTGAATTCTGTTTCGCTCATGCCAATGGAGTACTGCTTAACCGCGCAACTTGCTAAAATAACCGACAGGAATAAAATAACGAATGTTTTTTTCATAAGGTAAATGTGACCAGTTTTATAATACAATTTGTTTAAGTACATACGACTTATCCAACACAGAAAGGTTTACTTAACAATGGCCAATCGAGCGTTTATTTATTGGTTATAATGTTATTTTCGAGGGCAAATATATGTGTTATTGTTTGGGGAATTAAGTAAACAAAGCAATAATCACTATTCACAAATAGCTATCATTTTGATAAAACCTATCATTTTGATAGGCTTTATCAAATCTATTAAAACTCATTTAACCACCGTAATAAGCTATATAATAACAACTTATTGCAAAAATCATCGCCTTGGAGCATGTTTTGTGTAGGGCGTTTTGTTATTAAAATTAGTTTATGTTGATATCATTTCCTGTTGCCGCAGCCAAAAACTCAGGATGGCTGTTAAATATCTCCGGAGCAACGGTATCAGCGCTTATTAAATCCCCTTATTTTTTAAATATTCGATGACTCACGTTAAGCAACTTACTTTTGCGGGTATAATTGTTACCCTCGGTATCATTTTTGGCGATATCGGCACCTCTCCCCTTTATGTTTTTCAAACCCTGCTTGTTGAAGGCGGCAAGGTTAATACCGCGCTGGTGTTAGGCTCTATCTCCTGCATCTTTTGGACCCTTACCCTGCAAACCACTTTTAAATACATTGTAATTACCCTGCAGGCCGATAATAAGGGCGAGGGTGGTATTTTTTCCCTTTACGCCCTGGTAAGGCGCTACGGCAAATGGCTGGCCATTCCGGCAATCATTGGTGCAGGTACACTGCTGGCCGACGGTATCATTACCCCTCCTATCTCGGTAACTTCGGCCATTGAAGGTTTAAACCTGGTGCCGTATTTTTCAAACGTGATCATCCCGGGTAATAACCTCATCCTTATTATCGTGATCATTATTATCATCCTGTTATTCTTTTTTCAACAGTTTGGCACCAAGGTGGTAGGCGCGGCTTTTGGGCCGGTAATGCTGCTTTGGTTTATCATGCTGGGCGTTTTAGGAACCCTGCAGGTGGCACATTACCCTACCATTTTTAAAGCGCTTAACCCGTATTACGGCGCGCATTTGCTAATGGATCATCCAAAGGGTTTCTGGCTGTTAGGTGCTGTGTTTTTGTGTACTACCGGTGCCGAAGCTTTATATTCCGATTTGGGTCATTGCGGTCGCAAAAACATCCAGGTGAGCTGGATCTTTGTTAAAACAACGCTGGTTTTAAACTATTTGGGCCAGGGTGCATGGGTGCTATCACAGGCTCCGGACAAAAACTTCACAGGCGTTAACCCGTTCTTTGAAATAGTACCTCACCAGTTTTTGATCCCAAGTATCGCTTTGGCTACCATGGCCACCATTATTGCCAGCCAGGCTTTGATCAGCGGCTCGTTCACACTCATAAGCGAGGCCGTGAGCATGAACTTTTGGCCACGTATCACCATTAAATATCCCTCAAATATTCGCGGTCAAATTTACATCCCCAGCATCAACTGGATCCTTTGTGTGGGTTGTATCCTGGTATCGTTGTACTTCCGCACCTCAAGCGCTATGACGGCGGCTTATGGCTTTAGTATTACCATAGCCATGCTGAGCACCACTATTTTAATGTATTACTTTATGCGCTACGTAAAGCATTGGCCGGTATGGCTGGTTACCATTATCCTTTGCGTGTTTTTATCGGTTGAATTTTCGTTTTTTGTGGCCAACGCCGTTAAGATCCTGAAAAGGCTGTTCTTTGTAGGGTTCGAGGTTGGATTGATCTTTACCATGTACATCTGGTTCAGGGCCAGGAAAATCAATAACCGCTTCCTGCATTTTATCGATATAAAAGATAAACTGCCATTATTAAATGCGCTTAGCGCCGATACTACGGTAAATAAATACGCCACACACCTTATCTACCTAACCAAGGCCAATAACAGCAAGCAAATAGAAGAGAAGATTATCTACTCTATTATGAGCCGTCGCCCTAAACGTGCCGATACCTATTGGTTTGTGCATATTGAAACCACGGCCGAGCCTTATACCATGGAGTACAGTGTTGACCAAATTGAGCCCGGTAAAGTGATCCGCATTGAATATCGCTTAGGTTTCAGGATTCAGCCGAGGGTGAACGTGCTGTTCCGTAACGTGGTAGAGCATATGGTAAAACGCGGCGAAGTTGATATCACCAGCAGATATACATCACTTAACGAATATAATATCCCTGCCGATTTTCGCTTTGTGATCATGGAAAAATTCCTGAGTTACAATAACCTGTTTAGCGTAAGTGAAGGCTTTATTTTGAACAGTTATTTCGCCATCAAGAAACTGGCCCAATCAGAAGCCAAAGCCTTTGGCCTGGACACCAGCGAAACCCGGATAGAAAAAATCCCGTTGGTAGTTAAGCCGGTGAGTAATTTGCATTTGAAAAGAATAGATCCGGTTTAGGTAGCAGTTAATTGGGTTGATTAGGTGAGTGATTGATTAAGTTTATCAGCCGCAACCAATCAACCCAATCAACCGCTCACTTAATCAACTAATTGTTTATTGGTGAGCCCGGTATTTGTTGCCGAAACAACATTAAAAACCAACGCATTGAAATGATGAAATAGAATCATTTGGTATGCCATAGTTTTCAACCCATGAATAATAACCTGGGCTAAAAACAGGGCCAACCGGTGTAGTAAGGTTAATGTCTTTATAAAATTGCCACCTGCCCGATACTACAATGAATGACGAGATCTGGTCGTTCCAGGCGTCGCCAACATAGGTGATATTAAGGTTAGTCCTGAAGTTGGCACCACCAAAATTTATATCCCAATAAACAACCACTTCTGGCAATTGAGCTGCTCCCGCAGTAAAGTCGCCTTCAATTGTCTTTGCTACTAATTCTGACATGATTTTTTGATTTGAATTTTGGCCTACTCTATTTGGTTTTCGGCATCCCCGTTGTTTTGATAAATCAAACTTAGGGCTTCGTCAAAAAGAAAACTACCGCTTTTATACCCAATTGAACAGGGTAAAAACACGGTAGTTAATTGTAAAAGTAAGGCACTTCAGCCAACGGTAAACAACAACCAACAGTTACGCCTCTTCCTTAAAGTAAACTTTATAAAAGTTCATGGCCTTACCATCGTCAAAACCTTTTTCAATCAGCTCTTTATCGCCATGGATGTAGATGTGGAAGTTTTTATCAAGCTTTAAAACGCTTTTATAATCGCGGGCTTGCTTTTTAACCGCATTGCCAGAAATTTCGAAGGTATTGGCAATGGGGGTATCAAACTCCTGCTCGTACTGGTTTTTGAAGTTTTTGAACGATTCTATGGCCTCGGGGTTGCCAATCACCTCATTGCCAAACTCATCCATATCAAAAGTTTCCTTTTCCTTAAAGTACTTCATCGATCTGTTAAGCAGGTCTATTTTATCGGCCTTGCTCATTTCAAACTGATCGTCGAGCTTTTCGGTTACAAAGTTTTTGTATATCCCCAGGGTATTGCTGGTTTGGTTATAGCTATCGTTACGGATCTTCACCTGTAAAAACTGGTCTTTCCAGTACACGGCGGCTTCCTGTCCGCCATTGGTTTTATCAACCACAACTACCTTGTAGCCATTCTCTTTTTCAATATTGAAAATCAGTACGCCTTTATCCAATTTATTAATATTGATGGCATCCTGCTCATAATCAACCTGGAAACCACCTTTGTCCGGGTAAACCTTTAAGTAGGTCTCCTTATTTTCTGATTTGAAAATGCCAATAGCATCCAGCGGATTACCTTCAATTTGCACCTTGTTAAAATAAACCACGTACAATTCGCCGCCTTTAATATTGGGGTGAGTGGTTACCTTAAACAGGTGCTTGGCTATTTTTTCAGATGCTTCATGAAACTTTTCGGGATCTTCAAAAGCCATGGTAGCAAAATGGTGAATTTCGTTAAGCGCCAGATCACTGCTGTGCATCAGGTGGTAAACCTCGTTCACTTTTTCAAAAGGCTTTAAAAAATACTGCATCAACAGGTTAGGGATAATTTCGTCCTTTAACTCCAGCGGGGCGTCAGACAAAGCGTACATTTCATCCTGCACAGGATTACCAACATGATGTACCGAAATAGTATTAAGCGAGGCTTCAAAAAAAGTTACCATAATTACTGCAAAGGTAGTTTTTTTAGTCATTGGGTCATTTGCCTCGCGTCATTAAGTCATTGAAAAGTAGTTGATGGTTTACGATTCATAGTTGAGGCTAATTTGTTTTACTTTTGCGTTTGAAGGATGATTGGTTGCTGCCATGATCCATGAACCATCAGCTATGAATACTCACAACTCACAACTCACAACTCACAACTCAGAAGATACCATCGTTGCCCTTGCTACCCCCAACGGGATTGGAGCTATAGCCGTGATCCGCCTTTCGGGGCTGGATGCTATTGCCATTGCCAACAGTGTTTGGAAGGGAAAGGATTTAACCAAACAGGCATCGCATACCATTCACTTTGGCCATATTGTTGATGGCGACCTGGTGCTCGACGAAGTGCTGGCCTCATTATTTGTTGCCCCCAAATCATACACCCGCGAAAACGTGGTAGAAATTTCCTGCCATGCATCGGGCTATATCATTGAATCGATTATTAAGCTATTCATCAAAAAAGGCGCAAGGAGCGCAAAACCGGGCGAATTTACCCTGCGCGCGTTCCTGAACGGTCAGCTGGACCTATCACAAGCCGAAGCCGTTGCCGATTTGATAGCCTCAAACTCTAAAGCATCGCAACAGGTTGCCTTGCAGCAACTGCGCGGCGGCTTTAGTACCCAGTTACAATTGCTGCGCGAACAATTGGTAAATTTCGCCTCATTAATTGAACTGGAACTGGACTTTGCCGAGGAAGACGTAGAGTTTGCCAACCGTGACCAATTGAAAAACCTCATCCACGAGATCACCAAAATAGTGGGCCGCTTAATCCAATCGTTTGAGTTGGGCAATGCCATCAAGAATGGTGTAAATACGGTAATTGCCGGCAGACCGAACGCAGGTAAATCAACTTTGCTTAACGCCCTGCTTAATGAGGAACGCGCCATTGTAAGCCATATTCCCGGCACCACCCGCGATACGATAGAAGAAGTGCTGAATATTCAAGGCATCAACTTCAGGCTGATAGATACCGCCGGCATCCGCGAGGCAACTGATGCCATCGAGCAGATAGGCGTACAGCGTACTATGGAAAAGATCAGCCAATCGGCCCTTTTGGTTTATGTGTTTGATGCTACCGAAATTACAATTGAAGAGTTGAACAGCGACATAGAAAGCCTGCAAAAGCCGGGGATAACCATGTTATTGGTAGCTAATAAAATGGATTTGTTAGAGTCGGAAAGTCCGGAAGACCGGAAGTCCGAAAGTTTAGCATCCGGCAAAATACAAAACATCGGCGATTTCTTCCGGACTTCCGGTCTTCCGGACTTCCGGACAATTTCTATCTCTGCTAAGGAAAAACAACATATTGACGAGCTTAAACAAAAGATCTACTCATCGGCAATTAAAGACCAGCTAAGCGGCGACGAAACCCTGGTAACCAACATCCGCCATCTGGAAGCCCTCCAAAAAACGGAAGAAGCCTTAATAAGGGTGTTAGGCGGTATTGATGGGAGTATTACCTCAGATTTCCTATCGATGGACATCAAGCAATCGCTGCACTATTTAGGCGAGATCACCGGTGTGGTTACTACCGATGATTTGTTGGAGAATATATTTAGTAAGTTTTGTATCGGAAAATAAATCGTGATAAAAAGCTTAACTCCGGTACTTGCTCCAGCTTAATCGATTTCTCTTTTTTACTTACTACTAAACCTTTAAATTCCTAAATTGCCTTCTCTATAACAACAACCTATGAAGAGCAAGTTCCAATTTATACAATGTTTAACATTGCTAACAGCCATCATACTATTTAGCAAAATAACCTACGCCCAGGAAACTTTCACTGCTAAAACAGCCCATAAATGGGTTAAAGCTGCAAGCTGGAAAAACGGGCTGAAATTAAACCTGCATCCCTCAACCAATGAGCTTGAATTTGCCAAACAATACCAGGCCAATAAAGCAGTGTGGGACAAGGCCTTTACATTTCTACGTGAACAAGACCTTGAAAAATTAGCCCCCGGAAAATACCCCATCGACGGAGATAATGCATATGCTTCTATCACTGAAGCGCCTTCAAAGGAGTTTGAACAATCGGGCTGGGAATCGCACAAAAACTATATCGATCTGCAATATGTAATCCGTGGCCAGGAAAAGATTGGCGTTATACCCATAGAAAGCGCGACAGTTACTTCCCCTTATGACGCCACCAAAGACGGCGCTAAATACAGCGGAGAAGGAAAATATTACATAGCTACGCCTAAAGAGTTTTTCCTGTTTTTTCCTGCCGATGTACATCGCCCCAATATTAAGATAGAGGGGTATGATGTAGTTAAAAAACTGGTAATTAAGATTAAGGTTGCTAACTAAGCTATTATATTTCCATATCAACCAGGGCAAACGCATCTAATTGGGTTAACATAACTTAACACATTTCAGATACAACACACTATAATTATCTGATAATCAATATTTTATATTTTTAACAGGGTTAACACTAAGCTGATGTATCGCGCAATTTAGGCGCATCCAAATATTTGTGCCTGTTGTTGGCCAATACAAGTCCATTCGATACCTGGATCATTTAACCGGAACTAGGCCCCCGTTAACTATTTAGATGCGTTTGCCTTGCCATATCAACGTTTTAATAAACGCCGATATGAAGATACTTTTATATTCCCGAAAAATCGCCGATCTGTTCGGTTTTTACCAGTTGCCGCACATCAAAACCTTTATTGGCTGCTCTTACCACTAATTGGTTATACGTTTGATCATCGAGTGTCGGTCGCCGGCTCAGGATCCATAAATACCTGCGGTTGGGGTGGCCAACTACGGCATAACTGTAATCTTTAGCCAGGTCAATAATCCAGTATTTCCCCTTAAAGGGCCAAAAAAATTGCACAGCCAGCTTTGAATTGGTGCCTTTATCAGTGATCCAGGCCTTGCCTTCGGTTACTTTTAATTTATTATCCTTAATACACCTGTTTTTTACAATAACAGAGCCATCGGCATTTAAGCCATAGGTGGCCGAGGTACAAGAGCAGCCTTTTTCAAAGGGCTGCGGAAAAGCGGCTATCTCAAACCAGGTACCCAAATATTTTTTTATATCAACGAAGTTTACAGTTTTTAATGGTTTTTCTGCAGCGGCATGCAGTGCTAAAGCAGTTAAACCTAAGGCAACAGAGGTTGCTAAAATTTCTTTCTTCATACAACAATAACGATTAGCCCATGTAAAAAGTTTAACCTATAAACACATATTTTACGCCTGCAACCCGGTAAATTATTTAATTACCTTTGTGCCAAAGCATTAAAATTGGGCAAAACAGCATCATTAAAACAAAACATGATTGTAAGTATTTTAGGCTGTGGCTGGTACGGCATGGCATTGGCCAAAGCATTACTAAATGATGGCATGCGGGTAAAAGGCTCTACCACATCTGCCGAAAAGATGGAGCCGCTTGCTGCTGATGGTATTGAGCCTTACCAAATCAATTTTGTTGTACACGAGGAGGTTTACAGTCCGGCTTTTTTTGATTGCGATGTATTGTTTATCGCTATCCCGCCCAAAGCGCGATCTGGTGAGGGGGCATTTTTTATTTATAAAATAAAGAACGCTATCGACTGCATCAAACTCAATAACGTGCAAAATGTGGTATTCATCAGTTCGACCGGTGTTTATGCCGATTTGAACGCCGAAGTTGATGAACTAAGTAATCCCCAACCTAATACCGAAGCCGGCAAAGTGCTCTTTGCGGCCGAAGAACTCTTCCGGACCGAAACCAGCTTTAAAACAACCATTATCCGCTTTGCGGGTCTGATTGGACCAGGCAGAAATCCGGGCCGATTTTTTGCCGGTAAAAAAGATATTCCCAACGGCGATGCGCCTGTTAACCTGATCCATTTGGATGATTGTATTGGTTTGAGCAAGGCTATTTTGCAAAAGCAGGCTTTTGGATATTTATTTAATGGCTGCTCACCAGTTCATCCTAAAAAATCTGAATTTTATACCAAAGCCGCTATTGATTCAGGGCTGGTAGCACCTCAATTTATTGACGAATTAAAAGAGTGGAAAATTGTAAAAAGTGTGCATGTGGAGGCCGTATTAGGGTATCAGTTTAAAGGCATTTGACACTTTGCTACGCGTGTACACAGCTGTCGCGAGTTTAGTGCAACGTAACTCGTGGCTTGTTAATTTAAGTTTTCAACTTAAATTATGTGTAACCTGAGAATATGTAATTTAAGTTGAAAACTTAAATACATATTCCACGAGTTACGCTATGCTAAACTCGCGGTAGCTAAGCTAACAAATACAAATCAATGAAAGACTTACGAAGTTTCTAAAACTTCATAAGTCTGGTATGCAATCCTCCTATATTGCCTTCACCGGCTTATCCCCCATCACAAATACCAACCTTCCACCTTTGGTAATTTCCTGGTGACTGATGTAATTTTTTAAATAAGGTCTGCCATTTAAGCTGATTCTTTGCACGTATTTGTTGGTGATCGATAAGCCTTTCGCTTCAATCACAAAGCTTTTATTACCGGCTAAAGCCAATGTGATCTTATTTAGCTGCGGTGCCCCAAACACATACCTGCCATCGGCGGGGTTAACCGGGTAAAAGCCCATCGCCGTAAAAATATACCAGGCCGACATTTGCCCGCAATCGTCATTACCGGATAGGCCGTCGGGCTTGTTCTGGTAAAACTGATCGGAGATTTGCCTCACCAGGCGCTGCGTTTTGGATGGGTCGCCGGCAAGGGTGTATAGGTATGCGATATGATGATTAGGCTCATTACCATGCGCGTACTGCCCTATCAAGCCGGTAACATCCAGCGTTGATCCTTTCCCAAACACTTTGGAATCCATGGTAAACAGCGAATCGAGCTTGGCTAAGAATGGCTTCTTCCCTCCCATTAGTTTGATCAAACCGGGAATATCCTGTTGCACCTGCCATGTATATTGCCAGGCATTGCCTTCGGTATAATCGCCGCCAATGGCCAGCTGACCGCTATCTAAATTGGCAAAAGGCCGCACCCAGTTACCATCCGCCAGTTTACCACGCATCAGGTTGGTTGATCTATCAAACAGGTTATTGTAAAATCCGGATCTTTTGATAAAGTAATTATAGTCGGCAGTTTTATGAAGCGATTTGGCCAGTTGGGCGGCGCACCAGTCGTCATAAGCGGCCTCAAGGGTGCGGGAAACTGCCTCACGCTTTACGCTGTCAGATGGCAGGTAACTATATTTCATATACAGCCCCCAATCGTATTTTGGGTTTTTATTAGTGGTTAAGGTTGCCTTAATAGCCATAAAGGCCTGCTCCTTGTCAAAGCCTCTGATGCCTTTTAAACTGGCATCTGCGATCACCGGGATAGCATGGTTGCCAATCATGGCGTAGCTTTCCTTGCCAAACAAGGTCCACACGGGGAGTAGTTTGGTTACGCTGAAGTGTTGTAGCATAGTTTCTACCATTTGTCCATCCATATCCGGGCAAATGAGCGTATATAGCGGATGCGCCGCGCGGTAGGTATCCCAAAGCGACAGCGTTGAATAATAAACCTTATCTGCCGATTGACGCACCTTACCATCCGCACCGCGATATTTGCCATCTACATCGGCAATATTATTGGGCTGAATTAGGGCATGATATACACTGGTATAAAAAGCTATTTTTTGTTCTTCGCCGCCTTCTGCTTTGAGCTTTGCAAAATAACTTTCCCATATTTTAGCAGCCTCGGCCTTAACCTGCGCGAAGGTTTTACCAGTTGTTTCAGCGGCAAGGTTTTTACGGGCACCGTCGATACTCACGGTAGAGATGCCAACTTTAGCTTCCACGGTTTCGCCGGGTTTTGTATCAAAATCTACGATTAGCCTCCGATGGGTTTCGCCGTCTATAAAGTGGGAACCGGTAAAAGCTTTGCTGAACTTCGCGGTAAAGAACACCTTTTTCTCTACCCATTGGCTGGTAAAAGCATAGCCACTTACACTGGTTTTACTATCAATGCTGATACTACCTTCAGACACATGCTCATTCAATTGTTCGGCATCCTCTACCAAACCGCTTTGCATATCTATCAATATATGCGATTTGCCGGCCTTTGTAAAAGTGTACCGATGAACACCCGTATGTGCCGTTGCCGTTAGCTCAACTTTAACCTGGTGATCACTTAACTCCACCTCATAGTACCCCGGCGAGGCCTTTTCTGTTTGATGCGAGAATTTACTCACGAATTTTGCCGGATCTTTTCCCTGGAAAGGAAAAAACAATACATCGCCCAGATCAACGCCGCCGGTGCCGCTGAGGTGGGTATGGGCAAAGCCCGTGATCACGGTATCTTCATAACGATAGCCCGAGCAATAGTTCCACCCGAAATTGCCAGTCTCCGGGCTCAGTTGCACCAGCCCGAACGGCACAGTAGCCCCCGGAAAAGTATGCCCCGTTGCCGATGTACCAATGAAGGGGTTCACATACCTGCCATAAGTTTGTGCATGGGCTCGAACGCCTATAGAAACAAGAAACAGTGCTAAACCGATTTTCAAAAGTCTCTTCAACTTCATGATCAGTATTTTATTGATGGAACATATAAACCTGCGGCTCTATTACCTTACCATCGGCCGATTTGATAACCAGCAGATCCTCTAACCTGTTCATATTATCGGCAATGTAATGGCCGGTTATAGCGTAGGCACCTTTTTTGAGATGCAGCATTCCTTTCTGAGGCTGGGCATATCTATCCTTACCCCGGTAAATGATCTGTTCGCCATTGATAAACAACGCCGGGCTAACCAGGAAATCCGAAGTAACCTGGTAATCACCATCGACATTGATGCGGATAAAGCCGTTTAATTTTACCCAGGTAAGGTTGCCATCTGTAACAGGCAATACCATTGGTGCTGCCGAATTGATGACGGCCATAGTAAACAGCTGCGTGGTATCTACCTTCTCAATATTATACTCTTTACTTTTGATGAGCCTGTAGCTAAAGCCCGGCGTAAGGGCAGCCTGGTCAATCACAACCGGGTTGATATCTACGTGCCGGATGGTGGCCTCCTGCAATACATGCTGTTTGTTTAAAGTCCAGGTGGTGTAGGTTTTAATGTTGAGGGTATCCTTCAGCATGGTGTTAATCTTGATAGGGAACAGCTGCGGTTTGGCGCTGCTATCGGGCATTTTGCCGTTGAGCGAGTAACGTACCTGCGCGCCCAATAATGGGTATTTAAGTACCAGGCCAAACTGATCGCTATTGGTAACAATGTTGTTCATCCCCACAATATCGGGCAGGCGGGCATTCCAGTTCCATAATTTAAAGTAGCCGTATTGCTGCTTCATTTTAAAATCAAACCTATCCAGGTTTTTATTCTCCTTTGCCGACCAGGTTAGCTCGGCCACGGCCAAAGCCCTTGGGTAAACCATGTATTGCAGGTGCGATGCCGTGGGGATCTTCTCGGCCCAGATATTACCCTGTGAGCCCAAAACATATTCGGCCTCTTCTGGACTCAACTCACTCGACATCGGCTCATAATTGTACACCATTTGCCAGGTTACGGTAGGGTTCCATCCTATCGGTTCCAGATCCTCACTGGCCTGCGGGGCATCAAAGTACATGTAAGGCAGCGGTGTCATGATCACATGGTGGTGCATTTTGGCGGCGGCTATACCACCGGCCTCGCCCTGCCAGCTCATCACCGTGGCCGATTCGGCTAAACCACCCTGCAGTATCTCGTCCCAGCCAACCAGCTTTTTATTTTTAGAGAGCAGGAATTTTTCTATCCGTTTAATAAAATAGCTCTGTACTTCCTTTTCGCTTTTCATGCCTTCTTTTTTCATTAAGGCAACAGCTGTCGGGCTTTTAAGCCAATCAACCATCTCGGCCTCATCGCCACCAATATGGATGTATTGGTTGGGAAAAAGGGCTATCACTTCGGTAAGCACATCCTCCATAAAAGTAAAGGTATGTTCACTTGGGTCCAGCATGCGCACACGGTGTTTGGCACCGGTCGAGTCCTGGCAGCCTAATTCGGGATAGGCAAAAATAGCGGCCTCGCTATGGCCGGGCATTTCAATTTCGGGCAGGATGCTTATAAACCTGTCCCGCGCGTATTTGATCACCTCACGAATTTCGTCCTGTGTATAAAAACCATCCTTGCCGCCACCATCAATCAAATTATCCAATTTGCGGAATTTGCCCTGCTTTTCATAATAGGTGATCTTAGCCCCAATTTCGGTCAGTTTGGGGTATTTATTGATCTGGATGCGCCAGCCTTCATCATCCGTTAAATGCCAGTGAAATACATTCAGCTTGTAATGGGCCATCACATCAATATACTGCTTCACCTCATCAACCGTAAAAAAATGCCTGCTTACATCCAAACTCAACCCACGCCATTGAAAACGAGGCTCATCGGCTACCGTACAAACAGCTACTTTTAGCGGGGCGATAGTTTTTGCAGGCAGTAACTGAATTAAGGACTGAACCCCGTAAAATACGCCGGCGCCTTTACCAAATACTTTTACGGTACCAGTACTTACATGTAGCGCGTATGAACCTTCTTTATCACCCGCCGTGGTAATTAACTGAATAGCTGCGCCCGCCGGCACTTTAGGGTAAACCTTCAGTTTTAAGTTGAGCTTATAATACTGAGTAAGGTAAGTTTGCAGGTATTTACCAACGGTCTCGCTTTCTTTATCAACCCCAATAACCGCTTTGCTGTTTAATAAAAACTGGCCTTTACCTTCGGTTAAGTGTAGGGGCTGTGGAATAATATGCAGCTGGGCCTTTACAGATAGCGATAAACAAATAGTGATAGCCAATACGGTTACCGATTTTATTTTTTGAAGATGATGATTGTGCATGGTGGCTATGGTGGCTGAGGAAATTAAATTTTAACAATGATCTTTTTGATATACAGGATCCAAACGGGAATGAAGATAAGGATAACCGTGAGGATTGCCGAAATAAGCGAGGCATTCTGCGGCGAAAAATTAGGTGTGAGCAAATGGAAGTACATATAGCTCCAGATATTGGTTTTATGCCCGTTATCCGTTACCGGGATAAGCGACAGTACCTCAGGGATCACATCGGCCAAAACATAGGCTGCTATGGCGTTACGACCGAATGCCAGGAATGGCGGCAGCAGTTTTTTGTAGCCTTTTATATCGATAATCCAGTAAGACAAAGACAAGATGATAATGGCCATCCCCGCGGTAAACAACACAAATGAGCTTGTCCACAATTGTTTATTGATAGGGAAAAACGTATTCCATATCAAGCCTAAAATAGCCAGCAGCACACCAGCGCCGGTGAGCTTAAAGATCTCGTTACCATTTTTAAGTGTATCACTTTTAAGCCAGGTGCCGGTAAACACCCCCAACAAACAGGTTCCAATAGCAGGGATAGTGCCCAATAGCCCCTCCGGGTCCCAGGTTTTGGATGCCTGCCACAGATGATTAGTGGTAAACACCATCCTATCGATGTAAGCGCCTAAATTGGTTTCTTTTTCCAAATTTGGATGAGACACGCCGGGCACTGGTACAAAGGTCATGATCAGATAATAACCGATTAAACAACACACAGCGATGATGATCTGCGTGCGGATATTGGTTTTCAAATACATGATAGCCGTAATGCCAAACACCACCCCAATACGCTGCAACACGCCAGGGAAGCGCAGATGCGCGAACTGAAATTCGCCAATCAGCGGCAAACAGATCCCCAAAGCTACAATGATAAGCGTACGGCGTAAAATGGAAAGCATCACCTTGCCATGGTTAGCCTCATCGGCTTTTTTGGCTTGCATGGCGTAAACAATGGATACCCCCACCATAAACAGGAAGAACGGAAAAACCAGGTCGGTTGGGGTGCAGCCGTTCCATTTGGAATGTTCCAGCGGCCAGTAAATATGCCCCCAGTCGCCGGGATCATTTACCAGGATCATGGCAGCAACGGTAAAGCCACGGAAAAAATCGAGCGAAAGTAACCTTGGTCTGCTGGTGCTGGCGGCTTTATCGCCAACTACGGTATCTGCCATGTTTTGTGTTTTTCATTTTTTATTTTCTGTAGAGACGCAATATTTTGCGTCTCCAGCTATACAGGGCGACCCTGCATATTCGATTTGCACACAGGAGACGCAAAATGTTGCGTCTCTACAGTAAAAATCGAAAAAAAATATTTAACTAACTCCGCTCTCACCCCCTTCAATTGCCATACATTAACAACAAACACCTATTTTTTCAAATCCCCTCTTGAGAGCAGGGCTGTTGCATTCTCTGCCAAATAGCGATGGGTTTGAAACCCATCGCCAAAAAAGCCTTGGAAAGTTGTCCCGCAGGCAGTTTTAGAGACATATTTAGGAGGCAAATTATATTATTACGATGGATTTTAAATGCACCAGTTCTATAAAACAGAGAATGCAACAGCCCTGCTCTTGAGAGGGGGCGCTATGGACCTGAGCGTTGGCAGGGGTGTGTTATGCAGCGTTCTCTGCATCGTGCAGAAACACACCCCTCCGCCCCTCTCAAGAGGGCAATCGCACAAACCCCCACGCTTTTGTCCTTGCTCCTTTATCCAAAAATCCTTTGTCCAAAAATTAATTCTTTTTACCCGGCACTCTTAACGTATATACAAAATGATAACTGCCGGATACTACTGCAAACTGCTCATCGTTGCCAACCTTTTTTATGTCGGTGATCTCTTTTACGGTGTTAATGTCCAATCCATTTTCGGTTATTGGGTCGGTTACCGATGGTAAAATAACCTGGGCTGTGGTATTGGGTGGCACGGTGATATCTAAGGTAAATATTCCCTGGTCAATTGTCCAGGCCGATTTAATTTTTCCGTACAAGGTTTCCAGCTCGGCCTGCGCCATAGTGAGCTTGCCACCCGGGTGCGGGGCGATGATAATTTTATGAAAGCCGGGGTCGTCCTCATCGGTATTAATACCGGCAACCACCCGGTACATCCAATCGCCAATGGCACCGTAGGCGTAATGGTTAAAAGAGTTCATTTCCGGGTCTTCAAAACTACCGTCGGGTTTAATACCGTCCCAACGTTCCCAAATGGTGGTAGCGCCGTTTTTAACAGGATACAGCCACGATGGGTATGATTCTTTCATTAGCAGGTCGTAAGCGATATCAGTGCGCCCAAAACGGCTTAAAACGTGGCAAATGTAGGGCGTACCTAAAAAGCCGGTAGTGATATGCTCATCATAATCTTCAATATTGCTCACCAGCCTTTTAGCGGCGCTTGCGCGTAGGTTTTCTGGCAGCATATCAAAATTGAGGGCCAGCACATAGGATGTTTGCGTACCTGATATCATACGCCCGTTTGGCGTTACATACTCACTGTTAAAGGCTTTTTTGATATTGTATAACAACTGCGTATAGGTTTGCACATCATCGCTATGCCCTAAAATGCGGGCCGCGTTAATAAGCAACTGGGTAGAGTGCGCGTAAAATGCCTGCGCTATCAGGTTTTTATCGGTAAGGGCGGCGCCATCCTCATAATTGGTGCCGGCGTAAAACAGCCAGTCGCCAAAGTGGTTACCGGTATCCCAAAGGTAATTGCGGCTATGGCGCTGAATATAACCTACCCAGGCTTTCATGCTGTTATATTGTTGCTGCAGTACCTGCTTATCATTATAGGCCAGGTAAATATTCCAGGGCGCTATGGTGGCCACATCGCTCCAGCCAGATGCGGCGGATAGTGTACTATCCAGCATATTGGGGATTACATAAGGTACCGCGCCGTCTTTATGCTGATCGGCCGACAGATCTTTTAACCATTTGGTAAAAAACCCGGCCACATCCATGTTAAAAGTAGCTGTACGGCAAAAGGCCTGGGCATCACCCGTCCAGCCCATGCGTTCATCGCGTTGCGGGCAATCGGTTGGTACATCTATAAAATTACCTTTTTGTCCCCATTGAATATTGTGCTGCAATTGGTTAACCAGTTTGTTTGAGGTAGAAAAGCTACCCGTTTGCGCCATATCCGAATACAAAGCGTAAGCAGCTACATTGGTTGAATCAAGCGGACCGGTATACCCTACTATCTTCATAAACCTAAATCCCTGGAAAGTAAAATGAGGTTCATAGGTTTCCACACTATCGCTTTTAAAAACATAGGTTATTTCCTGTTTGGCAGTACGCAGGTTTTTAGTGTAAAAATTTCCTTTTTGATCGAGCACCTCGGCATGATACAGCCGCACCGTGTCGCCCGCTTTTCCCTGTAATTTAAATTGTACCCAGCCTACCAGGTTTTGGCCAAAATCAACTACCCGCTCGCCTGCCGGGGTGGTAAGTACTTTAAGCGGACTAAACTTTTCGTGTTTTTTAACCGTAGGGCCAGATGTGGCTATCAAATTGGCTTTTATCGTCGTATCTGTTTTTACCGTATCCCAGGTAGCATCTTTATAAGTGCCGGTAGCCCATCCCGGTTTCTGCTTACGGGCATCATACACTTCGCCATCAAAAAACGAAGAAGAACGGATTGGGCCGTATGCTACCTTCCAGGTTTTATCAGAGTTGATGATTTCGCGCTGTCCGTTGGTATAAACCACCTCTAACTGGCAAAGCAAGCCCAGTTTTTTGCCATACACATTTTTTTTGCGGTTATACGTATAACCCCGGTACCAGCCATCGCCAATGGTTACGCCTATGGCATTAAGGCCTTTTAAAATGCTTGAGGTAACATCATATACATTGTATTGCAGGCGCTTGTTGTAGCTTGTCCACCCCGGTGCAAAATAATCATCGCCTACACGCTTACCATTTATCTGTGCTTCAAAAACGCCATGAGCGGTGATGTATAAATGAGCAGCACGAATTTTACGATCGAGCTTAAATGTTTTGCGGAACATGGGTGCCGGGCCGCCGGTTGTATCAGATAGGTAGGTATCCTGAATCCATTGGGCCGTCCAGTCGGTTTTCTTTAACAGGCCCATTTTCCAGAAGTTAACCATACTCCAGGGGCTTACCTGGTTTTTGTTGTTCCATACCCGCACCTGCCAGTAAACCTTTTGGCGCGAACCCAGCATTGGGCCGCCATAATAAATTTGTATGGATTGAGGGGAATAGATACGCCCCGTACCCCAGATGATATCCTTGCCTTTGGTTAATGATACGGCATTGCTGCCTACCCTGATCTCGTATGAAGTTTGCTGTACACCCCTATCCTGGGTAATGAGTTTCCAGCTTAGCCTTGGGTTGGCGGCGTCAACAGCTATAGGATTGGTTTTGTATTCGCAGATGAGGTTTTCAACCCTTAAAGGAACCGGCAAGGGTTGTACCTGCGAGAAGGTTTTGGCCTGTAAAAGAAATAGTAAAACGGTACTTAAGCCTGCTTTTTTAAGCACGCCCATTATTTGAATATAATTCATGCCATTAAATATAGCTTAAGAACGGATTTTGTTTTAATACCATACATATTTTAGCCGCGCTGCAGGTAAAAATGATGTGGTAATTGCAATATAGATATATAAACGCTCTGCAAATAGATTGTCATTGTTTTTTGCCATAGTATACATAGTTTAAATGGACATCCGCTAAACGCCGGCTACGACTCACCCGGCCTACGCTTCGCTGGGCCACCCTCTCTCCGGCAAGCCGCAAAGAGGAAAACAAAACAAAAATCCCCCACCCCTCTATGCGGCGCAGCCGGAGAGAGGGGAAGACGGGCGAAGCCGAGTCGGGGTGAGTCGTCTACGCCTTGTTTAAATCATGCTTTCATTCGGCGTCCACGAGATTTATAAATTGCATAACACAATTTAATTATAACCTGCAGTTTCCACGCAAATGCTCCTTGATATTTGTTCTGTTATATCAATGCTCCAGGTTACCTTCGTTCAACGGATATTGGAAAAGAAGCCGAATATTACTGTACGCCGCCGAATTGATTGTCCAGTAATCCTTTTTAAATGCTTTTTCCCTTACGGCATGTGCGGTCATTACGTCTTTAGCTTTCCCGGTACGCAACAGGTCAAACCAGCGGTGGTTTTCAAAAGCCAACTCTACCTGCCGCTCATGGGCTATAGCATCGCGAAAAGCGGCCTGGTTCGAAACATCCAGCGCGGGATCGGCATTTCCTATAGATTTATCTTCCAAACCGGCACGCTCCCTTACCAGGTTTAGATATTTAAAAGCATCGCCACCTGCAAAACCCTGTTCGTTAAGGCATTCGGCCAGCATCAGGTAAACATCAGCATACCTGTAAACCGGGAAATCATTAGCTGTTACCCCCTGCACCGCACTTTTACTCACATACTTTTTAATGAAGGGTAAATCAAAACCATACTCGTCAGATGTAAAATCAACTAACGACGCATCTTTACGGTTATCACCATCTTCATAAGCATTTATCAAATCCTGGGTGGGGATGTTCCAGCCATTTTGAGCGTTGTTACCTATGTAGTAACCGGTAATATCATTATCATAATAATCCCATGGAATAAATGTATCCACAAAATCGCTCCCCAGGCCGTTATTACCCTCCTGGTACTGGATCTCAAAGATCGATTCGGGGCCGTTTTTCTTTGTGATATCAAAGTTATCGGCATAATCGGCATTTAAGCGGTATACGTTAGATGCTATAACCGCACGCAGGAGCGGTATGGCCAGGTCGAACTTCTTTTGGGTCATGTATACCTCGGCAAGCATGGTTTCGGCGGTACCTTTGGTCACCCGGCCCTTATCGGCAGCGCTGGGGTAGCTAACCGGTAATTTGGTTACGGCTGCCTGCGCATCGGCAATAATAGAAGTATAAATATTAGCCGCCGCGGTTTTGGTCGCTATTTTATAGGCATCCCCTACCGATTGCACCTCGGTAAGCACCAGTGGGATATCGCCAAACATGCGTACCAGGTTAAAATAGTTAAAGGCTCTTAAAAACAAGGCCTGTCCGGCTATGGTATCGGCAGCCGCGGCAGGCAGGTTTGCGGCAGGCAAACGCCCCAGGATCACGTTGCAACGGCCTATATCGGTATACCCCGATTCGAAAAAGGCGGCAACCATATCATTGTTATTCAGTTCCCGAAATTCATCTATTTCCATTTTATTGGTTCCTGACTGGTCGTAGGGGTCATATTCATAAGAGGTATTATCTGACCGCATTTCGCCCAGTGCCCAAAACGTGCCATTATATAAACCCTGCAGTGGCGCATATGCGCCATTTACGGCCTGTTTAAACTGGGCAGTTGTTTTATAAAAATTGGTTGTATTTTGAGTAACGGTAGGTTGAAGGTCAAGGTAATCCTTTTTACACCCGGCTATACCAAACGCGGCAAGGATTAAAAAGAGGTATGTAATTTTTTTCATGTCGTCAGTTGTTATCAGTTGATTTAACAATAGTCATTTTTGCATCATTTGCCTTAAAATGTAACATTGCAGCCCACTGTGTAAACAGCAGAAACGGGGTAAGCATTGAAGTTTACATTTGGCGAAAGCGACCGGTTGCCCTGCTGGCCATCAATGCCAACTTCGGGGTTGCCACCTTTATAGCCTGTAATTAAAATGGCGTTTTGCGCGCTTACATAAACCCTGAAGTTTTTGCTGAACCTGGTTTTAAAGTTGTACCCCAGATCGATGTTTTTAACTGTTAAATAAGAGTTGTTCTCTACCCAGTACGATGGATAATAATCCCGTGCCAGGTTGGTGTTTGACGAGGTTGTTGGTAATAAACCCGCGCCCGGCTGCTGTGGCGAGCGCCACCGTTGGATCACCGATTGCTCTACATTGAAAATACCATCTAAATTGGTGGTAAACTGCTTATACATATCAAACACATGCCCGCCAACCGAGCCCGCGGTAATGATATTCAGATCAAATTTTTTGTAGCTAAAGTGATTGTTAAAGCCAAAGGTAAACTGTGCCCATGGATTGCCGATATTGGTTTGATCCTTGCCGTCAATTACACCGTCGCCATTAACATCTTTGTACCTTACGTTACCAACTGTTTCGCCGTCAAAATGGGGATATTTATCAAGCTCGGCCTGGTTTTGAAAAATCCCTTCAAAAATATAACCATAAAACTGACCTAAAGGCAAGCCTACTTTGGTAATACTGGTTGGGTTGTCATTGGCAGGCGCATCATATATATATGGCGTTGGCCCCAGGCTGATCACCTTGTTACGGTTAAAGGAGATATTCAGATCTGACGACCAGTTAAACTCGCGGCTTACAATATTTTTGGTGGTTAAGGTAAATTCCCATCCCCTGTTACGCACGTTGCCAACATTTGA
This sequence comes from Mucilaginibacter dorajii, assembly GCF_024808255.1. Taxonomy (GTDB): domain Bacteria; phylum Bacteroidota; class Bacteroidia; order Sphingobacteriales; family Sphingobacteriaceae; genus Mucilaginibacter; species Mucilaginibacter dorajii. The sequence goes on from NZ_JANTYS010000007.1 coordinate 108,884, forward strand.
TAACGCCCCGCCAAAACCAGATACGATAGGTACCGGGATGTATTGCAGCAACCTTTGTGTATAACGGTTATAAAATTCGGCAATTAAATAAATACGCCCTTTAAGCAGGGAAACATCCATACCTATATCCAGCTGCCTGGTGGTTTCCCAGCCTAACTCTGTATTGCCAATGCCGTTTAAAGCAGCGCCGGGTGCCAAAGTGCCATTAAACGTGTAGTTACTTTGATCAACCGCGGCTATATAGTCGTAATTACCCACGTTATTATTACCCGCAAGGCCATAGCTGCCAGTAAATTTTACCTGGTCGATAGCTTCTGTTTTAGGAAAAAAAGATTCATCAGAGATACGCCAGCCCGCCGATACCGAAGGGAACGTACCCCAGCGATGGCCGGGGGCAAACCTTGACGAGCCATCCCGACGGATAGAAGCACTCAATAAATATTTATCCTTATATGCATAATTTACCCTGCCTATTAATGATAATAAGCGCCATTCCTCGTCATTAGCGCTGGCCGTAACTATAGTTGCCTTATCAACGGAGCGGATGGCGTCATCGGCAAAGCCGGTTCCATAGGTTAAACGGTTATGAGAAATTTCCTGCTGGATAGAGTAATCGGCAAGTACGGTTAACGTATGATTGCCAAATGTTTTTTTGTAATTGATGCTGTTTTCATTAAGCCAGTTAAATGAGCTTGATGAATTGAACGAGCCAACAGCTTTAACCTGCGTTCCATCTTTATTAGGGACGCGGAAACCACCCAGGAACGATGGCCGGAAATAATCGCCGGTGCTGTTTTGATAGTCAACCCCAAAAGTCGACCTGATATCTAAACCTTTAATTACCTGCCAGTTTACATAGGTGTTGGCAAGCGTACGAAACTGGGTGTATTTATTGGTAGTGTTCACCAGCTCGCTCACCGGGTTGGCATTTAAAGCCGTGCCCGCTACGTTTTCATTACCTGCCGAGCCTACCACATTGGTATAAGAGCCGTCGGGCTGCTTTACCGGCGTAAGCGGACTTTCAAGATATGCCTGGCTTAATACCCCCTGGTCAAAATGGCCATCTGTTTGCTGCAAATTGCGCAGGCTGTAGGTAGGCGCTATGCTTAGGCCAGCGGTTACGTTTTTAACAACATCGGCATCAATGTTTGCCTTTAACGAATATCTTTTAAAACCGGTATTCAACACCGTTCCCTGCTGATCAAAATACCCTAATGAAAACAGTGACCTTACTTTATCTGTACCATTAGCCACTGTAACATCATAATTTTGCATGGGCGCGTTGCGTGTTACCGCTTCAAACCAATCGGTACCCTTACCCAATGCTTTTGGATTTCTGAATACTACCGGCACCTGGCTCATATCAAAAGGCTTACCCGCGGCTGCATCAGCATCCTGTAAGGCCTCAATTCGCCATTGGGCATATTGTTCGGCAGTCATCATTTTTAATTTACTGCGCGACAGGATGGTTTGTACGCCGGTAGATGTATTTACCGTAACGCTCGACTCGCCCTTTTTTGCTCTTTTAGTGGTGATCAATATTACACCATTTGAACCCCTTGAGCCATAAATGGCTGTAGATGCGGCGTCCTTAAGTACGCTGATACTTTCAATATCATCGGGATTAATAGTGCTTATCGGATTTGAATACTGATCAAAACCCGGTGAAAGCGGAAAGCCATCAACCACATATAATGGATCATCGCCCGCGCCAATGGAACCCGCACCACGAATGTTTACAGATACACCGCCACCGGGCGTTCCGGTAACCTGGTTTACGGTAACGCCGGCAAGCTGGCCGGCAAGTTTCAGGTCGATACTGGCGGCCTTGATCTCTTTAATGTTGGCCATTTTTACTGTACCTACAGCGCCGGTAACATTCTTCCGCTCCTGGTTACCATAACCAATTACCACTACTTCACTTAGCTGTTTATTGTCTTCGTCAAGTACAATATTAATAGTGGTACGTTTATTAACCGGCTCCTCTTTGGCTTTAAAGCCTATAAATTTGAACACCAGTACGGCGTTATCATCCACCTGGATAGCATATTTTCCGTTGGCATCGCTTATAGCGCCGATGTTAGTTCCCTTAATAGTTACACTTACGCCTGGCAAAGGCTGGTTGGTAGCATCAAGTACCTGGCCGGTAACGGTAATTTTATCGGCCACAATCACCTTCTCTTCTTTCTTATTTACAATAATGGTTTTGTTGTCAATAGTATAGGTAAGGGGCTCGTCTTTAAAACATTCACGCAGTGCTTCTTCAATACTGGCATTTTTTAGCGATAGCGTAATGGGTTTAGCCTGTTTAATTTCTTTGTACTTGTAAAAAAAGCTGTAGCCACTTTGCTTTTCAATGGCGGTAAATACTTTTTCGATAGCCGTATTATCGGTGTTTAACGTGATGGTTTGAGAGAAACTCTTAGCACTAAGTTGTAAACAGCCAATAGTAATCAGAAGTGCCGTTAATTTCATTGTCAGAAACAGTTTTGAGGTTGCGTTTTTGGGCGCATAAAATACTTTAGCCCTAAAGTTTATTTGCATAACTTCGTTGTGTTTGGGTTAATGATCTGTTAAGGAAACTCAGGAAAAACCTTACCCATACATTTTGGCCGGAAGTATTGCAGTACTTCCGGCTTTTTTATGGGCAAGGTGGCAGTAGGTATTAGTGGAGATGTAGGGTTTCTTTCATAGGTAGATGATTATCCGGTTAATGTAAATGTTATTAAACTGGGATATGGTTAAGGTGAAACGGTTATCTTTTTATCTTCAACTTTAAAGTGCACATGACTAAGTTCAAGTATGTGCAGTACCCGCGATAGTTTGGCGCTTCGTTCAATCCGGCCTACAAACTCATCATCAGATATTTTGCCTTCATAAACAACCTGCATATCATACCAGCGCGAAAGTTGTTTCATGACATCCAGGATGCTGGCACGGTTAAATTCAAAATAACCATTTTTCCAGGCTACAAACTTTTCGGCTTCCACATCAACAACATTGATATGGCTGTCTTTAACAATCCCCTGCTGATCGGGCTTCAGCATGCTGCTGCGGCCACCTGCGGTTAACTGTACCGATCCTTCAAGCAATGTGGTTTTAATGGCATCTTCATCATTATAAGCCATAATGTTAAAGTGGGTACCCAATACTTTTACATTTAAGTCGTTAACACTCACTTTAAATGGCTTTTGAGGGTTTTTAGCAACCTCAAAATAAGCTTCGCCGGTTAACTGAACGTTACGCTCGTTACCGGCAAATGATGTGGGATATTTTAAGGATGATGCCGCGTTAAGCCAAACCTTACTGCCATCGGGCAATATTACCTGGTACTGGCCTCCCCGGGGGGTGCTGATGGTATTATAGGTTACCGGGCCATTTGACGAGGCTGTGTTTCCACCGTCAACGGTATAGATCAACTGGCCATCCGCCGTTTTTTGAACACTAATGTTTCCATTTTTGGCAATGGTGCCGACTCTCGCGGAATCGAGCACCACTTTTTCGCCGTTATCTAAGGTTAGGACTGCGTCATTTTTGCCGGGGTCTGCATCGTGCTTAACCGGGACTTTATTAACCGCCGTAACCGGAAGTTGTGCAGGGTACTTAAGGCTATAATAAAGCCCGGCACCAACGATTGCCAGTAAAATGGCAGCCGCGGCGGTAACCCTGTAAAAAATACCATAAAGAGCTTTAGGGTCGGGCTGTTCTTGCGATTGTTGAATCCCCGAATACAAACGTTGCAACATCCTGTCTTCCAGTTGCTGCTTTACTCCCATCATCTCTTCATCCCAGTTTGTATCTTCCTGCAAACGGTCAAATAGTTCTAACAGCAGTTGTTCTTCCTCTACAGAAGCCTGCCCGTTTAGATACTTTTGAATTAATCGCCTGAATTCCTGCTTTTGCACAACCTGGTTATTTATAGTGAGAGTAAAAAAATGAGGGTATCCCCTACCCAAAGTTTAAAAATATTATTTCCCCGCAAAGATCGCCGAGGCGCAAAGCCTGGTGTGGCGTTAATTAAGTTTTTTTGCTTTAAAGATTGTTAAATTTCATCTTTTATCAGCAGTTCATTTTCATGTACACTTTTTGCGTTTTAGCGATCTTTGCGAGAAATCTACTTTAAGTGGCTAATATAAAGCTTGCTTATATTACCACAGCAGTAAAAGTGCCATCTGCAGTAAAAAGAAACTACCCAATGAGGTGCGCAACTGCCTTAGCGCTTTGGTCAAATGATTTTCGACCGTTTTGGTGGAGATGTTTAGCCGGGAAGCTATTTGTTTGTGGCTTAAGTAATCTTCGCGGCTTAGTTTATAAACTTCGCGGCATTTATCGGGCAGGGTACTTACTACCAGGCTTACCCGGGCCATTAGTTCCTTATATTCTATATTCTCGTATTCGGCGGGTGTTTGCAGGCATTCAAACAGCCTGTCGAAAACATCGGCGGTTACCCTGCCATTCTTAACCTGGCGATACACCTCGTACCGGGTGGCGGCATATAAATAGGCTTTCAGAGAAACATTTATTTCAATGTTATCGCGGTTGTTCCATAGTTTGATGAAAAGCTCCTGAATGATGTCCTCACAAGCCAGCTTATCCTTTAACACATTATATGCTGATAGATAAAGCTGCTGCCAGTATTTTCTGTAGATGGCCGCCAAAGCAGTTTCATCGCCCAATTGTAATTGTGCAATCAATTCAACATCGCTTATGGCTACCTTGTTGGTCATATTAAAGCAGGAGGTTAACATACCACAGGGCTAAATTTAGTAAATATTAACTAAATGTTTAATATTAGTTTATCATTATTTGATATTTAGTAGCTTTTTTGTCGATAAGTATCGCTTTTTTCTCATTTATTCTCCATAATTTATCATTTGGCATCATGAAAAATAATGCCCATACTACGGCGCCGGCCAGCGGTAATTTCGCCGATGCCGTGCTTCATATTAACCCGGTGATAACCCTTGCTGCCCTTTGCCGGCCTAAAGCTGGTGGTGAACAAAACCATATCGCCCTTGGCAGGTTTAAGCACCATCGCCCGCGATTGCTCACGCGGCTTTTGCTCTATCAAAATAAACTCACCACCCTCATAATCAACACCCGGCTCATCCAAAATAAATACCGATTGGATGGGAAAAAACACCTCACCATACAAATCCTGGTGCATGGCGTTGTAGCCGCCTTTGGCGTATTGTAATATGAGCGGCGTTGGGCGTAATTGCTCCTGATTATGGCAGTGCTGTAACAATTCATCCAACGTAGCTGCAAACCGGGTTTCCTTACTTAATAGTTCCATCCAGTTGTTGGCTACCGGTGCAAGGCGCGGATATATACTCTCCCTAAGTTGTTGTATCAGCCCCGGCAGCGGGTATTTGAAATATTTATATTCACCGCGGCCGTAATTGTGGCGTTCCATTATTACGGTTTTGCGATATAGCTGATCGTCAGGATATTGAGCCGTAAGGCTATCGCATTCATCGGCAGTTAAAACAGTTTTAACTATGGTGTAACCCTTGTTGTCCAGATCGACCTTGATATCTGCCCAGTTTAAATTTTTTATTCTTTCCTTGATCTCCATAAAATTACATTGAAACAGGTTGATTAACTAAGGCAGCTTCCCAGCCTATGATGGCCGATTTACGGGTTGATCCCCAATGATATTGACCCGATTCGCCAGTTGCCCGGATCACCCTATGGCAGGGGATCAAAAATGCTACCGGGTTCGCACCTATCGCACTGCCTACCGCCCTGCTGGCATTTGGCGACTGGATAGTCTGGGAGATATCGCCGTAGCTGCACAGGCCTCCCATGGGTATTTTAAGCAGTGCTTCCCAAACCTTTAGCTGAAAGCTACTGCCTTTTAAATGCAATTTTATCGCCGGTAACTGCGACCAATCCTTTTTAAAAATATGCAAAATATCCTGTTGCAGCATATCAACCACCTGGGTATAAGCTGCGTTAGGGAAGTGTAATTTAAGCTGATCCAAAGCATCGGCATGATCATCGGCAAAGGCCATATAGCAAATACCTTTAGGGGTTGATGCCACAATGATATTCCCGAACGGGCTTTGGGCGAAACTATAGTTGATACTGAGCTCTTTGCCTCCGTTTTTATACTCGGCAGGGGTCATACCTTCTATATTGATAAACAGGTCGTGAAGCCGACCAGTTCCGGACAGGCCTGTTTCATAAGCGGTATCAAACAAGGTGGCCTGCTTGTCTTTCAGGATTCCTTTGGCATAATCCAAACTCAGGTATTGTAAAAACTTTTTGGGGCTGATGCCTACCCAATCGGTAAACAGCCGCTGAAAATGGAAGGGGCTAAGGTTTACCTTTTCAGCTACCTCATCTAAATTGGGCTGACTTTTAAAGTTGAGTTTTATGTAGTTTATCGCCTCGGCAATACGGTCGTAATTGATATTTTCCTGTGTGTTCATCATGTTGTTTGTTATTTACACTACAAATGTAGGCTGATGTTGAATGTGATAAAACCCGGAACTTGCGGAGATTAGGAGCAGCCTCACCTAAATCCTCTCCAAAGGAGAGGACTTTGAAAATCATATCCAAGAGCCTCACTTCTCCGAAAGAAAGAGTTTAAAAAGTTAAAAATCCCCCCCTACAAATCAAAAGTCCTCTCCTTTGGAGAGGATTATTCGTTTTTTTACTTTTTGTTTTTTGCACTCATGAAAGCTGCGCTATTTAGGTGAGGCTCCTCCTTGTCGCCAGCAAACCTAAACTCAAAATTAAACTGGTACCCAAAACTACTATAAAAAGCAAACCAGTGCCAACCTGTGGTATTTTTAAGTTGTCGGGCAGATTATAATAAAGCAAAACACTTATTAGCCCTCTTGGTACAATAACCAGTTCAGGCATCAGGTCGGTTTTGGATATGAGTTTGATGTACAGGAAACGCACCAGGTAAATACACAGCAAAATAGTGCCGCCTGCCAATAACAAGCTAATGTTTTGCAGTTGATAAATGTCCATAGTATAGCCAAAAACAATAAAGAAGAAGGTTCGCATTAAAAAAGCGCTCTCTGCCGATAGCTGGAACAACTGCCTGATATCATGCTGAAAAGTTGGATAGATAAACAGTTTTTTGAACCAGGGCAGATTGATTTGATTGGCGTTATTTAAAAATAAACCCAAAGCCAATACAATAATAAGCGCTGAAAGATGGAACGACTGCCCTATAGAATACACCAGTATAAGCAACGCGATGATGAGAAATGATTTAATGTGATGCGTTAACCGCCCTATCAAATAAAGCAACAACAGGCAGGAGATAATAGCCGCAATGATGATCCCAGTGAGTTCGCCGCCAAGCTTTACAAAAGATACAATATCGATATGCTGATTGCGAACAATAAAGTTAAACAGCACCACCGTAAGGATATCCGAAAAAGAAGATTCATAAATAATAAACTCCCTTTTATTCTTACTTAAATTGGCAGCCGATGGAATAGCCACCGCCGAACTCACCACGCAATACGGTATAGCATTTACAAAACACAGGTAAAAACTTTGGTATGTTAAGTACCAAATGATAGCCGTAATGGCAAACGCGCTAACCAGCAATATGCTTAATGCGGATAGGAATGCTCTTTTGATGATGGCGTTTTTGCTACTGCTGTACCTGAGTTCCAGCGCCCCTTCAAACACAATGAGTATTAAACCCAATGTGCCAAGCGTAGGCAAAATGAGATTTAAATTAAACATCTTTATCCCAAAGTAGTCAACCACCTGTTTAATACCAATCCCCAGCATTAACAGTAAAATAACTGATGGAATCTTTGTTTTACCGGCTATGAGGTCAAACAGGTAGGAGAAAATTACCAGGCCGCTGAGTATAATGAGGGTTGTGTATGTAGTCAAATTTCAGAAGGTTGATCAGGGTTAATAGCTAAATACATGGTAACATACCAAACTTAAGCATTGTTTTTAAAGATAGCCTAAGCTAAATGGTGCATCGGAGAAATCGCTTTTAAAGATTTGCGTAGCAAAAGGTAGCTCCTATGGAGCAAAAAAGCATAACTTACTTATTCTACAAATAGGTAGCCGCTATGCGGCATAGAATATTTAATAAAACCAAAGAATGCCGCATAGCGGCTACCTGTTTGTAGAAACAAAAGAACCAGATAAGATGCCGAATAGCGGTTACCTATTATGCTCATTGAAAGATGTTACTTTGTGCAAAAATGTCAAACGCGATTTACCTGAATGGTGCATTTGATTAAAAGTCAATATCTGTTATATTTACTTTTCAATTTAAACCCTTCATGGACCCTGCACAACTTTACAGCTTTAAGGTATGGCTTACCATGCTCATATTCGCACCCTTGTTGCAAACATCGGCCGGGCAGATTTTTTTTCACCAGGGCGATATTTTATCTTTTGAGTTTATTAAAAGCTACCCGGTATCCGTCGGCGTTTTATTGGTGCTAAGTGCTCCCTTAGGAGCGTTGCTTACATTTAGCATCACCAGGTTAAGCAGGCAAACCGAGGCACTATTGCTTAAACAAAGGGTTACCATAGCCATTGGCGTTACAACGTTGCTTGTATTTGGCGGCGCCATTATTCCCAAAGCCTATACACTTTTGGAGCTTTCGGTTATGATACTGCCTTATACCTTATCACTTTTGTTAGGCGTTTGGCTATGCAACCTGGATTTGGAACAATACAATAATGAAGAAGAGGAAGAATTGGAAGAATCAACCCCTAATCAATGATTTTTAAACAAATAACGCAACTATCTAACCTAAGTTTTCTTTTATGCTATGGCGGTTAATCAAAACGTTACTTGCTATCTGCGGAATCATCTTAGGAGGCTGGATGTGTGCCGTTGGCTATTCAGTCAAGATAGGGCCATTTATCAATGCATTCTTATTTTTGGGCGGTACAGTGCTGTCAGGTAGTTGTTTCACCTATCTTTTAGCCAGGCTTATCAAACGTAATATTGTTGAATAGTAATTAGCATTTCCTGTTTAACATTTCTTTGCCTATAATTAGCAAATTTTAAACCCCTCACCCTGCATTGAGATTATTTTATACCCTTCTTGCTTTTTTATTGCTGCAATTAAACTTGCGGGCCCAGGTAAAACTTACAGGCTCTGTTACAGATGTTTCCCATCATGGTTTAGGCTATGCAACACTGAGTTTAACCGATATATCCACTCAAAAAAATTATTCAACACAGGCCGATAGCGCCGGCAAATTCGGTTTTGATAAATTGGATAAAGGCGATTATCGGCTTAAAGTTACCTATGCCGGCTTCAGCAATTTTGAAACGGCATTAACTTTAAATGCCGATACTACTTTAGCTATCGTCCTGCAACAGGCCAATAATAGCTTAGGGCTTGTGATGGTTACCGCCAGTAAGCCAGTTATTGAAAACAGCCAGGAAAAACTCATTTACAACGTATCAGGCAATGTGACTGCTACCGGTAGCGACGCGCTTACCGCTATTGGAAAGGTACCAGGTATCAAAGTATCTGGCGATGAGATCAGCATTGCCGGCAAAGGCGCTGTTAAGGTTATGCTGAACGACAGGATCATTCAATTGGCTGGCACCGACCTGGCCCGTTTTTTAAAATCCATATCGGCTAACCAGATCTCCAGGATAGAACTCATTAAAAACCCATCTGCGGCCTATGATGCCGAAGGTAATGCCGGGCTCATCAATATCACTACCAAACGCAGCACCAAACAAGGTTTATCTGGCAATGTACAGCTGAACAATAAAAAATGGCTGCACACCCCGGCAACGGTTTATGGCACAAGCAACTGGTGGATGAGTGATGGCAGCGCCAATATTAATTACAACTCCAATAAATGGTCGGCTTATGCTAACCTTAATGTGGCGGCAGACCATGAGCTGGAAGGTTTTGAAACCGATGTATATTACCCCAAACAAACCTGGCGACAAACAGATACCGGCGATTATAAAATGCATAGCTTTAACGTGGTTGCCGGGGTTGACTATAAGCTAAGCCCCAAAACCACTATTGGTTTAAGCTACCTGGGCGGCCGGGAAGTTTATGTAGGATCCGACAATGTAAATAATCCCATTTACAACAGCGGCGGAGGTTTAGATTCTACCTTGCGTACTTACGCCACCTATCATCCTATCGCGCTCAGCAATTCGGGCAATATCCATGCCCTCATTAAATTTGATACAACGGGCAAAAAGCTATTGCTTAATGCCGATTACTTTAACTATTACCGCACCGACCGATCAAACTTTGAAAGCAATACCTATTCACCTGTTAATCAATCGATTCCTACCAGTAACACCCGTTATTACGACACCAATAAGCAAAACATAAAAGTATTTACATTTAAAGCCGATGCCGAGATCCCAACATCATTTGCCAAAATAGCCTTAGGGACCAAGCTTAGTTTTATCAATAATTACAGTAATGCTTTTTATTACGATAAGGACGCCAACGACAACCTTACTTATAACACCAACCTAAGCAACGAGTTTAGGTATATTGAAAACACCCAGGCTGTTTATGCCAACATCAGCAAAGAAAAAAACAGGTGGAAATACCAATTAGGTTTAAGGGCCGAGTATACCGAAACCAAGGGCGAATCGATCACCCTGAATCAAACAACACCTAACAATTATCTTAAGTTGTTTCCCTCTGTAGCGATTTCTTTCCAGGCTGATACCGATAATAGTTTCGGTTTCACTTTTGGCAGGCGCATAAACCGACCTACATTTTGGAATTTAAATCCCTTTAAATCGCTATACACGGCCTATAGTTATGGTGAGGGTAACCCGTTTTTACGCCCCGAGTATAATACCAATTTCGAGCTATCGCACACTTACAAAAACGTATTAACCTCGGCCGTGTTTTTGAACATTACGGACAATGGCTTTAATAACGTAACCATATCCAGTGCCGATACCAACCTGGTACGCACCATCCCGCTTAATTTTATCAAAACTTACCGGCTGGGAATTTCTGAAAACTTAGCGCTGCACCCTTTCCCCTGGTTTGACAATAATAACCAGGTTACCTTTTACCATACCGACGCTCATTCGGGTTTGGATTATATTAAAAGTATTAACGGGTATGGTTTGTACATAGCTACCAACAACACCCTATATTTTAATGCCGATAAAACGATGGCCGCCGCGGTAAACTTTTGGTACCAATTCCCGGAGGTGGACCACATTGGCCGATCTGACAGGTATTACAAACTGGATGCCGGCCTTACTGCCATTACTCTAAAAAAGAAACTGAACATCGCCCTTAATTTCAATGATATTTTCAGGACCAGCGCCCAGGCATCAACCTATACCGTAAACGGCATTAAAACCAAATTCACCAATTTTCAGCTCAACAGGTTTGTGCAGTTAAGCGTCGCGTACCGTTTTGGTAAAGAAACCAATACCGATAACCGGGATACAGGGAATGAGGAAGAACGGAAGAGAATACATTAGGAAGCTTAAAGCAAAAGGCCAAAAGCCTAAAGCTTTTCAATAAAATTAGCTTTAGGCTTTGAGCTTTCCGGTTTAGGCTTAAAGCAATAACTTTACAAAACATTGAAGGTACAACCAATGTTACTCACCATATTTGCATCAAACACTTAACTATGGCACATCTATTCTCGCCCCTTAAAATAAAAAATATCGAACTTAAAAACCGCATTGTGGTATCGCCTATGTGCGAGTATTCAAGCGAAGACGGCTTTGCTAACAACTGGCACCTGGTACATCTGGGTGGTATGGCTGTTGGCGGCGCATCTTTAATTATAACAGAAGCTATCGCGGTATCACCAGAAGGCCGTATCAGTGCGGCAGATTTGGGTATATACAAAGATGAGCACGTTGAGAAATTAAAACAGATCACCGATTTTATACACGCCCATGGTGCTTACGCGGGTACACAACTGGCACATGCCGGTCGTAAAGCAAGTCACCAGCAACCATGGCTTGGCGGTAAACAGATCGCGTCTGATCAGCCCGATGGCTGGAAAACTTTCGCACCAAGCGCGGTACCTTTTATTGATACTGAAGAAGCCCCCATCGCTTTAGATAAAGCAGGCATTGAACAAATAAAAGCCGATTTTAAAGCCGCTGCAGCAAGGGCAGTTAAAGCAGGCTTTGATGTGATTGAACTGCATGGCGCGCATGGCTATTTGCTGCATGAGTTTTTATCACCAGCAAGTAACAAACGTACGGATGAGTACGGCGGATCATTTGAAAACCGTATCCGTTTTCTTTTAGAAGTTATTGAAAGCGTGCACGAAACCTGGCCGAAAGAGAACCCGCTGTTTGTACGCCTGTCGACAACTGAATGGACTGAGGGCGCCTGGACAGCCGATGACTCTGTAGCGCTGGCAAAAATATTAAAGGAAAAAGGCGTTGATGTAATTGACTGCTCAACCGGTGGTAATATAGCCGGTGTTAAAATACCGTTAAAACCAGGTTACCAGGTTGAATTTGCAGAGAAAATTAAAAAAGAAAGCGGTATACTTACCGGTGCAGTGGGTTTAATAACCAAAAGCCACCAGTCCGATGAAATTATACAGGAAGGTGAAGCCGACCTGATATTTATGGCCCGCGAAATGCTCCGCGATCCACATTTCCCGCTCCGTGCAGCACATGAGCTTGGTCACGAAGTAAAATGGCCGCTTCAATACGAACGGGCGAAATGGTAATTTTGAGTGTTCATAGTTGATGGTTCATAGATCATGGCAAAAAAGCAATAAAGCCACGCTACAAAACCATAAACTATGATCAATCGGCTATGAACAATGAACCATTAACCATGAACTTTTAAATACAAAAACCACAAACTATGAAACGTACAGCAAACGCCCATTGGAATGGCACTTTACAAGCTGGTAGCGGCGAGATCACTACTCAAAGCACCGTGCTTAACAAAACCCAGTATTCATTTAAAACCCGTTTTGCCGATGGTATTGGCACTAACCCCGAAGAACTGATTGCAGCAGCTCACGCGGGTTGCTTTACCATGGCTGTTGGTGCTGCCTTAACCCAGGCCGGCTTTACCCCTGGCGATTTGACTACCGACGCTATCCTTGATTTGGATATGCAGGCCTTAAGCATCACCGGCATCCACCTGGAACTTAAAGCAACAGCTATCGACGGCGTTGACGAAGCTAAATTTAAAGCCATTGCCGAAGACGCAAAAGCCAATTGTATCATTTCAAAGGCACTGAGCGTACCGTTTACTTTGAACGTTACTTACGCGTAAGCGATAATTCTTCTCTATGTCATTGCGAGGCACGAAGCAATCTCGTAACTATACATGTTCGCCCTGTAAACTACGAGATTGCCGCGCTACGCTCGCAATGACATAGCTTTTTAAGTACTCCGCCTACTTCTGTATCAAAGCCAGCAATCCTTGTGGTGTTTCGTAAGTAGTACCTTTGTAGTCCAACGCTTTCACGCCCACACAAACGGTATCAGTAGCATTATTGGCGTGAGTGATATAGATTTTTCCCCGCACATCGGGCTGGATGCCTTCGCCGGCTAATTTCATAGCTGTGAGCAACTGCATTACACTATCAATCCCCGGGCTTTTGGTGAAATTTTTAACCTTCCCTTCCGGAAAATAATAATCAAACTTATCGCAGGGGATCCTAAACTGCGTTTCGCGACCTAACTCGGTAAATTTGAATTGGATGGATTTTACCACTTCGGCAGGGTTGGGTTTTGGCTTACAGGCTGAAAGGGTGATGATTGCGAGCAAGCCTACAACAATATTTAGTTTTCTCATGTTAGATTGTATAATGTGATATAAATTTACAATCTTTTAAATAAAAGAAGTTGTCTTTTGTTACTACGGTGCCCTCTACTTCAACACATCCAATACCCTGAACATCTTTTCCTTAATCCCCCTGCTCGATCCACTGAAGTTATTTACCATGATAGAAAAACAAAGCTCCCTGCCGTTGTGGCTTTGGTAGCCTGCATAACATAGCACACTGTTGATGCTGCCGCTTTTCATTTTCATATCGTTGTAAACGGGCAAACTCTCATACAGATCTGGAAACCAGCTTTCTTTTTTTGCCGATTGCAGCACGCGGGCCATGGTATTGGTGCTCACCCTATCGCCGGGTGAAAGGCCGCTGCCGTCATAGGTATTGATGCTGTTTGCATCGATACCGCGGGCCTGCCAAAATTTTTGAACTTCTTCTACCCCGTTTGCGGTACTTGGTTTGCGGCCTTGTTTCCAGGCGATGGTTTTAAGCAACTGCTCGGCGTATAGGTTAATACTTTTTTGGTTAAGCCAGTAAATGATCTTGCTCAATGGCGGCGACTCGATAATAGTCAGCTTTTTGGCGTTCACGGGTACCTGTAAGCCTTTTGCAGTTAATGTTGCTACAGATTCAGGATCATTATTTACAGTGATTCCTAAACGCTTCAGGGTGTCTTCTAAGCGTAAAGCGGCGTCGTAAGCTGCATCAGGTGTGGCTGCCGAAATGCTTTTTTTATCCTTATCAATGGCATAACTGCCGCGCAGATACATTACCTTACTGCCCACGGGTAAAAAGGCATAAGCATTATCGCCGCTGCCGGATGCACCGTTAACCAATTCACTTTTAAAGGTAAGGTAAGATACATTAGGAACCGTATAAGAAACCCCGATAGGATTACCTACCGCACCAGTGCGTAATTTAATATCAAACTGGTTTTCGCGCCAGCAAAGACCCGATGTTCCGGCACCATAATAATTACCTATATCCTGCCAGATCCAGCCTTCGGGGATAGATTGTGTGCCAAAGATGCTATCATCGCCAATAACCCGCCCGTTTATTTTTTTGATGCCGGCGGTTTTGAGTGCATCGGTCATCAAGGCAAGCACATGAGCTTCCTTGGTTTGCTCATAGCGCCAACTGCCCAGTGTTGGGTCGCCGGCACCTTTAATGATAATATCCCCGTTAAGCGTGCCATCAGCAGAAATTTCGCCGTTGTAGCCTAACTGGGTCTGATACTTAAAATCGGCACCCAAAACATAAAAAGCGGTAATGCTGGTTATTGTTTTTAAAGTTGATGCAGTAGCCAGGCCCATATTAGGATTGGCCGCAAATACCTGTTCGCCGGTTTTGGCATCCAACACGGTTAACGATAGCGACGCGTACCTGCACTGGCTATCGGCCTGTAACCTGCCAAATGCAGTTGATAATCTCGACTGAAGATCCTGGGCATAAACCCGCCCACTTAAAACTAATAAACTAACTATCAATAACCGCTTCATCCTCATTCTTAACGTTCCTTTGCGATATGAAATATATGGGGATACCAATTAACACAATACCTAAGCCAAATATAGAGTACGTACTTTTATATATTAACAGTAAAATGCAAAAAGCAATACCCATTAAAATGTAAATTGCCGGTAAAACGGGATATCCAAAAGCTTTGTAGGGTCTTTCGGCGTTAGGCATTTTTGCCCTTAAAATATATATGCCAATAATGGTAAGCACGTAAAATATCACTACAACCAGTGATATCATATCCAGCAAATCGCCATAACGCCCGCTTAAGCACAATACAGACGCCATCGCCGCTTGAATCCATAAGCCAAACTCCGGCACTGCTGCTTTGTTAAGCGTACCTGTGCGTTTAAAAAATACGCCATCTTTAGCCATGGTATAGTAAACCCTGGCACCAGATAATATCAATCCGTTATTACAGCCAAAGGTTGATATCATGATCATTACAGCAATAATGTAAGTACCAACATTACCAAAAATAACGTGCGAAGCCGCAACGGCCACCCTGTCCTTATCGGCTACAGAAATATCATGTAATGAAAGTACACCTGTATAAACTACGTTTGCCAACACATAAATCAGCGTTACAATGATGGTACCCAACATCATACTGAGTGCCACATCACGCTTTGGGTTTTTCATTTCGCCGGCAACAAAAGTTACACTGTTCCAGGCATCACTACTAAATATAGAGCCCACCATGGCAGCCGCGATAGCGCCTAAGGCGGTACCTAACGTTAACTGGGTTATGGTGCCATCTTTATTGAGGTTATGTAAATCCCAGGCGTTTGCCCAGTTGGCAGTCCATATATCACCTTTAAAGGCTAAAAATCCAAACCCAATTAAACCAAATAAGCTTAATAATTTGGTCAGGGTAAAAGTTGTCTGAATCCACTTTCCGCTTTTTACACCACGGGTATTGATAAAGGTAAGCAGCACAATTACAATGATAGAAACTACCTGCGCGGCACTTATTTTTATAAAACCTAAATTTAAAAGAATATTATCTTCACTAAACGGGTGGATAATATAAGCCGTAAACTTACTAAACGCCACACCAACTGCCGCTATAGTACCCGTTTGAATTACCGCGAAAAAACTCCAGCCATATAAAAACGCGATGAGTTTGTTATAAGCTTCTTTAAGGTAAACGTACTGCCCGCCTGCTTTGGGGAACATGCCGCTTAGCTCGCCATAGCTAAGGGCGGCGGTTAAGGTCATGAAGCCGGTGATGAGCCAAATGGCTATAAGCCAACCTGCTGAGCCTACATTACGTACAATATCTGCAGCAACTATGAATATACCTGAGCCTATCATGGAGCCTGCTACCAGCATGGTGCCATCAAGCAAGCCAAGCTCATGTTTCATTTTTGGTTGTCCGGGGTCTTTTGTCATATACTTAAAAGGGGTTTAAACCCCTAAACTATTCAAAAACTTTAATATTGGCAGGCTATTGTAAAGAAAATAAATTTACTATTTTGCAAGCACCAATTATACCGTGTTACACTTAGCACTAACAGTACTTACTTTATAAACCAAATTTGCGACTATGGATTTTTTGAACACTTACTTAATCTACTTAATTCCGGTTTTCGGTTTGATAGGCATTGCCTTCATGGCCGTTAAAGCCGCCTGGGTTACCAAACAAGATGCCGGCGATGGAGATATGGCCACACTGGCAGGCTACATTGCCGATGGGGCAATGGCCTTTTTACGTGCAGAGTGGAAAGTACTAAGCTACTTTGTGGTGGTTGCCGGTATTTTATTAGCCTGGAGCGGTACTACCGTAGCTACATCAAGCCCTGTTATTGCCGTTTCATTTGTTATTGGCGCATTTTTATCGGCCTTTGCCGGTTACCTGGGTATGCGCATTGCTACCAAGGCTAACGTACGCACCACACAGGCTGCCCGTACCAGTTTGGCACAGGCTTTAAAAGTATCGTTTACAGGTGGTACTGTAATGGGCCTGGGTGTCGCCGGTTTGGCTATCATCGGCCTTGGTTCGCTGTTCATTGTATTTTATACCATATATGTTAAAAATGTGGTGGGTGCCACTGTAAATGGCGAAGCCATGGCAAAAGCCCTGGATGTTTTGGCCGGGTTTTCCTTGGGTGCCGAATCCATAGCGCTGTTTGCCCGTGTAGGTGGTGGTATTTATACCAAAGCGGCCGACGTAGGTGCCGACCTTGTAGGTAAAGTTGAAGCAGGCATCCCCGAGGATGACGTACGTAACCCTGCCACCATTGCCGATAACGTAGGCGATAACGTAGGCGACGTGGCCGGTATGGGTGCGGATTTATTTGGATCGTACGTGGCAACCATGCTGGCTACCATGGTATTGGGACGCGAAATTGTATCACATGACGCGTTTGGTGGCATTGCCCCTATCCTGTTGCCTATGGTAATTGCAGGCTTAGGTTTAATATTCTCTATCGTTGGCGCTGCTTTGGTACGCATTAAAAGCGAAACCGACAGTGTTCAAAAAGCTTTAAACATTGGCAACTGGGCCTCTATTATATTCACCGCCATTGCCACTTATTTTGTGGTGCAATGGATGCTGCCAACAGGAGAATTCCACATGGTGCGTGATGAGGTTAACGGCGTGGTTAAAGAAAGCGTAATTCCATTTACCAAAAACGGCGTTTTTATGGCGATAGTAGTAGGACTTGTGGTAGGTACTTTAATGTCTATCATTACAGAATACTATACCGCTATGGGTAAACGCCCGGTATTGAGTATTATCCGTCAATCTTCAACCGGGCATGCTACCAATATTATCGGTGGTTTATCTGTGGGTATGGAATCAACCGTATTGCCTATCCTGGTACTGGCCTCGGGTATTTATGGTTCATACCACTTCGCAGGTTTATACGGAGTGGCTATTGCCGCCGCCGGTATGATGGCTACTACAGCCATGCAGTTGGCTATCGACGCTTTTGGCCCTATTGCCGATAATGCCGGTGGTATTGCCGAAATGAGCCGCCTGCCCGAAGAAGTACGTCACCGTACAGACAATTTAGATGCCGTAGGTAACACTACCGCCGCTACAGGCAAAGGTTTTGCCATCGCGTCTGCCGCATTAACCTCACTGGCTTTATTCGCGGCCTTTGTGGGTGTTGCCGGGATTGAGCATATTGATATTTATAAGGCCGATGTTTTGGCCGGTTTGTTTGTGGGTGGTATGATCCCGTTCATCTTCTCTGCCTTGTGTATCTCGGCTGTAGGCAGGGCGGCAATGGCCATGGTTGAAGAAGTTAGGCGCCAGTTTCGCGAAATTCCCGGCATTATGGAGTACAAGGCTAAGCCCGAGTATGAAAAATGTGTGGCTATCTCTACCAAAGCTTCTATCCGCGAAATGGTTGCCCCAGGTTTGATCGCATTGATCACCCCTATCGTTATCGGTTTCGCCTTCGGGCCCGAAGTTTTAGGCGGTTTATTAGCCGGTGTTACCGTATCCGGTGTATTGATGGGCATTTTCCAGAGCAACGCTGGTGGCGCGTGGGATAACGCCAAAAAATCATTCGAAAAAGGTTGTTTGATCAATGGCGAGATGTATTATAAAAAATCAGAGCCGCATAAAGCATCTGTAACCGGCGATACCGTGGGCGATCCGTTTAAAGATACCTCGGGCCCGTCAATGAATATTCTAATCAAACTGATGTCTATCGTTTCATTGGTTATTGCACCTCATTTAAATGCAAAACTTGCGGCTGCTCCAACAGCCATGAAACACGAAGTCAAAAAACAAGTGATTGTGCAGGCTTATACATCGCCAATTACAAAAGTTGAAAAGAAAGGATAATTATTCTCTTTAGATATTGGAAAAGCCGCCTGTTGAGGGCGGCTTTTTTTGTTTAAGTCGGAATATCTATATTGGCTGTCATGAAATCAGCACAGGGCATCTGTCTCAAATACATTGTTATCCTTACTTTTGCTTTGCTCGGAAACTACTATCTTCTGTTCCTTTCTTCTTTTAATATTCCCCGGTATATCCCGTTTACCAATATAGCAATCAATGGAGTAGTTATATTCACTATTTTTATGGTGGCACTCAATATTTTTATCAGGGAGCTGATAAAGTTACGCCCAGATTTCGGCGTTGGATTTTTAACCTTGTATGGAGCTACAGCAAGTTTCTTTTCAGAAACATTTTTTCAGGCCTTTCTATTGCACCTTTTTCCAGAGGGCGGCTTTTATTATTTTTTTATAGATGTATTGGTTAATTCAATCATGTTCGGCGCAATTTCTTTCTTGATAGCATTCCAACTAAAAACACAAAACACTGCAAGGCTGATATCTTTCATTGTCGTCTTCCTTTTGGTGTTAAAATTGATAACCTACTTTTTTCCTCCCTTGTTGCAAAAGCATTAATGAAAAAAGTGTTATTAGCTTTACTATCTCTGTTCGCATTATGCAGTTGCAACCACAAAAGCAAACGTGATTACAAGTACACCATTGCCAAAGACAACCACCTGTATATCGAAATTTATCGGACCGGCATTCTCAATGGTGCTGTTGAAGCCTACCTTACCGACTCACTAACCTTCAGTCAAAACTTAGGTCAATATGACGATGAGAAAGGCTATATAGATTGTACGTTTAAGGGTGATGACGTTATTACACAGCGCAAAGAATACCTGTATGGTGCAAGCCAACAGCCAGATACGATGAAAATTACAGCCGCCAAAACCTATAGCTTAAATGCGCTAAAGAAGTTGCACAATTTTAATTGACCGGCCGTGTAACTCCATGTTAAGAGTTCAATACACGAAGGTTGGGCATACATCAACAAGTATCAAATTTTATACCCTTGCATAAACATCTCATTTTCAAACTATAATTTGGATTATTTCAAAGACTCCATTGTTACATTCGGCTCTTTATGTTTTCAATAAATTTAAGTACGTTTGGGGAAATGTGAATTTTTAATTTTTTTACGACTGATCTTACTAATTAAACATGAAGTTATTTATTAAAAAACCTATTGCGCAATTGATGGCTGCTTCGGCGGCTACCGAGAAAACGCTGAAGAGAACTTTAGGCGTTGGCTCGCTTATAGCACTGGGTATTGGTGCCATTATTGGCGCGGGTATTTTTGTGCGTACAGCAGCAGCGGCAGGCGAACATGCTGGTCCGGCTGTTACCATTTCCTTCCTGATTGCAGCCTCTGGTTGCGCCCTTGCCGGCTTATGCTATGCAGAATTTGCAAGTATGATCCCTATCGCCGGCTCGGCTTACACTTACTCTTATGCCACCATGGGCGAGTTTATTGCCTGGATCATAGGATGGGATTTGGTATTGGAATACGCATTGGGCGCGGCAACAGTTTCTATAGGCTGGTCGCAGTACTTTAACGAGTTTTTACACACTTTTTTTAATGTGCACATCCCCTATCAATGGGCACACTCGTTTTTTGAAACCTCCAACACTACCACCGGTATGTACGCCGCCGAATTGGGTACAAGAGGTGTAGTAAATTTACCCGCTATATTGATCTTGTTTTTACTAACCTTACTGCTTATCAAAGGAACAGCAGAATCGGCCGTTGTAAACAACATCATTGTAGTAGTAAAAGTAGCCATTGTATTAATGATCATTGGCTTAGGCTGGCACTACATTAACCCGGCTTTACATACTCCATACATGATCCCTGCCGATGCCGGAACTGTAAAAGTAAGTACAGGAGTTATTAATTACGGCGATACTTTTAACCATGGCTGGCTTGGCGTGTTACGTGGTGCAAGCGTTGTATTCTTCGCTTTCATTGGTTTCGATGCCGTATCAACCGCAGCACAGGAAGCAAAAAATCCACAAAAAGATATGCCAAAAGGTATTTTAGTATCGTTGGTTATCTGTACTGCATTGTATATCCTGTTCTCACACGTATTAACCGGTTTAGTATCGTACAAAGAATTCCTTATCCAGGGTAAAGAAGCATCTGTTACTTATGCTATTAAAGCAGCAATGGGCCCAAGCTACCACTGGCTGGCCAATTTGGTAACGGTATCTATCCTTGCAGGTTTTTCATCGGTTATCCTGGTGATGTTAATGGGCCAAACCCGTGTATTCTATACCATGAGTACAGATGGCTTGATCCCTAAAATCTTCTCAAAATTGCATCCTAAATACCAAACTCCTTACAAATCGCAATGGTTATTCTTTGGGTTTGTATCGATATTTGCAGGCTTTATTCCTGACAGAATTGTGGGCGACATGGTAAGTATAGGTACCCTGTTTGCGTTTGTACTGGTTTGCTTCGGTATCATGATTTTACGCAATACAGACCCAAACCTGGTTCGTCCGTTTAAAACTCCTATTTATTACATCGTTTGCCCGCTTGGCGCATTGATCTGTTTAGGTATGATCGCTTCTGAAGGCTGGGAAAACTGGGCAAGGTTAATTGTTTGGCTTTTAATTGGCTTTATCGTTTACTTTGGTTACAGTATCAAACGTTCGCACGTACGTAAAGGAAAAGTTGAGCCGGCCGACGGCCCTATCAACCCTAAATATGTTGAATAATATCATTTGATAAATACACAGCAAAAAGGTTCTGATAATTCAGAACCTTTTTTGTTACCTTATATTTTTTAGGCAAAGTAGATAGTGTTAATGTAGGGATAATCGGAGAAACTCATATTTACATCCGGTGTGAACAGGTTAAATATGCAAATCCGTTTGTCTGGCCGGGAGCCGCAAATATGCGTCTCTACAAAAAAATTGCCGAAATAATTAATTCATGAAGCAGGATAAAAACCTCTGGATCTTAGTATTTATTTGCATTATCAACTCTCTGGGGTTTGGCATTATTGTACCGGTACTTTACTCCTACGGCAAGCAATACGGTATTACCGGCGAAACACTGGGCATCCTTACTGCATCGTTCTCGGTAGCGCAATTTTTTGCGACCCCGGTTTTAGGCTCACTATCTGATAAATGGGGACGCAAACCTATCCTGGTGATCAGTCTTGCCGGTACCTTTCTGTCGTTCCTGATGTTTGCCTGGGCAGGCAGCATTTATGTGCTTTTTGCAGCCCGTATTTTAGATGGCTTAACCGGCGGCAATGTATCTGTGGCCCAGGCCATGGTATCAGATACAGCCACGCCACAAAACAGGGCGAAAAAGTTTGGCATCATCGGCTCGGCATTTGGTTTTGGCTTTGTGATAGGCCCTGCCATTGGCGGCCTTCTCAATAAATTCGGACCAACCATACCATTCTTCTTCGCAGCTGGGATTTCGCTCATCGGTACCCTATGCACCATTTTCCTGTTAAAGGAAACCAACCCACCAGAAAAGCAAAACAGGTCAAGCAAGGTGAATTTCAAACTTTCGGCATTGATAACCACTTTAAAGCGCCCGGTTATAGGCACCGCCGTGTTCACCGGCTTTTTACTTACCATGGCACAGTTTACAATGATCATTGGCTTTCAAACCTTTAGTGTTGATGTATTAAGGATCAGTCCCACCCAAATTGGTATCCTGTACGCGGGCTTTGGCATCAGTGGTATTGTGATGCAGTTGTCGGTTCCGTTGTTAACCAAATGGTTCTCATCCAAATCAATCATCCTGCTTTTATCAACCGTACTTTGTATGGTAGCCATGTTTATTACCGGCCTTACCAACGAGTTTATAACCTTTATTACCGGTATTTGCACCTACGGTTTATTCAACGGATTACGCAACCCCATGATCAACGCCATCATTGCCGATCATATTGACCACAATGAACAGGGTAAAATATTGGGTATAAATCAGTCATATGCCTCAATAGGGCAAACATTAGGGCCCGTAACCGCCGGATTTGCAGCATTGATATCGGTACATAGTATTTTCTTTTTATCGTCTTGCTATATTTTATTCGCACTTTTGTTGAGTTTCCGGTTAAAGTCAAAAGAATAAAACCCTAAAGCCATGCATCCATTAATTTTCAGGGAGGTATTATCCGTTACCATGATCCTTTTCGCCATTATTGATATACTTGGCGCCATACCCGTAATTATACAGGTAAGGCAGCGTGTTGGTCATATCGAGTCGGAAAAAGCGAGCATAGCGGTACTGGTTTTAATGGTTGTTTTTTTATTTGTGGGCGATGAACTGCTGGCCATCATCGGGCTGGATATTTCGTCATTTGCAATTGCCGGCTCCCTCGTGATCTTTATCATAGCCATGGAAATGGTATTAGGGGTCGATTTTTTTAAGGAAGAGGTACCACTTTCTGCCTCCATCGTCCCTATCGCCTTCCCGCTGATAGCAGGCGCGGGTACAATGACAACGCTTTTGTCGCTAAAATCTCAGTATCAAACTCAAAATATTATTGTGGGGATCGTGCTCAACACCATTGTGGTTTACCTGGTGCTCAAAAACGTAAAGTGGATAGAAAAGCTATTGGGTCCGGTAGGCTTAAGCATTCTGCGTAAATCATTCGGCATCATTTTATTGGCTATCGCGATAAAACTATTCAGGAGCAATACGCATTTGTAGATGTGCAGGTGTGCAGATTTCAGATGTGCAGATGATTTTACCTGAACCACGATTCTTCGGATTATATTGATTTCAGGATTTTTTTTGTACTGCAGAGAACTCACCCCGACATCACTACGCGCATAGAGGGGCGGGAAAACTTTCGTTTATTTTTCAACCCTCTTTGCGGCGAAGCCGGATGGTGGTCCAGCGAAGCGCAGACCGGGTGAGTCGCAGTCAGCGTTCAACTTCCTCCCTACTTCGTACTCAGCTTATTAAATTTATAGGTAAACGTAAGCAGGAAATACCTTTTAAGGGTATTATTCTGCACATCGTAAATGATATTATCGCCCGCAAAACGATACACGCTGGTGTTTTGGTTAAACAGGTCGTACCCGGTTACTTTAATCTCTCCCCTGTCCTTTTTAAGCATTTGTAAGGCAATGGAGCTACTGATCACATTAATCCCTTTTTGAAAGCCGGCACTTACCTGCGGATTGTAAGCGTATTCCTGTTTGGTTTCCCATATGATCCTTTTGGGCCAGCGCACAACCAGGTTATTATTTAGGCCAAAGTTACTGGTGCGTACCTTTTTATGATCGTTATAATCATAAATTGTATAACCCCAGCGATAATTACCACCTGTGCTTAGTTCTACTTTATCATCATAATTGAGGTTTATGCTTTGATAACTACCAATGGAATAACTTTTTTGCCAGCCTTCTACTTCATTGATGATGTTTAAGTTACGATTAAAGTAACCATTTATCGAGGAGTTGGTATTGATGGTAAACTTGCCCATTTTTTTAAACTGCTTATACAATCCCAAAGAACTACTTACGTTGTATTGCCCGTCGCGGTTAACAAAAGAGGTGCTTTGCGCGCCGTTGCTGGCTATGGTTTGCACGTTAATAGTGGCGTTATGCTGGCTGCTTAAATTGCTGTACATGTAAATATTTACCTGCGAGGCCTGGAAATATTTATTAAGATTGATACCGAAGTTATCGTCGGTAGTTGGTTTTAGTAAAGGATTACCGGTAAAAGAGTATAACTGGTTATAAACGATGGTTTGTGGTTGTAGTGAGTTAATAGATGGCTGGTTGGCAGATCGGTTATAACTCAACGTAACGGGGCCCAGCTCTGTACGGATGGACGGCAATAAAAACAGGTAATTATGGTATTGGTTAACAGCGATGAATTTATTTTCCACCTGCTGCCAGTCAAATGCAAGGCCGGCAATTATCGATATATTTTTTACAACATCATAGGTAATCTCCGGCTTCAGGTCCTCGGTAAACTGGTTGCGCTTTAAGTTAGTGCTTTGACTTGGCAGAAAAATATCATACAGACCAGTCACTTTATTTTTATCATATGCAAAATTCTCTTCATTACTTTTAGCATACGTGCCGCTTACAGAGATATTACCCTTTATTTTTTTGCTAAAAGGATAGATGACGCTAACATTCACATTTGCCGAAAGATTGTTGTTTTTACCATTGTTATAACGCCTCATGGTATCTGATGGGGGTACCTGGGTAAATGATGTAAGATCATTGTTTTGGTAACTTTCAGACCTGCTCGGGTTCAATTGCAGGTTATGCCCAATATTTAACGATGCACCTTTTTTACCTTTAAAGCGCTTGTTGTAATAAAACTCCTGTGAAAATTGTGTGCTGTTGCGGGTATTCCGGGAATTGCTGCTGATGGTATTGATATGATTGCCAAAGTTATTATAGCTATCAGAGAAGGCATCATAGCTGTTGTTTTCGCGATTAAGTATCACCTTTGGGGCATAATGAATGGTATGTAATGTATCCGGGTTCCAATCAACCAGGCCACCTATAGAGTGTGAGTACTTATCAGATTGCTGGTTAGATCTTGAGGAGGTAAGCAACGTTGTATCCTTCAAAAACCGTTGGCTATATGCTGAATTTTGAGAAGTGTTATTTTTTTGACTGTAGAAATAAAGCAGGTTAATCTTCAATTTTTTCCCGTAATCGGTATTCAGGTTAAAACCGCCGGATGTGATTTTTTCGATCCCGCCCCAGTTTTGACCTCCTGTGTTAACCGTACCGTTATACAAACTATTCCCTCCAGATCTGTCAAAACCGCCCTGCGAGTACAAATCATCATTAGAAAATGCTGTTTTGTTTAGGTTATTACTTAAGCCGATGATGCTCACTTGCAAGGTATCTCTAAAAAGGTTAAACAGGCCGCCGCTCTCGTACCTATCGCGGGTACCGCCGCCTGCAAATACTTTACCAAAGATGCTTCGCTTAATGGCCTTTTTAAGTTTAAGGTTGATAACCTTTTGTACCTTGTTGTCGCTAATGAGGTGGTCAGGGTCATTCTCCCTGTCGTCATAAACCTGTATGGAGCCAACAATAGCGGCATCAAGGTTCTTGGTGGCTATTTTGATATCGCCCCCAAAAAACTGTTTACCATCAATCAATACCTTACTTACGCTTTTACCATTAACGGTAATGGTACCATCGCCGTTAACCTGTAAGCCGGGGAGCTTTTTAAGTAGTTCCTCAACCACGGCGTTGGGCCGGGTTTTGAAGGCATCGGCACTAAATTCAATGGTATCTTTTTTAATAGTGATGGGCACACGCTCGGCCCTGATCACAACTTCATCAAGCATCTTATTGCTCAGGGCTATATCGCCCAGGTCAACCACCTCATTTTTATTGAAGGTGAATGTTTTGATATAGCTTTTGTGCGATGTAAAGGATATCACCAGCTTTATCTTTTTGCCATGGGGCAGGTTACGCAGTTCAAAATCGCCGTTCTTTTTACTCAGGGTATAAGCAATAAGCGATGTATCCTTTGTATCAACAACAGCTATAGTACTTAATTCCAAGGGCTTTTTATCAAGAGAATCGGTTACGCGGCCTTTAATAGCTACGTGGTTTTGGCCATAGCCCACGGTAAAGCAGGTTAAAAGTAAGAGTAGTACAGGAATAAATTTCATGCAGGTAGCAGGTGTAATTGTGGTGGTATAAGGTTGTAAGGGGTATTAAGATAGCCGGTATCAGGTTTTGGCAGGTAGCATCAGGATGTTTTTGTTTTAGATGATAAGTTTAGATATGGTATCAATAAATGAGATCAGTCAATAACTCAACTCAAAAATATGCGCAATAACTAAGTAAAACAATGGACTATTATTATATCATCATGGACTATATAATTAATATCATGCAGTAATTTGCTTTTTTGGAACATAATAATTGGGGATAAGGTGCTTTCATAAATGTGATTGGGTGATTAACGCTGATAAACCAAAAGTATTATCCATCAAAGTTTAGTTTTTATCCATTTCAATAAAGTTTGCTTTGCAATAGTTTTACTGCAACCAATTAAATGCCCCTAATACAACCTGGTACCTATTGATTTCCAAGGCCCTTGCGCCCGGTAAAAGTTTTTACTTTTTACTGGTTTTTACTGGCTTACTTGTACTTGATGCTTTTGATGTAAAAGCACAGGTGGGCGACCCTATTTTTTCTATCGATTTTGGGGCGGGCACCAGCAAAATAGGCCCTCAAATTGACAACACAGATTTTAAAACGACGTACAATTATTACCCCGGCACACCATATGATGGTTCTTATACCATTGCCAACTCAACCGAGGGTATGTATACTGGAGCATGGCTGGTAACCGGCGATCATACCGGGAACCCGGGCGGCTATATGATGGTTGTTGGTGCAAGCGATATACCCGACGAGTTTTTTAACCAACGGATACGAGGCTTATGCCCCAATACCAAGTACCAGTTTAGCGCTTACCTGCTTAACCTTATGCAAGCTGATGGCATTAAACCGGATATTACGTTTTCGGTAACAACCAGTGAGGGCACAGCAACCAACCCCACCGGCCCCATTGATAATGGTTTAGGCTGGCGACAGTATAGCATCACCTTTACGACACCCGCAACCGGAGGCGATGTCATTCTTAAAATGACCAACAATGCCGGCGGCGGGTATGGTAACGATATCGCGCTTGATGATATTACTTTTAGTCCGTATGGGCCAACACTTGAGCCTGTTTTCGACAATAATAATACCTCATTTACAGCTTGCGAAGGTGGCAATAAAACTTTTACTTTAAACGCGCAGCTTGCCCCGGGATACCATTATACCAACCCCGCCTATCGATGGCAAATAAATGATGCCAGCGGATGGGTGGATCTTCCGGGTGCCACCACGCAATTGTACCAGGCTAAACAACCGGTAGCAGCGGGCATTTATCAATATCGGCTTACCAGCGCCGAGGCTATTAATATTGGTACAAATCAGTGCAGGGTGGTCTCTGCCCCCCTAACGTTAACGGTTAAGCAGCCGCCACAGGCTATTGCAACAGCCACTACGCCCGTTTGCCATGGCGAAAAACTCACCCTGTTTGCATCTATAGGCGATAGCTATGCCTGGACCGGACCCGGTGGTTTTACATCTAACCAACAAAACCCGGTAATAAATCCGGAGGACGTAAAAGCAGGAACTTACCAGGTTGCTATCACTACCGGTGAGTGCACATCTACAAGTAGCGTTAATGTAACACTAAATCCAAAGATAGATGCTCACGCGAGCGAAAATACTTCCATTTGTCCTGGTGGTGGCGCAACCTTACATGCCACCGGCGGCACCACGTATTTATGGTCACCGGCAAAGGGTTTATCAGATGTAAATAGCGCCAACCCCTTCGCCACTCCTGATGTTACTACAACCTATACCGTTACTGTAACTACAAATGATTGTAACGCTAAGGATAGCGTAACGGTTACCATAATTAAGGACCCCATAGCTGATGCGGGTACTGATAAACAGATCACTTTGGGGCAAACCACCCAGCTTGACGGCCAGGCAAGCGGCGATAATGTTAGCTATTACTGGACGCCGGCCGATTACCTGGATAACCCCAATAAAATTAATCCGATAGCATCGCCACTTACCGATATCACTTATACCTTACACGTAACATCGGGCGCGCCTTGCCTGGTAACCAAAACCGACCAGGTTTTGGTTAGTGTTTACAAAAAAGTGATTGTGCCCAACAGCTTTAGCCCAAATAACGATGGCTTCAACGATACATGGAATATTGAAGCGCTCTACACATTTCCCGAATCTATAACACAAGTATTCAACCGTTATGGCAGTGTTGTTTACAGCAGCAAGGGATATGCTAAACCCTGGGATGGTAGCACAGTCAGCGGTAAATTGGCCGCCGGCACATATTATTATCGCATCGATCTTAAAAACGGAACCGTACTTTCTGGCTGGGTAGAAATAGTACTATAAAGCGCTGTACGGCAGCAGCACTCATCATTAACCAACTCAATCTTATTCATCTTTCCTGGTGGCTATGCCCTGTACTGAACAGAACGCACAGGCTATCAAAACATGAACAAAAGTACATGGTCGCTTTATATTATTTTTAGGGTTTAAACATCTTAACTATTAAGACGGTATAATGAGGTCATTCTTTTTGGTGATATGGTTCAGGGATATCCCTATTGCAAAAAAACTGCATTTTACCATCGGCATTATGGCCTTTTTAATTATTGTTGAACTGTTTACACTTAATTTTTCAGTAAACACGCTCTCTGCAATACGTACGTTGATAGGAGCCGAAGGCTTGTGGTCAAAAGCCCAGAAAGACGGCCTATCGCATCTGCGTATTTATGCTTACTCCCATAACGAAAAAGATTACCAGGCTTTTCTTCAGTATATGAAAGTGCCGCTGGGCGATGGCGATGCACGTAGAGCGCTTGAACAGGAAAACCCAGATTATAAAGCAGCACGCAAAGGTTTCCTGGCCGGCCGCATGCACCCGGATGATGTAGATGATGCCATTAAATTACTTCATCGTTTTGTTCGTATCAAATACATTCAAACAACAGTTCAATACTGGAAAGAGGCCGAGCATATCCTGATGAAAATTATACCGGTGAGCCACCAATTACATGAAAGGGTAACATCGGGCACCATGTCTGCCGAGGAAACTAAATTTTATTTGGATTACATAGAAAAGATTAACACACAACTAACACCTATAGCTGATAATTTCTCATTCAGCCTTGGCGAAGGCTCGCGCTGGTTTGAAAACCGCATTCTTACCTTACTGGTATTTTTGGCGTTATCAATTGAACTAACCGGTATTTTGATTGCCATCTCTATAAGCAGGGGAATTCAAAATGGGATTAAGGCCATTATTGCAGGCGCCAGAATGGTTGAAAAAGAACGGTTTGTAAGGGTTAAAGTATTTTCGCATGATGAGATAGGCCAGTTGGCAACCTCCTTTAATCAAATGACAGATAAGCTGGAGCTAACCATCACCAACCTTAAAGCCGAAGAAATTAAGGCCAAGAACGAAAAAGAGCGGGCCGAGGCATCTGAAAAAATAAAGCGGGTATTTATTGCCAACATGAGTCATGAAATACTTACCCCCATGAATGCCATATTAGGTTTTACCCTGCTGATGGAAGAATCTGAAATGAATAATGAGCAAAAAGAATACATAGCTGCTATTCGAAGATCGGGTGAATTTTTGCAGATCCTGATCAACAACATTCTTGATATTTCAAAAATAGAGGCCGGTAAGGTTGTACTTGAATATAAGCCTGTTGATATTCATGATCTGGTAAAAACCACCGTATCGTTACTTAAGCCCGAAGCAGCAAAAAAAACGTTATCGCTTAACTATAAGGCAGATAAAATGATTCCCAAATTAGTTTTGGGCGATGGCATAAGGCTGAGCCAGATTTTATTGAACCTGATAAGTAACGCGGTAAGATACACCACCTACGGATCTGTTTTTACCGACGCCTATGTGATTGATAATACCGGCGACGTTGTATGGATAGAATTTAGCGTACAGGATACCGGCCCAGGCATACCTTACGAAAAACAGGATAAAATATTTGAAAGCTTTGACCAGATTAAACAAAGCCACCACCTTGGCGGCATTGGGTTGGGCCTAAGTATGGCCAAGCACCTGGTTGATTTGCATGGCGGCAAAATATTTATAAAAACAAGTACCAGCAAAGGGTCTGATTTTAGAGTGATCCTCCCCTTCCGTAAACAGGATGTTAAGCCCGACAAGCAACTGCCGGCTATCTCCACCAGGCAAACACCCGCAGGTTTGGCCCGCATCAAAGGTATTCGAATTTTAATAGCTGATGATAACCATCTTAACCAACTACTGATAAGAAAAGTACTTGAAAAACGTAATTACAACGTTGAGGTGGTAGAAAACGGGCAACTTGCTGTGGATAAACTGACCGAAAACTATTACGACATTGTATTGATGGACCTTGACATGCCCGAGCTCAATGGCTATGAAGCCACAACCGCCATCCGCAATTTTCAGGACGAAAAAAGCAACATCCCTATTATTGCAATCACAGCGCACGCCACTGCCGATGTTATGGAAAAATGCTACGCCTGTGGCATGAATGACTTTATTGCCAAACCTTTTGACGCCGAAGTATTACATCAAAAAATAATGACCTTCGCAAATCAATTTGCGGATGTTAGCGGGAAGTGAAACTACCCCGGCAAGCTTACATCACCTGCTTCTCAAACAACTCGATCACCGCACCTTCTATGATAAGGCGGGTGTGCTCATAATGAAGCTGCTTATAAAACTGCGCATATTCCATCATACCTGTTATATCGCTTTTTTTAAGCAGCAGGGTAACTATATAAAGCTTAACCAATTTGTACTTATTGGTATGCGCTATATCATCAAAATATTTATACTCCATCATTACCTGGTCATAGTTATTATCAATTAGGGCCATTTCTATTTTGTAGGCATGTAAAAGTGCCTGCATCAATGGCGTAAAAGCATGATCATGATGATTGGCGAGCCTTGAGATTGACCTGTAGCATCCTACAAAGCCATTTTTATCATTACGCATAAAACAGGCATCTGCAATAACTATGTTTAAAAAGAACGTGTACCCGGCAGCATACTTGGAGAAATTTTTATAACTGCACCTTAACGTATTTATAAAACGCAACTGTTTACCCGGGTTACGGCTAAACTGCACCGTAAACGCGGCCAGGGTGAACATAATATCATTGGCTATATGATCGTTAAACCATTCGCCCTGGCCAGGAGGATTAAAGCAAAATTTAGTAATTTCGACAAACGCACCCTTTTTTATCATACCGTATTTTAAATAATGAAAAACGGTATCGATACATTTCAATGGATTAACCGGAAACTTAAAAAGTTCTGACTGGGATATCTTCTTCAATTGCAGCAGGTAATTTTCAAGTGCCTTCAAATCAAGTTTAAACATGGCTGTGATAGCAAGACTGATCAAGACCAATAACCTCTTATCGTCCGGCAAATCAAATTTCAATAAAACGTGAAGCGTTTTTTCATAACCCGAGTCGATATTTTCCAATCCCAAAAAATAGTAGAAGAATTGGCCATCAGCATTTAATTTAAAAAACTGCCGGTTTATTACCTGTAAACCGTTACCAGAAAGTTCACGGTCAAAAAAATCGCCCATAAAGCATAATAAAGCTTTACGTTGGTTTAATGACAGATCTGTTTTAGTGATATAGCTAAGGTTGTAATGCGATTCTGTTTTAACCGCGTAAATAATGATCCATTTTATTACATTTAGTTTTACCTCATTGTTCATTACCAGGTTTATCTGCACTACCAGTTCGGCATTTAACCGGTTATTATTATCGGTAAGTAATTTTTGCGCTACTACATATTCCAATAGCTCATCTCCCCCAAATTCAATATAAGTATGATAAACCATTTCTTCGCTTTTGTTTATCTCCCGTAAAAAGCCCTGGCTTATCAGTTCATGGTAAACGTTTTGATGTTTAGCGATAACTTGACTGGCATTTAACTTGTTAACATAATATTCTCCGTTTTTATGATTCATAATTTGTACCAGCTCAAAAAGGAACATCATTCTTTCGGCCGAGTGTTTATCCATGTAAATTTTCTCCAGCATATAAGCCGATACCAGGTCATACTTTAAAAGCGAGTCGGCGTAGTTGAGAAAAAAGTCGTCTTTACGAAGCCGGTAATAAAGCTGCAGATATAAAGGATTGCATACCAATTCAATTATTGCCGGGTGCACAAAAGATTTTGGCTGATGATTGATTTTAAGGCCTATGTCTTTTATTTCGGGCAAGGTAAACCTGGGCACATTTATATAGCTGTTATCGCCATTAAAGCCGGTAAACCATTTTCCGCTTTTATCAAGCTGATGCCTGTTATTAACCCAGGTACTTGTACGCATAGTGATCAGCAACCTAAGACAGCTATGTTGGTCATAAAGCGATAAAATATCGGTGATGTGATTTATAATTAATGAAAACTGATCATTTTTAAGTGTGTGCTCATCAAATCCGTCGATAATAAGATAAAACTTACCGTCGTCATTGCTCCTGTTGTTTAGCAAAGCCACCATGTTATCGGCCCGGTTAAATCCTAATAATGATAGTAGCCATATGTGAATATCCTGCCCACTCATTAATGCCGATTGTAACGTGGATGTGCTAAAAAACAAAACAATATCGTTTGTGCCATTTACCTCGCCCAACTCCTGTTTTTCTTCTATCCAGTGCAATACAGCTATAGTTTTGCCATAAGCGGCCGGCGCTATCAACGCCGTTGCAACAGCACCCGACGCTGCAAAATCATCCATGTGATCATTAATAAATTTGCGGCCAACTGTTTTAATGTAGGGAATGCCCGAACGTCCTTTTAAAGCGCGCAATGTAAAGCCGGTTATTTTATCAGCCTGGTCGGTCAAAGTAAGCCAGTTAAGCCCTTTATCCGACTCAACTCTTTGATCATGATCTTTTAAAAAGCTTGTCCAGGTGTAATACCCACAGTATTGCAATAAGGTATCAATGGTGAATTGCGAGGGCTTAAATTCACTATTCGCAAACCCATAAACCCTTTTAAGGGTGGTTTCACTAAGTTTTAACCTGGTTTTTTGAAAAATGAGTTCACTCAGTTTTTTGCAATCTGACGGCGCAACGTAACTTAAATTAGAAACCGTAAGTACAAGTTTCTTGAGCAACTGGAAATGATGTGACAGCATGTATAGTAAATTTTTATCGATTTCTGATCAAATTTGCAGGGGGATCAATAAAACTTTGCAAGGTTTATTTTTTGCACATTGGTTAATTATTAAATTTATAATATAGTCTACAAATAATATCACTGTGAACAAAAGTGAACAAAACACAACTGCATGAACAGATCGTTTATGTAGCTATTTATAC
Organism: Mucilaginibacter dorajii; assembly: GCF_024808255.1. Taxonomy (GTDB): domain Bacteria; phylum Bacteroidota; class Bacteroidia; order Sphingobacteriales; family Sphingobacteriaceae; genus Mucilaginibacter; species Mucilaginibacter dorajii. Next base: position 142,871 of record NZ_JANTYS010000007.1, read on the forward strand.
TTAAAATGTTCTGTTGACATCAATTTCAAATTGCAGCCATTATATTCAAAAGCTATGTCTTAATCCATTTTGTTCTTCACACGCTGCTTATTATGTTTTATTAATAAATAAGCCCCACAATTTTTTACGGGATTTCTGCGGGAAAACCAACTTTTTTGAACGATAATTGTACTACCAACATCCAATTACCTATTTAAATGACCGTTACTGATATTGAGCTTTGCGAGCGTATGAAGCGCGGCGACATAGATGCTTACCGGCAAATCTATGATCGGTATCACAGCCAATTGTATTATTATGCTTTACGGTTTTTAAAAATGCCAGAGTTGGCAGAGGATGTTATTCATGATGTTTTTTTGAAACTATGGGAAATTCGGGAACAATTGAAGCCCGAATTTGGGATAGTGGGCTACCTTTACAAAATAAGCCGCAACCAGGTATTTAAGCTCATCAAAAAGATATCGACAGAAGCCGAACTACGCAGTAAAGTAATAGGTATTATTGAAGAGCAATGCATTGAGGCCGAAGCTAATCTGCAATGGAACGAGTACGCTCAATTACTGGGCGGCGCAATTGATCAGCTGCCCCCGCAATGCAAAAAGGTATTTAACCTATGCCGCCAGGAAGGTAAAACCTATGACGAAGCGGCCCAGATATTAGGGATATCAAAACATACTGTAAAAGAACACATGATGACCGCCATGAAAAACATTAAAAAGTATTTCAGGCAAAACGCCGATATTGTATTTAGCCTGCTGCTTATTGAGTTGTTGAAGTAGTTTTTATCCGTTTTAAGATGTTGTCAAATAGCCGGACGCTATGATCCTCTTCCTGCTGCTTATCACCATCCCACCAATCAAACAGTTGTTTTAAAGAGTTATGAAAAGCCGGGTTTTGCTTAAGCGCAAGGTCTAATTCGGCCAGTTCCTTTTCGGTGGCTTCATTGGCTAATTTACGGGTAACAAGCATCCAGAGGTGATCTTCCATACAATTCTACGTTTAGGCAAACAGCACCACCCGATATACAAAGTAACCCTAACCGGGCATTAATTATCAGGTAGCTTTGTTAATGAGACGCAGGCTTGGCGTAAAAGGTTGCATTTCTTTTTAATCTTTACTTAAAAAAATATTTTTCAGCCTCATTTATCCGTCGATAATTACAGATGAGTTAAGTAAAAACTTGTTTGTTTAAGGTATCGGTTCGTATTCAATCGACCCTTTAACGGCGCCAGAGCAAATTGAAGCTATAAATATCGTTCACCAAAAAAATATTTTCACCCCTACCCCCCCGACCTTTAAACTTTAGGATATATACAAACGATTATGAATCCTAAAGAGAAGTATCAGCGCCTGCTGAACAAATATTTATTGAATGAATGCACGCCCCGTGAGGCCGAAGAACTGTTTGATCATCTTAAAAAAGATGAAGCGGGACGCCTGTTATTAAAAAATTTACAGTCTGGTTTTAAGGAGGAAATTAATCAACCCAAATCTATCCATCCGGAAATAAGCCAACACGTATGGAAAAAATTGGAAGTAAACATTCAACAACAGCCTGTTGCCAAAGTTTATCCTTTCAAACGCTGGATCTCAATCGCCGCGGCGGCTATTATACTCATCACAGCAGGCTTATTCTTTTTTAAATCCCAACCGCACATTACTCCATTAGCATCCCGTAAGGAAAGATTTAAAAACGATGTTGCGCCGGGCAGCAATAAAGCTACACTTACCCTGGCCAACGGAGCCGTAATTGCGCTTAACCAGGCCAAAAACGGTTTGATCACCAAACAGGGCCAAACTATTATTAATAAGGTTAGCAATGGGTTGCTATCGTACAAAACCTTATCATCAGCAAATAATACCATTCAGTACAACACCATATCAACCCCAAAAGGTGGCGAATACCAGGTGATACTCCCCGATGGTACCGCGGTATGGTTAAACGCGGCATCGTCCTTAAAATTCCCTACAGCATTTACCGGCACCGAACGTGATGTAGAACTTACCGGCGAAGCCTATTTTGAGGTGGCTAAAAACAAAGCCATGCCTTTTAAAGTAACCGCCAACAACGTAAAAGTTGAGGTATTAGGCACACACTTTAATGTGAATGCCTATGACGATGAAAGCACTTTAAAAACCACCCTGCTTGAGGGCTCTGTTAAACTGAGCAGCGGTAATGAGCAAGTGATGCTAATTCCCGGGCAGCAAGGCAGCCTGGGCAGGCAAGGCGGCAATTTCCAGGTAGCCACCGTTGATACCGATGATGCTGTAGCATGGAAAAACGGCAATTTCAATTTTGCCAAAGAAGATATTCAAAGCATTTTAAGAAAGGTAGCCAAGTGGTACAATGTAGATATTGTATACCAGGAAAACGCGCCTAAAAAACAGATATGGGGTACGGTATCAAAATTTGAAAACGTATCTGAAGTGCTTAAAATGATAGAATTAACCGGAGTTGCTCACTTTGAGATTGAAGGAAGGAGGATCACTGTGATGAAATAGTTATACATACCTCCGGGGCCTTGCCCTGCTATAATCACAGTGCATAAAAAAATCCGAAAGTGGTTGCAACACTCCCGGATCATATACATGCCTGTTGGCAATAGCCTGGGTTGCCCATCATATAAATCTTTTTGACAAACCAATATTCTGTTATAAACCCAAACTATTCAAACATATGAATTTTTTTCCTCATTATTTATGCCGGAAACCAACCGGCATTTATACAAAGATCTTGTTAATAATGAAGCTCACTTTGGTTATCATGATAGGTTTTTTACTGCAGGTTAGCGCTAAAAGCTATGGCCAGCGGATAAGCCTGTCGCAAAAAAACATCTCGCTTGAAGAGGTCTTCAAAGAGATCCACAAACAAACCAAATTCAATATTCTTTGCGATGCCGAAATTTTACAGCAAACATCGGCCGTAAGTGTAAATTTAAGGAATGCCACCATTCAGGATGCCCTGAGCACTTGTTTTGCGGGCAAACGCCTAACCTATGTTATTGATGGCAATACGATAGTTGTTAAACGTAAAACGCAGGACGAAACAGCCGCAAAAGAAAGCCAGGCTATTTTGGTTACCGGTGTGGTAACCGATGAAAAGGGAGCGGCTTTGCCCGGCGTTACCGTTACCATCAAAGGAACCTACTCGGCCACCTCAACAGATGTTAATGGTAAGTATACCATATCGGTACCATCATCTGAGTCGGTATTAATTTTCACTTTCGTGGGGTTTGAAAACACCGAGATCCCAGTTGCCGCACAAACATCTATCAATGTAAAAATGAAGGAAGCCGGCAATTTCCTTAACGAAGTTGCGGTTGTGGGGTACGGCGTACAGAAAAAAGTAAGCCTTATTGGCGCGCAGTCCACAGTAAATGTAGAGGAGTTAAAACTACCAACCTCAAACATTACTTCGGCGTTGGCGGGCCGGATCTCAGGCGTAGTGGGCGTGCAACGTTCTGGCGAACCGGGTAAGGATTTGGCCGATATCTGGATCCGTGGCATTGCCACTTTTGGGGGAGGCTCATCAAATCCGTTGGTACTGGTTGATGGCGTTGAACGCAACATTAACTATATCGATCCACAGGATATTGCCTCATTTACTATTTTGAAAGATGCATCAAGCACCGCGGTATACGGTGTACGTGGTGCCAATGGCGTTGTACTGGTGCAAACCAAACGCGGTAAAGTAGGCAAACCACAAATATACCTTGATTATAATGAAGGCGTAACCACCTTTACCCGTCGCCCGCAACTGGCCGATGGCGTAACTTATTTGAACCTGGTAAATGAAGCGCTTACCACCCGCGGCCAGCAACCCAAATACACACAGGATTACATTACCAAAACTGCTAATAAATCAGACCCTTTATTATATCCGGATGTAAACTGGCTCGATGCTACCTTCAACAAATTAGGCTACAACAGGCGCGCAAATTTTAATGCCAGCGGCGGTGTAGATAATGCGCAGTACTACGTTTCAGTAGGTTATTATAATGAAGGTGGTTTTTTAAAAACAGATCAACTTGCACAATATAACTCTGATGTAACTTATACCCGATATAACTTCACTACCAACTTAAATCTTAAATTAAGTAGCACAACCAAGCTCGATTTAGGTGTTCAAGGCTATGCGGCACAATCAAACGGTCCGGCACTTTCAACCCAGGATATATTTGTTAACGCGTTGTCGGTTCCGCCGGTTGAGTACCCTATTTCATATCCGGGTGGTTTTATTCCGGGTAAATCTGCAAATGGAGGTTTCAGGAACCCTTATGCCGATTTAACCCGCCGTGGTTACAATACCGATTTTAACAACGCGGTACAAACCAACCTGCGCATTACCCAGGATTTAAAATTTATCACCAAAGGGTTAAGCGCTACTGCTATGTTTTCTTTTGATAACTATAGTGATCATAGCATAAACCGCTCAAAACGCGAGGACACTTATTTCCCCGACACCAATAATCCTTACAATGCCGATGGCACTTTAAACCTGGTACGTACCTACACCGGTAATGGCAATTACCTAAGCTATAGCCGAAACAACGGTGGCAGAAGGCAATCATATACCGAGGCCGCTATCAATTATGACAGAAGCTTTGGCAAACACCACATCACCGGTCTTGCACTTGGCAATGCCCAGGATGGTATAGATGCGTTTGCAGGCGATTTTACTTCATCAATACCTCACCGTTACCTGAGTTTAGCCGGCAGGGGTACTTACTCTTATGCCGACCGCTACTTTTTTGAAGCTAATTTTGGCTATAACGGATCAGAAAACTTTGACCCTAAAAGGCGCTATGGCTTTTTCCCTTCTTTTGGTGCAGGCTGGGTAGTATCAAACGAAAGCTTTTTTGAACCAATTAAAAACACGCTTAACTTCTTAAAATTCCGCTACTCTAATGGTTTTGTTGGTAGCGATGATTTGGGTTCGGGTCGCCGGTTTGGTTACCTGACTATCGTATCCGAATTAACTGATGTTAATAATGGTGGTTATAGCTTTGGTAAGGGTTTTGAAAACTCAAACGGCATTAACGTTACCGATTATGGTGTAAGCGTAAGCTGGGCAAAATCGCATAAGCAGGATCTGGGTATGGAGGTACGCACCCTTAACGATAACCTATCCATCATAGTCGATCTGTTTAAAGAGCACCGCACGGGTATCTTTTTACAAAGGCAATCAGTACCTGGCTTTGTAGGTTTGGTTAGCCAGCCAGAAGGTAACCTTGGCATAGCCAACAATAAAGGTATTGATGCCACACTTGAATATAACGCCCATTTTGGAAAAGTGAACGTTGGTTTCCGTGGTACCTTTACCTACAACAAAGCTGTTGTTGTTGAAGACGACCGCCCTACGCAAGCCTATCCATGGCTTGAACACCGCGGCCAGCCAATTTTGGCCCGCTACGGCTACCAGGCAGTGGGTTTATTTAAAGACCAGGCCGAAATTGATGCCAGCGCCGTACCGGGCGATAAATCAAAAGTATTGCCGGGTGATATTAAATATAAAGACCTTAACGGCGATGGCCTCATCAACGCTTATGACCAAACCAAAATTGGCAATGGCGATGTACCTTCAACCGTATATGGTTTTGGCGTAAACGTGGAGTATAAAGGATTTTACGTAGGCGCATTCTTCCAGGGTGTTGCCAATGCCGATATTGAATTAGGTGGTGCCGGTATTATTCCGTTTAACGGCGATGGCGGCGAAACCAACATATACAGTAACGCGGTTAACAGGTGGACGCCACAAAACCCAAGTCAGAATGTATTTTACCCAAGGTTAGCTTTTGGCGATAGCGAAAACTTCAACAACTCGCAAAACAGCTCATGGTGGGTTAAGGATGTAGGCTTTATCCGCCTGAAAACTGCCGAATTGGGTTATAACCTGCCTAATGACCTGTTTAGTAAATTCCATATCAAAGGATCGCGCATTTATTTGATAGGCTACAATTTACTCACTTTCAGCAGCTTTAAACTTTGGGACCCCGAGCTAAATACCGACCAGAACGGACGTGCCGATGGTGCCAAATACCCAAGTGTTAAAACCATTTCAATTGGCCTTAACCTGAAATTTTAACCAATAGCAAGACATAATCATGAAAAAGATATTTTTATTAGCAACAATATTGGTATTAACAACGGCCACCTCGTGTAAAAAGTACCTGGACCAGGTACCAAACGACAGGCTATCGTTAGATGAAACTTTTAATAGCCGTACCAGTGCCGAAAAGTTTTTGGCTAATGTTTACAGCTACATACCTGATGAGTTTGGTCAGCGGAACCCCGGTGGCTCCCGTAATGCCGGTTTATGGACAGGCGGATCAGACGAAGCCGATTACGACTGGAGCTTTGTACAATCAAATGATGTAAATATTGGTAACTGGGATGCAAACTCGGGCTTTGTATCTGATTACTGGACCAACTTTTATAAAGGCATCCGCTCTGCAAGTTTCTTTATAGCCAATGTAGACAAGGTACAGGACATGACCCCGCAGCTTAAAACCCAATACAAGGCCGAAGCACAGGCTATTCGTGCTATGTATTACTATTATTTGATGCGTATTTACGGGCCCGTTGTTCTGTTGGGGGATGGAGTGATAGCACCCGACGCCTCATTTGCCGACGTACAACTGCCACGCAGCTCGTTTGATGAGTGTACCAATTACGTGGCTGCCGAACTAAAAACAGCATCAGACCAATTACCTATAGTGCCATCAAACGATAGCAATTACGGCCGTATCACCAAAGGGATAGCACTTGCATTTAGGGCAATGGCTTTATTAATGGATGCAAGTCCGCTATACAACGGTAACGCAGATGAATCGGCATTAAAAAACACCGATGGCAAACAACTGATAAGCCAAACAGCTGATGTTAGCAAATGGAAAGCCGCTGCCGATGCTTATAAGGATTTCATCACCCAGTTTGTTCCCGGCACTTATGACCTGTTCCGCAAAAACGACGCATCGGGCAATTATGATCCATACCTGTCATGCCGCGATATCTGGTTGACAGATTGGAACAAGGAAGTGATCCTTGCACGTGCTAACAACTCATTAAGTTCCCGCCAGTACGAAATGACTCCGTACCATAATGGCTATGCGTCAGAAGTACGTGGCTCGGGTGGTTTGGGTGCAACTCAGAATATAGTTGACGCCTTTTTTATGGCAAACGGCAAAAGCATCGACGATGCAGGATCCGGCTATGTAAAAACCGGTAACTCAACCACCGACACCAAATACACCAAAGCGGGCATTTACAACCAATGGGTAAACCGCGAGCCTCGTTTTTATGTGGATATCACTTACAACGGCAGCACCTGGTTAGATACCAACACCGGCCAGATCACCACACAGCTTTATAACCATGGTAACTCTGGGAAAGCAACTGGCGGTAACGATTACTCGCCTACCGGCTACATTGTGCGTAAAATGATGGGCTTAGGTAACTGGAATGTTGGTGGCCGTACCTTAATGCTGTTACGCTTAGCCAATATTTACATGGATTATGTAGAGGCGCTTAATGAGGCAGCTCCAGGCGATCCCGATATCCTGAAATACCTTAACCTAATCCGCGATAGGGCCGGTGTACCTGTTTACGGTTCAGCAGATTTGCCTATCCCTGCCGGGCAGGATGCTATGCGTGTTGCCATACGCAAGGAACGCCGTGTTGAACTGGCCTTTGAAAACGTTCGTTTCTTTGACGTTCGCCGTTGGAAAATTGCCGAACAAACCGATAACGGCCCTATCTATGGCCTAAACATCAATGCCGATTTGCCCGACTTTTTAAACGTTGTTCCGTTTGAAACCAGGGTATTCAGCAAAAGACATTACTTTTTCCCTATCCCTCAAAAAGATGTGGATACCGATAAAAAGTTAGTTCAAAACCCAGGCTGGTAAACAGCCTTATCACAGTAGCAGTGGCAGGACTTTCCTGCTGCTGCTTATTTAAAATCCCCAGTACTACCCATGGGGCAATGTTTCATTTAAAAACATCTACTATGAAAAAGTCATCTTGTTTTTTAGTATTGAGTTTGTTTATCGCGTTTGTAAGCTGTGGCAAAAGTAGCAGCACTACCACCACTCCCGATAAAACATCGGTAGTAAAACCGGTTAACCAAAACTTTACTGCCGGCGATGCCGACCTGGCTTACACGGCTTTTAACAATTACTTTTACAACCCAACCGCCAAACTGTATTACAGCACCACCAAAAAAGACGGCGTGGCCGCCATATGGACCCAGGCTATTTACTGGGATATGGCCATGAATGTTTACCAGCGCACCAAAGCATCATCTCAATTAAATATGATAGGCGATATTTACCAGGGTAACTACAACCAGTACGATGGTTATAACTGGAACAATACAGCCGTTTGGTTTATTTATGACGATATGATGTGGTGGGTAATGGCGTTGGCCCGTGCCAACCAGGTTACCGGCAATGCCAATTATCTGCAGAAAGCCAAAGACGGTTTCGCGCATGTATGGGCGGGTTCATATGATCCGGTTAGTGGCGGGATGTTTTGGGATTTTCAACACAGTGGTAAAAACTCCTGCATCAACTACCCTACCGTTATAGCCGCTATGCGTTTGTACACTATAACCGGCGATACCAGTTATTTTAATAAAGCTAAATCAATTTATGCATGGAGCAAAACCAATTTAGCAGACGCATCGGGCAAAATCAATGATAATAAAATAGGCAATAACCCTCCGGGAGGTCAGGATTATACTTATAACTCGGGCACTGCCATAGGTGCGGCAATGGCTTTATATAAGGCTACCAATGATGCAACCTATTTAAACGATGCCAAGCTGTATGCCGATTATGTGAAAAACAACCTTTGCACCAGCAGCATTTTACCTGCCGAAGGTGATTTTAATGAGCAGGGCGTACTTAAGGCCATTTTCGCTCAATACATTATGCAGCTGATACAGGACGGAGGCCAAAGCCAGTATCTAACCTGGATACAAAACAATGTAAACACCGGCTGGATTAACAGGGATGCAACCCGCAACCTTACCTACCGTAATTATGCGGTTAGCTGCCCGACAGGCGACATACAATCGTACGAGGCCAGCAGCATAGTAACCTTTATGCAACTGTGCCCGCCATCAAACTAAAATACCCTACCTGTACCTATGATGAAGCTGGTCATTACCACAATGGCTGGCTTTTTTAAACACAAAAAGCCTCCCGAAATACCGGGAGGCTTTTATTATGCTGTTTTGCAGCGTTAACTCATCTTAGTATAAAGTGAACTCAACCCTACGGTTAGCCTGGCGGCCAGCTGCGGTTTTGTTGGTTGCAATTGGCTGTGTTTGACCATAACCCGTTGCCTCAATACGTGACGCGTTTGCACCTTTACTTACCAGGTAAGCTTTGATAGCTTCGGCACGGTCTTTTGATAAACGCATATTCAATTCACTTGAACCGGTATTATCAGTGTGACCCGCCAATTTAAGGCTGAAGTTTTTATCAACCAATAACTGGGCAACCCTGTCAAGACTTGGTAATGAGTGGTCGCGGATGGTTGATTTACCTAAATCAAACTCCAGGTTTTTGATAGCGTCTTTAACAACTTTCTTGTCTTCCTCGGTTACATAAATAACTGGTTTAGCAAGCGGACAGCCAGAACCATCTACCTTAGTACCGGCAGGAGTGTTAGGGCATTTGTCGTTTACATCCACAACGCCATCGCCGTCGCTATCAGTTGTTAATTTAGCAAGGTTTGCGTTAGTAGTGTTCAGGTCATTTCTTAATTGGTCGTTTTTAGCTTTTTCTGCATCAATTTCTCTTTGCAAAGCAGTTTTTGTTTGTTCGTTTTCCCACAGGTATTCAGTACGCATAGATGCTACCGGGTTATGTGTTGCCATTTGTGGCTTTTTGCTGCTACCCAGGGCGAACTCTAAACCAATGTGAGCATAAGAAAACCTGTCGTTAGATGTTCCGTATTTGTACCCGTCGAAATTATCGGAGTTAACAAAGTTAACCTGGTAACCTAAATCGAGGTTGATACCCGGAGCAAGATCGAATTTTAACCCTAATCCAACCGGAATAAATACTTCATTGATTGATCCGTTACCTGTAGTTTTGTAATTTGAGGTTTGGCCGGCTGCATTAGTTATTTTGGGTGTATAGTTCATAGTACCAGCACCCAAAGTTAAATACGGCTGAATAAACGGTTTTTCATGGCGCCAGTTAATGTTGGCCAATGTAATGTTGGCGCTTAAGCTTGCCGACCAGTTAATATTGGTTTCGTAATTAGTGTAAGGTGCTACACCTAAATTGTCGGGCTGGCTTGTTGTACCTTTAACCTTACCACGCAGGAAATCGGCCTGTAAACCAAATGATGGCAATATTTGCTTTTTAATGTAAGCGCCATAGCCTATTGCTTCTTGCGGATGGCTAAAGTCCTGCCTGTTGTTACTTCCAAAAATGGTGAACGGGGTTAATAAACCACCATTTACACCTACTGACCAGGTGCGCAACTGACCACCACCAGAAAATGGTTTTACATAGTCTTTTGCTGCTGCCGAGGTATCAGGAGTTTGAGCGAATAATTTACTGCCTACCATTAATCCGCTAAGGAGCATGGTGGCTTTTTTTAAATTTGTTTTCATATTATTATTTAATTATTAGTTTACTTTTCAGTAAACCATAACCGTAGTTTGCAATACTGATGCCCTTATATCACTTTTAAGAGCTATTAGCTATATTGGCACTATAACTCACATCGTTTCAAACATTTGAACAAAATCATTGAAACCAGATCGACTTTTTGCATAAACTGGTCAATGGGTCAAAAACAGTACAATTATGTATGTCCTTTAATACTAAAAGTTATTTTTTACCACCATTACTTATTAAACCATTAGGCAACTTATTGACACTATCAACGTATACAACTCACATATATAAACCTTCTGTATCCCGGAGTCTTCTTTGGTTAACAGCAATAAATAAAATACGTTAAATGTTCAGGTGGTATCATAGCTATAAAGCCATTATTTGCATTGTACTTTTGGGTTGCATCATAATACCCTTTAGTGGCTATGCTCAAAATGAAAGCCTTAAGTTTTTGCATGTAGGCACTGCCGAGGGTTTATCTCAAATTAACGTAAACTGCATTTTTCAGGACAGCCGGGGTTTTATGTGGATAGCCACCCGTAACGGCTTAAACCGGTATGATGGCTATAAATTTACCACCTTCCGCTACGATTCAAAGGACAGTACATCCTTAAGCAACAACACGGTAACCGATATTGTGGAAGATACCAATGGCAACATATGGCTGGCAACCCAAGGTGGCCTAAACATGTACCAGCGTAACACAGAACAATTTATAAGGCATTTTCATGACGATAATGATCCAAAAAGCCTTGTCAACAATATTATAAACCGGTTGCTTTTTGAAAACGGTTACCTATGGGTGGCTACCCAAAACGGTGGCCTTGACCGTTACGATATTAAGCACAACACCTTTGAACACCACCCTCATTCAGATACCGATCCAAATAGCTTAAGTGATAACATTGCCCGTACCGTTTATCGCGACGCTCAGCATAACTTATGGGTAGGCACCGGCAATGGGGGCCTAAACTTATACAACCGCAAAACAAACACGTTCACTCATTTTCCCTTTTACGATGCAGTAACAAAAAACTTATCGGGCAAAAACATAGTCAGCATTTTTGAAGACAACTCCAAAAGGCTATGGGTAGGCAGCCAGGCCGATGGTTTGTTTTTGTTTGACAGGGATACCAAAACATTTAAACAATTTTTACATGATAAAAACGGTACTAATAGTATATCGGCCAATACTATTTATGCATTAAATGACGACGACGAAGGCAATCTGTGGATAGGAACCGAAAACGGCGGGCTATGTGTACTCAATAAACATACAGGAAAATTCAGCGTGTACGAGCACGACGAGATAGATAACAACAGCATTAACGGTAACTCGGTATATGGTATCTGTCGCGACCGGTATGGTAACATGTGGGTTGGCGCCTTTGGCGGGGGCATTAATTTATATAAAAAATCGACCGCCAGTTTTGCCCTTTACCGCCATAACAGTCATCCCGAAAGTTTGAGCAATAACTATGTTCTTGATCTTGCCGAGGATAAAGACCACCATATATGGATAGGAACAGACGGAGGCGGGCTCAACAAATTTGATCCTGTAAATAAAACTTTTATAAGTTACAAGCAACAGCCCGATGGAAAAAACGGCATCACCGGTAATTATGTACTCACTGTAAAACCTCACCCAGATGGCAAATTATGGATAGGCACCTGGGGCGATGGCTTGAGTATTCTTGATCCCAAAACCCATATTTTCACCAACTATAAACATGACCCTGCCAAACCAAACGGCATTGCCGGCAATAACATTTATTACATCTTACACACCAGCGATAACAAGACGTGGCTTGGTGCCTTCAACGATGGCCTGGATTGTTACAACCCCGATACCAAAGTATTTACACATTACAGGTTCAACGCAAACAATCCTAAAAGCATCAGTAGCGACAGAACCTACGTAATATACGAAGACAGGAAGAAGAACTTATGGCTTGGCACATCAGACGGGGGCCTTAATCTTTTTGAACCTAAAACCGGCACATTCAAACGCTTTATGCACGATGAAAAAACAAACAGCATCAGCAACAACGGTGTAACCGATATCTATGAAGACCATGCCGGCAAGCTTTGGATAGCTACCCTATCCGGGTTGGATATTTTTGATCCCGCCACCGGACACTTTACAGTGTTTACAAAAAAAGAGGGCCTGCCAAGCGATATTATTTATGCCATAAGGGAGGACAGCCATGGAAAACTATGGATCAGCAGCAACGGGGGCCTCTCAAAATTCGACCCGGTTAATCAATCCTTTTACAATTACACTATTGAAGACGGCTTACAGGGCGATGAGTACAAGCCCCATTCGGCCCTGAAAACCGACGATAAAAAGATCTATTTTGGCGGCATTAACGGTTTTAATGTTTTTGATCCCGATAAGGTATTGAAACAGGATGGTTTCGCCCCATTGGTTATTACCTCCTTTCAGTTGTTTAATAAATCGTTGACCATTGCAACAGGCCCCAATGATCCGTCGCCATTAAAAAAAGACATAACCGATACACGTAACCTTACGCTATCCTACAAACAATCTGTCTTTTCCTTTGAATTTGCGGCACTTGATTACGCTTCAGTCGACAGGAAACAATACGCTTACTATTTAGAGGGTTTTGATACAGAATGGAATTACATTGGCAGTCATAACTCCGCTTCGTATACCAATTTATCACCCGGCACTTATCATGTTAAGCTAAAATACAGAAATAGTCAGGGCTTATGGTCGCCGGTGGCTACGCCGCTAACCATTACCATTATTCCGCCATTTTGGTTAACCTGGTGGTTTGAGGTATTGGCAGTTTTGGCATTTGTTGGCGCTATTTATGGTTTATTTAAATACAGGATGCGCACTGTTAGGCGACAAAAGGAAAATTTGGAAAAACTGGTGCAGGAACGTACCGAAAGTATTACCCAACTTACTATAGAAGAAAGAAGATCGCGCGAAGCGGCCGAGAAAGCGCGCGAGGAAGCGGAAAATGCCAACAAGGCCAAAAGTATATTCCTGGCCACCATGAGTCATGAGATACGCACCCCTATGAACGGTGTTATTGGGATGGCCACCCTTTTAACCAATACCGACCTCACCGCCGAACAGGCAGAGTATACCGAAACCATCAAACAGTCTGGCGATGCTCTTTTAACGGTGATTAACGACATACTCGATTTCTCGAAAATAGAATCAGGTAATATGGAACTGGAAGAACATGATTTTAATATCAGGGATTGCGTTGAAGGCGTATTGGATCTTTTTGCCGATAAAGCCTCGCAGCTCAAGATCGATCTTATTTACCAGATAGAGCCTGAAGTGCCGGAGCATATCATTGCCGATTCGATGCGTTTAAGGCAGGTATTAATAAACCTGGTGGGTAATGCTATTAAGTTTACCAGTGAAGGCGAGATTTTTATTGGTATAAATGAAACATCCGCCAACGATGACGGGCTTGAACTTTCATTTACCGTACGCGATACCGGCATCGGCATCCCCGACGATAAATTATCGCGCCTGTTTAAAGCATTTTCGCAGGTTGACTCCAGTACAACCCGTAAGTATGGAGGAACCGGCCTTGGTTTGGTGATCAGTGAAAAACTCATTCATTTAATGGGCGGCGAGATTAGCATCAAAAGCGAATTAGGTACAGGCACAACTTTCAGCTTCAATATTAAAACCAGGGCTGGCATTAAAACTACGCCTGTGTACGCTAACCCGGATGTTAGCGGTCTTCAAAAGAAACAAATTCTTGTTGTTGACGATAATGCTACCAACCGCAACATTATGGAAACATTGCTAAAACACTGGAAGTTTACGCCTTTAATAGCAAAATCGGGCACCGAAGCGTTGGCTATGTTAACGGGTGACAACCAAATAGAATTAGTTATAACTGATATGCATATGCCCGGCATGGATGGTGCCGAACTGGCCCGTAAAATAAAAGCCGACCATCCTGGTATTCCTATGATCTTACTCAGCTCGGTAGATAAGCAAAGCAAACGCGAGGTAAATTTGTTTAATGTGGTACTAACCAAGCCGGCCAAACATAACCTGCTGCTGAAACATATCATCGATCTGTTAAAGAACGAAAGCAAAAATGCTATAGATCAAAAAACTAAGATAAGCCACCTATCAACAGAACTGGGTGTACAATATCCCATGAGTATTTTGATTGCCGAAGACAACCTTATCAATCAAAAAGTAGCCCGGCAAATCCTTCAGAAAATGGGCTACCAGGCCGATATTGCTGTTAACGGCATTGAAGCGCTGGAAGCGGTAACGGCAAAACAATACGATATTATACTAATGGATGTGCAAATGCCCGAGATGGACGGACTGGAAGCCACGCGGCAGATCAGGAAAAACTTATCCATACAACCTGTTATAGTGGCCATGACTGCCAACGCCATGGTTGAAGACAAAGAAGCCTGCCTGCAGGCCGGCATGAACGATTACCTGAGCAAACCCATGAAAATTGCCGAAATTGTAGCTGTGTTGGAAAAATATGGCAAACTGGTGAAAGAGCAGACAAATCCATAACAAAGAGCAGCACATTATCTAAAGGTTATCTTTCCGTTAAATCATCATCTTCAGTAATTTACCAAAGTAATTCCTTGATAATTTCGGCAAAAAAACATGAAAATTTTATTGCGCTGCTTGGTAGTTGTTTCCTTTTTGTCGGTCATCAATTGCGGGTATGCCCAAAATCCGTCTCTAAAATTCAACGGTGGTAAACGGGTGGTTATCATCATGTTTGATGGTTTCGGCATGAGTTATTTTAAAAACTCGCCCATGCCCTACCTGAAATCGATGATTGAGAAAGGCTTTTTTAAGCAGGTAAGCGCGCTAATGCCAACGGTAACCAATGCTAATAATACATCCATATGTACCAGCACCTTTCCCCAGGTTAATGGCATAAGCGGCAATTTCTTTTTAAACGATCAGGGGCAGGAAGAGTTTATGGAAGACAAGCACCTGGTACTTGCCCCTACCATTTTTCAAAAACTTAAAAAATATGGCGTAAAATCGGCACTGATATCAAGCAAAAAGAAAAGTACCACCCTGCTTTGCGAAGGCACCGATATGGTGGTATCGCCAGAAACCGCGGATACTTCATGGACCAACCATCTTGGTATGCCCGCCAACATCTATAGTGCCGAGATCAATTACTGGTCGATGAAGGCGGGGATTTACCTGCTTAAAAACCGCAGGGATATTGGCTGTATTTATATTCATACTACAGACTACCCCATGCATACCTGGGCACCAACCGACAGCAATTCTATCAATCATTTAAAAAATATCGACAACTACATCCGGCAGATTAGCGAGGCAGCACCCGATGCAACCATATTGATCACCGCCGATCATGACGTAAACCATAAAAGCCGTTGTATAGACCTTCAGAAGGCTTTAAAATTGCAAAATATAAATATAAAACTGGCGCTGAGCCCAGAGAAGGATAAATACATTAAACATCACCGGGGATTTGGTGGTGCATCATATGTGTATCTAAACAACCCCGCTGACGTAACCATGGTTAAAGCAGCCTTACACAAGATACAAGGCATAGAAAATATACTGACACGAGCAGAAGCTGCTAAAAAATATCACTTACCAGCAAACCGCATAGGCGACCTCATAGTTTTAGGCGATTCCACCACCGTTTTTGGTGACCTTGAAAATGAAGCTGTAGAGCTGTTACCTGATACTTACCGCAGCCATGGTTCTGTTTATGAAATCAATGTTCCTTTGATCATCCTTAACGCGCCAAAACATCCGCCTGCATCTTTTTTTAATTATAATAAAGACCTGGCGGCATGGTTAATGGATAAGAAATACTGGTAATCAATAAAAACTAAAAAATAGCTTATCTTTTGTCCCATATTGGTCTTGCTCATCGTCATGCTTGTACAGACCGATAAATCATTAAAAAAACAACCTTATGGCCTTTCCAAGCATTTTCTCGGCACCGGTTGCTGATGACGTAATTAAAAGAATCAACACGCTTACCTCCGAAACCAAACCCCTATGGGGTAAAATGACTGTAGCGCAAATGCTTGCGCATTGTAACGTGAGTTATGAGCTGGCATATGAGGATAAACACCCTAAGCCTAATGGCTTTATGAAGTTAATCCTTAAACTGCTGGTAAAAAACAAGGTAGTAAGCGAGACTCCTTACGGACACAATAACCCAACAGCCCCCGCATTTTTGATGACCACCGAAAAAGACTTCGAGATAGAAAAAAGCAGGCTGATTGCCTATATCCAAAAAACACAGCAATTAGGCGAAAAGGAGTTTGACGGGCGGATGTCACATTCTTTTGGCCCTTTGACCATTACAGAGTGGAACAATATGTTTTATAAACACCTTGACCATCACCTTACACAGTTTGGGAGTTAGCAGACGTGGAACCACTTCCATAGAAATCAACAAGCTTAAATCCTGTTAAGTTTCTGTTTACAAGCAACCTCTTTAACTCTACATTCGTTTTCTTATAAAACCCTCCTGATAAACACGAGGTTATTATATCAATATTAAAACACATCTGTATGAAAAAGACCATGTTTCCCTTGTTGCTTTTGTTTGTTGTCAGCATTTCGGCACTTGCTTTAACACTCAACACCTATAAAGTAAAAAGCCCCTATGAAGTTAAATTTTCGGGCGGCCGTATTAACGGTGTTTTTGAAGATCTGAAAGCGAATATCCAGTTTGATAAAGAAAACCCTGAAGCATCAAAAATTTCGGCAACTATAGTTGTTGAAAGCATTGCCACCGGTTTCTTTATCAAAAACAATCACGCTAAAGATGCCCTTGATGCCGATAAATATCCAACCATATCATTTGTATCTACCAACGTTACCAAAAGCGGCAGCGCTTACCAGGCAGCAGGTAAACTTACCATGAAGGGTGTTACCAAGCCTGTTACCATCCATTTTACGTTTGATGATAAAGGAGCCGAAGGCGTTTTTAAAGGCGACTTTAAAGTAATACCCAAAGAGTTTGGCATTACCCGCAATGGCTCGCCGGATGAGCTTACCATTAGCCTTACTGTACCTGTTACAAAAGCTTAACAGAAAGTATTCCAATAAAAAGGGCTGGCAATTATATAATTGCCAGCCCTTTTTATTGGATCGGGATTTAGTTGATCTATAAACCAAACCCGTAAGCCAGGCGTAAGGCTACAACACCAGAGTGATAATCTTTCATATAAAAATCCTCGTAGCGTACACCAAGATCCCAGTGTTTATCGGCATAACCTATACCACCAGCCAAATCTCGCCTGTGGAAGGGCGCCCAGCCTTGATTACCTTCTAATTTTTCCCAGGCCAAACCGCCTTCGGCAGCTACATAAAAGTTAGGGATAACAAACTCTTTAACGCCTATTTTAAGCGGGATTTCGCCATAGCTTCCGTACTTTTTGTTGGTAAGCGGGTCTGTTTTAGGGAAAAAATGATAACCGCCCGCGGCAAAAGTTACCGCGAAGTTATTGGTAACGCCATATTGGAATTTGCCAGAGGCACCCAGCACAAAATTTGCACCCAGGCGGGCTACGCCTGTAGGGACGCCGGTCTCGGCACCCAGGCTGAAGGTAAATTTATTGGCAGCTACCGTTTGTGCCTTTACGTTGGTTGAAAAAAATATAGCAGAAGCAGCGAATGAAACGGCTATTAATTTTGATAAAATTTTCATTTGGAGTGGTTTTTAGTAAATAATCATTACCTGTATTACTGTAACTTTTACCAATACGTTGCCTGAGTGTTCAATTTTTGTAACGGCACGCACTTTTTAGCTCCTCCAAAAGTGTTGCGTTGCGCAACAAGTGAAACAGCGAAAAACAATACCATCCTAACAATCAACACATTAATGAATTGTCATATTTTACAAACCGCAACAAAACCGCAACAGCAACAGCCAGAAACGCCCCAATAACTATCTTAATTCTTGACTCTTGATTTCTGACTCTTTCCTCCCTACTGTTTACATCAATTAAAAATTAACATCACAATAAGCTAATGATTTGGCAACATTGAAGCGGTACTTTTGGGTAAACAAAAAAATTATCGATGCGAACAGCAATTTTTTGCCCGAAGCACCTTAAATTCTTGTTATCCCTCTTACTACTGATCATTCTCGGTTACAACGCTTACCCCCAAAATTTAACGCTCACCAGCGGCTTCGCCCATAACGATTACTGGCATAAAAGACCATTGTATGATGCCCTTGACAATGGCTTTACCCACATTGAGGCAGATATTTATTTAAGGGGCAATAAATTGATAGTAGCCCACATCTTCCCCATATTTAAAAAACAGCATACTTTAGAAAAACTGTATTTCAATCCGCTATTGGAGTGCATTAACGGCACCAACAAGGAGATCAAATGCCCCCAATACCCGCTTACGCTGATGATTGACATTAAATCAGACGCGGATAAAACCTACCAGGCGCTGGAAGTATTACTGGATAAATACAAATCTATCTTATCCGGCTATGATGATGGTGTTTATACTCAGCGACAGGTAACCGTAGTAATAACCGGCCATAAACCGTATGAACTGATCAGGGCGCAAAAAAACAGGCTGGCCTTTATTGATGAGGATTTGATGCAGGTTAAACAGGATACCCTTTCAAAAAACCTGTATCAAACCGCAAGCTGCAAATACTCGCACCTGCTAAAATGGGATGGCAAAGGCAGTTTTTCGCCGTTTGAAAGGCAGCGGCTGCGTACCTATGTGATGATGGCACATCGCTTTGGCAAAAAAGTACGACTTTGGGCATCGCCGGAAAATGAAACCGTATGGCGCGAGCTGCTGAACTGCGGGGTGGACCTTATTAATACCGATAAACTTGTCGAACTTAAAAACTTTTTGCAAGCCGGCCCAAAAAGCTATGCCAAAGTGGATTAACTGTCATTTGTTAACAAATATCCCGCCCAAAACCTCCGCTTAATAATTTGATAATACTGGCTTCGCTTTATCTAAAAGTTGCTCGTTTACTTTTAACAAAATATTAATTAAGCGATAGCAAGCCGGTATATTTTAAACAAAGAAAAATAAATTATCTAAGTCTTGAATTTATTGCACACTCCTAATTGAAAATGGAAAAAATGAAGAAAATATTATTCATTACAGGTTCAATTAACCAAACCACGCAAATGCACCAGATAGCCAACGCGCTACCTGAATTTGATTGCTGGTTTAGCCAGCTTTTTACCGATAATAAACCACTCAACTATATACTAAACAACACCCCGCTATTTAACGGCACCGTGCTTTCCAGGAAATTCAGGCTAAAATCCGAACGTTACCTTAACCAGCATGGCCTGCAAATTGATTTCGGCGCAAAAAAAAACCAGTACGACCTGGTAGTTTATTGTACCGATATGATTATCCCCAAAAGGATGCGCCAGTGCAAAACTATTTGGGTACAGGAAGGTATGGTTGACAGGTATACCACCTGGAGTAAAATAGTAAAAACCTTAAGGCTGCCATCTACCTTTTGCGGTAATACCTCGCTAAACGGGGCTGCCAACATTTGCGATGTTTATTGCGCGGCATCTGAGGGCTATAAGCAGCATTTCACAAGCAAAGGCACCCATCTTAGTAAGATAGTGGTTACGGGCATGCCCAACTATGATGATCAGCAGCAACATTTAAATAACGATTTTCCACACCATAATTACGTAATGGTGGCTACTACCGATATGCGGGAAACCTTCCGGATAGAAAACCGTGCAGCATTCATAAAAAAGGCGGTAAAAATTGCTGGCGGCCGCCAGTTGCTTTTTAAACTTCACCCCAACGAAAACTTTACACGGGCCGAAAAAGAGATCCGCAAATACGCGCCTGCCAGCGCGCTTGTTTATAAACAAGGCAATACCGCGCACATGATAGCCAATTGCTGCGAGCTCATCACCCAATATTCAACGGTAGTTTACACAGGCATAGCCCTGGGCAAAAAGGTACACTCCTGGTTTGATGTTAATGAGCTGATGCAGCTTGCCCCTGTTCAAAACGGAGGCACATCGGCAAAAACCATAGCTGCGCTTTGCCGCCGGTATTTAAACCATAAAGGCGGCAAAAAAAGTTTCGACCCACAAAGCGCCATGCACAGGCTAATGATAGGCGAATCGGAACTGGAGCTTAACGGCGAACTAATTGTAAACTGGTAAAACTAACACCATGACAGAAAAAATTGTAATTATAGTACAGGCCCGCATGGCATCAAGCCGTTTACCGGGCAAGGTAATGCTGCCTATATTGGGCAAAAGCCTGTTGGCACGCATGATAGAGCGCTTACAAATGATGCAGCACAAAGCAGATATCATTATTGCCACATCAGAAAACCAGGAAGATGATATTATTGTAAAAGAAGCTGTTAACCTGCAGGTACCTTATTACAGGGGCAGCTTAGGTAACCTGCTTGACAGGCATTACCAGGCGGCCAAATTGTTTAAGGCCGATGTGGTATTAAAGATCCCATCTGACTGCCCGCTGATTGACCCGCGCATTGTTGACCAGGTATTGGAGTACTTTTTTGCCAACCGCGGTAAATACGATTACGTGAGCAATCTGCACCCCGCAACCTGGCCGGATGGTAACGATGTAGAAGTGATGACCATGGCCTGCTTAAGGCAAGCCTGGGAAAATGCCGGCCGCCCGATGGAACTGGAGCATACCACTCCATACATATGGGAAAACCCTTTAATTTTTAGTGTAGGTAATGTAACCTGGAAAACCGGGCTGGATTATTCCATGTCGCACAGGTTTACTATTGATTATCCTGAAGATTACTACTTTATTGAAAAAGTATTTAAGGAATTATACCCGGTTTGCCATCAGTTTACCTGCCGCGACATTTTGAACCTGATAGAGCGCAAGCCCGAAATTTATCAGCTTAACTCGCAATATGCCGGTGTAAACTGGTACCGTCATCACCTGGATGAATTGCAAACCGTTTTGCCCGATCAAACCAAAAAAGCGCCAAACGAAGTATTACACCAAAATGAAGCCTAACCATGAATAATTTTAATGAGCATGAGCTTAGGGCTACGGCTTTAAATGTGAGAGAACATATTGTACGCATGTCAACAGATGGCGGCTGTTTTACCGGGGCTTCACTGTCGGCTGTCGACCTGATTGTTTACCTGTACAGCAGTTTTTTAAATGTTAATGCGGATAACCTGGCCGATCCAAACCGCGACTACCTTTTTCTATCCAAAGGGCACGATGTACCCGCTTTGTACGGCACATTTGCCGAGTTGGGCTTACTGGATAAAGCACGCCTGGGCAATCACTTATCGCTTAACGATCATATTTACTGGCACCCTAATACCCATATTCCGGGTATAGAATTTCATTCGGGTTCGCTTGGGCATTTACCTTCGGTAGCTATTGGCGTTGCTATGGATATTAAAATAAGCGGTGGCGGTAATAAAGTGGTTTGCATTTTAGGCGATGGCGAGCTGAACGAAGGTACCTGTTGGGAAGCTATGCTGGTAGCCAATGCCTATAAACTGGATAACCTGATTTTTGTGGTTGACAGGAACCATTTCCAGGCCAATGTACGCACCGAAGACCTAATTCCGCTGGAACCGCTTGCCGATAAATTTGCCGCCTTTGGCGCAGCCGTTAAACGCATTAACGGGCACAACTTTACTGCACTGCATGAAGCCTTTAGCGCTTACCCATTTGAACAAGGCAAAGTAAACGTAGTAATTGCCGATACCGTACGCGGTAAAGGTTTGCCAAGCATTGAGGAACGGGCCGACCGCTGGTTTTGCAATTTTAATGCAGATGAAGTTGAGCAGCTTTTGCTTGAACTGCACGGCGAACATCAAACCCTATTAACATCAGAAACTTTAGTGGTACGATAACATATGACTTACGAACAACTATTGACAGAAACGGCGCTTGCCAATGAACAGGTTATTGTAATGACTGCCGAAAACCGCGCGCTGGTACGTAACCTGCCCGGTATTTTAGGCAAACGCTTTATTGATACCGGCATTACCGAGCAAACCATGATAGGTGCTGCCGCGGGCCTTGCTTTGCGTGGCCGTATCCCCGTGGTGCACGCCCTGGCCGCGTTTTTAACCATGCGCGCCTTTGAATTTGTACGTACCGATTTAGGTATCCCCGGTTTACCGGCAAAACTGAGTGGCTTTATTCCCGGCTTATTATCTGATGGTAACGGCCCTACCCACCAGGCTATTGAGGATATAGCTATTATGCGCGGCATCCCCAATGTAACCGTATTTGCCCCTGCCGATGAGGACGACCTGGTAAAAATGCTGCCTCAAATCTGGCAATCGGCACAACCAGCTTATACCCGCATCAATACGCGTAAAACATGGTATGAGCACGCACCCTTTGTTTTAGGCAAAGCCGAAGTAATTGCCGAAGGTACCGATGTTACCATTTTAACTTACGGCCTATTGTTTGAGCAGGCATTAATAGCTGTTGAGATATTGCAAAGCGAAGGCTTATCTGTAGGTCTTATTAACATGCGCAGCCTTAAACCGGTTGATGAGCAGGCTATTTTAACGGCATCGGCACAAAGCAAACTGGTAGTTACTTTAGAAGATCATTTTGTAACCGGCGGCTTATACACTATTGTGGCCGAAGTATTATTAAAACACCAAACCACAGCCAGGGTATTGCCAATCGCCCTAAACAACAAATGGTTTAAGCCGGCTTTACTGCCCGATGTGCTACAGCATGAAGGCTTTACCGGCAAACAAATAGCCGAGCAGATATTGGGTTATAAAACCACCCACCATCAGCCGGAAATATTAACTCCCGAATTTTCAGAATAAATAACATTGATTATGGCTAACAAAATAGCACTCGATAACGATTTTCCTGTTATCACCGAATCAGACAAAATATACGCCCGCGCCCTACAGGTTCAAAAACCAGTTACCCAAACTTTGGCTAAAGGACCGGGGCAGTTTAGCAATGGCGTAGCACCAAAATATATTGTAAAAGGCAAAGGATCGCATGTGTGGGATGCGGATGGCAACGAGTATATCGACTTAAATTCGGCCATTGGCCCTATTTCTTTAGGCTATGCTTACCCTGCCGTTGATAACGCTATTCGCAGGCAGTTAGAAGATGGCATTACCTTTTCGCTGATGCACCCTTTAGAGGTTGAATTGGCCGAACTGGTGCAACAAGTTGTACCTAATGCCGAAGCCGTTAAGATCAGTAAAACCGGTGCCGACGTTTGTTCGGCAGCTGTACGTGTTGCCCGTGCTTTTACAGGCCGCGATAAAATATTTTGCTGTGGCTACCACGGCTGGCATGATTGGTATATCGGCATCACCAGCAGGAACGCGGGTGTGCCTGAGCCTATCCAGGACCTTACTTATACTTTTGAATACAACGATATTGAATCGGTAAAAGCCGCTTTAGACGAAACTGTGGCTGCCGTGATCCTGGAGCCTTTCATTTTTGAGGCGCCCAAACCCGGTTACCTGCAGCAACTGGCCGAAGTTTGTAAAGCCAACGGCACGCTGTTGATCTTCGATGAGATGTGGACGGGCTTCCGTGTAGCGGTTGGCGGCGCACAGGAGTATTTTGATGTAAAGGCAGATTTGGCTGTATTTTCAAAAGCCTGCGCCAACGGTATGCCAATAGCACTATTAACCGGCAGGGCCGATGTAATGGAGCTTTTCAACTCGGAAGTGTTTAGCTACACTACCTTTGGTGGCGAGGCTTTATCATTAGCCGCCTGTATAGCCACCATTAACGAGCTTAAAGATAAGAATGTACCGCAATACCTTGATGAGCATGGTGCCTTATTAAAAGACGGTTATAACCTGCTGGCTATTGAAACCGGTATGGATAAATACACCCGTTGCGTAGGTTATAACTGCCGCAGCATGGTAACCTTTACGCCCGATGCAGGCAACGCTTTAGAGGTTAAAACACTGATGCAGCAGGAAATGATTAAACGCGGTGTGCTTTGGGCCGGTTTCCACAACATGTGCTACAGCCATGGTACCGAAGATATCAGCTACATCCTATCGGCTTATCGCGAGGTACTGCCATTGGTAAAAGAGGCCATTGAAAGCGGCGATGTTAAAAGTTATTTAAAAGGCGATGTGCTGGAGGCTGTTTTCCGTAAGGTGAGCAACTACAACATTAAACCTAAAAGCGTTATAGCCGGCTAATGAACAACCTGTTTTCGTTAAATCAAAAAACGGCAGTGGTGACCGGCGCGCTCGGTTTAATCGGCAAAAAACACTGCGAAGCATTAGCCGCGGCTGGTGCCAACGTAATTGTTGCCGATGTTAATGCCGATGAGGCAAAGCAATTTGCCCAAAGTTTAGGCGATAACCATTTAGGCCTGGGCGTTGATGTTACCAGCAAGCAATCATTAATTGACGCGCTTAACATTATCCTAAATAAATACGAAGCAATAGATGTGCTGGTGAATAACGCGGCCATCAATGATAAGTTTGAAGATCCGGCTATGGCTAAGGAGTTATCTGCTTTTGAAAACTATCCTTTGGATGCTTTTCAGCGGTCACTCAATGTAAATATCACCGGCGTGTTTTTATGCTCGCAAATATTGGGCACGCATATGGCTTTGCAGGGTAGTGGCAGCATTATCAACATTGCATCAACCTATGGCATGGTTGGGCCCGATCAAAGCATTTACCGCAACGCCCAGGGCGAACAAACTTTTTATAAATCAGCAGCTTACCCGGTTACCAAGGGGGCTATTATCAACTTTACCCGCTTTTTGGCGGCTTACTGGGGGCATACCGGCGTGCGGGTAAATACGTTATCGCCAGGGGGAGTAGAAAACGGACAAACCGAAGATTTTATAGGTAATTATTCAGCAAAAACTTTATTGGGCCGTATGGCCAAGGCATCTGATTATCAGGGCGCGCTTGTATTCCTGGCCAGCGAGGCATCGGCATACATGACCGGCGCAAACCTGGTGGTTGATGGCGGATGGACAGCAATTTAATTCACACAACATAATGAATGAAATTTTAAAACAAAAAGCGGCAGGCATTAAATTATTGCTAACCGACAACGACGGTGTATTAACCGATGCAGGTGTTTACTATAACACCGATGGCGAGCTGCTCAAAAAATTCAACATGCGCGATGGTATGGGTGTGGAACGCCTGCGCAAATTTGCGGGTGTTGAAACAGGTATTATAACCGGCGAGTTTTCGCCCTCGCTCATCAAACGTGCCGAAAAACTGCAAATAACCGAGCTGCACGTTGGCATTAAAGATAAAGTGGCGACTTTTAAAGAGATCTGCACTCGTTTAAACCTAACCGCGCAGGAAGTTGCCTACATAGGCGATGATTATAACGACCTTGAAGTAATAAAGCTTGCAGGCCTTACCGCTGCCCCTGCCGATGCTTTGCCATTGGTAAAAAATCAGGTTGATTTTGTAAGCAGCATAAACAGCGGCGACGGATGTTTCCGTGAATTTGCCGAACTGATCATTGAAGCCAAAACTACTGCTTTTATCGCCGGTAACCGCAATGGCACCATTACCCTGCAAAATGGTCGCGTAATTGGTAAAGGACAACCAAGCTATGTTATTGCCGAAATTGGCATTAACCACAACGGTTCGCTTGAAGTTTGCAAAAAGCTGATTGACGAGGCTGTGGCCGCTAAAGCTGATGCCGTTAAGTTTCAGAAAAGAACACCGGAGATTTGTGTACCGCCAGATCAGTGGAACGTAATGCGTGATACCCCATGGGGACGTATCACTTATATTGATTATAAACGCAAAACCGAATTTGGCATTGCTGAGTATGCAACCATCGATCAGTATTGCAAAAAATTAGGGATAGATTGGTTTGTATCGGCCTGGGATGTGCCTTCTGTTGAGTTTATGGAGCGTTTTGATACCATTTTATACAAACTGGCATCAGCCTCATTAACAGATTTCCCGCTTATTCAAAGCATCCTGGAAACCGGCAAGCCGTTAATGTTATCAACCGGCATGTCTACCATGAAAGAGATCGAAACCACCATGGATTTTGTGAACGCTTTTGATCCAAACTATCCTTTGTTTATAGCGCACTCTACATCGGCCTACCCATGCGCCCCGCAGGAGTTAAACCTTAAAATGATCCAAACGTTAGAGGCCAAATATCCGGGCATTCCTATTGGCTACTCTGGTCACGAAACCGGTTTAGCTACTACCGTGGCTGCTGTAACTATGGGTGCTACTTTTGTGGAACGCCATTTTACGCTTGACCGCGCCATGTGGGGATCAGATCATGCCGCCTCAGTTGAGCCTCAAGGCCTGCAACGCCTGGTACGCGACATCCGCGATGTGGAAACCGCAACCGGCGATGGTCAGAAACGGGTTTATGATTCTGAACTGGCCCCCATGAAACGCCTGCGGGTAAACATTAGCGACGAGTATAAAACAAAACCACTGGTATAATAATGCCCCAGCAACAAGTATTAACCATAACATCCATTATCCTGGCCTGTTGGGTGGTGTTCATCATCGCCTGGGAAAGAATTTCGCCCTACCGTAAAGGGCTGGCCTTTTTCAGGGAAGGATTTTGGATCGATTTGGTTTGGTACACGCTGATACAGAGCTTTTTTTTAAAGATCCTGATCTTTGATTATATCATCGCGCCCCTGCAATCGCGTTTTGATCTGTCGCATTTTCATTTGATCAGCAATTGGCCGGTGGCTTTGCAGGTATTGTTCTTTTTTGTAACACATGATCTGTACATCTACCTGTTTCATCGCTTTCAACACTCCAACAAAGTGTTCTGGCGTATTCATGAGGCACACCATTCGGGCAAGGAAGTCGATTTTTTGGCGGGCTCACGGTCGCATATTATCGAGATCATTATTAACCAAACCATAGAGTTTGCACCCATTATTTTATTGGGTGCAAACCCAATGGTTATACCTATCAAGGCTTTGCTTGATGCCATGTTTGGCATGTTCATTCACGCCAACGTAAAGGTAAACCTGGGCAAGTTCAAATATTTTATCAATTCGCCCCAGCTGCATTTATGGCACCATGCCAACTACCAGGAAGTTTTTCACGCCAACTTTGCCACCAAGCTTTCCATTTGGGATTACCTGTTTGGCACCGTTTACGATCCTGGTCACGCCCCCGGCGATAAGCCTGAAAATTGGGGATTGTACTATGATTATCCCAAAGATTATTTTTTGCAGCACGCGTTTTCGGTAAAGCGGTTTGATGAAAAAGTATTGCTTAAATACACCTGGTTTAAATGGTATTATAACTTAAGAAGCAATATGATGAACTGGATTACCAAACTGGCCGTCAATGAACCAGCGACATCAGAGGTTCATTTTCAGCCCCCGGCAATAGAGCCGGCAGTAGTTAAACAGGAAGATAACGTATTACAACAAAACTAAACCCTTGGCCTGGATCTATCTCATTATAGCCGCCGCTTTTGAAGCCGCATGGACATTTTCGTTAAAGTGGATGAAATTTGCCGACCTGAAAGCCCTGCGCTGGAACTCTGTTTTAAGTATACAGCATGGCTTACCCGCCTGGCTGCCCTTTGCCGCTTATATTCTTTTTGGCATTGGCAATATTTACTTTTTTTCGCTGGCGATAAAACTGGTGCCAACAGCCGTAGCCTACGCCGTGTGGACGGCCATTACCCTGGTGCTCATCAAACTGGCCGAAATGATGCTTTTTCACCAAAAAATATCCTGGACCGAGTTGTTTTTTATGACGCTGATTATGACCGGGATTTTGGGGCTGAAGTATTTTGGGGTTGAAGTAAAATAAAGTTGTTCAGAATCTCCGGCCCGGGCTGATATAACGCTTTAACCAATCACCTTTTATTTTGATCTACACGTTAGCTATCCAAATATTGGTATCGGCTATTGGCGGGATATTGAGTTTTTTTCTGATCCGCCGTTTTTTACCCTCAACAGAACGCACGGTGCTATTTGTATATCGGGCAATTTCTTTGGTATCGAAGTTGATTCGTAGTAATATACATACCTCTATTTCGCTTACAATAAGGTTTGGCGCAATAGCTAATAGCTTTAAATTAAACTCCGGGAATAACTCATTAAACTTCGCCAAAAAAAGCGGATTATTGTCCTTTGCAAGTTCTACTATCTCTTTTAAACATTCAATAGAGTTTTTGTTAATATTTGCTGTGGCGTCTTTTGACAGCTCTTCTATTTTTTCATTTGTTATTTTTAATTGTCTTTTATATCTACCAGATACTAAAATCAATCCAGAAACTGCAACAATAAACAAAGCAAGTACACCGGTTAACATGGTAACTAACTCAATTATATTTTCAGAAGTTTCTTTATCATTTGCTTTGATAATATCATTCAATGGTATGTTAACAGCCGCCTTATCCGCCTTATTTAAACTATCGGCCAGTTTTACGCTCAACTCCAGTAACTCCCTGGCATTTTTCTCGTCTTTCAAAGCCGTGTAAACCCTTGATAAGCCTACATAAATATCTTTTAAATCATAGCCATTGCCCAAAGCTCTTGCGGCAGCCGCGGCTTTATAATAGCAGTGTTTTGATTGTGTATACTTTTTTTGGCGGTAATAAACCTCTCCAAGGTCAGAATTTGCAAATGATTTAACTGTAAGGTCTTTATATTGGGCCGCTAAAAGGATTGCTTTATTCAGGTACACCTCGGCCGAATCGTATTTTTTAATTTCTAAAAAACCAGTTCCCACATTATTAGTTGCCAATGCCAGGCCAACTGCAAAACGGCTTTTTTTGTTAACCTTAATAAACTCCTGATAGCTCTTTTTTACAAATGCAAGTGAAATGCTCAGTTTGCCTTTGGCTTTCTCGTTATTTTCGCTCAAAGCCGCATAAATATTACCCATGCGGGAATACCTGGTATCTGGATCTGGAATATCAGACGCAACAGGCAGCGCCGCGTTTAATACCCGTTTTCCCACTTCGTAAAAACCAAGATTAGTATAACTCATTCCTTTAAGGGTCATGAGATGGGCGCGGAATGACATGCTCTTTATCTGCGTTACGGTATTTTCTGCCTGGGAAGTAAATTTAAGAACATCTTCGTTGCGCCCGGCGTTGTAACATTTTAGCGCAGCCACTATAAAACCTCCAACAATACCATCTTCGTAATTTATTTTTCGGGCGTATTCGCTCGCTTTAATGCCGAGTTGAATGGCTTGTTGAACATTTTCTGTTTTATCTGCTACGTTAAGGATGCTGTCAATTTGTTTGTTGTTGTGTTGACCATAAGCTTTTGTGTTAAGGGCAAATAGAATAAATAACGATAGTTTTGCACCTATCCTTTTCATGTAAGTTCAATTAATTGGGCCTCAATATTAGCGATAATTGAGCTACATCTGCTACAGGAACAACCCTTAATTTAATTTATGTATATAAGTTGTTACAATTGAATAAAACAAAGTCACCAGCTTTCGTAAAAACACACAAATAACTAATAAACAACGAATTATATTTAAAACAAATTAACACATAACAGGCATTTATGTATTAAATTATACCTTTTTTTAATCCGGGTAGATATGGGTAGGCTATTTTAAAGCAGATAAGATTAAAAATTCTTCTATTTGGACTCAAAAAAAAATGCGCTCCTTGCAAGCCCATAAAACACAGGTTTTGTAATCTGATTTTCTACCCCAATTTTGACGGACTGGCCTCTGATTTATATCGGCAATAACTTGTCGAACAGTACAGGCTTGATAACTATAAGTTAGGCAATCGATTACGCAAAAAAAGCAGCGCATTCCTCATCGACCCCGGCAATTGCAAGGGCAGATAAAGGTATAGTTTTAAGTTTAACGTATTAGCCCAGTCTCAATTATGCAGCAGTACCATTTTGAATTGCTAAAAAAGTCCGTATCCGAATCAGCTTCCATACCAAACGTTACCGCTTCCGATTGTAAACACCTAAGTAATCTCATTTTCAAAAAAACCAATCGTTGCTTAAGCGAAACAACGTTAAAGCGGATTTATGGCTTAGTACAAACAAAACATAATCCATCCCAGTTCACAATTGAAGCCCTATCTAAATACTGCGGGTTTGCCAACCTGGAAGAGTTTTTGAAGAGTTGCGATTATACAACATCTGCTGCAGCATCAACTAATTGGAATAAAATGGCAACCGACGCCCATAAAGTCACCAACTTTGTGATAAAGGGGCTAAAAAATCGTTCGGGAATACCTTTTAAACATACAATAGGTCGTAAATCTGTTTCATTCCACCTCGATACTTTTATTGAATCGGATGCTGTAGCAACTGCCTTGGTAGCGCCATCGGGCTTTGGAAAAACAACTGCCCTGCTGCATTGGATTGAAGATAAACTGGAACTTAACGCTTCGCAGAAATCAAACGATATTTTCCTTTTTTTTAGTAGCCAGGTGTTGATGTCAATTGTGCATGGCGGCCAAAATATCCATTGTTGGTTGCTATCATTATTAGGATGCAGTAATACTGAATACCACAGCCTCATCCACAATGCCGGGGAGAAAAGATTCTATTTAATTATTGACGGATTTGACGAAATTAAATTTAAAAACCCGCTCTTTCAACTGGTGTTAGATCAACTTATCGACATATTAAACCTTTATCATGAAAGCAGGAGCTTTAAACTTATTTTAACAACATTACCCAATACCTGGATTAACAACCGCAATAAATTGGGTTTTATTCGCAAAAAATGGTTTGATGGCTTCACGATAGATCCCGAAAACGCTATCAATATCCCGATGCTTAATGCTTATGAAATTTCGGAAATAAGCCGGTTGGTGAATCCCAAAAACGGACTAAAAATAGATGCGGATGTTGTTGAAACGCTTTGCCACCCCATGTACTTTGAGTTATACTATAAACTGAGTAATCAAAACTGTCATTGGAAAAAAATTGACCACCTATTGCGGTATGAGCTTACAAGCAATTTAATATTTGAAAAAATTCACCTGAATAAAATTGGAATAAAAACAACCCAGTTTCTGTATGAACTTATTGGATTAATGGATTTGAAAGATGAGAATAACCCGGTAGGGCGCCTTGCTACATCTACACTTATTGTTAAAAACGAAGAGGTTTACCAAACATTGCTAAATTTGCATCTTTTAAAAACAATTAACAAAAGCACCCCACTACAGCAAAATATACACATTGAATTTTGTTCAAAAGATATACTCAATTACTTCATAGCGCAGCGCCTATTATCATTGAATGACGGCAAGTTTAATGAGTCAATTATAAACTATGTAAATGAATGTTTAACTGATGAATTAAGGTTAAGTGTTGTTAAATGGTTGATATGGAATATTGTGAACACAGACGAAAAGAACGAGCTCCACAATCTTACGCTGGTTAGGTTCCCTTTGAATCTGAAAGCCAATCTTTTAACCTTTTTATGCCAGATACTGGAATACGAATATGTCTCGCTTTCGGTTGACGGGACAGACATGAGGAAATTTCACATTCAAAATAGTTTGCTCGATTATTTCCTGGGGATTGAATTTATAAACGCAAACTATTCAAAAACACTCACTACACTTCTCAGATTTGACCTTAGCCCCGATAGATGCTTTTTATTGCATTGTTATAAGGCTATAACGGCCATTGTAAACTTAAATTTAGAAACACTGCAACAGCAGATAGAGGAATTAAAAGAGCTGCCGTCGGCCATTGTTTTAAGCTATCCTATCAATCCGATAAATTGTTTTGCAGCCATTTTTAATTTTTTAAAATACGGTATCGTAAACAAAGTAGTATTAGCGCAAATTACAACCTTTAGCTTTAACCCTGTGGTTTTAGCATACAACAACTATGATGAAGCAGCTAACAATATGGTTGGTTTGCTAATGGCATCAACGTTAATAATGGGTCAAAATCCACAAAAACTGCTCCGGGTGGTAAGTATTTTAAGCAAATCTTATAAAGCTTCGCCGGTTTCTTCAATAGCCTATCCCTTTATTTTAAAGATGCTTTTTGCCGACGCCTATTTTGCGCTTAACAAGCAAAGAAAACTTTCAGAGATACAAGAAGACATTTCAAAAATTATTAGCGGGAAACAAACTACTACCCCGTACATGGAAGTACTTGTTCATATACTTAAAATTAAAATTGCTATTGGTAAAAACGAACATGAAACAATTACAAATGAATTTAGGATTATCATGCTGCTGGCTAATAATCATAATTTAAAACTTATAAAGCTATACACCACATCGCTCCTTTTAAAGAAATATACCTCAATAGATGACCCACAATTTATCCGTTTTTATCAGGAAATAAATTATGAACATACCAAAGTGGTTAGAGAGAACCAGGTGGTAGAGTTTTGGGAAAAGCAGATATTATAAAATATTTTAACGCAGGCTCAAAAGCTTTTGGGCCTGCATTAAAACAAAAAAGTGGCGGTTACATTCCGTTTTTGGGATAGCCCACTTTTAAGTCCCCCCAAATTACTTAATCAAACGTTATTAATAGCGCCTAAAACTCCATAGCAAACTGTAGCCCCAACGCCCCATTATTATACGATGGCAATAAAAGCGAGCTCTTTTGCTGTTTCTTTTTCAGTTCGTCGGGCACATCTTTATTCTTTTCCTTTTCGCGGCCAGCCTTAAACAGGTTGTTACGGATATAAGGATAAAGCAGGTAGGCTGCCTTGGTTGATAGGATCCCGAAGCCAGCCCCCGCCACAACATCGCTAAACCAGTGATCCTGGTGATAGATCCTGAACACGCCTGTTGTGGTGGCAAAGGTGTAGCCAATAATACTATATACAATAGAATTATCGCCCAACTCCTGCGACATAAACTCGGCACCGGCAAAGGCATTGCCGGTATGCCCCGATGGGAAAGAATTGTAATCGGCATGGTTGGGCCGTTCGCGGTGCGTTACCTTCTTCAATGAAAAGGTAGCCAGGTTCAACATCCCCTGCGACATCACGTAGATGAGCGTACGATCGACAAAAGTATTTTTGCCATGTACGCCAACCAGGTTTAAGCCATAAACCAATACAGGAGGTCCGTATTGAAAATAATCTTCGTAATGCTTTTTGGTCGAGAAATTATGCTCGTCGGCTTCGTTATAAATGTACTTATCAAAATGCCTTAAGGGATGAAAAACAAAAGAGGCGGCTCCGTAACCCACCAATATGGCAGGCGGAATGAGCGCCGCTGTTTTACTGTGTAAATGTTTAACAGTATCGGGCGCAGTAAAAAGGTCTTTTTTCAACGTATCCGGGATATTCACTTTTTTTTTGCCGGTATCGGCAGGTACTTGTTGGGCGTATGCTTTAAATGCTACCAAACAGATGATGAGGATGTAAATTACTTTTTTCAATTGACAGGATGTAAATATTTGCAGGTTACTTACTGTTTACAATGATATGCTTTTGTTAACAACAATTTTCCATTCATTTAATACATAGTTAACCTAATGTAAGTACATGATAGCCTTTAAATCTGTAGAAATTTTGTAGATAGCGGTTTTGAGGCTTAAAAAAGATACAGGAATGACACTTCGGTAAAATAGGTAGATAACTATTTTGTTGGGGTTACTTTCTTGATATTCATGTTTAGCGCATAGTCAGATTTCAACTTTTACTTTAATACGATGGCCCATCTGCCAAAGCTTAAGAAATTAGCCGGCTTGCGTAATAGGCTTGTCATAAAAACCAGGTAAACATGCCGTACGCAAAAATTTAACCTTGGTTTAATAAAGCCGTTGTACTTTTGCAACCATATTACATGGAAGTAAACAACACACCGGTATTCAAATTAAATCAGCCCGACGATCAATATAAGTTTTTGCCCTTGCCGGCTCCAACCGGCAATTATCCATACCATCTAAATATCGACGGGATTGTTCCTGATCCTCCCAATCAAAAAATGGTGTTTCATATGGCTGGCGATACCGGAAATGTTAAGCCCGATAGCCAGGTACATTTAATAGTTGCCGAAATGGCCGCCCAATGTAATGTAGCTAATGAGGAGAATCGCCCGCAGTTCCTGTTTCATTTAGGCGATATTGTTTATCACCATGGCGAGGCGGATAGGTATGAAAAACAGTTTTTTAAACCGTTTGAACAATACCCTGCTCCCATATTTGCCATTGCCGGTAATCACGATAGTGATGTTAACCCAATCAGTGCGGCTCCATACCAAAGCCTGGATGCTTATACTGCGGTATTTTGCGATACAGCTTCAAGGCCTATTTCCTTCAGTGGTGGCGCCGTAAGGAAAAGTATGGTACAGCCGAACCCTTATTTTAGGCTGAAAACACCTTTGGCAAATATCATCGGTTTGCATACCAACATACCCAAATACGGCATGGTAACAGCCGAACAACGGGCCTGGTTTGTAAATGAATTAATTACTGCGGATGCGGAGCGGCCGGATAAGGCATTGCTGCTTTGTTTGCACCATGCCCCCTACTCTGCCGATACCAATCATGGTTCAAGCTTGCCCATGATAACGTTATTGAACAGCGTATTTGAAGAAACCGGTATTAAACCCGATATGGTATTTAGTGGGCACGTACACAATTACCAGCGCTTTCATAAATTATATGCAGATGGTATTGTTGTGCCTTTTATTGTTGCAGGTGCCGGTGGTTTTGATGAATTGAACGCGATTGCCATTCCCGATGACATTATGTATACCAATAAAAGTGAGTTGTTTGACGATGTAAACCTTAAAGCATACCGCGACCGGGAACATGGCTTTTTGAGGATGAGTATCGAAAAGCAGGATGCTGGCTTATCAATTACTGGAGCATATTATACCGTGGCCCTTAACAACGGCAAAGGAATTGCCACACTGGCCGATCAATTTACCATACCGGTTTCGCAAAAGCAGGCCGACCAGCTGATGTATAGCTAATAACCGTAGGCGGTAATTAAATTTCGGGATGCTTGTC
Source organism: Mucilaginibacter dorajii (assembly GCF_024808255.1). Classification (GTDB taxonomy): domain Bacteria; phylum Bacteroidota; class Bacteroidia; order Sphingobacteriales; family Sphingobacteriaceae; genus Mucilaginibacter; species Mucilaginibacter dorajii. The sequence goes on from NZ_JANTYS010000007.1 coordinate 178,425, forward strand.
GTCGTGCTTTTCGGGCTTCAACTCTTCCTGGGTCATTTCCTTTATTACTTGCTTCTCGTCCTTTTTGTTTTTCCAAACCAGGAAACTTACAATGGCAAGTGCTATTATAACAATCAAAGCTATCAATGGATAGTTCATGGTTATTTATTTTTTGATGTAGAGGAAGGGATCGAACCTTCAGCATGCTGCCAACCAGCGCTCTACGCAATATTCGCTTCGGGTAACCTTGTCATTATCCCAATAAAAATTAACTGACCTTATTATTAACACTAAAGAACGTTGTACAAGTTTATTAACGCCGCAAAGGTATCCATGCCATAATACCACACCGTTAAGCCTGCATGATATAATTGTTGTACCTGGCAAATTTTTATCGTTCAAATTTACATCGACTTTTATACCCAAAAGCCCTTTATTTACAATTAACACAACTCAACCAATAACATAACAATTTGTTAATCATATATTTTACATAATTAGCTGTTTTTTGTACCAGTTATTTAAGACTCATAAATAAGCAGGCTATGATCTCATTGTTTAGTATGATTACCCTTCCATTTATAGGCCAGATTGACTTGAGTGGCTCCGTACTTATCGTATTTTTCATCTGTTTTTTTGCGGTGGTTGCCTTCGAGTTTGTTAATGGTTTCCATGATACGGCCAATGCGGTTGCCACCGTAATTTATACAAGGGCTTTAAAACCGGTTTACGCTATTCCCTGGTCGGGCTTGTGGAATTTTTTGGGTGTTTTTGTGGGTGGTGTAGCTGTAGCCATGGGCATATTAAAACTGGTACCCTTAAATGAACTGATGGGCCTGCCGGTTAAAGTGGGTGCCTGCCTGGTGCTGGCTGTTTTATTAGGTTCCATTATCTGGAATTTGGGCACATGGTACCTGGGCATCCCCTGCTCAAGCTCGCATACCCTTATTGGTGCCATGATTGGGGGTAGCCTGGCCTTTACCTGGTATTATGGCGGCAGCGGTGTAAACTGGGCCAAGGCCGGCGAGATTGGCTCGTCGCTGGTGTTGTCACCCGTTATAGGTTTCGGCGCGGCCTGGTTGGTAATGTATTTGCTGAAAAACGTTTTTAAATCGGCACATCTTTTTCATATCCCGCAGGGCGATGATGACCAGCCGCCATTGTTAACCCGATTGCTGCTTATCACCACCTGTACACTGGTAAGCTTTTTTCACGGCAGCAACGATGGGCAAAAAGGCGTAGGCCTGTTAATGCTGATCATGATCGCTTTTTTGCCTGCCAGGTTCGCGGTTAACCACGCTATCCCTAATAATAAAATATTGGCATCGCTTAACCAAACGGAGCAGGTGATCCAAAAATATACCGGCGCTAACCGGCCCGATCAAAGTCTTTTTATCACGCTAAACGCCACCATTGAGCAAACCAAGGCACAGATCAATAATAAAGATCCTAAAAACGCTGCCAAGACCTATAGCTTTCGCAAGCAGATCCAGGCGGTAATGAAAAACATTAAAGCCATTACCGAAGACGAGAAAGTAAAGCTGGATAACAACGACAAAACCGAACTGACCAAAGCTGCTACCGATTTAGATAAAGTAACGGATTTTGCACCGATATGGGTAATAGCCACCATTTCCATATCGCTTGGCCTCGGCACTATGATTGGCTGGAAACGAATTGTGGTTACCATAGGCGAAAAGATAGGCAATCAGCACCTGAACTATGCCCAGGGTGCCACTGCCGAAATTGTTGCCGCTTCAACCATAGGCTTAAGCACCGGGTTTGGCTTGCCGGTAAGTACTACGCACGTATTGTCGAGCGGCATTGCCGGGGCAATGGTAGCATCTGAGGGAACCAAAAACCTTAACAGCGGTACTATTAAAAACATCGCGCTGGCTTGGGTGCTTACACTGCCGGTATCTATTGCATTATCGTTCCTGTTGTTTATGCTTTTCCATTTATTTGTTTAAAAACCGCATTAATTGTATCTTAACATATAACAATGAAACAGATCCTTGTAGCTTCCGATTTTTCAAAAAGTGCAGCCAATGCTATGGAATACGCCTTAGGACTGGCTAAAGTGTTGCGTATGGATATTTGCGTGATCCATGCTATACACCCAACGGAGGGCATTGACAATAACATTTACAACGCCATTTTTATTGAAGATTACTACAACAACAAACGCCAGGCACTTAAAAACTGGGTTGCCGAACATACCGACAAGGATACTTACCAGGATGTGGAGGTAAGCACCTTATGCGGCGTAGGCTTTTTGAAAAACGTGATTGGCAAATATACCGAGGAAAACAAGGTAGAACTACTGGTAATGGGGATCACCGGCTCAACCGGAATAGCCGGCATAGTTGGCAGCAACGTAAGTATCGTAGTTTCTAAAATGAAGATCCCTACGCTCATTATCCCCTTAGAAAGCAAATTTTCCAAAGTACCTACCATTACGCTGGCTACCGATTATGAAACAAGACTATCGGCCGAGGATGTAAAGGCACTTAATGAAATGATCAGAGCTTTCGGGTCCGAAAAGATGCAGGTTTTATATGTGGTGGAGAAATCAGATAGTCGTTACCTCAAAACCCGCGAGGATAAGTTGAGGGACCTGGTAACCCATGCCGAACTGGAGTTTAACTACATTAACGACAGTAAGCCGTTAAACGGCATTATGGAATTTGTAGAACAACAGGAAACCGATTTGCTTTGCCTGGTTAAACATCACCATAACATAGTTTACCGCCTTTTCAACAAAAGCACAGTTAACCAGGTAATGAACCGTTCTGTAAAGGCGATATTGGTTTTGCACGAGTAGTCAGCAGACATTAACACAGCTCAAACTCCCCTAAAGCCTTTTCTTCTCCGTTCACAATAACAGATAACCCGTGCGTGCCTGTATAAAAGCGACGCGTTGTTATGGGTATAAATTTTTGTTTGCGATTGATTTTTGCTGTAGTGTTGGGCGGATAAGTTTTCTCGCTGATCTTAAACACCTTTTTAGAAGGCTGACCGTTTGCCATGCGGTAAAATATGGCATATTCCAGCCGGATCAATTGTTGGGTATCGCTTGTATTAGTGATATTAAAGCTAAACTCCAGGCCATCACCTATTTTCACTTCGGGCGTAATGATCTTAAAATCCTTGAGATTGATATTCTTGGTATCTAAACCATAGTGATTTAAGATCTCGGTATGACCCTGTTTTAACAATGTGCGACTGCCGTGTTTAATAATGGCGTCAGTTTGCTTGCTGATTCCTGCCCAACTTTTAATTACCTGCAAAACTATAACGGGATGATCTTTAGCGATATCGTTAAGGCTATTAGCCACGCTGCGCCTCACAAAATCCGATTCATCATTTTTCAGGTTTTCGAGGATGGGCAACACCGGGATTGGATCTTTTTTCAACGCGGGTACCGCGAGTCCCCATGGTAAGCGCGGGCGGCTTCCTTCACTTGCCAGGCGGCGTACTTTATGGTTTTCGTGGGTGCTCCAAATCAGCATTCTATCCAGCATTTGCTGCCCGTACCTGCTTAAAAATGGACGGACTGCAAACTCGCAGCTTACAAACTGAGTTACAAATTCTAAAGCATCAACCGATGTTTCAAAATCATCAAGCCCGTAAACCTCAATGTAATCGGCCAGGAACATGGAGGCCAGGCCGTCTTCGCCAAAGCCAACGGATCTAAACCTGTCAACCAGTTTTTTGATCAGCTTAACCGTTTCGGGATAATCGGCGGGGAAAAACTGATGCAACACAACAGAGGTATGGCGCATGCGCTGCTTTAACTCCTTCTTATCAAAACCGGGCGAATAGATCTGCCCGATAAACTGCTCTTTATCAAAACCTGGTAAAACAGCGGCGAGGCCGTCACCTACTCTGTTATAAAAAGATAGCGAATAAAGATCTTTAAGCGGCGTTCCCATACGTGTATTTCTGTGGGGCAATGATAGGGCAAAAACTTTGAGTGTTCGAAAGATTTTTTAATTCGATGTATTATAAATTATAACCATTAAAAGAGCAAGGGATCGTGCGATTCCTTCCTTGGGAAACTACTGTGTGTACACATCTTCTGAAATCGTATCATTAAACAAAAACGTTGTCATTTCGAACCCTTGAAGGGCGGGATTTTGCTGAGTAAGGGTGAGAAATCTTATACGACAGGCTACGTTTGCTCTTCGCTTGCATAAGATTTTTCGCTGCGTTCAAGAGATAGTTTCTCTTTCGCGCTCATCTCATACGCCCCCTTCACTCTATCGAAATGACATTTTTCTTTAATAAAAAAGATGTGTACACACAGTAGCCCGTTGGGAGGGAATTTAAAAAAAGGTAACGTTTAAAACTTTTCTTCCACAAGTCGCACCGGCCCAAGCAATCCCGAAGCGATCAGATCCGACTTTTTATCAAAATACTTCCAGGTAGTAAAGCAAAACCTGCCGGCAGATGGGCGGGGCTTGTTTTGCAAAAACCAATCCGGAAACTCTTTCAGATACTCGCCCCCTTTTTGGTGACCAGGCAGCCATTCACAGTCCGCAGGTTCCTGTTCGTCCCCTATCAACCTATTAGCCCAAACGTTGCTTACCTCAATTTCAAGTTGATTAACGGCCTTTAATTGCGACACAGGCACTTTAATACGCCAGGGAGCCGTCCAAACAACACCTATTTCTTTATCATTGATAAACACCTTTGCTATGCAGTTTACAATACCAAGGTCAAGGTAAACACCTCCTTCTCTCTTTTTCCGGATAGAATCGGCAAGGTTAAATGATTTGGAATACACCGCCGTTCCACTGTAATACTTAATGCCCTTATTGGCATTATCTGTCCAGTCTGATAAAGCGGCGAAATTTACAGATTCCGGGCCACCCCATTTGCTATCGAATTTCACCTCCCATGGGCCATCGATATCCAACAAAGACCTGTCCGACGGAAAGTTTAATCTTTCACTATTAACAGGCTCTACCTTTTTACGGAACACAATAAAAAAACTCTGCGAATCGGCAAATTTGAGGTTGATGATAGTATGTTTATCTTCTTCCTTAAACTGGGTAATTTCCCTCATCTCCCCGGTTACCGGGTCCCATAACTCCGGCTGCATGCCGGTGATATTAAAGTTGCAATTGACCTGCCCGCTGTAGTGCGATACGTTGGCTACAAAATAAATGTCAGTGTTTTGATCCGCGCGGTGAATACTCTTCACTACCATATTGCTACTGCCAATGGCTACGCTAAAATCTTCAATTGATTTTGACACATAATGCCCCCATTGCAGCACCCCTACGCAGCGCTGCAGGTAACTTACAAATGCTTTGGCGGGTTTCCACCAGGTTTGGGTACGGTCAAAGTGGGTACCCCATTGCCCCATGGTGTTGCCGGGCAGGTATTTATCATCCCAGGGCTGCTGCACAAACCGGTGGATCATGATCTTGTTAACACCCACACAAAAAGCCTCATCGCCTATTGATTTAAGCCATGCCGGTGTTTCCGTCCATTTACTATCACGGGGTTGGCCCGTAAATGCTTCGGCGGCCAGGATATTCTGACCATATCGCCTCAACGAATTAATTACAGGCTCCAGTTCATAAGGCGCATACACGCCATCATGCGTCCAAAACTCGCCCATTACGTTGGTTACGTTGGGCAGCACATCATCTGAGCGCCATGGACCACCATAGGGCTCGCAAAAGAATTTAAGGTTAGCGGCTTTTAATTTTTTGGCAATGGTGGTAAAATAAACCTCGTGGTATAAGTCCTCAATGGTTTCGGCAAAATCCTCTTTGAAACGGGATGTTTGTTCTTTACCCTCAATAATACGCCCGGCAAAAGCAGCCAGGTATGGATACAGGTCATAGCCCCGCCTTAATGAGAACTGTTCGCGCATTTTAGGGGTCCAGCTGGGGTCGTTATCTTCGTAGCTATCAAAATAAACATGATCTATCGTTTTGCCAACCATATCGCCTAAATGGTTTTTGATTTCATTAATCACATGATCAAGGTGAAAATCGACAGCTTCCTGGCTCATTTTATCACATTCAAAACCGGTAGCCTGCCATTGCGCCGGCTGCACTTTGGCGCCCATGGTAGTATGCCCAAATCTGTAAATGATCCAATCGCCTTTTGGAGCCTGCCAGGTTAATTTGCCTGAGGTATCCATCTTCAACGACAAGTTAATAATCTCCAATTTGTTCACCACACCTTTGGCCGGCATTGCCAGTACTACAATATCCTTGTAGTACGTTTTACGCTCGGGCACTTTAGGGATTTCTACTTTACCGTTTTGAGGGTCATAAACGGGGAAACGCTCATTTGATTTTAAATTGACATTGGGCCTATCAAGGTCAATCACCTGGGTATCCTTCCCTCCGCTGATACTCTTTTTAGAGAAACATAATTCCTGCATAGACATCTCGGGCGTAATCCACACGCCGCCGCTGGTGGCATAACCGGCGCCATTGAAAAGCCCCATGGTCATGTTTAATCGCTTTGATTCCCGGGCGGCATGTTGTACCAGTTTCCACCAGGGTTCTGTCCAGGCTATGATCTCGGGCGTGGGGTCTTTACCAATCTGGTTGGCCCATGGCGTGGTAATATCGGCCAGGCCCAGCATGGTGGTAGAATTAAATCCTTCTTCCTTTAAAGCTTCCAGGTCTTTCGTAATCCCCTTTTCGCTCACATTGGCCCCCATCCACATCCAGAGTACACCAGGCTTTGCGGATTCGGGGGGATCTAAAAACAGCTTTTCGGGATTAACAGTTGTTGTTTTGCTACCGGCAGCAATTATCTGGGCATTGGATGAATTTGTAAAAAAGAGTATGAGCAATAAGGTGGTTAAAGGTAGTCTCATTCGTGGGTTGTTGATATAAGGGGAAATTACCGAAAATTAAAACGGGAAAAAAATTAAAGGCGATTAGAAGCAAGGCAAACGCATCTAATTGGGTTAACATAACTTAACACATTTCAGATATATATTTTATAAATACTTAATAATCAATATTTTATATTTACACAAGGTTAACACTAAACTGATGTATCGCGCAATTTAAGCACATCCAAATATTTGTGCCTGATGGGGATTGGTATCATAATGAGCGGTTCATATCTACCTACTAAAAATTATAAAATAGAAGTCATCCTGAGTGGTAAAATTTCTCGAAATTCTGAAAGTGGAATGACTTTTTTATTTTTCTTACAGGATGGCGCGTCTCCTGTTTTGCAGACCAACAAGCCTTCCTTTACAATTTCAACTCGCCCCAGCCCTGCCGGTAAGTGCGACGGATATATTGGTTGGCCGGTTCAAAATTGGTGATCTTCATGTTTTCGCCATCCCATTTCAAGCCGGTGTACCGGCCGCTGAATTTATAGCCTTCCATATTGCCGTAAACCGGATCATTACGTTTTATTTTTTCGCGCAAGTTAAAGGTGCGCAGCAACAGGTTACCTATCAGCACCGTTTCTGTTAACGGCCCTGCATAACCCTCAAATGGCGAATCGACCTCCATTTTACCGTAGCCGGCAATACTGGCATCAACCCATTGCCACCAATGCCCATCCATGCCACCCGGCACGCGAGGGTATTTTTTGGGTATATTAATGTCTTTATTTAAGGCAAGCGGCAATAACCTTGGATGACTACCTCCCCATCCGCAGGATACCTTTCCTTTGGTGCCGATAAAAAGGGTACATCCCTCAAAATCATTTTCGCCTGGAAAATCGCCCAAAGCTTCATTCATATTTAATGCGGGATCAAGCTCGGCAAGGCGCTCGGGTGTTATACCGCCATCCATCCAGTGCAGATCAAGGCCTTTACCGTTTTGCTGCTTGAATTTAAATTTGATGGAGCTGGATACTGGCCCGCTTTCGGGATAAATACCTTCTTTAAAAATCCCGCTGTAAACCGTGCTGGCACTGCCCGATACCTCGGTAGGGTAACCTAAACCAAGCAGCTTAAATGGCGGGCCCATAATATGGCAACCCATATCGCCAAGTGCCCCGGTACCAAACTCCCACCAGCCGCGCCAGTTGAAGGGTACCAGGTTATCAATATAATTGGTTTGCCTGGCAGTACCCAGCCACAGATCCCATTTTAACTCCTTTGGTATAGGCGGACTTGCCTTTGGCCATTGGATGCCCTGCGGCCAAACAGGCCTGTCTGTCCAGCAATATACTTTTTCAATATCACCAATTAAACCGGCTTCAAACCATTCGCGCATGGTGCGCATACCATCGCATGAGGCACCCTGGTCGCCCATTTGCGTTACCACCTGGTATTTTTTTGAGGCCTGCGTGAGGATACGGGCTTCATAAATATCATGCGTGAGCGGCTTTTGCAAATATAGGTGCTTTTTAAGCTGCATGGCACTTAAGCCTACCAGGGCGTGGTTATGATCGGGAATGGCAACCGTAACGGCATCAAAGTTTTTGTGCTGCTTATCAAACAGCTCCCGCCAGTCATGATAAAAAGGTGCTTTGGCAAACTCTTTACGGCGTGGGGCTGCCTGCCTGTCGTCAACATCACACAAAAATGCAATTACCGCGTTCTTTTTAGGCGCGGTAGCAAAATGGTGAATATCGTTTTCGGCCTCGCCACCACACCCTATGGCGGCTATATATAATTTATCGCTTGGCGCGGTATAGCCCTTGCCGCCCAGCACAAAACGCGGCACAATGTAAAAACCTGCGGTAGCAATAGCCGCCTTTTTGATAAAATCGCCCCGGGTAATTGTTCCTGTTGCTTTGTTTGCTTCGGTATTTTCCATGGCGGTTATTTATGCAATGATTTTACAGCAACTTCTTTAAAAAATACCACATCATCGTCGCCATGGTTTTGTAAACCGATGTACCCTTCATTAGGGCGTATGCCCCTGAAAGGCTCAAAGTCAAACTTGCGGGCGGGCGTTGGGTCACCCTCTTTATAATCGGTAACTTTTTTGCCATTCACATATACAATAGTGCGTGGGCCATCCAAAGTAATTTCCATGGTGTTCCATTCAGGGCCGGGTTTACCTGGCTTGGCCAAAGGTTTGGTTAATGAATATAATGTACCGGTAATATGATAATCATCCTCTTTTGATGTTTCGGGATGGTTATCTATCTGTACCTCGTAGCCGTAAAATACCGGCATCCATTCTTCCCTTGGCTCCAGCGGTATGCGGATAAATACACCCGAGTTGCTGTTAAACTTTTGCATTTTATAAACCACACGGATGGTGCAATTGCTGAATTTTTCTTTTGTCCAATACAATAAACCCATGCCGCCGTGGCTGCCTGTCAGGCCATCTTTTACATATCTGCTACCCTTGCCTACCTGTTTCCAGCCGTTAAGGTCCTTACCATTAAAAAGCTGTCGCCAGCCATCATTACTTTGTGCCGCTACGTTAGCTGCAGCAAATAAAAAAACTAAAAATGCGCAGGCAATACCGCCTTTTTGGAGGTGTTTTTTGATCATAACAAATGGATGTAAATGGTTTTACAGTTGGTTATACTAATGTAGATAATATTTTCCGGAAGATTGGAAATCAATCAGTTGTTACTGGAATTTACTGTCAGCGAATACTTCACTCTGATTTAGCGTAAGATACTTTTCCTGCTGGGAAAACTTTTATCCTATCCTGAAGTTGCAGCATATGACATTGTAATAAAAATGTCAGATAAAGTAAAATTAACCCACAACTATGAATAACTCTACATTTAAGAAGACACTCGCATTATCGTTTGCTTCCCTGCTGGCAGCAGGTATGGCTAATGCGCAAACCGACACCACAAAAACAATGAGCACCATGTCGTCAGGAACGTCAAATGCTAAAATATTTGGCGGCATTGGTCAGTATAATACCTTCAGCATTGGTATCAATGCAGGTATTACCGATGGACTTGTTCCGTTTTCAATTAACACCACCAACAAATTCAAGGTTGATTTGGGTTATGGTGCTTCATTAAGGCAACAACTATCACATACCTTTAGCTTACAGCTTGATTACTTTGGCGGTAAAGTTCATGGTATTGACAAAGCAGGTACCAGCAAATACGGTATTACCGAATACAGAACCGATTACAATGCAGGATCATTAAGCGCGGTATTCAATATTGCCAGCGTAAGCTTTTTACACCGTAAAAACAGCGTTAACTTTTATGGATCGGCAGGTGCAGGTTTAGATTTTTACAAAACCAAAAGCGTAACACAAGATGCAGCAAGCGGCGGCGGCACATTTGGCCCGGCCGAAACTACCCGTAAAGTATTTGCCCCGGTTGGCGCAGGCGTTAAATTCCGTTTGAGCGACGCGGTTGCTTTAAACCTTGGTTACACTGTAAACTTTGTACAAGGTTATGCTTTCTCTGGCGTAAGTACTTATCCTAATTTTAGCCACTACTCTTATACTCACGGTGGTTTAGAATTTACCTTAGGTTCAAAGTCAAAACAGAACTTAGAGTGGGTAAACCCGGTAGCCATGATGTATGATGAATTGTATGATGCTGCTTTACGCCAGGAAGTTGAAGTTTTAAAAACCCGTGTTGGTACTGTTGAAGGTGCTGTTAGCGATTTGAAAAAAGATTCGGACGGCGACGGTGTTGCAGATCAGTTTGATAAATGCCCGGGTACACCTACCGGTACTGTTGTTGATGGTTCTGGTTGCGCTATTGTGTTCCCTAAACCAGATACTACTATGGCTATGAAAGCCCCGGCTACCGCTTATTCAAACATCCAGTTTGAATTTGACAGCTCGGTATTACGCACTTCATCGTATCCGGTATTGGATGCTACCTCCGCCGATTTAAGATCATCAGGTAAAAAAGTTGAAGTTGACGGTTTTGCATCTGCCGAAGGTACTGCTGCCCACAACTTACAACTATCAAAAGATCGTGCTAACTCAGTAAAAACTTACCTGGTTAACTCCGGTGTTGATGCTAAAAAAGTGAAAGTAAAAGGCTTTGGCGAAAACAACCCGATTGCTGATAATTCAACAGAAGATGGTCGTGTGCAAAATCGCCGCGTTCAGTTCAAACAAAAATAATCTTAATAAATTACCCGTGTATGAGAGGTTGTGCGTAATGCACAGCCTCTTTTTTTATGAACAGCATTTAGTTGCCAACATTAAAACCGGCCTGTTCTTTTTATCGTTATTTATCAATATAACAGGAATCAATCTTGTACAGCCGTTAAACAATAATTAAATCATTCATTACATCATCATATATTAAATCATCATCTTATGGGCGGACTTGGAGCACCAGAAATCATTTTAATACTCGTAGCCATTTTGTTATTATTTGGCGGTAAAAAAATACCCGAACTTATGCAGGGCCTTGGCAAAGGCATGAAAGAGTTTAAAGACTCGCAAAACCAGGAAGAGAAAGTTCCTGCGCCAATAAAGATTGAAGAGCAAAAAGCTTAAATCTTATTTGGGTTGTGAGATCCCAGGTATTTTAACAAGCCCGACAGTAGTGTTGGGCTTTTTTGCTGATAAAAGGTTTTTCAGCGCACTTGAGAGTAAACCATAGCTACATGGAGTAAGTATCCTCCCCAATTTTAAAGGCTGTAAATCAAGTGGTTTCGTATCTATAGGTAAACATCTGCTATGATCATCCGCTTCATTAAATTTGTGAGGAATACCGAAACCATGATGGTTGAATGGAAGGCCCGTAACGGTTTGGATATACTAAGGGTATGCCTGAGCATTGTATTTATATGGTTTGGCGTACTCAAATTTTTCCCAGGCCTGAGCGCTGCTGAAGTCATTGCAGGTAAAACCATTCTTAAATTAACTTTTGGACATGTAAAGCCCGCGGTATCGCTCCCTATATTGGCCTGTTGGGAATGCGCTATTGGTTTAGGGCTCATTACCAAACGCTGGTTAAGCTTTACCCTGGTATTGCTTTATTTTCAAATGGCAGGTACCCTGCTGCCCCTATTTTTCTTTCCTCATGAAACCTGGACGGTGAACATATTTGTGCCTACATTATTGGGCCAATATATTATCAAAAACCTTGTTTTGCTATCGTCAGGCGTTGTAATTGGCGCTACCGTGCAAGGCGGAGCCTTAATAGCCAGCCACGCGGCTGCTACAAAAGGGCAACAAACCCAAATGTTGATAGAAAGGTACCGCAGAAGATTTAAAGATAGTCCGGTTATTAAATAACCTATTACGGATGCACCACTGCCCAGCCTTCATACTGGCGAATAATGATTTCGCCATTGCCACTTGGCACATAAGAGATAAAAGGGAATAAGTCGTTCTTATCTATTTTGCGTTCCCTTACCGTGTTGCTGCACTGGGCTAATACCACACCTTTGGCCTGCAGATCTTTCAAAGATTGCTCAAACAGGCCCGATTTCATGTATACGGCTACACCATCGCCAAAAACAATCAGTTCAAGATGCAGCTTTCCCTTTAACCGGGGATCCTCCAAAGCATTATCCATGTTGCGAAGCGTGCCTTTGATCTTTTTCTCATCGGCCGAATTAAGGATATACAACGCATCGTAATGCTTTAATTTGGCGGTAGCACCGGTAAATTCAGCCGGATCTGTTTGGGCTTTTACTTTGTTAACAAATCCCATCAGCATTAATGCCGCTAAAATGAAGGTATACTTTTTCATGGTTTTATGTTTTTAAAATTGATTGCGTTTTTTGAGCGTCCTTAATTGGCTTAAACGGACCATATTTATGCTGTTGTTCGCTGAAATGATCAGGATACGGCCCAAAAGGAAAGTCAATGGGCTTTTTATCAACAACCGGCCAGTCCTCATGTTGATCTTTATGCGGCCGGGGTTGCGAATTAATAAAGGCCGCCACATTCCAGGCTTCTTCATCTGTTAACTGCGGGTTTTGATAGGTAGCCCCAAAAGGCATATTGTTTTTTACAAAACCGGCCAGGTTAATAACACGGTACATCCCCGCGCCATCGGTATAGCTGCTTTTACCCCATAAAGGCGGGTTAGTATATGATGTTTTATTAACAGCAAGCATTCCCTCGCCGTTTTGGCCGTGGCAGCTGGCGCATTTGGTCACAAATACATTTTTTCCTTTAACCGGGTTAGCAGGTTGATCCATAAACGGCAGCTTTGAGGTAGCTGTCCCATACACCTTTTGACCCTTTTTTACATCCTTACCTACCCAGGCCATGTAGGCCAATATCGCCTTCATTTCCTTTTTTGAAGTATCGGGGGCGGTGCCACCAAGACTCCGTTCAAAACATTCGGTAATGCGTTGTGAAGCAAGCTCTACCCTGCCCGATCTGTTACTTATTTTAGGATAGCTGGCGATAAAACCCGCATAATCGTTCCCAAACAAACGGTTACCAGCATCAAGATGACAGTTTTGACAATTCATACCATTAGTAATTTGGGCAACGCTACCTTTGGGGCCAAGATATTGAGCTGTATGAGCTATAAGTTCTCTGCCGTAACGAATCAACTCACCGTCTTTTCCCGCAGGTATTTTACTGGTATCAGGGGCTTTCCAGGCGATTGGTTTATCTTCTATTGCAAATGGAGAACTATCATTGGGGTGGTTAAAACATCCCATCAAACCACCTGCACATATTAAAATAGCCAACAGAACACAAAGCATAAGCCTCGATGCTTTGACCGTCTCTTTTTGTTTTGGCAACTGCATAATATAGGTACAAGTAACTGATAGCAGGTATTATTACCTTTTTATTTTATCAAAAGTAAACAACAACTACTATATGCGCGCCAGCCAGACACAAAATAAAGCTTGTTATTCCCCTTTTTGATTTACCTGCGGTTTTGAAGATTGTTGGTGCCAATAAATCATATACCGGGCATCATGTAATTTGTAAAACGGAATAAGTTCCAGTTTTTTAAATTTATCAGGTGCAATTAATTCCGGAGCTAAATAGGTTTGTGGCTTTCCCTTAACAGGTTTCAGGACTTGCGAAAGATCGGTGTTATTCATCACCAATTCCGGATCGTCACTTAAGGGATATAATTTCCCCCTGGCACGGTATCCGCCAAACTGATCTCCGTCGGCAATTAAGTTATCTAAATCGGTGGTATCTGTTTTTGCAGCCAAAACTATAGGGCCGTGCAAAAATGCTATGTAATGTGAGCTATCCGGTAATGCTTCAGTAGTTATTTTCATTGGCATTTTCACTTCAATAAAATCGCCCTTTTTCCATTTGCGGTTTAAATTTACGTATGAGCCCGGTTTAGCATCTACCGTGATAGCCTTGCCGTTAATTTTAATTGCCAGGGTACCTGGTTGTACCCAATTGGGGTATCTTATTTTAATGCTGAAAGGTTTCGGCCTTGCCGCATCGATTGAGATTTTGGTGATTTCATTATCCGGAAATTTAGTGGTTTGCGATAGTATTAAACCCTGCAAAGCCCATTTGAGGCGGGATGGGATAAATAGATTTACATATACATCGCTCTCGTTATGGCTATAAATCATTTCACCATATTTGCCATGGTTTTCCATGCCCGAGCCTACACAGCACCACATATTTACCTGCGGCTGCGAGTATACCCGGTAATGGCGCGGCCGCATAGAGGTGTAGTAAACAAAGCCCCCATGTACCGGATGCTGGCTCGATAAAATATGATTGTATAAAACCCGTTCATAAAAATCCATATACTTAACCTCACCCTGCTGTTCAAAAAGATGCCGGGTTAGCTTCAGCATATTATAAGAGTTGCATGTTTCGGGGCCAGCAACGTCGGTAATTAATTTTGAAAAATCGCCCGTGGGATTAAAGTGCTCATTAACGCTGTTGCCACCTATAACTACTGTACGGTTATTAACTACCGTTTCCCAGAAAAAGGCGGCGGCCTTACCATAGTTTTCGTCACCGCCAACTTCTGCAATCCGTTGAAAACCTACAGCCTTTGGAATTTGCATATTGGCGTGAAGGCCGTTCAGGTGGTCTTGTTTCAGGATTAAAGGATCTAAAATTTGCTTATCCGAAAATCTGCGCGCCAGGGTAAGGTACTTTTGCTGATGCGTAATCACCGATACATCTGCAAATACCTCGTTTAATCCTCCGTGCTCTGAAATCAACATGGTTTGAATTTGAGCGTCGGTTAACTTGCGCGAAATCCCGTCTATATAATCCGTTAGCTTCAATAATATATATTTAGCCTGGGACTTTCCGGCAATTAAATAAGCGTCACGTAAACCGGCCAGCAGCTTATGAAGATTATATAGCGGCACCCATTTCTTATTAAGCGCAAACGTATCGGCTACAATTTTACCGGCTTCAATATCCTTCCACATGGCAATGCCACCAGGCATGCCTCCAAGGTAACCACTTCCTATCTTATCCTGGCATTTTTTCAGTTGTGCAAGCATGTAATCCAGCCGCCTGTTTGTTTCGGTGTTTTGGGTAGCCGAATACATCAATGATAAAGCCGAAAGGTAGTGCCCGCCAATATGGCCATCCAGCCCGGTATTTTCCCAGTTACCATAATTGGGCTTTAAAGGTTTTAAGCCTGCCTCTTTCAGATAAGGTGCCAATAGCCGGTCGGGATCTAATGCCAGCATATATTTAAGATCGGTTTGCTGCGCATCGTTAAAAACACCTGGTAAAAGCCTAATATCCTGTAGTTTAAAAGACTGAATGGCAGACTGTGCTAAACCTTTAGTGGGTAAAAGAAACCAACATATAGCCGCAACAAAAAATATTGGGTAAAAAACAAACTTACGTAACATGGCGGTATGGAATAATTGTATAAATCACACTAAACTACATATAACTTACCGATGATTATAATACGCTTTTTTCCTTTACTATACTTTTTTATTACGTTGACCAATTGTTTATTATGTGTTTGGAACATAATCTCATCAACAGTTCATAGGTGCAATTATTGATTTCAGCCCTAAATTTTATCTATCCAACCCCTGGTCACGTAAAACTCTGTAATGTCCTTACCTGATGATCATCACCCACCCACTTACGGGTTTCATTGTTCCATTATTAGGCGCTATGATATAGTAATAAGTTCCTTCGGCCAATGGAGCGCCATTGAAACGGCCATCCCATGGAACATGGTAACCTTTGGAATAAAAAACGGCCTGGCCGTAACGGTTGTACACGCCCACCAGGCAATTAGGATAGTATTGCAGCGAACTTATTTCCCAAAAATCGTTAACACCATCGCCATTGGGGCTAAAACTATTGGGGGCATCAATAGGCACGACTACATTAACGGTAACCGGCACATCGGTAGTACAGCCAGATGTGGAAGTAGCCTGCAGGTGATAAACCGTGGTAACCAAAGGGCTTGCAATGGGGTTGGCTATGGTAGTATCACTTAACCCCAATGATGGCGACCAGTGATAGCTCATGATATCGCCCGTTATTACGGGTTGCAGCTGAATGTCCTTTCCGGGTTTGATGACGTACTTATCGGGAAAGCTTATTTGAGGCAAAGGGTCAATATGTACCGTGATAGGATCGCTGCTTTTGGGCAGGATACAGCTTACATTATTTGAGGTGATACACGTTACGATATCGCCATCACTAAGTTTTGTAGATGTAAATGCAGCGCTATTGGTACCGGCCTTAACGCCGTTAACCAACCATTGGAATTTTACGGTGGCATCTGTGGGTTGTATAGTGGCATTAAAAGAAATCGGATCGCCGGCGCAGGCTGTTGCATTTTTCGGACTTACCGTAACCGCAGGTGTTACAATTTGGGCGGGAAGATCTGAGCCCAGGGAATTCTCAACCGTTACCGGGAACGACATCGTAGTTTCGATGCCTACCGTTGGCGGCGTGTTGGCATTTCCATTATGATTACCTACTACCCCATTGCCGGTAATGAGCGTTAAATCGCCGGTTGGCGTAATACGCACCAGGCGTTCGTTGTAGGAATCTACAACGATAAAGTTGTCAAACAGATCCAGTTTTATACCTACGGGGTTGTTTAAAAGCGCCTTATTACCGGTGCCTGCTATGTACAGATCAAGCGTGGTTACGTTGCCTAAAGGATCTATTTTGCGGATAGTGTTGTTTTCAGAATCGGTAACATACAAATCGCCGTGCTTATCAAATGTAATGCCTTTAGGATTATTGAAGCTTGCGGCGGTACCCTTTCCATCATCGGCACCGTTTCCGCTGTGGCCTGCAATAATAGTGACATCGCCTTTGGTGTTTATTTTTTTTATCGCGCTGCTAAAATCAGTAACATATAAATTGTCTGCGGCATCTACTGTGATCCCTGTAGGAACGTACAGTTTGGCGGCCGAAGCAGGCGGCGTTACCGTAGTGACCGTGCCAAAGGGCGAAATTTTTCGTACCAGGTAGTCCGTCCCCTGGGTTACAAATAAATTACCCGCGGCATCAATAGTAATTCCACGCGGGTCACGAAAACTGGCCGCCGCGCCAATCCCGTCAACAGATTTATCTTGTCCGTTACCCGCCAAAGTGGTAACAGTGCCATCGGTGGTTACTTTGCGGATGCGGCTATTTTTATCAACAACATATAAATTCCCCAGGGGATCAATAGTAAGCCCGTTTAAAACGCCAAATTTGGCCAGGGGCGCAATGCCATCGGCAAAACCGCAATCGCCACCTGCAAAGGTTGTAACGGTACCATCTGTAGCTATTTTTCGTATTTTACAACTGTAACCATCGGCTATGTATAAGTTACCTTGTGCATCGGTAACCACATCAGTAGGTACACTAAAGGTAACTGCCCTGGGGTTAGGTCTTGAGGTACTTGCGGTAAGCGTAATGCTTGTTTTGCCAACATCGGCGCAAGTTACATTCGGCGGGCTTATGGTAGTGGTAATGTCTCCGTCATCGCAGGTGCTTACCCCGGCAAGGTCGCTTAGTTTAATATCGTAATTGCCATTCTCATCCAGTTTAAACGTAATGGGTGTTTTTACAGGATCAATAACAGGTTTACTGAACGAGGTAACCGAAAAAAAGATAGTTGCAGCCCCACCGTACTTATCGCGGGCGGTAAGGCTTATGGTAGCCGGCTTATTTACCGTGAGGGCAGTGCCCGCCACAGGCTCCTGCGTAACACTAAGCAACACATTAGGGCACAAATCCGTTACCTGCGCGCTTGACGCGTAATCCGGGATAACAGCTTTGCAATCCAGGTCGGCAGTTAGTATAACATCATCGTAATTGGCAAATATTGGGGTGCTGGCAATAGTAATATCAACTTTTTGAGTAGCGGTGTTATTGGCATCATTGGGGGATGAACTTATATTACTTGCTGTAACAGTTATAGTTTGTTTCCCTAAGGATGAGCAATCAAAAATATTGGGGCTGATTTTCACAAATGGCAAAGAATTGGCCCCTCCCCCAACTGTAACCAGGTCTGCCGGCTGCAAAATCCGGGTGCCTGTACTATCCAACGTAAAAACAAGATGGCTTTTGGGGCTAATTACCGGGGCCTGGGCATTGGCAACGCCTAATAAAAACAACACAAGCATCCCCGTTAAGGTAAGCCCTATCACAAGCTTTACCAAACCAGGCTTAGGTATTTTTATATGGTTACCGGTAAAAAAGCAAGTTGCAAACATTTTATCCCTTTGTCAAAAAAAATGAACAGGGATAAACAACTAACTAATAGATACTTAAAGATGAGTTTTTTTACCCGTTTTAACCGTGTTCGAGTTATTCATTTTTTTGAGAAATAGATGATAATCCCTGGCTTAAATCTCCGTCATTTCGATATTATCCCAGGTTTGTCTTTTATAGTACCTGAACATGAGCCAATTAATAAGCAAGGCGGGTATTATGGCTATCCACACGGCCATTTCCCAGCGCATTAAAAAGTAATGGCCAAATCCTATGGCACCAATAAATGCCAGGATCAGTAAAGAGGTGATCATTTTGCCACCACCTTGCTTTACAATTACTGGCTTTGAAAAAGGCAGGCCTTTTACCATAAACAAGGCCATCAGTATGCCGTAAATGAGGCTTACCAAAAAGGCAAGGATAATATCGTTGATTGCCTGCGGCCCCCATATAATTACAATGCCAATACTTAAAACCAGGCAGTACGGTAAAAAATAAAGGGTAATAATAGCTTTATACATGCCCGATAAAATTTTGCCGGGCTTATCAACAGGCAAGGCATAGTAAACCCAGGCCGATTTGTATTTTTCTGACATGGAAATGTTCATCAATATTGAAGAAAGGATAAACGTACACAGGTAAATCAGGAACACGTAGTTGTGCCCGTTTTGCAACTTATTCCAACGGTCGATAAGGCTATCCCCCTTTCCGTTTAAGGCAAAATATAAAAAATAGATAGGCACATAAGCAAAAGCCGGGTACACCTTCATTTTAAATTCGCGGATGCGTGCGGCCAATTTCCAGGTGATCCGGAAGCCGGCATTTTCAATGGGGTCTGGCGCTAAAAAATTAGCCAATTTAGATATCAGGCTAAATTTACCAGCTTTTTTTACCTCGGTGCCGGCGTTGCTGTTACCATCTGATGTAGCAATGATTGCCAAACGCCTGTTAAAGCCCGGCGCCAATACTTTGGCTACAAACCACAGGCCCGCAAAAGGCAGTGTAAAACCAATGATTGCCAATATACGCGTGATGTAATTTGCATGCGATGCATGAATGAGCGACTCGTTTAAAGCGGCTATCCAAACCGGGGGCAATAAATAAGCCCACCAATGGCTCAGCAGATCAACATTGCCTAAAACCGATACATTGATCAGCCTTGGCAACAAATAATAAGCCGCGAAGATCATCACAGAAAACGCAATCTGAAAATAGCTGATCACATCCTTAAACCGCTGTGGGCTTACCGATTTCATGAGCAGCAGGTAGATGACGTTCACCAAAAAGATGCTCAGAAAGGTAGCTTCCAATATCTGGAAAAAGAACAATGGTACCGCAAAAATACCATCAACAAAACCTACGATGATTAGCGCGGGAAAACCCTGGATCAAGGCCAGTCTTAACACATAAATACTGATATGCAAAATGCGCGATACCGCGATGGTGCGATCACTAACCGGGCGTGGCAATAAAATGAACTGATCACGGGTATCTATCAGCACCGTGGTAAAATCAGAGATGAGGGTTAGTGCCATCAGCACCATAAACACCAAAAAATAATAGGTTTCGCCAACGTAGGGCTTTTGGTTTAGCGTAAGCAGTAAACCAATAAAAAAGCCCATCAGCAACGTTACAAAGCTAACAAGCCAGGGCGATTGCTTTCCATCATTTTTAGCTCCCTTACGCACCGCGAACATAGCTTTGGGCCTGCGGTTGTCCATCAATATTTTTACCCGCAGTATTTCATCAAGTTGTTGCGTATCGACGCCTGTTTTGGCCAAAACAGGGTAAAAAAGAGACACCAAACGTAAAAGCAGCTTATCCATTGATAAAAGCATTAAAAGAACATCATTCATTTTTAGCAGACGGCAAATTGATTAATCAAATGCATTGATAATAGCGTCGGTTTCGGTATTGGAATCATCCCTGCCGGTAAGTTTGGAGAAAATCCTTTCCAGCGTATCGCTATGGTTTTGTTTTAATGACTCAAACGTACCATCGGCTATGATCTCGCCTTTGTTAATGAGCAGGATCCGGTCTGATACTTTTTCAACCACATCCATCATATGCGAACAATAAAATATGGTTTTACCCTCCTGCGATAAACGCATGATCAGTTCTTTGATCATGATCACTGCGTTGGCATCAAGGCCGGATAAAGGTTCATCTAATATGATGATTTTAGGATTGTGGATTATGCCCGATATAAGCAATACTTTTTGTTTCATCCCCTTAGAGAAGGTATCCATCCTATCGTCGCCATTGGTTCCCAGACCAAAGGCCGTCAGCAGTCTTCTTGCCCTGTCATTCAGCACTTTTTCTTCCATTCCATATAGTTTACCTATAAAATCAAGGTATTCCATGGGTGTAAGCACGTCATAGATCTCGGCATTCTCCGGCACATAACCTATCAGTTTTTTAATATCGAGGGCGTTGGTGGCCATGTTAAAGCCATCAACAATAACTTCGCCTTCGAAATCGGGGATTAGGCCGGTAAGTATTTTAACCGTGGTTGATTTACCGGCGCCATTTGGGCCTATATAACCAATTACCTGCCCCGGATAAATATCGAGGGAAAGCCCCTTTAATACTAATTTGGAGCCGTACGACTTGGTTAAATTGCTAATTTGAATAAGGGGTTGATCAGACATAGGTATGTATTACAATGCCCCGTAAATTAGCAAAAAAAGTAACTGGTATGATGGATGACAATAATATATTTATTCTTTTCATTTATAAACATATCTATAAATGAAAAGCTAACGTAATTACGAAAGTAATAATGATTGCAACCAACCGTTCTATATCGACTAAACCTGAATTCCTATGAAATTTCTTTCCTTACTACTCCTATTCTTAGCTGCCGCTTTAACAGGCGTGGCGCAAAAGTCAATCACTATTGCTGTTGAAAATTTAACAAAGCCAACAGAGCCGTTGCGCGTTAAAAGTTATGAAGAAATATTAAAAGGACTGATTAGGGAAGATAATGGCATATCAGGCTATTCGCAAAATACTAAGCATACAGACCCATCTTTTAACATTGTTGCGAAAAGCAAAATTACCGACAGTTTAGTAAGTTTTGGTTATCACCCATTTTTTGAAGGCATGTATAATGCTTACGCCCAACACCGGCCGTTTACCCTATCCCCGGATATGGTATGGCTGCTGATTTGCCAGGGCTTTGCCAATCATATAAACAACAATGCAGATAGTTTACGCCATTTTTTTACTGATTTTAAGGGAAAACAGGCACTGGTGGTAACTAATGGCAGTATAACGTTGGATAATCCTAATAGTCCCTGGGAAGAGATATTCCCCGATTTTGGCAACCAAATTGATGAATATACCGGGAAAGACCTATCCGATAACTTAAACGCAAACTTTAGTACCACAACGCCCATTACCAAAATGGCATCGCAAATAACAATGATGAACGCAATGAAATCGTATTTTGATTTTGTAGTTATTTATATCGGGTGCGGTATACCTAAAATAACACTGAACGGCAGCCCGGAGGATTGGAAAAAAGTTTTAGAAAAAACTGAACGGTTGCGAAAATATAAACTCGATTGGTGGGTTGACAAAATGGAACCTGTATTAAAACAATTTGTAGCTGCATCAAACGGTAATGTAAACAAAGCGTTTTGGCAAACCATGTTTAAATACCATTCAAAGAAAGACTGCGGCGCGCCAACCATTGTTGATGGCTGGGTAGTAAAGTTTTTCCCTTATAATAAAATGGGGCACCGAAATGACCTGGATTCGTTATCGATGATGGCAACACTGCCCGACGAAATTGTAAAGGTTGATATAGATTACAAGGCAGCCGACGGGAATGGAAATTTCGTGACCACTCCTTTGGAACTTTGGGCCGGTTTTGTGGGATTAAAGCAAAACAAGAGCGACTTTATGCTGAAGCCTGAGATTGGCTGGATGATCAGAAAAAAAGACAATTCTGCCGATGGTGCAACATTGTCGGCCTTGAAGAAAGGCGCTGAAAGTATCAATAAGTGGGGTGGAATAACGCTGAACGTAAAAAATTTCCCGCCGCAACTTTTATCCCTCGGCCCAATACATTTTTTAACGCTTTATTTTACAGATCAAATTAATATCCCTGACGAAATACATAATGTAAAGATAGATCACCTTAACTTATACGGCAAAGTAACCAACGAGGAAGAAAAAAGAATACGGGATTTATTCCCCGCTACAACAACGCTGTTTATCAACTCAAAGTAATAGCGATTCTTTATAAGTAGAAATTTAAGGCAATAAAAAACGGGACAACTGATCAAAATCTGATAGTGTCCCGTTAAGTTTTCCCACATGGACTCGAACCACGATTGTCTGAACCAGAATCAGAAGTGCTACCATTACACCATAGGAAAATAACAAAATAGGGTTTTCAATCCTGTATGATGCAAATATAACACAGATGGCCCAGCATGTCAAATTATTTTGAGTTAGCACCATGGCAAACGTATCTAATTGGGTTAACATAACTTAACACATTTCAGATATTTATTTATAAATATCTGAAAATCAGCACTTTTAATTTTTACATGGTTAACACTAAACTGATATATCGCACAATTTAGGCGCATCCAAATATTTGTGCCTGTTGTTGCCCAATTAGTTGCGTTTACCCGGCAATCACCGCACCCAGTTAATGCCCCTGATACCTACCTGGTGCAGGCGTTCGGTGAGTTGTCCGGTATGATGCTGCACATGCCTGATGTTGTAAAGGTGTAAGCCAAACCGGTTGAACGCAATCCAGTCGAAACCGGTAGTGTCGGTCAAATCCCCCTCGTTAATGGCATCTTCCAGGCTTTGTAAAATAACAGAAGCGTAATTCAACAAATCGGCTTTTGAGTAACTGTTTTTAATTACGATTAACTGTCCGTCATGAGCTATCGAACCCAAAACGTGGTAGTTGGCCCGATGCTGATCCCATGGAATAAACTCCGCAGGCCCTGCCGAAAGATAAAACGCGGTGTAAAAAAGCGTATGGTATACAATGCGCCAGTAAGCGTTTTCATAGGCGTTACTTTCCCATAAATCGTCGGGGCATTTGTGTACGGTATCTACCAGCATGTTTAAGCTGCCTTTGTATTCGGTTACTATTTCGTTTTTCATATGCAAACCTTATTTACAAAAAACAATATAAGTTGAAAGCCCGGTAAAAACTCACCAGGCTTTCAACTTATACCAAATCCAATTTAAACCGAGGCTTCAGTATATTTCTTAAAATTATCTAAAATAGCCTGCCAACCGCCGCGCTGCATTTCAATAGGATTAGTAGTTTCGGGATCAAATGTTTCGGTTACTTTGGTGGTATCGCCCAGGCTTTCAAAGCTGATCTTTACCTCACGGCCATCGCCTAGACCATATTCTATGTAGCTGCCTTCAATTACTTTGCTGTAAACGCCCTCAAAATCAAAGCTAAAACTACCGTTTTTAGCGGCCATGGTTGTTTTAAACTTTCCGCCGGTTTGCGGGTCGTTATCGGCGTAAGGAGCATGCCAGTCGTCAGATGCAAATGCCCATTGGGTAATATGTTTGGGGTCGATCCAAAATTCCCAAACTTTTTCAATAGGCGCGTTAACAGTAGCTTCAACCGTTATGGTGGTTTTGTTTGCAGTTTCCATTTTATTTTAAGTTGATTTTCTGCTGATAAAATTAGGGCAATAATTTTAAATTAGCCACGGCCTAATGCGACAATTATAGGGTGCAAATTACCTTTAACGCACCGCTAAATATCAGCATTGTAATTGTAATTGGGCGGCTTACTTTTTGTTTCCTGCTCCATATTTATGAAATATTCGTATCTTTATTCAACTAACTCATGATTTAATACCATGACCACAATAACACTCCAGGTTCCGGATGCCCTTGAAAAAGAGCATGATGAAACTGTACGTTTTCTGGCAGCAAAATTATATGAATCAGGCAAGCTTACTTTAGGTCAGGCTGCAGAAATGTGTGGTATGAAAAAATGGGATTTTGCCGAGATCCTGATCAACTATAACGTTCACTATTTTGATGCAAGTGCATTGGCCGCTATAAATGATGCCAAAGGAATGTAAGGTTATTATTACAGATACAAGCTGCTTTAGCCTTCTTTATAAACTAAATGCTCTTGAATTATTACATCAACTTTTTCGGACAGTAATAACCACACCAGAAATTGCTGCCGAGTTTAACGCAGAGTTACCCGATTGGGTAATTATACAAACTGTTGTTAACCGCTCTCTACAGCAAGAGTTTTTACAATACATCGATCCCGGGGAAGCAAGTGCAATTGCTTTGGCTTCAGAAATACCTTTTGATTTTCTTATTCTTGATGATAGCGACGCCAGAAGGTTTGCCGAAAAGTTAGGTATGCCAGTTAAGGGGACTATCGGCTTACTGCTTATAGCTAAAAACCGAGAACTAATACCCTTGCTTAAACCTTATTTTGATCTTATACAACAAACGAATTTTAGGATTGCCCAAACAATTCTTGATAAAGTACTACGTGATGCAGGCGAGTAAAAATTGATCTTCAATTAAAACCGCATTTCAATACGTATAATTTAAATTGGCCCCCTTTAATCAAAGTGTTCTTTTTGCACTATAGGCAATCAAATATTGTTGCATTCCTTTAATAACTTCCATTTTACCCGCGGGGGCGGGCGTTTCATTAATAAACTGCGGCAGTTTAATATGCACAAGCCCCAACATCACCGGAACAAATTCCGGTAATGTTAAGGCGGATATTGTTGGATAATATTTCTTTTCGAGTTTTATTTTTTCCTTTTCAGAAACAAGGTCAACCTCCCATAATTCGTCTTTACTGAAGCCATATTCGCTGGCACAGTTATTTAACTCGTAAATAAAATCACGGGCCTGCACTTCTGCTGATTTACCGGCCATCTATTTATTTTTCTTATTGGACGGTACTATCTCAGGTTTGGCTGTACCTGTTTTGCCTGACTGATAATCAGATGGCCCTTTTTTGCCCACCGGATTTGGTAATGGTTTCTTTTTGCTCATAGGTTGATCGCTTCAATAGCTGATTTTTTTAAAGCTAATCATTAATTAACCCATAAACGATTATAAAACTGTTTATAGAAAATATACGGCATGAAAAAGCCGCCTGTTCATCACAGGCGGCCTTCGATCTTCAACCGGTTTACTTAGTCCTCATTTACAAATGAGCGCAGCATCCAGGTGTTTTTTTCGTTAAATTGCATAAAACGGTTCACCATATCGTTGGTACCATCGTCGCCAGCGGCAGCAGTGATATCCAGAATTTCTCTTTCTTTGGCAATCAGCGCAGCCAAATCATCAATAATGGCTTTAACCATTAATGTATCTTTTAAGCCAATGGTTTGAATTTCTTTAATTGCAGATGTTTTAATATAATCATCAAAAGTGCTGTACGGCGGTTTACCTAATGACAGGATTCTTTCGGCAAGCTCATCAATAGTTAAAAGGGCCGCGGTATATAGTTCTTCAAATTTGAGGTGTAGTGTAAAAAAGCTTGGGCCTTTTACGTTCCAATGGCATCCGCGTAATTTTTGATAGTGAATATGGTAGTTGGCCAACAGATCGTTCAGATGATCTACAACGGGTTTTACTTTTACTTCTTCGAGGCTGATTTCTTCGGCATTCATATGATTAGTGATTTTAGTTTTTTAACACAGGCCTGGTAGCAATGTTTGGTAAAATTAAACAGTTTTAGATAGATTGAGCATATTTGCAAACTTTATGACAAAGCTGCTACCATATATAAAACATCAATGCAACCTGCCTATCTGGCGGTTGGAAATTGACGAAACAGGCAGTTTCATTTTCCTCGAAATAAGGGATACGGCCAGCAAACAGGTAAGCTTTACATCGATAGATCTGAATAACGGCAGGGTGCATTTCAAAGACCTAAGTATGCCCGAACGTTGGCTTACCGGCATAGAGGCGGCTTACGATGGCGTGCTGCTCATCCATAATTATCAATCAGAAAACGGACCGGTACATAAGGGACTGACAGCGATTGACGGCATCACGGGGCGGGCTTTATGGGGCAATTACACACTGGCCTTTGATCAGCTATCTGTAAACGGACCAGTAGTTTATAATGCCCAGGTGCAGCCTAAAAGATTGATGTTAACTGACATAAAAACCGGGGCTACTTTAAGGGCATATGAACCTGTGATTGATACCCTTTTGAATAACCATATCAAAACCGCCCAACTACTTCCCGCATCCTTTTTAGGTACCATTGAACTACCTGCCAAACCTTACGGAAATACGGTGCATTACATGGAGCACAATAGTTATAGAATTGTATCTTTGCACACGTTTTTGGCCGGGCAACTTGAACAGCACCTGTACATTTTTGATAACGAGGGCAATATAGTTCATTGCGATTTGTTACAAGCTGGTATACAAAAATTGCAACCCGAGGCGTTTGTAGTACATAAGAATAAGCTGATCTACCTCAAAAACAGATCGGAATTAATAGTTTTAAATTTACAAAATACTGTATTATAAGATATTATGAAATTAAAGATCCTTTTATTGATCGCTCCTTTGTTAACAATCTCTGCGTCACTTTTTGCCCGCACCGCAGTCGATTCTATCGGTGTGGAAAACCAGAATGGCAAAAAAGTTATCCTCCACAAACTCGATCCTAAAGATAATTATTACTCCATAGGCAGGCGCTACAAAGTAAGCCCGAAAGCCATCATTCAATTCAATAACAATGCCCCACTTAAAATTGGCGGCACGGTTAAAGTACCTACCGACCTTCCATTTGACGGCGCAACAGCCCAGGTAGCAGAACAGGTACAACAAACCAAAGCTACCGTGCAGCAAACAGTGGTACAGCAAAAACCACAAGTGCAGCCGCCCGTTACTAAACCCCAGGTACAAGCGCCCCCGGTTACGCAGCAACCAACACCAGCAGTACAACAACCAGTTGTAGTTGCCTCAAAACCAACAGCGCCGGCACCGGTACCAGCAACAACACCTGCGCCACAGCAAACTGCTGCTAATTTAGATAACGTGCAACAGTATAAAGTATCTGCAGGCGAAACTGTGTTTTCTATAGCCAAACGTTTCAACACTTCTGTTGATGACATCCGTACGCTTAACAACCTGAGCAATGACGACCTGAAGGCCGACCAGATCATTAAAGTACGTACCGGCATGCCGCCAGCAGAGCGCCCGGTAGCCAAGCAGGATGTTTTAAAACCCGATTCATCTGCCATGGCAATTGATAGCGCCGCCGATGCTAAGTTTAAAGCCAACCGTTTTGGTTTGTACGAAAAGAATGAAAAGGGTGTAGCCACCTGGATAGATGATACCAGCCTTGACCCTAAAAAGGAATTGGTTTTACACCGCACTGCCCCTATCGGCACCGTGATCAAGATCACCAACCCCATGAATAATCACACTACTTACGCCAAAGTGGTAGGCCGGTTTACCGATAGCGAGGCTACCAAAAACGTACTCATTGTAATGACCAAAAACACCGCCGACGCATTAGGCGCTTTAGATAAACGCATTAACGTAAATATCAGCTACGGTAGTCCGAATGAATAAACCATATATTATTGGGATTGCCGGCGGAAGCGGGTCTGGCAAAACTTTTTTTTTGAAGTGTTTTTTAGAGCATTTTACGGCCGAAGAAGTATCCCTGGTATCGCAGGATGATTATTATATCCCCGTGGCGCATAACATGACCAAGGAGGAAAACAAGCTGTATAACTTCGATCTGCCGGCAACTATAGACGACCGGCATTTTCATGATGATATTGGTAAGCTTTTAAACAAAGAACCTGTCATTAAGCACGAGTATACGTTTAACAATCCCGATGCTATTCCTAAAGTGCTGGAAATTAAGCCTGCTCCAATCCTTATTGTAGAAGGCCTGTTCATCCTTCATTTTAAAGAAATTGCCGGCATGCTGGATATGAAGATCTTTATTGAGGCCGATGATGAGATTGCCCTGCAACGCCGCCTTAAACGTGATCTGCTGGAACGTGGCTACTCGCACGATGATGTGATGTATAAATGGGAAAACCACGTTGTACCGGCCTACAAGGAGTTCCTGCTGCCTTACAAATATGAGTGTGATAAGATCATCACCAACAACACCCACGTTGCAGATGATATTATAGCGGTAACAGAAGAGATTTCGGCAGATTTGAGGAAGAAGCTTTTTTAAGGTTATTTGAAAATTCGGCGATTTGAAAATTTGAAAATGATTTTTTAGGTGGATACCCGTTAGTTAATATCTCGGTGTGTCGACGATTCCTAAACATTCAAACCGCCCTCGTTCCTATGCTCCATAGGAGCAAAAGCTTTGTAGCAAAAAACAACAACGGGAATTTTTTGCTCCGTAGGTGCAAAACCTAATAAACTATTCGGGCAATTTAAAAATGTATTGTTCTTCAAAAGGGATATCGAAATCCTTTAACATTTGGCGGTATTCATCTAAAAAGGTTTTCTTTTGATGATGTTTCTGCTGATTCGATATATATTTCACAACCTGGTCGATCTGCGACCGGCTGTGGCTGAAAGCGCCATAACCTTCCTGCCATTGAAATTTCCCAGGCGAAATCCCACGAATATACGAGTTACACAATGCTTAGGCATGGTGGTTAGGTGGAGGCCAAGGAAAATCGCTTTTGAAGATTTGCGTGGCAAAAGGTAGCTCCTATGGAGCAAAAAACATAAATTATTTGTTCTACAAATAGGTAGCCGCTATGCGGCATTCTTTCGTCTTCTTAAATATTCGATGCCGCATAGCGGCTACCTGTTTGTAGAAACAAAAGAGCCAAGCAAGATGCCGCATAGCGGTTACCTATTTGTGCTTATTGAAATATATTACCTTGTGTGAAAATGTTAAACGCCACTTCCGTAAGTGGAGGTCTTACGGGAATCTAAAATAAGGTTTGCATTATTTCTACAAAACTTTTGTTCCTACGGAACATTTAAGTCGGATAATTTTACGGCGTACATTGAAAGATCAAATCATTTTCAAATTTTCAAACGGCATAGCCCTCAACGTAGTTAATCACCGAATCCTCAAATTAAAAAATTATATCCTATTCCCTATTAGCTGGCGCGTTTGGTTGTGGTAGTCTTCTTTGTTGATAGCACCGGTATTGAACATGTCCCTGAGGCGGATGAGTTCGGCTTCAATTTTGGGGCAGCAGTTGGCGGTATTTGAGCGGTAGGCCCTGAGCGGGTCTTTATCGGTATTGAGTCCCCACACCAGCGAAATTACCCAGCCGATGATGGTCCACCCTAAAAAGATATTGAGTAGCAAAACAGTCCTGTAGTTACATTTTTCGCAGGCCAATATGGACGGCAAAAAGTAAATCGGGGTTATAATTACCAGGAATACAAACAATAGTATCAACTCAGAATATCCTATCATATTAATGTAAACTTTTGTACTTATACGCAAGTTAACAATTTTAAGGTACGAATTGATTTAAAAAGTGGCTTTTTTTTAAATTAAAATTTCGGGCACCTCTCCTTCTACTATCAATTTGCCGGCTGTTGCTTTAATAATTTCATCTACCGTAACGCCAGGGGCACGTTCGAGTAATTTAAAGCCCCCTTCTGGCAGTACATCAAACACACCTAATTCGGTCACTATTTTTTTCACACAGTGTACGCCGGTGAGCGGCAGGGTGCAATTAGACAGTAGCTTTGATTCGCCGGCCTTGTTTACGTGCTGCATGGCTACAATAATATTTTCGGCCGATGCCACCAGGTCCATTGCGCCCCCCATGCCTTTTACCATTTTACCTGGGATTTTCCAGTTGGCTATATCACCATTTTCTGATACCTCCATGGCACCTAAAATAGTCAGGTTAACTTTCCTGGCCCTGATCATCCCAAAGCTCATAGCCGAATCAAACGTTGCCGAGCCGGGCAGCATGGTAATGGTTTGTTTACCCGCGTTAATCAGGTCGGGGTCTTCTTCCCCTTCAAACGGGAATGGCCCCATACCTAACAATCCGTTTTCTGATTGTAAAACCACATCCATGGTTTCGGGAATGTAATTAGCCACCAGTGTTGGGATACCAATACCCAGGTTTACATAGTAGCCGTCTTTTATTTCTTTGGCGATGCGTTTAGCGATGCCTTGTTTGTCTAACATAATTTTTCAATTTGAAAATTTGAGGATTTGAAAATTTGAAAATGAATTTATTTTCGAATCAGCTTCCTTTTGAGCTTGCAATGATCTTTGATAGGATCTTGTTAATCACTTTTAGCTTATCTAATAGGGCTTCATTAAACGGATATCTTTTAGAGAACTGACACAATAACAAGAAATATTCTGTTTCATCGGCTTCTTTAGCAGCTATTTTAAACTTATGTATGAAATCATTTTTGCTTTCCGCATTTTGTGCTTCACGCACGTTTGCGCCAATGGAAGTTCCGCACCTGATGAGTTGTTTAGCAATAGCAAACTTTCTGTTGGCCTCCAATTCTTCCGAAAACTCAATAATATCGAGTGCAAACTCAAAAGTCAATTTAACAATCAAATTCTCTTTGTCGTTTCTCATTAAAATAATTTTAACAATTTCTAATCATTTTCAAATCTTCAAATTCTCAAATTTTCAAATTGTAATTATTCTTTTTTCCTTACCGTTCTCTGTTCTACCCTTTTCTCATAATTAACTCCCTTAAAAATCCTATGCACATAAATACCAGGCGTGTGAATATGGTCAGGATCTAACTCTCCCGGTTCCACTAATTCTTCTACTTCGGCAATGGTGATCTTGCCGGCCATGGCCATTACGGGGTTAAAGTTGCGGGCGGTTGATTTATAAATAAGGTTGCCCATGGTATCACCTTTCCAGGCTTTTACAATGGCAAAATCGGCATCGAAAGCCATTTCCATCAGGTAGTCTTTACCGTTAAAACTGCGCACTTCTTTACCTATGGCAACCTCGGTACCTACACCAGCCGGCGTAAATATGGCGGGCATGCCATAGCCGGCAGCCATACAGCGGGTAGCTAAGGTTCCTTGTGGTATCAGGTCTACTTCCAGCTCGCCGCTGAGTAGCTGTCGTTCAAATTCGGCGTTTTCGCCTACATAGGATGAGATCATTTTTTTCACCTGCCTTTGTTTCAGCATCAGGCCGATGCCAAAATCATCAACCCCGGCATTATTGCTGATACAGGTGAGTTGTTTTACGCCTTTTTTTACCAGGGCAGCAATACAGTTTTCTGGCAATCCGCATAGACCAAAACCTCCCAACATCAGCGTCATGCCATCCTCAATATCGCGGATGGCCTCATCGGCACCACTAACTACTTTATTCATGTTCAATAATTGGTTAATTCAAAATTAGACAATTTTGGACAAAAGATAGATGGACAAAGGATAAAAGACAGGGAAATTGCTTTTAAAGATTTGCATAACAATAGGTAGCTCCTATGGAGCAAAACTTACGTTACAAATAGGTAGCCGCTATGCGGCATACTTTCAGCTTATTAAATATTCAATGCCGCATAGCGGCTACCTATTTGTAGAAACAAAAGAACCAGATAAGATGCCGCATAGCGGCTACCTATTGTGCTCATTGAATGATGTTACGTTATGCAAAAATGTTAAAAGCGATTTCCCTGGGATAAAGGACTTTTACTTATTTATAGATAGAATTTGAACAGGAGCATATAGGATCATTTACTCAAGAGGGCATCCTAATTCCGCAAAAAATTCATATGCAGATCTGAAATTTACAAATCTGCATATCTGGTTTTACCATTTAATATTCTTATCCATATACCCAATCAAATCATCGGCCATGGCCTGTTGTTCTTTGGCGCTGGGGTGACCAGGCGTATTTTTATAGGGGATCATGTGGGTATAAATGGCTTTGTCATTTAAACCGGCTACTGCCTTTTCAATATAGCCTGGCCATGGCGAGCCTTCTTTGGTGGCATCCATACTGCCCAGGATACAAAGGATCTGTGCTTTGGGATATTTTTTGCGGATATTTTTTACCAGTTCGCGATAGGCTTTAGTGATCTGATCGGCCTCAGGGACTTTTGTGCCAAAACGCTCTTTAAATTGCGGGTTATCCGGTATCTTAACTATCCACGAATCATTTTGAAAAAGGTTGATCACCACTACGTCTGGCGTGTATTTGCTAAAATCCCACATACTGGTTGGGTCGGTAGGGTCTAAACGGTTATAAAGCTCGGGCATAATAAGCGGGAACCAGCTTACCAGTACACCTATACCGCTTTTGGCGGTGCAAACATACGAGGCATCATAATGACGTGCGGTAATGGCCGCGTAGCTGATGTAGCCGTTCTCGTAAGGGGCGCTTCCCCTATCCTGGCCTGTGGTATCTTCATCGGCGTAACCGCAGGTAATCGAGTCGCCAAAAAATTCTATTTTGCGTTTTTTTGTCGGTGACGGCGCTAATACCGATGCGCCTTTATCTAAAATAAACTGGTAAAAAATGGTTTTACCCATTTCCCACTCACTGCGTTTAAAAATCTCAATGCTGTGCGCCCCGTTGGGTAAACCTTCGGCAAGGGTATAAGTTCTTTTAGTATTATCAAGGTGGATGGTATTGGTTACTAATCCATCAACTATTACTGTAAAATAATTATCGCCACGCTCATCCTGTAAAAGTACCGATACGCCGGTACCATTAAAGTTGATAGCAGCCGAAGTTCCAGTCCAGTAAAACTCAGCAGCCTCATCCGTTTGGTTAATCCTACCTGTATAACGAATGTGGGCATCCTTACTTTTAAGCACCAGGCTTTGCGCCGTACAGTTTGACAACGTCCCCATGGTAATGAGGAACAGAACGATTAAGTATATTTTACGCATTTTATTTTATGGATTAAGGAGCAAAGACTTTGGGATTAAGGACAAATATCGCTAACTTGATGTCTTTTTTTACCAATGAACCAATGAACCAATGAACCAATGAACCAATGAACCAATGAACCAATGAACCAATGAACCAATGAACCAATGAACCAATGAACTAATCTATGTCTACCGGCGTGCCAAATTGCAGCAGATAGCCATTATAATCATACACGGCAAACTCGCGCATGCCATAATCAAAGGTTTCTATAGGGTAACAAATAATAGCGTGTTCTTTCAGCTCGTTCCAAATGGCATCTACCTTATCCGTACGGATGTATAACGAACCGGTAAACTTAGGCATGCTGAATGGTTCATGTTCAATCGGTAAAGAGAACATAACCTCTACCTCGTCCCTGCTCACTGTAGCCCAGCCCCAGTCGTCAGCGTAACCCACGCAGGTAAAGCCCAGGTTATTGATATAAAAATCGACAGTTGCCCGCACTTCACGGGTATATAACATAGGGGTAATGTTCTTTAAGGCCATGGGTTTATAATATTTTGAAAATATACTAACTTATTTTAAATATACATAAGTTATCCCGTCACCGCCCCTATCGGCATGTTCATCTTCCATACGGTCAACCTGGTCGTATTTTTTAAGGTATTGCCTGATCATTTTCCGCAATATGCCATCGCCTTTACCATGAATAATCTTGAGGTTACCAAAACCCATCATCAGGGCGCGGTCAAACAGTTTTTCGATATTATGCAGGGCATCCTCTGTACGCTGCCCGCGTACATCAATCTCCGGACTAAAACTGGCAAAATCACTGGTGTGTGAGTTCATGGTACGCCTGATCTCTTTAGGCACCGACGACTTGCTTACCTTTTCAACCTTTTTCTTTTTGGCTACGGTACGCAAATCGCCAATGGCAATCACTACATTGTCCCTGATGATCTCAATCACCTGACCTGTAGTTTCTGAGTCAATCAGTTTTACCCAATCGCCGGCTTTTAACCCTTCGTCAACAGCAGCCGGGTTTGGTTTTGGCGCTTCAACTTTAACCGTATTCTTTTTTAGTTCGATGTTTAAGTTTTCGCGCAGGTTACGGGTTTTCTCCTTATCGGCATTGCTGCTTTTAATTTCGGCAATGGTATTTTCAACCAATTTATTGGCGTTCAGGATAATGTTTTTGGCCTGGTCTTTGGCATCCTTAATAAGTACCTTTTTATTTTCGTCCAGGTAACTCTTCAGTTTTTCATTTTCGGCCTGTAGCTCATTAACACGGCGCTGCTGCTTATCAAGCTTTTGTTTGGTTTCAAAAATTTCGCGTTTCTCACGCTCCAGGTCAACCAATAAGGTATCCACCTTTTTTTGTCCTTCGCTGATCTTGTTTTTGGCAAGGTTAAGCACGTTTGCCGGTAAACCAATTTTTTGCGCTATCTCAAACGCGTATGAGCTGCCGGGCTTACCAACTTCCAGGCGGTAAAGCGGCTTCATCTCTACGTTGTTAAACAACATCGACGCGTTTTCGATGCCCTCGGTATTGCTGGCAAATATTTTAAGGTTACTGTAGTGGGTAGTCACCATGCCACGCACTTTTTTATGGTTAAGCGATTCCAGCACTGCCTCGGCAATTGGGCCGCCAAATTGCGGATCGGTACCGGTACCAAATTCATCTATCAGTATCAGCGTTTTACCATTGGCCTGTTCCACAAAATGTTTCATTTTGGATAGGTGGGCGCTATAGGTACTCAAATCGCTTTCTATAGATTGATCGTCGCCAATGTCAACAAACATCTGCTTAAATACGCCAACCACACTGGCTTCGGCAGCAGGGATCAATAAACCAGCCTGCACCATCATTTGCAGCAGGCCAACGGTTTTCATACAAACCGATTTACCGCCGGCATTTGGCCCCGATACTACAATAATGCGGGTGCCCTCATCTATCTGCACATTAAGTGGCACTACTGTTTTTTGTTCCTTTTTAAAATTGAGGAACAGCAGCGGGTGGCGGGCATTAAATAATTTAAGCTTTGGCTCGTTTACCACCTGTGGCATATCGCCCTCAATATCTATGGCAAACAGCGCCTTGGCGCGCACAAAATCTAACTTGGTAAGCAGACTATGGTACGATAATAAAAGCGGCGTATACGGCCTTAATTCGTTTGTTAAAGCGGTAAGGATCTTCACAATCTCGCGGCGACGCTCAAACTCAAGGTCGCGCACACGGTTGTTAAGAGTAAACACTTCCTCGGGTTCCATATAAACGGTTTGGCCCGATGCGGATTCATCATGAATAAAGCCTTTCAGCTTCCGTTTATTTTCGGCAAGCAAGGGGATACATAAACGGCCATCGCGTACGGTGAGCGATCCATCAGCCGTCCAGCCGCTTGATGACGCGTTTTTAAAGATCATATCAATCTTTTTGCGGGCCTCCTGCTCGGCTTTGGCAATACCGGCTGTTATTTCCTGCAAATCGCGCGATGCATTTGGCCTGATCTTGCCCTTAGGATCAATAACAGCATCTATTTTTTTAAGGATGGCCTTTTCAATAGGCAGGTGCTCAAACAAAGCCTCCAGGTTGGGGTATAAGCCTTCGCGCTCACTAAAATAAGCTATAACGGCAAAAACGGTTTGCAGGGAAGCCTGCACCTGGTAAAACTCTTCCTCGCTTAAAAAAACACCTTCAATGCGTGCTTTATTGGCCAGGGACTTTATATCGAAAAAATGGTGAATGGGTAGTGCGGCATCGTTTACCAAAATGTTTTTAAACTCGTTGGCCTGGCTTAAAAACTTGGCTATTAAATCGTAATTGCTCATCACCTGTATCTTATCGACCATTTGCTGGCCCATATCGCTAAGGCAATGTGCTTTTATCAGTTCTTTTACTTCGGTAAACCCAAGCTTATCTACACTATTTAATGGGTACAGCATTAGGTTTTGGTCTATATTTTAATTTTTTAATAGAGTCTATCTTTGCATCCATCGCCTTTTTGGTTTTGGCCTGCTTAACAGAATCGACTTTTTGAGCAGGGGTTTTATGCTTCAAATTCGCTTTTTTTATTGAATCGGTTTTTAACGAATCCTTTTTTAATAACCTGGTGCGCTCTTTGGCCTGTTCGGCATTAAGCGAATCGCTAAGGGCTTTTATCCGTTTATCAACGTTATCATAAATGGCAGTTAGCTTATCGGGCGTATTGGTGTAATATTCCATGCTTTTCCTGAACTGGGCCGAGTCGGTATTAAATTTACGAAAAGCATCCAGGTACTTGCCCATGCCATATTTATACAGGCTATCCGGCGCTTGTGTGCCGTTATATAACGACCCATCAATGAGGTGAATTTGCACTAACAAACCCGTCATTGCCTGGGGCTGGATATATTTACCGGGAACACCGCCGCTTTTACAACCGCACCAAAAAAGCGTAACTGAAAAAAACAAGATTATATATTTATGCATTCTGTAATTTAGCGGCTGAATTAATTAAGCAAATTTAAGGATAAATGAGCATTGCAGATAACATCAAAGGCTTAAAAAAAGAAACGGAGGCCGATAAGGTAATATTGTTGGCCGTATCAAAAACAAAACCAGCCGCCGAGCTGCAGGAAGCCTATGATGCCGGGCAGCGTTTATTTGGCGAAAACCATGTACAGGAACTGGTTGAAAAGTACGAGCAATTGCCTAAAGATATTGAGTGGCACCTGATAGGCCACCTGCAAACCAACAAGGTAAAATACATAGCGCCTTTTGTAAGCATGATACAATCTGTTGATAGCCTGAAGCTTTTACAGGAGATCAACAAACAGGCCTTAAAAGTAAACCGGGTGATTGACTGCCTGCTGCAAATTTACATTGCCGATGAAGAAACCAAGTTTGGCCTTGGCTTTGATGAAGCAATTGAACTGTTACGGTCAGAGGAATTTGCCTTGCTTAAAAACGTACGCATCCGTGGGTTGATGGGTATTGCTACCAATACCGACAACGAAAAGCAGATCAAAGAAGAATATTACGAGCTGAAGACATTTTTTGATGGCATAAAGGTGAGCTATTACCGAAAAGATGATAGTTTTAGCATTTTATCGATGGGCATGTCGTCTGACTATAAGCTGGCCATTGAACAAGGCAGCAACATGGTACGCCTGGGCAGCACCATATTTGGTAAAAGGGTAATTAAACATTGGAAAAATAATTAGGTTGGTTGATTAAGTGAGTGGTTGATTGGGTTGATTAAGTTATCGCAATCAGAATTGACAGAATTTAAGAATTTACAGAATTGGAAGATATTATAAAACAACAAGCCAATCAAAAGCTCCCCCTTCAGGGGGCGGGGGGGGCTGGACCGGGGACTATTCGCGTTGCCACCATTGAAGATTGCCCGCGCATGATGGAGCTGGTGCATGAGCTGGCTTTGTTTGAAAAAGCGCCGGAGCAGGTTACCGTTACTTTACAGGAATTTGAGGATGCCGGTTTTGGCCCCAAGCCCGTTTGGAAGGCGTTTGTGGCCGAAGTTGATGGCCGCATTTTGGGCTTTGCTATTTACTATGTGCGCTACTCTACCTGGAAAGGCTGCCGCATGTACCTGGAAGACTTGGTAGTAACCGAAGAAAGCCGCGGCATGGGCCTGGGCAAGCTTTTATTTGCCAGGCTTTTTGAGGAAGTTAAAGAGCAGGGTTTTAGCGGCATGGTTTGGCAGGTGCTGGATTGGAACGAACCCGCCATCAACTTTTATAAAAAATACAATGCTGAGTTTGATGCGGGATGGATTAACGTATCCGTTTCAAAGGAGCAGATAGAGGGGTTTTGATGAGGGTTATAAAACTATCTCTTTGCGGGTTTTAAAATCTGGAGGACTTTGAACGTGGGAATGAAGTAAACAGGGAGCAGAAGACTCACCCCGACGAGGCTCCGCCCGTCGGCCCTCTCTCCAACTTCGTTGCAAAGAGGGCAAAAAAAACTTTTACACCCTCTTTGCGGCACAGCCGGAGAGAGGGTCGGCCAGCGAAGCGTTGCCGGGGTGAGTCTTCGCCAGCGTTCAAAGCCAATGTTTATGTAAAATTGAATACGTCATTATAAGGTACGAAGCAATCGCACACTTTACAGGGCGGATTTGCACAGTTCGCGATTGCTTCGTTCCTCGCAATGACATGATTTAGATTATTGTTATTTAACAACAAGGGTTTAAACTAATAATATGATGAAAATGAAAAATTGGGGCTGGCTGAATATTATTTGGATAGGTTTTGTTTTTACTTCGTGCAGTTGGAATGCGTCCCCAAAAAAAGACGACGAAACGGTAAAAGATACGCTTACGTATACTTATAAAACCGTTCACGAACGTGCTGTCGATTGCGGTACTAAACCGGATAGCGCCTGTACGGTGCCCACTATCAAATACCCGGTTTTTACCAGCCAGCAAAAGCTGAACGATACGGCAACCCGCAAGCTTACCAGCCTGTTTGCCATGGACGGTAAGGCAGACACCAGCGTTGAGCAAATGAGCAAAAACTTTTTAAAAGCTTATGCCGATGCCAAAAAAAGTGAACCAAGGCCGGGCATGTTTTACCAGCTGAACAGCTACGCCAAAGTATTGATGCAGGATTCAAGCATTACCACGCTTGAAGTTGGCGGTTATACTTATACCGGCGGCGCCCATGGCGCTTCAACAACCACTTTTATTAACTGGAACACCAATGCCAATAAAAGCATCACCCTTGACGATCTTTTTACGGCCGGCTCAGCCGATAAGCTTAAAACCATTGCCGAAGGTATTTTCAGGAAAGAAGAAAAGCTAAGCGATACCGCATCCTTAGCGCGCGACTACTTTTTTAAGGATAACAAATTCGCGCTGAACGATAATTTTTCGGTAACGCCAATCGGACTTAAATTCATTTATAACCAGTACGAAATTAAGCCCTACGCAGCCGGGCAAACCGAGCTGTTTATCCCCTACACACAACTCAAATCATTACTACAGCCCAATTCGGTTGTGGCTAAATTCGCTAAATAAATGCTTGTTTTTAAATTCGGAGGCGCATCGGTTAAGGATGCAGATGGCATCATTAACCTGGCCAGCGTTGTAAATAAATATATCGGTGAGGAATTGCTTATCGTGGTATCGGCCATGGGCAAAACCACTAACGCGCTTGAAAAGCTTACCAAAGCTTATGTAGATCAAGCTGATGATATGCACCATATTTTTGAAGAAATTAAAAAGTATCATTTCGATATACTGCACCAGCTTTTTGAAAACGGGCATCCTGTTTTTGATGATGTAGCTAATGCTTTTGTAGAAATTGACTGGGCCATCGAAGATGAACCACATGACAGCCACGATTTTATTTACGACCAAATCGTATCTATCGGCGAATTAGTATCAACCCGCATTGTATCGGCCTATTTAAACAAAGCCGGCGTAAAAAGCCAATGGCTGGATGTACGCGGCTATATCCATACCGATAACACTTACCGCGAAGGCACCGTGCAATGGGATAAAACCAGGGAAAGCATCAATAAAGACTTGCCCGGTATGTTGGCCAAGAGCATAGTGGTTACCCAGGGATTTTTAGGCGGTACATCTGAAAACTTTACTACAACATTAGGTCGCGAAGGTTCTGACTATACAGCGTCTATATTCGCCGCCTGTTTGGGGGCTGAATCGGTTACTACCTGGAAAGATGTACCGGGGATATTAAACGCCGATCCGAAGTTTTTTTCTGATACGGTTAAGTTTGATGAGCTATCCTACACCGAAGCCATTGAAATGACCTATTACGGCGCGAGCGTGATCCACCCGAAAACTATCAAACCTTTGCAAAACGCGAAGATACCCTTGCTGGTAAAATCATTTACAGATCCTGCCGCGCCGGGTACCATCATCAAGGAAGATGGCATTAATAAGTTTGAAAAGCCGGTGATCATCCTCAAACAAAACCAGGTATTGCTGTCTATATCAGCCAAAGATTATTCTTTTGTTTCTGAGGATCATTTGAGCGATATCTTCGGCCTGTTTGCCAAAAGCCAGGTAAAGGTTAACGTAATGCAAACATCGGCCCTTAGTTTTTCAGTATGCTTTGATTTTTACGAGGAGCGCTTTGAAAAACTGCTTAGCGATCTTAAGCAGGATTTTAAAGTAAAATACAACAGCGGTTTAACGCTGATAACCATCAGGCACTATGGCGACAATTCGTTGAAGGAATTAACCATGGGTAAAACGGCATTATTGGAACAGATTAGCAGGAATACGGCACAGGTGGTGGTGAGGTAATTGTTACTTTGTATTTATAATCCTTAATAAATATTTGAGTTCGGTTTCGCCTATACTTTCCTGTTCACCTTTATCGTATATTTTAAGCAAGTAAAGGGTTTCATCGGTAATATTGGCTAACAAGTGAGTAATTACCCTTGCTCCTCCACTTTTACCTTTTCCTTTACTTGTTATTGATAAACGAATCTTATAACAGCTTTTTCCGATTGGAGTGCCAAGTTTAGGATCGGCCTTTAATTTATTGAGTAAATCGGCAAAATCACTCTTTAAAGATGGATACTTTTTCGCCAATCTCTTCAAGTCCTTTTCGAAGTCAGCAAGGATAATTATGTTAGAGTTCATCGAGTAACTCCTGAGCTGTTTTTAATTTAATTTTTCCTTCCTGATGTAATTTTATGTCGCGAAAAGCTTCTTCAAGCTCCCTCTTTACCTTTTTCCCTGCAGCGGATAATTTAGGCGCTTCATTGTCTATTACTTTTACCTTCCCTCCCAATTTTGAAATTACTTTCAAAATCATCTCAGCATCTTTTTCGGGCAGTTTGACTTCAGCGATTATCATAACTATATTTTTATTAAAGATACAAATTGCAGTAATAATCCCCAATAGCCATATTGGAGTTTAATTTTAGAATCCTTATCCCCTATATTTGGGCATGAAGGTAATGAAGATAGTAAAAGACTCCGTATCCATAGGCCTGGGAATTTTATCGGCCGGTTTTGGCCTTAAAGGCTTCCTGTTATCGAGCCATTTTATTGATGGCGGCGTAACCGGCATCTCGATGCTGGTAGCCGATCTTTCTGTGATCCCCATTTCGGTACTTATTTTTGTAATCAATGTACCTTTCCTCTGGTTGGGCTATAAAAAACTGGGGCTGTATTTTGCCATTAAAAGCACAGCTGCTATTGCATTGCTATCCATTAGCCTGGTGGTGATCCATTTTCCGGATGTAACGCATGATAAGCTGCTTACCGCTGTGTTTGGCGGCGTTTTTATAGGAACAGGCAGCGGTTTGGCCATCCGTGGCGGTGCGGTACTTGATGGTACCGAAGTAGCGGCCGTACTCATCAGCCGTAAAACACAACTCCTAAAAGTAAGCGATTTTATTTTACTGCTCAACGTTTTGATTTTTGGCCTGGCAGCATTTTTCCTGGGGATCGAGCCTGCCATGTATTCTATACTTACCTACATGGCCGCTGCCAAAATGATCGATTTTATATTAAATGGTATTGAGCAATACTCGGGCATAACGGTGGTATCCATGCATAGCGAGGCTATCCGTAAGGCCATCACCGTTACGCTTGGCCGTGGGGTAACCATTTACCAGGGCAAAAGCGGTTACGGCAAGGATGGCCATGTGAACGACCCTCGCGATATTGTTTTTACGGTAGCAACCCGCCTGGAGATCCCCTCACTTAAACAAACCATTTTACGAATAGACCCTAAAGCCTTCATTGTACAGCAAAGCGTGGACGATACCACCGGAGGATTATTAAAACGCAAAGGAATACACTAATGGCAATGAGCAAGATAACCCCATTCCACGTGGCTGTTCCGGTTTATGACCTGGAAGAAGCCCGCAAATTTTACCGCGAAGTTTTAGGCTGCACCGAAGGTCGTAGTGATACCCATTGGACAGATTTTAACCTGTACGGTCACCAGTTTGTGATTCACCTGAAGCCCAAGCCTGCCGAAGAAGCCAAACACCATTTTAACCCGGTAGATGGCCACGACGTACCGGTACCACACTTTGGTGTAGTATTGGAATGGGAAGACTGGGTGGCTTTGGAGGCTAAACTCAAAAGTCACAACATTAAATTTGTGATTGAGCCCTACATCCGCTTTAAAGGGCTACCCGGCGAACAGGCTACCATGTTCTTTTTAGATCCATCGGGCAACGCGCTGGAGTTTAAAGCCTTTAAAGATATTGGGCAGCTTTTTGCGGTTTAATTAAGCCGGGAAACTGTAATTCTTTTTTACCGCTTTAATCCATTCCCTGGCCATCAATTCGTGCCCGGCTGGCATGGGGTGTATACCATCCCAGATCCAGAAATCCGCCGGTGCTTTTTTTAGCGCCGCATTAAAAATGCTTTGTAAGGGCACAAAAACGGCGTTATATTTTTGCGCAAGTTGCTTTACTGTCGCCTGCCTGGGTGCAATTTCGTCCTGCCAGCGTTTCAAATCATTATTTACCTGGCCAACCGGCAATATAAAGGGTTCGCAAAGTACCAGTTTAATATCAGGAAGCGCGGCCCTGGTTTGGCTTAGCAACGCGTCATAATCTGTTTTAAACTGCTCGGTTGTATTGGGGTTAAGGTTATGGATTACATGGTAAACATCATTTACACCAACCAGGATATTCAGGATATCGGGCTTTAAATCTAACGTATCCTTTTGCCAGCGGGCTTGCAGATCCTTTATCGTATGGCCGCTGATACCACGGTTTAAAAACATTATTTGCTGATCGGGATGATCAAACCATAACCTACTGGAAATTAAGTACGGGAAACTTTGCCCCATAATATGGTTCCAGTCCTTATCATATGACCGGCCCCCATCGGTTATCGAATCGCCCTGAAAAAGAATGGTTTTAGCACTGCCCCCATTTTTAAATACTTTTGATAAAGGCGCAGTAAAGGCATATGGAGCCGCAATGGTACCCAACGCGGTTAGGCCAACTTGTTTAATAAAGTCACGTCTTTTGTTTGTTTTATCTATAGCCATATTCACGTTTAATGCGATTGCTAATTTAGTAGCTCATAAACCCTATGTACGGATTGATGAGCTACTAAATTATAAAACATAATTGGCTTTAAATATGCAATATATGACGCTTTATTGGCATTTGGCAGCCGCTTTAAACCACACTAACCGGGTGCTTATGCTCATCAATAGCAACAAAGGTAAATGTGCCGGTGATAGCTTTTTCGCGCACAAAGGAATACATTTCTTCTATAAAGATCTCTACCAATACTTTTAAACTGGTATTACCTATATGAGATACTGTACCTACCAGTTCAATAATAGTCCCGGCGGGGATGGGGCGTTTAAAATCGAT
Organism: Mucilaginibacter dorajii; assembly: GCF_024808255.1. Taxonomy (GTDB): domain Bacteria; phylum Bacteroidota; class Bacteroidia; order Sphingobacteriales; family Sphingobacteriaceae; genus Mucilaginibacter; species Mucilaginibacter dorajii. The sequence goes on from NZ_JANTYS010000007.1 coordinate 222,083, forward strand.
CCTGTCTGATGATACCGTTACCATTCTTTTGCGGGTAAAACGGGTAGCGGTTATAAAGGCCACTTCATCCATCATCGCCATGGCCGAACCACCAAAAAGGGTATCGTAATGATTGGTATTATTAGGGAACACGGTTTTAAAAATGCGTGTCTCGGCCGCTTGTTTTCTTTCGTCTGTGGTCATGATGATGTTTTAGGGGAATACTATAAAAATGTCATTGCGAGGTACGAAGCAATCTCGAACTATGCAGAACCGCTCTGTATAGCATGCGATTGCTTCGTACCTCGCAATGACATCATGGGACCTTCACCCAATGGCTGAATGCTTTACACCGTCCTTAATGTGCCCCACTTCAGCAGGGTTGCACCCCATGAAAAGCCGGCGCCAAAGGCGGTAAAGATCACGTTATCGTTGTGCTTAAAGTCGTCTTTAAAATCCCAAAGACAAAGGGGGATAGTCGCGGCTGTGGTGTTACCGTATCTTTCAATATTTACTTTAACACGTTCTTCGGGCAAACCCAAGTTTTCGCCTACGGCATGAATAATACGGTAGTTAGCCTGGTGTGGTATCAGCCAGCTAACATCATCAATGGTCATATTGTTACGCTTTAAAACTTCGGTGCAGGTTTCTGTCATGCCCTTAATGGCGGCTTTAAATACAACCCTTCCCTCCTGGCGAATGTAATGCTGGTTAGCGGTAACCGAATCGACCGTAGCTGGGATTTTTGAACCGCCGCCCGGTACCAACAGATATTCACGGCCGTGGCCGTCGGTTTTAAAAACGCTATCTATGAGGCCAATATCCTCGGTGGTTGGTTCCAACAAAACGGCACCGGCACCATCGCCAAAAAGTATGCAGGTATTGCGGTCTTTATAATTAATGATGGCACTGTTTTGATCGGCACCTACTACCACTACTTTTTTGTAGCGATTACTTTCCACCAAACTGGCACCAAGCGTGTAGGCATATAAAAAACCACTGCAGGCCGCGTTAACATCGGTAGCCCAGGCATTACTTAAACCAAGCTTATCGCAAACAATGCTGGCTGTTGATAAAAGCAGGTGATCTGGTGTTGATGTAGCAATAATTAAACAATCAATTTCTGCAGCGGTAACACCGGTTGTATCCAGCAAATTTTTTACAGCAGCAACGGCCATATCTGAGGTGGCCAGTGATGGGTCGTTTAAAATCCGCCTTTCTTTAATTCCTGTTCTTGAAACTATCCAGTCGCTGTTGGTATCAACCAACTTCTCTAAATCGCTATTATTCAATATATTATCAGGAACAAAACCACCAACCCCCGTTATAACCGCGTTACTTTTTAATCTCATAAATGCACAAAATCTGAAAAAACAGGCAAGTATACGGAAATTGCCTGTTTTTTAACTGTCAGGATACTGTTGTTTCTACAACTAAAGCCCTGAGATGTTTTGAAGATGGCAAGATGTTGACGAGTACAATGCGGTAATGTGCAGATTTCAGATTACAAATGTGCAGATGGCGGATATATCCAAATACACCAAATAACATAAGCAACCTATGGTTAATTAGTTTTTTTTTCTTTGAGCCCCCCTATCGACGATTTCTCATTTGGGAATAAATTCCGTGCAACTATATAAAGTATCCCTATGAATTGAATAGGAATTTCTATAATCAAGGCAGCAATTGCTTTTTCTGATATGCACCAATCATACTTTGCATTTAAAACAATAATTGAATAAGATGCAATTGTGAAAACAGCTGTAAAAACGAGGAAAGTAATTCCAAATTGCTTTTTTAGATTCCTATCCAATTCATTGCCTGATAATGAATCATATATGGCAGGATCGGATCCAGCAATGGCTAAAGCCTGAATTAATTCCAACCTTTTATCACTTTTGGTTTTCTTTATAGCTCTGTCGTCTATTAAATTATCGAGGAAGATATCTTTAAGTTTATCATAAGCTGAATCTTTAAAAGATTTCGAGTCTTTTGCTTCTTCCTTATTCGCAGAATTTTCCATTGCTTGAATGTTGGTTTAGGTTTTTAATAATATTAAAAGCAATATACTAAAATCAATAGAAATACCTCGATAAAAAATATATAACCTCCTCTACTTCTTCAAAAACAACAAAGGCAATGCGCTTGCCGCTCCCAACCCTGCGCCGGCAGCCACATCGGTTGGGTAATGAACCCCAAGGTACATGCGGGAATAAGCGGTAGAGCCTGCCCATAAATATGCCGGCAGTATTACATACCATTTGGGATAAGCCATAGATAAGGCCGTTGCCGTGGCAAATGATGATGAACTATGCCCCGATGGGAATGAATAATTACCCGGGCGATAAACCGGCGTAATATGGATGTTTTGTAAAAATGGCCGGGGACGTTTAACCAGGTGTTTAATAATTTCGGTAAGCCCGGCAGAAATGGCTGTACTGCCCGCAACGTACAACGCGTTTTGCCGCATGGCTTTATCATTGGTAATAATCCCTCCGGCTAAAAGCCCGGCGGGTACACCTACATTACCGTACATAAGGTGGTTACTCACAAACAGGAAAAAGCCGGTTTGCTCTGGCGTGCGGTGATCCTGCAGATCGATCATGATATCATCATCAAACCTGGGGGTACGTAACTGGGCCAACGCTGTACTAACCTGCAACCCTAAAAATACCTGTAAAGTGATGATTACCAGTAAAAATTTTATACGGAGAATTTGTTTCATAGACCGCCCCTGGGTAAATAGATTGCTACGCCCAATATAAATATTTTTTGTACCGAATTGTTTGATTTGATATTAAGCTTGCATTTGGGGTTCAAATGGACGTTCGTCGACACAAACCGATCACTTAACGACACATGCTCTTTCCATATATAGGTGCCAATTACTTTTGAATCAGTAACCCACATCACACAACACAAACTAAAAGGAGACAAAGATTATGGAACGCAAAAACTTTTTAAAAAGCCTGATGGTTGGCGCAGTATCAACATCTGTATTGGTAGAAGCCTGCAAAAAAGACACCACAAGCCCTACAACTACTACAACCACCAGTACTTCAACAAGCTCGGGCAGCACAACCAGCTGTAGCGTTATTGAAACCGAAACAGAGGGTCCATACCCAACACATACACCAGCATCCTATGTGCGCAGCGATATTACCGATGGTCGCACCGGTTATGCCCTTACTGTAAAAATAACCGTTAACAACAGCAATAACAGTTGTAATGCGCTATCGGGTGCACTGGTTGATATCTGGCATTGTGATGCCGAAGGCAATTATTCTGAATACGGCGGCAGCGGCACCCAGGCTACCAACTATACTACTGTACATTTTTTACGTGGCAGGCAAACAACCGACGCGAACGGCCTGGTAACTTTCACATCTATCTTTCCGGGTTGGTACACTGGTCGTGCCACGCATATTCACGTACATGTTTATAACTCGGCAGGTACTTCATTAAAGGTTACCCAAATCGCTTTCCCTGAAGGTACCGGCACTGCACTGGCTGCAGTTGCAGGTTACACCAAAGGGATGACAGGCTATACCTATAACGCAACCGATGGTGTATTTAGCGATGGCTATGCCCTTGAACTGGCCACCATAACCGGCAGTACAACCGCTGGATTCGCATTATCAATAAGCATGAGTGTGCCTGCTTAACATCAAATATACGTTATGAGCAACCGCGTTATTACATTGTGTTACCGAAAGATCATCGACATAAATGCCGCCAAACAATGGGATAAGCTGGTGTTTGAGGCATCGTACATGGAATTTAAAATGCAGGCGCAGAACTATAGTGGTGGCACGGCATTCACCAGCTATGCCGACCTGCTAAGGCATGTACCTAACGCGCAGGCTATAGCGGGTATGGTTATGCCGGCTATTACCGGTTACGTACAGCAGTTTGCCAACATTGTGCCCGATATTTTGAACAATGTTGGCAAGCGCTTTTTAAAGTTTAACCGCTTCCAGTTTGAGATCATTAACTCGGATATCCTGGATAAAACCAAACACCAGGTAGCTGTTAACTTTTACACCGATTCATTGCTTTGGCATGATACAGTAGATAACTTTTTACTGGTATCTGATCATAAGCCAGCAGCGATCATCGATGAAGAGATGTTAAGCAACCTGTTCCAGTTACAACCCTACGTAAATATTCACACCATAAAAAATTTGCAATAAAATGGAAAAGCTTTCACCGGGACAAATCTTCCTTGCCGACCAGCGGGGAATTGCTGAAAATGAAAACTCAAGGCGCTTCAGCAGTTTTAATTACGGGCATTATGTTAATGAAAACCGTAAACCGTTTGGTCCGTTGGAAGTTTTTAATGACGAGATCCTGGCGGCGGGCAAATCGGTTAGCATAACTATTCAAAATGCCTGCTACTTAATTATCATCCCCATAACCGGTGCGCTTTTAAGTACAAATGCCCAACATAAAACCACAGTGACCGATGTTGGTGAAGTATTTATCAACTATGCAGCCAGCGGCGACGCATTTGAGCTTACCAACCCCTACCCTAATGATTGGGTGAATTTTTTATGCATCCAGATAAAGGCTAAAGCTGATGTATTTCCTTTTTTTGATCAAACCTTTAATTTCGATTTCGCAGATAAACAAAATGAGCTGATCTGTGTGGCCCCCGACTATAGCAAATTGCCTTTTAGTATCCACATAGGCCAGTTTGCAGGCAGGGCCGATGTATTGTATCACCTTAAAAACAGCGATTCGTTATTCTACGCTTTTGTAATTGCCGGCGCGTTTGAGCTACAAGGCCGCTTACTTCATGAACGCGACGGCCTTGCACTATGGGATTTGCAGGAAGCCGATATGGAAGCCTTAAGCAATAATGCCGTGATGCTGGTGATTGAAATGGCGGGGTAAAGGGACAATATAAAGCTATGTCATTGCCGTACGTTTTAAAATCTGCGGACTGTGAAGCGGGGAATGACAATATAAGGCTATGTCATTGCGAAGCACGAAGCAATCGCGAACTGTGCAGATCCGCCCTGTAAAGCATGCGATTGCTTCGTGCCTCGCAATGACATGGCGGATTTGTCATGGGTACGAACGAATTATTTCACCTTTAGTATCCGCGTATTCTGTTGCTCGTAATAACATATTACGATAATTTAAGCCTCCATTCTCCCCTCCAAAAATATTTTATCAAAAAAAGGTGATATATGTTCCCTAAATTACACTAAGTAATAAACAGTAAACAATGGATACAGTTAAATTACAGGAGCAGGCCGGGCAAAGACAGGAGCTTTTTATAGCACTGTACAAAAAAGTATTCCCTGCGGTAGCCAAATATGTGGCCCGGTGTGGCGGCTCGTTTGATGAGGCTAAGGATGTTTTCCAGGATGCCTTGCTCAGTTATTACGAAAAAACAACCGAAACCGGCTTATCCGTTAACAACAGCGATGGCGCTTATATCTACGGCACGGCACGCTACCTGTGGATCAAACGCTATAAACAAAGCAGCCAATCATCACCTATTGACGAAAACCTTACGGCTAATATCCCTTCAGAAACCGATGCTATCCCCGACGAAAATAAACTGCTTAATTTTTTAGAAACCGCCGGCAAACGCTGTATGGAACTGTTACGTTCTTTTTACTACGATAAATTGCCAATGACAGAGGTGGCCCAAACATTTGGTTTTTCGGGCGTACGATCTGCAACAGTACAAAAGTATAAATGCATTGAAAAGATTAGGGAAACGGTTAAACAACAAGCATTAACATATGAGGACTTCCTTAAATAATATAGCCACCATTGAAGCCCATCTGCATAAAAAACAGCAACCTGCCGATGCCCTGCTGTTTGATGCCAAACTATTGCTTGACGATACCCTACAGGTTAACGTACCTGCACAGCAGCAGGCTTACAGCCTGGTACAGCAATATGGCCGTAAACAGCTAAAACAGGAGATTGAAACTGTGCATCAACAATTATTTAATACCACAAAACACCTCAGTTTCAGGCAAAAAATAGCCCGGATATTTTTAAACAGGTAAGCCCTCCGGGTTTACCACAAACCACAATTTTCATGAATATCGATAAACAGGAATTCCGCAAATATGCGGTCATGCACCATGCTATTGCCGGTTCGGCGGTAGATAGTTTCATTTCGGGGGTCGAAAAAAGCGCGTTGCCAACCGCTATGACGCCCTATATTACTGAAGAGCGCGAAATGCGCGTAGCCCAAATGGATGTATTTTCGCGCCTGATGATGGACAGGATCATTTTTATGGGTCAGGCTGTTGACGATAATGTAGCCAACATCATACAGGCACAGCTGCTTTTCCTGCAATCAACAGATGCCAAAAAGGACATCCAGATGTATATCAATTCGCCCGGCGGATCAGTTTACGCAGGTCTGGGCATTTATGATACCATGCATTTCATTAGCCCCGATGTAGCTACCATTTGCACGGGCATAGCGCTATCTATGGGAGCGGTGTTATTGTGCGGCGGTGCAGCAGGCAAACGCGCAGCGCTCAGGCACTCAAGAGTAATGCTGCATCAGCCATCTGGCGGGGCGCAAGGCATGGCATCTGACATTGAAATAGCATCGCGCCAGGTACTCAAAATAAAACAGGAACTATATGAGATCATTGCCAAACACAGCGGCCAACCCTACGAAAAAGTGTACGAAGTATCTGACCGGGATTACTGGATGATAGCCAGCGAGGCCAAGGAGTTTGGGATAATAGATGAGGTGTTGGTGTAAACGGATGTGCAGGTGTGCGGATTTCAGATGTGCAGATGAAGTAAAAGCGGAGTCAATGTGATCTTTAAATCAGCAACCTTGAGGTGTGTAGGTTTGCGATGCCTACCCATGACAAACCCATCATGTCATTATAAGTTTTAAAAACCGGCCGCCTCTGAAGGGGGAAATGATGTAAAGGTTTGTCATCCTGAGTTGTAAAATTTCGCGAAATTCTGAAGGTGAAATGACAATATAAAGCTATGTCATTGCGAGGAACGAAGCAATCGCGAACTGTGCAGATTCGCCCTGTAGAGCATGAGATTGCTTCGTGCCTTATAATAACGTTCATGTAAGTTATTGATTATCAGATATATTTTTTGCAGAGACGCAATATTTTGCGTCTCCCACTATACAGAGCGGATTTGTGAGATTTTAAATTTGCGTGTTGCATTTGCACGCGGGAGACGCAAAATATTGCGTCTCTACACAAGCGCATTAACGATGTCATCACTATTTTTTTCAGGTGCCTGGTGGCTACTCGCAATGACATGGTGGACTTGTCATGGGTAGGAACGAAGGATCTTCTTCGCCCTGCTAATTGCAGACTTTTCTAACGAAGAAGATCCTTCAAACGTTCAGGATGATAAACGTTTTTTAAAAAACGTCATGGGTAGGTACGAAGCAATGACATAGCTTAATGCTGTCATTTTCCCCTTCAGAGGCGGCCGGTTCTTAAAACTTATAATGACGACTTTTTTTAGCTCAAAAACTGAAATCAATGCATCACAACCACATCACTATTAGCATCTACTTTATGCTTAATAAACCTTTTACCAATAAATAACACGCAAAAAGCAATTAAAGATGATGCCGCCATTACCGCCGCCATTGGCAGGGTGGTTTGGCTTTTGATTAAGGTGATGCCAACCGATGCCAACGATCCAATAGCCATTTGAAATGCCCCCATTAAGGCCGATGCGGAACCCGCGTTTTTGGTGAACGGCGCAAGTGATAATGCCGAGGTATTGGGACTGCAGATGCCTACACAACATAACACCCCAAATATCATGGCAATAGTACCCGCCATACCAAACCAGCCGTTAAATGAACCTATTAAAAATATGGCGGAGATGATTACCATACAAAACATGGTCACGTTAACTATCTGTTCGCTTTTATAATGTTTTACCAATTGACTATTTACCTGGCTTGAGCCTATAAAGCCAACTGATAGGCCGGCGAAGATCCACCCAAAATTTTTCTCGCTTACCTTAAAAACTTCGATAAACACAATGGGCGACGATGACACATAGGCAAACAAACCTGCAAATACAAAGGCGCCGCTTATGGCATAGGTAAAAAATTGCGGGTCTTTCAACACCGTGATAAAATGCGTAATGATGGGCAAGGGTTTGAGCGAATATGATGGATCGGGCTCATAACTTTCCGGTAAAAAGAAAATAACAGCCAGCAATATCAATACGGCCATAATGGTGAGGATCAAAAAGATCACCTGCCATTCAAAATTTGCTGTAATATAGCTGCCAGCTGTTGGGGCCAGCATAGGCGATGCACCTAACACCAATATCAACAGGGCAAAAACTTTGGCGTTATCTTCTACCGGGAAAAGGTCGCGTACCATGGCCATGGCGGCAACACTGGCAGCGCAGCCCCCCAGCGCCTGGAAAAACCGCATTACGATCAACATCTCCAGCGAGCTTGAAAAAAAGCAACCTATTGATGTTAAAATATATAGGCATAAACCAAAATAAAGTGGCTTTTTACGGCCAAACCTATCCAGTAAAGGCCCATACAACAGCTGCCCTGCCGAAATGCCAATAAAGAAACTTGATAAAGAAAGCGCCACCTCATCGGTACTGGTATGCAGGTATTTGGCTATGGCCTTGAAGCCCGGCAGGTACATATCAATAGAAAACGGCGCCAAAGCCGTAAGCGAACCCAGTATAATGATGAGGAAGAAATATCGTTTTTTGGTCATAGTTTTTAGTTCATGGATCATGGTTGATAGTTCATGGCAGAAGAATAGATGATAAACCTATTTAACCAGTAGAAACGGCCATGATCTATGAACCATCAACCATGAACTAATTCCTCAGAACGTTTCGCCTAAATTAAGGTTTATTGACGAATAGTGTTTACTTACGCCGTAATCAAGGGCAATATTCGTTCCCGATTTTTTGTTGAACTTAAAACGAAGGCCGGTGCCACCGGCAGGGTGCCAGTAAGCAAATTTCATATCAGATTCGGTAACCGAATTGACATTGGTAAACAACACAAAACCCAGCAAGCCGTTCCGGGTAATATCCCTACGGTATTCCGTTTCAAAATAGGCCAGGCGCTGCCCGCGATAGCGGTTTTGTATAAAGCCCCTGCCCGATCGCTGGTATGGCTCCCAACCCAGGCTGGGCAAATTAAGGTACGGGGTTCCGGGAGTGAGCGACGTCCAATAAAACGACCAAAATGCCAGCACATTTTTAGGCCCCGAATTGGTTAACGCTACATATTTACGCACATCAATGTATAACGATTGCCAGTTGGTATGGCTGCCCAACACTCTTGTATTAAACCGATAGGATACATTGGCATAAACACCTGGCAGCGGGTCTATTGAGTTTTTGCGGGTATCATACAATAAGTTAAGTGTAGCTCCCGATGAAAAAGCATCCTTATCTGTGGCTGTGCCATACTTATAACCGGTAAAGTTGTGCAGGTTATCGTTTCCCCTGCTTTCTATATCTTCATAATAATCCAGGGCATAACCTACCCCAGCATAAAAATAAGGTTTGATTCTTTTAAGCACCGTTTGATAAAACCGCACATAATTATAGTTTACTAAAAATTTGTGATACTCGGGCTGCTTGCCGCCAAGTCCCCAGGTATATTGCGGGTACACCAACAAACGAGTATCGCCTATAATATTCCATTGGTTATTATTTAACCAGATATTGGATCGGATTGGCAAGCCATACCTACCCTTCAGGTTAAAATATGGCGTAAATGTAAAACTCGATAGATTTGTGGTAGCCTCATCGCCAAGGTAAAAACCAGCGGTAGTTGATGTAAACAAGGCCCGGCCACCACTTCGGCCATCTGACGATGATATGGGCAGAAAAGAAAAATAAAATTTCTTTTTTTCCAATGGGGATACCTTGCGTGGCTTTACATTAAATACCGACCGGAAAATATCGATCAGATCCCGCTGCGGAATGGTATCGTTCAACCGTTTGGCAGTATCAGCAATAGGCATACTCACCTGGGCCATTATAGCATATGGAAATAAGCAGAAAACTAATGCTATAAATGTTTTACCCATTATATATTACAAAACTATGTACAAGTGTTACAACCTGCTTTATAACGAATAAATTGACCATTAAGCGTTTACAGATCAAATTTTCATAATGCTGATAAACTGCCCCGTTAAAGCCTTAAGGTAACAAAAAGCCCGCTGTTATTGCTAACGCGGGCCTGTTTTTTTATTGAAAATATCTTATTGATATTTAACCGTAGTTACCGTGGTAGTTTTACTGTACGGGCGATGGTGCACCGGATGTGCCCTGCGCCATGCAATGCGACGGGCACGTTCTTTTTTCTCTTTGGCCCTGCGTGCTTCGTTACCAATAATGTAACCGCCGCCGGCACCAATTGCGCCACCAATTAAGGCACCACCAACATTATGACCAACAAGGCCGCCAACTACGGCACCGCCGGCACCACCTATAATGGCACCTTTACCTTGTGAACTTATTCCTTTTTTGTGCGTGGTTTGCGCCTGGGTGTTTGATGCAAACGTTAGCAGGAGTGCAAAAAACAAACACGCAAATATGATTAGCTTTTTCATGATGAATGTATCTGATAAGTGTTAAAAAATGTAACTGCAAACACCTATGCAAATGCCACACCGCTATATGAACATAACGTCAATAAAAGGTAAAAAGGTATCTTTTGGGCAGATAATACCATGTTTAAAATAGTTCAAGAAGATTTACAGCCAGGTAATTCCGGTTGACTAATAGCTATAATGACTAATTTACTATACAGTATTTGATAACAACGCAGATTGGTTATTTAAAAAATGCCAGCACATCGGTCGAAAACTCCGGTGTTTTAGATGCAGCGTTATGGTCGCCGGGTACGTACATGAGTTTTGAGCCGGCTATCATTTTATTTAAAGCAGTTTCGGAGCCATTGTCATGATCATCGGTGCCATCTATCAATAATACCGGAATTTTAACCTTAGCCAATACCCCAGGACTTGTTGACGGTTGATATTTTTGCTGCAATGCCAATGCCGGCACGTCAAACGCGGGATTGCTATGAATGTATTTTACCATGCCATCCACATCATGAAAACTGGTATCGCCCATTAATGCTTTATAGGCGTGTACCCGCCTTGGCCATTCAGGATTGGTATAACCATCGCCCATACCGCCCATTACCAGCTTTTGTACGCGTTTATCTAACACCAAAATGCGAGAGGCAATGATAGATCCGCGCGAATATCCTACTACATTATATTTTTTGATACCCAGGCCGGTTGCCAGCCCCATAATATCTTTTGCTTCGGCATCGTTGGCATAACCTGCATCGGTATGGGGTTTATCAGACCGGCCATTTCCTCTTTGATCAAGTATGATCACTTTATAACCAGCGCTTAACAGATCGCCATAAAGCTTACCACTTTTCCAACCCTGCCCCGTTCCTGAAAAGCCGTGAATGAGCAAAACAGGAAAGCCATCACCCTTAACTTCGTAATAGATCTTAGTACCATCAAACGAAGTATAATAGCTGCCCGTAACAGTTTCCTGTGCGTAGTTAACTTTACTTAAAAACAGTAATGCAGCTATTGCAAGCACCCACCTGGTTATTTTTTTCATCGCAAATTACTTTACAAACTGGTTTATAATTAATACACCGGCAAGCCCGATGATAGAAACCAACGATTCCATCATCGACCAGGATTTAATAGTATCTTTAATACTGAGGTTAAAATATTCTTTAAACAGCCAAAAACCCGAATCATTCACATGCGAAAACGCCAGGCTGCCCGCGCCAATGGAAAGCACCATTAAATTGGGGTTAACATGCCCCTGAGTTACCAGCCCCGTTACTATGCCCGCGGCGGTAAGGCCAGCCACCGTAGCCGAGCCCAGACTAATCCTGATTATAGCTGCTATAACCCAGCCCAATACCAAAGGCGGCAGGTTAAAAGTTTGCAGCTGATTGGCTATTTGGCCGCTAACGCCGCTGGCCGTTAATACTTCTTTAAAAGCCCCCGAGCCTGCTATAATAAGCAGGATAAGCGCGATATCTTTAATAGCATCGGTATAATTAACGGCTAACTGGCTCATTGTTTTACCCTGTTTAATACCCAATGTAAACGTGGCTACTATAAGGGCTATGAGCATTACTATGGATGGATCGCCCAAAAAAGCAACCAAACTAAGGATCTGTTTATCTTTAATACCCAGGTAAGGAAAAAACGCGGTAAGCATTAACAGCATAACCGGCAACAATGCGGTAAAAAAGCTATTTGCAGCGCCCGGTAATTTATTGGCGGGCAACTCTTCGGCCCTGAAGGTTGCTAAAGGTTCTGAAGGGATTTTTTTTAGGAATTGCGCAAACACCGGCCCGGCAAGTATAATAGCAGGGATAGCTATCATAAACCCATATATAAAGGTAGTTGCCATATTAGCGTGGAACAGCACCACCAGTGCCGATGGCGAGGGGTGCGGCGGTAAAAAGCCGTGGGTTACAGATAAAGAAGCAAGCATGGGCAAGCCAATAAACACCGCCGGCAGCTTGTATTTATAGGTAACCGAAAATATAAGCGGTACCATGAGCACAAAGCCAATACCATAAAATAGCGGAATGCCTATGATAAACCCGGCGGTAACCAATGCCCATTGTATATGCTTTTCGCCAACAGCGTTAACCAATACTTCTGATATTTTTTGCGCCGCGCCGCTGGTAGCAACCAGCTTACCCAACATGGCACCAAGGCAAATGATGATCAATAATGATCCCATAATATCACCCATGCCTTTTTGCACCGAGGAGGTAACCTTGTTTATAGGAATGCCCAACATAAGACCTGCAATAATTGATACAATAAGAAAGGCGATAAAGGGATTTACCTTACCCCAGCTAACCAACAAAACAAGCAGGATAATACAAATGAGAATAGTTAATAGTGCCATTATGTTAAGCTGTAATTTACTGTTGATAAAGGGCCGGCGAAAGCCATTTGTTTTTGCCTAAAGTAATAACAAAATTTGAGTTTGAGTCTTTAACTACTAATTCCTTTAATGCATTGAAATAAATTGCCCTTCCATAGCAATCATTAATTAAAAATTAAAAAAGCAAAACAAGTAATAAAACAATTTTATACTTTAACAATATTTTAATTATAACAAAAAAATAGCGATTATAAAGCATGTTTTTATAAAAAGCTCAAAAAAAAAATCCGTACTTTTACACGCTTATTTATTCGATAAATTATAAGGTCAAACTTTATCAGGTAATTATTTAATTTCATCAACTGCACTTAAATACTTTTTAGGCTATTTCATTTTATTCATTTTTTTATGTCAAAACGTATTTTAGTATTGGATGATAACCGGGATATCTTAGAAATTGTTCATGAAACGCTCACATATGAACAATTTCAGGTACGCAGCACCTCAAACAGCACCGAGGTACTTCCTTTAATTGAAGAATTCAATCCTGATCTTGTTATTTTAGATTACCGGGTAGCCGGTACAAATGGTGGCGAAATTTGCAAAAGCATTAAAGTACACCCCCGCTTTGGTAATATCCCTGTTATCATATTCTCGGCCTATTTAAGTAACGACCACCACCTGTTAAATTATGGCTGCGATGGGGTTATCAATAAACCTTTTGACCTTACAGAACTTGTTGAAAAAGTTAACAACCTTATAAAATAGCTTACGACTAATTAACTACAACCATTTTCAATATCCAAAACGCTCCCTGGCATTGTCAAATTAGCATGTACAAGCTAATAAATAGCCATTATAATTAAAGGAAATTGACAAGTATATAAAAAACAGGCCTGCGATAGCATTTTTTTGCCAATTTCATCAATAAACACTTCAATTTTATTAAAATACCTAATTATTAAAGCGACCCTTTAAGATATTGGCAATATTTTTATCTTTGTTTAATTAAAAACGAATAAATACAATAAACCCCTGATTGTATTATGACACTACCACTAAACTCCGGAGACAGCCTCAAGGCAATTGTCAGAAAAAAAGCTATTTGCCGAAGTTGTAAAACAGAACTTGACAGTAGAATACCCAGAGGCTTTTTTGCAAAGAATATTTTATTTTTTTTACCGTTGAAAAGATACATATGCTATCGTTGTCAAAGGAAGCGCTACATATTAGGTTAATTTATTATTAAATAATTAACCTAATAGTATCCATTCCATAACTTATTAGCCTATTTACAACATAAAACGCGTTTTTCTTATTGGTATGTTGTATTTTGGTCGCCTTATTTATTGATAGTGGACGATCAACCAAAAGTTAAACCAAGGAAATCATATTATTGTTCCAAATGCGGCGCACCATTTCATTTCCAGATGCACAGAAGCTGGTTCTTTAAAAATGTATTAGGTTTTTTACCAATTAAAAAGTATTTCTGCGCTAAATGTAAAAAATCCAGCTACATCATTACCAGCCAGGGAAGCTAATTAAACTGTACTTTGTTTATTACACTTTAATTTATCGGCCTGCATTACGCAACCGTATTTTTCTTGTTTTATACATTATTACACCTATAACAACCATCAATTTGCCCTAAAAGCACTTATATTTAAATTTGGTATAACATTTGTGTATAAATATCCGAATGTTTAATAATGGTATTTGTAGTTCAAATGCTATTATTAAACACCTATTTGAAGATACTAAAGAATGATACTTATGAGGCGAATATTAGCGGTGGACGACGATAACGACATATTGGAGGTTTTACAATACATACTTGAAGATTCGGGGTACGAAGTGGAAACTTTATCTGATGGCCACAACCTGTTTAATACCATCAGGCATCATCAGCCCGATTTGATTTTGCTTGATATCATGCTTGGAGGTTTAGACGGCCGCGAATTATGCAAACATTTAAAGCTGGGCAAAGAAACTCATGATATTCCTGTGATAATGATATCCGCCAGTCATGATATTGCAAAAATTAAACAGGAAAAAGGTAGTCCCGATGATTTTATAGCCAAACCCTTTGATATAGATGTGTTGCTAAGAAGTATTAAAAGACAATTGAACGCCGCTGCATAAGTTTAATAAAACAACAAAGCCGTTTTGCTTAAAACAAAACGGCTTTGTTATTTATGCGCTATCGCATATTACTCAATATTGATATTAAAAGCCCTATCCCGTTTAGCCCGGTTACGCAATTTGAAAAATACCGCGAGGTTTAAAAAGTGCATAGCTCCTAAGGTGAGAATAATCCACCCTATTTTATAACTCAGCACCTCAACTACAACCTGCACGTTGGGGATGCTGCCGGTTTCTTTAAGTGACAGGCTCATGTAACCAATATTAACCAGGTAAAACCCTACAACCAGCAGTTTATTAACAGAGTCGGCCAGTTCCTGGTTGCCGTGAAATATATCAACCAAAAAAATACGCCCGTTTTTAAATAACACTTTGGCAACCCATACTGTTAAAGCAATGCTTACCACAAGGTAAACAAGGTAAGTTAAAATAAAATAGTTCATGACCGTTTGATTTTTATATGTATATTATTTATTGAATTTTCAGGAAAAAATGAAATTTTAAATCAAAAAAATATTACTTGAATATTTTAAATATCGAACCAAAAAACCAACTCTCTTCGGCCTTTAGCATGGTATCTAAAGTTTTGTTTACGTTTTTGGCAAGTTTATTAATATCAGTTACCGATGTTTTAAAGGTTTTAAATGCGGGGTCTTTTTCGTCGCCTTCAATCTCCGTTAACTGGCCCAGGATCTTCAATACAGGGTCAAGCTCACGCTTTTTACGTTCCTCGGCTACTTTGCGGGCAATTACCCAGGTATCTTTTTCAGCAAAGAAAAACTCTTTACGCTCGCCTGTTTTGTGTTGCTTTTCAACCAGGCCCCAGTCTATCAGGTCGCGTAAGGTCATGTTGGCATTACCGCGGGAAATGCTTAGCTCGGCCATTACCTCTTCGGTAGTTAAAGCCTCGGGCGATACCAACAGCAAAGCATGTACCTGTGCCATGGTGCGGTTAATGCCCCACTCCGATCCCAACTTCCCCCAGGCCTCAATAAACTTTAGCTTTGCTTCTGCCAATTCCATATGCAAATATAGATAAGTTTTTAAACTTTCAAAAATAAATGAAAATAATTTTAGTAGCAAGTAGTTAGTATCAAGTAGTAAGATTTTTGGCGGGAAAATACTGATCTTTCCAATGTCAAGCAACTAATGCAGCTATCTTACTACTTGATACTAACTACTTGCTACTCAAAGAAAGTTCTTTATCAATCCTCACATTCCACTCGCTTTGTGCGCCGGGCTTGGTGCCATGGGCGGTGTCGCCATCGTACTTTTCCTGTAGCTGATTCATTTCGCTAAACGAATCGAGGTATTGTACATTTATAGGTCCGTCGTAATTGTCAACCGTGAACTTTTCCTTTAGCAGCGCCTGTTTAAAATGCTCGGCAACAAGTTTCACGATATCAAAATGGCGTTGTTCATGGTTTAGACTATAATCGCTACGGGCATCGCTTTTTACCCAACACGCGCTTTTGGGCAAATAAGCTTTTAAACTCAGGTGTACATTCACTATGCCTTTTATAATTTCAACCCGTTCGTTGTAGCCAAAACTTGGGAATACTTCCGCCTCGTATTTACTGTTAGGCGGCTTTTGCTGAAAATCGGCCCAGGTTAATGGTCGTTTAGCCGAGTAATAAATAGTATCTCCTTCTGGCTGTTCGGTATAGTTATCAAAAATGAGCTTTACGCCTTTGGCAAGCTTAATGTTACCGTCGGCTTGTTTATTCATCCACGAGTTAAAATAAACCAATGCGCCCTGCAGGCTATTACTTAACAATGCGGCAATATCCATTTGCTGACCCTGGCTGCGTGTATAATTTGAGCCGCCCCGATAGTCAACCAAATGCACATCATCGCCTTCCTTTTTGAGCATAAAGCTAAAGTTGATACTCAATTTGCCATCTATACGGCCACCAGATTGTAACGCCTCATCAACCCTTAATTTTTTTACGTGAATAATTACCGGCCGCAATGCTTTATCGGGCGGCAGGCTTTTGATGATAAATTGCCTGATGGCCGGTAAGCCACCATCTTTAAGATCGATAGCGTAAGTTGATGTAGCAGAATTTACCTGTGTTGCCGGCAATAACCGGGCTACCGCGCTCCTATCTTCCCGGTCGTCAACAACCCCGGCAACGTAAAACTCTTTAGATGAAAGCAAAAATTGCTGATCATTTAAAACAATCGGCCTGTTTATTTTTTGTGCATTACAAAACAAAGGATAAAACAAAATGCACAGTAAATACACCTTTCTATTTAAAAGCCCATTTATTACTGCAAATATCAATGTGATAGATAATTTAAAATTGGTTACGCCACAAACATATCATTATATTACGTTTAACGTCCTAAAAAATTGCTCGCACTAAATACCATTGATTATTTGCGGTTTAATCGTTTTAAAGACCTGTAATGGCTAACAATTTTAAAGTTTTCCACATGCATATCATCTTTAGTATTACCTTCGTTAATAAAAGTGTTTTCAACATTTGTTAACTACTTATGTGAATTACGCTTTTTCGTTTCGCTATTTTAGCACCATCGTTAGTATGCGCTTTATGATCAAAAAAAGATACATCCCCCTGCTAATTCCCGTTTTTATAGCTTCAACAGCACTTGCCCAGCAAAATCAGTCCAATCAAATTTACAACACTTATCATTCGGCTATTGACCTGATGACCAGGGGTAACTATGTTTCGGCTGCCGAGCAATTCCGCCTTGTTGAAACATCACGACTTAAAACCAGCACACAACCGCAATTTGAATCAGACTTGTCGCTGGTTAAAGAAAACAGCCAATACTATGAAGCCTATTGCGCGCTTAATTTAAATAATGATGATGCCGAAAGCATGTTTCAGCGCTTCATTAAAGAGCATCCTGAAAACCCGCTTACCAAGCTGGCTTATTTCCAGATAGGTAAATCATACTTTAAACAGGGCAACTACGAAAAATCATTACAATGGTTTGATAAGGTACAGGCCGGCGAACTTAACGGGCATGATAATACCGAATACAAATTCCGTAAAGGCTACGCCTATTTTTCGATAGGTAATTATAAAGACGCCCAGTTACTTTTTGCCGAAGTAAAAGCCAAAAAAACAGAGTTTACCGAGGATGCTACCTATTACTTTGCCTACATAGCCTATTTAAATAAAGATTACCATTTAGCCCTGGTAAACTTTGAAAGGCTAAAAAAATCAAAGAAATATGAAAACAGCTATCCTTACTATATCTCGGCCGTTTACTTTTTAGATAAACGCTATGACGATGTTATAAATTACGCGGTACCTATTGTAAACAGCACCCATCAGCAAAACGAAACTGAGATGCTACGCATTATTGCAGCATCGTACTTTGCCAAGGCGAATTTTGATAACGCGGTTAAGTATTACGGCCGTTTCCAGGACCGCGACCAGGGCCGCACCCAAAACACGCAGGATAGCTACCAGATTGGTTACACCTTTTACAAGGTTGGCAACTACGCCCAGGCGGCCGTTGAGTTAGAGAAGTTAGTTGAGCAAAAAGATGTATACAGCCAAAATGGTAATTATACCTTAGGCGATGTTTTCCTGAAGCTTAACAATAAACAAAGCGCCCGAAACGCGTTCCTTAATGCATCACGGTTAACTTATGATAAACAGTTACAGGAAGATGCCCTATATGAGTACGCCAAGTTATCTTACGAGCTTGATTTTAATACCGAGGCTTTAGCAGCCACCCGTTTATATCTTAAAAACTACCCTCGCTCGCGCCGTAATGACGAAATGAAGGTTTTATTGGGCGAGGAACTGCTAAACTCACGTAACTATAAAGAAGCGGTTGATATACTGGAGCCTATTCCCAATAAATCTGAAAGCGCGCAGATTGCATATCAAAAAGTTACCTACTACCGTGGTTTGGAGTTTTATAACGAACGTGCTTTTGAAAACGCAATAGGCATTTTTCTGCGCTCGCTTAAAAACCCGGTTGATGGCAAAACAGCTGCCTTAACTACCTATTGGATGGCCGAGGCTATGTACGAGGTGCGTAAGTATACAGAATCGGTAGAAACCTTTGAGCAGTTTTTAGCCATGCCAGAAGCCAAAGAAACCGATGTGGCCAACTACGCTAACTACGCATTGGCTTACGCTGCCTTTTATGGCGAACAGTATAAAAAAGCTGCTAATTATTTTGAGAAGTTTTTAGCCGGTGATGTAAAAGACGAGAGCACCAAAAACGACGCGGTAACCCGTATTGGCGATAGCTATTTTGTATTGAAAAGCTACAGCAAAGCCCTGGAATATTACGACCGCATTATTGCCATGCATAATCAGGGCGAAGATTATGCCTTGTTTCAGCGTGGCATGATCCAGGGTTTACAGGGATCGTTGGATACCAAGATCAGCACGTTGAATGACGTACTGAACAAGTTCCCTAACTCGGATTATGCCGATGACGCATCGTTTGAAATAGCCTATACCTACTTCCTGAAAACTGACGGCGAAAGGGCTAAAACCGACTTGCAGGCCATGATCCAGAAGTATCCGCGCAGCAGTTATGTACCGCGTGCTTTGGTTACCATTGGTTTAATTGACTACAACGCCGGTAATGACGACCTGGCTGTTGAATCATTTAAAAAAGTAGTACAGGATTACTCATCAACAGATGAGGCCAAACAATCACTTAAGCAAATTGAAAAAATTTATACCGATAAAGGTGATGCACAAACCTTTATCACTTACGCAGGCACTACTCCAATTGGCAATTATACCACAGCCGACCAGGAGAGCATTATGATAACCGCAGCCAATAACCTTTACTTAAAAGGCGACTGGCAAGGCTGTTTAGGTGCTGTTAATGCTTATTTTGATAAATTCCCCGGTAAACAGATCTATGAAAAACAGGCCAGGTTTATAAGGGCGCAAAGCTTAACCAACCTTAACCGTACCCAGGAAGCGGTGGTTGATTACAATTTTATCCTGAACGACTGGACCAGCGCTTACAGCGAAAAATCATTACTGGCTATGGCTAACCTTTATATTCGCCAAAAGAAATATAACGAGGCTGTGGTGTTCCTGAAAAGGTTGGAAACCAACGCCGAGTATAAGGCCGATTATACCTTCGCCATCAATAACCTGCTGTTGTGCTACTCTGAAATGCAAATGCCGGATGATGCGCTTAGCTATGTAAAGCTGGTTAGGGAAAACGATAAAACAGCCCAGGAAGATAAATTCCGTACCGGTTTGTACGCAGGTAAAGCCTACCTGCAAAGGGGCGATACCACAGCCGCCATTAAAGAGTTAAATTACACCATCACCAATACCAAAACAGTAGCTGCGGCCGAAGCAAAATATAATGTAGCATTGGTTGAGTATTTAAAAGGCAGGTATAAAACATCACAAAAAATGTGTTTCGACCTGGCTAAGGAGATGCCTAATTATGATTACTGGATAGCAAAAACCTATATTTTATTAGCCGATAATTATGTGGCCCTGAAAGATAATTTCCAGGCAAAAGCTACGCTGCAAAGTATCATTGAAAACTACAAAGGCGATGACGAAATATTACCAACCGCCAAACAGCAGTTGGAAGCCATCAACTCGGGTAAAAAAGGCAAAATATCGGCACCGGCTGCAATACAGGAAACCACCCCTGTAGCCCCGGCAGATACCACAAAAGCTAAAGCCGATACTACCAAAACAAACTAACAGGATCACGAAGAATAGTAAAAAGAAGACAAGCAATGAACTTAAGATACACCTACACGCTGCTTACCTTAATAATAGCATTATACTTTGTACCTGCACAAGCACAAACAAAGAAACCCGCGAAAAAGGCAACAGTAAAAACAGCTAAAGCAAAAACACCGGCCAAGGCATCTGCAAAAAAAGGACCTGCAAAACCCGCCGGTAAAAAAGCGGTCGCCACCAATAGCTCAAAAAGCCTTGGCGATGCCGCGGCAAAAGTAAATCAGGATACCACCAAAAAAGGTGGCAATGGCAATACACCGCAAAACCAAGGCAGTATATCTGACGAAATTATAGTAACCACGGCCTACAAACCGGTACTGGCCGATGCTGTAAAAATTCGCAGAAACCCCGATCTGGAAGATAAAGTGCCATTTAAAGCGCCGTTAGTTTATACCCCCATAGATAAAAAATTAGACCAGGATTCAGAGATTAAACACCTGGATGCACAAAAAAGACCAGCCGAGCAGGATTCCGTATTATTGAACAACTACGTTAAAGCCGGTGTTGGTAGTTTAAAAACACTGTTTGGCGAAGCCTACTTTGGCAACGGCCGTGACCAGGCCCTGCAGGTTGGTGGCTTCCTGAAGCATTTTTCACAATCGGGCTCATGGGATAAACAAACCCAAAGCAAGGATGAGGTTGGCGTATTCATCAAAAGCATTAATGCCGAAAACACGATTACCGGCCGGGTGGGATACAAACGCCAGGGTGTTTATTTTTACGGTCACCCGGATTCTATCCCCTTAACGTTTACACCGCAAAAACAACACTTTAGTGATATTAACGGCGAAGTTGAGCTGGCCAAAAACTTTAAAGATGTTGAAAACGATTTCACTTACGCGGTTAAATTAAAAGCCTATTCGTTTAGTAACGCTTTCCAGGCTAAAGAAAGTAACATCGTGATTTCCGGCTTTTTAAACCAAACCATTAAACAGTTTTATACCGGTTTAAGTGCTTCGGTTGATTTGAGTAACCCTAAGGATAGCCTTTATAACTTAAACAACAGTATCCTGAGGTTAAACCCTTACATCAAATTCCAGGGACCTAATTATAAAATTGACGCGGGTGTAAACATTGCCAAGGAGTTTGGCGATTTTAACCGTTTTTATATGTTCCCAGCTGCTAAGTTAGAGTACCAGGTGATCTCTAAATATGTAAGGTTATTTGTGGAAGCTAAGGGAGATATCAACCGCTCATCCATCCGCGATTTTGCTTACATCAACCCCTACATCGATAAAAACATCCAGCTTAAAAACTCGGTTGACCAGTTAGATATCAGCGCGGGTTTAAAAGGCACCCTTGCTCCTGGTCTAAGCTTTAAGGCATCGGTTTTCCGCAACAGCGTAAAGGACATGCCATTATTAGTTAGCAACCAAACTGCCGAAGGTTATAAATTTATTGTGATTTACGATAACGGCCGCTCACGTGTTAATGGTTTTAATGGCGAACTTGATTTTAAAGCGACCGACGACGTAAATATTTTTGGCCGTGTTGAGTTTAAGGATTATTCAATGGCTACTGAAAAGGAAGCATGGAACTTGCCTAAGTTTTTGTTAACAGCAGGTACCGCCATACACATCAACAACAAAGTAAGTATAACCGGTTCATTATTGATCCGCGGTAATACTTATGACAGGCCGTTTGGAATTGTACCGGGGCCGCTGGGCACACCTACTCCAAATACAGCATTGCTAACAGCAAACCGTTCAATCAGTTCATTTGCCGATTTAAGCGGAGGAGTTGAATACAAGGTTACGCCACAAATTACCGTATTTGGAAAGGCAAATAACATTTTAAACGCAGGTTATCAAACCTGGATATACTATCCTAACTACGGATTTAATATCTTTGGCGGCGTCGGTTACTCATTTTAAGCTTTGAAGTTTATAAATTACCGTATTTTTAACGAATGGATATAGCCAATTACTTAAGCGAACTGTTAAGTCAGCACGGGCAAATAAGCGTGCCTGGTCTTGGCTATTTTGCGCATGTACGGGTAAACGCCTGGTATAATGATGCGGAACGTAAGTTTTATCCGCCCGGTTACAAAATACAGTTTGAACCGCAAGCTGTTGAAGGCGATGATACCCTAACCCAGTATATTGCCGATAAAAAGAAGATCTCGCTGGCTTCATCCAAATACTTTACCGATAAATATATCTCGGCCCTTAGGCAGGAAGCGTCCTTACAGGAAGTCCCCTTTGCAGATTTAGGGTGGTTTTTTATGGATAAAGGCAAAATCAGCTTTAAATCAAAAGTAAGCAATACTGATAATGCTGAATTTTGGGGTTACGAGCCCATCAACATAAAAAAACTAAATCAAACTGCCGAGCCCGAGGTTGTTGCCAATGATACCCCGCCTGTAGTTTCAACGCCAGTAGTAGTTCCTGTTGAAGTTTCAGAACCGGAAACCTCAACAGAACCATTGCCATTACCACCTCCCATCAGGACCTATACCCCGGCAGCCGAGCAACCCGAAGAATACTTTGAGGACGAACCAGAAGAGCGTCGCGGGTTAAGCATCTGGGCAATTGTGCTCATTGTGATCATTATTTTAGGTTCGGCGCTATTTACTGTTTACAAATTTAAACCCGAGTTACTTCACTTAAATAAAAGCAACGGCCAGGAAATGCAGTTGCCCACCGAAACAAATACGCCCCCGGTAGCTAAACATGATACCGACAGCCTGAAAAAGGCCACGAAACCTATTGACAGCATCAAGGCAATTTCCAGGCCCGATTCGGCGTTAAATAAAACAACAGCGGCGGTTGCGCCACCTGTAGATACCGTAGCTAAACCCGTTTTTGTTATTTTTGCGGGATCGTTTAGAAAATTGCCGCAGGCCGAAATCTTTATCAAAGAACTAAAAGGACGAGGCATTGAAGCAAGAACATTAACCGGTGCGGGAACCGGGCAACGCGTTAAGGTTATAATTGGCAGTTTTGCATCGTCTGCCGATGCTGAAGCCGAAAAAAATAAATTAATTGGTTTGAAGAAAATAGCCACAGATTCATATTCTCAACAACTTCCTAATATTCAGAAATGACTTTATTATTCGTACAACAGGTAACTGATACAGCAAAGCACTTAGTAGATACAGCAAATCACGCAGCCACACAATTAACAGCCCCGGCAGAAGAATTACGCTTCGGCGACCTGATTATTAAAGGTGGCTGGGTAATGATTCCTATAGGTATATTAGCCGTATTAGGTCTTGTTATATTTTTTGAACGCTACTTTACCATCCGCAAAGCTTCTCGCAACGAGTCGAACCTGATGGTACAGGTACGGGCAAGTATCCACTCCGGCAATTTAGAATCGGCCATTGCTATTTGCCGTAACAGCAACACCCCGCTGGGCCGCATGCTGCAAAAAGGTTTATTACGTATCGGTCGCCCAATTAAAGATATTGAAGGCGCCATTGAAAACATTGGCAAGCTTGAAGTATCCAAACTTGAAAAAAACATTGGTATATTAGGTATCGTAGCCGGTATAGCGCCGATGTTTGGTTTCCTGGGTACTATTTTTGGTGTAATCAAGATATTTTATGACATATCAAAAACCGATAACATCAGCATGGGTGTTATATCTGGTGGTTTATATGTAAAAATGGTAACATCCGCCGCCGGTTTATTGGTAGGTATAGTAGCTTATGTTTGCTACCACATTTTAAATATGATGGTTGATAAAGTGATCCTTAAACTGGAGACTGATGCCATTGAATTTATTGACCTGTTAGAGGAGCCAAGCAAATGAATTTAAGAAAAAGACATAAAAGTGCATCGGCCGAGATCCATACATCGGCTATGAACGATATCATGTTCTTCCTGCTTTTGTTTTTCCTGATCGCATCTACAGTAACCAACCCCAACGTGGTGAAGCTGGTATTGCCAAAATCATCAAGCGGGCAGTCGATATCTAAAAAAACCATCAATGTATCTATCACCAAAGATTTAAAGTATACTGTTGATAAAAAGGAAGTACCGGTTGATCAGTTGATGAACCAGCTATCAACCTATAAGTCATTAGCAAGCGAACTTACCATAGTTTTATCTGTTGATAAAACAGTGGCCATACAGGATGTGGTACAGGTATTGGATATAGCACAAAAATTAAACATTAAACTGGTTTTGGCAACGGAACCAAAGTAATAGTAGCAAGTAGTTAGTATCAAGTATCAAGATTTTTTAAGGAGACTTAAAAATCGAAAATACTTACAACCAATACTAACCCATCAAAAGTCTTGATACTTGATACTAAATACTTGATACTGAACAAATGGAATACAGGGAAGAAAATAACTATCCGAAGGCGTTTTTGGCAACAGGCATTATTATGGCTGTACTGATAGCGGCATGTTATTTTATCGTATTTAAAAATCCGCCTAAAGAGCAGGAAGGTACCGGCGGTATATTGGTGAATTACGGTACTGTTGATGAAGGCATGGGTAACGACTATATGAGCACCGAAGAGCCTTCGGTAGCCGAAAAAGCCAATCACGTAAAACCAACTAAAGTTACACCAGCTACCCCTACTGAAGATAAGCCAATGCCCGAAAGCAGTGAAAAAGCTGTAGTTACTCAAAATACAGAGGACGCGCCTGAAGTTGCAGCACCTACCAAAAAGCCGACAACGGCAGTAGCAACCACACAACCAACCAAGGCCGCGCCAAAACCTACCGTAAACCAAAACGCGCTTTACAAAGGCAAAGCCACCACAGGTACCGGCGAAGGCGACGGAACAGGATCAACACCGGGCAACCAGGGTAAACCCAACGGATCGACCCTTACTAATAACTATAACGGTACAGGATCTGGTAACGGCGGTAGCTTAAACCTATCGCAACGTAACTTTGTAAGCAAACCCAGCATTGACGATGGCAATCGCTTTACAGGTAAAATAGTAGTAGAGATCCATGTAGATAAAGCCGGTAACGTAGTTTACGCCAAAGCCACCCGTGGCACCACGATATCTGACTATAGTCTAATCGAAAAATGTGAAAACGCTGTAAAGAACGCCAAGATCAGTTCTTTAGATACCGCGCCCGATACCCAAATTGGTACGGTGGTATTTGTGTTTAAAGTAAATTGATCTTTGGTTCATAGATCATGGTTAATGGTTCATAGCCGTTTTGCGGATTGTGTACCAAATATTACAATAAGATTTAATCAAATCTATTCCTCAATACTACATTTGCATCACAAATGATTCATGGCTCAGGTGTGCTTGCCATGAACTATGATCTATGAACCATGAACTACCAGGAAACCATCCAATACCTATACACCCAACTGCCTATGTTTACCCGGGATGGGGCTTCGGCATATAAGGCTAATCTTGACAATACCATTGAGCTTTGTAAACGCCTGCACAATCCGCAGGATAAGTTTAAAAGTGTGCATGTTGGCGGTACTAACGGAAAAGGATCAACATCGCATATGTTAGCGGCCATTTTGCAAACAGCCGGTTATAAAACGGGCTTGTATACTTCACCTCACCTTAAAGATTTCAGGGAACGCATCCGCATTAACGGGCAAATGATCAGCGAGCAAACGGTGATTGATTTTGTTGCTGCCCACCTTACCGATTTTGATGAAATAGCTCCCTCCTTTTTTGAAATGACCGTTGGCTTGGCTTTTGACATTTTTGCCAAAGAACAGGTCGATATCGCCATCATAGAAGTAGGTTTAGGCGGTCGGTTAGATTCTACAAATATCATCACTCCACTGCTATCCATCGTCACCAATATTGGCTGGGACCATATGAACCTACTGGGCGGTACATTGCCACTCATTGCCGGCGAAAAGGCGGGAATCATTAAACACGGCATCCCGGTAATTATTGGCGAGAATCAATTGGAAACGGCGCAGGTATTTATTGATAAAGCGGCACAAGTGGGTACCAATCTTGTTTTCGCGTCCGAGTTATTTGAGTCCGAAAGTCCGAAAGTCGGAAAGTCCGAAAGTGAAAATGTTGATGGATTATTAGACATAAGCTTAAAACGAAAAACTCCCGCCACTTCCGCGCTTTCGGACTTCCCGACTTCCCGACTTCCCGACTTCCCGACCCAAAACCTACAACTCGACCTAACCGGCTCCTATCAGCTTAAAAATGTAAAAACGGTTTTAACGGCTGTTGAGGAATTACGCAAGCAGGGCTTCAATATCAGCGATGATGATATCAGGAGCGCCCTGGCACAGGTGAAAACGCTAACCGGATTACACGGCCGCTGGGAAACACTGAGTCAACACCCGCTTACCATTTGCGATACCGGTCACAATCCCGATGGCATACAGGAAGTATTAAAAAACATTGAGGCAGTCAATTATACGCACCTGCACATGGTGATAGGCATGGTAAATGATAAAGATATTACGAAAGTACTTGGGATGTTGCCCACGGATGCCACCTATTACTTTTGCAAACCCAATATTCCACGAGGTTTAGATGCTGAAAGCCTAAAGCTGCAAGCCGAAGGCTTTAATTTGCAGGGAGAAGCTTATGCATCTGTAAACGAGGCATTGCTGGCTGCACAAACTAATGCAGGCGAAAGCGACCTCGTTTTTGTGGGGGGAAGTACTTTTGTGGTTGCGGAGGTTGTTTGAATACCCCGCGTCATTGCGAGTATTAAAATCTGCGGACTGTGAAGGTGGAATGACGCAGATAGCATGGCGGCGAAGACTCACCCGCCAGCGCTACGCGCGGCACCCTCCCTCTTCGGCTTCGCCGGAAAGAGGGGTTTGAAGATTTCTTGTACATATATATTACTTGTAATCAATTGATTAACTATTAAAACCCTCTTTCCACCGCAGGTGAAGAGAGGGTGGCGGGCGCAGCCTCGCCGGGTGAGTCTTAGCCAGCGTTCAAAGCCATTGTTTGTGTAAAGTACAAAACGTCATTGCGAGGTACGAAGCAATCCCCGACTATGCATATTCGCCCTGTAAGTTGGGGATTGCTTCATCGTTCCTCCTACCCATAACGTTTTGTAAAAAACGGTCGCTTTTTAAATCCCCTCTTGAGAGGGGGCGCGCTGGAATGAGCGATGGCAGGGGTGTGTCTGGCCCGCGTTCTATCGCACGCACAACACACCCCTCCGCCCCTCTCAAGAGGGGATTCGCGCAAACCCCTGCTTTTGGTACGTTATTCCAACCTTCAAAGTCTCCGGATTTTAAAACTCGCAATGACGACGAAGATTAAACATTCCGTTAATTCTGATTCCCACAAAAAATTCTGATTAAAATTCTATTTTTACGGGCATCAAAAACACTGAATCTTACCTTTTTAACATATGACCTATATACCATCTGCCGATAGATATAAAAAAATGCGATACCGCCGCTGCGGTAATAGCGGCATTAAATTGCCCGAAATTTCTTTGGGTTTATGGCACAACTTCGGTGGTGTTGATGTTACCGAAAATTACCGAAAAATTTTGCACCTGGCTTTTGATAGCGGTATTACACATTTTGACCTGGCCAACAATTACGGGCCGCCGCCTGGTTCGGCCGAAGATAATTTTGGTCGTATTTTAAAAGAAGATTTCCGTGGCTACCGCGATGAGCTGATCATCAGCACCAAAGCCGGCTATACCATGTGGGATGGCCCTTATGGCGACTGGGGTTCAAAAAAATACCTGGTATCCAGCCTTGATCAGAGTTTAAAACGCATGCAGCTGGATTATGTGGATATATTTTACCACCACCGACCCGATCCGGAAACACCGCTGGAGGAAACCATGAACGCACTTGACCTTATTGTTCGCCAGGGAAAGGCTTTGTATGCCGGCATATCCAATTACCCCGCCGATAAGGCAGAGAAAGCCATCAAAATATTAAAGGAATTAGGCACGCCATGCCTTATTCATCAGCCCAAATACTCTATGTTTGAACGTTGGGTTGAAGGTGGTTTGCTGGATGTTTTGGAAAACGAAGGTGTAGGTTGTATCCCCTTTTCGCCATTGGCGCAAGGCATGCTCACCAATAAATACCTGCATGGCATTCCCGAAGATTCAAGGGCGGCCAGGCCTACCGGATTTTTGCAAACCAGCCACCTAACCGCGGCCAGGTTAAGCCAGATTAAAAGCCTTAACGATTTAGCACTGCTACGCGGCCAGTCATTAGCCCAAATGGCGCTGGCCTGGTTGTTAAAAGATAAACGTGTAACATCGGTGCTGATAGGCGCAAGTCGTGCCGAGCAACTGGCAGATTCATTGAAAGCGCTGGACAATATTGTTTTCTCTGCCGATGAACTGGCACAGATAGAAGTGATATTAGCCCCCTAACCCCCTGAAGGGGGAATTTACAGGGTTTGATTAACCGGATTAAGAGCCTGTTTAGAAATAAATAAAAAGATCGCCATTGCGAGTTTTAAAATCCGGCGGACTCAGAAAGTGGAAATGACGTAGATTGCATGTCGCAGAAGACTCACCCGGCGAGGCTATGCCCGCCACCCTCTCTTCGGCTTCGCCGGAAAGAGGGGTTTGAACAGTGGATATTTTATACAGATAAAAGGTATTAAATTTTCAAGCCCCTCTTTCCACCGCAGGTGAAGAGAGGGTGGCCAGCGAAGCGTAGCCGGGTGAGTCTTCTGCGCCCGGTTTACGTTATGCTTTCCTTCAGTGTCCGCGGATTTTAAAACTCAATGACGGGTGTATATGTGCTTATGCAAGGGTATAAAAATATTTTTGAAAGAAATTTAAACAGGATTAAAAAAATTAACAATAAAATCTCTTAAAAGTCTCCCCTTCAGGGGAGATTTAGAGGGGCAAATGGGCTTGCTTTATGATAAAATGGGGAATTATCGGTTGCGGCAATGTAACGGAAGTTAAAAGCGGACCGGCATTTAAAAAAGTGGCAGATAGCGATCTTGTGGCCGTAATGCGGCGCGACGCGGCCAAAGCCGAAGATTATGCGCGGCGCCACCAGGTAAACAAATGGTACAGCGATGCCAATGAAATGATGAGCGATGCCGGCATTAATGCCGTTTATATTGCCACGCCCCCGTCATCGCACCTCGACTATGCTTTAAACGCGCTTGAAAAAGGCTTTAATGTATATGTAGAAAAACCGGTAACCCGCAATGCCGCCGAGGCGCGCGCAATGGCCAATGCGGTAAAACAAAGCAATGCCAAACTTACCGTTGCACATTACCGCCGCGCAGTACCCATGTTTTTGAAGGTTAAAGAACTGTTGGATAAACAAACTGTTGGCGATGTACGTACCGTACAGATCAGGATGTGGCAAAGCCGCAAACCAATGCTGATAGCAGATACCGCAACTAACTGGCGTGTACAGCCTGAATTTTCGGGAGGGGGTTATTTTCATGACCTTGCCCCGCACCAGTTAGACCTGATGCTTTATTTTTTTGGAGAGCCCGAAAGGTATCATGGGTTCTCATTAAATCAATCGGCGGCTACCCCTGCCGATGATCATGTTTGCGGCGAGATCCTGTTTAAAAACAAGGTGGTTGTTAACGGCTCCTGGTGCTTCAACGTAGCCGAAAGCCTTACTACCGATACCTGCGAGATCATAGGTACCAAAGGTAAGCTCACCTTCCCGTTTTTTGGCAATTATGTAAGCTGGAAAACCGATACTGAAGAGGAAACCATCACCTTTCAGCATCCGCAGCACATTCAGCAACCAATGATTGAAAAGATTGTGACTTACTTCAAAAATGAAGGACCAAACCCCTGCTCTATTGAGGAGGCAGTGGTATTAATGGATATTATCGACGCATTTACCATCCCAAAATAGATGAACAATACCGCCTTTTCATTCCCCCCGATGCCTGCCGGGGCCGATAAAAAGATCATCAGGCCTTCAAAATCATTTAACAAACAGGTTTACAGATCTATAGGCGCTATTTTTCTTTTTTTGATCACCTACTTGGTATTGCTGGTAGCGGCTGTGGCTATTGCCATTGCTTTTGTTTACCTGGGCATTGGCATTGTATCGGGCTTATCCTCATTTATGGGGTTGATTGCCGGGGCCGCATTTATTGGCGCTGCATTTATACTGGTTTTCTTTGTGATCAAATTTCTTTTTAAAAGTAATCCTACCGATCACTCGGATATGATGGAAGTTACCGAAGAAGAACAACCTCACCTTTTTAACTTTATCCGGCAGCTAACTACCGAATCAGGTGCCCCCTTCCCCAAAAAGATCTTTATATCTGCCGATGTAAACGCGGGCGTATTTTATGATTCCAGCTTTTGGAGCATGTTTTTTCCTGTTAAAAAGAACCTCAAAATTGGCTTAGGTTTGGTTAACTCGGTTAATATATCGGAGTTTAAGGCAGTGATGGCGCATGAGTTTGGTCATTTTTCGCAGCGAAGCATGAAGTTTGGCAGTTATGTTTATAACCTTAACAGGGTTATTTATAACATGCTTTATGATAATGAAGGGTACGGCAAACTCATCAACGGCTTTGCCCGTATCCACAACATATTCAGGGCTATTGCCTGGATTAATATCAAGATTATTGAGGGGATGCAGTTTATCCTCAGAAAAATTTACGTGATCGTCAATAAAACTTACCTGGCCCTATCACGCGAAATGGAGTTTCATGCCGATGCCACGGCAGCTTATGTAAGCGGCTCAAACCAAATGATCTCCTCGTTAAAACGGATCGAAATTGGGCAGCTTTGTTATTCCGGTTTGCTCAATTACTGGAACCGTAAGTTTGGTGATAACCAACGGTCTGGTAATTTTTATCCGCAGCAACTGGAAATGATCAGGCATTTTGCAAATCAGCATAATATCCAGGTTGATGATACCTGTTTGCCCATTATTACCGATGAATTGCAGGTGAACAGCACCAGCCAGATCATCATTAACGATCAATGGTCATCGCACCCGTCAAACGAAGATCGTGAAGCGGCTTTAAAAATCATCAACCTTGATGCACCCACGGTTACCCAACCGGCCTGGTTGTTATTTAGCAATGCCGGTGAGCTGCAAACACAGTTAACCAATGATGTTTACTCAACTGCAAAACTAAACCCCGATTTTTCCGTTATTAATCTTGACGATTTTAAGGCCGATTTTTACAAAGCGGTTAACGAAAACTCTTTTAACGGGCTTTACAAAGGCTATTATGACGAGCGCACAATAACCTCGTTTGATATAGATGAGGCGATAACAGAGTCGAAAAATGTGAAGCCTGTTTTTGATGAATTATTTACCGATGCGAATTGCGGCCTGCCCAAAATGATTGAAAGGATGCAGCAGGATATGGCCATTTTGGATACTTTGATTAGTACCCGGAAAGACGTAAAAACATTTGATTATAAAGGCAATAAATACAAAACAGCCGAAGCCGGCTTCATTAGGGGATTGATAGACCAGGAACGGCATGAGGCAGTGAAACAGCAGGAAACTTTGGATAGAAACATATTTATATATTTTTATAACGCTTGTAAAACTGAGCAGGAAAGCGAAATGCTTATTGCTAAATACCGCAAACTGCTGCATTATCAAGCTGATGCCAACCAGGATTATGAACTGTACAATAAAACCATGTCGGTTTTTAGCAACGTTTATAACACCATGACGGTTGAAAACATTAACCGCACAGTTAACCAGGTTTATCGGTATGAACGTGAGCTAAAGCCGAGAATTGAAGCGGTTATTGCCGATGAGGAAACCCGTAGCTATATGATTGATGAGGAGTTTCAAGCACTTGATAAATACCTGTTGTCGAAATGGATCTATTACTACGAGCCTAAATACGATAACGCGGCTATAGGCATTTTCAATGCCGGTGTTAGCGCCTATATATCTGCTGTATCCAAACGTAACTTTGAAATAAAGAAAGACCTCCTGAACTACCAGGCCGGTTTACAATAATTAACCCTTTAAAAACAATATGAAACAACTACTTATACTAATACTTGCAACAATGGCTTTTAGCTTTACCGCCAAAGCGCAAAAATACGATGTACCGATGCATTACGTTTTACAAACCGATGCTGATTTTGAAATGTACGAACCACAGGTTATCAGCACTGCCGATTGGCTACAGCAAACCGGCTGGAAAGATAAACGCGAAAAAAGGCAGGCAGCCCGCTTATTCATATTAGCCTGGGTGCAGGGTTCACACAATGTTAAGGTAGTGGTTAATAAATCGGTAGATGTTCTTTGTGATCAAAATCCCGAGTTGATGTTTACCTATACATCGCAATTTGCAAAATTTGCCTTGCAGCATAAAACTGATTTTGACAGGAACACAGCCAATCTGGTTGCCTTAAGGGCCATGATAGCCAAATACAACGTGGAACCAACCCACCAAACCGACCCTGATGTTGAAAAGATAATAGAGATTAACAAGGAAGGTAATTTGGCAAGCTGGATTGCAACCGATTTTAAGTAGATTTAAAACAGATGATGATAACAAAGCCATCCATTAAACAGGATGGCTTTGCTGTTGTTTAGCTTTTATTTAGGAACCTTTACAGCTTCCATCTAATAGAGCACACCAATATTTGGATGCGCCTAAATTGCACGATACATCAGTTTAGTGTTAACCTTGCTAAAATACAAATCATTGATTATTAGATTTTTATAAAATAAATATCTAAAATATGTTAAGTTATGTTAACCCAATTAAATGCGTTTGCCCTGTTAACAATAGGCAGTTTGTAAGTTTTTCATTCTTATAACCCTTGCAACTGTCTGCTACAGCCTCCTCCTTTACTGCTAACCGTAAACTGATAAGTGCAAACTAAATTTCGTATCTTCAAACATCTGATTTCACTAAACGTTATCCATCAAACAAAAAGGATAAATCCCCTACCATATGCCAACAAAAAAACTAATAGCACCTTTTTACGAACGACTTGCATTAACACTTATTGGTTTCCTGGCCCTTGGTTATCTTATTATTGTAGGTAAAGACATTCTTGATCCGCTTATCTTCGGGTTCATCTTTGCCATTTTATTGCTTCCTGTTTCCAATTTTTTAGAGAAAAGATTGAAGTTGCCGCGGAGCATGTCGTCGCTTGCATCTATCCTGCTGTTGGTAGGGCTAATCGGCGGAATTTTGTACCTGGTAGGATCACAAATTTCAAACCTGGCCAATGACTGGCCTATGTTGAAAAAACAGGTAGCGCAGTCGCTGCACGATCTGCAGGAGTGGGTACAATCTGCCTTTCATATCAATGCCGATAACCAGTTAAAATATGTACAGGATGCATCTAAAAAGATCATGGAATCGGGCACAGATGTGGTTAGTACTACCTTTGGCGCGGTATCATCATTGATGATCTTTTACGTATTCATCATGATCTTTACTTTTTTCATCTTATTATACCGTCGCCTGTTAATCCGCTTTATCATCTGGGTTTTCAGGGATGAGAACCACGATGTGGTGATGGATATTGTAGAAAACATTCAATCGATATTAAGGCAATATATTCTTGGGCTTTTGTTAGAGATGGTTATCGTGGCCAGCGTTGCTATTACTGTTTTCTGGCTTATCGGTATTAAATACGCGGTTTTATTGGGTATTATAGTTGGTTTGTTTAACATTATCCCTTACATCGGCATCTTTTCGGCTCTGCTTCTGAGCACCATCATCACCTTTGCTACGGGTAATATCAGCAAAACAATTACCGTAGTTATCAGCGTAATATCTATACACGCGGTTGATGCCAACTTTTTGCTGCCAACCATAGTGGGTTCAAAAGTGCGGCTTAACGCACTGATCTCTTTTATTGGTATTATACTTGGCGAAATGATATGGGGGCTTTCGGGCATGTTTTTATCCATACCGGTTATTGCCATCTTCAAGATCATCTTCGACAGAATAGAAAGCCTTAAACCCTGGGGTTACCTGCTTGGTGGCGATTACGAGAGCAATAAAAAGGCCGCTGAAAAAATGAAGACTGAATGAATTTGTAACAAAAAAATTACTCCCAAGCCTTAACCTTCAAGCATTTTATATAGATTTGGAGCTTACAGATACCCCTGATAAAGTAATGCAAATTGTTAAGAATGCCCCACGCCCGGTGTACAGGTGCAAAAAGTGCAAGCAAATTTTAGATACCCGTCGCCGAAGAGGTATACTCCTTAAAACTTTCCTGTTTTGGCTCCCCATAAAAAAGTTCTTTTGCGAAAACTGCCTCACCAACAGGTACCACTTTTAAAACTTATTTATTTTGCTAAATTAACAGCTATATCATTAATTTAGTGGTGGAACATTTGCCCACATGGCATTTGAAAAACTACCTGTAATGACCCGTAAATACACCTCAATAATTATTGTTTTAGTTTGGCTATTGCCGTTTTTTTCATCGGCACAGGTTACAAATAAGCCGGCTTTCAGGTTGGTACCTTTAGGTGTACTGGGTGGCATTGATGAAAGTAACCTATCAGCCTATATGCTGGCTGCTAATGGTACAAACAACTATATTTGCCTTGATGCCGGCACCTTGCATGCGGGTATCAAAAAGGCTATTGAGAATAAAGCGTTTGGTGTACCTACCGAAAAAGTGTTGCGCCAGTACATAAAAGGTTATTTTATATCGCATGCCCATCTTGATCATCTTGCTGGCTTGATCATCAATTCGCCCGATGATAGTACCAAAAACATATATGGACTACAAAGCACTTTAGAGACCCTGAAAACCCATTACTTTACCTGGGCAAGCTGGGCCAACTTTGCCGATCAGGGCGAAGCCCCGGCATTAAAGAAATTTCGTTATCAACCGCTTACCCCGGGTACCGAAACAGCTATTGCAAATACCGATATGAAGGTGCAGGCGTTCCCGTTGAGTCACTCTAACTTAACCAGTACCGCTTTCCTGATACATAGTGCCAATGCTTATGCTTTATATCTTGGTGATACCGGTGCCGATGCCATTGAAAAAAGCACCAACCTGCAAAACCTGTGGCAGGCCATTGCGCCGTTGATAAAAACCAAACAGCTAAAAGCCATCATGATTGAGGTTTCCTTTCCGGACGAACAGCCGGATAAAACACTTTTTGGTCACCTTACCCCGCATTGGTTAATGGTTGAAATGGACAAGCTTGCCGCGCTTACCGGTACCGACGCTATTAAAGGACTTGATATTGTGGTTACCCATTTAAAGCCGCCTGCGAATAGCATCGTCAAAATAAAAACCGAGTTAAAGTTGGAAAACAAACTGCAGTTAAATTTAATTTATCCGCAGCAAGGTAAACCACTTACTTTTTAATAGCTACCGAAAACTAAACCATTTATAGGGATGAACATTTTAAAAAAATGCCTGCTATTTTGCTTTTTACTAAGCGCAAGTACCACCTTTGCCCAGCAGGGTAAAGTAATTGAGGAGCAAACCGTTAAAAGTAAAGCCTTAAAGCGCACCGTAAAGTACACCATTTACTTGCCGGCCGACTATGAAACAGCCAACCGCACCTACCCGGTTGTTTACCTTTTACATGGTTACACCGATGACAATACCGGCTGGCTGCAATTTGGCGAGATTAACCGCTATGCCGATAAGGCTATCGCCGAAGGCACCATCCCCCCAATGATTATTGTAATGCCGAATGCCGACTCAAGCTGGTACATTAACTCCTACGATGGCAAAGAAAAATATGAAGATTTTTTTATTAAAGAGTTTATCCCGCACATTGAACAGGCTTACAGAGCCAAAACCGAAAAGCTTTACCGTGGCGTAGCCGGCTTATCTATGGGCGGTTATGGCACCATGATATATGCTATTAAATACCCGCAGTTGTTTTCGGCGGCGGCGGCCTTGAGCGCGGCCGTGTTTCCGGATGAAGACCTGATTGGTATGCCCGATGATAATTATGAGCGTGTTTTTGGTCAGCTGTACGGTCGCGGGTTGAAAGGCAAAGATAGATTGAGCAAAGCATGGGAGGCAAACTCTGTTTTAGGGTTGATTCAAAGTAAAACGGCAGACGATTTAGACAAAGTAAGATATTGGATTGACTGTGGCGACGATGATGGCTTAAGCAAAGGCAATTCGCTGATGCATATTGCCCTGATGGAAAAGAAAGTACCCCACGAGTTCCGTGTACGCGACGGTGCCCACAACTGGACCTACTGGCGGACCGGCATTACCAATGCGCTTATTTTTATGGGCGATAGTTTTAGGCAGAAATAGATATTAGTAGTAAGTAGTTAGTATCAAGTAGTAAGACTAACACATTGGCAATAGGGGATAGATTTCAGATATGGTGAGAGATTTTGAGTTACCAGTTCTTGCAAATGACTTATCAAAACTGATAGAGAATCAAATTTCTATTCAACAGTTTTTGGATAGCTTATTTACAGATCAAGAAACCTATACAACCTTTTGCCAAAGTCTGGCCTCGTACTATTATGATGATGGAGGCTCGCCAGAGGTAAGGGAGTTCATCATTAGCGATACTGATTTTAACAAGCAAACTTTAACAGGCGCATTCAAATGCAGCTTTAAAGTGTACTACTTTTTTACTTGCAGCGATATTAAAAACGACAAAAACGAATACCTCACCTGGACATTTAAAATTGACAAACAAACCAACAAAATAGCCTTAGTCGGCGAAGAACCGTGGATAATTGATAATTAACAGATGTGCAAATTTCAGGTGTGCAGATGATATTGAACAACTGAAAACATCTGCATATTGAAATCTATAATCTGCTCATCCGTCTTGATACTTGATACTAACTACTCGATACCAAAAATGAAAAGATTTATTTTAATCCTCCTATTCCTCTCTCCCTTCGCTCTTTTTGCGCAGAACATTCCTGTGGGCAAAGTGATAGAAGAGCAAAACGTGAAGAGCGATATATTAAGGCATAATGTAAAATACGCCATTTACCTGCCGGCCGATTACGAAACATCAAACCGTACCTACCCCGTAGTTTACTTGCTGCATGGTTATGGTGATGACCAAACCGGCTGGCTACAGTTTGGCGAGGTAAACCGTTACGCCGACAAAGCGATTGCCGAAGGCAAGATTCCCCCGATGATTATCGTAATGCCGGATGCGCAGACCACGTTTTACATCAACTCCTATGACGGCAAACGAAACTATGAGGATTTCTTTTTCAAGGAGTTTATTCCAACTATCGAGAAAGAATATCGCACCAAAACAACCAAACAATACCGTGGCGTTGCCGGCCTTTCGATGGGTGGCTTTGGTACCATGGTGTATAGTTTAAAACACCCTGATATGTTTGTGGCAGCGGCGGCCTTAAGCGCCGGTATCCGTACCGATGAAGATTTTGCAGGTGTAACCGACGCCCGCTGGGCAGAAGTCTATAGCAAAGTCTTCGGCCCGAATTTGAAAGGTGCAGAAAGATTGAACGACACCTGGAAAGCCAATTCGGTTTTGGGCCTTGTCCAAAGTAAAACAACCGACGACCTTAATGATGTGCGCTACTGGATTGATTGCGGCGACGACGACGCGCTAAGCAAAGGCAACTCGCTCCTTCACATCGCACTTATGGAAAAGAAAGTACCCCATGAATTCCGCATCCGCGACGGTGCCCACACCTGGACATACTGGCGCACAGGAATTGTTGACGCCCTGGAATTTATTGGCGACAGCTTTAGGCAGAAGTAAGACCGGATGTGCAGATATGCAGATTTCAGATGTGCAGATGATGGATATATATTCTTGATCTGAAGATTCTCATTTTCGTTTTTTTAGACGAAGTAGCTCTCAACATATGGTTAAAATTGATTTAAATCATTTGCACATCTGAAATCTGCATATCTGCACATCGTCTACTGATCACTCAGCAGATCCACGCAGTTTTTCTTTAGCTTTTCCAGTCGCGCGGGTAGGCTGTTCAGCCCGGCTTCGTCTCTTAAATTTTTGTAGAGTACTTTGATAATGGCGAGGGTATTATCGTCCGGGTCGCAGGCCTGTGCTTTTTCGAGGTGTGGCAGGGCCAGTTTGGCTTTCTGGATGTAGTTTGCGTCAACCACGGCTTGCTTGCCCGAAATATCCTTAATGTACAGGTAACCTAAAGCCCGGTGAGCCACATAATAATCGGGTTGGGCTGCTGATACCATTTTATAGTATTTGATGGCGTTGACGCTCTGGCTATCGTCTTCGTAAAGCTTAGCCAACGAATTATAAAAACTAACGCGTACTTTAGGGCTAAGCTTGGCAGTATCCGGCAATATCTTTTCGGCCAGCGTCATTTGCCGGGTGGCATCGGCATTCATTTTGGCTTCGTTAAAATCAATATAGGTGTTGTATACCTCATCAGCTGTTTGAGCCTGTGCAAAACCAACTCTTGCTATTATCAGGGTGAGTAGTAATATCTTTTTGATCATAGTTTTAAAACTACCTGGCAGGTGAAAAATTATCCTTCGGCCTTCACACTAAACAAAAACACGGCCGATTCGCCTAAAATCACCTGATCACCTTCATTCATGGGGTGTCCTATCTGGGTTGAATTGAGTTTGATCATTTTTTCATCGGCAGCAATATGAATCTTGGTTTTATTGCGCGGCGGTACACCGCCTTCATCGGCATAGATCATAAAGCGCTCGTCCTCTTTGTTCCACTCGATATGGGCATGTTGCCTGCTGATAAACTTATTGCTTTCGTCGTTGCTATCCGGCGGGAAAATGATTTTATTTATACGGAATGACCCATTCTCGGTAACTGACTTTTTATCTCTGCCGATATTGATCTTACCATCTGTGGCTTTAATTATGTACTCATCCTGCTCGGCCTGTCCATTCAAAATACGGATATAAGCCACTGCCGATGAGGCATTGTGCATCACCTGCCTTTGTGTAAGCATAGTAAAAGCGGCATCCAACTCGGGAATCTTGTTAACATCAACCGGTAATTCATCGGTAAAGATCACTTCAACAGACCAGTCGGCAGGCAAATCAAGGGCATAATCATCCGCAATCCGTTGAATCTCGTGCCTGAATTTTTCTTTATCGTGTACATACACCGCGCCTTCATAAATATGTTTATCCTCGGCATTGGCGGCTATATATAACTGCAATTCCTTAATATGGCCGGCTTCGCCGCCCTCTACCTTTTGTAGGGCTTCTTTAATATAACGCAACAAAGCATCGCGCAGGCTTTTTACGTCCCATGCCTTGTCGCCACTATTCCTGCTGAAAAAACTAAATGCCATATTTTATTAATTCTAATTCCACAAATTTTATCGAATTACACGAATTTGATAAGTTATTAATCTAACCTTTTATTGATCTACTGGCTCAGCCGTTTCTCCTGGTATAATACTCTTCATATACCCCTTTTGTAATAGGAACGGTATTACATGCTTCCCGGCTAAATGTACCGCGTCTGACGATCCACGGGTTGATTCTACGCGGATGCAGACCACCATATTGCTCTTGCCGTTGGCTTCAGGTGCGAAGAATACGTACCAGCCGTCGTTTACGCTTTTGTTTTTTACTATACGTTCGGGGGTACCGCTTTTACCGGCTACCGCTATGCCTAATATCGGCACTTTGGGCGCGCTTTGTGCTATCATGTATTGGGTTAACAAACCGGCGTATTCAGGCTTTTCGGCCAGTTTGATGCCAGTTTTAAGGGGTTGTTTTGTACCGCCTATATTTAAAACAAAACGGTTCGGCATTAGCATTCCATCATTCGCCACTCCCGATACCAGTCTGGCTACAGATGCCGGTGTGGCAATCAGCTCGCCCTGGCCCCAGGCCATGCCCGAGATACCTTTAGCCCTTGTTTTATGGATATTGTTAGGGTCGTACCTGGGCTTGGTATTAAATTCGGTTTTACGCCACAAGTTACGCCATTTTTCTTCCTGGGCATCGTTCTCTATGGGCTTGTTATAGTAGTAACCGCCTACACCATGCAAAAACATCCCGGTTTTCATGTACAGGTTAACCATGTACTCTTCCAGGTGCTGCTGGTTGGCCAGCTTAATGAAATATACGTTGTTTGATTTGGCAATAGCCCGTTCCATGGTGATCTCACCGGTTTCATCCGGCTCGATGCCTTTGGTACGGATGCGCTCCTCCGTGCTTACGTGGTAAGTTACATCTGCGGCTGCCAGTCCCAACTTGTTAAATGCCGACATGGCAGTTAGCACCTTGGCTGTTGAACCCGGTTGCGAGGCATAAGTAAAGCCAAGATCGGTGGTGGTCATCCAGGTTGATAGTTTGTTCTGATCTGCCTGCGACATCGTAAGCTTATCCCAATTATGCACCGGTGGCAGCGGGTATTGCGCCGAAACCAGCACATCGCCGGTTTTGGCTTCCATCACCACCACAGATACCCGGTTATCATACAACGATGTATCCGTAGCAATAGACTGCTGAATGCTTGTTTGCAGATCGGCATCCATCGTTAGTTTAACATCGCGGTTACGGTTTTTAAATGCTGCTACCTCGGGGCCGTTAATATCGGCAAGCAGTAAAGGAGCCAATTCGCTGTAGTCTTTTTTAGCAACGGTCATTTCCTTTACACCGCGTGGCAAAAAGCGGTCTTCCTGGTAACGCGATGCTTTTACGTTATAACTGCTGATGGGCATTTTAAAGCCGCGCAGTTCGGCGGCAAGCTCGTACTCGGCAAAGTAGCCGTTGGTGCTGCCGTTAAATACACCGGTATTGTTATCGCCTGTCCAAAAAAACATCTGCTCTTCAAAAGGGTAAAAACGTTCAAGCCTTTTGTGCATAGCCGAATCCAGATCGTAGTTTTTAATACCCGATGCCGATAGCTTATTTTTTTGCTTTTCTATCAACTCGGGTTTGCTGGTTGCCAGGATCAATCCATTACGGTCAAGCAATGAGCCGGCTTGCAGCTTATTCATCAATATGGCAATGCGGGGATTGTAGCTAAACATTCGCAGCCCACTTTTATCGGCTACTAAGGCAGGTTTTACCACCCATTTTTTATTATCGGCGCTATAGCGCGATACATTTACTGTTAACAAAACCACACCCGCTAAGGCAGCTGCCAATGCCGGCACCAGGTTTTTATCCTGCTGTTTGGTAATGTAGGTCATTTGCACCTGGGTGCCTTTCACCAGCGATACCGAAAGCAAAAAGCCAGTAGCCAACATATTAATAACCAGCGACGAGCCGCCATAACTTTCAAATGGCAATGATACTCCCGATAACGGCAAGGCACCGATAGAGCCACCCGCGATGAGCAAGAACTGCACAAAGGTACAAATCCCTATCCCGGCGCTGAGGTAAAACAATAGCGGCGTACCCGTCTGTCGCCCAATGATGATGGACCGGTGTAAAAACAGCAGGAACAGGATAAAGATGCCCGCCATGCCTGCCCAGCCAAATTCTTCGCCAATGGATGGCAATATCATATCGGTGTGCGCTTCGGGAATAGTTTTGGCAAAGCCCTGCCCTACGCCCTCGCCGGTAAGGCCGCCGCCCGCCATGGCCCAAAGCCCGTTGGCTACCTGGTCGCCGCCATATACTTCGTTATTCCATGGATCCTGCCAAATGGCTTTACGCTCTACCAATCGTTCAACCGGGCCAGGGATAATTTTCTCCAGTCCCGGAATTTTATCGATAGTTAAAAAAGCCGTGATCACAATAAGCGCCATAATGGCCGATTCGCTCAGGTATCTCGGTTTTAAAAATCCAACCAAAATTAAAATACCAAAGGTAATACCCGCGCTGAGCCAAACATTATCAAAAAACCAGGTGGTTAATACAAATAATACCACGAAACCTGCCATTGACAAAAAATCGCCTCGTGAAAAAGAGAACAGGATGATGAAGGTAAAACAGATCACCATTGCCGGCCCCAGATCGCCCAAAATCAAAAACAGCAACAGCGTCATCACCGTAGCAATTAATGCCGATGAAAAGAACGACCAGCGCTTGCCCCAGCTGGCATACTGGCTGATAAATTTTTCGTTAGCAGCAAAAAATCCAGCCAGGAAAATAACCACTAAATATTTTACAATCTCGCTGGGTTGAAAGCCTAACAGGTTCACTTTAACCCCGCTGCCTTCGGGGCCGGTACCAAACAATATCGTACTAAACAATACGCCCATGGCCAGCACTATCCAGGGCCA
The DNA here is from genome assembly GCF_024808255.1 of Mucilaginibacter dorajii. GTDB lineage: Bacteria > Bacteroidota > Bacteroidia > Sphingobacteriales > Sphingobacteriaceae > Mucilaginibacter > Mucilaginibacter dorajii. The sequence goes on from NZ_JANTYS010000007.1 coordinate 264,859, forward strand.
GCCGTTTGCCGCGCTACGTACCTGTTTAAAAATGAGCAAGCGGTACAAAGCCGAATCGGCAGTAAGGCGGCGCAGGTTAATAAGCAGCATAACGCAAACGGCGGCAACGCCTATCCCTAAATAAATGAGGGTATCCTTAGCTAAAAACCGATCTCGTAATGGGTCTTGCAAACTTAATAACGTCAAAAAAGAGATGCCTGTAAGCATCATTACCAGGGGCAGCATCAATTGATCGGCCTGCGGAAAACGGGTGCTCAACAACAGGTGGATGATGATAAATCCTACAAAAAAACAGGCTACAATGATCCAGTACCATTTATTAAAGTCATCAATGGTGCGCACGATAAAAGCACCTTCCTTTTTCAGTATATTAAAATCTTTGGTAGATAGTAATTTGATGCTATGCGGCGACTGGCTAAAATTGATGGTTTTATTGGCATCCAGATCAACCACACCTTGCGACCGGCCAAACTCAAAGCCGGGTTGCAGGGGCAACAACTCAAAAGCTTTATCGGTAGGCAGATTTTTAAACTCATACCGGCCATTGGCATCGGTACGGGCAAAAGCGGTTAAGGATTGCAGCTGCCGCCTTTTCTGATCGTTTAAAACATATATTTTTTTTGCTGACGCTGATTTTTCAGTTGTGGTATTCTTGGCAGCGGTTTCCTCGTCGGAGTAAATACTATCCTTCGGTAAAATCATGTTCAGTCTTACCAATACGCCTGCCACAGCTTGTTCTTTATGACTTATTTTTCCGCTGATGCTGTACTCGCCCAAAGCCAGGTCTGTTTGAGCCGGGATTTGTGGCGGACTATTTTTTTCCTGCGTAAACCTTACCGAATCATCGCCGGTATAACCCAACAATTCACGCGAATCCAGCACCCTTTGCCGGTACGATTCGCCGCCTTGCTCCATCGCTTCATCCGCATTTACATAGTATTTACGTTTGTTTATTTCGCCGGCGTTATCAAACTGCCCGGCGGTGTTTGATTTACCCCCCACTACCGATTCGATGTAGCTGATATCCCGCGGATCGTCAAAATAATAGCCCTTACGTAATAATGCCGCGATGTTTTTGCCCGGGTTTGGCGCATTGATGTTTACAATGGTACCATCCTGCAGGCGTTTATCAACATCAACAAACTTCAATTGCAAAACAGTATAGAGCTTGCCAAAAAGTACAGCCAGCACAATCCCTGTCAGCACTATAAAAAGCCGTTCCATTCCACGGCCCGGGGCCTTTGGTGTACCCTTATCCATTATTTTTTGATGGCTTTAGGTAACGAATCTATTTGAAACATCCCTCCAAACAACCTGCCCGAAATGTATTTTTTATCGGGGAACAAATAAGAAGTTTGTACCGGCGTAACACAGTTAGTAAACTGAACATTTTTTAAAACCAGCGCATCGTTATGAGTTGCCACCGCTACTTTAAAGCCATCAAAGGCCAGGCTATCCAACACTACGTATTTACTTTTTGCCGCTAACACCAGGGCTGGGCCGCTATATACCGAATCTTTTTTAAATACAATTTTCCCTTTTGCCTTAATGTACAGGCTATCCTTACCAATAAATATAGAATCGCTCAGGATAATAGGCTCCTTAAAATCGGCAGCCGATAGTACCAAAGTATTTCCTATTAACTTGTTCAACGTATCCTGTAGTTTGATCTCGCCTGCACTTTTTGGTTTTACCGGGGGCGCTACTGCTTTAAGCGGCTCGGCCTTGGGCTGGTGGTTAAGCCAGTACTGCCATATAAAGCCGCCTAAACATATCACAAATAAAATGACTAATATCAAAACCGTACCCTGGTTGCTTTTGGATTTTACAACAGGTTCGGCAAGCTCTTCAACCACTTTGGGCTGAGGTTTTGGTTCGGCAATTTCTGTGGTGGCTTTTACCGATACTGCTGGCCGTGTGGCATTTTGCTGGCGCGGGGCCTTGTCGTTTTGAGCCAACACCACGGTTACGTTATCCTTGCCGCCTTTGTTGTTTGCCGCGGTGATTAGTTTTTTTCCTTTATCCTCTAAAGTGCCGCTTTCGGTAAGGATGCTTTTGATCAGCTTCTTATCAACCAGGTCGGTTAAGCCATCGCTGCAAACCAGCAGCATATCGCCGGGTAAAAATGGCGAATGGCCTGTCTCTACAAAATCGCTATCCTTGGTTATGTTGGGGGCAAAACCCAGTGCTTTGTTAATCTCGTTTCGTTTAGGGTGATCCATCGCCGCCTCTTCCGTAAGCCTGCCGGAATCTTCCAGGAAACCTACAAAAGAGTGGTCTTTAGAGATCTTGATAAGCGAATTATCGCGCAGTAAATACAAACGGGTATCGCCCACGTGGGCATAGTAAAACTGGTTATTTTGCAGATCGATAACGGCCAGCGTTAATACGCAGGCCATGTTTTCCAAACCTTTTTCCTGCAGCTTTCTATCGTAAATCTGCTGGTTGGCGTTTGCAAAAGTATTAACCAACAACGGCGTAACATTACCAGCTATATAGGCCAGATCTTTTAAGATGCATTCACGGGCGATATCGGCTGCAACTTCGCCACCCACATAGCCGCCTACGCCGTCAATTACGCAGGCAATAATAAAATTACCGTCGTCCGTTTTTTGGGCAATAAAGGTGTCCTCGTTATTATCCCTTTGCTTACCGGTATCTGTAATGCCGAAATAATTATTTGCCATGGCTGGATCTTTTTATATCGATAAAATGGGCAAGCAATAATAAAACACATATTGCAAGTAAGGCTATTGATAGTATTTGCGACATTATGCTTCGGGTTTAAAGATGTTGATACCGATGATACCGTTCAGCAATATTTTGGAGTTGAAAGGCAATTCCACCCATTGCGGCGAGTTTACATCGCTGCGGGTAACCTCCTGTTCGTTGATCATGGTAAGCTCGCCAAAAGATGCCAGGTAAAATTTTCCATCGGCTTTGTTTAGGCGGATGCGCAGGTGCGGGGTATTTACCCAATCGCTCGGAATTTTAAATACCGACGCGTCTTCGCGGGTTTCTTCGTTACCCGATACTACTATATCATCGTTCTTTACCAAAAACTCTACTTTACGGCCCACAAACTGCTTATCGGGCATAATGGTATCCAAACGCGCCAACACCTGCTGACCGGGCCTTACCACGTCCTTTTCGTTATAATGCAACTCGTTTGAGTATGGCAACTCATAATAACCTTCGCTGTAATAGGTAAAACCTTTTAAAATATCATTGCTGATATCAAGCGTTTGGGCCACCCCGGTATGGCGTGGGATGAACGTTACCCTTAAGTTTTCTTCCTTTTTATTGCTGCCGGGCATCAGCTTGCCAATAAAGCCTTTATCCCCTTTTTTATAGTCGGGGTGCGATACCAGTCTGAAAACCCATTTCGAGCTTGATGGCTCCACCTTTTTACCAAACTCCTGGTGCTCGCTCAGCAACTCATAAAACTTTTTAACGGACTCATGAACAATAATGCCAAACAGACCCGAGCGGTTATTGATAAACTCCTGGTAATCCTCTTCGTTAAAGCTGATGATATACTCGTGGTAAAACACTACCCTATCGGCAAATGAAAGCTGGGCTATTGATTCTTTAAATTTTTCGATGATGTACATGTAAACATCATCTGGGGTAAGGGATTTATTTTGTACAGCAGCCACGGCGGCAGCTTTGCCATTTGGCAAAAACCAATCCTGCAGGCCTATCTTTTGCCAAAATGTAGATTTTGATTCCATTCGGTACGGAATTTAGATGTCGTTATATTAACTAAAAACTCAATTTTGCTGTATCGGCAGCTTTCACACTATCGCGATAAAACTGCGGATTGGTAGATTTATGCTTCACGCCCCTCAATATCGAGTCGGCCAGTGAATCAACCTCCGGTGGCACGCTTGACCCGTTGTTGTTATCATCCAGGTGCTTGTTTACCTCGGTATCTTGCTTAACCGCACTATCGGGCTTGTTGGCCGGCGCGCTTCTGCTTAACGAGTCCCTTGGCGGCGTTGCTGATTTAAAAAGTGTATTATAAATACCCCTGCGGTGTTTGAAACCTAAAACTGCCGAGAACCCGGTAAGCGCGATGAGTAATACAACCAGACCGATAAAAATTGGCCTGGAGATGCGTACCGCGTGCTTGCCTACTACTACCGGGGTTTCGGTAGGGTTGTTAATTACATGTACACCCCGGGCGCTTTCAGCCTCCTGGTAGTATAGTAACAAGCCTTGCAAGCGTTCGTTCTCTTTTAACAGTACAGACGCGTTCCATGAATCATCAACCTGGTTACTGTTTACAGCTGCAATACTGCTGTGCACCAGGGCATCCTGTAGCTCAATACCGTTCATGAACCTGTTTTCGGGTTCTTTTTCCAGGCATTTTGATACTATGTTTAAAAGCCAGGCAGGCACCAGCATTTCATGCTGTTTTTTCTGTTCTGTCCAGGCGTCGGGTAGGTTTTTTTTGCGCAGTTCCATTACATCGGGCACCGCGTTTTCCATATGGGCCAGCATCACCGCGTTGCGGGCTGTTTCGCCATTGTCCTTTAGGGGAAAAGGTACCTGGCCGCCAATTAGTTCATACAGGATAATACCGAAGCTGTATACATCCGTCTGGAAGTACATTAAACCCTCATTCTGCTCGGGTGCCATAAACTCGATAGCGCCGGCATGGCGGATGCTGGTACGGCGCTGATCATCAGACATAGCCGAAAGACCAAAATCCAGCAGCACATAATTGCCCGTATGGATGTTGAACTTTACGTTATTACTTTTGATATCGCCATGCTTTACCGATACCTTGTGGCAATGCGATAAGGCATTAGCCAGCTGATCGGCCAGTTTGATGATCTCCTTAATGGTAAATATGGCCTCATGCGGTGGCTTCAGCAGGTCTTCCAGGTCGGGGCCATCAATATATTCCATCTCGATAAAGGGAAACGAACCGCTCTCGGTAATGCCCGAATTTAAGATTTTAACCACATTGGGGTTAGGCTCTTCGTTCACCTTTTTTAGTTTTTCAACCTCGTTCTGAAAATTTCTGAAGTTCTTATCGTCGGTACTTTCGGTATGAATAGGGGTCGGCAATAACTTTACCGCTGTGATGATGGGGCCGTAACGCCTGCCTTTATAAACTGAGCCTTGTCCGCCCGTTCGCAAAGCCCCCATATTCTCCAAGCCTTCGGTTATTGTAAATACTTTGCTCATTGAGTTATACTTGCAGTGCTATAAGGTAAAAAAACAATTGTTAAACTGTGTTATCACAACATAACGCACATAATGATGTTTGGTTATAAAAATATGAAAAAAAGTGCGAAGAAGATGTGCAGATATGCAGATGTGCAAATTTCAGATGATTGATGTGCAAATGATCTAAAAAACGAGAGGAAACATTATTGCGAGTTTTAAACCTTCGCCCTCAGAGCGGGAAAGCATACCGTTAAACATGGCGCAAACGACTCAATTACGCCGTTTTTCAAACATTTTCATCGGAAATCTGCACATTTAAAATCTGCACATCTGCATATCTACTCTACACTAATTTCATCCACCAATAACCACGCCTTCGCCCCTGCAATATATTCTCCCGGCGGGATGGTGCCTTTGTTTGTGCCTTTAATCCTGATGTAGCGCGCCTGAATCGGTTTAATGGTTGCCCTTACTGCGTTGATCCCATTGTCATTAAATGCTGTTTGGCGGTAAACTTCGGTATAGGTTTTTCCGTCTGCCGATGCTTCGAAGGTGAGCAGGGTTGGTTCCCACATTTTTTGCCAGTGGTATTTAAGGATGTTGATGCCGAGTTTGGTAACGGGCTGCACCGATCCCAGGTCGACTGTGGCATCCAGGTCATCGCCGTTAAAACCATACCATTGACCATCGTTGTACAGCTTATTGCCAAATACGCCGTTCACCAGGCCCGAGATATCGCCGGTGTTATAGGTGCCTTTAGGCTGATTTACCAGCGTTACCGTTTTGCCAACGGCTTTGTGGATGTTAAAACTTTGCATGTATGTGCGCCCAGTTTGTTTACCATTACTAAACACCCCGGCTTTGATATTACCCGATGAGATGATGGTTAAGGGTTTGTTATAAACCTTACTTTTAAGCCCCGGTGCCAATCCATCGGTAGTGTAAAATATTTTGCCGCCCGGCAGGGTTGTATTGAGACTGAGCGATGTTTGATGATCTGCTGTTGTGCCTATATCGCCGGTTATTTCATCATAGGTGTTGGCGGCATTAATATCCAACCTTTGAAGCATTGGATGCTGATAGCGCAGCCGCTTCAGGAAGCCGTTATAATTCTTGTTCGCTTTATCTGTCCAGGCCACCTCGGCCAGGGCCAGCATGCGGGGGAACAATTGTCGCTCGGCCTGGGCAGGGCTGGCCATGTATTCGCTCCAGGCGTTGGCTTGTACACCTTTAATGTATTTAGCCTCATCGCCGGTTAGCTCTTTGGTTATGGGCTCGTAATTGTAAACCTTGCTTAGGGGTGTGTAACCACCACCCGCAATAGGCTCCGCCGGGTAAAGCGACTGGAAATAATCAAGGTACACATATTTTTCGGGCGTCATGATGGCATCGTGGTGTTGTTTGGCTGCGGCAATGCCCCCCTCCTCGCCTGTCCAGCTCATTACGGTAGCGCCGGGGGTTAGGCCGCCTTCCAATATCTCGTCCCAACCAATTATCTGCCGCCCTTTGTTGTTCAGGTATTTTTCCATCCGGCCTATAAAATAGCTTTGTAATTCGTGCTCATCTTTCAAATGCTCGTCCTTAATGCGCTGCTGGCATTTGGGGCAGGTTTGCCATTTGGTTTTAGGGCATTCATCGCCGCCAATGTGAATGTATTTTGAGGGGAAAAGCGGCAGCACTTCGTCCAGCACGTTTTGTAAAAAGATAAAAGTCTCCTCATTACCGGCGCAATACACATCGTCAAAAATGCCCCAGTAAGTAGCCGTTTTATACGGACCGCCCGTGCAGCCTAATTGCGGGTAGGCCGCTAAAGCAGCCAGCGCGTGGCCGGGCATTTCAATTTCGGGGATAATGCTGATATGCCTTTGCATGGCGTATTTCACCACATCTTTAACCTCATCCTGGGTGTAATAACCGCCATAGCGTTTGCCGTCGAATTTATGTGGGCTGTCCCTTTTATGGCCAATGATGGTTTCATCCCGGTAGGCGGATATACTTTGCAGCAGTGGATATTTTTTGATTTCGATGCGCCAGCCCTGGTCGTCGGTAAGGTGCCAGTGAAAGGTGTTGATCTTGTACAGGGCCAGCAGGTCTATCCACTTTTTGATGGTTTGCACGGTAAAAAAGTGGCGACTAACATCCAAATGCATCCCCCGGTAAGCAAAACGGGGATGATCTTCAATAGTGCAAACCGGTACCGTAGCTTTACCATTGGCCATATGGATGAGTTGCACAAGCGACTGCAGCGCGTAAAATACACCGGCCTCATCGTGCCCGTGAATGGTAATATGTTTGGATTTTATAATGAGTTGATAGCCTTCTTTTTGTGGTACGCGTATCGAGTCGATAACGATATCGATATCCGGGATCACCGCCACATTATTAACGGATGAGACACTGCCCGAAACAGACATGAGGTACTGCTCAAAAAAATCAAGGTTATGCTGATCGATCCCCTTCTCCAGTTCTATCCCGGCAGTACCCGAAAACGTGAAAACGCCTTTACCTTTTTGTATTTTATACGGTTGGGGAATAATACCTTGCTCCTTAATTTGTGCCGATGCAGCGTTGAACATCAACAAAAACCAAAAAGTATAAAAAAGGGGTTTACAGGAGTTGGGCAGCTTATTCATCGGTACAGATTTGTAAAGCCGAATATAGCTGATTAGGTTTAATATAGCGAGGGGTTTAAAACCCATCGCTATATTAAACAGCCTGATGGTAAACGTTATTTTTAAAAATCACAACGCACCAATAGCTTTACGATAGTTATTAATGGCGGTAATGATAGTTTGCACAATCTCGTTCTGCCCGTCGTTGGAGTTCAGGTAGTCTTCTTCCTCGGGGTTGTTCACAAAGCCGGTTTCTATCAGTACGGCGGGCATGGCGCTGTGGGCCAGTACCAGTACGCCCTGTTCTTTTACGCCCTCGCTGGCACGGCCATCGTGATCGGTGAACTCGGCATTCAGCAAATCGCCAAAAAGGATACTTTGCTTGCGGTATTTTTGGATGTAGGCGTTCAGGATGATGGCATTAGCCGGATCAGTTTGATCATACGCCTCATAGTTTTGCTTATAATCCTTTTCCTGGAAGATGGACGAGTTTTCCCTTACAGCTTCTTCCTGCTCCTTCAACCGGTGGAAACCGTAAACCAACAGCAATACCCCCTTGCGTTTATGCGCGATAGCCGCGGTACCTTCGGGCGATGAGTTACAGTGGATAGAAATAAACAGGTTACCATGTGCCTGGTTGCCAATGTTCGACCGCTGGTTAAGCGGGATAAAGGTATCATCGGTGCGGGTCATTACGGTGGTAAGGCCTTTAATACCGGTATCAATAGCCAGTTTTAGCTTTTTGGCGATGGCCAGTGTTACATTTTTCTCTACCGAGTATGAACCCCTTGCGCCAGGGTCTTTACCGCCATGCCCCGCATCAATGATCACGGTTTTAAACCTGAAGGTTGATGTGGCCGGGATGGTATCCTTTGCGGATTGGAAGGAACAAAGAGCAAGGAATAAGGACAGAACCCCAATATTTAGGATGATGGCAGATAATAACCGTTTAGTAAACCTCATTGTTTTACCGCCTTTTTACTGCATTTGGGGCATAAGCCGGTTGCATATAAGGTAAAAGCCTGCGGCACGAAACCGACGGGCAGGTTAATGGCGGGCAATTGCAGATCATTAAGGCAGTACACATTTTTGCATTGGGTACAGTTGAAGTGCAGGTGCTCGTCGTGGTGGTGGCCTTCATCGCAGTTGGAGGTGCATAGCGCGTAGTTGGCGGTACCATTCAGGTCGAACACCTTGTGGATGATGCCTTTTTCTTCAAACGCGCTCAGAATGCGATACAGGGTAACACGGTCGATATCATTCATCACACTTTCCAGGTCGGGCTGTGAGGTGGCCGTATTGCGCGACGACATCATGGAGAGTACTCTAAGCCTGGGAGCAGTTTTTTTTAGATGGTGCTTGTTAAGCAGATCTTCGAAATGAAAGTTATGGAGCGTTTGTGCCATTATATGTTGATGGATACAAATTTAGCAAGAATATACCTGTGATGAAAAATAACGTAACGTTAATTGTAATATTGTTGCGTTTACATGGCGTGAGATCTATTGTTTGCGTGTATGTGTTCCACCGGAACGGGTGGAACATTGGAACACCCCGAACACCTTTATTACTCATTATCAATCACTTATGATTTTTAAAAAATCAATTCCGCAGAACATCTTAATAACTCATTACCAAGCAGTTAATCAAAATTTCGAAAAAATAAATCCAAAAATCCCGCTTTACTGACAAACCAGTGTCACCACCCTAATAAGCGTGTAGTACTGCAAAAAGTTTACACTTTTATTGATTAGTCCTGTATGTAGTTTACAGTCCGATATCGGATAATTACGTTTAATGTCCGGTGTCGGATATCTGATACTTCCCTCTCCATCCTTAATCATTGCTCCAAAATCTTTTCTCCCAAAGTCGCCATAAAAAACGTACCATCCGCACACCAATACCGTGGTAGTACGCTTGTATGCAAGGCAATAAGCCTACAACTTTACGGTAAATAACAATCAAACAAATGCCATGAAAAAATTTATCGCCATACTACTTGGTACTGCCGTTTTATGTGGTACCGCGGCAGCCCAAAATTGCAGCCAGTTTGTAAACAGTGTAAACGGCAAAAAACTTACCTACATTAACCAGGATGCCAAAGGCAACCCGCAAATGACCGCCGTTTACACCTCCACTAAAAAGGATGCGTCGACCATTAGCACCCACGCCGAAATAAGTGATAAAAACGGCAAGCTCATGGGCACCGGCGACTCGGAAATGATTTGCGATGGCAACGCCATCAAAGTTGATATGAAATCGTTTATCCCCGCCTCCTCCATGAAACAATACAGCGACATGAAAATTAGCGGCGAAGCAAAATACCTCACCTACCCCAGCAATATGCAGACCGGACAAACGCTTGATGATGGCTCTGTTACTATTGAGATGAATGGTAACGGCTCGCCAATGACGCTGCAAATGGATATTGTAAACCGTAAGGTTGAACAGGCCGAAACCATCAGCACCAACGCCGGCAGTTTCGATTGCTTTAAAATTAGCTATGAGGCCACCACCAAAGTAAAAATAGCCGGCATTGGCATCCCCTTCCACATGAAAATTACCGAATGGTACGCTCCCAAACTGGGCCGCTTTGTAAAATCAGAAACGTACACCAAGGGCGGCAAGCTGATGGGGGTTATGGTGTTGGATTCTGTTAAGTAGTGAAGTGATGCACTACTTAACTTTGACTTTGGTAAAACCGTTGTCATTTCGACGAACAGTTATGGGCAAAAGAAAGGGGTGAGGAGAAATCTCCGGCGCACAATCCCCCCTTGGTTCGTTCGAAATGACATCGGTTTTTATTTGGAGAATAGGTTTAACAAGATATGGGTATACGCCAGCCCCCCAGTCTTACTACTTGCTACTATACTTAACGTCGCTATTAAAAATGTCCCTGAATATCTTCAACCCCGTTTTCGTTTTTTGCCACATCTTTAAATAGTTGCCGGTATCAACTACCTTGTTATCGGTACCCAGCACCTCCCAGGTTCCTTGTTCCATTACAAAGCTTTTACCGCCCTCATAAACGTTGCGCGTGGTAAATTTTACGCCTGCTATATGGGTATCGGCAAAGGCGGTTGTAAAATCCTTGACTAATGCAGCTTTTCCGTTAACTGCCGGGCCGTTGGGTGGCAGCAGGGTGGCATCGGCTGTATAAAGATCAACCAGCGCCAGGTCTTTCTTCTTAAAAAGCTCAAAATAACGTTTGTTGGTTTCTGCTATGGTTTTCCTGGCGGTTGTTAAATCCTGACCATTAACCGAATGCCCGGCAAGCAACAGCATCAAGCCGGCCGCCGTGGCGTAAAAAAATTTCATTTTCATAATTATTGGATATTTAAAGCAAGTTTACGCCCCTGCCAAATCCAAAAATTGTAAAAATCGGAACTGCTTAATTATTTAGGGGGACAAATAAATCGGTAGAACTTTCCGCGTAAAAACGGGAAGGTTGCGAACCTGTAAAATATTTGAAATCTTTAATGAAGTGCGATTGATCGAAATAACCACATTGGTAAGCAATGGCGGTGAGCGACAATTGACCTGCGGCCACCAGATCGAGGCTTTTGCGGAAACGGCCTATCCTGGCGTAAAGTTTCGGGCCCAGGCCCGAGTAGGTTATAAAAAGCGTTTGAAGATACCGGGACGATAAACCATGATAGTTGGCTATGCTGTTGATGCTCTCAAAAAAATCGTCGCGCCCCAATGATTTTACAAGGCTGCCCATCAACGCCACCTTAGCCAGTTTAGCTTCCGAACGGTGAAGCAGCGCCAGCAGGTAATGCTCAACCAGCGCTATCCTTTTACCAGGCAAAGGCGCATCCAGCAACTGATCATAAAGCACCCGGCTTTGCGGACCGGCTACATCCCGCAGATCGGTCAACAAGTCATTGAAGTTGCCAATGGGCTCGTCGAAAAAGTACGCTGCGGTATGGCCAAAAAAACGGATACCCAGCATAGAATGTTTGCCAACAGAAGTAAATGAAAAGGGCCGGATGGTTTGTCCCCACAGCTGCACAGCCGGCTGGACGCTGTTTTTACCGTCGATGATCATTTGCGGGGCCTCGCTGCCTAAATTGAACATGATCTCCACATTGCCCGAGGCAAATACGTGATCATCGTGAACAACCGCATCTTCGCTTTCACAAATAAAATAGCATTGCACGTAGTCCTTCAAAGCATCCCCCGGCGCGTACTCCCGATATGGCATAAGTGTTTTTTTAGGTTAAACCCGGCCTTTGTATTAATCTAATATCGGGTATTATTTGATTAGATGAAAGGTGAGTTGGGTATTTGTTTCAGCGATGAGGCATGAATACGCTAAGGAGCTGTTTAAAAACGAAAAGTGACGTTATTGCTTTGTCGCTCCTACCATGATATTCTCGAAAAAATGTTTGTCATTCAGAGTGGATTAATTATAGTAATTATGCGGTTTTAAATTAACCCATCATTCAACACCCTAATAATAGAAAGCATGAGAATAATGGTTTATAAATTACGGGAAAATTTGAAAATCATGCCACTTTGTTCATCTTTAGGCCTTAAATGAAAGACTTGCATGTGTTAGTAAATGAATACCTAAAAGGCGATAATTATGCTGTCGCTGAATTATACGGTAGGTTTAAAAACCGATTGCTCTTATTAGCATATAACTATTGCCAGGATAAAGAAATGAGCCGGGATATCGTGCAGGATGTTTTTGAAAAACTATTGCTTTTGCCACTTGAAAAACGAATACAATATTTTGGAAAAATAGGTGCAAATATTGAAGCTTACCTGTGTGTTATAGTAAAAAACAAATGTATAGACTCGCAAAGAATTACTAATAGCCGGGAGAAAATCTTGTACAATATTCGTTATCCATTTGAAGCTTCGATAAAAAACACTTCAATGGAAAGATTTTGTATGGATGGATTAAAGGAAATGTTAACCAATCTGCAACCAAGGGAGCAGCAAATAATTCAACTTCATATAGATGGTTATAAGAATGAAGAAATTGCGTCTCGCTTAAACATTACCTATAATACGGTGAAAAATAATATTTATGAGGCGAAAAAGAAACTGAAAACGCTTTGGAACTTATTTATGTGTTAATTAATTGACCGATGTATCTGGAAAATACTAATTCCCCCACAATTGAAGAAGTGATTGCCGCATGTAAACCGGGGGTTGCTGCGGAGGTGCGTGCATCACTCAAAACAAAACTGCACAACAGTTTTTCAGAAGATGACGCACTTCAAGGTGCGATAAAATTTCTTGAAGATAGTGACTATGATTTTGATGCATTATACGAATTTCTTGATATGCCAATTGGCCTGTCAGCTAAAAAGGTAACTTCAAGATTTAATTATAAGCATGTGTTAACCGTTGCTGCATCCGTAATCCTAATGATAGGAGTCTGGTGGATATTTTATAAAAAAAATACGGAAAGCGAAATAAGGCGTAATGTATTTCATGAACCGGGGCTGCCTGTTTTTGCAACTATCGAGGGAAAGAAGGATTTTCATGAATTGATGTCGGCATACAGAATGCAGGATGTAAAAACAGGACTTAAATTTTATTACAAGCTTATTAAAAAAGAACCTCAAAATGACACGCTGCATTATTGGGGAGGGTGGCTTTTTTTCATCGATAAACAGCCTGATTCAGCAGTTGTTCATTTTGAAAATGCGGTAAAAACGATTAACGGGAAATATTACTATAAAGCGCAATACATGGAGGCAATTAGCTTATATCTTAATAAGCAAAAATCCTTATCAAAAGAATTATTTAAAAAAATCAAACTGGACAAATCCAGCCCTTACCAAAAGGATGCCATTCATTTATTGTCTGAACCCAATCTTTGGTAATTGACAGGATGTTGTTTTCTTCTTTTTCTGGTTAATATCAACAGCGGTGTAAATAATAAAACAGCAAAATACCAATATTGCCGATGGTTGTCTTCTTCAAGCTTAATCGGCGAATCATCTCCGATTAACGTTAAACCAGCCCAATATACCGGGTTCTTTTCCTCTTCGCTTTTGGCTTGCAACAGGTAATCCTGTTGGGCTTTTCTTAAAGCATCTGACTTTCTCATTCCCAATGCCAAGTAATGATAAAACTTTTCCAAAATAAAAGATGTAGAACGATCATCCAATTTCCAATAAGAAAACAGGCAACTTTTGGAACCTGCATAAGTAAACCAATAAGCCATATTGAGGTAGCTGTCTTGTACCCTGGTATCACCTTCACCAGTTTCGCAGAGTGACAAAACAGTAAGATCGGCTTGTAATTTGGTATTGATAATATCATCCATAGTTAAAAACCTGCTATCCCCTTTCCTCGTGCTGTCCATCGCTATTTTTAGATCCTCTGCTGCAAATTGGTTGACCGAACTATGTCCTGCAAATTGAATAATCCTGGCCTTTCCGGCATTTGCCTTATAGTTGGCGATATTGGAACTTGAATGATCAAAAACATTAAAGTCAAACGCTGTTTTTAAAGAGTTGCCTAAATTCGTAAAAAAGGGTAAACTGTAAAATCTTGTATTAGTGTAGTCAGGTATATAAGCCTGGATATTCGTAGATGCGTCTTTTTTCTGTTTTGCTAATTGACCTCTCAGGCATTGAAACTGGTATGAAAAATCATATCGTATTTGATAATTATTATTCAGATAAGGAAGACCACTAAACGAATTTATGCCCAGTGTGTCGGAGACCATCATGTCAAACTTAAAATATGAGGACAGGGTGGATGGAAATACAAGTAAAGCATTAATTCTGTTATTCAATAAACCTTTTAGAGGTTTAAAAATAACCTGGTACGCAGCGTTAGAATATCCTTTGAATTTAGTCAAATTTTCGCATATATCTGATGCCGGTAAGCCAGCAGGTGTATGTAAACGTCCGAAATCAATTTTTTTTATTGAAACTGTATCGGCAGTTATCACAATTGCATATAGACTTTTATAATAAGATCCCAAATCTGAAAAACTTATTATTGCCTGCTTGGGCGAAAGTTGATGTTGTATGTTTTGTATATCAGGCAATACAGGTTGAGTTATATGATAGCGTTTTTTATACTCGTAATTGAGAAAATAGTTCTTGCCATTTTCCTGTGCTTTAAATGCCAAATCAATATATTTTGGATCTTTTTCAGTTTGGTATAGCTGATAACAAAGCCGAACAATATTATCGAATGGACTTTTTGCATAATTATCACGGAAATAATGTAATGATTTATTTTGATTGATTTGCATCCAGCTTTGCCAGTACGGTGCTAAATGTATCCATTCCGATAGTTCTTCTTTTCTTTTTTGCAATAGTACCTTTCCTGTATAAACACTATCCTTAACAGCGGATTCCCACAGGTATGTTTTTGAATAGGTTAAAGTGTATTTATCAATAGGATACTTTTGTTCTGCCAAAATCGCTTTGGATAACCTAAAATAGTTTTCCGCAGATCTAAATAAGCCACAATTGTAGTTGAGCAAACCGCAAAGATTATTCACAGACACAAGTCCAATATGATTAGATGGATAATGTGTCCTTAATATTACCTTCGCCCTTTGATAGGCAAATAACGCCTTGTAATGTTGTCTTTTAATAATCTCCTTGTTTTGCCCGTTATTATCATTTATGCTGTCCAAAAATACACCACCGATAGTTTGCCATAATAAGATTTGATTATACCGTTCTCTACCGTAGTTGCCATTTACAAGTTTAACAACTGTATTTATTGCCGGATCCAGTTTACATCTATCCAAATCACGATTTAAATCGATGATAGCAGTATAAATGGATACTGGATTGTAATATTTCTTTTCTTTTTCAGGAGCATTGTTGTATAATGATAATGCGGAGTCCAAAAAAGGTTTTCCTGTATTGGGAACAATTGCATAAGCATAATATCTCGCCAAGTTGGTGTAAGCCCTTGCCCTATAATAGGTTTGTAAATGGTTATGGATTGCAAGCTGTAAAACACTATCAGAAATACTTTTAAAATCTTCTATTTTAGATATTCCAAAGTAACATTCCGCTAAAATCAAATAAGCATCTGTCCTTATTCCAATATTTTGAGGGATATTTAAAACAGGTAATACGAGAATGCTTTTCAACTGTTCTATAGCTCTTACCCTGTCGCCATTTTCATTCAAAATTCTTGCTGATAGCACAAGTGCTTGCAATAGGCGGGTTTCTGCCTGTGGCCTTTTTTGTACTTTATTTAAAATAATGTATGCTCTGCGATGATGCCCGGCTTCTATTAATGAATCGGCCTGCTGAAGTTTAAAACTTTGATTTAATATATGCTGAGCGTGGCAAGGTATCTGAAGAGCCACCTGGCTAACGATAATAAGGAACAGGTATTTTATTTTCATACATGAGCAGATGGCTTAAAAGCAATTATTTTGATAATTTTCTCATAAGGCTGATAAGACTATTTTGCTGTTTCCCCTATAAATATTAAAACGGGTCTTCAAATATATGCATTCATAAAAAATATTATTGCAACAAGGGAGAAAATCAAAAGGCCGAATCGTTAAACACAGCAGATGGGAAAAGCCCTCAAAACTCATGTCTTTAAAATAAATGAAAAATAAAAACGTGTAATCCTTCAATTCACAACTATGGAATTATTAAACGTTTTCTCAACAAGCTATCCAGACACTAATCAATTACATACATGAAAATCTCAAGCAAATCATTACACACTAAACAATAAAAATTCAATAAACCTAAACTCCTACCCTTGAATTATGAAACACCTATTCCCTATTGTAATTTCTTTAATCATAATCCTACTTACATCTTGTAAAAAAGACTTGGCTACCACTACAATCAATTTAAAATCCTCAATGGATGCACTTCAAAAAAAATGCAACTCGCTTTCAAATGCCATTAGTAATTCTGATACAACCATTTTAAACCGAAGTACCCTACATTTTGTTACACAAAAACTAAGCGTTGGCAATGTATTCCAAAACATCGCTTTTTACACCTTGATGGTCTGTTTGGTTTGCTTAATAATTATGCAGCTTCAAACCAAATCCTCACTTGCAAAGCGCAGATCAAAATAAAACTTTCCTGGTGGCTATCACGAAAAACTAACCTTTCCCAATAACCAAAACAATCAGAAATTGAGTATCGCCCTATACGCAACACTTGCGCTAAAATGCTCTTCTTTTCTCATCAAAAGATATGTTCTTGTTGTTTCCGGAAACATTTGATCTTCCGAATAAGTAGGTAAGACCAAGACTGAAGGTTTTATAATGATAGTCCGTTCTTTCTGTCTGCACAAATTCACTAAAACGTGCATCATATTTGTTTACCGTACCCAGAAAGTAAGATGGGTTGATGATCAAATTATTGTTAAGCAACTTTAATCTGGCCCCCACCCTGAAATCACGTTGACTGTATGTGTAAGTATTTCCACTGGTTGAGGGAAGGCTTTGGCTGTAGTTCAGATAGAAATTTAACAGTTTAGTTGCCTTGAAATTATTATTGACGCTAAACGATGCAGAGGTTCCGTTTTGGATGGGAATAGCTTCTATTTTGGATTTTGAGGACGAATAAAAAAAAGAGGCTGAGCTGCTATTTTCCCACCAATTAAAAAATGCCCGGTTAAAGGAAACATAGGCCCCCACGTTATCCCGTGTTAAAAAGTTTCCTCTACTTGAAACCACTAATGGCCCCTCAATCGTTGTAAGTAATGAATTTACATCACTGGCATGTTGTGTAAATACAGTAAAAGAAAACATGCTTTTATATAGGTAATTAAGTTCGAAATTGTTACTGTATGAAGGTAAGAGCAGTGGATTTCCGGTAGAATAAGTATAAATGTTTGTATAATAGTCAAAGGGATTTAAGGAACTGAGGCCCGGGCGGTTGATCCGCCTCGAATAATTTAAAGAAAAAACATCGTTTTCGTCAGCTTTGTAAACGATATAGGTTGTAGGGAATAGGGCGCCATAATTACGCTTATTACGCTGGTCTAAAGTAGGCGAATAACCATCCGTCATCGTGTACTCATAACGCAATCCTGCCTTGGCCGTCCATTTTTTCGATAGGTCAGATTCCATACTGTAATACGCAGCCAGGTTTTTTTCGGTATAATCGAAATCATTACTGCGCGTTTGGTCCTGCAGGAGATTATTCTGGATATTATTATAATATGCTACGTTGGCATTGTTATTATAGTTTGCAAACTTAGCACCAGTTTCTATTTTAGCCCATTTATAAGGTAATGTTAAATCTGATTGAATAGACCAGATATTGTATTTTGACGAGTTATTATTTTGAACTGCAGCATAGGTGCTTTCAGATTCAGAAACAAAATTATTTCTTACTTCAGGCCTGTTCGTGAAAAAATTAACAGAACTACTTAATTTCTTTCCGGCCGAATCAATCTTTATATCGTGGTATATATTTAAGGTCTGTGCAAATAATGGCCTTGACATTTCGCCTTTAGTGTTCAAAGCCGAGTCGACAGTATTGCTCGTGCCATAGCTATAATTATTAACATAGGTATCCTTCTCTTTGCTGTGTGAAATATTATAAATAAACCCGATGTTATTGTGTTTGTTTAACCCATAATCTATACTTAAACCGGCCTGCAAACCTGGTGTATTTGATATACGTTGTTCGTTACTAAGGATTTGACCGGAGTTCCCAATTATATTGAGCCAATCGTTCAGGATAGTGTGATAACGTGATTGGCTAAATGTAAAAGAGCTGTTAACTTTTTTTGAGCGGAAAAAAAGAGCGAGATTGTTGTTATAGGAGGAGTAGACGGCCTTCCGATATGTCGAACTTAATGACCCGCGCCAGCCCAAAGATTCGTTTTTCTTTAAAACAATATTAATCAGGCCGGCATTCCCCTGGGCCTCATATTTTGCTGGCGGGTTGGTAATGATCTCGATTTTTTCCACACTTTCAGATCTGAGTGCTTTCAGATAATTAGTCAGGTCGGTTCCGCTTAAATAAATTATTTTCTCATTTACCATAACCCCCATAGCACCTTTGCCCACCATAGAGACGCCATTATCGGATACCTTTAAAAAAGGTGCCACCTGCAAAGCCTCAAAGAGGGAAGCACCATTTGCCATTATAGAGTTGTTCAAGTTAAATATCCATCGATCAACCTTTCGTTCAAGCACAGGACGTTTACTTGCAATGGCGACTTCCTTGAGCTCTTTTAGTTGCTTGTTGAGAGCCACATCAGTTAATTTAACAGAAGAGCCGTTAAATCTAATATTTTTTAACAACTGGCTGTTGTAGCCTATGCACGAAACGTTAAGGGTAAATACGCCGTTATTTAAATTAGTGAGCTCGAAATAGCCTTCTTTGTTACTTACCTCATATTTTACAAGGGTTGAGTCTGTAGCATTTAAAACTGTTATAGTTGCACCTTCAATTCCCCTACCCCCGGTTTCTATTACCCTGCCAGAAACAGCCTGTGCAGAACTTTGATAAATTAAACTTAAAAGCAAAAGAAAACTTAGTGTGCTGACCTTGTAAAAAAATAAATTCATACAAATTTTTATTGGTTTGTATAGAATACTCAACCAATAAAAAAAGGTTACAAGGAATTAATTAATTCGTTCAATATTAGCATCTGTTACAAGTGTTGTACCTGATGTTTTAAATGGAATTTTATACACAGTTACTGCTTCCTGTGCTACAATCTCCTGAATTGCCTGCATAGTTGTTAGAACTACCTCCATTACAATTTCCAGAAACTAACGCTAAATCTGCAACAACTCCTCCTAAAATTTCTTGAAGCTGTCTTTCGTCCAATTTAGAAATGGTTTGTTTATCCAATGCCAATGGATCAAGTTTAATCCCCGCTTAGCGCAAGTGTTGTATGGCTGCCCGCGGACTGGCTCAATGTCGCTTATTGACGAAATATATACGTAACACAGGTCAGCCATCACTCCAACCCATAGCACAAGACCTGCGCCATGTAGAGCACTTCTGGCTGCTGTTATTTTAAACTTATTATTAAGTTTATAAATTTAAACATGAAAAAAATTATACCTCTTTTGTTAGTCTTATTTATTTCGAACGTAGTTACCGCGCAGGTTACTAATGCTCATCTATCTAAAGTGGCGGTTATGACCCCTGCTTTTGCCGATACCTTGAAAAAGAATATAATGGCGGTAATGCCGGCCAATTATAATATTAAGCTTTCTTATATCGGCGTGATATCTGCCGAAGGAAAATTATTAAAGCCGATGGTAACCAAGGAAGTTTCAGATGACCAAAACAGCGACTTTGTTCACAAAATGCGACTTTTTATTTTGGCAGCACCCGCGTGGCAACCCGCCTTAGATGATTTGAATAAGCCGGCAGAGAGCCCTGTTATGTTTGAGGTGGAAGTAAAAAATGGCAAGATAAAGATAGTCGATCGCACAAAATAATGAAGAAATTGCGGTGATCGTCATGGCCGCTGCTGTCATAAACAACCAAGGCTAACCATACCCTGGTTAGCCCCATTTTATACCCTCAATTAAATTCAATTATTAACATTCGCTTTCGCTGGTGTTACTTGCCACAAAATATCCGCTAATAGCGCTAATGGCTAAAGCAATCAATAATACTATCATAACTTTAAATTTAGGTGAATAAATTAACTATTACTATAATAATTAAACGGCTTAAATTTTCAAAAGTTTCATGTAAAACAGGTTGCACAGCATTTTTGTAAACATTTGAATAACACTTCGCTAACATTAAGGAACTGTTAATATTATTGCCACATAAGAAACTTTTTATTAACCAAAATCCCAGCTACATCACATTACTTCTCACATTTAGCCAACTGTTATACAATTAGCCTGTATAATAACTGGTTATCAATCACTTATTAGGATATTAGTTGGGTAGAGTTTTTCTATGTCAATGAATAGTTATGGTATGGGAATTAAAGGCAAGCTTGATTCCCATATTTTTTTGCTCCAGGATGTAATGTGTAGCTAAGACAACATAAAGAGAAGATACCAGGAATGAAGGCAGCCGAAAGTACCCAGCGGCGGTTGGTGATTTTTGAAAACTGCTATGCGAATACTTGTCCCGTGGGGGCCTGAAACAAGTTCAGGATGACATCTGTTTTATTACTTCGTAGTAGAAGTACCGAAAATCCCTTTGCTCTATATTCTTTTCTTTTTAACAGCCTGCCAGTTGCTTTTCAGTTCTTTGTATTCCTCAATTTCTTCGAAAGAGAGTTTTTCATTTACGTTCATTGATTTGCCGTCGAGGCCTTTAATAACGTAATTGCTTTTGGTTGGGGTGTCAAAAAACTGGATGCTGTACTTTTCGTTCAGGCTATCGTTATGCTCTACAATTTTGGCGAATCTTTCTTTAAAATCTTCTTTTTGCGCATTGGTGGCAAATACTTTATCGGTCATATTTTATTAACTCTTTTGGCCCGTTAATGTTTCAAACAGGAGTGGTACAGGTGCAATTTAGCTAAGATAGCTTTAATTTATTTAATAACAGGCAAATACCTTAATTAGCGGGCTTTAGCGAAGAAGCAATCTGGTTTAAAATTGCAGGTAGAAGGGTAGCTCCGATGGAGCAAAAGAAGGATTTGATTATTGTGCTACAAATAGGTAGCCGCTATGCGGCATTCCACCTTGTAAATTTGTGTTATGCCGCATAGCGGCTGCCTGTTTGTAGAAAACAATATACCCTAACGTGCAATGCCGCATAGCGGTTATCTTTTACGGGCCGGATACTACCAAAAAGAAGTAACTAAGAAAAATCTTCCCCTTCTATTGATGATAGTTCATTAACGTTTACTTTGGGAGTTGTATAATTCCTTTCCGGCAAAGCTGGTAATTGCTTCTGCGCACGCGATGCAAAGCTCAATTTATAGCCTATATTGTCTTCGGTTGTCATCAAAACAAAATCGTATTCAGTATCTATTTTGGGTAGAAACAACATTGCTTTTTTGCTTACAGCTCCGGATTTAATCCAATAATCGCCCGGGCTTGTGGTGGTCCAGCCGGTAACTTCAGGATTGATATTTAAATCCTCCGGATAAGCCAGATAATTTACGAAGAAGCAGAGTATCCTAAATTCAACATCATAAGGAAAGGTGATAGCAAACTGACCCTCGGCTAATTTTATCAGCCTTGGTAAAGCCGCCCAATCTTTTTGATTGTACATATTGCAAAAGCCGGTTATTGCATTTTTAACATCTTCATAAGATATTTTACCTACAATAACCTGCTTATCATTTGTTATTTCCTGATTGGGTTTACTGCCTGACAAGGGTCTTGATGTGTTTTTTGCCCCATCGTTTTTAAACAGTGATGGGGCAAATTTCATTAAAACAATAGTCACCAAAATAAGAGCCCCAATTGAGAAAAGTATATTCATGATCATTTAGGTTGCAGTGCTAAGATATTTAAAAGAAAACATTTGCACCTACTCCCACACACTTTTACACATCAGCAAAAAACCTAAAATACAACACGCCTGCAAAATCGTCACCATCATAAACCGGCAAACATTCGGTTTGGGCCTGTTTCATAAGCTCCAACGCTTCAAAAACTGTTTGGCCGGGGGCAATAACCGGTTTTAAAAAATCACAGTCAATCACTTGCTGATGAGTGGTATTTTCAACATCTTTCGGTGTAATGATACCAACTACCTTCAGGTGCTCATCCATTACCGCGTAGTAATCCCTCATGGCAAACCACATGTGCATTTGCCGGGTATCTTCTAAAATAGATACCGTAAGATAGTCCTTGTCTATAAGCAAATCAATTTTCATGCAGCAACAGAATATCTTGTGGTATTGAATAATAAAATACTGTGCCTTTACCATATATGGATTTTGCCCAAACGCGGCCATTCATGCTGTTGATCATATCCTTGCAAATACTCATGGCTATCCCTGCCCCTTTAAGGTGGCTGGTAAACGATGTATCGGTTTCGTGCACTGCAAAAAGCGACCTGATCTGCTCGCTTGTCATCCCTTTACCATGATCTCTGAACGCTACAGTAAGCCAGCCATTGCTGGTACTACAGGTAACCTCGATAACACCACCCGCCGGCGAATGCTTGGTGGCATTGCTTAAAATATTGCGGTTAATAAACTGAAGCATCTCTTTTGGGCCCCAGATCACCTGGTTATCCGGGATAAAATTATGCAGTGTAACGCTCCTGTTAACCTGCTCATGCAGGTACAGGCCGTTTGCTTCGGTAATCATCTCGGCCAGTAAAAATGGTTGAGCTTTATAATCTATGCCATCCTTATTGGCTTTATACCATAACAGCAGGCCATTTAAAAGCTCAATACTTATTGATGCTGTGTAATGTACGGCTTCAAACACCTGTTGGAGCTCGGCATCGGTAAACGAGCGGCGCGACTGTTTAACCATATCTGCAATGGCGATGAGCGAAGCAAAGGGTTGCCTGAGGTCATGTGCCAACACAGAAATGAGCATATCGTTAAATTTTTCAGAGACGTTGGTAGTTTGTAGCTTCATGTGTACGGGGGTTAAACTTTGCAATTAGATTTTCATTCGGGGGCGATTGCGCCTTTTGTGCTCATATTTTGATGTGATAAAACTTATCGGTTTTTCTTTATGGTTAATAAGCGTCAATCTCATTTTCGAAACGGAAACGATACCGGTTCCCTTTCTTCTTACTAAAGAAATACAACAAAATGAATCTGTGCTGATGGTTTCGTTAGAAACGGATTTATAACCGACAGAAAACGAGAGGAGCTTGCCTGCCAGTTCAAAAACTACCAAGCCCGGCAAAAGTGCCGCTACAACCACTGGTTGTTGCCATTTTAAACCATGTGGAACTAAAGAAAAGGAGGAGGTTTATCCGATGAGATAACCGCCCCGGCCGACAAAACTACCAGGGCGTTCGATAGAAGCAAAATTAGCCGACTAAAGCCATTGGGCTATAAAGTCTTTAAATTCGGCCCGGTATTGCTCAGTTACCGGGATCATAGCTTTATTGATATGAATAGTATGGTGGTGAATGGTTTCTATCTTATCCAACGACACGATAAAAGACCGGTGAACACGCATAAAAGAGTTTGGGGGCAGCTTTTCGCCAATGCTTTTTAATGTGGTAAGGGCCTTAATTACCTTGCCGTCCATAGTGGTATAAACCATTACATAGTCTTTATAACTTTCTATGTAAAGGATATCTTTTAAATAAACACGTACAATATCGTGTTCTACCTTAAGTAAAATAAAATCGTTGAGCCTGTAAGTACCCGAAGAAACGGGCTGGTGTGATAAACTTTCAAAATAACGACGGGCTTTATGCGCGGCTGCCAGCAAGCCTTCAAAAGTTACCGGCTTAACCAGGTAGTCAAGCGCGTTTACCTGGTAGCTTTCAACCGCGAAACGATCAAACCCGGTTATAAAAACAATTCGTGGCGCTGCATCGCCTTTATTGGCATGAAGTAGGCGGGCCATATCGATGCCGTTTAATTCGGGCATGCCGATATCCATAAAAATTAATTGTATATCAAGGGTTTCTAATAAAGCCAATGCCTCAATAGGCGATTGCTGCGTAGCTAATAAATTTAACAGGGGGATTTGAAGGATGTATTCTTTGAGATAGCTGATCACTATTGGATCGTCGTCCAGGATCATACAATTAATAGTCATAGTCCAGTATAAGTTAGGTAGATGGCAACCTGTTGCACAGCAATCAAAACGATGAACCTGCAGGTGCAACAGCTTACAACCTTTTGCTATGATACAAAAGCCACGCCACTTGGTATTAAGCCGGCGGCATTATGTATAAACAAACACTAAATAACCTATTGGGGAACAAGGTGCGTAAAACGAGGAAAAATATCCAACATACAGGTAATACATCATCAATTGTGCCCTTTTTTGATGGATGTTGTGTTATAAGAGTATGTTTTTTTGAGTCGGAGGTGGATCAAAAAAATATTGTTTTTTTTGCAAAACAATTATGGCACTTGTCTGTATTTGTATACATTTTATTTTTTACATGACTACATAATTATATTAATGAGGCAGGCAAGCCCCCCTTAACACCAATCTCCCCTCGCCCCCAAAACGATTAAGAGAGTGCCTTACAGAAAGGTTTGATATGTTCAGGTATCTCAATCTATCTTCCGTTTGCTGCTCAAATATTTGCGCACCGGTATATCAAAATAGGTCATTACCAAATAAGCGATAGTTACTAAAAAGATCTCGGACACGATGATGATCAGCGATAACTTCCCCGCTCCCGGTTTATGGGCGGTATAATAGTTAGCGAATACCCAGATAAAGGCATAATGTGTCATATAAAGCGGGTATGAGATATTGCCCGAGAATACACAGAACTTTTTGAAACCCTCGCGCAGCCTTGCACCCGCCCCTAAAGCTATCAGTAAGGGAAAGTATAATAACACTACCAATGGCTCGGTAAGCCAGTTCCATGATTGGGAAAAGGGCAGTAAAAAAGCAAAAGTCAGTAATACAGATACGCCGATAAAGCCAAGCTTATTTTTAATAACCCAGTTAAAGCGGTACACCAGCATGCCCGCTAAAAACGAGTACGAAATACGCACAGCGCCATCCCAAAATGTACCTGTGCTCCAGCCGCCCATCAAATTGCCCGATTGCCGGGCCACATAGCAAATCCCCGCCGCCGAGATCACAGTCAGCGCAAGCAGGTACCGTTTCTTAAGTCTGCTTAGCACAAAGGCGTAAACTATATTGGCAACATATTCCCAAAACAGCGACCATGCCGGTGCGTTGAAACCAAACAGGTTAAAATACCTATCGGGCATTCCACCAATAGGGATCATTAAAGCAGAACACCCAACCAGCACAACCAGCCTGCCCACGCTATACAATTCAGAGTGGCCGCCAAAAGGGTCAAAAAGAAAGGTAAGTAAGCCCAATATCGATCCGAAAACTACCAGCGGATGCAGCCTGATGATCCTCGATTTAAAAAATTCCAAAACCCCCATTTTGCTGATCCTATCGTCATAAGCATAAGCGATCACAAAGCCTGATAAGCAAAAAAAGAAATCGACAGCGAGGAAGCCATGCCCAATGAAGTCCTGGCTGTAATCGCTATAAGCCACCTCCATAAAATGGAACGTAACCACCGCCAGCGCGGCTATCCCCCTTAAGCCATCTAAAATTTCAAAATGTTGCCTGGTTTTTAAAACATCGGGAGATAGTTGTTTTTCGCTCATTTGATCGTATTTGTTATACACCTTATTTGGGGCGGTACCGCAAGAATACCAAATAACATGGCGCATCACAAATTTGATGGGGTAAATTGAAGGAAATCACTTTTAATATTCAACTTTATTTTCTCGCAAGCTGAGCGTTGAATAAACACGAATTTAACTGCCCGTAAGATAGATTATAGCTAATTTCACGAATTTTTTCATTTCACATTTTAAGTTTTGCTACAGGGCAAACGCATCTAACCAGGGTTAACATAACTTAACACATTTCAGATATGTAAATTATAAACATCTAATAATCAATGTTTTATATTTTTACAAGGTTAACATTAAACTGATGTATGGCGCAGTTTAGGCGCAGCCAAATACAAATGCCTTCGATACCTGGATCATTTAACCAGGACCAGGCAATAAAAACAAGTTGATGCTTATACCGTCCTTACGCATTAAGCTTATCCCCGTTAATTATTTAGATGCGTTTGCCCTGATTTGTGCCATCAATCAATTCCAAAATTCGTGAAATTCGATTAAATTGTAACCGAGTCGGCGGGCATTCGTGTCTAATTCAAAAAAAAGTGCCTTAAGATGACACGAATTCATTACTTGTGGGTAAAAGCGATTTCCCAGGAGTAAATTGTGGAGCGATTATAAAAATTTTCCTACCTTGCACATCACGAGCGGCGCACCGCTCATTAGCAACAGATGTATACAACTCAATTAAACAACGTCATTATTATTACTGTCATTTTAAAAGATGAAGGGTGATATTGATTTGCTATAAATAAAATAGAAAATTTTTAAAAGCCCTCTTCAACCAGAGGGCTTTTTTTTTACACCATAAATTCCCAGTCAACATGAAAAAAGCTACCAACAATTTGTTCAAAAAGTACATCATCGCGGTTTATGCCGATGATAAAAAAGGGCTGTTAAACCAGCTGTTGATGATCATCAACCGTAAAAGCTACGAGGTTTGTTCGCTCAATGTTTCGCGTACCGATATGCACGACGTTGTGCTGATTGCCATGGAGGTAATGCTGCCCCCTGCCGATGTGTATTTTATCACCCAAAAAATGAATAATATCATTGAAGTTTATAAAACGATAAGCCACCCGGTTGAGGAAAAGCAATTATTAAGAATCGGGCAATACAAAATAGCCAAGGATCATCTTTCGTCTGTTGCGCATGGCCTGCACCGCTATGGTGCAAGTATAACCGAGATCCTTGATGATTCGTTCATCATCCAACGCACGGGCACCGCATATGATTTAAATGAGTTGTTAAACCATCTTGACGGTGAGCACCTGCTTAGCTATTGCTCAAGTCCGCTTGTTTCGGGGCAAAGTTTAATTTCTATTGACGAGTATTTTGTTTCGGCTTAAGCAGGTAGGTTCATAGTTTAACTCAATGGCCGGTATCGGGTTTTCATGAGCAATACAGACTAATTCGTCAGTTTTCAAATTACAACCTATGGGAATATTTTGACTTTTAACTTGCATTGTTATATTTGAGAATATCCTATTCACTCTAAAGTTTGTATATGTTTTACTTATTGGTTATCGCGGCGATAGTTTTTTTTATTGCCCACGTGTCGCTTCTGGTTGCCTCATTTACCGGGTCAACATTTGCTACGTCGCGCTATTTTTATTCGCACTTAACGTTGTGGCTTACTGGTTTAACCATATTTGTGGCGACTATTTTATTCAGCGGCACAGGCCAATCGCAGTTCCTTGATTATTTTGATAGCATCCTGAAAAAGGTGATGATCCTGGTGGTAACTGCTGCGCTTTCGCTTGCGGCACATAGCATTGTAACCTACCTGGTGTTACCATCTATCAGGAAAGATAAAAGCTTTTAAGGTATACACCGGAGGGCTCGCTAATAAAAGTCCGTTGTGAACCATAAGATTGGCACAGGCAAAACTTTGAGAGCCTGTAATAAGCAGCGCGTAACGAAATGAAGTGGTACGGCGTCTTGTAAGCAATTAATCATTGCTACCATGAAAAAGTATTTATTTCAATTGCCCATACTCCTTTTACTTGCTTTAACAGTTAAGCCGGCATCGGCACAAACAATTGTACCCCTCAGCTGCCTGGATAGCATCCCCGCCTGGATGCAACAACATCATGTGCCGGTTATCGCGGCCAGTATTTTGGAAGATGGAAAAATAAAACAGACAAAAAGTTTCGGCAACCTGGAGAACGGTGCAGTTGCATCTTTAAACACGCTTTTCAATGTGGCATCGCTAACCAAACCTATTACCGCCCTTACCGTTTTAAAACTGGTAGACGCCGGCAAATGGAGTTTGGACGAGCCTTTGG
Source organism: Mucilaginibacter dorajii (assembly GCF_024808255.1). Lineage (GTDB taxonomy): Bacteria > Bacteroidota > Bacteroidia > Sphingobacteriales > Sphingobacteriaceae > Mucilaginibacter > Mucilaginibacter dorajii. The sequence continues at coordinate 293,141 of NZ_JANTYS010000007.1, forward strand.
ATAAGTACTGGATAGATCCTGATGTAAAGGACGATCCCCGTTATAAAAAGCTAACCACCCGCATAGTGCTGAGCCACCAAACCGGCTTCCCCAACTGGCGATCTGGAAAACTGGTTTTTATGTTTGAGCCTGGGACTAAATACAGCTACTCGGGCGAGGGTTTTGAATACCTGCGCCATGCTTTGGAGCACAAGTTTAACCGCACACTGCAACAACTGGCCTATTCGGTTTTATTTAAACCATTGGATATGAAGGATACCCATTACGGCTGGAGCAAGCAAATGGATTCTACCCGTTTTGCCGACCCGCATGATAAAAATGGTGCGCTGATAAAAATGACCAAAAATACCGCCATCATATCTGCCGATTGGCTGGTAACCACCATTGGCGATTACTCCAAATTCGCGCAATCGGTTTTAAATCAAAAAGCATTATCCCAAAAGCTGTTTGCCCAAATGGTTACCCCGCAGGTGCAAATGGAAGGCAAGCCTAAAGAAAACATGGGCCTGGGCTGGGAAGTAATGACGCCATTAGAAAACGGCGAATACCTGATTATGCATACCGGATCTGACGATGGGGTTAAAACACTTATCATTTTGCTGCCTCAATCTAAAAGGGGCATCATTTTATTTACCAATGGCAATAACGGCTTTGATATCATCATCAAAACTATTAGGGAAGCTTTTCATATCAAAGAGCTTGCGCAATGATATTTTTTGAGCATAACCCAACTTCACTACCTGAGCACAGTTAAACTCCCGGATAATGCCTTGCTACCTTCTTTAAGATCAATAATATAATAGTAAGTACCCGAGGGGATCGCCACCCCGTGGTATAAGCCATTCCAGACCACCTGGTAACCGGTTGATGAATATACCTTTGCACCATATCGGTTATAGATAGCTACCGTACAATTAGCATAATTATCAATATTTTTAATAACCCAGGTATCATTTGTACCGTCGCCATTGGGGCTAAAACTATTGGGTATAACAACGGCGGGTTTATTGGTAGGATTTACCGTAATCGTATACTTTACCGGGAAAATACTACAGCCATACCCGGCAGTAACAAAGCTGCCAAATGAACTTGGATCCTGCCCTACCGGCACGGTAGCCAATGTACTGTTATTGGCTGTGTTAATTACCAGCACCGTGTTTGCCTTGGTATCGCCGGTATATAGCTTGCTGCCATCCGGACTAAATGAAATTCCGGCTGATATAGCGCCAAGCGTGATGGTTGAAACTATGGTATTACTTTGCGCGTCAATTACTGTTATACCTCCCTGCCCCCGGTTTCCACCAAGGCAGGTAACATACACCTTGCTGCCATCAGGATTTACAGCAACCCCTATAGCCGATTTGCCTACATTTATTTTGGCGACTATATCATTATTTCCGGTATTGATGACGGTAACGTCGCTTGTGCCGTCGTCAAGGTTTTGCATACAGGCAACATACACCCTTTTACCATCCGGACTAATGGCAACGCCGCCCGGATAGGTGCCTACAGGTATAGTGGCTATTACATCTCCTGTTGCTGTATTAACTGCCAGCAGGTTGCTTACAGCCAGCCCCGAACCAAGTAAACTTGTATATATGATTTTGCCATCCGGGCTGATAGCCAGGCCATATGGTACGCCAGGGAGGGGTATATATTTATCCACTAAGCTTGTTGATGTGTTTATAACGGCAACATTTCCCGCGTTTTCGCTTGCTACGTATAATTCTCGTCCATCACGGCTGGTAACCAGGCTAATAGGGCCATCGCCTACCTGGATGGTGTTAATAATACGGTTGGTTCGGGTATCAATTACCAAAACATTACCGTCGCCAAGGTTAGCTACATAAGCCCTGGTACCATAAGGATCAACAGCTACACCATAAGGCGCAAAGCCAGTTGCAGGTAAGGTACTAACCTCTTGTGTTTCGGTATTGATGATTGATATTGAGTTGTCGTGGTAATTGGCTATATAAGCATATCCCTGCGATATAGAAGTTGCGGTTATGGTAGCCGTGATTGGACTATTTCCTGTATTTACAGCCGTAAACGGAGCTATATTACCAACTCCCGAAGCTGGCAAGCCAATGGCCGGGTTACTGTTTACCCATTGATAAATACAGCCCTCGCCCGGAAAATTAATAGCTGTTGTAGCCGAGTTATTAATTACCGTTTGACCATTTTGGGCATACATTTTAAAGGAAAGCAGTAATGGTAAAACGAATAGAACAAATTTATACATGTAATAGGGTTTGTTTGGCATAGGTACCAACGCGTAAATAACGATATTGAAGATTGCTTTATTATTAACAAATAGTGCAGAAATAGCGTTGATACAGAAACGAACGCATCCTGTCCGTTTTTGATACAGCCTCAAAGGCAAAATCTTTGCAAACAATTAATATTCAAATAATTAGCATTTGGCATTGTATTTATTGACTATTTATATCGAGCCGTTTTAAGTCACTCATTTATAGCCCATTCAAATGATAAAGAACTATTTCAGGACTGCCTGGCGCATCCTTTGGCGCAATAAAATTTATGCTTCAATTAATATCCTTGGATTGGCTTTAGGGATATGTGCATGCATTACCATTTACCTGATCGCCAGTTACGAACTAAGCTTTGATACATTTCATCCCGATAAGGATCGCATCTTCCGGGTGATGACCACCGTCCATTTTGCCGCTGGTGATAAGGATGTGATGAGTAAAGTACCCTATTCCTCGGTGGCTGCTGCCCGCCATGAGCTTCCTGCTATTGAAGCGATTTCCGCAGTGAGCATGTACTACGCCAAAATTGGTGTGCCAGATGGTAATAAGCCAATCAAAAAGTTTGACAGTTCAATCGATGGAGCGTACTATCTGGGCACGATAGTGGCCGAGCCTCAATATTTCAAGATCTTTAACTATCACTGGCTTGCCGGAAGCCAGCAGACCGCTTTGAATCAGCCTTATAAAGTAGTGCTTACCCTCAGCCGGGCACAAAAATATTTTGGAAATGTTGATCCCGGGAGCCTCCTTGGCCGGGAAATAGTTTATGACGACTCTCTTCGTGTGCAAATCTCGGGAATTGTGGAAGACTGGAAGAAAAATACAGACTTCGCATTTACCGATTTTATCTCTTACAGCACGGTTCAAAACAGTTTCTTGAAAAAAGCGTTTGCAGACGACTGGAATCATATGTCCACCCAGGCTTTTGTTAAACTGGCTCCCGGTATCAGCCAGGCCAAGGCTAATGACGGACTTGCCGCTATCGTTAAAGCTTATGCACCTAAAAACCCCGATATACGGCTTACGCTATGGCTGGAACCAATTACAAAAGTGCATTTTGACGCCGACGTTGTAGAAAACCAGATCCGTACAGCCGATCTTCCCATTGTATACGGAATGATCGGTACGGCCCTATTTATCCTGTTACTGGCCCTGGTCAACTTCGTTAACCTGGCCACCGCGCAATCTATTCAGCGCACAAGGGAAATGGGGGTCCGAAAAATCATGGGCAGCAGCACTACAGGTATCATGATACAGTTCCTGATAGAAACTTTCATGGTCACCTTCCTTGCCCTGATCATTGCGCTGTTATTGGTTAACCCTGTGCTTTTTGCATTTAAGGCATTTATTCCACAAGGAGTTAGTTTCAGACTATTGGAAACCAATACTCTGCTTTTTATATTAGCTATAACGCTGGTCACTTGTTTATTTGCAGGCCTGTACCCGGCAAGAACCTTAGCGGTTTATTCGCCGGCACTGAGCCTGAGAGGTTCCGGAATCCCCGGTGGCGGACATTGGTGGCTGAGAAAAGGATTGATTGTTTTCCAGTTCACCCTGTCGTTGGTTTTTATCATCGGCAGCCTGGTCGTCCATCAGCAATTAAGTTATACCCGCAGCAAAGCGCTGGGTTTTAATACCGATGCCATCGTTATCCTGCCAACCAGTCGCAAGGCCCCGGCAAAACAAATGAATGTGTTAGCGCAGCAATTAAAACAGATACCGGGCGTCAGCAGCGTTGCCGGCGAGCAGTACACACCAATGGATGGCAGGGATGGCAACATCGCGCTGAAATTGAACGGAGTAAACGGAGCCGAAACCCGTATACCTGAATTGTCGGGCGATGAACATTATTTGTCGCTATACGGCATGAAGCTGCTTGCCGGACGAAACCTTTTACCAGCAGACAGCTTAAAGGAATATGTGATCAATGAAACCTTTTTGCACTTGCTTGGGCTTCGTGAACCACGGCAAGCTATAGGCAAAATGCTGCTTTATCAAAACAAGCCTTACCCTATTGTGGGTGTAGTTGCCAATTTTCATGAAAAGTCCTTCCACGAAAGCATCAAACCTGTCTGCATCGTAAATATTCCAAAAATGCAGCAGGACCTTGCCGTTAAGCTGGCTGTCAGCGACAAGCAACCTGCCGCACTGAAGCTAACCCTGGCACAAATCGAAAAATCATGGAAGGATATATATCCGGGAGAGGTGTTTGACTTTCGTTTTTTTGATGAATCGATAGCGCTTTTATATGAGAAAGATTACCGCACAGCAAAACTGATTAATGCCGCGACATTTATCGTTATCTTTATTTCCTGCATTGGGTTATTTGGACTAACGATATTCACCACTAAAAGAAGGACGGCAGAGATTGGGATACGGAAAGTACTTGGCGCAAGTGTAACCAATATTACCCTGATGCTCTCTAAAGATTTCGTCGTACTTGTACTGGCGGCATTGGTAGTTGCGTCTCCTGTTGCCTGGTATTTGATGGACCGGTGGCTGCGAAATTTTGTATACCGCATCGCGATAAGCTGGTGGATGCTTGCATTATCTGGCTTTGTGGCAATCGTTATAGCGCTATTAACCATAAGCTTTCAGTCGATCAAAGCTGCCATGATGAATCCGGTTAAAAGTTTGAGAAGTGAATAACACAGCCCCCCGTTCGCTTACGTGCGGTGAGTGTACGCTACCGAACACTTAAAACTTCGCAATAAAATTTCAACTATTTAACAATCAAACACTTAAAACTTCGGCACAATTATTACAGGTTTAAACCGGTATTGTAGCTAAACGTATTACTGTCAACCTATTAACTGATAACGCAATGATCAAAAACTACATCAAAACAGCCTGGAGAAATTTGCTCCGCAGCAGGGTTTATTCGCTAATTGCCATTTTGGGCCTGGCCATAGGGCTATCGGTAAGCATTTTACTTTTTTGGGGAGTTAATGATGAATTGGTTTATGATACGCAATTTGCCGATGCGCACAACATCTATCGTCTGAATGCCAAAATTAAAATGGGCGATAATAACTACGATACCTGGACGAGTGCCCCTGCCCCAATCGCGGCTACGGCTTTAAATAATTTCCCCGGGGTTGAAAAAGCGGTTCGTTACAATACCCGCCAACAGTTGGTAACCGCCGGCGAAAACCACCTGATAGAAAAAAAAGTAGCTTACACCGAGCCTTCTTTCTTCGACATTTTTCACATCCAATTTATTAAAGGAAACGCCGCAACAGCCCTTGCCGAGTTAAACAACATGGTGCTTAGCAATGCTACCGCCGTCAAATACTTTGGTTCGGCAGATAAGGCGATGGGTAAAACCATGCTCCTGGGCGAAAAACAGGAACCCTTTGTGGTGTCGGCCGTTATGGCCGATATGCCCGAACGGAGCAGCGTGCGCAAAGATATTTTGTTATCATTAAACGTGGTGCGCAAAAACTTTGGGGGCAACGGCAAATGGAAAACCATTGATGAGGATTGGGGCAATTTTGGATTCAGCACATTTTTTAAACTGAAGCCCAATACCAACGCACAATTACTGGCCAAACAGCTATCAGACATTCACCTCAAAAACAACGGCTTTGTAAAAAAAGGCGATGTTACCTACCTGTTTCAGCCGCTTAACCAATTGCGCCTTTACAATCCGGATCTTAGTCCGGCAGGTATCAAAGTGGTTAAGATCTTTACATTGATAGGTATCCTTATTTTGTTGATTGCAGTTATCAACTACATTAACCTATCTACCGCCCGGGCTACCAAACGTGCTAAAGAGGTTGGTTTAAGGCGGGTGGTGGGTGCCGGCAGGCCGCAGCTGATCATGCAGTTTGTTACGGAGTTTGTGCTGATATTTTTTGCAGCGCTGGCCTTATCCTCATTTATAATCCCTATGCTGGTACCGCTTTACCAAAGCATTAGCGGTAAAGATTACCCTATTGATTACTGGAACGGATCTACCCTGCAAATTATTGGCTGGGTTGGCCTGGGCACCATTGTAATGGCCAGTATTTACCCCGCCTGGGTGCTATCATCATTTAACCCAACCGATGTTTTAAAATCGGCCTTTAATACTTCGGCAAAGGGTGGGTGGCTGCGTAAAGGATTAGTGATACTACAGTTTACGTTTTCTATCCTGCTTGTCATTTGCACCGTGGTAGTATCCAAACAACTACATTTTATCCAAACCAAAAACCTGGGTTATAACCGCGAAAATGTTTTTTTAGTGCAGATGAACGACAATATGGGCAAGCATCTGCAAACCGTGATCAACGATTTAAAAACCAATAAACACATTACCAGCGTAACTTTTGCTACCGATGATGTGATGCAGATGGGTTCAAGTACCGATAATATTACCTGGCCCGGCAAATTAACTACCAATACCGAAGCACATATCAGCCCGATGGAGATAGCTGCCGATTTTACATCGGTAATGCAAATGAAGTTTGCCGATGGCGATGGCTTTACCAACGCACCGGTTGATAGCGCTTATTACCTGGTAAATGAGTCGGCAGTAAAAATGATGGGGTTGAAACACCCGGTGGGTACATTGATCAGTCTTTGGGGCAAATCGGGCCAGATCAAAGGCGTGTTAAAAGATTTCAATAATAACTCGCTTAAAACCGATATCTCACCTGCTATTTTCAGAGCCGCGAAATCGGCCGAATATGGCGGTGTATTATATATTAAGGCACAATCAGAATATATTAAAGACGCGGTTAGTCAAACGGAGAAGATATACCACAGCTATAACCCGGTACACCCTTTTGATTACCAGTTTATGGACGATAATTTTGATGCCATGTACCGCAAGGATATTCAAACCGGGCAATTGTTCAAGGCCTTTGCCGGGGTTACCATATTGTTGAGTTGTTTGGGCTTGTTTGGCCTGGCTGTGTTTACCGCCGAGCGCCGTACCAAAGAAATTGGCATCCGTAAGGTATTAGGTGCAAGCGTACAAAATATATCTTTGCTCATATCCCGCGAATTTGCATGGCTTGTAATAGCCGCCAATGTGATAGCCTGGCCGATAGCCTGGTACCTTACCCATCAATGGATCCAGGAGTTTGTGTATCGCACAGAAATTAGCTGGTGGATCTTTGCCGCGTCGGGCATTGTTTCCTTAATGCTGGCCTTAATTACCGTAAGCTCGCAAGCCATCAGGGCTGCCTTAGTTAACCCAATTAAGAGTTTGAAGGTGGAGTAACCTGGGAATAAGGATTTGGGGAACAAGGAATAAAGATCTTTCGTAACTGATGAAAGACTTACGAAATTTTGAAAATTTCGTAAGTCTGGGTTCTACAAGTTGTCATGAATAGGCACAAAGCAATCTCATACTCTACAGGGCAGATTTGCGCAGTTCGCGATTGCTTCGTTCCTACCCATGACGTTTTGTAAAAAATGTTTGTCATCCTGAGGAACGAAGGATCTTCTTCGCCCTGCTCATCGCAGACTTTTATAGTGAAGAAGATTCTTCGTGCCTCAGAATGACAGGGTTTAGAGGATAGTTTTTACGTCATTTCCACCTTCACAGTCCGCCGGATTTTATAACTCGCAATGACATTGATTTATCGATGACAGCCTTACGAAGTTTTGAAAACTTCGTAAGGCTGATTATTTACTCCCCTTCTGGCGTCTCTTTCAGCTCATCTTCTTTTTTCCCTTTACCCAGGTGAATAATTGGTTTATCCTGCGTGCCGGTAATGGTCATAGGTATACCGAAGATGCCCAGCGGGGGCAAGCCCAGGCGAAACTGCATATTCAGTTTGCCATCAAAACTTACCTGCCCTTCAAACCTTGGGCGAAAGCCGGCCATGCGCATTTTGGTGCGTTGTATGGTGATGATGTTATTGGCAATGGTGGTCTTTATATCTACTTTGCTTACATCGTTTTTGCCGCCTAAGCTATCCCTGCCGGTGGTTTTGCCAACGGCACTAAACAGTTTAAAGCCTTTTACTTTTACCTTTTTTACCGATAGCACGCCTCCACCTTTTAGCGATGGGTAAATGGGTTTCATATCGCCGTTAAGCTTACCGCTTAACTGATAATTTAATGAAACAATACCCTGCACATTGGCTGCTGACGTAGCCATATCATGAAACAATTTTACCTCGCGGTAAGCCCGGTTAATGTCGAACTCTTTGGCGTCAATGTGGTAATCAAAATACGCCTTTTGCGGGCTCACACTGCCATAGGTAGCATCCATTACTACCGGTGCCCCTATCAGCGTAAAACCCGTTTGTTTCAAAACAATTTGCCCTTTGCTGATGCTCATTTGCCCCTTGGCATCGTTAATATCCAATCCGTTATATTTTACCTTTTTAACGTTGGCAGTAAAGTTAAGGTCCAGGTTAGATGGCACCAGGATAACACCCGATTTGGCTGCTTTCGGGGTTGATGGCCCGGCTGCAAAGGCCATAAAATCGTCGGCAATGATCAAACCGCTGCTCAGGTTAAACTCCCCCTTCAGGGGCGAATTTGGTTTAACCGCATAGTCTATTACGTTTGATAAAGCCCCATCAAGCACAATTACCGATTTACCGTAGTTGGCGGTAAATTTATCAAACTTCATTTTATCCTGGTTAAAGCTAAACAGGCCGGTTTTGATCAGGAATGGCTTGGGGAACAGATCAGATGTTAATGTGATATCTTTCACCTTCATAGTACCAGAGTTGGCCAATTGGTCATACCTGCCCGCAGTAGCATCGCTTTGTTTACCTTTTAAGGATAGATTGGTAACTATGGTTCCTTTAACATTGTAGCCCTTCATGGCAAAAACCTGGTAAATTTTGCCAATATCCAGTGATCCGTGCGATTTGATGCTATAATCAAGGTTATCAAAGTTCTTAAGATTGGCTTTCAGCATAAAAGGCTGGCCTTCAAAGGTGAACGACACGGGTTTAATATTCACCTTCAATCCTTTTAACGAACCTGTATTATTGCTGATGGCGGTACTCACCTCAATATTTTGAACCGGGTGCGGGTAGTATTTGGTTTGGATGTAGCCACCATGCAAATCTATCTGCGCATTGGTAACCGGGAAGATCCTGCCGGCCGGGATGTACCGGCCCTTGGTTTGCACATCGGCGTCCAGGTTGCCCCTTAGGTCGATACTATCAACCGGGTATATCTTTTTAATATCGGCCAGATCGAATTTGGCTTTCAGATCAGCATCAATGAGCGCACCGGCCGTGTTGCTCATTTTTAAATAACCTTTAATATAGTTGTTTAAGGCATTAATATTCAAATTGCTTAAAGCCATGGTAACGTGGGCAGGGTTACTATCCGGACTGCCGGCATTTAAATCGAAACTGATATTTTTCATGGCCTCGGGCAGTTTGACGTATTTGATATACCCGTTCCGGAAAGATGAGTTAAATTTAAACTTAGGGATGCTGGTAATCACCGTATCAATATGATGGCGGATGCCGGTTTTCCTGATCCCCTTAGCATATTTACCTTCGGCAACCAGGTGCAATGAATATCTGCCTTTTACATCAAACGCTTTTACGCCAAAAGCACGGTTCCATTTTTCGAGGTCAATCTCGGTATTAATCTTGGCAAATACCTGGGGCGATTTAATGCCCTTTACCTTGATCACCGAACCAAAATAATCCTTACCAATATTGAAGTAAACCGAATCGATATTCAGATCGAGGTTATCAGGATTACAGCCGGGTAATTTAGCCTCCATATTCAGGAACAGGTTTTTAACCGGCTCGGGCGTTTTTTTATTGGCGATATAACCATCGCGAATCTTCATGCTAAAATCCAGATCGGGCATTTGTTTGGTTGCAGCTATGTATTTGCCAATAAGCGACATGGTGATTTTGCCCGTTCCGTTTATTTCGGTGTCATCAGTCCATTTGGCATATTCGGCAGGCAGGGCAGTAAAAATATCACTCAGGTCGTGCTGATCGCTCCTGATCCTGAAATCCATACTGTACCCATCTTTCAAAAACTCAAACTTGCCTTTAAACTCAACCGGCAGCTCATTGATCATGAGGTTGTTTTTTTGAAAAATGAAAGCAAACGATTTGGTGTTGATGCTGGTTACCAGATCGGCGTTTACTTTTTTATGGTAGATGTAGGGTTGATTGCCATAGCTAAAATCGACAGAACCAATTTCGGTATGGGTATATAAATCGAAAACATCTTTGCTTAAATCGCCGCTCCCCTTGTAGTTAAAATCGCGGGCATCAACCAATAACGGCATCGATTTATCACTATACACCAGGTGGCTTTTTTCAATCAATATCTGTTCGATACCTAAGGAAGCACTGGCTGTATCTGCCGTCTGCGCAGATTGGGCATTTTTAGCTTTGTAAACGTTATAGTTGGCATGCCCGGCGCTATCAACCTCAATATTGATGGTGGCCTTGCTCAGGTAAATGCGGTTGATGTTAATTTTACTTTTAAACACCGACGAAAGATCAATTGCCAATGAAACTTCTTTAGCCGCTACCAATGTATCATTCTGAAAAGGTGCGCTGCCATTTAGCGAAAAATCATTCAGTGTGAGTGTTAATGCCGGGAATTTTTTGAAGAATGACAACCTTGTTCCCGAAAAATTGAGTTTGCCATTGATACTGCCGCCGGCCCATTGCTTTATTTTATTGGTGATGGTTTGCGGAAACAGGTATGGCAGTAAAAACATTAACGCTAACAAGCCAACAAGGGTGATGCCTGTAATTTTAAGCGTTTTGAAAACGACTTTTTTTATTTGGATGGGCATAAGCAGAGTTCTTCAGGTGGCATAAAGATAAGCCTAAAACCACAGCCCACAACGGATTTTAACATTATTACAAACCAAACAACAGCTTATTAACCCAAGCTTAAAAAATTAAATTACTTTGATTAAAATAAAAAGAATTGAGGCTATTTATCTTTCAAATAGTCGGCAATTACAGCATAACCCTGCCGGGTTTCCTCGTCAGGGCTTTCGTCATTTTGCATGTATTGGGCCCAACCCAGGGGTGTGCCACCGTATACTTTATCGGGCACATCAAGCCTTGCGCCTGCCTCTACCAACAACTTTACAGCTGCTAACGAGCCCGAGGAAACCGCCTGGTGCAAGGGCGTAGCATGACTATGGAACCCCTCCTTATTTTCGGGGTATCCGTTTACCGGCGCGCCGATGCTTAATAAATAGGCTATGATATCCGGCTTGCCATAAAATGCGGCGGTGGTAAGCGCTACCAGTAATTCATGTTTGCCGGCGGTGGCAGTCATCATTTTAACATCCTCCATCAAATCTAAACCAACTGCTGCCGCCAGGGTAAGCTTGCCACCGCGTTTAATCAAATGAGCGGCAGCTTCCACATTGCCATGGGCCAATGCGCCCAGGCCGCCAGCCGGTGTAGCGCCGGCGCCAATAAGTGCATCCATCATGGCTATTTGTACACCACACTCTTTGGGGATGCGGCCGGTGGCCACCAGGCCAAGGGCATAATCTATTTGATATTGCGCGGTATCCGCCGCCTCGTTTTTCACAAACAGGATGAGCAATTGCGTTATATCAATAATGTTGGCAGCCAGTTTTTCAACGCGGATAGGATTATCAGCTACAAACCAAATCAGGTAAGGGTTTTGGAAATATCCAGGCTCTGGGTAATCCAGCCTTTCGCGCACCAGGCGTTTGTTATGGGTTAGCAATTCTTCCAGCAAAACAATATCCCCGCTGTCAATAGCTTCAACAGCTTGCAAAAATAAGGGATCGGTGATATCGGTGTTATTCATTCGGCAGTGTAAATTTAAACATGGAATCGTTAATTTTCTTATTGTAGAGACGCATATTTGCGTCTCCCACATGCAAATCAAGCATGCTGGTTAATCCTGCAAATTCGCTCTGTAAATCCTGAATGTCCTGCGGGAGACTACATTAAAAATCCCGGTTTTTAGATTAAAGATACATATGTATCTTTAAATCCGGCGACATCAACGCTATTTGAACTCAAAACCATGAAAAATATCTTCTGCATCGTCCTCTTTTTATTTGTAATCACTGGTGCCCGAGCTGATGACAAGCCGGCTATGATCAAAAGGTATCGCTACATTATCAAACTGATTCAGGCAGATAAGGCAGAAGAGTTATCAAAGCTGGTGGCCTATCCGCTTAAAAGAGAAAATCCTTTAAAAGATATTGCCAATGCTAAAGAGTTTATAGCCTATTACCCTGTTATGTTTGATGCGGCATTCAAGAAAAAACTGTCTGGGTTTCGGGGTAGTGCTGTAATGGAACAGCATGGTAACTTTGGCCTGGTTGGCGAGGAGTTTAGCGGGGAGATGTGGCTGAATGAAAAAGGGCTGATAATGTCTGTCAATTACATTTCAAAGCGCGAACAGGATTTAAAAGACCAGCTGACCAAATCAATCCAAAGCAAAATGCACCCTTCAATAAACCATTGGGATCAAAACGTATTGGTACTACAATCGCCCAAATTATTGATCAGGATTGACAGGACGATCGGCAATAATATCCGTTACGCATCATGGAGTAAAGGCCGGCCCACATCTGAAAAACCCGACCTTGTGCTCAACAACGGACTTGAAGAAGCACAAGGTACCATGGGCGGCTGGACCTACACCTTCAAAAGCGGCGACTGGACCTATGTTATAGATGATGTTGAAATGTGCGAGAAAGATGATCAATGCGGCTACTTCCTCAACCTTTCATTTAAAGGACAGGATAAATCGTCGACTAAATTAAAGTCCATTAAATAAGCCAGCTTATCAAAACGGAAACACCGCCTTAAAACTGATGTTCCTGCCGATGTTGTAGATGCCTAACCTGCCATTTGGCGAGGCGGTGTAATATTCAAAATACTTTAAACGGTTAAGATTTGATTGGTAAGCGGTATCAAACAGGTTATCTACCTGGAAAAAAAGCTCACATAATGTTTTCTCTGATCTCAGCTTGATGGTTGTGCCCGCGCCAACATTAATAAGCGTGTAGCCAGGCGTGGCAGTTTCTGTATTATCCAACGCGTAAAAGCGATTTTGGGCGGCATAAGCATCCGCTTCAGCCTTTAGATAGATCTTTGAAAACGCGCCATACGCCCGCTGCAAAGTAACCTTTAACTCCGACCGGATATGCAGCGGCGGAATAAAAGGCAGGTATTTTGCCGCACCGTTTGATTGCGCTACCAATTGCTTATTTTGATTAATACCTGTAACACAGGCCAGGCTATTGTTAAATGACAGCCATTTTACAGCACGCGGATGCAGGTTAACGGTAAATTCGGCACCGTAAAGCCGGGCTTTTGACTGCTGGTATTCATAGGTACTGTTACCGGGAACGATAACTACCGGCTTGCCCCCGGCATCGGTTAGTTTGGCCTGGTAAATGTAGTTGTCAACCTGGTTGTTAAAAAACTCGGCAGTCAGGTCGGCATCCGGCAGGTATGATATTATGCCCAGATCTTCCTGTAAGCTAAACTCGGGGTTAAAGCCCCTATTGCCTAAATAAACAATATGCGCACCGGGGTCAAGCCCGTTTGAGCCAATCTCGGTGATATTTGGTGCCCGGTAGCCACGGGCAATGTTTGCTTTAAGCAGTAACCTTTCGTTAATGTTATAGGTAAAACCCAAACTCCCCGATACACCTTTATACACATGTTTAAATGCCGGGAATTGCAGGTGGGCGCCAGCGGTATCGGGCAGTTTAATTTGCCGTTCAAAACCGTTTGCAGGGTTTGGCCCTACATAAAAATCGCGCCAGCTGATGTGGCGGTTGTCATACCTGATGCCACCCGAAATATCAAGCTTGCCGAACGTTTTCTTCATAAACAGGAAAGCACCTGCATCAAATAAATTATAATCGGGGATAGGAAAATCTGTCGCAGCCTTACTGCGGTTAGCCTGGTACATGCCGTTTACGCCGATGGTACTTTCTATACCGCCGATAGCCGGAAGATTATATTTCAGATCGTAGTTAAGCGTATTAAGCACCACATACAAACCCGCCTGTTGCGGCAAGGTGGGATGGTCATATTCCCGTCGTACACTTTGCTGAAGGCCAAGCGCGGCATCAAGGCTGCTATTGCCGATTTTTACCTGGTTATGGGTATAAAGCCGGTAATGTTGTATGCGCTGATGCAGGGGTGCTATGCCATATGATGTTAACTCGTTATTGCTAACCAGCGGCCGGGCTTTAATATCATCGGTTGCAATTTCATTTACCTGTTTGGTAAAACGCCGGGTAAGCGAATCACGGCTGCCATCGGGAATTTCCTGCTGGTTATCATATAATGTGGCCGCTATTTGCGAGTAGCCCCAATTTTTATCAAGCCTAACCATCCCCGATAAATTGTATTCCCTAAAGCCGGTGTTGTAAACGTAGCCATCAATTTTATTGTGATAATCATTTGCCGTTTTTATCGTAGCCCTGAACGCATAGCGCCAGCCGTTTTGCTTATAAGCCAGCCCCAGAGATGTGCCGATCATCCCGTTGTTGGTGTGGTAATCGGCCACATAATCGCCTTTCAAAACACTGTCCCGTCCGGCTGGCGTTGCGGGAATCAGGTTGATAACACCGGCTATGGCATCAGAACCATAGGTTAAACTGGCAGGCCCTTTGATTACCTCCGCGCGGCCAATACCATATTGGTCAATTTCGATACCATGCTCATCGCCCCATTGCTGCCCCTCCTGCCTGATGCCGTCATAAAGGGTTAGCACCCGGTTATAACCCAGCCCCCTGATGAAGGGTTTCGAAATATTTGGTCCTGTAGTAACCGCATTAACACCGGGAACGCCTTTCACAATGGCATCAATAATGTTGTTGTTCACGTTCTCGTTCATTTCCTTTTTGGTCATTACGGCTATAGGTACCGGGTTTTTGCGCAGCTCGGTAGCGCGAGATACGCCGGTAACCACAACTTCGTTCAACTTGGAGTAATTTTCTTTAAGACTACCGTTTAAAACGGTTGCCTGCTGCTTACTGATGGCTACCCTTAGTTTTTGAGGCAGATAGCCAATTGCCGAAAACGAGACCTCATAATTACCGGGCGCAATGTTTTGAAGCTGATAATAGCCTTTTTCGTTGGCAGTGGTGCCCTTGTTAGTTCCGGTTAAAATTATACTACCAAACGGAATGGGTTCGCCGGCAGTGGTAAGCCTGCCTTTTAACATGCCATTTTGAGCATGAGTAGTTAGCGTTAACAGGGAAAGGGTTAAGAACATGTACAATATTTTCATTGATCGACTTTTATTTTAATTGCAAAACAAATAAAAATAATTAGTCTTATCTAATTTTATTTACAATATAAATCTAATTTTAAAAAGGACTTTTAAATTGAGGATAGGTAGCCGCTACGCGGCATCGCGGGCGGGGTATATGGTTTGCTACAAATGGGTAGCCGCTATGCGGCAAAAACTTTCATAGTGGTGCTACATGGACATGTCGCGATTATAATTTGATACCGACAGAATGCCGCATAGCGGCTACCTATTTGTAGACAAAAAATTCAGCTAGTTCTTTTGCTCCATAGGAGCTACCCGCCTTTCTACATCTATACCTTCGAGGGCGATTTTTTTAATAGCAGGAAGGCACTTTGAAGGCTCTTTTTAACCAACAGCGCGATTTTTCCGCCCCGTTAAAACACCTACTGTTTTACCGTTAAAATACCGGGGTAGCTAATTAATAGGCAATACCTACATTAGCACTTGATATACACTAAACACTTGTGCTTATTAATTAATAACCATACCATATAATTGGAATTTATTTTTCTTTTATAAACATTTTCACAGTATATTAGTTTAATTATCCATGAAACCAAAAGATATAACTTCAAATATATTAGTAATTGATGATGGCGAAATTGATAATTATATTTTTGAAACGGTGGTAAAGAAGGTATTAACAAATTCAAAATTTGATGCCTGTATGGATGGCCAAAGCGCAATTAATAAACTGATGAGCATCAGCAGAACTACGCCCCATCTTTTTCCCGATTTTATATTTTTAGACCTAACCATGCCTATGATGAATGGCTGGCAGTTTTTGGATGAATTTAGTCGTTTGAATATCGACCCGTTGAAAAAAAGTAAAATATATGTGTTATCATCATCTGTATCAAACTTAGATAAAAACAGGTCGCTGTCAAACCCGCTAGTAGTTGATTTTATTTCAAAACCAATTAACCGTCACAAGATCCAGTCTATTTTTGAGGTTTCGTAAATCTCCCGGTACGCAACCAGGTATTTATTTTAACTTTAAGCTCTCTTTTACCATGCTAAAGAACATATTGATCATTGAAGACGACGCTGATATTTTAAGTACAGTTGAGTCGGTTTTAACTTACAACAATTTTGCTGTTACCGGACTTAGCCATACCCATGATATTATTGAATCTATTAAAGCCCACAGGCCAGATCTGGTACTAACCGATTATATGCTACCGGGAATGAATGGCGGCAAAATATGCCAGATGATTAAAAGCACCCAGGAAACCAAACACATCCCGGTAATCCTAATGTCGGCGTATCACAGGCAGGCCATCTCATTGGCCAATTTTAATTACGATATTTATCTGCCCAAACCTTTTGATATAGATAAACTGGTAAAAGCCATCAATAAGCTATTGAATTAAGGGTTATTTTTATGATAAATGGTATCATGAATGGCTGCGATAATTAAAACGATCGCTGCAATTATACCTAAAGGCACCGTAATAATACACAGCCAACCCAGTACCCCCAAGGGATTAAGCACATTGCCAAAAGAAATACCCAACCTCACGCAGGCATCTGTACCTCCCTCATTGATGTTACAACCCATGCAGTTGCCTATAAAACCTGCAGCAATAGAAACCAAAAGCGGTGCCAGCGCTAACAGAATAATGTATAAGTGATACCAAAGTATCTTTCGTAATTTATCGGGGGTGTGGAATATGATAGGTTTCACAACGCAATATAGACATTAGGGTAATTTAATAATTTCAGCTCCAATCATTTTGGCACATAAAAATTAATCATTGTAAGCATTAAATTCGCCGATACATTTTGTATTAATTTATAATGACGCACTTTACCATCTGGATCATTTCATTTTTAGCTATAGCAGGCGTTATTATTCGTCCGTTTAAAGTTCCCGAATTTATATGGGCCTTAGCAGGGGCAATTGTGTTGTTAATAACCGGTCTGATCTCTCCGCCCGAAGGGCTGAATGGCGTAGGCAAAGGCAGTGATGTTTACCTGTTTTTAACCGGTATGATGTTATTGGCCGAAACCGCCCGCGAAGAAAAACTTTTCGACTGGCTTGCTGCACATGCCACCAAAATGGCCAAAGGATCATCAGGGAGGTTGTTCCTGCTCATTTACCTGGTGGGTGTTGTTGTAACCGCTTTTTTATCAAATGATGCCACCGCAGTTGTTTTAACGCCTGCTGTGGCTGCAGCCGTAAAAGCCGCTAAAGTGAATAAACCGTTACCCTATCTCTTTATATGCGCGTTTATAGCCAACGCGGCGTCATTTGTATTACCAATATCAAACCCGGCAAACCTGGTTATTTATGGCAGCCATATGCCTGCCTTATTGCAATGGCTGCATACCTATGCCTTGCCATCCGCAGTTGCTGTGATTATAACTTATGCTATGCTGTATTTAACGCAGCGCAAAAATCTAAACCAGGCCATTGAAAGCGATATCAGTATTCCTTCGCTATCTACCGGTGGTAAAACCGCGTTGATTGGCATCGCGGCTACCGCCGTTATATTGCTGCTGTCGTCTGCTTTTGATATACAGCTGGGTTTGCCAACAGCCATTACAGGCATCATTACCTCGGCTATTGTGATCATCATGGCCAAAAAGAACCCCTTGGTTGTAATCAAAGGTGTTTCATGGTCTGTACTCCCCCTGGTAGCCGGTTTGTTTGTAATAGTTGAGGCGCTTAGCAAAACCGGGCTTATTCAAAACATAAGCACCATATTACAGCAAAGTGTAGCGCGATCTGTAAGTGGTACAGTATGGGGCAGCGGAATCATAACCGCCTTTAGCTGTAACTTCATGAATAATTTACCAGCAGGGCTTATTGCCGGTAACGCCGTGCAGGCAGGCCATATCCCCGAAATGGTAAAAAGTGCCATATTGATAGGCATCGATTTGGGGCCAAACCTATCTATTACCGGCTCGTTGGCTACCATATTATGGCTGGTAGCGTTGCGCCGCGAGGGAATAACCGTAAACGCGTGGACGTTTTTAAAACTGGGTTTTATAGTGATGACTGTAGCTTTGTTATTTACAATAGGCGCATTGTATATTTAACCCGGCGTGTTAAGGTAAATTATAAAAATCGGACCTGTAAATCACATAACAAAACACCAGGATGGCTCCCACCAAATACCATATAAACGATACATCCCGTTGTTTTTGATAATCGAAACTATACAGGATAACGTTATTGTACTCAAACTGACTTACACAGTTCCTTTGGCTGAGGACGGATAGGCTGAGTACGTTGTAAAGCCCGGTTGCCATATAAATAGTAACGTTTCCGCCTGGTTTAAGTGTTTCACTAATGGGGTAAACGTTACCATCCAGGTTAATGGTGTAAGTAATGCCGTTATTTAGAGTAATGAGGTAGGCGTAATTTTTATTCATGATTCGCCCACGTCCCCGGGTATAGTAAGCCGGTCCCCTTTCTTTTTTAACCAAAGTTCCGGTAACCTTATGGAATTGGTTTGTAGTATACAACTGTGCGATAAGCTGGCAGCATAGCAATAAGGTCAGCATCCCCAAAAAAGAATACGCCACATATTTACTGTAGAATTTTTGTTTAGGTAGATTTTGATAATCGTTCCGGATGGTTTTGAACATGGTTTGGATTAGGTAAAGGTAGGAAACGGATTATGCAATGATGGTAAATTATCCTATTATCAAACCCGGATCTTTACCAATATCTGTTTTAAATTTTTCGAGCCATTGGTCTATCGAAATCGCAGTTTCTTCTGCGTGGTCGTCATAATAGATCCAGCCTTTTGTGAGTTTTGAAAGAGCGGTAAGATTGTCGATATCTGCCTGCGTGATCTTATCTATTCCGTATTCACGCTCGCCATTGATTACAGCATCCCACAAAACATATTCTAAATTAAGCATCCAACCTGCGTAGTAGGCTTTTTCTGATAGCTCGCCCATAAAATCGACAAGCTTTTTTTGATTCGGGGTTAAATCGGCATACATAGCATAAATATAAACATAAAAACAGATCATTCAACCCATAAAAATTGACGTTTTAAACAAAATACTTTGACGTTTTAAACAAAGCTGATTTATTGATCGCCCCGTAGCTTTGAGCTATTAAAAATTTAAGAAAATGAAATTAAAAGACAATTATAACGGGGCGTTTCAAACCCCAATCAATTCGGGTTTTGGCGCTACCTCAACTGTGCATGATGCGATACAAGGGATTAGCCTTAATGGAAAAACAGCCATTGTTACCGGCGGCTACGCCGGGATAGGGCTCGAAACCGTGAAAACTTTGGTAGCCGCGGGCGCTAAAGTAATTATACCTGCGCGGGATGTTGATAAAGCAACCGACAACCTGAAAGGTGTAACCAATGTAACGATAGAATACATGGATTTGATGGACCCGGAATCCATAGATGCCTTTGCGGCAAAATTCATGGCTACCAATGATCAGCTTCATATCCTGGTTAATAATGCCGGGATTATGTGGGTACCGCTACAGCGTGATAAACGAGGGTACGAATCGCAGCTTGCTACCAACCACCTGGGGCATTTTCAGTTAACCGCCAGGCTTTGGCCTGCGCTAAAGAAAGCCAATGGCGCAAGGGTGGTTAATGTATCATCGTACGGGCACCAGATGGCACCTTTTAATTTTGATGACCCCAATTTTGTGAACCGGGATTATGAAACCCTGCAGGGCTATGGTCAATCTAAAACGGCTAATAATTTATTCACGGTCGAGCTTGACCACCGTGGCAAAGCTTTTGGTATACGGTCATTTTCGGTGCACCCGGGATCGGTGATCGGTACTGACCTTGGAAGAGTAGCCCCAATGGCCTTATTTCAACAAATGGGTACGCACGACGCCAATGGCGACATCTTCCCCGAAGTAGCAGCCAAGCTCAAAAATGTGGAGCAGGGTGCGGCCACATCGGTATGGTGCGCTACCAACGCGCAATTGGATAATATTGGCGGTGTTTACTGCGAAAATGCCGATGTAGCCCAACTGGATGAAGGAAACATCGAACATAATTATAACGATCCTTCCTCGTTACACGGCGTGCAACCCTACTCGGTTGATGCGGAAAACGCCGCCAAATTGTGGACTTTAAGCGAGGAAATGACCGGCGTATCGTTCCAGGTAAATTAATAAAGCGCTGATAATACTCCGTTTTAAACAGGCTGGCCAAATATGCCGGCTTGTTTAATTTTTGTAGTTTTACTATTTGTACGCCATGGAATTTGAAACAAAATATATCACTCCCAATATTAAACTCTCGCTGTTTACCGGCAGGCTTTTTAAAACAGAGGTGATGTTTGAGCATCATATGCTGGTTTGGTTCATCTCGGGCGAAACCAAAATTATCCAGGCCGATGCTACTTATACTTTTAATGCCGGTGATACTTTTCTTATTCCACGTAACCAATTGGCCACCGTTATCAACTACCCTAAAGACGGAAAGCCGCACCAGGCGGTAGCTATGCATCTTACTAAAGATAGGCTAAAGGACTTTTACGCCAGGCATAAAACAACCGGCAGATTACATCCGCTTCAAAAAGTTTACCGATTTTCAAAGCATCCGTTATTGGAGAGCTGCCTGGCCTCACTGATCCCTTATTTCGACCTTGGTGAAAACCTCCCTCCTGATATCGCGGCCATCAAAATTGAAGAAGCCATCAGCATATTAAGGTCGATTGATAAAGATGTAGATGGCTCACTGGCCAATTTTGATGAACCCGGCAAAATAAACCTTACCGACTTTATGGAGCGCAACTACATGTTTAATATGACGCTGGATAGGTTTGGGTATTTAACGGGTCGCAGCCTGGCAACCCTAAGGCGCGACTTTAAAAAAGCCTTTAACACCACACCCCAAAAATGGCTTACCCAAAAACGCCTGCAGTTGGCCCACTATCACATAGCCGAAAAGCAGCGCAAACCCATTGATGTTTATGTAGAGGTGGGGTTTGAAAACCTGTCGCACTTTTCATACGCGTTTAAAAATCAGTTCGGGTATTCGCCAAATGAGCTGGTGGGAAAAAAACAAGCACCTTGAATTGAGCGCGTTTAAATACCGTTATAATATGCATAAATACCTACCCCCCGGGCCCGCCACAAGCTCAACTTTTTCTCAAAATCTTCGTTTTCCAAATATGATGTGATAACGAATTTCCGCATGTATTGATTGCCGTTTACATCGCCTAATGTAATCAGGTTTTTCCCCAACACTAAAGTTTTTGGATTACGTGGCGAAATCTTCAGGTTGATGTATTTTATTTGATCGAGCGGTATTTTAATGTTATCAATGATCAAATAGTCGTCGGCCAACACCAACTCACCATCGTTATGATATTTGCCAATGTTATAAGCCACCACCAGAACTAAAAAAAGAGCAGAGAAAATACCACAAGTACCTAATGATATATCAAAAAGCACCTCCAACAGAGATCTATCGTGATGGGAAATAGGCACACTATGCGGATTTAAGTAAGCAAGCAGTGCAACAGATGAAAATGTTATTACAGTTATACATAAACCAACTTTGTAAAACTTACTTGTTTTAGTCCAAAGATTTATCGTTAGCGTCATTTAAAATTAAAAGCCTTGATGCTGTTCAGCTGCACCCAAGATTTTAAATATACAAAAAACAGCCTAAGTATGTGGCTTACTGTTTTAATTGTGGCGATCAAAATTAGCCCAATCAGATTCCCGCATTAATCCCAGGTTTACTCAATGCTAAAGACTTACAAACTATATTTTGTTGCTTTTAAAGATTATCTGCAAAAAAATACAATTTACATAAATCGATTTAGCAAATTATTTCTAACTTACCTGCACTTAACACAACAGGGCTTAGCGCTAATCTTTTTCGCAAAATGAAAGTTAAAAAAAGACTACTCATGTTATTATTAATGGCTATGTTACAATCAGCCACCGTGTCTACAGCAACTGCACAAATAAGCAGGTTACCAAACGGGATTATTGTTAAAGCAGGGAAACAAAAAGTGAGTTTACTCACCGCTAATGGGGGAGCCTTTTGCCTAAGTTTAAACGACTCTGTTGCCCCGGCCACTATCAACAGCGTTTTCATTGACCCTGGTAATAAGGTAGTAACGCCTTATTCGGTGATCTCTGTCGCCCCATTATATGGCATCAAAACAACATATGGAAAATTGATGATTAATACTGCCACCAGGGTGTGGTTGTTATACGATGCGGCCGGCAAGCTGCTTATCCGCGACGGTACTTATTCATCTACAGGCACATCGATACAAATTACACATACCGCCAAAGGTTTGCTATATGGTTCCGGGAATAAATCATCCAAAGAACTCGAAAAAAACCAATCGGCTTCTGTTGTCGGCAATGGCGTTGTTGGCATTCCGTATTTTTGGAATAATGCGGGTTACAGTGCATTTGGTGTTTCGGTAAATGACGACACGCCTGCAACCTGGGACAGGACAAATGATAAAGCGGTATTGACATGGAAATTCACAGGAAAGGCAGCCAATTTATATTTATGGCCCGCTAAAACGATGTATGATGCCGCAAGTGGATACGTAAAACTCACCGGCAGGCCCAGGCTTCCGCCAAGGTGGGCTTTTGGTTATCAGCAAAGTCAGTGGGGCTGGGCCGATAGCGCTTATATAGCAGATGTTGCAATGAAATTCCGCACGCATAAATTGCCGGTAGATGCTTTTATTTTCGACTTTGAGTGGTACACCACATTGCCCGATTATGCTGTTAAAAAAGAAGGTAAAGAGGGCTTTACCGATTTTACCTTTAACCCTAAATTATTCCCCTACCCTGCCAAACAAATAGCGGGAATGAAAAGCCACGGCCTTAAATTCATCGGTATCCGTAAACCCAGGCTGGGTAATGCCGCCGCGTTGGATACCGCGAGGAAAAATGGCTGGCTCATTAACGCCAATACCGATAGCCGCGATTTAAACTTTAGCAATGCCGGTTTACGAAAATGGTACCACAAAAAAAACAAACCACTGATCAAAGCGGGTGTTGACGCCTGGTGGGATGACGAAGGCGAATCCTATTACACCTGCTATTATTGGTGGAATAAAGCACAATACGATCTGCTAACGTCAGCCCGGCCAAATTATCGTCATTTCACCTTAAACAGGGCCTTCAGCCCCGGCACCCAGCGTTTCGGCTACAGCACATGGAGTGGTGATATTATGTCAACCTGGCCATCTTTGGCCGATGTACCTAAGGATCTGCTTAATTTCAGCCTATCGGGAATGTACTACGGATCTTGCGATATAGGTGGTTTCCAGGGTACGCCAACTAAAGAAATGTTAGTCCGCTGGTTCCAGGCCGGGCTGTTTTTCCCTATCATGCGCTCCCACTCCAATATCGGCACTACCGCGCGTTTCCCTTTTCTTTGGGGTACCGACGGCGAGGACGCCATGCGCAAAGCGCTTAACCTAAGGTACCAGTTGCTGCCTTATATTTACAGCCTGGGCCACGAAGCTTATAACACAGGTGCCCCTATTATGCGGCCATTAGTTATGGAGTTTCCGGCAGATACCTCTGTTGCCAACATGACCGACGAATGGCTGCTGGGCAAAGGGCTATTAGCAGCCCCGGTATTAAATGCCGGCGGTAAGCGAAACATCTATTTACCTGCCGATACCTGGTTTGATTACCATACCGGCGATGTGATCATGGGCCCTAAAATTATTGCGGTTAACAAGGCCCTTGACGAGATACCGGTATATGTACGCGCTGGTACTATACTCCCGGTAGGTCCGGTTATTCAATATTCAGAACAAACATCGGCTACCCCACTTGAAATTCATATTTATCCCGGCAAAAACGGCAATTTTAAAATGACCGAAGATGATGGTGTATCTTACAACTATACTAAAAACGATACAAGAACAACCCTTTATTATTGGAATGATAAAACTAAAACTTTAACATGGAACGTAACGGGGCGCTATACTGGTAAAAATGTTTATAAAACAATTAAAGCAGTTTTAGGGGAGGAAGAAAAGATTACCACTATAGGAAAAAAAGGAAGGGTGGTTTTTAGGCGATAATTGATGATCGGCTTTTAATTGGATAAACCTGCTATTTATCACACCCAATCAATGGTATTCAAGGAAGCCTGTTTTGACAGACTCTATACTTGATGGTTGCATAATTTACAATATATTTGTTCACGTATAATTATTTAATCGCTATTGACTCGACCTAACAACGCCACATCACAAGATTACCGGATCTTTTCATTGATCAAATTAACAGCGACCTCAGGATACGTGTGGCTTGTAGCGAATACTTTATGAAAAAACTTAAATACATCACCGTTTTAAGAAGCTTAGCTATTTTAGCAGTACTAATGGTTCACATCACTCAAAGAACTTCGGGAGTGAATGACTATTTACCTCCCTTTGTTAGTTCCTTAATGTACAATGGATTGCAGGGCGTTCAACTGTTTTACGTTTTAAGCGCGTTCACCTTATTCCTTTCTTTCGCCGACCGACAAAATGAGAGGACGCCTGTTAAAAATTATTTTATCAGGCGTTTTTTCAGGATAGCACCGCTATATTACTTGGCGGTGGTTATTTATTACCTGATACGTTTGAACGATAATTCAATCTCAGCTGCTAACTTGTTGTCTAACTTTGTTTTCTTACATGGTTTAAGTCCTTATTGGATAAATAACATAGTACCCGGAAGCTGGTCAGTTGCAGTAGAGGTATCGTTTTATTGTATGCTTCCATGGTTATTCAAATGGATAAAAAACATTGAGCATGCCTGTATCTTTTTAATCATTTCCTTAGTGATAAGATATACGTTATACCACTTTTTATATGCGCATTCTCCTATAGCCGACATCGGTCTTTGGGAAGGCTACATGTTTTACTACTTTCCCAATCAACTTCCTGTGTTTGCAGTCGGTGTAATTTTGTACTTCTTAATTTATGATAAGGATAATCTAAAGATAAGACCAAAAACAGCGTTTGCTGCATTTATAATAATTTCGGCCTGCGTTGCGATAAAACCGGAAATGATTTTCAAACCTTTTCTTCTTTTCTCATTCTCTTTTTTAGTGCTGATACTTTCATTACGCTCTTATCATCCCCGCGTCCTTTTCAACCCTATTATTACCTATATAGGCGAAATCAGCTACACGCTTTATCTTTCACATTTTGGAGCAATATTTTTGTTGGAACGGTTTAACTGTTTGAATTTGATTCACAAGGTTGGAATTATGCCTACAACGGTAAACTTCATTATTAATTATTTATTGGTATTAGGGATAGCGGGAATTATCTCAAGCGTACTTTTTTATTCGATTGAACTACCCATGCAAAATTTTGGTAAAAAACTTATCAAACGGATGAGTCATAAAGCAAATCTTATAGAAGAAAAAACATCGCAATAGGAGTTCAAATCTCTTAATCTGCTTTTCGATAATGAGCCAATTTATTCCAGTAACTCCTTAAATCTATACGCCTGTAGTGGCACCATCGTTATTTATTCACTTAAACATCAATAATATGGAATCAAGAGAGGATCTAAGGCATTTACAGCTGAATTTGAATTCAAAACGCGCCCAAGGTGCTCCAAATCTTAACATAAAGCATGAAATACGAAACAGAAAGAGGATTAAACATTGAAGCAAAAAACAAACAACTTTTAACAGTTAACAGAATGACAAACTGCATTTAGGACGCAAATAAGCCGTTTTAAGCAACAAAAAAGCCTCTTAGAGAATTCCAAGAGGCTTTAATGACTGTGATCCCATTTGGATTCGAACCAAAGACCTACAGATTAGAAATCTGTTGCTCTATCCAGCTGAGCTATAGGACCATCTGCTAATAACGTTTTTCCACATGGACCCGAACCGAAGCCCTGGCCAAATAGTTGTTCCGTTTTTTCGCGGTGCAAAGATGCAAATTTATGCCGAAAATATCAATCAAAATTTGTCACTATCTAAATAACATATTTTCAGTGCTTTTTGTTCAGTCTATTTTTGCCCCAATGCTGCTTATCCAGCAGGTAAAAAACATACACACTTCCAATAATTGCCGCTATAGTTCCTGTTAAACCGAAGATGACTTCAATTACCATAAAGCAATTTAGTCAATTGAAATAAAAAAATCAAGGAAAAAATAAAAGCCCCTTGCACTCGCTGCTTGGGGCTTTAAACCTAAACCTTATCACAATTAATAAGTGAGAATCACTTACCTTATGAACTGCAAATATACCCTACTTTGCTAAATTTTGCAACCCATGGGTGTAAATAAGACACAATGATGATACATCTATCAGGAACGTTTTTGATTTTTTAATTTAACATAAACTAAAAACGAACTGAATATGAGGCCAATTAAAACGCCACAAACACATGTAACAATTAGATTACCGATGCTTTGAGGGTTAGTCCGCCTGATAACTTGGCGATAACGGTAAGAACAACACTTATCAAAATCATTAACCAATAACGCCCTATATGAGTTGTTTGGTTTGATTTTTCCTTTGGCCTTCTGCGTGCGCTTTCCGCCCCTATTATCTATATTTGATCAATCCCAACAAAAAATCATGAATACAACAAAACAGCTTTTCCTATTAAGTGAAGATCACACCCGTCGTAAATTCATTTTTAACCTAAGCAAAGTGGCGGCGGCTACCGCGTTTTTAACCACACCCTTTGCTGGCAGTGCCGCGAGTTTTTTTAACGCTGATGGCGATGTAACCGTTGGGCAGATCATCGATAAATTTATTAGCCAAATTCCGGGCGCCCCTTTTCCATCCACCGTAGATACCCTGAAAAGCGGCGACCGCGATATTAAAGTTACCGGCGTGGTTACCACCATGTTTGCCACCATTGAGGTGATCAAACAAGCCATCGCCCTTAATGCAAATTTCATTATAGCCCACGAGCCAACATTTTACAACCACGCCGATGAAACCGCCTGGCTGGCCAATGATGATGTTTATCAACATAAGGCCGCCCTGCTTAAAGCGCATAATATAGCCGTTTGGCGCAACCACGATTATATACACAGCCTTAAACCCGATGGTGTAGGCATGGGCGTGTTAACCCAGCTAAAATGGGCACCTTATTACCGGCCAGACCTGGGCAATGTATTGATGCTCCCGCCCATCAGTTTAAGCTCGCTGATTGATTACCTTAAAACAAAATTGTCCATCAGTAAAGTGCGCTACATAGGCAACCTTGATCAAAACTGCCAGAAGGTGCTGTTTTTACCCGGCGCGGCAGGCGGTAAAAGGCAAATAAGCGAGGCCAGTAAAATAAAACCCGACGTGCTGATTGTTGGCGAAATATCTGAATGGGAAACCGCCGAATACGTTCGCGACGCGCAGGCTAAGGGTGATAAGCTATCACTAATTGTGCTTGGCCACATAGCCAGTGAAGAACCCGGATCTGAGTTTGTGCTGGGCTGGTTAAAGGAAAAATTTCCGACAATAAAATCGGTTCATATTTCGCCCAGAAATTCGTTATCCTTCATGTAACCTAAATGGGTTTAGTATAATTATACACAAGTATTGTTGTCAGGTGTTGTTAAATTATTTAACATTACGTACAATTGCAAAAAAAAAGCGCTGCAATGTCCTTAACCTCAGTTATATGTTAATTTAACATTTATTATAATACCTCAATTTTATAATAATGTGTTACTAATAATGATACCTAAGGCCGTTAACGTTAGATTTTGTGTAAAAAGAAAGTGTTATTGACGTGAAAATGGCAATTTTTATCTTTTAGATACCAAAGTGTTTTTTTTACAATAAGTTAATCATACTTTTAACCAATTTTTCTACTAAAACTTAATTTATGATCATAATTGCTGACGGTGGCTCAACTAAAACAAACTGGTGTTTGGTTACCGAAGAAGGTAAAAAAGTTTATTTCAATACCGAAGGATACAACCCCTATTTTTCGAGCACCGAGTATATCATTCAATCGTTAAACGAAAGTTTGCCTACCGACCTGCAGAAGGATGAAATTACCGAAGTTAACTACTACGGTGCAGGCTGTTCAACCCCCGATATGCGCAACCTGGTTAAGGTAGCCATGGAAGCTGTTTTTACAAAATCAAAAGTATACATTGGTCACGATTTGCTTGCTGCAGCCCGTGCCCTTTTAGGCAACAACGAAGGCTTTGCCGCCATTTTAGGCACAGGTACCAATACCTGTATTTACGATGGTAAAGATGTGGTACAAAACATCGATTCTGGCGCTTACATTTTGGGCGACGAAGGCAGCGGCTGCTACATTGGTAAAAAACTATTAACCGACTACTTACGCGGCTACATGCCAGAACCTGTGCGCAACCTGTTTTGGGAAACCTTTAAACTTACACCCGATGATATCAACGAGCAGGTTTACACCCAGCCACGTGCAAACCGTTTTTGCGCAAGCTTCAGCAAGTTTGTTTACGATAACAACGTGCACATTGAATACTCACGTAATTTAGTACGTACCTCGTTCGAAGACTTTTTCCGCAACCTGGTTACCCACTACCCTGATTATCAAAAATATACTTTTAACTGTATCGGCTCAGTTGGCTACAACTTCCGTAACGTGTTAGAAGAAGTAGTTACCGAAAACGGAATGGTTGTAGGTAATATCATCCGCTCGCCTATAGATAACCTGGTAAAATTCCATTTAGAGTTATCGCCAAGCAGTTTATAAGAAAAAACAAGCAATCAACTTTGCAGAGTGCTTGTGCTATTTTGGGAGCAAGTAAAACGCAGTGCTTCAAAATTAAAAAAGCAAATAAAATAGGCTGCCTACACACGTAGACAGCCTATTTTATTTGCCTTAAAATGTAATGAAGCATTAATTCACTTTAAGCTTATTGGCAGTTTTAATATACTGCTTTTTACCGCTTTCTGATAAAGTGTATTGGCCGCCTTTAGGGCCCTCATAAATCGTTCTTCCTTTAGCATCCTTTCCTATGGCTTTGTCTGCCGTTTTGTTTACCCCCTCGGTAACAGCTTTTGTAGTTGCAACTTTGGTTTCTTTCGTTTTTTTGACTGCGGCAACTTTAGTATCTGCGACTGTAGCAACTTTAGTATCAGCTGCCTTTTCTTTAACATCAGCCGCTTTTTTAGTTACCGCGGTTGTAGCCGTTGTGGTAGCCGCGGCAGCCTTTTTATCGACTTTGGCAATTGCTGTTTTTGCTTTAGTCCTGGACTTCTTTTTCAGCGAATCAACTTTTTGGGCAAATGCATTTGCGCTTAATAAAATAAAGCAGGAAAGTGCTAATGTGATTAGTTTTTTCATAATTAATAAATTTAAAATTTTTAAAATAGATTAGGTTTTTATGAAAACAGACCTGATAAGCCTCCGGAAAGTTTATCCTTTAACTCATCAAATATACCTTCCTTATTTGCAGGTGCGGTACCTTCAGCAGCAGGCTCTCCGCTGTTGTTAATAAATGATTCAATTTTGTCTCCCAACCCCCAGGGTAATTTATCCTTCAGGTGATCAACTACGGTAACAATGGCATCTTTTGCCTGGTCGGCAGAAATCCCTGTTTTTTCGGCTACTTTTTGAATGAGATCTTCCATAAAATTTAGTGTTATTGTTTATATTATTTAGCAATTGGTTTTGTTTTAAATACTTATCAGGGCCTTTTAAATACTTTTTAGAACTACAAACTTCACTGAATAAAGGGGGATAAATTCAAAACAAAAGGAAATAAATATTGTTTTTGAACAATGGATTTATTCTGAAACATTTTTTATGGTTGCCTCACTATCATAAAGTTCGCTATTTGATTTATTTTTAATTATATATATTATTGTTCAAATTAAAACAACTTAAATTATGGGAAAGTTCTCAACAAAAAAAGGTAAAGATGGTCAGCACTACTTTAATCTTTTAGCCTCTAACGGACAAGTAATTCTTACAAGCGAAGGTTACACCTCTACAGCAGGAATGAACAACGGCATCGAGTCTGTAAAAAAGAATGCGCCTGAAGATGGCCATTACGACAGAGAAAACTCAAAAAACGGAAAGTTTTATTTTAACCTGAAAGCAACAAACGGACAGGTTATCGGTAAGAGTCAGATGTATGAAAGCGTTGCAAGCCGCGATAATGGTATTGAATCTGTAAAAAAGAATGCTCCTGATGCTCCCATTGTTGAAGAAGAGTAAATAACGCATCATGCACAAGCGATTGTGATTGTCATTTAACTCATTAACAATCATACTATTGCAGTGAATAGAAAAAAGACCAAACATTGTCGGGATCATGGATCAGACTTTGCTTGGTCTTTTCTGTTATAGATAACCAATGTATAAATAGCCTTTGCGGATTTCCCCTACCCCAAACTCATCTCGCCCTGAAAAATTTTTCCGTACTTCCGTTTGTCGAACTTGTATAACTTGGCGGCGCGGTAGGATACGCCTTTTTGTTTTTCATCCAACTCTTTCAGGAAACCATAGCTAAGCATTTTTTTGCGGAAGTTACGTTTATCCAGTTTTTTGTTGAGCACAGCCTCGTACAGCGATTGTAGCTGGGTGAGCGTAAATTTCTCGGGCAGTAATTCAAACGCTATGGGCTGATAGTGCAGCCTCCTGCGAATTTTATTAAAACCGGTATTGAAGATCTCACTGTGATCAAATGCCAGCTTTGGCAAATCGTTCACTGAATGCCAGATGGCCTTTTTGGCAAACTGGGTAACCGGGCGCAATTCCTTTTGGCCGTTAATCCTGATAAGGGCATAATAAGCCACTGTAATTACACGCCCCTGCGGGTGCCTGTTAACCTCGCCAAAGGTATGAAACTGCTGCATATGCAAATCGCGCAAGCCGGTAAGCTCGTATAGGATCCGCTCGGCAGCATCGTCAATACTTTCGTCTTGTTCAACTATATAACCGGGTAGCGCAAACCAGTCTTTATACGGCTCTTCGTTTCGCTCAATCAATAAAATCTTAAGCTCGCCGGCTTCAAAACCAAAAATTACGCAATCTATAGAGAATACGGAATCGAACTTGGGTAGCATTAGTTCCAAAATAGTTGTTGAGATTTAGTTTATAAGTTAAATATATAATGTTAATTCCTAATCCAAAAAAAAACAAATAAATTTAATGGTGTAATTTACACACTGTATCTTCGTAGCACAAATTTAGTGGTGTAAAAATGCATAAAATTTCAAAAATCGCTGTTTTAACTTCTGGTGGCGATGCACCGGGCATGAATCCCTGCATCCGCGCTGTGGTACGTACAGCATTATATAATGGCCTCGAAGTAGTAGGTGTTCGCCAGGGCTATAAAGGCCTTATCGAAAACGACATGTACGACATGAACAAACGTTCGGTAAGTAATATACTTAACCTTGGTGGTACCATATTAAAAACAGCCCGCTGCCTGCCTTTTAAAGAAGACGAAGGTATGGCTACAGCGTATAAACACTTAAAAGAACGCGGTATTGATGCCCTTGTGGTAATTGGTGGCGATGGTACCTTTACCGGTGCGCTGCGTTTCTCAAAAAAATACCCGGATATTGCCGTTATGGGTGTTCCGGGCACTATCGATAATGATCTTTGCGGCTCAACCTATACCCTGGGCTTTGATACGGCTACCAATACCGTTATCGAAGCTATCGACAAGATCCGCGATACAGCAGATGCGCACGACCGCTTGTTCTTTATCGAAGTAATGGGTAGGGATTCTGGCGCTATTGCCCTGCGTGCCGGCATTTCATGCGGTGCAGAGGCTATTTTACTGCCCGAAAAACAAACCGCTATTGAAGACCTAATCAAGAATTTGAAAGAAGGCCACATGAATAAAAAGTCGTCAAGCATTGTTATTGTGGCCGAAGGCGACAAGAATGGCGGCGTTTATGACGTGGCAAAAGCGGTACAAAAAGAAGTTAATAACTACGACATTAAAGTTACTATCTTAGGCCACTTGCAAAGAGGGGGCAGCCCATCCAGTTTCGACAGGATTTTGGGCAGCCGTTTAGGCTTTGCAGCAGTTAACGCTTTAATAGCCGGCGAAACACAAAAAATGGTAGGCTTACAGGCCAATCATATTTTGCTCACCAGTTTAGAAGATGCGCTTAACAACCATGAGTTTAAGCTCGAAGCAGACCTTTTACAAATGGTTGATATATTATCAATATAATTAATGATTGCAGTTGTTTATAGTGGATCGTACTTTGCCCATTGGCGTCTTGCCGATAAGGGCCGAACTGTTGCCTCCTTCAAGACCAATGGTATCAATCCCTATTTTAACGACGAAAAACACATTCTGCAGTTACTCAACAAAAACATCAACCTTATTCACCACGCCGAAGAAATAAAGCGCATTTACTTTTTTGGTGCCGGTGCTTCGTCAGACGAGCGTAAGCTGGTGATCCACAATGCCCTTTCCCAGTTTTTTAAATTTGGCAAGGTAAGTGTTGATCATGATATTGCCGCGGCGGCTATCGCCTGCTGCAAAAACTCGCCGGGCATAGTAAGCATTTGCGGCAGCGGCTCAAACGCTGCCTGGTACGATGGTAAAAAGGTTGCGCCCAACAATTATGGCATGGGCTACATACTGGCCGATGAAGGCAGCAGCAACTGGCTTGGCCGCCAGCTCATCAAAGGCTTTATGAACAATACCCTGCCCGCAAACCTGCGCAAAAAGTTTATTCATAAATACGATGCCGACCGCAAAACGCTTTTAGAGAAAGTTTATCGCCAAAAACAACCCGCGCTTTTCCTAAGCTCCTTTGCCGATTTTTACCTCGAAAACCGTACGGATGTTCATCTCCAAAGCGTCATAAAAAAAGGTTTTAGTTCGCTCATTTCTACATATTTGGTACCTTTACATAAGCAACATCCCGATGCCTCCATCCATTTTGTGGGTACGGTTGCTGCCAACTTCCAGGAACTTTTGTATGAGAGCGCAGCCGAAGCCAATCTTCAAATAGCTAACATAATTAAAGAACCCATAAACAATTTATTAACCTACTATTCTAATAAAAATTAAAAAATCATGAAAATAGGAATTAACGGTTTCGGCCGTATTGGACGTCTGGCATTCAGAGCCGCAATTGAAAGATCTGACATTGAAGTTGTTGGTATTAATGACCTTGTTGAGCCAGATTACATGGCTTACATGTTAAAATACGATTCAACTCACGGACCATTCAAAGGCACTATTGCTGTTGAAGGCGGCCATTTGGTTGTAAACGGTAAAACTATCCGTGTTACTGCTGAAAAAGACCCTTCAAACCTTAAATGGGGCGAAATAGGTGCTGAAGTGATCATCGAATCAACAGGTTTATTCCTTACCCAGGAAACTGCTCAAAAACATATCGACGCCGGTGCTAAAAAAGTAGTAATGAGCGCGCCAGCAAAAGATGATACCCCTACATTTGTAATGGGTGTTAACCATAAAGAATTGAAAGCCGATCAAAACATCGTTTCAAACGCTTCATGTACTACCAACTGTTTAGCTCCTATAGCTAAAGTATTGGATGATAACTTCGGTATCGAAGAAGGCTTAATGACTACTGTACATGCTGTTACAGCGACTCAAAAAACAGTTGACGGCCCATCGGCTAAAGACTGGAGAGGAGGCCGTGGTGCTTACCAAAACATCATCCCTTCATCAACAGGTGCTGCAAAAGCGGTTGGTTTAGTTTTACCTCAGTTAAAAGGTAAATTAACAGGTATGTCTTTACGCGTACCAGTTGCCGACGTATCTGTAGTTGACTTAACTGTACGTTTGAAAAAAGGTGCTTCATATGAGGCTATCAAAGCTGCTATGAAAGCTGCTTCTGAAGGCGAATTAAAAGGCATTTTAGGTTATACCGAAGATGAAGTAGTATCTGAAGATTTCAAAGGCGATGCACGCACTTCAATTTTTGATGCAAAAGCAGGTATTGGCTTAAATGATAACTTCGTTAAAGTTGTATCATGGTACGATAACGAATGGGGTTACTCAAACAAACTGATCGACCTTGTTCAGGAATTAGGTAAATTCTAATTTTTAGATCAATATTAATTTATAACAAAGAGGCCGTATCATAATTCAAATGATGCGGCCTCTATGTTTGCAACGTATTGGCTCCATGTTTATCTGTTTTCGTTGAATTTCTCAGCAAGGA
>NZ_JANTYS010000008.1 GCF_024808255.1 Mucilaginibacter dorajii
CCTTGCTGAGAAATTCAACGAAAACAGATAAACATGGAGCCAATACGTTGCAAACATAGAGGCCGCATCATTTGAATTATGATACGGCCTCTTTTTCTATTAAACAGTTCAACCAATAAACTAATGAACCAATTAAATCTTCCCAAAGATCTCGGCTAATTTATCTTCCAGATCATCGCCACGTAGGTTTTTGGCTATGATTTTGCCATTGGGATCTAACAAAAAGTTTTGTGGGATGCCGCGTACAGCATACATATCGGCGGCTTTGCTGTCCCAAAATTTAAGATCAGATACATGGTTCCAGGTAAGGCCATCTTTGTGGATGGCGGCCAGCCACTTGTCTTTGGCGGTTGGCTTATCTAATGAAACTCCTAAAATCGTGAATTTCTGATCTTTATAGTGATTGTATGCTTTTACAACATTTGGGTTTTCCCTGCGGCATGGTCCGCACCATGATGCCCAAAAGTCAATCAATACATACTTACCACGGAACGACGACAGGCTGATCTCTTTGCCGCTTGTATCAGCCTCTGCAAATTCCGGCGCGGTGGCACCTAAGGCAACTGCTTTTATTTTAGGCATCCTATCGGCAAATTTCTTGCCGTCTTCAGTGCTTTTTATAGCCGGGGTTAGTGCATCAAACAGCGGTTTGATATCTACGTAATCGGCGCTGTATGCAAATGATTCTATAGCGTTTAAGCTGATGTAAGAGTCAGGGTGCTCGGTAATAAATTTCTTGTCGATAGAAGCACTTAGCGCTTCAGCGGCTTTTTCATCAGCCTTAGCCTGTTTTTTAAACTCGGGCGAAGCCTTCTGCTCATCGGTGGCTGCTTTTTGTTTATCGTCAATGGCTTTGTAGGCGTCGTTAACAGGCTTTTGGGCTATTTGGTAGGCTTCGTTATCCTGGTTGGTTTTAGGGCCGTCTACCTTGGCATTGGCAAGCAAATCGGCGGTAGTAATGTTAATTACACCGGGCTCCAGGTATATTGAGCGGTAGTCTTCTGCACTCGCAGTACCGGTACCTTTAGGGTTAAATAGCAGGTACGCACTAAGCGGAGCAGCACCGGCCTTGCCGGTAAACTGGAACTTACCATTGGTAACCACTGTCGAATCGATTTGTGATTTGCCTTTGGCTATTCTGTATTCCAGGTAAACCTTGGCTGGTGCGTTTACTTCGCCAATTTTACCCTGTATGGTGTATTTTGCATCCTGTGCAAAAGAGAGGGCCGGCAAAGCAGCCAGCGTTAATAATAATATTTTTTTCATGTCAGTAAACTTAATACCGCAAGATAGGGAAAAAGTTGATTGGTTGATTGAGTTGGATTAAGTTGATTTTGAGAGTGGTTGATTGAGTTGATTAGGTTAATTGGTTGATTCAGTTTGGATACTTATCCAACCAATCTAACTCAATAAACTTAATCCAACTCAATCAACCTAATCAACCACTCACCAAACTATATCTTCCCAAACAACTCCTGTAGCTTGGCATCCAAATCGGCACCGCGAAGGTTTTTGGCTATAATCTTGCCATCGGGGCCAATCAGGTAATTTTGGGGGATAGATGTTATGGAGTAAAGGGCAGCAACATCGTTATTCCAGAATTTAAGGTCAGATACCTGTGTCCAGTCCAGTCCGTCGTTTTTAATAGCAGCAAGCCAGGCAGCTTTACCATCGGCCTTATCTAATGACACACCCAATACCGTAAAGTTTTTTGCTTTGTATTTGTTATAGTTACGCACCACATTAGGGTTTTCCTGTCTGCAAGGGCCACACCATGAAGCCCAAAAATCAAGTAAAACATACTTGCCCCTAAACGAAGAAAGCTTAACTGGTACACCGTTGACATCATTTTGCGTAAAATCGGGCGCTAATGAACCCACCGCGGTAAATTTTAAGGCATCAAGCTGCTTTTTTAACACCTTGCCTGCTTCAGTTTCCCTAACTTCAACCGATAGGGAATTGAACAATGGCTCAATCTCCTGTGGATCTGGCGATGGGCCACCTACCGAACTTAGGGCCAACAAGCTTAAATAGCTTTTGGGGTTATCGGTAATAAAGGTTTTTAACGTATAGCTCTCTAAGGTTTGCAGCGCCTTATATTTAGCCTGGATGCTGTTTTGGAAAGTGGCGGATTTCTTTTGCTCGGGTGTTGCCGCATTAACTTCGGCCATTAATCGCTCGCCCTTCATATTAATACCTTTTAGCTGCCCCTGCAGTTTCGCGTTATCTATATTTAGCTGCGAACCTTCAATTTGAGCTTTAGATACCGAATCTTTACTGGTGATGGTGATTGTACCTTTGTCAATAAAAAAGTTAAGATTATCTGCGTTTTTGGCAAGGGCACGCCCATCCGAATATTGTTGGGTGAATTTTTCGATACCCACCCCTTTGTAATCAACAACTAAGCTTGCATTAACAGGGTTAAGCATTTTGCCGGTAAAGCTAAAAGCGCCGTTCACAAGATCGGCCGAGTCGATGATGCTATTTGCGCCTAATTGGTAGGATAAGTAAATTTTAGCGGGTGCACTGGTAGTGCCTAATTTGCCGTTAATAGTAAAGTTATCAAGATTTTGAGCGAATGCCATTGCAGGCACAATAGCTATGAACAATAAAAGAAATTTCTTCATCAGAATATAAAAACTGTAAGGATTGTTAACGTTAAAATCAGTGTATAATTGTGATTATCAGTTTAATTTTTGATAAGTACGCCACCAAAGGTCGGGCAACTCGCCCGATGTAGCGGTTTTATAATCGGCGTAGCTGCATGGTACCAGGTGAAAACGCTCATTACGCGACCCACCTGATGGGTAAGGTACCTGCATCCACCATCTGTCTGATTTTTTGCTTTTTACAAATACCACTTCCTGGTCTTCATGTTTCAGGCTGGTTTTATAAATCAAATATTGCGATTTTGGATTGAGCGGGAAATCGCGCTTGCGACCATAAAAACCATCAATAAAATACCAGATCATTTGCGCCATCAACATCGCGGTTTGTCCGTTGCTATCATAAGCCGGGTTAAATTCGTAGAAACCGATAGAGGTGAGTTTGTCATTAAAACCCGCGTAACGACAGATCTGGCAGGCTTCCTGGCCGTTAAAGCCATTGGGGGTTGCATTGGCATTGCCCATAGCATCTGACGAGCGAATGGCGCCCATATCAAAACTGATCATGCTGGCATTGCGAATGGCCGGCTCAGTAACGGCTATATTGCCCGCTAACTCGCCAAGGCGATGAACATCAAAGTAAAGCTTATCCATTACCCGCAGGCTTTCCTGGCTGGCAAAGTAGGTTTGGTAACCCAGGTTGCTGTAGTTAAACAGGTAATTAGGTTCGTGCAGAAATATTTTATTGAGATAGGATTGCGAGGTGGTTTCTATGCTGTCGCCCATTTCATCTTCATCCAGATCAAAGCGCGAATCGACGATTACCAGGTCAACCTTTTGTTCAAGGTCTTCGTAACCGAGGTATTGGGCATAGGTAAGGTCCTGCCCGCCACCAATAATGATCGGTAAAATATCTTTTTTGATGAGTTCAGATACCGCTGTTTTAAGAGCGAAATAGCTATCCTTAACTGTAGCACCGGCCTTTATATTTCCTAAATCAACAATCTTTAGGTTATAGCCACCCTCGTTTAGCTGGTAAAGTTTTTCGCGAATGTAATCAGGGGCAAGTCCGCATCCCTGGTTTTCCACGGCGTTACGGTCGTCCATAACACCGATGATGGCCAGGTCGGTTTTTTCTTCCAGATCAGGAAAGTCGACACTGTAATGCACAATTTTATCGCCAAGCTGGCTGGTATAATACCCCTTTTTAGGAGTGATCTTTTTAAGATCAATAGGTGTAAAAAAATCAGCTAAGGACATTAATTATTAATTTGAAAATGTGTCAATTTGAAGATTTGAAAATGAACCATCTGTGCAAAGATGCAAATTCACATCAGTAAATCTGCAACTTCACTTCATACTTATGAATTTTCAAATCCTTAAATTAAAATGATATTGTGCACTTTTACATTTTCAAATCGGCACATTTTCAAATTTTCAAATCAAGATGATTCTTATAACTGGCGCAACGGGTTTTTTGGGGGCCGAACTGGCTAAACTGCTGGTTACAATGGGCAATAACATTCGCTGTACCAAACGGACTACCTCTATCATACCTGTATTGCTTGCGCCCTTTAAGGCACAGATTGAGTGGGTTGATGCCGATCTGCTGGATATCTTTGCCCTGGAAAACGCGCTTGAGGGAATAACACAGGTTTATCATTGCGCTGCCTGGGTATCATTAAAGGCGGCAGATAAAGAACCGATGATTAATACCAATGTTACCGGAACAGCCAATCTGGTTAATTTATGTATTGAAAGAGGCGCAAGAATGGTACATGTAAGTTCGATTGCGGCGATTGGCCTGGCTAAGCCCGGCGAACTGACCACCGAGAATCACCATCTCGAAGAATCTGCCGAAAATGACGGCTATGCCATATCCAAGCTGGAAAGCGAAATGGAAGTATGGCGTGGCATTGCCGAAGGGCTTGACGCCGTAATTGTAAACCCATCACTCATTATAGGAGCAAGCGCGGGCAAACAAGGGAGCGGCGTATTTTTTGAAACCATTCGCAAAGGGCTTAAATTTTATACCATCGGCAGCATTGGTTTTGTTGATGTGGAGGATGTTGCCAAATGCATGATCGCTGTAATGAATAGCGACATTACCGCAGAACGATACGTGATCAGTGCCGAAAATTATAATTATAAAGATATCACTACCGAGGTGGCTAATGGCTTTGGCATTAAGCCACCTGCTATATTGGCTAAGTCATGGGTTATGGAAGTAGCCTGGCGCGTTGCCGCGTTTGTTGGCACTATAACAGGTAAAGCGCCTGCTATAGATAAGACGTCGGCACAAACGGCCTCATTAAACCGGGATTTTGATAACTCAAAAATCAAGGATGCCATTGGTATTGAGTTTAAACCGATAAGCAAAACCATCTTGGAAATTGTAGAAGTGTTGAAGTAAGGTTACAAGGCAAACTAAAAAAACTCTACTTATTCTATCAATAAAATTTTTCGCACATTTGCACCCAAGATGGAGCAGTACTTTATTATTGATTTCGACAGCACGTTCACACAGGTTGAAGCTCTTGACGAGCTGGCCCGCATTTCCCTCAAAAACCACCCCGACCGTGAGGGTATTTACAAACAGATAGAAGATTTAACCAATGCCTCGATGGAAGGCCGGTTATCCTTTACCCAAAGCCTGGAAGCGAGGGTTAAATTACTGTGTGCCAATCGCGATCACTTAAAACAACTGATCAGTCATCTTAAAAAAAAGGTATCAACATCATTTTCCCGTAATACTATTTTCTTCAAAAATCACCAGGATGAGGTTTTGATCGTATCCGGCGGCTTCAAGGAGTTTATTACGCCTGTTGTTACCGAATATCATATCAAAAAAGAAAACATATACGCCAATACCTTTGAGTTTGATGAGGAAGGCAATATCATTGGTTATGATCGTACCAACCCTCTTTCACAGGAAGGCGGTAAGGTAAAATTGCTGAAAGAACTTCAATTACCCGGCGATATTTATGGTATAGGCGATGGTTATTCTGATTTCCAATTGAAGGAGTCGGGTATGATTAAAAAGTTTTATGCCTTTACTGAAAACATTGAACGTAAATCTGTTGCCGAGAAGGCAGATCACGTTACCCCAAGTTTCGACGAGTTTCTGTATCTCAATAAACTGCCCCGCGCTATATCGTACCCCAAAAACCGCATTAAATGTTTGGTAGTTGGTGCTATTGACGAGGAAGCACAGGCGCAAATGAAAAAGGAAGGCTACAACATTCGTAACCGCGAAGAGGTTGAAGACAAATATTTAGAGGAAGCCGGTGTTTTATTTTGCGATGAAGACCATCAGCCAAGTCCCGAGCAGGTACAAAATGCAGGCAGGTTAAAGGTGATTGGTATTTTTGGTAAGTGCAGCCACAAACTGGCCGATGCGGCGACCGAAAACGGCATCATCATATTTGATGATCCAAGGCACAATCCTCACAATAATGATTTTATCCCCAAAAGGGTGATGGCTTTCATGAACGAAGGCAAAACGCATACCAGCTGTAACTTCCCGGATTTGCAGCCACCGCGGGTAAACAACGCGCACCGCTTAATCCATATCCACAAAAACGTACCTGGTATCCTTGCAAAGATCAATGATGTGTTTGCCCGCCATAACATCAACATAGTGGGCGAGTTTTTGGTAACCAACCCGCAAATAGGCTACGTTATTACCGATGTAAATACCGGTTACGATACCGAAGTATTAAACGAACTGAAAGCCATTGAGCATACTATAAAGTTCAGGTTGCTGTATTAATTGTTCTGTTGCGAGGCTCGGGTTGTGAGGTTCGTGTTATCTTACACTATTTAATCTCAAACTATACCACCCGAACCCCGCAACACGTACCCCGAACCTGATCACCCTGCAAATGGCACAACTAATACCGGTATGGGCGAATGACGTACAACATCTTCGGCTACACTGCCCATAAGTAGCCTGTCGAGGCCTGAGCGGTTATGAGTTCCTAAAACAATCAGATTGGCTCCAAACTGTTTGGCGCAGTTAATTATTCCGTTGGCTGTTACGTCAAACTCTGTGAACGAGGTTACTTCAAGATCACCTGCGTATTCCCTTTTTATTCCATCAATTACCAGGGACGACTGTTTAGCTTGTATATCAAGAAGCTCGGCCTGTTCAACACCCAGCGTGGTGCCCATGGACATACCTGTTAAGCTATCGCTCGGGTCGGGCTGAAAAATCATTGGCTCAATAATGTGGACAAGGCCAACTACAGCGTTATAGCTGTGTGCTATATCAAAGCCATAGGCCGCGGCATTGCGGGCGTAGGCGCTATCGTCAATGCCAATTAATATTTTGCTGATTTTCATGATGTTTAAAGATTGTCTGATAAGAAATAAGACACTTGCAAAGCCAAAAAGTTTTCTTTCTGGTGCTTTAATCCATAATTGTCGCCCAAGCCAATTTTATTACCTTTGGTTATGCAATTCTCGCCCGAAATTGAAGAGCGCTTAGCGCAGCTACAGGAAAAATACGAGGCCATGGGGCAGGATATGAACTCGTATCTTGACGGGCT
Organism: Mucilaginibacter dorajii; assembly: GCF_024808255.1. GTDB lineage: Bacteria > Bacteroidota > Bacteroidia > Sphingobacteriales > Sphingobacteriaceae > Mucilaginibacter > Mucilaginibacter dorajii. Next base: position 7,157 of record NZ_JANTYS010000008.1, read on the forward strand.
CCTATATGCCGATTTTTTAACCTATTGGGATTATATCCACCTGGACACCTTATTAAGCCTCCAAAGCCCTAAAACGCCTTTTCCCGACGAAGAAATTTTTATTATCTACCACCAGATCACCGAGCTGTATTTTAAGCTTGCTTTGCACGAGTGCGAGCAGATAGCCACAGCGAAGCCTTTAACCGTTGAATTTTTAACAGCACGGTTGAAACGCATCAATCGTTATTTTGGCGCATTAACCCAATCATTTGAGATTATGGTTGATGGGATGGAAAAGGAGCAATTCCTGAAGTTCCGGATGTCATTGTTACCTGCCAGCGGTTTCCAATCGGGGCAGTACCGGATGATCGAGATCTACGCTACCGACTTTATCAACCTGGTAACCAAAGATAAACGCGAAGAGTTGCGCAATGCATCCATAGAAGAACAATTTGAATACCTGTACTGGAAGTTTGGCGCTACCGAACTATCGACAGGCAAAAAAACGTTAACCCTTAAGCAGTTCGAGAAAAAGTACGCCAAAGCTTTCATCGAATTAGGAAAAGCTGCTGTCAATTACAACTTTAATACGCTTGCCCTGCAATTTGAAGCAACGGGCCAACTAACTCCAGAATTAAAAACAGAGTTGCGCCAGTTAGATGTGAACGTAAACGTGAACTGGCCACTATCGCACTATAAATCTGCCGTACGTTACCTTAACCGCGAACCTGAAGAGATCAAAGCAACAGGCGGTACCAACTGGCAAAAATACCTACCTCCGCGCTTTCAGAAACGCATTTTTTACCCATCGCTATGGAGCGAAGAAGAGTTGGAAAATTGGGGCAAAGCCTGGGTGGATAGTGTGTTGGGGTAAAGGCTCCTCCAAACCTCCCATGAAAGGAAGACTTATTGGGTGATAATTTCTTCTTCTTTTACTTCTGGGGGTTGAATTTGGCTCAGCGATAGTGGTACAAGTCTTTTGGTTTTCAGATAGGTTATACCTACAATCAGCATAGTCATGCTGCCGCCAAATATTACCGATGGCACGGTGCCTAATAAACGGGCTGCTGTTCCAGACTCAAACGCGCCAATTTCGTTAGATGAGCCAATAAACATTTGATTTACAGCGGATACCCTGCCACGCATATGATCGGGCGTTAATAATTGCATGATAGTACCACGGATAATTACGCTGACACTATCAAATGCGCCTTCTGTAAAGATAAACACCAGCGATAGGTAAAAGCTTTTTGATAAACCGAAACAGATTATAGATAAACCAAAGCCTGTAACGGCTATCAACAGGTTACGCCATGGTTTGCCCATTGGCGAAAAACGGGTCATTACCAGCATGGTAAGGACTGCTCCTAAGGAGGACGTGGCACGCATAATACCCAATCCTTCGGCTCCTACTTTCAGTATTTCGTTGGCAAATACAGGAAGCAAAGCCACTGCACCACCAAAAAATACCGAGAACAGATCAAGACTCATAGCCCCAATCATCATTTTATTGCCAAATACAAATTCAATACCGGCCGAAAGACTCTTCCAGATATTTTCTTTCGGCACAAATACTGGCGGATATTTTCGCAACAGTGCAACTAATACCAATGATACTAAAAGGAAAAAAATGATGCAGCCAAACGTTGCGGTAATACCACTAATGCCGAATAATTTATCGGAGTAGCCGTAAATTAACCCACCCGCAGCCGGGCCGATAATCGACGCCACCTGCCAGCTCGAACTGCTCCAGGTACTGCCATTAGGATAAACTTCTTTGGGAATACTGTGCGCGTAAATAGTAAACGTTGCGGGGCCGTAAAAGGCACGGGCAATGCCGTTACAAAATATCATCACATAAATTACGGGGATGATCCAACCTACATGAATAATGCCGCTCATGCTTTTGAGCGTAACAGTAAACATTACTAATGAAGTAAGTATAACCCCGCTGAATATGAACAGCAGCATTTTACGTTTTTCGGATTTATCGGCAATATACCCGCCGTAAAGCGCAATGCTGATTGCTGGGATAGCCTCACATAAACCGATAAGTCCCAGGGCGAAAGCGCTATGAGTGATCTGGTACATGTAAAAACCGATGACAACGGCTTGCATGGAATATGCAAAGGTGAAACAAAAGCGCATGCCGATGTAAGACCGGAAATCTTTATATCGCAATGCTGCAAAGGAATCTATTTTCTGGGGGGTACTATCGCCTTCTTCGGTCACTTGTTGTTTTGGATGATGCACTGCAAATTTACGACACGATTTTTACGATTTAGCAGGATTGGCAGGATTTTTTTTGATGTGCAGGGGTGCAGATTTCAGATGTGCAGATGAGGCACAAAAAAAGCCGCCTTTGTTGGAAGCGGCTAATCAAACTTACGAAGTTTGACAAACTTCGTAAGTTTTAAAGGACATCAAAAAATCATCTGCACATTTGAAATCTGAAATCTTCACATCTGACTAAAGCCCGTGCTGATCAATCAGGTAGATTAGCGCTGCCATACCTGCACCACCCAATTCAAGTTCGCGTTTGTTTACATTTTCGAATACATCGTTTGGCGTGTGATGGATGTTAAAATACCGCTGAGAATCAGGGCGAAAGCCTATTAATACTACGCCGGGTACAGTTTTTTTCATGGGTTCAATATCTGCACCGGCACCGCCGATAGTTAACTGATCAACTTCATAGGGCTCAAGCAGGGCTTTCCAGTTGGTGTTTACTTTAGCTATAAAATCTTTGGATACATCAGAAAAACTAAACCCACGTGGCGTAAAACCACCTTCGTCGGTTTCAATGGCTGCAATGTGCTCTTCCTTATTTTGGGCGGCAAGTTCGGCGTATTTAAGGCCGCCTCTGTCGCCATTTTCTTCGTTCATGAAAAATACAGCACGAATGGTGTTTTTAGGGTGATAGCCAATAGCTTTAAGCACCCTTAACACTTCGGCCGATTGCATTACACCGGTGCCATCGTCATGCGCGCCTTCGGCAAGGTCCCATGAATCGAGGTGGCCACCTACGGTGATGAATTTGTTGGGGTGCTCGGTGCCGGTTAGCTCGCCTACTACGTTGTACGACAGCGCATCGGGCAGTAACTGGCAGCTTTGTTTAAAGTAGAATTTAGCAGCCGGGAATTTGCGCATTTTAAGCATGGCACTTAGCTTGTTAGCTGCTTTTGTGGAGATAGCCGCCGCCGGGATACTTTTACCATCCTTATCAACTAAGGTGGCACCCGTATGCGGGAAATCGTCGAGCGTACTGCTTAACGAACGGACTATAACGCCTACCGCGCCATATTTGGCGGCTACGGCAGGGCCCATAAAGCGCTGATCACCCGCGGTGCCGTATGCGCGGCCGGTTTCAATAAACCTTTGATCGAAAGCACGGTTAAAGAACACAATTTTACCTTTGATCACCTTCTCGCCCAAAGATTCAACTTCTTTAAGGCTCTGTACCTCAATTACATCGGCGGTGACGCCTTCCTTGGGGGTAGCTACCGTCATGCCTAAAGCGGCGACAGGTACGGGGATACGGGTTTTGCCATCAAAGATAAAGGCGGTTTCCTTTTCGCCGCGTACCCAGTGAGGTACCATAACTTCCTGTAAATAAACCTTATCGAAGCCGTAGCTTTCCATCAGTTTCTTGCTGTATTCAACAGCTTTTTGGGCGTTGGCCGAGCCGCTGATACGCTGACCAATGTTTTTGCACAGGTAGCGCAGGCTTTCATAACTTTTACCGTTTACCAGGGCTTCGTCATAAATTTTGCGGATGGTTAGGGAGTCCTGTTGGGCATGGACAAGGGGGGCGGCCAGCATCGCGGCGCATAATAAAGTAAATGTTTTTTTCATCTATTTTCTGTATGTTTTTGGCAGATAAACGTACTTTTCAGCAACCTGCGGATATCCTCCGGCATACCTTACCATAACCTTTCGATTACCGTTGGCATCCTTTTGAAGTACCTTTTGATCACCTTTCTTTTACAGACCGTTTGGTACGCTCATCAAATAAAGTCAGTCGGAAACAAATTTAATATTTTGGGTGGAAAATGAAAGCCTCAGGAAATCTTATCCCAACTTAGGCCGGCATTATTTGTTTGGAAGGCATGGTGCAGCACCTGGTTTTCGGGCAGGGCCAGTTGAGGGTCTTTGGCAAAAATCTGCTCTACCGTTTTGCGGGCTTTAAACAATAGCTCCTGGTCGGTAGCCAGGTTGGCAACTTTGAGGTCGAGCACGCCGCTTTGTTGGGTGCCATCCAGGTTGCCGGGCCCGCGCAGTTGCAGGTCGATCTCGGAGATCTCGAAACCATTATTGGTTTTCACCATGGTATCCAAACGGATCTTCCCGTCGTGACTCAGCTTATGGCTGCTCATTAAAATACAATAGGATTGCTCAGCACCGCGACCAACCCGCCCACGTAACTGGTGCAATTGCGACAGACCAAACCGCTCGGCATTTTCAATGATCATTACCGAAGCGTTGGGAACGTTAACCCCAACCTCAATAACGGTGGTGGCCACCATAATTTGTGTTTCTCCTTTGATGAAGCGCTGCATCTCAAATTCCTTATCGGCGGCTTTGAGCTTGCCGTGTACCACACTGATCTTATATTCGGGCAAAGGGAACTCGCGCGACATGACCGCGATACCATCCTCCAGGTTCTTCAGATCCAACTTTTCACTTTCCTGGATGAGCGGGTATACAATATAGATCTGCCGACCCAGCGCTATTTCCTTTTTCATAAAACCGAATACCCGCAGGCGCTGGTTATCAAAAAAGTGCAGGGTTTGGATTGGCTTACGCCCGGCGGGTAGCTGATCGATCACCGAGATATCCAGATCGCCGTATAAAGTCATGGCCAGGGTGCGGGGGATGGGGGTGGCTGTCATCACCAAAACATGGGGTGGAATGATATTTTTGCGCCATAGTTTGGACCTTTGTTCTACCCCAAAGCGGTGCTGCTCATCAATCACCACAAAGCCCAGGTTTTTGAATTGTACCTTATCCTCAATAAGGGCATGGGTGCCTATCAGTATTTTGAGCTCGCCGCTTTCCAGCTTCTGATGTAATACCTTGCGGTCTTTTTGCTTGGTAGAGCCGGTAAGCAGGGCAACCTCAATAAAGCCATCGCCCACCAGGTTAAACACGGTTTGAAAATGCTGGGTAGCCAAAATTTCGGTAGGGGCCATAATACAGGCCTGGAAACCGTTATCAACCGCTATCAGCATACTCATGAGCGCTACAACGGTTTTGCCGCTGCCCACATCGCCCTGTAACAGGCGATTCATTTGTACGCCGCGCTGGGTATCCTGCCGTATCTCTTTTAAAACCTTTTTTTGCGGCGGGGTGAGTTCAAAAGGTAATTTATGGTGATAAAAATCATTAAAGTAATGGCCTACTGTGCCAAATACATTGCCCTTAAACTTTTGGGTATGCAGCAGCTTATTGCGCAGCAGCCTGAGTTGTAACAGGAAAAGCTCCTCAAACTTTAGCCGGTGTAATGCTTCATTGAGCAAATTGGCATCGGCCGGGAAATGGATATTTTTATAGGCCTCGGCCCGGCTGATGAGTTTAAAATGCTGGATGATATACAGCGGCAAATTTTCGAGGATGTCCTTAGCATGCATCCCCAATAAAACCGAGGTTAGCTTTTGAATGCCCTTGCTATCTAACTGAAACTGCTTAAGCTTTTCGGTAGAGTTATATACCGGCTGTAAGGTAGCATTACCCTGCCTTTGCATGGTAGCCGGCGAATACACCTCCATTTCGGGGTGTGCCATTTGGGCCTGCATGTTAAAAAAGCCGGGCTTGCCAAATACAATGTATACTGTACCGGGTATAATGGTTTTCTCTATCCAGTTAATCCCCTTAAACCATACCAGTTCAAGCGTGCCCGTATCATCGCGGGTTTGCACTACCAGGCGCTTGGTATGTTTTTCGCCAACAACCTGCTTACTGATAACCCTTGCCAAAACCTGTACGTAAGGCAAATCGGGGTTAATATCCTTAACCTTATAAAACTTGGTTCTATCAATATACCGGAAGGGGAAATGGCGCAGCAGATCCTCGAAATTGGCCAGGCCCAGTTCCTTTTTCAAAACCTCGGCCCGGGCCTGCCCGGCACCTTTTAAGTATGTGAGTGGTGTTTGAAAAGGATCCATAAAGCGGCAGCCCCTCTAAATCTCCCCTGAAGGGGAGACTTTTATTAGCATGATTTTAAAACTTTTTATTCAAAAGCCCTCCCCTTCAGGGGAGGGTTGGGTGGGGCTTTGAGGCTCTTACTTCACCGCGATAACCGAGATCTCTACATTTACGCCTTTGGGTAAAGCAGATACCTGCACGGTTTCGCGGGCCGGGAAGTTGGAGGTAAAGTATTTACCGTATACTTCATTTACCTGGCCAAAATTGCCAAGGTCGGTTAAAAAGATGCTTGATTTTACCACGTTGGCAAAGCCAATACCGGCCTCGGTTAAAATAGCTTTGATGTTTTCCATTACTAACACGGCCTCGTCGGTAATACCGGTGGTTACCAGTTCGCCGGTGGCAGGGTTAAGGGGGATCTGGCCCGAAACAAATACAAAATTACCGGCTACAGTAGCCTGGCTGTACGGCCCGATAGGTGCAGGCGCGTTATTGGTGTTTATTATTTCCATCATTTTTTAAATATGAACACTTGTATCAGCTTGTAGATGATGCCCGCTAAAAACATCAGGATAGCCAACGCATTTATAAAATGCATAATGCGCAGGTTAATGTTATCTGGCCTGTTGGGATCTTTTTTTCTAAAGAAATACATAATACAAACTTAGTAAAAAAAAAGCCTCACCCAACCCTCTCCAAAGGAGAGGGCTTTTGATTTGCGTGGTTAGTTTCTATTCTGGCTGCCTTCAGTTCGTGGGTATCCGGTAAAAAATATCGAATAATGAATTTCGAATTTCCAACATCGAAGTTTTACTTCATTATTCGATATTGGGCGTTCGGTGTTCGATATTATTATTAAATCTCGGGCGTTATTTTACCCATATCCTCCCGGTTGCCTAAGGTTGCCCCGGTACTTGCAATTACCACTAATATAACTGCGGCATATTCCTGTAGGGACAGGTACTCCTTCAAAAATATCAGTCCACAGATGGCCCCAACTGCGGGTTCCATGCTCATGAGGATGCTGAAGGTTTTGGTGGGGATATATTTAAGACCGTACATCTCTAACGAAAACGGAACAGCGCTGCAAAATAAAGCCAGTGACAGCGCCGGGATGATCATGCCGCTTTTAAAGTTTACCATGGTACCGCTGGTGAAAGCAAAGGGTAATGCCACAAGCAAGGCAAACAGCATCCCTATGGTAACGGCCTGCCTGCCATCTAACACGGCAGATACTTGCCTGCCTAAAACAATATATCCGGCCCAAAATGCGCCTGCAAGCAAGGCCATGCCTGCGCCAAATAAATCGATATTGGTGTTGTTCCACGGTGTCATCAACGCAATGCCACCCGCCGCAAGCAATACCCATAAAAACTCGATGAGCCGTTTTGAACTGAATACTACCAGTAGCAGCGGCCCCATAAATTCAAGCGTAACAGCTATGCCCAGCGGGATGCGGGATAAGGCCAGGTAGTAAATTAAATTCATGGCACCCAAACACAAACCATAAGGGATAACCGCTTTCCATTGCTCCCGGGTTAAGGTTTTTAGGCCGGGCCGGTTTACGGCAAGCAGGATTATGGCCGATAAGCCAATCCGTAGCGTGGCAGTAACTGCCGCGCCAAGCGCCGGGAATAATTCCTTGGCAATAGCAGCCCCTATCTGAACGCTTAATATCGAACCTAAAACCGCTAATAAAGGACGAATGGGGATTTTGTTTTTTTGCATGAATTAACGGGTAACGGCATAAAGATAAATTAAACAAGCTAATCAGTTGGCAGGCTTTTAAAAACGTGACAGGGAGATAGCTTTTAAAATCAAAAGCAGAATAGGGGGCACCTACGGAGCCAAAAAGCAATCGAGAGAATGTCTATAAACACGGGACTCCGCTGGAGTCTGGGAATTATTTTTAGGCTCTGTAGGCGCCTCGTGTTTATAGCATCGTATATCCTTTGTTTTTGGCTCCGTAGGTGCCTCCTAATGAACTTTTGCTTTGTGGCCATTATAAATAGCTTAACTGCCTGCAAATTTCTGTTTTGAGTGGGTTAGTTTTTTTCTTTTCAAAATGAAATAAACTGCTATTAAAATCAATCCATAAAAAATCAGTTGCCCTAAATTTATCAGCCACCAATAAAAATTACTCCACAAATTAAACCCGGCAACCCTTATATCTATAAGCGTCATGGGGATATTTACAATACCCCAAACAGAAATAACAATGATTGTACAGATAAATGACCTGCGAAGCTTCCCGACCCATAATATCTGCGGAAGCAAAATACTTCTGATCAGCAAGGTAAGTGCAGCCCACCAATAGGAGCCAAAGAAACGATTGGTAAACGTATACTGTTCATACTCGCCTCCCGAATAGTAAGCCATAAAAAGCTCCGTTACCCACATTAAAGCGTATATCATCGCCCCTAAAAGCAATACGGTGTTAATGGCTTTTATCAGCGTTGGTTTATCAATTTTAGCCAGTTTGATTTTAAAAAGATTAACCACAACAAGGCACAGAGTTATTACAATAGTTCCGCTAAAAATGGAGGAGGCTATAAGGTTGAGCATGGTGTTTAATAGCATATCTGTTTAGCCTCACCTAAATCCTCTCCAAAGGAGAGGACTTTTGATTTGCGTGTTGGTTATTTTGAATTTTTGACATTTGCTTTTTAAAGCCCTCTCCTTTGGAGAGGGTTGGGTGAGGCCCTACCTCACCGGCTTCGGAAACACCGGCAAACTCTCATGTCCATCCGCATCTACAGCTTGCACCGCGAAAAAGTAATTATCTTTTGAGTAGGCCAGCGTGGCGGTTGTATCGGTTACGTAAAACTTGCGTTCCCAAAAGGCGCTGGTGGTTTCGCGCATCAGTACGTAGTAGCCTGCCGGTTTTTTGCCGGTAGACGGTGCTTCCCAAGTGAGTTTGGTTTTATTGGTAAGGTCGCTGGTTATAATGCCTACCTTTTGTGGCTGGGCAGGTGCCAGGGCCAGGTTAGCCAGTACCGATAGGTTCATGCGGGCTACTTTCTGAATGTAATTAAAATCTACAAAGTCGGGCAGGTCGCCATAGTCAACGCCGTTTTCGGTGCGGATGTTCTGGTGCTGGCGATTGAAATCCTCGTTCATTTCCGTAAAGCGTACAGCGCTAAACCCCTGCTCTAAAAACGGCAGATGGTCGCCGCCGCGCAGGTAGCGGTCGCGGCGGTAAATCAGCTTCACATCCAGCTGGTCAACATAACGTTCGCCGGTTTCCTTGGCATAGCGGGCCAACTCTCGCGATGGACTATCATTCTCGCCCCCTAATGATTTCAACGCAGCCACCTGTTTATCGGTAGCGTTGGTAGGTATTCCATCACTAAACACCCGTACGCTACGGTTATCCTTCAAATCGGTTTCCATACCATGGCTGTTGCCCACAATGTCATTGTTCAGCATGGCATCCACGTTCCAGTTTTCGGCTTTGGCGCGTTTGGCCACATGGTCAGATCCGTATAAACCCTGCTCCTCGGCAGCAACCGCCATAAAAATGATGGTTGCCGGGAAACTGCGTTTAGCCATTACCCTGGCCAGTTCCATGGATAGCGCCGTGCCCGACGCGTCGTCATTAGCACCCGGCTCAACGCCATTGCCGTCCATCACATCGTTAATGCGCGAATCATAATGGCCCGATACCAGGTAAACCCGGGTATCATTTGGGTCGGTACCCTTTAAGGTAGCCAGTATGTTTTTAATCATCACCGGTTTATCAATCCGGCCGCTTTTGGGCTGGGTAAAGGTATCGAAGGCAACGGTCATCCGTCCGTTTGAGGCGGCGGCATAGCGTTCCATTTCGGCTTTGATCCAGTTGCGGGCCGCGCCGATGCCGGTGGTTTTGCTGGTGGTATCGCTTAATACATGCCGGGTTTTAAAGCTTACCAGTTTGCGGATGGTAGCCTCAATGTTTTTAGCAGATACCTCATCAACCATTTGTTTGATCTGCGCATCGGGTTTAATAATGGTTTGTGCCGATGCAGCGGCGGTGATGAGGAGGAGAAGGAGGGTTTTGATGTATTTCATGGTGGTGGTGTTTTCATTTTTCCCTGTAGAGACACATCACATGTGTCTCACGCTGTACAGAGCGAATTTCCATATCCGAATATACCAATACGATTTGCATGCGGGAGACACATGTGATGTGTCTCCCTACATTTGTTACGTATGTAGTCGACGTAATTCGTTCTGCATATATGCGATTACATATAAAATTTCTCAAATCCATTTTTATCCGACAGCCAATTTCTTGGATTTTGAGAAATATATTCCCGGATATTATTGTATTCTTTCTGGTCTCTTATCACCCTATCATAATATCGGGGCTGCCATCCAAATTCTATATTATTTAAAATCGAATATTTTGTTAAAGATCCTTTATAACCCCGTAAAACCGACGCTAAATTATTCCGTTGTGGTCCAAATTTGTTGGGCTCCCAATTGGTTTTGTCGGGTTTATTGAAAAACAATATGCCATGTACGTGATCGGGCATAATCACAAAATCATCCAGTTGCACGTATGGATGAAATTCCGGGATTCTTAGCCAATGCTCATGTGTTGCCTTGCCAATATCGGAATGTTTAATAAAAGCATTATCGGGATCTTCGGGTATTATAACCTCACCAAAATATGGAAGGCGGGGTTTGGTGCAAATGGTTATAAAATATAAACCGTGCGAACCATAATCCCATCCTGAAAGACGGGGTGAATCTGTCCGGTATTTATTTTGAAATTTATCTTCCATTGGTTGAGCATGGTTTGAATGTCCTGTTGGGGACTCTACAGTTCGTTGTTGATTTTTTCCTGTAGAGACACATCACATGTGTCTCCAACTATAAAGGGCGAATTTTCAAGTTCGATTTGCAAGCGGGAGACGGATGTGATCCGTCTCTACGGTTTGTTTATTTTCCTGAGACACATCACATGTGTCTCCAACTATACAGGGCAGATTTTCAAGTTCGATTTGCAAGCGGGAGACGGATGTGATCCGTCTCTACAGAAAAAAACTTTTTACTCCTCTTCCTCACTCGCTTCTTCCAACACCCCTTCGGCCTGTTTAAAATTGCTTTTTACAAAATGGCACCATTGGCATTCTTTTTTGCCGCAGCCGGTGTTAAAATCGTGGGCCATTATTTTGGCATAGGTTTCTGTGATCTGCCCGGTTACCAGCTCAATATCTGCCGGACTGATCACGTATTTTTCCTTATAATATTCGCCTTCGCTTACGGGTTCAACAAAATCAAAAATGGTGTCAATAACTTCCCAATCGTTGGTACGGTCATGGTCTACCAGGATTTTGTAAAAAACGCCCTGGCGCCAGTAATCGCCGCCTTGCGGGGCGTCAAAGGTGGGGCGTAACAGCTTGTCTTTGGCATTTTTTACTTTACCGGTTTTATAATCCACAACGGTTACCTGTTTGCCGTCAAACTCCATTTTATCCAGGTTACCTTTAATAGGTACGCCATTTATTTCGATGTTTTTGATGGGTTTTTCGGTTACGGCTACCTTGTTCCAGCCGTCAACATTTTGCTCGTAGTATGGCGGCAATATCTTTTCGCCGTAGGCTACGCGCAGTTTGTATTCATCTTTGGTGAACGAATCGCGGTTGCGGGCCATGTACCATTTAAACTCGTTCATGAACTGCTCTGTAGACAAAAACTCGTTATCGTTCTCCTTCAGTAAACGATAAGTTTTGTTCAAAGCCCAGTGTACGGCCTGCCCAAACGTGGCCGACGGACTTTTGCCCGATGGCACCCTGATTAAACACTGGAAATAAAACCGCAGCGGGCAATCCAGGTAGTTATTCAAGTGCGTTACCGATAGGGTATAGTTTTGCAGCAACTGGCTGATGTAGTTGGTATCCAATAGCTCCACCTTCGGCTTTTCGGTTTCGCTAAACTGGGTTGCTATAAAGCCGATCATGGCATCGGGCGTAACTTTTGGATACTGTAGCACGGTTGAAGTATTCGCCAATATCTCGCCAATAAACTGTGTGGCCTCATTGTCTTTCCCTTTCTTATCCTTGCCAGCATAAGAGATCATCAGGTTTTGTTTGGCACGGGTTACAGCTACGTAGAACAGGCGACGGGCTTCTTCCTTTTGGGCGATATCATTTGAGCCGGCCTGCGTTAACGTATCGGGCAAACTAAAACCATTGTTGCGGCCCTTGCTATCCCAGGTACGTTTATCGCAGCCGATGAAAAATACGTGTTCAAATTCCAGTCCTTTGGAACCATGGGCGGTTAAAAAGTTAACGCCGTTATCGCTGTAGATGATCTTATTGAGATCGAGCCTGATGCCGTTCTTTTTCATCAGGTCGATGGTGGCTATCAGGTCGGATAGTTTGATATCGGGATTTTTGCGGCTCTCGTCCTTCAAAAAGTCGAAGAAGCTGGATAACATCTGCATGTAGCCGCCCTTGTCGGTTTGCTGCATAATGTATTTGAGGATGCCCATTTTAGCGATCACATCCTGGAAAAAGGCCTGCAACGTAACGTTCACTGCCGATTTTAACAACTCATCAATATTATAAATGAGGTATTTCATTTCGGTATACTTATCCTGCGCAAAAAGGTCGGGCTGAGTGGGTACCTTCAATTCGTGGATATACCTGCGGATGGATGTCCGGTTTTTTTCACGTGTGCCGGGGGCAAAGTTTTCCTGCGATACCGCTATGCTGGCCTTGGCAATTTCGATAGGCGCGATGTTGAAGAAATCATAATGCAGGATCTCAAACAGCAGTTCATCGCCGCTGTAGGGCGAATCAAGTTCCATATCGAGGTAGCGCAAAATATTGATGATCTTTTCGCCAAAGGGCTGGGTAAGGATATCGATTTTGCGTTTGGTGTTTACGGCTATCTTTTGCACCTCCAGGTATTGGATCATTTCTTCTACCTGGCTGTGGTTGCGGTAAATCACCGCTATCTCGCCCGGCTCGGTGCCATTATCAACCAGGTTTTTGATCTGGTCCGATACATCTACCAACTCCTGGTCGGGATTTTCATATTCGCGGATCACAGGCTCAACCGGTATTTGGGCAAAGCGTGGGTGCGATGCCCGCAAGTCTTTATCCAGTTTTAACTGGGTGGTTAAACGCTCAAAGTTATTGTTGATGAGCGCTTTTGAAATATCAAGAATGTGCTGGTTTGAGCGGTAATTGTGCTTCAGTACCACGGTGTGCAGCGTGCTTACATAATCGTTGGCAAAATCGAGGATGTTTTTCATATTGGCACCCTGGAATTTAAAGATCGACTGGTCGTCATCGCCCACCACAAATACGTTGGGTACTTCCCAGTAATTCAGCAAAAAGCGCAGCAGCTCGTTTTGCGATCCGCTGGTATCCTGAAACTCATCCACCAGAATATATTGGTACCGTTCCTGGTATTTGCGCAGGATCTCCTCATTATCGCGAAAGGCACGCAGCACCCAAATGATCATGTCGTCATAATCATAGCGGCCACGGGCTTTCATTTTAAAATCGTAATTCTGGTATTCGCGCACGGCTGCCAGCAGTTTTTTCATCAAATCATGCGCAGCATCAATGTCCTTTTGTTTTGGGTCGCCCACTTTGATGCCGGTTTTGGAGTTGGCACGCTTGTAGGTAAATTCCTCGCGGTTAGGGATATCGTCAAGGTATTCCTGCACCGCCTGCTCAATCATTTCCATGTTCCAGTTTTCACGTTTCATGGTGCTGAACAGGTCTTTAAGGCGCTTGGTATCGTAATACACATCGCCGGTAAAGCGTTTGAGCAGGTGGTCATTATCAAACTCATCCACCAATTCGCGAAACAGCATGGCCGATTCCAGGTCGGACAGCGACTCTAAATTCAGCTTACCAAAATACTCCAGGTTTTCCTGGATGATCTCGTTACAAAAAGCATGGAAGGTATAAATGTTGATGCGGTAAGCATCGGGGCCGATAAACTCAAACAGGCGTTTGCGCATAGCCACCGCGCCGGCATCGGTATAAGTTAAGCACAGGATCTCGTTGGCCAGGGCATCGGTATCGGTTAATATTTTACCTATCCGGGCAGCCAGTATCTGTGTTTTGCCGGTACCAGGGCCAGCCACTACCAACACCGGGCCATCCATTGTATTTACAGCAGCCAGCTGCTCGGGGTTTAATCCGGCCAAAGCTTCCTGAAATTTTTCGTTGTATTTGTTGAACGCAGAATTTTGCATAGATAGTAAAATTACGAAAAGCCTAAAACATTGCTGTAGGTAAAATTTGTGTGTATCATAATTAATATGATATTTATGTAAATAATATCACAATGGAAATACCTTATAACGGCCGCGCGATTGTTGAAGATAATTTTGATTCGGTACGGATAATTATCCCCGCTAAAAGAAATAATGCTACCCTTGCTTTTTTATGCGTTTGGCTTTGCGGCTGGTTTTTTGGGGAGTTTTCGGTTTCCAGTACTGTGTTCACCTCACAACACCACAATGCGCCCGATTTGTTTATGATTGTATGGTTAACAGGGTGGACGCTGGGTGGTTTCTTCGCCCTAAAAACAGCGCTATGGCAACTTGCCGGCAAAGAAATAATTGAAATAGGCAAGGGAACTTTGGAACTTAAAAAGAAAAACGATTGGTTTAGCAAGATTCAAGTTTATGATTTGAATGGCTGTAAAAGCTTTAGGGTGCAGGACGATTCGATCTATAGTAACCAAGGTCGTTTTGGATCGTTGCGGGGATTTAAAGGAGATAGCATAGGCACCATACTATTTGATTATGGTATGAAAACGGTACGATTTGGCGAAGCCGTTGAAGAGGCAGAGGGTAAATACCTATTAGGTATATTGAAAAGTAAAAGGCTGTTGGTTGATAAGAATTTTGAATAATCAGAAGTCGCTTACACATTTCAGACTTGCGAAGTTTTTAAAACTTCGCAAGTCTTTGGCCACTCTATTATTTCTCCATTAAAATTACCTGTTTTTTTAACTCAAAGGGATGACCTTTCCCCGGTGCTTAGTTATTGTTGTTATTACTGCTGCCTTCCTTCAAGTCATCGTTATTGATGGTTTTTTTTGGCTTTTTGGGTTTCTCTACCGATAGGCCGCCAAACTTGTAGCTAAACGTGATCTCGAAGCTACGGTTATGCATTACGTTTAAAGCCGTTTGGTTGATGTTGGCAGAGTTTATTACCGTTGGGATCTTAAATCCATTAGTCAGGAAATTATCGGCACCAATACCTATACTGCCTTTTTTATTGGCGAACTTGCGGTTGAAACTCAAATTATAGATGCCGAAACTGCCTTGGTAGCCCTGTAGCTGAATCTGGCGCGAACGGCGGAAAGCAAATGCCTGGATGGAATATTTATCTGACAGATCGTATCCGCCAAACAAGCGGTAATTAGCTACCCAGCCATGGTTTGTAGCGCGGAAAAGCGGATCAGGGTCCTGGTTGTCCAAATCTAAATAATACATATCTAGACCGCCGTTAAGCGTCAATTTACTGGTAAGCGATAGGTTGGCCGATAGGCTCATACCATAGGCGTTTTGCTTACCCAGGTTTTGGTAATTGGTTTTAATGGTATCACCGCTGCTGGTGCGGATGGTTTGGATAGCATCATTGGTGTTGCGCATAAAAGCCGAGATGTTGAAATGGTTGGCTTTAATGTTGGTACTATAAGCCAGCTCAAAGTTGTTGGTAAACTCCGGCTGCAATGCCGGGTTACCGCTGCTGATGTTCAACGGGTTTGAGGCCTGGATATTCGGGTTCAAAAACTCGATAGATGGGCGCTGGATGCGGCGGTTATAGCCCAACTTGATCATATCGCCATTGTCGAATTTTTTGCTGATGTTCAAACTGGGTACCAGGATGCCGTAATCCGGGATGTTTACAGATGATCCGGTTTGGAAATCGGCATTGATGGTGGTGTACTCGTAACGGGTACCTGCCTTAATGGTATAATTTTTAAACGGGTTAAACGTAAACGATACATAACCTGCCGCAACGTTTTGCTTGTAATTAAACGAGTTTGACAGGCTTGAAGATGCCAAAGGCTGATAGTTAAGCGTACCATCGGCTGCCGATAGGTAAGTGTAGTCGCTGGTTACGGTACGTACAATATCCTTGGCACCAAATTCTAACAGCGTATTTTTAAAAAGCGGGGTTTGGTAATCAGCTTCGAGGGTAAGCTCCTTGTTTACGCTGTTGTTATTGTTTTTTAATCCGCCGGTTGTAGAGCCATCATCCTGGTTAAGAAAAATGTTTTCGAAATTGTTGTGGCGGTTATTCTGGCTGTACTCGGTTAAAAAACTAAACTCGCGTTGAGGCTTTTTGCCGGTAAGGGTATATGTTAAAGTTGCATCAACCGATGTAGAATTTGCGGTGATCTTATTTGTTTGTAACGATGTGCCGGTTAATGCATCGTTGAGGTAGCTGTTAGTTGAAAAATTGTCCTGCGTGGTAGGGCGTGCATTGGCACCAAATACCACACCCAGGCTAAGGGAATTGTGCTCGTTAATATCATAATCCAAACCGGCGTTATACCGCGCAAATAAAAATTTATTATGGGTATTGGCCGATTGGCTGGTACGTGAAACATCGCCCGTGCTCAAATCGGTAACAGTTTGGTCGTTGGTAAATTCCCCGGGGATGTTATAACCCCCGCGACCAAATCCGCCCAAAGAGAAATTCAGCTTGCCGGTTTTGTAATTACCGTTCAAGCCCAAACCAGCACCACGTGTGCCTGCCGATGAATTAACGTTAAGAGTCATCCCCTGTAAGGTATTTTGCTTAAGGATGATGTTGATAATACCTCCGCTTCCTTCGGCATCATACTTGGCCGATGGCGAGGTAATTACCTCCACGCTTTTGATCAGATCGGCGGGGATCTGTTTCAATGCATCAGAAATACTTGCCGATGCCATTGACGATGGTCGGCCATTAATCAACACTTTAATGTTTGAGCTGCCGCGCACGCTCACGTTGCCATCCAGGTCGACAGATACCATAGGTACACGTTTCATTACGTCGGTGGCATCGCCGCCGCGGGCGGTAAGGTCGTTTTCGGCATTGTATACGGTGCGGTCAATCTTTTCTTCAATGATTGCCTTTTTGGCGGTAACCTGCACCTCATTTAATAACTTGCTATTGGGGGCAAGTAATATCCGGCCCAACTTTAAAGTACCGCCATCTATTTTAATATTACTGATGGTTTTATTGGCATAACCTAAAAAGTTGATGCGCAGGCGGTAAGTTCCCGCAGGTAATTTATCAACAGTGAATTTACCATCGGTAGCACTCACGGTTCCGTTTATAATTTTACCGGTTGCCTGGTCAAGTACGGTTATGGTAGCGTAATCCACCGGTTTTTGGCTCAGCGAATCGATCACTGTACCGGTAATGCCGGCACTGGCGTCGGTGATTATGTTGGTTGCTTTTACCAGGGTAAAAGGCAGCAGGAGCAATATCAGCAGGTATAATTTTAGTTTCATGCCGCAAATAAAACACACCCGCGCGGGTTACTAAAACGCAATAGACCGGCGCAACAAAATAATCGACGATAGCCCAAATCATCCGGACGGAAGCTTGTTTAAGCCGGATGAACAGCGTTTCATCGGCACAAACGGGTTGTTAGTCTATAAATAAGAGGGAAAGGGCCGGGAAGGGTCTACGGTGATACTATGCGGCCACGGTACCCCCGGGGTAGTCATGCTGAATTTATTTCAGCACCTCGCGCGCTAAGTATACTTCATGCGGAAAACCTGTCCTGTGGGGTCCTGAAACAAGTAATCAGGATGACTTATTTTAGTATTGGCGCTTCATCTGCACATCTGGAATCTGCGTATCTGCACATCCTCCCATATCTGCATATCAAAATCACCCCTCCAACTTCTTCAACACATCTTTTGCGTAGGAGTTTCCTATCGGGATAATGCGCTTGCCAATTTCTATCTGGTTGGAGGAGTAGGCGCTGATATGGTTAAGCGATACAATGTAGGAGCGATGCGCGCGGATAAAGTGATTGGCCGATAACTTTTCTTCCAGGTAGGTGAGCGTTTGATAGGTAATCACCGGGTTGCCGGTGGTGTATATTTTTACGTAATCTTTCAATCCCTCAATATAAAGGATATCGCTGAGCAGGATACGCACCATTTTTTTGTCGGATTTTACGTAGATGAAGGCCAGCCGGTCGTCTTTTACAACAGGGGGAGGAGTAGGCGAGGTGATCACCACAGTATCGGCGTTGCTGATCGTTTCGTATTTATCAACCGCTTTTAAAAAGCGCTCGAAGGATACCGGTTTTAGCAGGTAATCTATCACGTTAAGCTCATATCCTTCCAAAGCAAACTCGCGGTGGGCGGTGGTCAATATCACCGGCGGCGGATTTTTTAGGGTACGTAGCAATTCAATCCCGGTAAGCTGGGGCATCTGGATATCTAAAAACAACAGGTCGATGTTTTGATTTTTAAGCGTATTGTAAACTTCAATGGCGTTATTGCAGGTGCCCACCAGGTTAAGCTTATCCAGCTTGCTGATGTGGCTTTGCATCACTTCGCGGGCCAGTTGTTCATCGTCGGCCACCAGGCAATTGATCTTTTTCATAGGTCAAGCTTTAAATCGGCCTCAAAAATCTCGTTGTATTTGTTAATCAGCAGGGTGTAATTGCCGGGGTAGGTGAGCTCCAGTCTCCTTTTCACATTCTTTAATCCAAGTCCTGTTTTGGTGCCTGTGGTATTTGGTTCGTAACTATTCTCTACCTTAAAAAATAAACGGTTGCCGGTAACTTTTAAATTAATGGTGATGTAACCGATATGCTCGGCAAGGCCATGTTTAAAAGCGTTTTCTACAAAGGGGAGCAGTAACAGGGGCGCTATCATTTTACCGGCAATATCACCCGAATATTGAAAAGAAAGTTCAAGCCTATCGGCAAAGCGCATTTGCTCAATGCCTATATAGCTTTCCAGGTGTTTGATCTCGTCTTGCAGCAGCACCTTGTTTTCGCTGGCCTCGTATAGCATGTAGTGCATCAGGTCTGACAGGCGCAGCACCACTTTTGAGGCCTGTTCGCTGCCCTTTAACGTAAGTGCGTAAAGACTGTTGAGCGTATTGAAAAAAAAGTGAGGGTTTATCTGTGCTTTCAGCAGGCCCATTTCGGCGGTAAATTTTTCCTGCTCCACTTCGCGCAGGTGTTTTTCCTGTTTAAAAGCATTGCGCATCAACTTAAGCAGCATAGCGGCTAAAAGTATGGGTGTGTTACCAGCCGCGTTTTTAAAAATGCGCACCGGGATCCAGAAATCTGTTTTTTCCATCCGGTACATGGCAGGGTCGTGAATTTTATCCCAGGGTACCCAAATGGCGTAAGCAAAAAAGCGGGGTAAAAGGCCGGCAATTAATATCAGCCCCAGCATGCCAATGGTATATTGAAGATATTTTTGAGGATAATAAAACAGCGGCATCAGCACATAAAGGTTTAAATAAGTAACCAGCATGGCAATGGGAACACTTGTTACTAACTGCGGATCGAGTTTAAAAGCGAACACATCTTTATCTTCCCAGCCATTGTTTACACACTGGTATAGTATATAGGCCAGCCAAAACAGCAGGTGCCGCATCACGGCCTGGTATCGTATCTGCTTTAGGTTTTGCATGGTGTAAAATTCAATATAATTGGCGGGTTACATCCGGTTATTAGACCAACACCCTGTTACGGGCCTTTAATTGTACGTTTTTTACCGCTAACATGTTTAAGGCTGCTAAGGGCCTATTCATGCCGGTACGTGAGTGTTACGTCTAAAAGTAAAAATATTAAGTTTTTAGCGTCATTTATTTGAGGCATGAAAATATTTCAGCGCCCTGGTTATCGCGTATTTGGGTTGATGTTGTGCCTGTTAATGCAGGTTGGTTTATCGCGATTGCAGGCCCAGGAAGCTTTTTTGCCATTGCCCGAAGCCCAGCGCCCGCACCTGCAGGCTACCCGCACTATCGAAAAAATAACTATCGACGGCTTGCCCAATGAAGCGACCTGGGATAAGGCACCTGTGGCAACCTATTTTACCACAGCCTACCCAAGGCAGGGCAATAAGGCCACCTATGATACCAAAGTACGGTTATTGTACGATGATAAAAATATCTACATCAGTGCGGTATGCGATTTCCCCCCGGGCAAAAAAGACATCCAGGTACAGGATCTTCGCCGTGATTTTAGCTACAGCAATAATGAGCTTTTTGAGATCCTGATAGACCCGTTTAAAGATCCTCGCCTGCCGGTAATGACCTTTTGTGTAACGCCTTATGGCACCCAGATGGATATTATGCACTATGCCGATTACAGCTACGATTATAAATGGGATGCCGTATGGCAGGCGGCCAGCAAAATACAGGATCACTCCTGGAGTACCGAAGTGGCTATTCCCTTCAGTTCCTTGCGCTACCCCAAAAATTCAACGGAGTGGAGCATCAACTTTGCCCGTAACATCAGGCATATTGGTGAAACCAATGGCTGGTCGCCATGGCCGCAGGCTTATAGCGAAACGCAGATGGCCTATGCGGGCATCCTCACCAATATTGTACCGCCCGATGCCAATTTTAACCTGCGGGTTGAGCCTTACGCACTGGTGAACGCCAATAAAACAGATGGCAATAAAACCAGCTATAAGCCCGAGTTTGGCGGCGAAGTTAAATATGCCCTCAATTCCAATACCCTATTAGAAGGCACCGTTAATACCGATTTTGCCCAGGCCGATGTGGATAAGCAGGTGGTAAACCTAAGCCGCTCCAGCGTTTTCTTCCCCGAGAAAAGGCAGTTCTTTTTAGAGAACGCCAGTTTGTTTTCGGTAGGGCAAAGCGGCATTATTCAGCCTTTTTTTAGCCGGCGGATAGGTTTAAGCGATGGTGGTAACCCGCTTACCATCAACGGCGGCTTAAGGTTTATACACCAGGATAGCAAGCAATCGGCAGGGCTACTGGTGATGAAACAAAGTGGAGACAGCACCGAGAGTGGCGCGCTGTTTGGCGTATTTCGTTATAAACGAAACATCACCAACCGCCTGCAAATAGGGGGAATGGAAATACTGCGCGAAAACCTGGCCGGTCTGGGCCAGCCCACCTCTGTTAATCCGGTTGAGGTAGTGGATGCCTTTTGGCAGGTAAGCCAGCCTTTGTTTATCCGGGGTATGGCATCATACTCCGGCAATTCGCTCAACAAGCAAAAAGGTTCGGCAGCCTTTGCCGAACTGAATTACTCGGCCACGCACTTTTTTATCGATTGGTTTCAAACCGCAGTATCTAAAGGTTACCAGGCTCAAACGGGCTTTGTTGCCCGCGATAATTTTATCAATACACAGCCCAACTTTTATTTTTTTACCCATAAAAACTGGTTTCCCAAAAATGTGCAGTTTTTTAGTCCGCAAATTACGGCCGATATTTATCACGAGGCATCAACTGGTAAATTCCAGGAGGCCAATGTGGTGCTGATGCCTTTTCAGCTGTTTTTTACAGATCAGTCGCACTTTAATTTTAACATTACCAGTTCATGGGAAAACCTGACTGATAACTTTGAGCCGGTGCGCAAAATCAACATCGCGACAGCAAACTATCATTTTTACAGGTACGAGTTTTATGGAATCACCAATGCCGCAGCCCCCTTCAGTGCCGAAACCCGCTTAAGCACGGGCGGCTATTATAATGGTAAGCTTAATAGCTATTACCTGTCATTACGTGCCGCGCCCGTACCCCAACTATCCCTGGTGATGAGTTATACCCGCAACGATTTTAAAAATGCAGGAATAGATAAGGTATCTACAACCACCCACCTGTTGGCTCCCGAACTACGCGTGGCCGCCAATCCTACAATGCTGCTGTCTGCATTTTACCAATACAATACCGATGCCCGGAATGGATCGCTAAACGCCCGTTTTTCCTGGGAATACCGTCCGCTGTCGTTCATTTACCTGGTGGCGAACAGTGTGAATAATTATTATAGAACCCCATTTGGCATCCCGCAAAAACAACAGGGCGGCATTTTGAAATTGACGTATATCAGGCAGATTTAGTTTTTGGAGCAAAGAGCAAGGATTTTTGGATTAAAGACAGCCAAGATTGTTCGAAACCGGAGACTTTGGACGACGGGGGAACGAAGCAATCTCCGTCGCTATGCTTATTCGCCCTGTAGAGCGACGAGATTGCCGCGCTGCGCTCGCAATGACATACCTTTATATTGTCATTTCTCCTTCAGAATCTCGAAATTTTATCGCTCAGTATAGCAAGGGAGATAAGAAAATTTTATTACCCCACAAAAAAAAAGCGACCGGCCTACACCAATCGCTTTTATCTTTATTCCTTGCTCTAAAAACGGCGAAGCCCTCAACGAAGTTAATCTTTTATCTAAAGACCAAAGGCTGCTTTTACTTTATCTACGTAATCCAGTTTTTCCCAGGTAAACAGTTCAACTTCGCGTTTTAGTTCGCTGCCGTCATGGGCTATAAAAGTTTTGGTTACGGTTTCGTTTGGTTTACCAAAGTGGCCGTAAGCCGCGGTTTCGCTATAAATGGGGTTACGCAGTTTAAAGCGGGTTTCAATAGCGTATGGGGTCATGTTAAATACCTCTTCAACCTTGGCGGCAATAGCACCATCGTGCAGGTCAATCCTGGCAGTGCCATAAGTGTTTACATAAATACCCATTGGCTGTGCAACACCAATAGCGTATGATACCTGTACCAATACTTCGGTACAAACACCGGCGGCTACCAGGTTTTTAGCAATATGACGGGTTGCGTAAGCGGCAGAGCGATCTACCTTTGATGGATCTTTACCAGAAAACGCGCCACCGCCGTGTGCACCTTTACCACCATAAGTATCCACAATAATTTTACGACCGGTTAAACCTGTATCGCCATGTGGCCCGCCGATAACAAATTTACCGGTTGGGTTAATGTGGTATTTGATCTGATCGTTAAAAAAGTGCGCGTATTTTGGATACTTAGCTTTTACACGAGGGATCAAAATGCTGATAATATCGGAGCTGATTTTGGCCAGCATCGCGGTTTCTTCGTCAAAATCATCGTGCTGGGTAGATATTACAATGGCATCGATACGCTGCGGTGTATTGTCATCGGCATACTCTAAAGTAACCTGCGATTTAGCATCCGGGCGCAGGTATTTGATCTCGCTGTTTTCACGGCGGATGGCGGCAAGCTCTATTAATAAGGCGTGCGCTATATCTAATGCCAGTGGCATGTAGTTTTCAGTTTCGGCAGTAGCATAACCAAACATCATGCCCTGGTCGCCCGCGCCTTGTTCTTCGGGTGCTTTACGTTCAACGCCCTGGTTAATATCGGGTGATTGTTCGTGAATGGCCGATAGCACACCGCATGAGCTGCCATCAAACATATATTCGCCTTTGGTGTAACCAATTTTATTGATCACCTCGCGGGCAATTTTTTGTACATCTAAATAAGCTTTTGATTTTACTTCGCCGGCCAAAATTACCTGCCCGGTAGTTACCAGGGTTTCGCAGGCAACTTTTGAATTAGGGTCGAATGCTAAAAAGTGATCAATCAGGGCGTCTGAGATCTGGTCGGCAACTTTATCCGGGTGTCCTTCTGATACGGATTCGGACGTAAATAAATATGGCATATAAAATTTTTATACAATTAACGTAAAATAGTAAAGAGAGGATTTAAGGGGATCGTAGTAAAAAGAAGCATTGGTTTTAGCACTTTTTTACGTGGTTGCAATCCGGTTCCGGCGGTTGCCGGCTCATTAAATCATTCCACTTTCGGGGGGCAAAAATAAAACAAATTTTACAAAGCCGAAAATACATTTACTTTTGATACTTTAAATAATACCAGATAGTTGAAACGTAGAGCACTATTTATAATAAACCCTATATCGGGCGGGAAGAAGAAGGACGGTGTGCCGGATTTAATTGATCAGAACCTTGATAAAAAAGTATTTGATTATGATGTGATATTTACCGATGGGGTTTCGCACGCAAGGCAAATAGCTGCCGAAGCCGCCGGTAAGTACGATGAAGTAGTAGCTGTTGGTGGCGATGGTACGGTTAATGAAATAGCATCGGCTATAGTAGGGAGCACTACAGCGTTGGGCGTGGTGCCCTTTGGATCGGGCAACGGTTTAGCCCGGTTTTTAAGTATTCCGATGAATACCGCCGATTCAATCAAGGCATTAAGCGCTTATAAAGTAGAATCTATCGATTCGGGACAGATGAACGGACAGCCATTTTTTAATATGGCCGGTATGGGTTTTGACGCGCACATAGCCGAAGTGTTTTCGCATGGTAAAAAGCGTGGTTTTTTAACTTATATCAAATCAACCATGCAGGAGATAGCAAGCTATAAGCCCCAGTTATATCGTATTGAAATTGACGGAACGATGTATGAACGCGAGGCCTTTATAGTAAGTATTGCCAATTCATCGCAATGGGGTAATGATGTACATATATCACCTAACGCGTCAGTTCAGGATGGTTTATTGGATGTATGTATCATTCGTAAATTTCCGGTATGGCGCCTGCCCGAGATTGGTGCAAGGCTAATGTTTAAAACCATCGAAAGCTCCAGGTACATCGAGATCATCAGGGGTAAACAAATAAATGTAACCCGTGAAAACGAAGGGCCTATTCACCTTGACGGCGAACCGCAAATAATGCAGGCCAATTTAAATATTAATATAATCCCTGGTTCGTTAAAAATAATTGTAGGCCCTGGCTATTAAAAACATCCCATTATGGCTAAAAAGAATTTTACAGGCGTAGTTTACTCAACCGATCCTGCCTTTGCGTACCAGGAAAACGGGAACGATGCCGCCCAAACATTGCCACCACAGCAGCAAAATCTAAAAATATATCTTGATAGAAAAGGCGGCAGCAAACTGGTTACCCGCGTTGCAGGCTTTATTGGTGCCGATACCGACCTGGAAGCCATTGGTAAAAAGCTGAAAACAAAATGCGGGGTGGGCGGTTCGGTAAAAGATGGCGAAATATTGATCCAGGGCGATTTCAGGGATAAAATATTAACCTTACTGCAAACCGATGGCTACAAAGCAAAAAAAGCAGGCGGATAGTTCAAAAGGCTTAATACCCTTAAACGCCAATGTTTAAGCTAATGCTTAGCGTATTTTATACACTAAAACACCTAAATGCGGCCAATTTTGTTTGGCTTTAACGGCGTAACAAAAACAATACTAAATGTTAATGTAACAGAATAGTCGCATAAATTTTATTAGTATTGCTTGATAATGTTAAAAAAAATGGTTTTCATTGCAAATAATTGTTGTGGCAACACACAATAATTTAACATTGCTACGTTATCTATATCCAATTACAAACAAAATGTAATTTGGTATTAAAAAATTGTAAAGAATAATATAAATGATTTTTTTATTTAAAGAAAATTCTATTTTTGTTATTCGCAAACCAGTGCACATTTTAACTAACTTATAATATAAACAAAAACTAAAAACTAAAAATTAAAAGTAATGGCAAACGCTCCAACAAAACCAACTACTCCTGTTAAAAAAGAAAGCTCAAGTGCATCGGGCATATTTGCTTCTTTAACTATTCCAATTTGTATAGTAGTAGCAATTTGTATTTTTATATTCATTTTAGGCGACCCAAGCCACTTTAAAGGAGGTGATCCAAAAGCTGAACCTACAGACATTTACGGTACAATCCACAAAGGTGGTGTTATCGTGCCTTTGATCATGTCATTCCTGTTAATGGTAATCGTTTTCTCTATCGAGCGTTTTGTAGTTATCGGTAAAGCATCTGGTACTGGCAGTGTTGACTCTTTTGTTAGAAAGATCCAGGCTTCTTTAAACGCAGGTAACATCGCTGCAGCATCAGCTGAGTGCGACAAACAAAAAGGTTCAGTAGCAAACGTTATCAAATCAGCATTGAAAAAATATGGTGAAATGGAAGCAGAGCCAAACCTTGACGTTGATCAAAAAACTTTAGCTATCCAAAAAGACATCGAAGAAGCTACAGCTTTAGAAATGCCTATGTTAGAGCAAAACTTAACTATCATCGCTACCCTGGTATCTATCGGTACATTAACCGGTTTATTAGGTACGGTTGTGGGTATGATCGGTGCGTTCTCTGCGTTAGCAACTTCAGGTGTGCCTAACCAGGTTGAACTATCTGCTCACATCTCTGAAGCTTTGATCAACACTGCATTCGGTATCAGTACTTCAGCTATCTCAATTATCATGTACAACGTATTTACGTCAAAAATTGATAAATTGACTTACGCTATCGATGAAACCGGTTTCAGCATTGTTCAAACATTTGCTTCATCACATAAAAACAAATAAAAATATATTAGTGCTTCTGCCTTAAGCACAATTGTAAAAGGCAGAGATTTTAATTCATTACACTATATATTTTTAAAAGATTTTTAATATGGCAAGGATAAAAGTTCCAAGAAAGAGTACAGCAATCGACATGACCGCCATGTGCGACGTGGCGTTCCTGCTGCTAACTTTCTTTATATTAACTGCAAAACCAAAAACAGAAGATCCGGTACCTATTGATATACCAAAGTCTTCTATCCAGCAGCCGGTGCCTGAATCTGACTTTTTAACAATTTCTGTAGGCAAGCAAAAAGCTTTCTTTGGAACTGAAGGAACAGACATACGCAAACAAACGTTAACTCAAATGGGCGAAATTTATAAAATAACCTTCACCCCCGAAGAGCTTAACAGGTTTTCAACAATTCCATCATTTGGTGTTCCTTTTAATCAGCTTAAGCAATTCATCGCTTTAACAGCCGATCAGCAAAAGAAATATGTTCAGCCAGGTATCCCAAGGGATTCTGTAAGCAACGAATTGTTTAACTGGATCCGCGAGGCACGTAAAGCAACTGTTGCTTTACACAATACACAATTACGTATAGCCATCAAAGGTGATAGCAAAGAAGAGTATCCGGTTATTAAGGATGTTATTGGAATTTTGCAAAAGCAAAAAGTTAACAAGTTTAGTTTAATAACAGATTTGGGCGCCGCGCCTAAAAAATAAAGAATCATGGCAGAATTAGATACCTCCGGGGGAGGCAAACACAAGGGCGGGAAGGTTAGAAGTAAAAAGCAATCAACCCGTGTAGATTTAACCGCGATGGTGGATCTGGCGTTTTTGCTGATCACTTTCTTTATCATGACCACTACATTGGCCAAAGCTAAAGCGATGGACCTTGCAATGCCTGATAAGGACGAAAAAACCAAAGACCAGTTGCCAATTGCCGCTTCACGTTCATTAACCCTGTTATTAGGAAGTGATGACAAATTGGAGTGGTACCTGGGCGAACCGGGAAAATCGGCTCCAGAAGTTACCAACTATAACGCCGATGGCCTGCGCAAATTACTTGTTGAAAAAAGTAAAGAAGTGCAGGAGAAAACCGGCAAAACTATTTTTGTTGTGATAAAGCCAAGCGATAAATCAAAATACAAGAACATGGTAAGTGTATTAGATGAAATGGCTATCACCAACATACTAATGTACGGTATTGTTGATATCACACCAGCAGAAGTTGAGTTGTTGAAAAGGGAAAATCTTTACAACGACGCAAAATAATATTACTTAATGTTAATTACTATTAAAGTCTAAAACATGTTCGGATCAAAATTAGATATATTAGATCAGAAATGGATCGACGTTGTTTTTAGTAGCAGAAATAAGGCCTACGGGGCTTATGAGTTGAGAAGAGACAATCCGAAAAATACATCAAAGGCACTTATTTATGCCATCGTATTTTTTGTACTTGTTGTTTCAATGCCTACTATCATAGCCAAGATCAAGGGATTTATCCCCAAAGCTGATGACAAGGTGAAGATAACAGACGTAGTGCTGTTACCTCCGCCACCGGTGGATCAAACTAAAAAACCACCTCCGCCGCCGCCAGAACCACCAAAACCAAAAGTTGACCAGGTTCGTTTCCCGCCTCCGGTTGTAAAACCAGATAACGAGGTTAAGGAAAAAGATCCACCAACCGTAAAGGAACTTGCTGTAGCGGATCCAGGTCAGAAAGACCAAAAGGGTGACCCTAACCAGGAAATCAGAATTGATGAGCCTGTAGGTAACTCAGATATTAAACAAGTTGTTGAAGAGGATCCTAACAAGATCTTTGCATCAGTTGAAAACTTACCGGAGTTTCCGGGAGGTGTTGAAGCTTTTGGAAGGTACTTAGGTAAAACTATCCGTTACCCTGCCGTTGACCGTGAAAACGGTACCCAGGGACGTGTAATCCTTACTTTCGTTGTGGAACGCGACGGATCATTAACCGACATTAAGGTTTCAAGAAGCCTTAGCCAGGGTACCGATGCCGAAGCTATCCGCGCTTTGAAATCTTCACCAAAATGGAAGCCAGGTATCCAAAACGGTAGGCCGGTACGCGTACAATACAGCGTGCCTGTAAGCTTTACCTTAGCTGGCGATAATTAAGATAATGCCATTTAATTTTAATAAGAAGCAAAAATCGCCCAAAAGGCGGTTTTTGCTTATTTTAGGAACTACCGCATTCATTTGCTTCATAACCTTAGGGTTGATGATCATGTTTTGGGATAGGCTGCCGCTATCATTGGAGCCGTATCAACGCAAACTTTTTGGAGGTTTTATAATTGTTTACGCAGTTTTACGTTTTTCAAGGGTGTTTAAGAAAGATCAATATGATAAGGACGATGAAGAATAGCATTAAACACGTTTCTTTTGTGCTGCTTTCGGCGGTTTGCCTGCAGGCTTGTACGCCAAAACCTACACCAAAGTTTTCTGGCGATACCTTTGATACCGGTAAAGCTACGTTTGTCGCCGATGAATCGTTCTCGCCTATTATTGACCAGGTGGAGTATATTTTTAAAAGCAGGCACCCTAAAGCCGATCCAACTATTCTTTACATGGCCGAAAACAGGGCTGTAAACATGCTGTTGAATGATAGCGTTAGGTTTGCAGTACTGTCTCGTGATTTGGACACTACCGAAAAAAATGTAATTATAAAACACCAGTTGAGCGTAAAAGTACAGCGCTTCGCTGTCGACGCGGTGGCATTGATTGTAAACCAGGCCTCTAACGATACCACCATTACCGTAAGCACCTTAAAAAAAATGCTTAACGGGCAGGGCGATTTAAACAAAACAATTGTTTTTGATAACCCTAACTCAAGTTTGGTAAGGTATTTGAAAGAGTTTTCTGGTAATAAAGAATTTAAGCAGAAAAATATTTATGCGCTTAAATCCAATAAAGATGTTATCAAATACGTTAGTGAACATCCGGACGCTTTGGGAATAACCGGCTTTAGCTGGCTGAATGACCCGGGAAAAGATATTGCGGATGATGTAAACAAGCTTAAAATTGTAGCCATTAAGGATGAGGCAAATAAGCAGTACCCAAATGATTACTTTAAACCTTCGCAAGAAACGCTTGTCTTAAAACAGTATCCATTAAGCAGGGGATTATACATGGTTGACTGCTCAAGCAAAATTGGTTTGGCTATTGGCTTTGCAACATTTTTAGGAAGCGACGTAGGCCAAAGAATAATATTAAGATCAGGTTTATTGCCCGATTCTATACCACCGAGACAGATAGTATTAAATAGTAAATAAATTATAAGATGAAAATAATCAGTAAAATAGCTACGGCATCATTAGGACTGGTATTTATGGGTTCATCATCAGTTTTTGCGCAGAGTCTTGCCGACGCCAAAAAAGCTATTGACGCCGAACAATATCAAAAAGCCAAATCGATGCTCAAAAACCTTACAGTGACACAGGGCACTAAGGACGAGAATTTCTTTTACCTAGGCTGGGTATACATTAAACAGGATTACGCCGATTCGGCTAAAACCGCTTTCAACAAAGGTATTGCGGTAAACCCAAAATCGGGGTTAAACTACGCTGGTTTAGGCGCTGTTGCCCGTTTGGATAAAGACAAAGCCGGTGCTACTACCAATTTTAACCAGGCAATTGCACTTGCAGGTAAAACAGCTGCTCCATATACATATGTAGGTAAAGCATATTTATTGCCTACTTCTACAGATGGTAAAATATCTGTTGATGATGCAAGCGCTGCTATTGCTGTTTTGCAAAAAGGTAAAGTTGTTGCCCCTAAAGATGTTGAGCTTTTAATTACTTTAGGTGATGCTTTCGCCTCACAAATAAAAAGTAACGAAGCTTACCAGGCTTACTCAGATGCTTCAACCATCGACCCTAAAAACCCTGCAGCTAAAGTAGCTACCGGTGTTTTATGGAGATATGCCAACAATTTTGAAGATTCTGAAAAACAATTCCAGGATGCATTAGCTATCGACCCTAACTACGGTCCGGCTTACCGCGAATGGGCCGAAACCGACAACCGTTGGGCTACTGCCGATCCTAAAGCAGCATCTGCAAAAATTAAACAAGCTGTTGAGGAGTACAAAAAATACCTGAGTTTAACAGATTTGTCGCCAGAATCGCAGATGCGTTATGCCGACTTCCTGATCAGCGCCGGTCAATACCAGGAATTACAGACAGTGGCTGCAGATCTTGCAAAAACATCCAATTCAAACTTGAGAGCATATCGCTATTTAGCTTATGCTGCATATGAGAACAAAGATTACCCGGCTGCATCAACTGCGATGAATACCTGGATGACCAAGGCTGATCCTAAAAGGGTATTACCACGTGACTACTTATATCTTGGAAGGATCCAAATGGCGTCTGGACAGGATTCAGTTGGGATTAATACACTAAGAAAAGCGTTATCCCTCGATTCGACTCAAACAGATGTTTATGGTGAGATAGCTAAGTCATTATTTCGCGGTAAAAAATACGCTCAGGCGGGCGATGCCTACAAATTGGTTACTCAGAAAGGTGGCCGCAGTGTAAAACTTACCGACTATTTCTTAGAAGGTATAAGCTACTACTACGGTTATGATGATAAAAAGCCAGGTACAGATTCTTTATTAACAAAGGCAGATAGCGCATTTAGCTACGTAATTCAAAAAACGCCAACTGCACCTTATGCAGACGCTTATTTGTACAGAGCACGTGTTAACGACTTAAAAGAAAAGGACAGAAATAACATTGTTGGTTATGCTAAACCTTTTTATGAGAAATACATTGAGTTAATATTGGCAAAAGGAGCTCCGGATGACAAGGGTAAAAAGAACCTTGCCGAATCTTATGTTTACTTAGGTAATTATTATCAATTTAAGGAGAAGGACGATGCTAAGGCAACCGATAGCTTTACAAAGGCAAGAGATAATGACCCTGCTAATAAACAGGTAATAGCTTTCTTTGCCCGTAAAGCAGGTGGTGCTGGTAAAAGCAAATAGTTAGAAGGCAGAATCAAGAGATAAGAATTAAGAGTCAAGAGAGGAAAGAGAAAAGCTTTTCTAAGTCTTGGCTCTTTTTTTATTATAAAAAAGAGCGGATTTTTAAGTGACGATGAATACAGCGTCAATAAGGTAACTTAAATAAGTTTTCCTCTTAAATCTTGACTCTTGACTCTTTCTATTATATTTGCAGCATGGAACACAGTTTACCCATTAACTATTTGCCCATCATATTTCAGATGCTGGTGGCAATAGGGTTTGTAGTTACTACCATGTTTGTAACACATAAAATAGGCCCTAAACGTAAAACAAAAGATAAACTAACGCCTTTTGAATCGGGTATCGAGGTTGTTGGTAACGCCCGTACCCCAATCTCCATTAAATACTTCCTGGTTGCTATCCTGTTTGTGTTGTTTGATGTGGAAGTTATTTTCATGTACCCATGGGCTGTTAACTTCAAAGCAATGGGCGAGCAGGGCATGGTAGAAATGTTTATATTCATGGCCACCCTTTTATTAGGTTTTATCTACGTTATTAAAAAAGGCGCGTTAGACTGGGATTAAGGAGCCTCACCTAAATCCTCTCCAAAGGAGAGGACTTTGAATGGTTGCTTTTTAAATAGTTTAATTCTTTAGAACGATTCTAAATATTGGCTTTGCCTGCGCATAGTGTACCTTTTACATCGTTATTTACGTAAATTTGCGCTCGTTACCGTGTCATAACAGGTATGTTTTCTATTAACATTATTCAATGAGTGATATTCAAATAGTTAATGCCCCCTTAGGGGTTGAAGGGTCTGGTTTTTTTGCCACCTCGCTTGATAAAGCAGTTGGTATAGCCCGTGCCAACTCATTATGGCCGTTGCCTTTTGCCACTTCATGTTGTGGTATCGAATTTATGGCAACAATGGCTTCTCACTATGATCTTTCCCGTTTTGGTGCCGAGCGTTTAAGCTTTTCGCCACGGCAGGCCGACCTGCTGATGGTTATGGGTACCATCGCCAAAAAAATGGCGCCTGTACTTCGCCAGGTATACCTGCAAATGGCCGAACCCCGTTGGGTTATGGCAGTTGGTGCCTGTGCATCAAGCGGTGGTATTTTTGATACCTATTCTGTTTTGCAGGGCATTGATGAGGTTATCCCGGTAGATGTTTATGTACCCGGCTGTCCGCCGCGTCCTGAAGCGATCATTGATGGTTTTATAAACATCCAGGAGTTGGTAAAAACCGAAACCTTGCGCAGAAGAAACGAGCCTAAGTACCAGGAATTATTAGCTAAATACGGAATCCAATAATGGCCACTATACCTAACGAAGAGCTTTTAAAAAGAATCGGCGAGAAATTTGGCGAACAGGTTACCTTAGTTGGTGAGCCATACGGCTTGCTTACTGTTGAAACTACTCGTGAGCAAATTATCGACCTGTTAGCTTTTTTAAAAACCGATGCGGCTCTTCGCTTTACATTTTTAACAGATATTACCGGCATACACTACCCGGAGCAGGAAAAGCAAATTGGTGTTATTTATCACCTGCACAGCCTTACTACCAATACACGCATTCGTGTTAAGGTATTTTTGGTTGATGGTGATGTGCACATCCCAACGGCTACCGAACTTTGGAATGGTGCCAACTGGATGGAACGCGAGACCTACGACTTTTTTGGTGTGATCTTTGACGGTCACCCGGATTTGCGCCGTATTTTAAATGTTGACGATATGACGGCTTTCCCGATGCGTAAAGAATTTCCGCTGGAAGATCCTAATCGCGTTGATAAGAAAGATTACTTTTTCGGAAGATAACATATATGCCGTATTGGTAAAACAGTACGGCATCACTATATAAAGAAATATAATTTATACTGATGCAAAACCATCCTGTATATACAGATAACGATCCGCAAAGCGAACTTTCGACCTTAAACCTCGGCCCAACCCACCCTGCAACCCATGGTGTGTTTCAAAATGTGCTGCAGTTGGATGGTGAAAGAATTGTAAGCGGCGTATCAACCATAGGGTACATTCACCGCGCGTTTGAAAAAATTGCCGAACACCGCCCGTTTTACCAGATCACTCCACTTACCGATAGGTTAAACTACTGCTCATCGCCAATCAATAACATGGGCTGGCATATGACGGTTGAAAAACTGTTGGGTATCACCACGCCAAAACGTGTTGATTACCTGCGCGTAATTGTAATGGAGCTTGCCCGTATTGCCGATCATATTGTATGTAACGGTGTATTGGGTGTAGATACCGGCGCTTTCACCGGCTTCCTGTACATGATGGAATTCCGTGAGGCCATCTACGAAATTTACGAAGAAGTTTGCGGCAGCCGCTTAACAACCAACATTGGGCGTATAGGTGGTTTTGAACGTAACTTCAATACCATCGCTTTTGCCAAACTGCGTAAGTTTTTGGTTGATTTTCCTAAAACATTAAAAGAGTTTGAATCGCTGTTTAACCGTAACCGTATTTTTGTTGACAGAACAAAAGATGTGGCCGCTGTTACTGCCGAGGATGCTTTAAGCTATAGCTGGACTGGCCCTATATTACGCGCCACTGGTGTTGATTACGATGTAAGGGCCATGAACCCATACTCATCATACGAAGATTTTGAATTTGAAGTACCCGTAGGTACCAATGGCGATGTTTACAGCCGCTTTTTGGTACGTAACGAGGAGATGTGGCAAAGTTTGCGCATTATAGAGCAGGCCTTAACAAAACTGGAAAAAGAGCCAACGGATATTTTCCATGCCGATGTTCCTGAGTTTTACCTGCCTCCGAAAGAAGAAGTTTATAATAACATGGAAGCTTTGATCTATCACTTTAAAATTGTGATGGGCGAAATTCCAACCCCTAATACAGAGGTTTATCATTCGGTTGAAGGTGCCAATGGAGAGTTAGGTTTTTATTTGGTAAATGATGGCGGGCGTAGCCCATACCGTTTGCATTTCCGCAGGCCAAGCTTTATCAATTACCAGATGTATGCACCAATGAGCCGCGGTATGTTATTATCAGACGCGATTATTAATATGAGTAGTTTAAACGTTATAGCCGGAGAGTTAGATGCTTAGAGTTGAAGATGCTCAGGTTTCGGTAGAGTTTAGTCCGGAACTGCTGAATAAGATGGCCGATACGGTTACCCGCTATCCAGAGGGTAAACAAAAATCGGCGTTGTTGCCTATCCTGCACTATGTACAGGCCGAGTTTGGCTGGGTTAGCCCCAATGCGATGGACCAGGTTGCAGCATTTTTAAAGATACAACCGATAGAGGTTTATGAAGTAGCTACATTTTATACCATGTACCTGCTGCGCCCAAGCGGTAAATATGTTTTAGAGGTTTGCCGTACGGGTCCTTGTGGGGTTGTTGGTGCCGATAAAATAATGGATCATATTGAAAAAACTTTAGGCGTACCCGAAGGTACGGTTACCCCCGACGGCTTATTTAGCTGGAGAGGTGTTGAATGCCTTGCCGCCTGCGGTTTTGGCCCGGTTTTACAAATTGGCCCCGAATATACTTTTTACGAAAACTTAACCGAAGCGTCAGTTGATAAACTGATTGGCGATTTAAGAAAAGGGATTAAAGAGTAAGGACGGAAAGATAAAGGACTGAAAGACGAAGGATAAAGAGACAAAGAGCAAGGACTGCTTCCACCCGTCATTGCGAGGCACGAAGCAATCTCCGATAGGCAGAGAAGCTTTAGGTTTTGGCTTTTTAGAATATAGGCATTAGAGTTTAGAATTTAAAGATTAGTATTTAGAATTTACCTTTTAGAGTTTAGAAATTAAACACATGGGTCGCAAATTACTTTTAGAACATATAAACGTACCCGGCATCAACACATTTGATGTTTACCGCTCAAAAGGTGGTTACGCATCTGTGGAGAAGGCGCTGAAAACAATGTCGCCAGAGGAGATTGTGGAAGAGGTTAAAAAATCTGGCTTACGCGGTCGTGGTGGTGCAGGTTTCCCTACGGGAATGAAGTGGAGCTTTTTGGCTAAGCCCGAAGGTGTAGAGCGCTACCTGGTTTGTAATGCTGATGAGTCTGAACCGGGCACATTTAAAGATCGTTATTTGATGACTTATATCCCTCACTTGTTAATTGAGGGGATGATAGTAGCCAGCTTTGCGCTGGGTGCCAAAACATCATACATCTACGTTCGTGGCGAAATGATGCCGCAGATCCGCATCCTGGAACGCGCCATCGCGGAAGCAAAAGCAAAAGGATTTTTAGGTAAAAATATATTAGGATCGGGTTACGACCTGGAGCTGTACGTACAACCGGGTGGTGGTGCTTACATCTGCGGTGAAGAAACCGCCCTGTTAGAGTCATTGGAGGGCAAGCGCGGTAACCCACGTATTAAACCACCATTCCCGGCTATCGCTGGTTTATATGGTTGCCCAACGGTGGTAAACAACGTTGAGTCAATAGCTGCTGTAGTACCTATCATTAACGAAGGTGGAGAAGAATATTCAAAATTGGGCATCGGCAGAAGCACAGGCACCAAGCTGATCTCGGCTGGTGGTAACGTGAAGAAACCTGGTGTATATGAAATTGACCTGGGCTTACCTGTTGAAGAGTTTTTATACTCTGACGAGTATTGTGGCGGTATAGCCAATGGCAAACGCTTAAAAGCAGTTGTTGCGGGCGGTTCATCGGTACCAATTTTACCGGCAAACCTGTTCCTCAAAACCATTAACAACGAACCACGCCTGATGAGCTATGAATCACTAAGCGACGGTGGCTTTGTAAGCGGTACCATGATGGGTTCGGGTGGATTTATAGCTTATGATGAAGATCAGTGCATTGTACGTAATACCTGGAACTTTACCCGTTTTTACCACCACGAAAGCTGTGGACAATGTTCACCTTGCCGTGAAGGTACCGGCTGGATGGAAAAAGTATTGCACCGCTTAGAGCACGGTCATGGTCGCATGAGCGATATGGACCTGCTGGTTGATGTATCTAAAAAAATTGAAGGAAATACCATTTGTCCACTGGGTGACGCAGCAGCCTGGCCGGTAGCCAGCGCTATACGCCATTTCAGGGATGAATTTGAATGGCACGTAACACACGGAGCTGAAGCGGTGACAAGGAATTTTGGATTGGCCCACTACGCTGATCCATTGCCGAAACCGGAGGTTTTGGCTTAACAATAAACCACAACCCCACTATGTCATTGCGAGGAACGAAGCAATCTCATAGGCAGGGTAACGACTATGCATAACGAGATTGCCACGCTGCGCTCGCAATGACATATCGGAAAATATAATGCTTCTAAACTTTAGGGTTTAGGAATTAGAGTTTAGAGTTTATACAAAGGACGTTATATATAAATGTCGATGAAAGTAACGATTGACGGAATACCCGTTGAAGTAGAACCAGGAACAAGCATACTTAATGCCGCGAGGCAGATAGGTGGCGATATTGTTCCGCCTGCTATGTGCTATTACTCCAAGCTGGAAGGCAGCGGTGGTAAATGCCGTACCTGTTTGGTTAAGGTGACCAAAGGATCTGAAAAAGACCCCCGCCCTATGCCTAAACTGGTAGCATCTTGCCGTACCGGTGTAATGGATGGCATGGAGGTGCAAAATATTACATCGCCCGAAGTGATTGAAGCGCGTAAAGGCATTGTTGAAATGTTGCTGATCAATCACCCGCTGGATTGCCCTGTGTGCGACCAGGCCGGCGAATGCCACCTGCAGGATCTGGGCTTTGAGCACGGTGCTGCTAAAACCCGCTATGAGTTTGACCGCCGCACGTTCGAAAGGATCGATATTGGCGATAAGATTCAACTGCACATGACCCGTTGCATCCTTTGCTACCGTTGTGTTTTCACTGCTGACCAAATCACCAACACCCGTTTACATGGTATCCTGAATAGGGGCGATCACTCAGAAATCTCAACTTACATCAGCAAAGCTGTTGATAACGATTTTTCTGGTAACGTAATTGACGTTTGCCCTGTAGGTGCGTTAACCGATAAAACTTTCCGCTTTAAAAACCGTGTATGGTTTACCAAACCGGTACAGGCACACCGCGATTGCGATAAATGCTGTGGTAAAACAACATTATGGTACAAAGGCGAAGATGTGATAAGGGTAACAGGGCGTAAAGATGTTTATGGCGAGGTTGAGGAATTTATCTGCAACACCTGCCGCTTTGATAAAAAGAAAACTGCCGATTGGGTAATTGAAGGCCCAAGTAAAGTATCGCATAAATCGGTGATCAGCTCAAACCACTATGAGTTTACACCATTGCCGGTTGTTAAAACCAATCCGGTATTACTGGAAGCGAATAAAGAACAATTTGAAAGGGATACACGATTATAATGGGAACCGATTTAATATTTAGGATTGTACTGATCGTTATTATTTTCCTGATCAGTTTGGTTGTGGCCATGTACTCAACCTATGCCGAGCGTAAAATCGCAGCGTTTTTTCAGGATAGGATAGGCCCTAACCGTGCCGGTCCATGGGGTATTTTACAGCCATTGGCAGATGGTGGCAAGATGTTTTTGAAAGAAGAGATCATCCCTACCAACGCTACACCTTTCCTGTTCATTGTTGGCCCTTGTTTGGCTATATTAACTGCCTGTATAGGTTCGGCGGTTATTCCATGGGGACAAAAAATGGTAGTAGGTGGTCATACAATTGATTTACAGGTTACCGATATTAACGTAGGTGTATTATACATTTTTGGCGTTGTATCATTAGGCGTTTATGGCGTAATGATTGGTGGCTGGGCATCCAATAATAAATACTCGTTATTAGGCGCCATCCGCGCTGCATCGCAAAATATCAGCTACGAGATTTCGATGGGTTTATCCATCATCGCGTTATTGATGCTAACCGGTACTTTAAGCTTAAAAGAAATTGCCGAGCAACAGCACGGTGCTAACTGGAACGTATTACGCCAGCCACTTGGCTTCCTGCTATTCATCGTATGTGCATTTGCCGAAACCAACCGTACCCCGTTTGACTTACCAGAGTGCGAAACGGAGCTTGTAGGTGGTTACCATACCGAGTATTCATCAATGAAATTAGGTTTTTACCTGTTTGCCGAGTATATCAACATGTTCATCTCATCGGCAGTAATGGCTACCCTGTATTGGGGCGGTTACAACTATCCTGGTATGGATTGGGTATTGGCACATACAGGCCCTGCCATCGGTCCGCTGATTGGTACCGTGGTTCTTTTCGCTAAAATCTTCCTGTTCATCTTCTTCTTTATGTGGGTACGCTGGACAATCCCGCGTTTCCGTTATGATCAATTGATGGACCTGGGCTGGAAAATATTGATCCCGTTGGCAATTGGCAACATTGTACTTACCGGTGTGGTAAGCACAGCACTTAAACACTTTGGATTTTAATTAAATGGAATCATTAAGCAATAAGAAAAAAGTATTGGAAGTAAAGCCGCTCAATTTAATGGAGCGTGCTTACCTGCCTGCCATTATTGGCGGTTTGGCCACTACCATGAAGCACTTTTTCAGGAAACCGGTAACCATCAGTTATCCTGAAGAAAAGCGCGAGTTTTCTGAAAACTTTCGTGGCATGCATTCGCTTAAACGCGATGAAAATGGCAAGGAGCGTTGCACAGCCTGCGGCTTATGCGCGTTATCGTGCCCTGCAGAAGCCATTACCATGACAGCTGCCGAGCGTCAGAAAGGCGAAGAACATTTATACCGCGAAGAAAAATATGCTGCTGTTTACGAGATAAACATGCTGCGTTGTATTTTTTGCGGTCTTTGCGAAGAAGCCTGCCCTAAAGAAGCAATTTACCTTGACGGTGATATTGTACCTGCAGATTATTTACGTAAAGATTTTATTTACGGTAAAGACAAATTAGTAGAGGCACCATTAAATCAATAAAGAAGTTTTATACCTTTGCCCAACTCTTTTAGCTGGGCAGGGTATTTTGTAAATATAAACATGAGTACATTTTACTTCATCGCATTTTTGTCCATATTCTTTTCGATATTGGTGATAACGGCCAAAAATCCGGTACATAGTATCCTTTATCTTATACTTACCTTTTTTACGTTCACCATTCACTACATTTTATTGAATGCCCAGTTTTTGGCTATCGTAAACTTTATTGTTTACATGGGGGCCATCCTGGTATTGTTCCTGTACACTTTGATGCTCATCAACCTGAATAAGGATAGTGAACCTGTTAAGCCATTTATGGTAAAGGTAGCCGGCGTGTTTGGTGGTGGTATATTGGCAGTTGCTTTAACATCATCATTAAAGCTGGTTGCCGCATCAAACCCGGTAGTGTTACAAGACCCTAACCTGGGCCTGGTGAAAAACCTTGGTAAAGTATTGTTCAACGAATTTTTACTGCCTTTTGAAGTATCGTCTGTACTGTTGCTATCGGCAATGGTGGGCGCTGTTTTACTGGCCACAAAAGACCCTAAAACTGCTGCATAATGGAAAGCTTATCAAATACCATACACGCGGTACCGCTTAATCACTATATTTTATTAAGTGCTATCATTTTTTCGATAGGCGTAATAGGCGTATTGATCCGCCGCAACGCTATCGTGATCTTTATGTCGGTAGAGCTGATGCTGAATGCTGTGAACCTGTTGCTAACCGCGTTTTCTGTATACAGGGGCGATGCAACCGGGCAGGTTTTTGTATTCTTTATCATGGCCCTGGCCGCCGCCGAAGTAGCCATTGGCTTAGCCATCATTGTAATGATCTACCGTAATACAAACTCGATAGATATTAACGTGCTCAACAGGCTTAAATGGTAAAGCCCCCCGGCCCCCTTAAGGGGGAGGAATAAATACAATGATCAGAATCTCACAAAAGGGATTTATATATATAACAACATAAACAAACAAAACTTTTAAAGTCTCACCCTTCAGGGGGAGATTTAGAGGGGGCTCGAACTTATGAATCAATTAATCTGGCTTATTCCCATATTACCGTTAGCCGGTTTTATTATTAACGGACTTGGCCGTAATTCATTTTCAAAAAACTTAACAGGCTTAATTGGCAGCTTATTGGTATTGGTATCATTTGGCTTGAGTCTTGCCGTTTTCTTCCAGGTAAAATCAACAGGTGCGCCTATCAATGTTACGTACTTTAATTGGATCAACGCCGGGCCGGTAAGAATACCTTTCGCCTTTTTGGTAGATCAGTTAAGTTCTATCATGTTGCTCATCATTACAGGCGTAGGTTTCCTTATCCACCTGTATTCAATAGGTTATATGCATGATGATAAGGGTTTCGGTAAGTTTTTCGCTTACTTAAACCTGTTTGTTTTCTTCATGCTTTTACTGGTGATGGGCTCAAACTACATCATTATGTTTATTGGTTGGGAGGGCGTAGGTTTATGCTCATACCTGCTTATTGGTTTCTGGTATACCAATCCAAGTTATGCCGATGCCGCCAAGAAAGCCTTTATCATGAACCGTATTGGCGATTTGGGCTTCCTGTTAGGGGTGTTCCTGATTATCTACGCTTTTGGCAGCGTTGAATTTGCCACTTTATTCCCTAAAGCGGCTGCCATGAAAGTGGGCGCTGCACCATTCTTTACCATTACAATATTGCTATTTATAGGCGCGGTAGGTAAATCGGCACAATTGCCGCTGTTTACCTGGTTACCAGATGCCATGGCGGGCCCAACCCCGGTATCTGCACTGATCCACGCTGCAACCATGGTTACAGCAGGTATCTATATGATTGCCCGCTCAAATATTTTCTTTAGTCTTGCGCCAGATACGATGGAGATCATCGCCATTGTAGGTTTGGCAACAGCATTGTTCGCGGCCTTGATAGCCCTTACGCAAACTGATATTAAAAAGGTACTGGCTTATTCAACCGTATCGCAATTGGGTTATATGTTTTTGGGTTTAGGTGTTGGTGCTTATACCGGCGCTTTCTTCCATGTGTTAACTCACGCATTCTTTAAAGCCTTGTTATTCCTTGGCGCAGGTTCTGTTATTCACGCCATGGGCGGCGAACAGGATATGCGTAAAATGGGCGGCCTGAAAGGAAAAATCAAAATTACTTTTGGAACCATGCTAATTGGTACCATCGCTATATCGGGTATTCCGCCATTCTCGGGCTTTTTCTCTAAAGATGAAATATTAGCACATGCCTTTGCGCACAGTACTACATTTTATGTAGTTGGTGTGTTTACGGCTATGCTTACCTCATTCTACATGTTCAGGATGATGTACCTTACTTTTTGGGGTAAATTCCGTGGAACACATGAGCAGGAACACCACGTGCATGAATCACCTGCAACGATGTATATTCCGTTGATTGTATTGGCTATTCTTTCTATTGTAGGAGGTTTAATAAACTGGCCCGAAATAATGGGCGGGCATGATGCATTAGCACACTTCCTTGCCCCGGTATTTAAAGACTCGGCAGCCATATTGCCTTCGGCAGAATTATCATCAAGTACCGAATGGGCATTGATGATTACTTCTGTTTCCGTAGCCTTTATAGCATTGGTTTATGCTTATATAAAATATGTACAAAATGGAAGTCTTCCGGTAGCTGATACCGAAGAGCGCCCTGCATTAACCGGCCTGTCATACCATAAATTTTATGTTGATGAGCTGTACGACTTTTTGATCCGTAAACCGTTGGATTTCCTATCTACCTTCTTCTATAATGTTATAGATAAAATGGGTATTGATGGCCTGGTGAACGGCATTGGTAAAGGCACTGTTGAAACCAGCAAGGGCTTGCGTTTATTGCAAACCGGTAATGTGGGTTTCTACATATTTGTAATGGTATTGGGTATTGTAGCTGTATTACTGTATAGCGTATTTGGTTTAACTAAAGTATAAACGATAAGCGTTTAAAAAATAAAAATGACCGTTAGTATATTAATTTTTTTACCGGTAATAGCCGCAGTTATAGTTGCCTTTTTGAAAAATTCGGCAGCCAG
Source organism: Mucilaginibacter dorajii (assembly GCF_024808255.1). Classification (GTDB taxonomy): domain Bacteria; phylum Bacteroidota; class Bacteroidia; order Sphingobacteriales; family Sphingobacteriaceae; genus Mucilaginibacter; species Mucilaginibacter dorajii. The sequence goes on from NZ_JANTYS010000008.1 coordinate 49,498, forward strand.
ATACGCCGCTTTATTTTTCTCTATTGCCGAACTTGCAATAGCAGGCCTGTTTTTAAGCAAGTTTGTACCCGATGCAACCACACAGTTTGCTATTGATGTACCATGGATAGCTAAGTTTGGTATTTACTTTAGCGCCGGGATAGACGGGATTAGCATGATTATGGTTTTGCTAACCACCATACTGGTGCCGCTTATTATTTTAAGCACTTTTAGCCATGAGTATAAAAACTCGGGCGCTTTTTATGCTCTGATATTATTTATGCAGGCCGGTATGCTGGTGGTGTTTACCGCTTTGGATGGCTTCCTGTTTTACGTAGGCTGGGAAGCAGCGCTGATCCCGATCTACTTTATATGCGCACTTTGGGGTGGCGAAAACCGCATCCGGATTACGCTTAAGTTTTTCATCTACACCTTTGCAGGTTCATTGTTTATGCTGGTAGCATTGATCTACCTGTACCTGCAATCACCCGATAAAACATTCAGCATTCATACTTTTTATGCTTTAAAATTAACTGCACCGCAGCAATCATGGGTGTTTTTAGCATTCTTCCTGGCATTTGCCATTAAGATGCCTGTATTCCCGTTCCATACCTGGCAGCCCGATACTTATACCGAAGCCCCAACCGGTGGTACTATGATGTTATCGGGTATCATGTTGAAAATGGGTATTTATGGTGTTATCCGTTGGTTAATACCAAATGCGCCGCTTGGCCTGGTACACTGGCAAACGTTGATCACTATACTGGCGGTTATCGGTATTGTTTATGCTTCAATCATCGCGTTTCAGCAAAAAGACGGTAAACGATTGGTCGCTTACTCATCAATTGCCCACGTTGGTTTAATTGCAGCCGGTTTATTTGTGGTAAATGTACAAGGCTTACAAGGCGCCATGGTGCAAATGCTTAGTCACGGTATTAACGTGGTAGGTATGTTCTTCATTTGGGATATCATCAGCAGGCGTTTGGGCACCCGCGATATCAGTCAGCTTGGCGGTATAGCTAAAGTAGCTCCTAAATTTGCAATTGCATTTTTAATTATAGTACTGGGTACAGTGGGCCTACCATTAACCAATGGATTTGTGGGTGAGTTTTTGTTGATTGATAGCATGTTCCAATACAGTGCGGGCCATTATCAAAACCTTACCATTGTAATATTTGCAGGCTCAACAATTATATTGGGTGCTGTTTATATGTTGCGCATGTATAAAAACGTAATGCAAGGCGAGCTTAATGAGCTTACTGCTAAGTTTACAGACATCAGCGGATCAGAGCAATTGGTTTTAGGAATCATATGCGTGTTGATTATTGCGATGGGCGTATATCCGCAGCCTATCCTCCATATTTCAGAAGCCGCGGTTACCAATTTGATCAGCTCACTAAACGGTAAGTTGATTTTTTAAATGCTAAAACCTAATTTCTAAATTCTAAAAAAATAAATAAAACAGGATTCAGAAGTTGAAACAATGGAGAACAGCGGGTTCAAAGAAAAGAAGTTCAATTTAGAGGATAGAACTTATGACTTCGCTAATAATTGTAAGGAGTTTTTAAAGAGGATAGATAAGAATATTCATAATAACGAATATTATAAACAATTAATTCGTTCATCAGGTTCGGTAGCGGCAAACTTTATCGAAGCAAATGAAAGTTTTAGCCGGAATGATTTTTCGCATAGAATAAAAATTTGTAGAAAAGAAGCGAAAGAGAGCCGTTTATGGCTGAGGCTGGTGGATATAAATGAACAACAACAAGGGGCGACCAGGGAACTGCTAATTCAGGAGACAATTGAATTAACGAAGATTTTGGAGCTATACTTGAAAAAATAAAGAATACTAATTAACCAGAATAGTTAAACAATAAGATTTGAAAGTTAGATTTTAGAATTTAATTTTTAGATTTTAGAGCTTAGAATTTAGAGTTTAAAAGAAAATGACCACTTTAATCATCATATGTATTTTACCAATAGTGCTGCTTTATCTTGGCTTGTACAAGGCTAATAAAGCACTATTACCTGTTACTGTTATCGGCTTAATTGCTGCCCTGGGTTTCGCCATTGCAGAATATAAAACCCCTGACACCGCGGTGCCTATTTATCATGGTATGATGTTGTTCAACAACTTTTCGGTGGTTTTTTCTTCTATCGCTATTGTTACTACTATCCTGATCCTGCTGTTATCTGGCGGCTATTTTGAAAAGATAAGCAATCATGTGGCCGAATATTACGCTATTATGCTGTTCTCGCTGGCCGGTATCATTGTAATGGTTTCTTATTATAACCTTACCATGATGTTTATCGGCATCGAAATCATGTCGGTAAGTTTATACATCCTGGCCGGCATCAAGAAAAGTGATTTCGCTTCAAACGAAGCTGCTTTAAAATATTTTTTGATGGGTGCTTTTTCAACAGGATTCCTGCTGTTTGGTATCACGTTAATTTACGGCTCAACAGGTTCATTCAGCTTGGAAGTTATCCGTGACTGGGTTGTTGCCCATCCGCATATCGACCCGATGTTTTACACTGGTATTGGGTTAATCATTGTAGGTTTATGTTTTAAGGTTGGCGCCGCCCCGTTCCACTTCTGGACACCGGATGTGTATGAAGGTTCTCCTACGCTGATCACAGCCTTCATGTCAACAGTAGTAAAAACTGCTGGCTTTGCAGCTTTCCTTCGCTTATTCTCGGCTTGTTTCGCGCCGCTTTCAGATTTCTGGGCACCGATACTATTGGTGATCACGGTGGCAACGTTGTTTATCGGTAACATCACCGCGCTATATCAGCAAAGCTTTAAACGGATGCTGGCTTTCTCCAGTATCTCACATGCAGGCTACCTGTTATTCGCTATAGTAGCGTTAGGTTCGGCATCTGCAAACTCGGTATTCATTTATGCTACCGCTTACTCTGTAGCATCGATCATTGCTTTTGGAGGTCTGATATTGGTACAGCAACAAAGCGGCAACGATAGTTTTGAAAGCTTTAATGGTCTTGCTAAAAAGAACCCTTTCCTGGCATTGGTATTAACCGTATCTATGCTTTCATTAGCAGGTATCCCGTTAACGGCAGGTTTTATCGGTAAGTTTTTCATGTTTACAGGGGCTTTAAGCAGGTACCAGTTCTGGCTGGTTATTATAGCGGTTATTAATGCTATCATCAGTATCTTTTACTATTTCAGGGTTATTGTGGCCATGTATTTCCGTAGTGCCGAGCGGACTGAACTGGTTGTACCGGCCTATTATAAGGTGGTGTTTGCCATCAGCGCGTTGGCTACTATCATCATTGGCATTTATCCCGATTTTATCTCACGGTTCATTTAATAATAACTGTGTACTGCAAATTGATTTAATATTTGTAGTTTTACAGATATAGTGAATGGAAAGTTTTTGGGATTACCTTCAAAATTTAACGGACGCTCAATCCATCATAAGCAGGGGAGGTTTTTATCTCTTGCTTGTTGTTGTTTTTGCTGAAACCGGGTTGTTTTTTGGTTTTTTTTTACCAGGAGACTATTTGCTTTTCATGGCAGGTTTGCTATGTTCTGCAGGTAAGGTTGATGTATCCATATCTACATTGGTGTTATCGCTCATTGCAGCTGGCATATTAGGGAATTTTACGGGATATTGGTTTGGCTACCGAACGGGACCGGTGCTATTTAACAGGAACGATTCGCTGTTCTTTAAAAAAAGATATGTGGTATTGGCCAGCGAATTTTACAACAAGCACGGCGGCATGGCCCTTATTTTAGGTAGATTTTTCCCGATAGTTAGAACATTTGCTCCTATATTTGCAGGTGTTGTAAAGGTTGACATTAAAAAATTTGGTTTATATAACCTGATAGGCAGTGTAACCTGGGTTTGCACCTTTACTTTAGGGGGCTTTTTTTTAGGGAAAAGGTTTCCGCAATTAAAGGATTATATGCAATACATTGTGTTGGGGTTGATAGTAGTTACTACTATCCCGCTTGTTGTGGCTTATATCCGCCGCAAAATAGCAGAGAATAAAGAGACAGTATAAAATAAAATATATAGATACCGATGAGTACACAGCATCCATGGCACCAGGTTTCACCTGGTGAAAACATTCCTGAAATTGTTAACGCTATTATAGAAATACCTAAAGGCTCAAAAGCCAAATATGAAATTGATAAAGAATCTGGTTTATTGAAGTTAGACCGTGTTTTATTTTCTTCGGTAATGTATCCGGCTAATTACGGCTTTATTCCGCAAACTTATTGCGATGATAAGGATCCGTTGGATATATTGGTGCTTTGTTCAATTGACGTTTTCCCGATGTCGATCATCGAGGCCAAAGTTGTTGGCGTAATGCACATGGTTGATAATGGCGAGCAGGATGACAAGATCATCGCGGTAGCAAAAAATGACATGTCGGTAAACTACATTAACGATTTGAATGAATTGCCGCCACATGCCATGACCGAAATTGTGCGTTTCTTTAAAGATTACAAAAAACTGGAAGGCAAAAACGTAACCATCGAACATTTATTAGGTGTACGTTACGCCCATAAAGTAATAAATGAGAGTTTGGAATTGTATAAAGCTACATTTCCTGATCACCAATAATTAATTGATGGACCCCGCGCATTACGAAATAAGTACCTTTTATTTAATTGCAACCGTTTTTTTGGTTTTGCTGAACGGCTTTTTTGTAGCCGCAGAGTTTGCCATGGTGAGGGTTAGAGGTTCGCAAATAGAAATAAAAGCCAAAGGCGGCAGCGGTGTCGCTAAAGTTGCGCGCGGAATACTGCATAATCTTGATGGCTACCTGGCTGCTACGCAGCTGGGTATTACCATTGCTTCACTTGCCCTTGGTGTGGTGGGCGAAGAAGTTGCCACCAATATTGTTATACGTTCGTTTTTGGCTGTTGGTATAACACTTTCAAGTGGCTTTATCACAGCCAGCCATATTTTAGCTTTTACTTTTATCACCGTGTTGCACATTGTTTTTGGCGAGTTAGCTCCCAAATCAATAGCCATCCAAAAGTCGGTACGTACGGTGTTGGCAATCTCGCTTCCACTCAGGTTTTTCTTCGTGTTTTTTAAACCGCTGATTTGGGTATTAAACGGCTTCGCTAATTTTATTTTAAAGCTTTTGGGAATTAACACCTTAGAGGGCGGCGAAGCTCATCACAGTTCCGAAGAGTTACAATACCTGCTTGAACAGGGTAAAGAATCGGGCGCTTTGGATTCAAACGAGCATGAGTTGATCCAAAATGTATTTGACTTTAATGAACGTGTGGTAAAAAATATCATGGTGCCACGTACCAAGATCTCGGGTATCGATATTTCATCAACCAAACAAGAGTTGCTGGATATGATCATTGACGAAGGCTACTCACGTATGCCTGTTTTTGACGATGTAATAGATAAGATCATCGGCATTGTGCATGCTAAGGACATTTTGCCGCTGCTGGCCCGTAACGAAGAGATCGTACTTAAAAACATTATCCGCAAACCGTATTTTATCCCCGAAACCAAAAAGATCAACGATCTGATGGCCGAATTGCAGCAAAAGCGCATCCAGATAGCCATTGTATTGGATGAGTTTGGCGGTACCGCCGGTATGGTTACCCTGGAAGATATTGTGGAAGAATTGGTAGGCGAGATCCAGGATGAATACGACGAGGAAAAACCAATTGTAGAGAAGGTGAACGAACGCGAGTTTATTGTAAACGCGCTGGCTCCAATTTACGATGTAAATGAATATCTGCCCCATGACCTGCCCGAAGACGGTGACTTTGATACCGTAAGCGGTTGGCTTGGCCATATCTTTGGTAAAATTCCTGATGTTGGCGAGCAAAAAGAATCAAATGGCTACAACATTACCGTTTTACGGAAATCAGATCAGAACATCGAATCTGTTAAATTAGAATTGCTGATAAATGAAGAAGATGCTGTAGATTTACACTAATCTGCTTTGCCATGCATCTATTTTATACACCAGATCTTCAGCCCACGCATCCCCAATACTTTTTGAGCGAAGAAGAGAGTAAACACGCTATTCGTGTATTACGGTTGGAGGTTGGTGATGAAGTACAATTAATAGATGGCAGAGGAGGGTTTTACAATGCGGCGATTCACGATGCGCACCCCAAGCGTACTATTCTTAACATCACATCGGTTACGCCCCAATTTAATAAACGTAACCACTACCTACATATCGCGGTAGCACCCACAAAAAATATTGAACGCCTGGAGTGGTTTTTAGAAAAAGCCACAGAAATAGGTATCGATGAAGTTTCGCTGATTATTACCCAACGATCCGAACGTAAAGAAGCCAAGGTTGACAGGTTGAATAAGATCATCACCGCGGCTATTAAACAATCCCTGAAAGCATACCATCCTGTTTTAAATGATGCGGTTAAACTTAACCAGTTACTGACAGCGCCGTTTGATGGGCAAAAATTTATAGCACATTGCGAGCCTGGCGAAAAATTAGATCTACGGAAGGAAATAAACGCCGGCGGCAGCTATTTAATATTGATAGGACCTGAAGGTGATTTTTCGCCGGCCGAGATTGAGCTTGCTTTAGAAAGTGGTTTTAAACCCATAACTTTAGGCGAGGCCCGGCTGCGTACCGAGACTGCCGCGTTGGAGGCCTGCTTTGAAGTTAATTTTTTGAATCGCCTATGAGTAAATTCAGGTGCATATTATCCGCATTTGCTTTCATTATGTTGATGAGCGGTTTTAGCGCGCCATCGTACAAAATAGCACGACTTAAATATGCAGGTGGTGGCGATTGGTATGGCGACCGTACTGCTTTAACCAACCTAATAAAGTTTTGCAACGAAAACCTTAAAACCAATTTTGATGCCGATGACGATGTAGTGGAAGTTGGCAGCGCATCGCTGTTTAATTACCCCTTTGTTTTTATGACAGGGCACGGCAATGTGATCTTTAGCGACCAGGAAGCCCGTAACCTGCGTAAATACCTCACCAGCGGCGGCTTTTTGCATATCGACGATAATTATGGCCTGGATAAATTTATAAGGCCGCAAATGAAAAAAGTTTTCCCCGAACTTGAGTTTGTTGAGTTGCCGCTCAATCATCCCATTTATCACCAAAAATATAGCTTCCCTAATGGCTTGCCTAAAGTACACGAGCACGATGGTACACGTGCGCAAGGATTCGGCCTTATCTACAAAGGCAGGCTGGTGTGTTTTTACGACTATGAGTGCGATTTGGGCAACGGCTGGGAAGATTATGGCACCTACGCCGGCGACACCCAGGAAACCCGTCTTAAAGCGCTAAAAATGGGTGCAAACATGATCCAGTATGTGTTTACACAATAATTGTTTTTTGCTTAACTATTTTCAGTAACTTTTTTTAAAAAATACAGTATCTATAAAAAATATAGATATTATGATTGCTGCGAATGGGTTTGCATTTTGCCTAAAAGATTAATAACTTTAAAGTATACTACTTTACAGCGGGTTACGCTTATTTCATTGTACTCAAATCACATCACCTAAAAGGCATTACTATTATGTACCAGTTAAAAGTAAACGACCAATACGATTTTGAGTTTGAAAGAAGCGCCGATAATCTGCTGCTCAATAAAACTACGGTACACGCTGATATCAGGCATATTGGCGGTAGTATTTATCATATTATTGAAGGCAACCAATCCTATAACCTTGACGTAGTATCTTTTAACCGGGCCCAAAAGACTGCCGAAATTAAGGTGAACGCCAACACCTATACTATTACTGCCAAAGACCAATTTGATGTTTTATTAGATAAACTTGGCCTAAGTAATTTAAACAATACCAGGATAAGTGAAATTAAAGCGCCTATGCCAGGTATGGTGCTCAAAGTTTTTGTCATTGAAGGCCAGGAGGTAAAAAAGGGAGATAACCTTTTTGTATTAGAGGCCATGAAGATGGAAAATATTATCAAATCACCGGCTGATGTGGTCATCAAAAACATAAAGATCAAGGCGGGTGAAAAGGTAGAAAAGGGGCAAATACTGATGATGTTTTAGGTAAAAATTTTACCAGCGCATATAATATTCATGTTTTATTTACAATAAAGTCGACAAATTTTCACTGTATATATTGTTTTGTTGCCTTTTTGTTAATAACTTACTTTTTTTAATTAACTTTTTAACTTTATGAAGAAAAATCTACTAACAATTTTGTTGTTATTTTCCTGCATTTCATTCGTTTTTGCACAAAACCGGGTTATTACAGGTAAAGTAACAGATCAAAAAGATGGGTCACCCTTACCTGGGGTAAGCGTAACCGTGAAAGGTACCAATACCGGTACGCAAACCGATGTTGCAGGATCTTATAGCATAACCGTACCCGCTACCGCAAAGGTATTGGTTTTTAGATATGTGGGATTTAAGCCAGCCGAACTTCCTATCGGAGGAAAAACGCTGAGCACACAATTAGAGCAGGATTCAAAACAGCTTACCGAGGTAGTGGTAGTAGGTTACGGATCGCAAAAAAGGCAGTCTATAACAGGTTCTATCACATCGGTGTCTGCAAGGGAAATTCAAAACACGCCTGTAACTACATTGGAGCAAGCTATGCAAGGTAAAGCTGCCGGTGTAAACATCCAGGCAAATAATGGTAAGCTTGGGCAGGGCATAAAAATAAGCGTTCGCGGTACAGCGTCGCTCACCGCCGGCACCAATCCGCTTGTTGTGGTTGACGGTGTGGTTATCAATAGCGGCGACTTGTCCAGTACATCTGCAGCTACCGATCCATTAGCCGATATCAACTTTAATGATGTAGAATCTGTAGATATATTAAAGGATGCTTCTGCCGCCGCTATATATGGTGCAAGGGCCGGTAACGGTGTGCTTTTGATCACTACAAAGAAAGGAAAGAATGGCGATGCAAAAGTTAACCTTAACGCCCAGTGGGGTAATAGTAATCCGGCACGTCACCGCGAGTTCCTGAATACAGCCCAATGGCTTAAAATAGAAGAGAGAGCTGGTGTAGGTGCCGCAAAACAAGACTATGCAGCTGGCCTTTATGATACAATGGCCGATGCGCTTGCCGATTATAAATCATATGTAGAAGGAAAGTTTACAGCATACTCTGCCGGAAGTACCGATTGGACTAAAACTAACACTAATTGGGAAAAAGAAGCTTTTCAGAGTGCTCCGCAAGCACAGTATGATTTAAATATTTCTGGCGGTAACGATAAAACCAAATATTATATAAGCGGTCAGTACCTTGATCAAACGGGTATGTTAAAGGGCAATAATTTTAAGAGGATGTCTGGCAGGATCAATCTTGATTCAAAAGTTTTTACAAACTTTGATGTAGGCATGAACCTTACGTTCAACCACTCGCTAAATAAACGTGTTGATAACGACGATTCATTTGGTACGCCGCTTCAAATTGTAGCGCTTTCGCCGGTAACACCGGTTATTGACCCGCGCACAGGTTTGTTAAGTGGTAGCTTGCCAGGTTCGGCCAGTAGCTACCCGGTTTATTTTAATCCTTTGCTAAATGTTGATAACGCATATTACCATACAAACGTTTACAGAACTTTAGGTAATATATATGCAAACTGGCAAATCATAAAACATTTAACCTTCCGCTCGGAGTTTGGTGTTGATCAAACAAACCAAAATGAGGATAGTTATTCTGGCCGTTTGGTATTCAGGAACACCAGCCAGCCAAACGGTACAGGTGAAAACACCAATACGACCATAGTTCATTATACTGTAAATAACTATTTTACTTATAAAAACGCTTTCGGAAACGATCATACATTGGATGCAACATTAGGTACCAGCTATGAGTACAACCATTACATGGGCAATGATATCCAGGGACAACAGTTTCCGTCAGATTCGTATAAACAGATAATTGACGCTGCTGTTAAATCGGGTGGTTATTCATCTCAAACAGAGTATTCTTTTGTATCTTATTTTGCAAGGGCAAACTATGCTTACAAAAGTAAATACCTGTTATCTGTAAGCGGCCGTACTGATGCGTCTTCGAGATTTGGGGCAAATAACCGATATGGTTTTTTCCCTGCGGGATCAGTAGGATGGGTGTTGAGTGAAGAAGACTTTTTGAAAAATTCAAACCTGGTAAGTAATTTGAAGGTTAAAGCCAGTTACGGTTTAATTGGTAATGCCGAAATTTCTAACTACGCGGCCTTAGGTTTGTTTTACGGCGATGCCGGCTACAACGGCGTACCGGGACAACGCTTTTATCAGTTAGCTAACCCCAATTTGAAATGGGAAAAAACGGCACAGCTTGATATCGGTTTTGAAGTAGGGTTCTTTAATAACCGGTTAACAGCCGGCTTTGATTACTATAAAAAGAATACCCGCGATTTATTGCTTGATGTAAACGTTCCGCAAAGTTTGGGTATTGCTACGCAAACTCAAAATCTGGGCAAATTGTATAATCAGGGTTTTGATGGTAGTATCTCATCAGACAACTTTGTAGGCAAATTTAAATGGTCAACTTCATTCAATATCGCTTACAACAAAAACCTGGTTACTTACTTAAACGGGCAGGTAATTACAAAAAATAACATCAACTACACCCGCGAAGGCCAGCCAATTGGTGAGTTTTATATGCCCGAATATGCAGGTGTTGACCCGGCCAATGGCGATGCATTGTACTATTTAAATACAAAAGGTACCGATGGGAAGTTAGATCGTACCAAAACTAATGACTACAACAAGGCTCAAAGCATCAACGCGGGTAATCCAACACCTCCCTGGAATGGCGGTATTACTAACACCTTCTCTTATAAGGGCTTTGATCTTTCATTTACATTTCAAGGTGCATTTGGTTATAAGGTATTTAACAGCGGTGGCCAATACATGAGTGCCAACGCAAGTAACGGATTTGACAACCAAACTGTTGATCAAATGAGTTACTGGGATAAACCTGGTGATATCACCAATGTGCCCGAGCCCCGTTTATTTTATGCCAACGGAACAAGTACCTCAACCCGTTATTTATCTGGTGCATCATATGTCAGGTTAAAAACGGCTTCTTTAGGTTATAATATTCCTAAGGATGTTTTAGCTAAAATTAAATTAGATAGGGCGCGCGTGTTTGTAAACGCTTATAACCTTTTCCTGATAACCAAATACAAAGGGTGGGACCCGGAAGTTAATTCGGATTACCAGGCAAGTAATTATAACCTGAGCGTTGATTTTTACTCGGCTCCGCAACCCCGTACAATTACTTTTGGCGTAAACATTGGATTGTAATTATTAATACTTACAGAGATGAAAAAAATTAGATCATATATAAAATTTATAACAGTCTTTACTACAGTAGCCGCACTCAGCGCATGTAATAAAGAATTGAACTTGAAGCCACATGATCAGATTGAGTCTGATCAGGCTATAAACACGTCGGCAGACGTTCAAAGTATCCTTATAGGCGCTTATAACAGAGCAGGTGGCTCTGACGTATATGGCGGAGGATTTTTCCTTGAGCCGGATTTAATGGGCTCTCAATCGGCTATAACCTGGCAAGGCACCTTCCAGGATCTGACCAATATGGTTGATCAGCAAATTACCATCAATAACGCGTTTGTAAACAGTATGTGGTACAATGCCTATCGTATCATTAACCAGGCCAATTACGTTATTGCCAATGTAAGTAAGGTTGATGCAGCCTCCAGAGACAATACCGAAGGACAGGCAGAATTTTTACGCGGCATGACTTATTTTGACCTGGCCAGGATGTACGGCAAAGCATGGAACGACGGAACGCCAACCACCAACCTGGCTGTGCCTCTTGTATTAAAGCCTACCACGGTTATTGGTTCAGATTCGTACCCATCAAGGTCAACTGTTGCCCAGGTTTATCAACAAGCGATAACTGATTTAACGAGTGCCGAAAGTAAAATGGGCACCAGTGTTAGTTTTTATGCCAATAGCTACTCAGCGTCGGCTATCCTGGCAAGACTATACCTGCAGCAGGGAGATTACGCAAAAGCCTTGGTAGAAGCTAATAAAGTTATCAGCGGGGGGAAATACTCATTGGTTGACAATTATGCTGATGAGTTTCCTTTCCCAAATCAATCAGCAACCCACGTTGATAATACCAGCGAGGACATATTTGCAATGCAGGTAACCACCCAGCAGGGTACAAATACTTTTAACACTTATTATGCATCGGCTGATTACGGTGGCAGGGGGGATATTATTGTAAAATCGAGTTTTCTAAACAATTTTACAAGTGGGGATGATCGTCTTTCGGTATATAATGAAGATTCTGACGGGACACTGAGATGCGATAAATTTGATAACCTTTACGGTAACGCTCATGTAATTCGTCTTGCCGAAATATACCTCATCAGGGCAGAATGTAATTCGCGCCTGGGTTCATCATCTGGCGCAACCCCGGTAAGTGATATTAACAAGATCAGGAACAGAGCTGGACTATCTTCGCTTGCTACCGTTACCTTAACTCAAATTTTAAACGAAAGAAAACTGGAGCTTGCATTTGAAGGAGGTTTCTTTTTACACGATGGGAAACGCCTTCAGCAAACTATTGGCGGCGAGGCCTGGAATTCAAATAAACTGGTATTCCCGATTCCGCAAATCGAGATAAATGCCAATAAAAATCTGGTACAAAACCCAGGCTATACTAATTAATTATCCGCTAAATAATTAAAACCCCGGCGATTTAAAATCACCGGGGTTTTTTGTTGCCCTTTAGTGGTCAACGGTTGCCAGGATTGCGAGTTATAAATTCGCAGATTATTAAAGTGAGAATGACAACACGGAGACCAAAAATAGGGTCATGTTGTCGAAGCACACGGGCGAAATCCCCTGCGCGCGGGGCTTCGATAGAATCGGCTGAAAGTTCACGTTATTGCAATTTGCCATGAGTCGGAACAGAACAATCACGTTGCTATGCTTGTCGTTGTATAGGGCTACGAGATTGCCGCGCTAATGCTCGCAAAAGTACAATGGAAAGTTATTATGGATAGTTGCAAAGCATCTATTCGTAAGCTAACAAACATCGCGCAAGATAGATCTTTTGCGATATGGTATGACAAACGTTTACAGGTAGCGGCAAAATAATCTGAGAGTTATATAGCCTAAAACCTCTACAGGGACACTATAATAATCAAACAGTTCAAAAGCAAAGAAGGCCATTCAATACTGAACGGCCTTCTTGCTTTATGATTTATAGCTGGTTGTTTTACTTAGCTTTAAAGCCTTTTGGTTTTTTAACCGGGTAATGTGGTTTACCATTAGGATAAATTTCTGGTGCACCTACCAGGGTCATAGCGCAACGGAAACCAACTTCGGCACTTGATTCATCCTCGTCCATAAACCTGCGTGTAGCTGGGTTCATCCAGTAAGCCAGATCGTTCCATGAACCGCCTTTGTAAACCTTTGAGTGATCGTTAACCAAAGTGGTGGTTCCATAAAGGGTAGTGTTTACGGTATCTTTTTCGCCTCTGAAATCCGGATCGTATTTTTTACCAGAGTCTTTAACCAGGGTTGAAACAGGTGCCGGTGTAGTGCCGTTTGATGGTGCAGCGGCAGTACCATTTGCGCCATTTGGAGGCGTAGCACTGTTAACAGTATTTGGCTGCTGACCTAACTGTAAAGCCAGGTAATCGGCATATTTCATTTTTTTGTTTGATTTAGCCGGATCTTTAATAGGCCTGCCGTATTTATCCTTTGCATACAAACCTTTGGTTGGGTCGGCTAAGCGGTTGTTGGTGTATTGGTTACCACGGAAAGGGTTAAAATCTTCTGTCTCTTCAAAGGAAGTTTGGCGGTAAGTATCCTGCACCCACTCATTAACGTTGCCAGACATGTTAAACAAACCAAAATCATTTGGCGGGTATGAACGTACCGGCGCCGTGATATCGGCCTTGTCATTCAGGTAACCACCAACACCGGCGTTATCACCAGCGCCACGTTTAAAGTTGGCTAATATTAAACCACGGGTTTTGCTTTTTGATGATCTTACGCCCATTCCGTTCCATGCATACATTTTGCCGTCGTTGATGTTTTCAAACTCGGTATTGCCGGCAAGCGCCAAAGCAGCGTATTCCCACTCGGCTTCTGAAGGCAGGCGGTAGGCTTGTTTTAATATACCATCTTCCATACGTACCGGCCTTACCGGTTTTGCATTTTTGCCGGTACCCGCAACAGCATTGGGGCTGATGTTAGGCATCATTTTTTTACCATCAATGCCTGGACCTTTGGTTTGGCCATTGAGGTAAATAACTGTATTAAAAGGTTCAGACGTTGTTCCTGTAGCAGGTGCAGCGCCTTTTTTACCTTTAGCACTCTGATCTTTCCAGGTAACTAACCTGCCGGTTTCACGCAAAATATTTTCGTTTGTACGGTCGGTACGCCATTGGCAATACTCCTGTGCCTGATCCCATGAAACACCTACAACAGGATAATCCTGGAACGCCGGGTGACGCAAGTAGTTATCAACATAGGGGTCATTATATGATAGTGGTTTACGCCATACCAGGGTATCTGGCAGCGCGTTGTAGTATAACTCACGATCCTGTGGGAAAGTAACGCTTATCCAGTGCAGGTAATCCAGCCAATCCTGGTTGGCTACCTCGGTTTCATCCATATAAAATGATGGAACAGATACCCTGCGGCGTACATTGTTATAATCATAAGTTACATCCTGATCTGCACTGCCACCCATTACAAAGGTACCGCCTTCAATAGGCACTAAACCAGGACCGGGTGCCGGGTGTGTTTGCCTGTAGCGCTCATAGCCCCCATTATTTTTGTTGTTATAAACTAAACCGGTCTTTGAAGATTGCGGCGGTTTACTACAGCTGCTTACCAACGCAGCCGCGGCCACAAACACTAAAGCAGTTTTAGTAAAAAGTATTTTCATAATTTTACAATTATATTAAGCGACGTAAATTTAGAAAAAAATGGATATAATGCTAACCCACTTAGATCATTCTTCTAAATATATCAAACCGTTATTGGTGGTTTTAACGCAATAACCATAGAATTGGTTGCGAAAATTTGTTTTATTTGATAAGTTATCAATGAAATGTTCGTTTTAAAACCGGATCAAATTATAACCTTGTATTTATCATTTGAAATAATAAACCTAAATTGCACCCAATGAAGCTTTTTACCGTTCGGAATATCACATTTCTTTCGCTTTATCTATCACCGTTTGTGGCCATTGCGCAAACAAGTACCGATGGAAGCACATTCAGGGGATCGCGGGTGGAGGTGCCCTTTTTAAATATAACACCTGATTCCCGTTCGGGGGCAATGGGTGAAGCCGGTGTAGCTTTATCGCCAGATGTAAATGCCAGTTTCTGGAACCCCTCAAAACTTGCTTTTTTAGAAAGCAACGATGCTGTTTCGCTATCCTATAGCCCATGGTTAAGGCACCTGGTACCCGATATCAGCTTATCCTACCTAAGCTATGCCCATAAATTAGATGAGCGTAATACGCTTGGAGCTTCGTTAAGATATTTCAACTATGGGTCGTTGCAACTGAATGACGACCAATCCAACAGCCAGGGGACATATACCCCCAGCGAATTTTCTTTTGATGTTACTTTTGCCCGTAAATTTGGTGATAACTTTTCATTGGGTTTAACCGGGAGGTATATCCACTCCAGTATTTCCAGTATTTCGTTTGCCACTCCAGGCTCAAGCCAAACGGGTAAACCCGGTAATGCGTTTGCGGCAGATGCATCCATGTTTTATAAAAATACCTATGGCGACGACAATTCGTTTGCTTTTGGGGTTAATATATCCAACATTGGCACCAAGATAAGCTACAGCGATAACGGGCCTAAATATTTTATACCCACAAATTTAAGGTTCGGCGCTGCCAACACCTGGAAACTTGATGATGATAACCTGATAACTGTTGCCTTTGATATCAATAAGCAATTGACGCCATCCCCACCGGTAAGGGATTCAAATGGTGTTATTATCAGTGGTAAAAACGATGATGTATCGGTACCGGCAGGTATCTTTCAATCATTCGGCGATGCACCGGGAGGCTTCAACGGGGAACTCAAAGAGTATAGTTTTTCGCCGGGGGCCGAGTACTGGTATAATAACCAGTTTGCTATAAGGGCAGGCTATCACTATGAAAACCCAAGCACCAGCGACAGGCGCTATGTAACGCTTGGTTTTGGTGTTAAATACGATGTTTTTAATTTCGATTTCTCGTACCTGGCTGCCAGTCAGCAAAATAGTCCGCTTGCCAATACCTTGCGTTTCACGCTGTCGGCAAACTTTGGTGGTACGTCTAATGTGTCAAAATAATGGGTAAAATTAAGGTAGGTTTTGGGTTTGATGTACACCAGTTAAGAGAAAATCACCCATTTGTTTTAGGCGGGGTTAATTTAGAACACCATGCCGGTGCTTACGGTCACTCTGATGCTGATGTGTTGCTGCACGCTATTTGCGATGCCCTGCTTGGGGCCGCCAATCTGCGCGATATAGGCTTTCATTTTTCAAATACCGATAACCGTTGGAAAGGCATCAGTAGCTTGTTATTACTGCAACAGGTGGTAGTGTTGATCAAGGAAAAAGGCTTTAGCATTGGTAATATTGATGCCATGGTATGCCTGGAAGCACCCAAAATAAACCCGCACATTCCGGCTATGAAAATTCATATAGCCAAAGCCGCTTCCATAAGCGAAGAGGATATCTCCATCAAAGCAACCACCAACGAACAATTGGGCTTTATAGGCCGGGAGGAAGGCGTTGTGGCTTACGCGGTTTGTTTGATTGAGCGGGACTGATCGGGGAATTTCTTGCAACTGTTTTAAAATAAAATAGGTCGTCATAGCTTCGATGACAAAAAAAACGCGTCATTGCGAGGCATGAAGCAATCCCGAACTATAGAGAGCAAATCTGAAAGGCCGCTCTTCTTCTTGGGGATTGCTTCGTCGTACCTCCTACCCATGACAAGTTGTTTTTAAGCGGGGCGGTCATGCTGAGCCTGTCGAAGGACGCGCGTAGAGGCCTTTGCCCGCGTGCTTCGACAGGCTCAGCATGACCCGTTTTTTTCGGCGTTGTCATTTCTACCTTCACAGTCCGTGGATTTTACAACTCGCAATGACGGTTTTTTATAAGTCATCGATTAATTATATCCAATAAAAAAGGTGCCCCGATTACCGGCAACACCTCTTCATAACTTCAATATTAGCTTTTAGGATTTCCCTTCCTCTGGTTTATCTTTTTGTATCTTAACATTACCGGTACGTTTTAATACGCCCCAGCCGCTCAGTTCGCCTTTTAGGGCTTTCCTCATTGATTTAAATAGCACATAGTACATCAATTGCCTCCACATAAAGCGTTGCGGTATAATGTAGATGAGCTTCCTGTAATCCTCTTTTTCCATACGGAAAGCGATGATGCCCACAATGAAATCGATAACCACGAAGGCTACGTAGTAGATCAGCATCTTCTCCGGCTTTTCGCCAAACAAGGCAAAGATCATCATCAGATCGGCCAAGGGCGAAAACAATGGCAGGATGATCTGGAAAATGAGGATGTTTGGCATCCCAACCATACCAAAAAACTTGTATTTTTTGTTGAACAGCGCGTCGCGGTTTTTCCAGAAGCTTTGAATTACCCCAAAACTCCAGCGGAAACGTTGTTTAAGCAGCATGTTAACTGTTTCGGGGGCTTCGGTATACGCAATAGCCTCGGCACAGTTTTTTACCACATAACCTTGTTTAAGGATGCGCATGGTTAAATCGCAATCTTCGGCCAGGGTATCATAAGTGAAGCCACCTGCACGGAAAATGGCCGATTTACGGAATGCGCCAATGGCACCAGGCACCACCGTAATGCTGTTGATTAAATCAAAAGCACGGCGATCCATATTCTGGGCGGTGATATACTCTATTGACTGCCAGCGGGTGATGATATTGGTTTCGTTACCCACTTTTACTGTACCCGCAACTGCGCCAATTTCCTCATCGGTAAAATAGCTCATCAGGTGATAAATAGCGTCGTTTTTAAGTTGGGTATCGGCATCAATACATACTACAAAATCGCTGGTAGCATGGGTAATACCAAAGTTGAGTGCCGATGCTTTACCACCGTTAGGCTTGGTCAGGATTTTTATCAATGGATTATCATGGTATGCCGCAGTTACCACCTCAAATGTTTTATCCTTTGATCCATCATCCACAAAAATAATCTCAAATACCGGGTACTCGGTTTTTAATAAGCTTTGTATGGTTGCTACTGCGTTTACTTCCTCGTTATAAGCCGGTACAATGATGCTTACCGGAGGTAATGGTATATCAGCACGGGCTTTGACCGACTTTTTATTTTCGCTGTTTTGCCTAATCGCCAGTATAGCAATTAAAACAATACGGCCAATAGCCAGGAAGATAGCCGATAAAAATACATAGATCAGGAACCAGTTAAAATAGTAATAGCCGTGAACAGCCATATCATACAATGGCGCAAATATGCCTGTGTCACTTTTAACCGGCGGCATCAGGTCATCCTTGGTCTTATCAAGTACATCGGCAATGGTGGTAAACTGGTAGCCGTGTGTTTTAAAGTAATGAATAATTTCTGGTAAGGCTTTTACCGTTTCTTCGCGGGTATCACCACCGGCATCATGCAATAATATCATAGAGCCATTACCTGCCTGGCGGATGGTACGGGCTACAATACTATCGGCTGTTACACCAGGCTGCCAATCCCAGGGGTCGATAGACTCGCCAATGGTGATATAGCTTTGCCTGCGGCTTTCTGCTACCGGGATAACTTCGGCAAGGGTTTCGGGCTCGGCGTCGGCATTAAATGGCGGGCGGAATAGTATGGTGCTGCGCCCGGTAACCGATTCGATGATCTTACGGGTGGCGTTTAATTCCAATACCACGCGTTGTAGACTAATGGTTGAAATATCCGGGTGGAAGAAGGTATGGTTACCAATTTCGTAGCCATCTTCATACTCGCGCCTCAGCAGCTGGATGTTTTTTTCGGCCATGGAGCCTACCACGAAGAATGCGGCAGGGACCTTTTCGCGCTGAAGGATATCTAAAATGCGCGGTGTAAAATCCGGGTCGGGGCCATCATCAAAAGTTAAAACAACTTTTTTGGGCTTATATCCGTACTTACGGATCATGTATTTTGTAGGCAATCTTTTGTATTGCTGCTGCCTAATGGTAAAATCGCTGGTATCAAGCCTAATCGCTATTTCGCCAGTTTGAGGGGTAGTGATCAAATCAAGTACCTCGCCGTCGCCATCATACTCTACGTTTTTGCGGCTGTTTAAACCTACGGAAGTTAACCGTTTCTGGTCGACCCCGGTTTTACGCAATGAATCGATAGACAGGTTTTTCTGGAAAAACGACCATAATCGTGGATCTTCCGTACCCATACGCCATAAGGCTACGCCGCCGGTTGCCCAATCGTCGGCCATGCGGATTACGTTAAAATTGGTGGCAGCATCGGCAAAATAGATAGTATGGTCAAGGCTATCCTTATCCATATACGTAAAATGCGAGTTGGCCGAAACCGGGTCAAAAATGATCTTGCTTTGGTTTTCTTCGGCCGTACTAATGGCTTGCTGATAGCCTATGGATTTTCCTAAACTACTTTCGCGCCAGTCATAGGCCCCTGCTGCAAAGGTTAATATGATCTTTTCGCTGGGTACTTTGCTGCACACATCATCCAGGATCTGTTCAACCCAATGCTGGTTGGATAAGTCGCCGGCGTTACTGTTTTCACTATGCTCGTCAATGGCCATAATGAAAAGGAAATCGTTTACGTGCTGTAACCTTACAATGTCGTAGGTATCGTCTTCGGGCACAACGTTTTGTGTAACCAGCAGGTTTTGAGCCTTTAAAGTAGCGTAAAGCTCGTTTTGAAAAGCAACATAGTGTTTGCTGTTACGGTCCTTAATCTCATCCAGATCAACGTTGATTCCCTTGAACTTATACTTATGGAGCGCGTTTACAATACTTTTGATAAAGCCAGCCCGCAGCTTTGGGTTTTTAAAGATGCGTTCAACATCCTTAAAATCGTAACCGCCGGCCTGGTTATTGATATTTACATAGTTTGATAATGTAAGTATAATAGGTTTGTTAAGTTTCTTATTAAGGTTGACGATGCCTGTATCAACCTTGGTAATAACCGTATCAACATTTGGGGCGATAGAAAAACCTTCACTCACTACCATATCCAGCTTGTTCATATTATCAAGCAAGGAGTAATAGGCCTGCGGTTCCCAGGGGCGATAAAAAGCAGCGTTTATACGGTCTTTATTATTGGGGTGCTTGCGTTGATGGATACGCTTGGTGCGCTCCATTTTTTCAAGCTCGCCTTTTTGTATTTTAAACGACCGGTATTTGGTTGATTTTTTAATTTGCTCAAGCTCTTCCTTCGACATCCTTTTGGGAGCAGGGTCGAGACTCGGAAGATCGGGATAGTACGTTGATTTAATTGTTACTATTACGGCAATGATACCAATAACGAGGAAGGCTAACAAAAAGCGGCTAAGCCACTTGAAACGGTTCCATCTGCCTGGGGTATCTGCTTGAAAAACTTGCTTGCTTGAGGACATTAATAAGGTTACTTTTAATAAAAGTATTGGTAACGAATGAAGATATGATGAATGGTTACTGCCTGATTATTGGCGTGTTTTGCCCGGCTCAATGCCCGAAAAATCAACGCCGCACTTGCAGTTACCGCCGCAGCTTTTTTTAGCTGTAAGGCTTTTATACATCATCCTGCCGATATAAAATATAGCGCCGGCAAAAAGTAAAATAACTAAGATTACCTGGATGTTCATGTTACAAAAATACTTAATTTTTAATATATACGTATAGACTTATCCAATAGTATAAAGTTTAACACGGCATAAAGGCAATTGTTCCGCCAACCCAGTCAAAATCTTTATTATATCGCACCCCAATCATTTTTCCGCGGCTTAAACGGGCCAGGTTTATAGCCAGCGTTGGCGTTTCATCACCATTGGGCCAAAGGTATAAAAGCCGAATCTCGGCCTTTACACCACCATCAGGTGCCTGTACAACAGGCTCGTAATTTACTTTTTCCTGCAATATCCAGTTCTCCGGATCTTTAATGCTGCGGATATCATCTAAAGTAACATCAATAATAACCCCCTGGCCCGCAAAGGAGAAAAGGGGTTTTAAAACGTAGTTTTCTAAATCGGCGGGGATGAGATCAACCTTATGCAGGAATTGTGTTTTGGGAATATAATCGCCTTTCAAAAACGGCATGGTAAACTTGCTGACGCGGTAAAACCAGTTAGGGTGCGTTATCCACTCCACATCCAATGCCTGTCTTATATCAACAACTTTGTCAAATATCTGCGGATCGTTATCTATCTCATCAAATATCAGCCGGTTATAAATACGACGAATCTGCTGTTCTGCACCGTCGTCGGTTTTATAAAACAGGTTTGTACTGTGCTGTATCAAATCGCTTAATGATATTACCGGGATGTTTAGGTACTTTTGGGTGAGGTAAAAATCAATAACTGTTTTTTGCTCGGGGGCGTTAACATCCATCAATACCACCTCTTCTGGTTTGTAATCGCCAACAATGGTTCTTTTAAGTAGGGCGAGGTATTCGTATCTGTTTAATCCATTAAAGAATATGGTTTCGTTATCTGCGATATCAAAGATCTCCTTGTAAGTGTCGCCCAATAAAACCTGGAAACCATATAACGATGGGAAGCCCTGTAGCTCTATGAGCTTTGGAACAATATTGCCGACATCGTCTTTACAAATCCCAAAATCTAAGGCGATGAAATGGGGATGGTCGTTTTCGTTGGCTACCCGCCATTTATCGGGAATGGCGCGCTCTGTGAGCTCTTTAAAATCGGGCTGCAAAATGGTGGCTATGATATCATTGCCCGCGGCAATCAGTCTGTCCCTAAAATCGGCAGTAAGTAAAACAGGGGTTTCGGCAACGCGGAATTGCACGGGCGTATGCAGGCCCTGGTTAAGCTTATCTAAAAACTGCCCGTACTTCTTTTTGGTAAAGCCGGCATTGAATTTTTTCCTGGCAGATGGGTTCATAGGTGTGATTATTAGCCCCTCTAAATCTCCCCCGGTAGGGGAGACTTTAAAGTCCTTCCTTCCGCGATGGTGGGGAGGGGCTTGTTACAAACAAACTTAACTAATTTAGTTCAAGGTTTTAATTCGCTACAAAAAATCCTTCCTCCAAAAATCTTTGCTCCTTGCTCCAAAAAGAGTCCAAAAGTCTTTTGTCCAATAATCCTTCGTCCAAGAAAATAATATTTCATTAATTTGCTGTGTCAATTAAAACTTACAACTGGCATTTTTGCTTAATTGTTTAATGTATAAAAAGAAAATAGCCGTTATAGGCGGCGGAAGCTGGGCAACAGCCAATGTTAAAATGCTGGTTGATAATACTACCGAAAAGGAAGTTTTTTGGTGGATGCGTAACGCGCAGGCGGTTGAGCACCTGCATAAATTTGGTCACAACCCCTATTATTTAAGCTCGGTTGAGATAAAACTGCCTAAAGAAAATATTTCTACAGATTTAAAAAGCCTGATACAGGTTGCCGATATTGTTTTGCTGAACGTACCCGCCGCTTTTTTGAAAGAGGCGCTTACGGGAATTACACCTGCCGACCTTGCCGGTAAAAAAATAGTATCGGCTATTAAGGGCATTGTACCCGATGAAAATTTAATTATTGGCGAGTTTTTGAACCAGAAATACGGGATTTCATTCGAGGATTTTATAGTGATCAGCGGGCCATGCCATGCCGAGGAGGTTGCATTGGAAAAACTTTCCTATTTAACCATAGCTTCTGGTGATGCCGCTCTTGCTGCCGAATTTGCCAGCCTCATTAATACCCGTTATATTAAAACCAACGTATCTGACGATATTTATGGTACTGAGTGGGGAGCTGTGTTAAAGAACGTGTATGCCATAGCCGGAGGTATTTGCCATGGTGTTGGTTATGGCGATAACTTTCAGGCGGTATTGATTTCAAACGCAATACGGGAAATTGAGCGTTTTGTTGATGTGGTACACCCTATTGACAGGGATATCAAAGAATCGGCCTACCTGGGCGATTTATTGGTTACTGCCTACTCGCAATTTAGCCGTAACCGTACTTTTGGCAATATGATAGGTAAGGGGTACACAGTAACATCGGCCCAGTTGGAGATGAACATGATTGCCGAAGGTTATTATGCAGTAAATTGCCTACAACAGGTTAATAAACAATACAAGGTGAATATGCCTATTTGCGATGCTGTATACGCTATTTTATATCAAAAAAAGTCCCCTGTGCAGGAAATGAGGAATTTGGCCGATAAATTGAGTTAGTAAAATAACATTAACTCAATTTATTATGAAAAATCTATTCAAAATAGCATTAATTGCTGCCGGACCATTTGTTATTTCACCCGTATTTGCCCAAACTCATAAGGATACTACCTTTGGTCAAAAAATAAGTAAAACCGCCAAAAAAGTTAGCCACACAACCAAAACTACCGCTGTAAAGGTTGGGCATAAAACATCGCAGATAGCCGCTAACAGCGAATCGACAATTGTAGACAAAAAATATAACGGAAAAGTAGCGCCGGGCAATCACAATGTTTACATCGACAAAAACTCAAAATACTACTACGTTAACAAAAAAGGCCATCGGGTTTACGTTAAAGAATCTCAACTGATTAATAAGCCTGCTCATTAATTTTTTATATCTTGAGGGTAAAAGGCATCAAATAACCTATCATGAAAAAATATCCCTTAATATTGGCCCACGCAGTAGGCGCGCTTATATTGTTCTCTGTTGCTTGTAACAGCAATAATGGCAGCAGCCCGGTAAATAAAAAATTGCTTGGTAAATGGAAGGCAAAAGATGGCGAAACCAAGCTGGAAATTACAGATAAAGGTTTTACTACCGATGATGGGCAGCCAATTACGGAAGATTATTTTGTGAAAAACGATACCATTTTTACGTCGTACCAGGGTAGCAGGCCTTTTACCAAATTCCTGATTAAAAACCTGGATGATCATAAACTTACCCTGTTTTATCCGGATTCTGATATTGTGGAGTTTTCACGGTAAGGAAGATTTATGATTATGCCTTTGCGAGTAATAAAATCAGCGGATTGTGAAGGTGGGAATGACAAAGCGACGAAAAACTTACGAAGTTTTTAAAACTTCGTAAGTTTGGATCTACAACTTGCCATGGGTGGGTACGAAGCAATTCCGTTGCTATACTTATTAGCTCTGTATGGCGACGAGATTGCCGCGCTGCACTCGCAATGACATATTTGGGTGGCATTCCTTAAAAAAACAAAAGCCTTCATAACTGCTGGCGGCAGTTGAAGGCTCTGTTAACAAAACTAAACTAAAACTTGCTTCCTTACCAGGGGAAGCTCATGAAAACTATCTTTATTATTAGAGTCAAGAATTAAGAGTCAAGAATCAAGATAGAGCTACAATAGCTGTTTTTGATTCCTGGCTCTTTTTAATTTAATTAGAATCAAAATTTAAGGAAACCGCGTTTGCAGTTGTCTTAACTCTTGATTCTAATCTCTTGACTCTAACTTTAGAATCTTCTTTTGCGTTCCGGACGATCTTCGCGGGGTTTGCCAGAGAAATCGCGGAAACCGCCGCCACCTTCTCTGCGTTCGCCACCACGGTTATTGCCGCCATCGCGCCTGTCGCCACCACGGTAACCACCGCCACCTTCGCGACGTTCGCCACCACGGTAACCGCCTTCGCGACGTTCGCCGCCACCACGGTAACCACCACCACTGCTTTCACGACGATCGCTTGTACCTTCGCCGGATACTTCTATCCTTACAGGGCGGCCTTTGTACTCGGCACCTGCAAAACCTGCATTTACTTTCTCAACGTCCTCGTTAGGTACTTCAAAGAAAGAGTAAACACCTTTTACATCTATTTTACCAACCGAACGGCCGCTAATTTTTGATGTGTTGCAGATGTAACCTAACAGATCGCCACGGTTAAACTCATCAACAGAACCCAGGTTGATAAACAAACGGGTGTAAGCCGATGGGCCGCTTGACGCGCTACGTGGACCACGGTCATCACGCTCTCTTATGCGTCCTTCTTCAACGCTTGCGTTCAAATCAGGGGCATTTTGATAATAGTCAAGGAAACGGTTAAATTCAATTGAAGCAAAACGTTTAATAAAATCTTCTTTGCTAAAATCTTTAAACTCATCAAGGATGCGCGGCAGGTATTGCTCAATTTGCTCTTCGTTAACAGTTACGTTATGTACTTTGTGAACAATAGAGAATAATTGTTTTTCGCAAACATCAAAACCGGTTGGGATTTCTGCTTTAACGAATTTTTTACCTATAGTGCGCTCAATCTGGCGTATTTTGCCTAATTCCTTTGCGTTAACAATTGAAATAGATACACCGGTTTTACCTGCACGGGCTGTACGACCGCTACGGTGAGTGTAATTTTCAACTTCATCTGGTAACGAGTAGTTAATAACGTGTGTAACATCATTAACATCAATACCACGTGCGGCAACGTCTGTAGCAATTAATAACTGCAGGTTACGCTCGCGGTAGCGTTTCATTACCTTATCGCGTTGTTGTTGCGAAAGGTCACCGTGTAATGAGTCGGCATTGTAACCGTCTTTGATCAGGGCCTCAGCAATATCCTGTGTTTCAATTTTGGTACGGCAAAATACAATACCAAAAATATCAGGGTTAAAATCAACAATGCGTTTAAAAGCGGCATACTTATCACGGGCACGTACTATATAGTACTCATGCTCAATGTTGGCATTGCCGGTATTTTTTTCGCCCATGGTAAGCTCAAATGGATTATCCATGTACTTTTTAGCGATACGCCTAACTTCTGCAGGCATAGTGGCCGAGAATAGCCAGGTTTTTTTCTCGTTTGGCGTGGTAGATAAGATATTATCAATGTCTTCCTGAAAGCCCATGTTGAGCATTTCATCAGCTTCATCCAATACTACAAATTTTACCCTCGAAAAATCTATCGCCTTACGGTTAATGATATCAAGCATACGGCCTGGTGTGGCCACAACGATCTGTACGCCGCGTTTAATCTGGCGTAACTGATCCATAATGCTTGCTCCGCCATAAACGGCAACAACGTGAACGTTGTCCATTTTTTTGGAGTAATTTTTAATGTCGTTCGTGATCTGTAAACAAAGTTCACGTGTTGGGCATAAAACAAGTGCCTGTGGATGATTTTCTTCGAAATCCAGCAGTTCTAATAATGGTAGGCCAAAGGCAGCAGTCTTACCGGTCCCGGTTTGGGCTAATCCGACAAAATCGTTGCTGCCTGTTAACAATACCGGAATTGACTGTTCCTGGATTGGCGTAGGGTTTTCGAACCCTAACTCAGAGATGGCATTAACAATATCATGACGGATTCCCAGTTGAATAAATGGGTTCATGAATTAAAATAACGAATTTGGCAACATCGCCAAATCGGGCGCAAAGATAGCGCTAATATTTTTAAAAAGCAATAAGGATAAACAATCAGTTTAACTTTTTGGCAATTATTTTCATTTTAATGCTAAATGCCTTTAAAATAGTAACTTAATTACGGATGTCGTAATTTTTCACCGCGTTATTTTCGGTTTTTAGCGGCATTTATCAATCCACTATGCGGTTGCTCAGCGCAAAAACTATCAGCTCGGTAATGTTCTTTACTTCCAGCTTCCTGAAAATATTTTTGCGATGGGTTTCGATAGTAAGGCTGCTCAGGAACAATTTATTGGCTATTTCTTTGGTAGTGAGGCCATTTTTTAATAGCTGGATCAGTTCTATCTCCCGTTTAGTGAGTTTGTATTTTTTGATCAGGTCGTCGCTGTAGTTTTGGGGGAAAGGTTGTTGCCGGGTATTATAGTAATAGGTTTGCCCGGCCATTACGGTATTGATGATGTAGATTAACTCGTCGGTAGTGGATGCTTTGGGGATATAGCCATGACCGCACTGCATGCATTGTTTGATGATGTTATTTTCCTCATACATAGATATGAAGATGATGCGGATGGCCGGAAAATCTTTCCTGATCTGTTTAGCGGCTTCGATGCCATTCATGTACGGCATCAGGATATCCATCAGGATCAGGTCGGGCGTTTTGGTGTTTAGCAGCTGCATTAGCTGTTTACCATTGCTTACCTTATCCATCACCACCATGTTACCGGCCCGCGCTAACGACTGCTCAACCCCCAACGAAAAGGTAGGGTGGTCTTCGGCAATGATGATCTGTATGGCGTTGTTAGCTGGCGTAGTCATCGGCAATAGTGGCTTGCTTTAAATCAATGGGTATAGATATAATAAATGTCGATCCCTTTTTATTGGTGTCGATGTGGATCTCGCCGTTTAAAAATTCAACTCTTGATGCAATGTTTTTGAGGCCAATGCCAGCCTTGTTCACTACGTTGGTCATGCCGATGCCGTTATCTTCAATAATGATCTGAATTTCGTTGATCAGTACCGCTAACTGCACACTGGCTTCCGATGCATCGGAATGCTTAATGATATTGGTAATTAATTCATTAATAATACGATAAATTAAAATGGCTGTGGTAACCTTATCTATTTTTTCTTCATCGCCCTCGGTAACTAACTGGAATTTGATCTTGCCATGGTAGTTAATTTCGTCTACCCGGTTTTGCAGTGCGTTAAACAAGCCATCCTGCGAAAAATCAGGCGGGAGCAGGTCGTGCGAAATAGCCCTTACGTCGTTGGTGATCTTCGAGATCAGGTCTATTGACCGCTGGTAATCGGCAATTTCCTGTTTGCTTTTGGCTTTTTCGGGATGATTACTGAGGTGCAGTTTTAAGGTGCTTAAGGTTGCACCCACATCATCATGCAAATCGCGGGCTATACGTTCTCGCTCCAGCTCCTGAATTTTGATGATCTCGCGTGCCCAGCTGGTGCGGATACTGAATGTTTCGTTGAGCGCTAAAATGCTGTCGTTCTTTTCCTTTTTATACCGAAACACAAATATTACGGTAAGCGCCAGGATCTCGAAGGTAAAAGCCACAATGATATTACCGGGTGGGATAAAAAACAATTGTCCAACTTCTAAAGTGTTCAGCAAAAAATCAAGGAACGCGAACAGGAGAAAAATAGTCGATATCGAATAAATTATGGTGTAATAATGTTTTTTGACGATGCCCGCAACCACGTTAACACCAATAAGTATAATGCCTGTGAACGCCAGGAAATAAGCAACAACACGACTGTATTTTACAAAAATGTTGTTAAACGGAAGTGCAAAAGCATTGATGGTGATAACCGCGAGCGCTATCAGTGTAACAATTTTGTAAACCCTGAAAAGCCGGTACAGCGTTTTAAAATCCTGTTTTTGATTGATAAAGATCTGCAGGATATTAATACCCAGGTAAACCGGCAAAAGCAGGAATAATGTTTTAGGCAGATGTGCCCATAGTTTATAAAACCAATCGGGAAAGATAAAAGTATCAAACATAAACTCATTGATGTTGAAACCAATAAGCGAAAGCACATAAGCCGCATGCCACAAATGCAGCTTGTTCTTAAGCGCAAACCACAAAAGGATGTTAAATACGAGGGCAAATGTGAAGTATCCTAAAAATCGGCCTAATAAAAAAGAGTAATGGGTTTCATATTGTAAGTAATCCTGAACGGTTGTGATATCTGTAGGGAAATAAATATTATCGGCATTAACGGTATGTACCTTTACCAATAGCAGCTTGGTTTGTTGCGGTAAGAGGACAACTTTAAATGAAGTGCTTCTTACCGGGTATTCGCGTTCAGAAAGCGGGAGCAGGCTGGATTGTGTGCCGTGAAATGTTAAAGGCAGTTTACCCTCAGTGGCTTCGTAAAGATCAAACGACAGGTAGTTATTATAAAAACTCCACAATAGCGGGAGCCTGATGGTTGTATCGTTTTTAACATAAACCGCCAGCCAGTAGCTGTTGTTGGTAAAACCGCGGTTAAATACCTTGTGGCCATGTTCTGATTTGAATTTGTGCGCCCGAAGACTATCAAACGCGGCCGATGGGGTTAAGGTACCTTTGGCATCTTTAAACCAGGTGTAGTAATTGCTCAGGTAATCATCAACTGGGCCTTTAACAAATAGGGTATCAATAGTATGTGCCGATACCCCGCCGCTGATAAATAATATCATCAGCAAAATAACACCCTTAAGTTTGTTAGGTTGCAAAAAACGGCCCATCACATACATTCATATAAATGTAATGGAATAATTACGCTAATGAAAATACCCATTAACAGGTATTAGTAAGAGGGGATTACCGTAACCTATCGGCAGATTTTACCAGTTTTTCATCGTTTTTGATGCCTTTTACAGCCATCAGTAACATAACGATGCTGATAGAAGTTAAAAACAGACCGATACCCATTGTTTTGGTGCCCAGCTGTACACCTTCGCCTACCGCTTCTTTTACAGTTTGTGCCATCCAGAAGCTATAGCCAAAAAGTACCAGGATGGTGCTGTAAATAAGTGCTGTTTGTTGTTTACGGTTTTTGAACAGGAAGATGATCACCAACGGAATGATGGCCACTATAGCAGTAACAGCAGTAAGCGCTGTAAACGAATCGGTATGTTTTTGAACGCCGTTAATATTCTGGAAAATGCCGGTAACCATAATAGTTACGGGAATATCATTTATATAAACGTTGTGCGCAAGCGGAAAAAGGTAAAGGGCGAACAATGCCAGGCTGGCAACCAACAGGTAAACGCTTTGTATTCTTTGTAGCATAATATTAAAATTATAATGGCAAATATAGATGTTTTAGCAATTGCCTTGAGTCATTTTTAATACAGCAATAATTTGCTTTTAATGATAATTATTATAGTATATTTAAACTGATTTTACATTAATTATTAAGTGATGACCTCCAGCCCCGATAAAAGCCTATCTCCAGAGGAGGTAAAGTTTGAAGATGCCCACCTCAAAAAAATATTCCTTGAACATTTAAACAGTATTTATTGCGGTAAGCAACATCTCATTCACTTTTTTGAAGAGATAAAAACACTGGCAACGTTACAGTATTTAAAAGATGCGATACAGGAATGCTGCGATGATGCCCGGAGCCAGATCCAACATATGGACGGGATATTTAAAGCTATAGGCGAAGACCAATCGCAGATAAGTGTACTCGGTATGAAGGCAATGACGCTGGAGGCCTATATAACCGCCATCCGGTCGGGCAAAACGCCGATAGAACGCGATGTTTTTATTGTGTTTTACCTGCAATTGGTTGAAGGGATTGAGGTAACTTATTTTAAAGTATTGAAAAACCTGGCCAAGACTGTAGGGTATAGCAATACCTTTTTGGATAAACCATTTAACCAGGCGGTAGAGGACAAGCTGATGTTTGAGGGGATCTATAAAGCGTATATCAGCACGCCAGTGGCCGAATGAAGATTTAACTTTGACCAAATTATGAATACTGGGTGCCGCCATAATAACTAACTTTGCCGCGTGACGGGTAAACAACGCTACTTTATTGAACTCGCTTATGATGGTACCAACTATCATGGCTGGCAAATACAACAAAATGCCATTAGTGTGCAAGAGGTATTAAACAAAGCGCTTGCTACTGTTTTACGTCAACCCATTGAAACCACCGGTTGTGGCCGCACGGATACCGGCGTGCATGCCAAAGAGTTTTTTGCCCATTTTGATGCTGAAGAGGTTCATGGTTCATTGTTAATAGATCATAGTAGGAAGGAAGATGTTAATAGTTCATTGATCATAGATCATAGGAAGAACGCAGAAGGTGCATCAGAAGCCTCTGCCATGAACTATGAACCATCAACCATGAACCCGCAGCTCAACAACAAAATCCGCGGCCTTAATGCCATTCTTCCGCCGGATATCGCAATAAAAAATATTATCCCTGTTCATGCCGACGCGCATGCAAGGTTTGATGCCACGCTACGGTCATACCAGTACCATGTGCATTTTAATAAAGATCCTTTTTTACAAGGTGGTTCATGGATGCTGCGCGATGTGCCGGATATCGATTTGATGAACCAGGCCGCGGCTATGATGCTGGATTATATTGATTTTAGCTGTTTCAGCAAATCAAATACCCAGGTAAAAACCAATAACTGCAAGATAAGCAGGGCAGAGTGGCTGCTAACGGAGCAAGGCATGGTTTTCCATATTTCGGCAGATAGGTTTCTGCGCAACATGGTGCGGGCTATAGTTGGCACGCTAATGATGGTAGGCAAACACGAAATACCACCCGAAGCAGTAAAAGAGATCATTGAAAGTAAAAACCGCTCAAACGCCGGCATGAGTGTACCGGCGTGTGGGTTGTATTTAACGGAAGTTAGGTATTAAGCCCAGGCCCCCTAACCCCCTGAAGGGGGAACAAAAGGTTGGCGGAACAAAATTTATAACTTATATTCTATCTTTGAATAAGTGAATAAGAATAAACAAGAGACTGAAAAAAAAGCAGACCATACTGCTAATCAAAAAGCTCCCCCTTCAGGGGGCGGGGGGGGCTCTGCAGGGGGCACCGTTACCGGGAAGGCGCTTGATTGGAAATTGTTAAAACGGGTGATGCATTATGTAAAACCCTATAATACCACTTTTATAATAGCCGGTTTTTTGACTGTTTTTTTAGCGGTTAGCGCCCTGTTACAACCTATTCTTATTCAACATACATTGGATGTTGATATCCTGAATGATAATTACGATGGCCTGGTTTTTATGGTCGGGCTAATGGTAGCACAGCTGTTTATTCAAACCATTGCCCAATATTATCAAACTTATCTCACCAATTCCCTTGGGCAATCCGTAATTCGCGATCTGAGGATCGATATTTTTAATCATATCACCAGTTTGCGTTTAAAATATTTTGATCGTACACCTATCGGGATGCTTATTACCCGCACGGTATCTGACCTGGAAACCATTGCCGATATATTTTCAGAAGGCCTGATCTCTATTATGGGCGATATGCTATTGGTAGTTGCTGTGGTTGGTTTAATGCTGTTTAAAGATTGGAAACTGGCGCTCATTACGCTTATCCCAATGCCTTTCCTGTTTGCTTCAACTTATGTTTTTAAAGAGGCTATTAAATCATCGTTCCAGGAAGTGCGTACACAGGTAGCGCAACTGAATACCTTTTTGGCCGAGCATATCTCGGGTATCAGCGTTATTCAGCTTTTTGCGCGGGAAGACCAGGAGATGCGCAAGTTTAAGTCTGTTAACCTGAAATACCGCGATGCCAACATCCGCTCCAATTGGTACTATTCCATATTTTTCCCGGTTGTAGAGATCTTGTTTGCTATTTGCATGGGCCTGCTGGTTTGGTATGGTTGTAAACGGATGCTGTCGGATAGTCAGCAAATGGCTTTAACCACATCGGGCAAGGGAATTACGCCCGGGTTGATAACCAGTTTTATTGTGTTGTTGAATATGCTTTTCCGCCCCATCCGTCAGCTGGCCGATAAATTTAATACCCTGCAAATGGGCATGGTGGGTGCCGATAGGATTTTTAAAGTATTAGATACTGATGAGGTTGCTGTTGATAACGGAACGCTGAAAACCGGCAGGCTACAGGGCGAAATTCAATTCGACAAAGTTTGGTTTGCCTATAACGACGAAAACTGGGTGCTTAAAGACATTAGCTTTCATGTAAAGCCCGGCGAAACGCTGGCATTGGTTGGCGCTACCGGCGCGGGCAAATCATCAACCATTAATATTCTTAACCGCTTTTATGAAATAGGGAAGGGCAGTGCCAAAGTTGATGGTCGCGATATCAGGGAATACGAGGTTGAATTTTTGCGTTCGCAGATTGCTACCGTAATACAGGATGTTTTTTTATTTACCGATACCATCGCTAACAACATCAGCCTGAATAATGAACTGATCACGCGTGAGCAAATTATTGCTGCGGCAAAAGATGTTGGCGCGCATGAATTTATTGAACGCCTACCCGGCGGCTATGATTATAATGTAATGGAAAGGGGATCGACCTTATCGGCAGGGCAGGCTCAGTTGATCTCCTTTATCCGGGCGCTGGTATATAACCCCGCTATTTTGGTTTTGGACGAGGCCACCTCATCGGTTGATACTGAAACCGAGATCCTGATACAGAATGCTATCAATAAACTGATGCAGGGCCGCACGGCTATTGTAATAGCCCACCGCCTGTCAACCATCCAAAATGCCGACCGCATTATTGTACTTGATCATGGCGAGATCATGGAAATGGGCACCCACCAGGAACTTCTCAAAATAGAGCATGGCCACTATCGGAAGTTGTATGACCTGCAGTTTAACTCGGCGGGGATAGCGAGAGAGCCTCTCCCTGCCCTCTCCAAAGGAGAGGGTTCTTGATTTGCGTGGTTATCCACCCGCAAAATCAAAAGACATTTCCAATATAAAGCGTCCACCGCCACGCAAATCAAAAGTCCTCTCCTGTGGAGAGGATTTAGGTGAGGCTATCTCCAGAATGTACCGGTTGCTCTTCTTTTTCGTGTTTTTTGGCTATATCGCCGCCGTGTGGTTCATTGGCTTTGTATTGCTTATCCTGCTTTTTAACCTTGCTTTTGCCGCCGTTGTCTGTTGGCCTGTCGGTTGGTGTATCCGATGGGGATTGTTTCTGTTTGTTGTTTGCTGGCTTTGTCATGTTGATATAACATGGAGCATAATGGATTGTTTATACTGTCTGAACCGGAATTACGGAATTAATAGAATTTATGGAATATGGCTGATGAGAGCTGAAGGAAATCGATTTTCATATTTTACTTTATTTTCTCACAAGCAGAGCGTCGCGTAAACACTAAGTTTAATTGCCTGTAAGGTAGGTTACAGTAATTTTATGATTTTTTTTCAATCACATTTTAATTTGGTGCTACAGCGTAAACGCATCTAATTGGGTTAACATAACTTAACATATTTTAGATAAAATACATATTAATTATCTTATAATCAATGTTTTGTATTTTTTCATGGTTAACACTAAATTGATTTATGGTGCAATTTAGGCGCATCCAATATTTGTGCCTGTTGTTGGCCAATACAAGTCCCTTCGATCCTGGATCATTCGTGAAATTCGATTGAATTTTAACCGGGTCGGCGGCTATTCGTGTCTGACTCAAAAAAAGGTGCCTTAAGATAACACGAATACATTACCTATGGGTAAAAGCGACTTCCCTGGTGAGGGATGCGTCATTATGGAAATTTTAATAATTCTTTAATTCCGGTTCAGACCAATTCGTTAATAAATGTTAAAACCTGCACGCTATTACACTATTAAGCATTATTTATAACTAATAAACTTTTACCTTTAAGGCGTGTTTCTTAATTTCGCACAAATATAGATGTGAGATATGAGATGTGAGATGTGAGACAAGCTTCAAAGCGGGGCTGTTTTCATTTCAAATCTCAAATCTCATATCTCAAATCTGAGATATGGAAGAATTTGAAGCAAGTGCATCGGCAAAAAAAACCAAAACCATTTACATTTCAACTGTATTTGGTATTGCAATGGTGTTGTTAATGGTTGGTTTACTGGGCTTATTACTGGTTGATGCCAATAACATTTCGCGCTATGTGAAAGAAAATATTGTACTGAATATTTTTGTTGACGATGCCGCCCATGAAACCGATGTATTGCAGTTGCAGAAACAATTGGATGCCAATGTAATGGTTAAGCAAACGCAATACGTAAGTAAAGAGCTTGCCGCGCGTAACCTGCAAAAAGACCTGGGCGAAGATTTTGTAAAGTTCCTGGGGTATAACCCGCTATCGCAATCATTAGATATTTACCTGAAGGCAGATTATGCCAATAATAAGGATATAGAAAAATTTAAAGCCGAACTGCTTAAAAACCCCTTGGTTAAAGAAGTTAAATACCAGCAATCACTGGTTGATAGGATGAACGAGAACGTGAAGGCGATCAGTTTGATCATCCTTACGTTCGCGGGCATCTTTGTGATCCTATCGGTCGCGCTTATAAATAATACCATTCGTTTGGCCATTTATTCGCAAAGGTTTCTGATCAAATCTATGCAGCTGGTAGGTGCAACCAAGGGTTTTATCCGCAAGCCGTTTTTACTGTATGGCATCTGGCATGGTTTGTTAGGCGGCCTGATCGCTGTTATTCTGCTTATAGGTACTTTATACGTGGCCTACCAAAATATTCCTGAACTGGTATTCCTGCAAAACTATACCGAATTTGGCATCGTATTTTTAGGGGTTGTTGGCCTGGGTATTTTCATATCCGGCTTTAGCACCTTCCTGGCAGTTAACAAGTTTTTACGGTTAAAAATATACGACCTATATAGATAGGTTAAAGGCGAAAGGTTAAAGCTGAAAGGTTTTGATCTTAAGTCAAAATTCAAAATTTAAAAGTCAAAAATTGATTTGCGGATTCAATCAGTAATTCAATAAATCAGTAATTCAATAATTAAAAAAATGGCACAAAAATTTAAACCAACTACGCCTTTAAAAACATCGGCAACGGCAACTGCTCCAAAAGCTGCAAAAACTATCAGCACCGAGCCTGTGGAGTTTATATTTGACAAAAGCAATTACAAATTTTTAATCATCAGTGCATTGGTTGTTGCTTTTGGTTTTGTACTGATGTCTGGCACCACAGATATTTACAGCACTACCAAAATTGTTATAGCGCCGATTGTAGTCTTGGCCGGCTTCGGTTTAGGGTTTTACGCTATTTTAAAAAAGCCGGAAGCAAGCAAATAGTTTATTGGGTTGATTGAGTGAATGGTTGATTGGTTTTCCTGATCGACTGTTCTGTTTAAATTGGTTATGTCATCAACTTAATCAACCCAATCCAACCTAATCAACCCAATCCAACTTAATCAACTCTAAAATCTAACCCATCACCAACCCCTACATGGATACCGCGAAACTAATACACATTATTGTACTTGCCATAGTTGAAGGAATAACAGAGTTTTTACCGGTTTCATCAACCGGGCACATGATCATAGCCTCGTCTATCATGGGCATCGCTGCCGATCCGTTTATTAAGCTCTTTACCATTGCTGTGCAACTGGGCGCTATTTTATCGGTTGTGGTGTTGTATTGGAAAAGATTTTTCCAATCAATCAATTTTTACCTTAAGCTATTGGTTGCCTTTTTACCTGCAGCTTTTTTCGGTTTGCTTTTCAGTAAAAAGATCGACGCGCTTTTATCAGATGTGTATGTGGTAGGCGTTAGCTTGCTGGTAGGCGGTGTAGTTATATTATTTGTTGATAAATGGTTTAACAAACCAACTATTAAGGAAGAAAAGGATATAGATTATTTAACCGCTTTAAAAATCGGGTTTTTCCAGTGCCTGGCCATGATCCCCGGTACATCGCGTTCGGCAGCTACTATTGTTGGTGGTATGTCGCAAAAACTAACCCGTAAAGCAGCTGCTGAATTTTCTTTCTTTTTGGCTGTACCAACCATGTTTGCAGCAACCGGTAAAAAACTGTACGACTTTTTTAAAGAAGGAAATACTTTTACCGGCGAAGAAATTAAACTATTAGCTATAGGTAACGTAATTGCTTTTATAGTAGCCATGCTGGCCATCAAAACCTTTATTACCTACCTGGAGAAAAAAGGCTTTGTGCTATTTGGCTGGTACCGCATCGTTGTTGGCATCGTGATTATCGGTTTAATCCTGAGCGGCCACGATTTGCAGGCGCTTTAAAAGCCTCCTTTTGTCCAGAATAAGCAACTGCAAGTTAACAACTTGAAAGGTTGCACCAGCGGTGCAAAAGCTTTGTAGCATACGTTAATAAACGTTTTTGCGTGCCGTAGGTACGCTACCCTTGGTTCCGTACCTACGGCACGGTGTCAAATTGTTTTTATTCTACAACGCTCTTCCCCCGATGGGGATAAAAACATCTACTTAAAAATATTAAAAGATTTGGATTGGCTTTTCCCTACCTTTGCCGCTTTAAAAGCAATAATTGAAGAAATCCTACAATAAAATAGAAGAATTTGCCGAAGGTCAGTTGCTGTTGGTGAACAAACCTTACCAGTGGACAAGCTTTGATGTGGTTGGCAAAATTCGCAATTCATTCAAACCTTTGAAGCTAAAGGTTGGCCACGCGGGCACGCTTGATCCTTTGGCTACCGGTCTGTTGATCATCTGCACCGGTAAAATGACCAAACAGATAGATACTTTCCAGGCCGAAGAAAAGGAATATACAGGTACCATGGTGCTGGGTGCTACCACTCCATCGTATGACATGGAAACAGAGCCCGACAATAAATTCGATATCAGCCAACTTACCGCCGAACAGCTGCGTAATAACTGCGCACAGTTTACCGGCGATATTCAGCAATATCCACCCGCGCACTCGGCAATTAAGATAGATGGTGAACGTTTATACGAGAAAGCCCGTAGGGGTGAGGAGGTTGAACGTAGGCTGCGTTTTGTAACAATCAGTGAGTTTGAACTTACCCGTATTGAACTGCCCGAAGTTGATTTCAGGGTGGTTTGTAGCAAGGGGACCTATATCCGGTCGTTAGTTCATGATTTTGGGGCGGTTTTAAATAATGGAGCGTACCTGTCAAAATTAAGGCGTACCCGTAGTGGTAATTACCGCGTTGAAGATGCCTGGGAAGTAATGGAACTGGTAAATACCATCAGGGCATTGAAAGCACCGTTTGAGCCGATTGCCGATCAAAGCTAAGGATGATATACATATCCCGGTCAAAAAAACGGCTGTAAGATAGCCCGGTAAACTAAAAAATTAAATTTGTGTTTTTACTCATCAAATGAGGATATACAATAATATAGACGAATTTACAGCGATAAAGAATGCGGTTGTCACCATTGGTACATTTGATGGGGTACATATAGGCCACCGTAAAATTATCGCCGGTATCAAAGAACTCGCGGAGCAAATTGGCGGCGAAACGGTGATTCTTACCTTCTTCCCGCACCCAAGGATGATATTACATCCCGAAGATGAAAGCATCAAGCTGATCACCACCATTACCGAAAAAGCCCAGCTAATGGAAGCTTTAGGGGTAGATCATTTAATCATTACCCCATTTTCAAGGGATTTTAGTAATCAAACGGCCGAAGGGTATATTCGTGATGTGCTGGTAAATAAGATCGGCACAAAAAAAATAGTGATAGGCTATGATCACCGTTTTGGTAAAGACCGCCAGGGAGGGTTGGAAGATTTGCTAAAGCTTGGCCCTGTTTATGGTTTTGATGTGGTGGAAATTCCAGAGCAGGATATAAACGAAGTAGCTATCAGCTCAACCCGTATCCGTACCGCGCTGTTAGATGGAAAAATAGATTTGGCGAATGCTTTCCTGGGTTACTCTTTCTTCATTACCGGTAAAGTAGTGCGTGGCGATCAAATTGGCAGGCAAATAGGCTACCCAACGGCCAATATTGTTGTGGAGGAAAAATATAAGCTCATCCCATCCGATGGTATTTTTGCCGTAACCGTAGTCATTGATAGTCAAACTTATAAAGGCATGGCCTACATTGGCAGCCGCCCAACAGTAAACGGTTTGACCCGCAATATCGAGGTCAATATTTTTAATTTCGACCAGGAGATCTATAATCAAACCATCAAAATGGAATTTCACCACTATGTGCGCGGCGATGTAAAGTTTGCCGGGTTAGATGAATTGAAAGTTCAGTTGGCCCAGGATAAGGTGGATGTGCTGAAGAGCCTCACCTAAATCCTCTCCAAAGGACTACAGTGTGTACACATCTTTTGCTTTTTAACACATAAATAAAAAACGTTGTCATTTCGAACGAACCGAGGTGGGATTGCGCGCCGGAGGTGAGGAGAAATCTTCTAAAAGCTAACATTCGGCCATGCAAATCGTACAAGATTTCTCCTCGCGCCCCACTTTTCCCTACCCTTGCTCGTTCGAAATGACATTTTTCTTTATCAAGAAAGATGTGTACACACAGTAGGGCAAAGGAGAGGACTTGAAAAAACAGGTAAATAAGGCATTTAAAAAAATAAAGTCTCCCCCTTTGGGGGAGATTTAGAGGGGGCTTCGTACCTTTGACTGTCAATATGGCCTCAATTGTCGCTATGGCGTAATTATTGAGTTTGTAGGATCATATCAAATTAATATGTTAGATTTTATCAGTAAGCTTTTTGGAAGCAAATCAGAACGGGATGTAAAAGCTATCAGGCCATTGGTTGAGAAGATCAAGGCCGAATACGCGAAACTCGGAAACATCAGCAATGATGAGCTTAGAGCTAAAACAATAGGTTTTAAACAAACTATCGCCGAAGGCCTTTCTGGCATCGACAGCGAGATACAAGCTATAAAGGATCGTACAGAAACTGAGCTTGATATGGATGTAGCTGAAAAGGTTGAGTTATACACCCAACTGGATAAGCTTGAAAAAGACCGCAATAAAGAGCTGGAAGATATATTGATCAATATATTGCCAGAGGCTTTTGCTGTGGTTAAAGAAACCGCGAGCCGTTTCTCTGCAAATAAAACGATTGAAGTTACCGCTACCGATTTTGACAGGGAGCTTGCCGCGCGTAAAAGCAACGTGCTTATAAAAGGCGATAAAGCCATTCACCACAATAGTTGGATTGCCGCAGGTAATGAAGTTACCTGGAATATGGTTCATTACGATGTGCAGCTGATAGGCGGTGCCGTATTGCACCAGGGTAAAATATCTGAAATGGCCACAGGTGAAGGTAAAACGCTGGTAGCCACGCTGCCTGCATACCTTAACGCGCTTGCCGGTCAGGGTGTACACATTGTAACCGTGAATGACTACCTGGCACGCAGGGATAGCGAGTGGATGGGGCCATTGTATGAATTCCACGGTTTATCGGTTGATTGTATTGATAAACACGAGCCAAATTCTGAGGAACGCCGTGCTGCTTACCTTGCCGATATCACTTTTGGCACAAATAACGAGTTCGGTTTTGATTACCTGCGTGACAATATGACACGTAGTCCCGAAGAACTTGTTCAACGCAAATTACATTACGCGATGGTGGATGAGGTCGATTCGGTGTTAATTGATGATGCCCGTACACCTTTAATTATATCAGGCCCTATCCCACGTGGCGACGAGCATGAGTTTTATGAGTTGAAACCGCGCATTGAGCGTTTGGTTAATGCCCAAAAAGCATATGTTAACCAGGTATTAAACGAGGCCAAAAAAGCTATCAATGACGGCAACTTAGATGTTGATGGCGGCGGTTTAGCTTTATTGCGTGCCTTTAGGGGTTTGCCTAAAAGCAAGGCTTTAATTAAGTTTTTGAGCGAAGGCGGTAACAGGAGCGTATTGCAAAAGGTGGAGAACCACTATATGCAGGACCAGGGTAAGGATATGCCTAAGGTAGATGCCGAACTGTTTTTTGTTATCGACGAAAAAAATAACCAGGTTGAACTGGCCGAAAAAGGTATCGAGTTAATTACCTCATCGGGCGAAGATCCTCATTTCTTTGTAATGCCTGATGTAGGTACCGAAATAGCCAACATCGAAAAATCGACCTTAAGCACCGAAGAAAAGATTGCCCGTAAGGACGAATTGATGCGTGATTTCTCGATTAAATCTGAGCGGATCCACTCGGTGAATCAATTATTAAAGGCTTATACCTTATTTGAAAAGGATACTGAATACATCCTGGACGATGGCAAGGTAAAAATTGTAGATGAGCAAACCGGCCGTGTATTGGATGGCCGCCGTTACTCTGATGGTTTGCACCAGGCTATTGAGGCTAAAGAAAATGTAAAGGTTGAAGATGCAACCCAGACATTTGCTACCGTTACCCTGCAAAACTATTTCAGGATGTACCACAAGCTTTGCGGTATGACGGGTACTGCCGTTACCGAAGCAGGTGAGTTTTGGGAAATATACAAATTAGACGTAGTCGAAATTCCAACCAATACGCCTGCAAGCCGCGAGGACAGGCAGGATTTGGTTTACCGTACCGTGCGTGAAAAATACAATGCCGTTGCAGACGAGATTGTGAAACTTACACAGGCCGGTCGCCCGGTGTTGGTAGGTACAACCTCTGTTGAAATCTCTGAATTATTAAGCCGCATGCTTAAGCTGCGCGGTATAAAACATAATGTACTGAACGCCAAAATGCACCAAAAGGAGGCCGATATTGTGGCCGAAGCTGGTAAGGCAGGTACAGTTACCATTGCTACCAACATGGCTGGTCGTGGTACGGATATTAAACTGGGCGAAGGCGTGCAGGCTGCAGGTGGTTTAGCCATTGTAGGTACCGAGCGTCATGAGTCACGTCGTGTGGATAGGCAGTTACGCGGTCGTTCTGGTCGCCAGGGCGATCCTGGTTCTTCACAGTTCTTTGTATCGTTAGAGGATAACCTGATGCGTTTATTTGGTTCGGAAAGAATTTCGGGTCTGATGGTACGTATGGGTATTGAAGAGGGCGAAGTTATTCAGCACTCCATGATCTCCAAATCAATTGAGCGTGCGCAGAAAAAGGTAGAAGAAAACAACTTTGGTATCCGTAAACGTTTGCTGGAGTATGATGACGTGATGAACTCACAACGTACCGTAGTTTACACCAAACGTAAAAACGCGTTATTTGGCGAGCGCCTGGATGTTGATTTGAGCAACACCATTTTTGATGTGGTTGAAGATATCACTACCGAATATAAAGAAGCTAACAACTACGAAGGCTTTACGTTAGAAATGATTCGCCTGTTTTCTGTAGATGTGGAGATTGATGCCGATAAATTTGGTGCAAACTCTATCAACGCGCTGGTTGATCATACCTTCCAAACCGTGATGGACTTTTACAAACGTAAAGGCGATGCGGTTGCTGCACAAGCTTACCCGGTATTGAAAGATGTTTATGATACCCGTGGCCAGTATGTGGAAAATATTGTAGTACCGTTTAGCGATGGCATCCATGGCATCCAGGTTTCTGTTCCCTTGAAAAAAGCGATTGAAAACCATGGTCATGAGGTATTTAAGTCTTTCGAGAAAAACGTTACCCTGTACCTGATTGATGATGCCTGGAAAGAGCATTTGCGCGAGATGGATGAGTTAAAACAATCTGTACAAAACGCGGTTTATGAGCAAAAGGATCCGTTATTGGTTTACAAATTTGAAGCCTTTGAATTGTTCCGCGGCATGTTGGCCAATGTGAATAAAGAGATTGTTAGCTTCCTGTTCCGTGGCGGAATCCCGGTTCAGCAGCAAGCCGAAGAGGTGAGGGAAGCCAAACCAGAGCCAAAATTGGATTTGCGTAAGCTAAAAACCACCAAAGCCGAAATGGTAAGCGAAAGCAATGGCGTACCAATGGATGATTTTCCGCAGGAAATTCAAAAAGCAACCCCGGTAAGGGTTGAGCAAAAGATAGGGCGCAATGATCCTTGTCCTTGCGGTAGCGGCAAGAAGTTTAAAAACTGTCACGGCGTAGGGCAAAATTAAGAAGCCAAACAGCCCCTCCCAAACCCTCCCCGGGAGGGAGGGCTTAAAAATAATTTTAACAAAAAAAAACAAAGTCTCCCCTACCGGGGGAGATTTAGAGGGGGCTAAAATGAAAAAAGCAGTATTTGATCATAAAGCTAAACCAGCCCTAATCAAGTACTGCTTTTTTTTTATGCTGATAGGGTTATCAACCCAAACATTTGCCCAAACCCGGGGCAAGGTTGAAGTGGTTAAAGATCCATTGCTTGATACGCTGATAGCCAAAAGATTTACGTTGAATAAGGAAACCGGCGTAGCCCCAGGCGTATCGTCATCCTATGGTTACCGCGTACAATTCTTTAGTGGATCGAACCGTAAGGATGCTTATAATGCTCAAACGCGGTTGCAGAATCAATACCCCGAACTGCGTACCTACATTTTATACAGCGAACCAAATTTTAAAGTGCGTGCAGGCGATTTCAGGACACGACTGGAAGCCGAGAAACTGATGCAGCAATTGCGACCCCAGTTCCCAAGCCTGTTTATCATATCCGAAAAAATAAATCTACCTAAAGCAGATGCCAACAATGATTAAGGAAAAAATACAGGAGTTATCCCAAAAAATATTTAATGATGTGGTAGCCAACCGCCGCCACCTGCATACTAATCCCGAACTATCTTTTCACGAGCAAAAAACATCTGCCTTTGTAGCGGGAAAGCTGGAAGAATTGGGATTGACTTACGAGAAAATGGCCGATACCGGTTTGGTTGCTTTAATTAAAGGCGATTTACCATCTGATAAAGTAGTTGCCCTGCGTGCCGATATGGATGCGCTGCCTATTACTGAAGCGAATGATGTGCCTTATAAATCACAAAACGTTGGTGTAATGCATGCCTGCGGTCATGATGCGCATACTTCATCGTTATTGGGTACGGCTAAGATCTTAACCGAACTTAAAAGCCAGTTTGCAGGCACTGTAAAACTCATCTTTCAACCAGCCGAAGAGAAATTACCTGGCGGTGCGAGTTTAATGATCAAAGAAGGTGTGCTGGAAAATCCGAAACCACAGGCTGTATTGGGGCAGCACGTGATGCCTTTAATAGAGGCCGGTAAAGTAGGTTTTCGTGCAGGTAAATACATGGCTTCAACAGATGAGCTTTACGTTACTGTAAAAGGTAAGGGAGGCCATGGTGCGCAGCCACAGCAAAACATCGATCCGGTGATTATTACGGCTCATATATTAACCGCTTTGCAACAAGTGGTAAGTAGGTTTGCCGATCCTAAAAGCCCGTCGGTATTGTCATTTGGTAAAGTAATTGCCAATGGCGCTACTAACGTGATCCCCAATGAGGTTTACCTGGAAGGCACTTTCCGTACTATGGATGAAAACTGGCGTGCTGAGGCTCACAAACGCATGAAAAAAATGGCCGAAGGCATTGCCGAAAGCATGGGCGGTAGCTGCGATTTCAACATTATGCGCGGTTATCCGTTCCTGATCAATGAAGAAGTTTTAACAAACGCCACCCGTGGTCATGCCGAAGATT
Organism: Mucilaginibacter dorajii; assembly: GCF_024808255.1. Lineage (GTDB taxonomy): Bacteria > Bacteroidota > Bacteroidia > Sphingobacteriales > Sphingobacteriaceae > Mucilaginibacter > Mucilaginibacter dorajii. Next base: position 93,378 of record NZ_JANTYS010000008.1, read on the forward strand.
ATTTAGGTAAAGAAAACGTGCTCGACCTGGATATATGGATGGCAGCCGAAGATTTTGCATACTACTCGCAGGTTGCCGATAGCTGTTTTTACCGCTTAGGTACCCGCAACGAAGCCCGTGGTATTACGTCATCAGTACATACCCCAACTTTTGATGTAGAAGAGGATGCTTTTAAAATAAGTACCGGTTTAATGGCGTATTTAGCCATTAAGCAGTTGGGGAATTAGGATTATAAAAGGGTGTCATGCTGAGTTGTAAAATTTCGAGAAATTCTGAAGGTGGAATAACAATATAAAGCTATGTCATTGCGAGGAACGAAGCAATCGCGAACTGTGCAGATTCGCCCTGTAGAGCATGAGATTGCTTCGTTCCTCGCAATGACATGGTGGACTTGTCATGGGTAGCCTGTCGAAGCACGCGGGTAAAGGCCTCTGCGCACGAGTCTTCGACAGGCTCAGACTGACAAGCCTACTCACCTCAAAAACAAAATACGTCATTGCGAGGCACGAAGCAATCCCCGACTATGCAGATCCGCTCCGTAAGTAGGGGATTGCTTCGTCGTTCCCCCTCGCAATGACGGGGTTTTTAAGTTGTAACAGTGCATGCTGTTTAACCGTCAATAGTTAGTGATGAAGAAATTAATATTAGTTGTAGGATTTACTATTGTGAGCAGCTTTGCGTTTGCACAGCAAATTCAGCGTTTTAACCCCGATACCATCCGTACCATTGTTATCGATTCATTGGTCGATATCAAATCGCACAAGCTTCGCGCGCAGGATTTTATTGACGCTGTAATGGCCGATACCAGTTTTTACAAAGCGTTTCAAAATATGAAAGGCTACGCTTTTACTGCCGAGAACCGTATTTTTACTTATGATAAAAAGAATAAAGTTGATGGCAAAGTTTACCGAAAGTTAAGGCACAGCAATGTGGTCGGTCAGCATAAAATAGAATACCTGGCTAAGCGGGATAGTGGCGCGGTTTATAAAAAGAACGGCAAATATGAGCTGTACACTGTAGAGATGTTTGACTACATCTTCATGAATGCCTACAACTCCGATTTTGTAGCGCAAGGCGATGGTTTACCCGGTGTTGGTGGTAAAAACGAAGGATACAAGGCCAAATTAAAAACACTGGTATTTACCCCAGGCAGGCGGGTGAGGGGAATCCCCTTTATTGGCGATAAAACGGAGATCTTCAGCAAAGATATGCAGGAGTTTTACTACTACGAATTTGCCCGTGGCAAGTACCTGGATACCATCCCGGTTTACCGCTTTAAGGTTCGCTGCAAGCCCAGTACGTCTGACGGTGACACGATGATCAAAGAAATGACGACCATTTTTGACGAACGGACCTTCGAGATTCTTGGGCGTTACATCGATCTTAAATTCAGCAATATGTTCATCGATTTTAATGTGCAGATGAATATCGAACTCAATAATTTTAACGGTCAGCTGCTGCCTATCAAAATCACCTACCAGGGCAATTGGAATATCCCTTTCCACAAAGAAGAACGCGCGAGTTTTTTAATTGTGCATAAGGATTACAGGAAAGAGTAGGGGGCGTTCCTAAAAAGCGCCGTCATTGCAAGGTGCCTACCCATGGCAAGTTGTAGAGCCCAGACTTACGAAGTTTTTAAAACTTCGTAAGTCTCTCGTCGCTTTGTCATTTCCACCTTCACAGTCTGCGAATTTAGAAACTCGTATAACGTTTCTTTTGGCTATAATATTTTACGAACCCGTTTTTAAACAACTTCTTAATAGTTAACTTTTTTAACAGTTAGCCCGTTGCTTTGTAAGCATTTCGATATAATGCCATTCCATGTGTGTTTTTTACACCCGCTTCGATAAAAAAATATACTTTTGAAGGATAACTTATTAAAGTTAAACCAATTGATGCGCCGGCATACCCTTAATTTATTTTTATTGATGATAATGGCATTCGTATTAGCTTTCACCAGGGCTAACGCGCAAACTGCCGATGTATGTAAAGGTTCCCTGGGCGATCCCGTGGTTAATGAAACTTTTGGTGCCGGCAGTAATTTTGGTGGGGCACTACCTTATACCAGCATGTTTTACGTTAGTTCATTTTGCCCCGATGATGGATCTTATACGATAGCTAATAGCACGGCTGATCCCAATCTGGGAGGCAGTTGCCATACCTCCTGGCATACGGTAACCCATGATCATACCGGCGATCCCAACGGGTATTTTATGTTTATTAATGCTTCCTTTGCTAAAAGCGTTTTTTATACCCAGCCTATCAACCTGCAGCTATGTCAAAAAACAACCTATGAGTTTTCGGCTTATGTGCTAAACCTGATTAAGTTATCGGCGAGTAATGATCAAACGATTCAGCCAGATATTAAGTTTACCATCAAGGCACCTGATGGAACCATTTTAAAATCCAGTGAAAACATTGTTCCTCCAACCGCTGATCCCGAATGGCAAAAATTTAGTTTGTTTTTTACAACACCCGCAAATGTGAACAGCGTTATCGTTGAATTATCAAATGAAGCCCCCGGCGGTAACGGTAATGACCTGTTATTAGATGATATCCAGTTTAGGGCCTGTGGGCCGGTAATTCAAACAGGTTTTTCAACCATAACTGCAAATCAACCGCAAAATCAATGTGTAGGCGATTCAAGAAATTATACTTTAAAAGCGCAGGTAGGAGATGGGTATACCGATCCATCATTACAATGGCAGATCAACAAATCGGATGGGAATGGCTGGCTGGATATTGCCGGGCAAACAACCGATACTTATAATTTTACGATAAGCGATAACACGGCAAAGATTTATCAATACCGGCTTTCGGCGGCCGAACAGTCAAACATCGGATCGCCTGATTGCAGGGTTTCTTCTTCGCCGCTTAGCGTTACAGTTAACGCGTTTCCTGTTGTGCCGGATATACCGCCGGTTGAAGGCTGCGAAGGGGGAACACTAATATTGACGGCATCGGGCGGTGTTGCTTTTGAGTGGACGGGGCCTGCCATTACAGTAGCCAATAAAAACCAAAATCCACTTATTATAAACGCGGCTACACTTGCCGCCGCTGGAAATTATGCGGTAACGGTAACCAACGCCGCCGGTTGTACTGCTACAAAGAATACTACTGTTACTGTTGATGCCAGGCCGGTTATAACGGTTCCCAGTGCTGTTTATACCATTTGTAAAGGCGCTAATACTAATATAAATGTATCATCGCCAACGGGGATAAGTTATCAATGGGCACCAACTACAGGTTTAAATGATCCTACATCGCCAACTCCCACGGCTTCGCCGGCAGATACAACCATCTATACCGTAATTGTAACAACAGATAAAGGATGTATAGATTCGGCCAAAGTAACAGTAAACGTGCTGCCGCCGCCCGTTGCCAATGCAGGCACCCCCCGGCCTATATTTGAAGGGCAATCCATTACCCTGAACGGAACAGCGCAAAGCGCCAACGTTTATTCGTGGACACCAACTACAGGACTAAGCGACCCCACCATTCTTAATCCAATAGCCAACCCAACCGATGATATCACTTATACCCTGCATGCATCGTCAACCTATAATTGCGGCGTTGCCGAAAGCAGTGTTTTTGTGCGGGTTTTTAAAAAGATCGTTATCCCCAATTCTTTCTCGCCCAATGGCGATGGTACCAATGATTTCTGGGATATTGAAGCGCTTATTACGTATCCCCAAAGCCTGTTAACCGTATTTAACCGCTATGGGCAGGCTGTTTATAAAAGCATAGGATACGCCAAACCCTGGCGAGGCACTTATAACGGTATCCCTTTGCCAACAGGTACTTATTATTACATTATTGATCTGAAAAATGGGGCACCTAAATTATCGGGCTGGGTATTACTGGTGAAATAGAAACAGAGTCAAGAATCAAGAGTTAAGAATCAAGATAGCTGCATTTTAAAAGGCGATAAACTTGTCTATTTGCTCGTCAATAAATTTTAAGGTGTCGGGATTTACCAATTGAGCGTCGGCATCAAACTCTTTGTGGATGGCTGCTATGTGGAGCTTTAGGGCCATTACATTGAGGTGTACATAATGGCACACACCGGTGAAATGATCTATCCCGCGGATGTTGCCGTATTTGCCCGATGATATACCTACCAGCGCGGCTTTTTTATCATAAAAACTATCAGGAAATGTGCAGGCATCTATAAATACTTTCAACACACCAGGGTAACTGCCGTTGTATTCGGGGATCACAAATAGAAATTTATCGGTTTGGGTGACGATCTCCTGGATTTTGGCAAACTCTGAGCTGCGTTTGCCGTAAAGGTCGGTTTGTAACAGATTTGGGGGTAATTCTTCTAATGATAGCAGCCCTGCTTCAACACCTTTTTCGCGCAGCTTTTGCTGGTAATATTTGGCCATTTTTAAAGTTGAGCTGCCCGGGCGATTGGTTGATGCTACGATAGTTATCATTTATAATTATTGAATTATTGATTTACTGAATTACTGAGTTTTATATTGAAGAATACTTGGGTTAATAAACTTTACGCAAAGTAAAATGCGCGCAAAATGAGCCTGGATTTGATAATTCAATAAATCAGTAATTCAATAATTGCCTCAATTATGTTTGTAAATTGACTAAACCTGTGGATTTCCTAATTGTTTAATTCCGTATCTTTACGCATTGGAATAAAACTTTACGAAAGTAGAATTTCTAAATCTACTTTACGTTATTATAAATCATCGTAATATCAAATATATACATATAGAATGAGTAAAATTATTGCTTTAGCCAACCAGAAAGGTGGCGTAGGGAAAACTACATCATCTATAAATCTGGCTGCAAGTTTAGCTGTATTAGATTTTAAAACGTTATTGGTTGATGCCGATCCTCAGGCTAATTCAACCTCGGGGATAGGTTTTGACCCCCGCAATATTAAGAACAGCATTTACGAGTGTATCATCAACCAGGTTGATCCTCATGATGCTATTCAAAAAACAGAGACCCCTAATCTTGACCTGCTTCCAGCGCATATCGACCTGGTGGGTGCCGAAATTGAGATGATCAATCTAAGCGGCCGCGAGTATAAAATGAAACAGGTTTTTGAAGCTGTAAAAAATGAATATGATTTTATCATCATTGATTGCTCGCCTTCATTGGGTTTAATTACCATTAACGCCCTTACCGCTGCAGATTCGGTTATTATACCGGTACAATGCGAGTATTTCGCGTTAGAGGGTTTGGGTAAATTGCTAAATACTATCAAAATAGTTCAATCACGCCTTAACCCGCAGTTGGAAATTGAAGGTATTCTGTTAACCATGTATGATGTGCGCTTACGCCTGAGCAACCAGGTTGTTGACGAGGTAAAAACGCATTTTGAAGATATGGTGTTTGATACCATTATACAACGTAACACCCGCTTAAGCGAGGCCCCAAGTTTTGGTGTATCGGTAATTATGCACGATGCTACCTGTAAAGGCGCTATCAATTATTTAAACCTTGCCCGCGAAATTTTAAGTAAAAATGGCCTTGTAAAAAGCGAGGTAACAACGGCAACCGCAACAGTATAAGTAAATGAGCAGTGAAAGAAGAAATGCCCTGGGCAAAGGATTAAGTGCGCTGTTGAATGACTCTGTAAACGTACAACCATACCAAAATAAAAACAGTAAAAAGGAAGAGGCAACAACATCGGCTGCCGAGGTTAATAGCCTTGGGTCGGTTAACGAGATTCGCTTAAGCGAAATTGTAGTAAACCCTTTTCAACCGCGTACCGATTTTGATGAGCAGACGCTAAATGAACTTGCCGACTCCATTAAACTTCAGGGCCTTATACAGCCAATTACGGTAAGGCGGGTTAATGCGCATCAATATCAATTGATCTCGGGCGAGCGTCGTTTCCGGGCATCAAAGCTGGCTGGTTTAACCCAGGTACCTGCTTATGTACGTACCGCCAATGACCAGCAAATGCTGGAAATGGCACTGATAGAAAACATTCAGCGCGAAAACCTGAACGCCATTGAAGTTGCCCTTAGCTTTCAGCGTATGATTGAGGAGTGTAACCTTAAACAGGAAGAACTGGGCGATAGGGTGAGTAAAAACCGGTCGACAGTTACCAACTACCTGCGTTTATTAAAATTGCCACCAAGCATCCAGGCTTCAATACGCGATGGTGCTTTAAGCATGGGCCATGCCAAGGCATTGATCACCATAGATGATCCTGCCAAACAATTATATTTACATCAGCATATCATTCAGCAAGGTTTATCCGTTCGTAAGGTTGAAGAATTAGTTAGGGAGATGCAGAAGGCACCGGTAAAAAAAGAAGGCAAACAGCCCGAGCCGGTATCATACCAAATGCAAAAGATCCAGGACGACTTAGCTTCAAAGTTTAGTACACGGGTAACACTTAAGGTAGGCAGCAAAGGCAATGGCGTTATTGAAATACCATTCCTGTCAGAAGATGACCTGGGCCGTATCCTTGAGATGCTGGATTGGTAAAATGTTTAGATATTTATTATTAACTTTTTCAGGATTTGCCCTGTTTGCATTTTCTGCAAAAGGGCAAACCCAAACCCTTACTCCACAAAGTTTAAATAAAAATTCTCCTTTATCGTTTTCTCCTGCCTTTAAAGAAAAGTTTTATCATACCGATAGCTTACACAAACCGCATGCCGCTGTTATACGTTCGTTAATTTGGCCGGGGCTTGGGCAATTATATAACCGCCGCTGGTGGAAGCTACCGATTATTTATACTGGTTTTGGTTTGCTGGGCGCTGCCGCAATTAATAATCAAAAGAATTACGCGCAATTGATAGCTGTATACAGGTTGAAGCATTACACTTATGCCGTCCCGCTCACATCTGCGCAAAATCCCAACCATGCTTTGTATGTAAAATATAAAACGCAGTATGGATATTACCAGTATTTTAACGATACCCAGGTTGGCGACCTGGCAGAAAGCTTTAGGCGTAACCGCGATATAAGTATTTTAGGCATTGCGGCGATATGGGTTTTGAATACTATTGATGCTTATATTGATGCCAAATTTATAAATGCCTTTAGTGTAGATAATAATTTGGCCGTTAAACCAGTTACAGATGTACTTGGCAGGGGCATGTATGCTGCTAATCAACAGAATGTATTTAGTCCGGGTATAAAAATTACCTTTGCAATTACATCAGGGCGATAACGGCAACCCTGCTTATAACACTTTATCATATAAAAATGTATAAATATTTGTTAATTATTGGTTTTATGGTGCTGTTTGCCTTTACTGCAAAGGCGCAAACGCCACGCGCCGATACCGCGAACGTAGCTAAAAAAGATACTTTTAAAAAGCCATCAAATACAGCGCCCGGTTCATTTGCGCCACCTATAAAAAAAGAAAAAGTATATCACCCCGATAGTACCCATAGCCCACATAAAGCGGTGATGCATTCGTTGATGATTCCGGGCTGGGGCCAGGTTTATAACCATAGCTGGTGGAAAGTGCCCATTATTTATGGTGGTATTGGTTTATTGGGTTCGGCAGTTATTTTTAATCAACGATATTATAAGCAATTTGATGTAGTTGCCCATTATTATCAAAGTGGGGTAACACCAAAAACAACCGATCCCTATTATAAAGAGTGGAAGGCCTATACCGATGCCCAGGTACCCGCGCAAAACGTGTACGATTACCTGGATAGCTATCGCCGTAACCGCGACTTAGCCATTTTGGGCATTTTGGGCGCCTGGGGCATTCAAACCGTTGAAGCTTACATTGAAGCCAAGTTTATTAATGCCTATACGGTAGATAATAACTTCAGCATGAAAGTAACACCGACGGTTATAAATCAGCCGCTTTTTGCGCAAAGTAGCTATGTTCCGGCTATAAAAGTTACCTTTACTTTTTAACAGCATATTTATAGCTTAGCTGTTAATCAACATAAACTTTAAAAATGAAAATAGCGTTACTGGGCTATGGAAAAATGGGCAAAATCATCGAAAAGATTGCCCTTAGCCGCAAGCATGAAATTGTTTTAACTATTGATAATGAAAACCTGCATGAGCTTACTGCCGAAAACCTGCAAAAGGCCGATGCGGTAATTGAATTTACTATGCCTGCATCGGTAATAAGTAATATTGAGCATTGCTTTAATGCCGGCGTACCTATAGTAGTAGGCACAACGGGATGGTACGATAGGTTGGATGAGATTAAACAAAAGTGTGCAGCCAGTGACGGCTCATTATTATATGCTACCAACTTTAGCGTTGGCGTAAATATATTTTTCCATATTAATCGTTTGCTGGCTAAAGTGATGAATAACTACCCGTATTATGATGTACAGGTAGAAGAGATTCATCATATGCAAAAGCTGGATGCCCCAAGTGGTACGGCCATCACTATTGCAGAGGGAATTATTGATAATCTATCATCTAAAACCGACTGGGTTAATGTGCTGACAACCGACGACAGCGATGATGATAAAAATGTAAAATCAGAAGAACTGCTGATAGAATCTATGCGGATTGACAGCGTACCGGGCACACATACCGTTATTTACGATTCTGAAGTGGATACTATCGAATTTAAACATACTGCCCATAACCGTAACGGGTTTGCCTTAGGCGCAGTTTTGGCTGCAGAGTGGATTCACGGCAAAAAAGGGTTTTATACGGTTGATGCCATGTTTGATTTTAAAAGTTAAATTCAGGATAAATAATTTACTTTAATCATCTGCACATCTGAAATTTGCATATCTGCACAACTGAATTTGCACATTTGCCCGGTAACATATCGCTTACATGATAGTCATAGGGTTAATAAATAATATATTCATCTAAAAATTTTGACAAATTTGTATGGCGCATATGATCAGTAATTTAAAAGATCGATCATCTGCATATCTGCACATTTGAAATCTGCACATTTGTAATATGACCTGGAAATTCTGGAAAAAAGATAAAACTAAACCGAAGGTAAAAAAAAGCGCCACGCGCGAATGGTTTGATGCCATTGTTTTTGCCGTGATTGCGGCAACACTCATCCGCACCTTATTTATAGAGGCCTATGTGATCCCCAGCGGATCGATGGAAAGCTCTTTACTTGTTGGCGATTACCTTTTTGTAAGCAAGGTCAATTATGGTGCCCGCATGCCTATAACCCCTATCGGCATCCCGTTTACGGCACATACTATTCCGTTTACCGAAACACAATCATACTGGGGAGGCTTACAGTTACCTTATTATCGCCTGCCGGGTTTCAGCGATATAAAAAAAGGAGATATTGTTGTATTTAACCTGCCAATGGAAGCCGATTCGCCCTTGTACCGACCGGTTGACAGGCGTGAAAATATTATTAAGCGTTGCCAGGGTACGCCCGGCGATACTCTAAGCCTGGCCAACGCGCAGGTGTATATTAATGGCAAGCCCGAGTATGCGGCAACACACGGTGAAATGAATTATGTTGTAAAATCGGATGGAAATCCAATCAATCCGGATGTGATCGATGACCTGCATTTAACAGAATTTTCAGTGATCAACAATACCGATTTTACCGCTAATACTACTGAAGTTTCTGCCGCTAAATTAAGAGCATATTCAAACATCAAATCTGTAACGCCTAACATTGCTATAAAAGGCTTAGTTGACGATCTTAACCCGGTATACCCTTTATCGCACCCTGACTATAAAATTGGCACCATGCCACGGTACGGGTGGAATGTAGATAATTTTGGTCCTGTTATTATCCCTAAAAAAGGATGGACGGTTAAGTTGGATAGCCTTAGCTTCCCGATATATGGTAGGGCCATTGCTGTATATGAGCATAATACCGTAAAAGTTAATGGTAAGGATATTTTTATAAACGGAAAAAAAGCCGATACTTACACCTTTAAGATGAACTACTACTGGATGATGGGTGATAATCGCCATAATTCAACAGATTCGCGCTATTGGGGATTTTTGCCCGAGGATCATGTAGTTGGCAAGGCATTATTTACCTGGATGAGTATTGATAGTACAGCATCCTTTGCCCACAAAATAAGGTGGAGCAGGTTGTTCAGGGGTATTAAGTAAAATAATTTAAAAAAGCATATAGTGAACGTTGTAGGATTTTTAATTGCATTCATAATACTTATCATTTTGCCTTATGTTGGCTTATGGAAATTGTTTATAAAAGCCGACCGACTTGGATGGGAGGCCCTGATCCCTTTTTACAACTTTGTTGTGATTATCAAAATAACCGGGCGGCCATTGTGGTGGATCGTTCTGCTTTTAATTCCGGGAATAAACTTTTTAGTTTTTATGGGGTTGATGGTCGATTTTGCAAAATCGTATGGTAAGTTTACGTTTGCGCAGCATGCAGCAGCTGTTGCTCTTGAATTTATATATTTTCCAAAATGGGGTTTTGATCCCAATACTCAATATTTAGGCCAATCGGCCAGCCCGGAGTTTAGAGAGAAGTATAAAAAAATCTTAAAGAAATCTACCGGTCGCGAATGGGCTGATGCCATTATTTTTGCAGTGGTAGCCGCTACGCTAATCCGCACCTTATTTATTGAGGCTTATGTAATTCCAAGTGCATCGATGGAAAGTTCGTTGCTTATTGGCGATTACCTTTTTGTGAGTAAAGTAAATTATGGTGCACGTATACCGATGACACCGGTCGCTTTCCCGTTTGCGCACCATACCATGCCTTTGATTAACACCAAAGCTTACTGGGATGGTATCGAACTGCCGTATTACCGTTTACCCGGTCTCAGTGATATTAAAAAGGGCGACGTAGTAGTATTTAACTACCCTATGGATGCCGATTCGCCTTTGTACAGGCCGGTTGATAAACGCGAAAACTTTATTAAACGCTGCCAGGGTACGCCGGGCGATACGTTAAGAATTATTAAAGCGCAGGTATCCATCAATGGTAAGCCTTCAATTACGCCGCCAAATGGTGAAATAACCTACCGCGTTAAATATGACGGAACGCCCATCAACCCTGATTTAGCTACTGATCTGCACCTGGAAGATATCAATCCGGATAAGGTAAACGAGTTTACAACAAACACTACTGTAACATCGGCTAATAAGTTAAAAGGGTTTTCAAATATCAAATCGGTTACACCAGAGTTGAACGCGCCGGGTGTGCCCGATCCATCGTACCCCATTAACCCGGTAAGATATCCTAATTATAAGATCACCGCGCCGTTTCCTGCCTTTAACTGGAACCAGGATAACTACGGACCTATTGTGGTACCTAAAAAAGGAATGACCGTAAAGCTGGATAGTTTAACCTTCCCGATATATGGGCGCGCGATAGAGATTTACGAAGGCAATAAAGTACAGGTAGTTGGTAAAGATATTTTGATTAACGGTGTAAAAACAGATCAATACACCTTTAAACTGAATTACTATTTTATGATGGGCGATAACCGCCACAACTCCGAAGATTCACGTTTCTGGGGCTTTGTTCCCGAAGATCACATCGTAGGTAAAGCGTTATTCATCTGGATGAGCGTTGATGACAACGCTTCATTCTTTAACAAGATCCGTTGGAGAAGGCTGTTTAATATAATCAGATAGTAAATTCTGCATAAAATAAAAACGCCCGGCTATTGAGAAATAGGCGAGCGTTTTTGGTTAAGTTAGCGTAAAGATGAGTGTCTGTAAAATTATGTCATTATAAGGCACGAAGCAATCTCGTAGTTTACAGGGCGAATCTGCAAAGTTCGCGATTGCTTCGTGCCTACCCATGGCAAGTTGTAAATCCCAAACTTACGAAGTTTTAAAAACTTCGTAAGTTTTTCGCCGGTTTGTCATTCCACCTTCAGAAATTCGCAAAATTTTACAACTCAGAATGACAGAATTTTAAACAATTTGTATGTAGATATTACTCCTCATCCAATTCTCTCAAAAACTCCAATCCTTCTTCCCATTCCCCTAAATTTGATGCACCATTAATATGCCCTGCATCGCCAATATTGATGAGCTTACTGCCCCATGCATTCGCAAACTGTTCGGCACGTTGCGGGCTTACATAGAAGTCGTTAGTACTCATTACGGCGATAGTTTTAAAGGGTAGCTTGTTGAGCAGCATGGGGGCAAAGCCGGTTGTTCCAGGCGGGTAGCTTGGTGCTTCTGTATCGCTTGGTGCAACTAAGAGGGCGGCTTTGATAGCTACGTTATATTCCTTTGCCCAATAAGCTATGGTTGAGCAGGCCAGGCTGTGACCAACCAGTATCACATCTGCAGGGTTATGAGTATCTAAATAGCTTTGCAGCGTGGTGATCCAATCGGCACAAACAGGCGTTTCCCAATCCTGCTGCTCAATACGGGTAAAGCCAAAACGCTTTTCCCAAAGTGACTGCCAATGCTCTGGTCCGGAATTGCCCAGCCCCGGAATGATAAAAATGGTTGATTTAAACACGATTTTAAGATTTTAAAGGATTAACAGGATTTCTTTAACTTATACCTTTGTTCCAATTCCTCCTTCAGGGGGTTAGGGGGCTTCCGCAGCTTGTTTGATTACTTCGTTTCGTTGTTCCAATAACCTCCGCATATAGTTTTTCAGAAATAGAAAATCAGCTATAAGTCCTAAAAAACCTAAGGGGGCATCAAACGTAAAAACATCTTTCATGAGGGTTTGATTGCCAATGGCATAAAAATAATGCTCGTGCCTGAAGGCTTTGAAAGCACCTTCAACCATTTCGTCGGTGAAGTAGCTGGGGTACTCCATTTCGGTAACCTTTGAGGTGAGCGTTTGCCGGATACCAAAGTGTTTAGCCCGCCAGGTAACGCTTTCGCCAAGTTCAATGAGGCCGCTAACGCGACCGCCCACCGCAGTTTCGCCACTCTGTTGCATCGAATTCACATGCATATCAATACTCCTTGCCAGATCGAAGCATTTGGCTATTGGCGCGTTGATATGGGTAGCAAGTTCGATGATGGACACGATTTTTAGGATTATATAAGATTTATACGATTTTAAGCATTTGGTTTAAATAATAATGGGATTTTTTTGATGAAAATATGCATCAAAAAAATCCTATTAATCCTACAAAATCTATTAATCGTGTTTAAAATTCCGCGTTCTTCGGAAACCTTGGGAAAGGGATCACGTCGCGGATGTTGCTCATGCCGGTAACAAATAACACCAGGCGCTCAAAGCCTAAGCCAAAACCCGAGTGTACACAGGTGCCGAAACGGCGGGTGTCCAGGTACCACCACAGCTCATCTTTAGGGATGCCCAATTCATCCATCCGTACTTCCAGTTTATCCAAACGCTCTTCGCGTTGCGAGCCGCCTACAATTTCGCCAATGCCCGGAAAAAGGATATCCATAGCGGCAACTGTTTTGCCATCGTCATTCTGGCGCATATAAAACGATTTGATCTCTTTAGGATAATCGGTTAGGATCACCGGCTTTTTAAAGTGTTTCTCTACCAAATAACGCTCGTGCTCGCTTTGCAGGTCGGTTCCCCATCCTTCAATCAGATACTGAAACTTTTTCTTCTTATTCGGTGTCGATTCTTTTAATATTTCAATGGCCTCTGTATAAGTAAGGCGCTCAAAGTTGTTATCTAAACAAAACTGCAGCTTTTCAAGCAGGGTCATTTCAGATCGCTCGTTCTGGGGTTTTTGTTTTTCTTCTTCCTGCAGGCGCTGGCTTAAAAACTCAATATCCTCCGGGCATTTATCCAACGCGTACCTGATCACGTATTTCAGCATGTCCTCGGCAAGGTCCATGTTATCGGCCAGATCGTTAAAGGCAACTTCCGGCTCAATCATCCAAAACTCTGCTAAGTGGCGGGTAGTGTTTGAGTTTTCGGCACGGAATGTTGGTCCGAAGGTGTAGATATCACTTAAGGCCATTGCACCAAGCTCGCCTTCTAACTGGCCGGATACTGTTAAGTTGGTTGATTTACCAAAAAAGTCCTGTTTGTAATCAACCTCGCCGGTATCGGTTTTGGGGATGTTGTTAAGATCGAAGTTGGTTACGTGAAATGCCTCACCCGCGCCTTCGGCATCAGATTGTGTGATAACCGGTGTGTGCAAATAAACAAAACCACGTTCCTGAAAAAACTGGTGTACTGCGAATGCCAGGCTGTTCCTTAGGCGAAATATCGACCCAAAAGTACTGGTACGGAAACGCAGATGCGCATTTTCCCTTAAAAACTCCAAACTGTGTTTTTTAGGCTGGATTGGGTATTTTTCAGGATCGCTATCGCCAAGGATCTCAATATCGGTAGCAACAACCTCTACCGTTTGACCTTTACCTAAAGAGGCGATTAGTTTACCCTGCACGCTAAGTGCCGCGCCAACAGTGATGCGTTTAAGCAGGGCAGGATCGGTATTTTCAAAATCGACAACGATTTGGATGTTATTATTAGTTGAGCCATCATTCAAAGCAATAAAACGATTTGACCGGAAGGCGCGAACCCATCCTTTAACTGTTACATCAATTTCCGTTTGCTGGCTTTGCAGCAATGCTTTGATCTTTGTGCGCTGACTCATAATGTGTAATTATGTATAAAAATGTATAAATTTTGAGTGGCAAAAATACAATTATTTCTGTAACCGTACTTTGATTTGGCTGCTATTTGGACACCTTTTCATTAAGTTTGCGCCTTATATTAATTGTAGTAATGAACCCCAAACTGAGCCTGGTCATTGGCATTTTGTGTATTTCCTTTTCGCCAATATTTGTAAAGCTTGCCGGGGTATCGCCCATAGGCTGCGCGTTTTACCGGGTGTTTTTTGCCTGGCTTTGCCTGCTGCCATACTGCATTATAAAAAAGAAGTTTAAGGTTGAGCGTAAGCAACTGATCATCGCTATTACAGCCGGGATCATTTTCGCATCAGATGTGGCAGTTTGGAACCTGTCGCTGTTAAAGATCAGCGCTACGGTATCAACCCTGATAGCTAACCTGGCCCCGGTTTGGGTAGGTTTGTTCAGCTTTATACTTTTCAAGAAAAGCGGCGGCGTGCTGTTTTGGATAGGTACGGCAATAGCCATTTTGGGTATGATAGTACTGGTAGGCTATCAGCATATATTACACCTGGAACTTAATGCCGGCATCCTTTTAGCCGTATTAGCCAGCCTGTTTTATGCCAGCTACATTATGGTAACTAAAAACATAATGGCGGGTATTGATGTATTCACTTTTATGTTTTACAGCATGTTAGGTTCAAGCGTTTTCCTGCTGATTGTAAACAGTTTTGTAGGCGCCAGTATCATGCATTTTTCGTTAAAAGTTTGGCTTTGCTTTTTAGGCATGGGTATCATATGCCAGTTGGCAGGTTGGCTTACCATCAACTACTCGTTACGCTACCTGGAATCGACCAAAGTGGCTATTACTTTACTGAGCCAAACGGTTTTCGCAGCCATACTTGCTGCCATTTTGCTGAATGAAAAATTAGAATTTAATGAAATTGCGGGTAGCGTAATTGTGCTTGGCGGCATAGCCGTAACATTTTTAAAGCCACGCAATCAACCAAATAAAGTTGTATCTTAACGTTTGTTAATCATCGTTTGATGATTTGCCCTACATTTGCATTCAGCTTATGATCATAAAATCCACTATCGACCGTATTATGGAAGCCACCGACATTGTGGAGGTGATAGGGGAGTTTGTGCAGTTAAAAAAACGTGGTGCAAACTATGTGGGCTTATCGCCGTTTGCCAATGAGCGTACACCATCGTTCACGGTATCGCCGGCAAAAGGCATCTTCAAAGATTTTTCTACAGGTAAGGGTGGTTCGGCAGTAACGTTTTTGATGGAACTGGAAAAATTCAGCTACCCCGAGGCGCTCAAATGGCTGGCCAAAAAATACGGCATCGAGGTTGAAGAAACGGTAGAAGCCCCCGAAAACAGGGAAGAAGAGCTTCGTCGCGAAAGCCTCATGATTGTAACGGCCTATGCTGCCAAATTTTTCCATGAAAGTTTATTAGATACCGACGAAGGTAAAAGCATAGGCCTAAGCTATTTTAAAGAGCGCGGTTTTAGTACCGAGATCATTAAAAAATTTGAGTTAGGCTACTCGCCCGATCAATGGGAGGCCTTTACCAGCAGCGCGCTTAAAGAAGGTTACAAAGAACAGTTTTTGACAGAAAGCGGACTTTCTGTTAAGCGCGACAACGGTAATTTGTATGACCGTTACCGTGGCAGGGTAATGTTCCCAATCCATAATTTTACCGGCAGGATCATCGCTTTTGGTGGCCGCACGCTTAAAAAAGACAAGAACGTCCCCAAATATGTAAACTCGCCCGAGAGCGATATTTACCATAAATCGAACGTGCTTTACGGGCTTTATTTTGCCAAGAAGGCCATTCGTGAAGACGATAATTGCTACCTGGTTGAGGGGTATGCCGACGTACTTTCGGTAGTACAGGCCGGTATCGAAAATGTGGTGGCCTCATCTGGTACATCGTTAACAGTAGAGCAGATTAAACTCATCAGCAGGTTTACCAAAAACATTACCATTTTATATGATGGGGATGCGGCTGGAATCAAGGCTTCGCTTCGCGGGCTGGATATGATCCTGGAGGAAGGGCTTAATGTAAAAGTGGTTTCTTTCCCCGAGGGACATGATCCCGATTCCTACGTACGCAGCGTAGGCACTGCCGCTTTCAAAAAACACATCGACGAAAATAAAAAGGACTTTATCCTTTTTAAAGCCAACACACTTTTAAAAGATGTTGGTAACGACCCGATAAAAAAGGCGGGTATCATCCGCGAAATTGTGGAGAGTATTGCCAAGATCCCGGATTCGATAAAGGCCTCTGTTTTTATTAAGGAGTGTAGCTTTTTACTGCAGATTGATGAGCGCGCTTTATTATCCGAACTTAATAAAATGCGCCAGGCCAAGGCCAAAAAAGATGGGCAGCAACAATCATCGGCATCAAGATATGCGGAGATGCCTGATGAGCCTCACTTTTTTGACGAACCGGTAATTATACCCGAACCAGCCAAAGAGGAGAGTTTTCAGGAAAAAGAGATCATTCGTTTGCTGTTGTTATACGGCAGCAAGATGATTGACTGGGACGGTATTGCCAATACTTATATTGGTCCGTTCATCATAGCGGAACTGGGCGATGTTACCTTTGAGCATGCTGTATGCAAAATGTTTGTTGAACTTTATCGTGCA
This sequence comes from Mucilaginibacter dorajii, assembly GCF_024808255.1. Classification (GTDB taxonomy): domain Bacteria; phylum Bacteroidota; class Bacteroidia; order Sphingobacteriales; family Sphingobacteriaceae; genus Mucilaginibacter; species Mucilaginibacter dorajii. The sequence goes on from NZ_JANTYS010000008.1 coordinate 110,471, forward strand.
GAGGTAGAAAATGGCGTACTGCCAGAAGATAGCCACTTTATTCATCACCCGGATAAGGGTATTGTTGATATTACGGTAGATCTGTTAACCTCTAAATATACGCTGAGCGATAACTGGATGGATATGCATGGCATCATGATTCATGATGAAACGTCAAATATGAAAGCTACTATTCTTGGCGCTATCTTTCACCTTAAAAAACATAAGGTAGAAAAGATACTGGAGGGGCTTAGAACGGAGTTGAAAAATGCTGACAACCAAGCCGACCAGGAAATTTTGCTTGATAAATATATACGCATGAAAAAGGTTGAAAAAAGTATCTCCGACTTTTTGGGCTCGGTAATTATCAAATAATGGCCCAACACCTTGATCTTGGTCGCGCGGGCGAAGCTTTAGCCAAAACGCACCTGGAAAATTCCGGTTATGAAATATTGGACGAGAACTGGACGTACGGTAAGGCCGAGATAGATTTGATTGCCTATAAAGGCCGGGTGATTATATTTATCGAAGTAAAAACGCGTACCGGCACCGGCTTTGGCATGCCCGAAGATTTTGTAGATGCCCGCAAACAAAAATTACTCGCAAACGCGGCAGATGAATATATTTACCTCATGAATCACCAGGGCGATGTACGGTTTGATATTATTGCCATTTTGTTTGATAAAGAAAAAAACTACACACTAAACCATATAGAAGATGCGTTTTGGCCGACAGGAACTTAAGTTAACCATGAACAATAAAATAAAGATCTTTTTTGCAGCCGGCTTATTACTGGCATTTGGCTGTAATGGTTGTAAGCAAAAAACAACAGCAGGCGCTGCCGATTATACCATAAGCCCGGAAGCGGGTACTACCTACAAAGCCGGCGATGTGGTAAAAATAAAAGTAGCTTTGCCTGCTGATGCGAAACCAGATTCGGTTGTATACATGATGGAGTCTACCCGCATTGGATCATCAAAAGATACTGCCGGCATCAGCTTAAATACCGATACTGTTCCCCTGGGGATTAAAATACTCATGGCTAAGGTTTACGAGGGCGGCAAAAGCCAGGATGTTACCACCAATATTTTACTCCTTGCAGGCAAAGCCCCCGAAGAATATACTTATAAGGTTGAAAAAACATTTCCGCACGATACCAGCGCCTATACTGAAGGTTTGCAATACATTGATGGCGTGTTGTATGAAAGTACCGGCGAACCCGGCCATTCAACTATCCGCAAAGTGGATTTGCAAACCGGCAAAGTATTGGTGCAAACCAAATTGGAAGACAAATACTTTGGCGAAGGTTTATCAGTAATTGGCGATAAGGTGGTGCAAATGACCTATCGCGAAAAAACAGGCTTTGTGTATGATAAAAACACGCTTAAGCTGTTAAAAACATTCCCCAATAACGTGGGCGTTGAAGGCTGGGGTATGTGTTTCGACGGTAAAAAGCTTTACCTGGATGATAGTACCAACCGCATCTGGTTCCTGGATAAAGATACTTACCAGCAAACTGGCTACATCGATGTTTGCGACGATAAAAAACAAATAGACTCGGTAAACGAGCTGGAATACATAGATGGCAAGTTATACGCCAATGTTTATCAAACGGACGATATCCTGGTGATCAACCCTAAAACCGGTGCCGTAGAGCAAAGAATAGACATGAAAAACCTATACCCCGAATCTGAAAGACCAGCTGGTCGCGATTGGGGCAATAACGTATTAAACGGGATAGCCTATGATGCCGCTACCAAGCGCATCTTTGTAACCGGCAAAAAATGGCCTAAAATGTACCAGGTGAAGTTTAGCCCCCTAATCCCCTGAAGGGGGAACTGATGTGCAGATTTCAGATTCCAAATATGCAGATTTTAAAATAAGAATGGCCGGTTTCAAAAGAAACCGGCCATTCTTATTTATGCTATTCAAAAAGCTCCCCCTTCAGGGGGCTGGGGGGCTTACCTCCAGGCCTTATACAAATTGATCAAACCATTGGTTGATGAATCATGGCTGCTGATCTCGGCATCATCTTTCAATTCGGGAAGAATTTTGCCGGCTAATTGCTTGCCTAATTCAACACCCCATTGGTCAAAGCTGTAAATGTTCCAGATAATGCCTTGTACAAATATCTTGTGTTCATACATGGCTATTAATGAGCCCAGGCTGTGCGGGGTGATCTTTTTAAGCAGGAATGAGTTTGTGGGGCGGTTGCCTTCAAATACTTTGAAAGGAGCGATTGCCTCAATTTCGGCATCGGTTTTACCGGCGGCTTTAAGCTCTTCAATAACAACCTCTTCGGTTTTGCCGTTCATCAAAGCTTCTGTTTGGGCAAAAAAGTTTGATAACAACATGTTATGATGTTCGCCAAGCGGATTGTGTGATTGCGCCGGAGCGATAAAATCGCAAGGGATCAGTTTGGTTCCCTGGTGAATCAATTGGTAAAAAGCGTGCTGACCGTTGGTGCCAGGCTCGCCCCAAATGATTGGGCCTGTTGAGTAGTCAACATGTTTACCATTGCGGTCAACATGTTTACCGTTACTTTCCATATCGCCTTGCTGAAAATAGGCAGCGAAACGGTGCATGTACTGGTCGTACGGTAAAATGGCGTTGGTTTCGGCTTCAAAGAAGTTGTTGTACCAAATGCCGATCAAGGCCAAAGTAACCGGGATATTCTGCTCAAATTCGGCAGTACGGAAATGCTCATCAGTTGCATGGGCGCCTTCTAACAGTTCAACAAAATTATCAAAGCCAATGCTCAAGGCGATTGATAAGCCAATAGCGCTCCATAAAGAGTAACGGCCGCCAACCCAATCCCAAAACTCAAACATGTTTTTGGTATCAATGCCAAATTTTTCGACAGCGGCGGCATTGGTTGATAGCGCTGCAAAATGCTTGGCCACATCAGCTTCGGTAGCACCGGCAGCTAAAAACCAGTCGCGCGCGCTGTGGGCATTGCCCATAGTTTCCTGGGTGGTAAATGTTTTTGAAGCGATGAGGAACAAGGTTGTTTCCGGATCAACTGCTTTCAGGGTTTCAACTATGTGGGTACCATCCACGTTGCTTACAAAGTGAAGGGTTAAATGATTTTTATAAGCTTTAAGTGCTTCGGTAACCATTACCGGGCCAAGGTCAGAACCACCGATGCCAATGTTAACCACATCGGTAATAGGTTTGCCGGTATAACCTTTCCATGCACCCGATATAATAGCCTCGCTAAAAGCTTTCATCTGGTCAAGCACTTTGTTTACATCGGGCATTATATCTTTACCATCAACCAAAATTGGTTTGTTGCTGCGGTTACGCAAGGCAATGTGCAACACCGGGCGGCCTTCGGTAACGTTGATTTTTTCGCCGGCAAACATGGCCTCTATTGCCTTATTTACTGAACATTCCTTAGCCAATTGTATCAATAAAGCTATAGTCTCATCGTCAATGCGGTTTTTGGAGTAATCCAGCAGGATCTCTTCAAACTGAATGGAGAATTTATTAAATCGTTGATCATCAGCATCAAATAATTCTTTCAGACTTTTTGATACAATATCAATGTAGTGGTCGGCTAAATATTTATAGCTCTGCGTGGTGGTAAAATCCGTATTTGGCAGCATAGTTGATGTGTTTTTAAGCAAAAGTAACAAGTTAATTGTTAGGCAGATATTAAATGTAAAACTAAGTAATCTTAGTGTTGTAATAACACGGTTTACATAGTGTTTGTTTTACACCTGAAAATTACGATAATATTAAAAAAAATTGACAAATGTTTTGATATTTCAAATGATTATTTAATATCTTTGTATTATTGATAGTCAAATGAGTGATTTATCATCAATTTGTAAATTTTAATTTTTAACTATTTACTACAATGTTTGGAAAACTGTTTTTGCTTGTAAAAAATAACGCCGGGACGGCAGTTATTAACAACCCACTGATTGCTGCAAAACACCATGAAGCAGTAATGATCGAAGCTTCAAGTTCTATAATCGAGGTTTTAAAAGGCCAGATGGAGAATGGTAAGTTGAAAGACTTAGTTAAATATTTTAAGTCGTCGGGTGTTTACAATCAATCATTGGTATCAAGCATGGTAAACAGGTTTGCCAACAGGCTTAACACATTTTATGATGTGGATGCTACTGCTGCGTTTGCTACCGCGAAATCGCTTATCCCACAGGTAATGGCCGAACTGGTTAAAGCTTCAAAGAGCGAAGAGATCAAAGAATTTAAGTTAATTAATATGCTTACCAAGCTTAACGGTAACCGTGCAGATTTGAGTTTGCTGGTTGACCGTGCTATGGTTGCTTAATATAAGATACATTTTACCTATAAAACGGGCCTGCAGGTTGATAAAACAATTTGCAGGCCTTTTTTATTTATGCCGATAATACATTTGCCTATATTTGCCGCATGACTAAAGAACAAGTTCAGGATTTAAGGGACAGAGCAGCGTCCCTGAGGAGGCATCTTTGACATTGATAAGAAGCTTGAGCTGCTAAAAGAAGAGCAGGAAATAACCATTGGTCCGCATTTTTGGGACCACCCTAAAGAAGCCGAAAAGGTACTGGCATCCATCAAAGTAAAAAAAGTATGGACAGATGAGTTTCAAAAACTGATGGCCATTATTGAGGATACCGGTGTGTTATTTGAATTTTACCAGGCCGGCGACGCCACCGAGGCCGAAATGCTGGAGCAATATAACCTTACTATAAAGGCTGTAGAAGAGCTTGAGTTTAAAAACATGCTCTCGGCCGAAGAAGACCAGTTTCATGCCGTGCTGCAGATCACAGCCGGCGCAGGCGGCACCGAAAGCTGCGATTGGGCAGGCATGCTCATGCGTATGTACATTATGTGGGGCGAAAAGAACGGCTATAAAGTTACCGAGCAGGATTACCAGCCGGGTGACGTGGCCGGTGTAAAAACCGTAACCCTGCAACTGGAAGGTGATTTTGCCTACGGCTATTTAAAAGGCGAAAATGGTGTACACCGCCTGGTGCGTGTATCGCCGTTTGATGCCAACGCCAAACGCCATACTTCGTTTGCATCGGTATATGTTTATCCCTTGGTTGATGATACCATCGAGATTGATATTAATCCTGCCGATATCGAGTTTGAAACCTTCCGCTCTGGCGGTGCAGGCGGCCAAAACGTGAACAAGGTAGAAACCGCGGTACGTTTATACCACAAACCATCGGGCATCGTTATTAAAAACCAGGAGTCGCGTTCGCAGTTACAGAATAAGGATAACGCTATCCGCTTACTGAAATCGCAGCTATATGAGGCCGAGATGCGCAAACGATTGGAAATTACCAATACCATTGAAGGCAACAAAAAGAAAATAGAGTGGGGCTCACAGATCCGCAACTATGTACTGCATCCATATAAACTGGTGAAAGATTTACGTACCGATCATGAAACCTCAAATGCCGCAGCCGTGCTTGATGGTGAGCTTAACGAGTTCCTGAAGGCTTACCTGATGGAATTTGGTGGGCCTAAAAGTTAAAGAATAAGGCAATAATAATGATATTGTTATAGCGATGGGTATTAACCCATCGCTATTTTTTTGCCAGATACCGCCAAATTCTAAATCCCCATTACCAAATACTCAATGTACGTTGTTCGGCACCGGCTGTAAATACATTTTTGTGATGTGATAATTAAATCATAAACTTAAACACACATCATGAAAAAAGGAATTTTAGTATTAATTGGGTGGTTAACGCTCGGTATGGGTAACGTTTTTAAAGCACAGGCACAGCAGGGTGATGAACCACCTTTTGGGCATGTTGTACAGGGAGATAATATTGGTTTTTTAGATGATCAGCTTTGGTTCGGACAAAAAGAAATTCAAAAATATAAAGACAACCGCTTTGCCAAAAAAACACTTTTTCTGGCTGTAAAACTTAACCCCAACCTTAAGTACTTTTTTGGTAACCGGGTATATTCTATTTCGAAACAATACCAAAGCTACATTATTGCCGATAGTACAGATGCCGAATTAATGGCCCTGGGTATTACTAAAGAAAATGTAAACGACTACCGTTATCATGTTGTTGAAAACGATAGCGTAGAGGTTGTGCCATGGACCAAACCCCGGCTTGAAAAAAAATATGGTGCCAAATATCCTTATGGTTTTATGGGTAAGTTTAACAGGCCCGGTAAACAACTCCTGGTGGAGGTTGTAAATATTCACGATTATAATATAAGAGATGGGGTAATATTTGACTGGCGGGTGAATTTTAAACCCCAGGTGGGCGGAATATTCATTGGAGTAAAAAAGACCGGCGAACGTATTGATATTACCAACTCAAAAGCGGGAAAAGGTTATGTAAAAAAGTTTGATCCTAAAACAGGGATGCCCCTGGATTTGAAATTTTTTGCAGATAGTTTATATGGTTTCGACGTTACTTTTATGCACCACGAAACCTATGCTTATGCTGCTTACCTGGTTAAGGAAATAGGCGGCAAAAAGGATACTACATTAATAAATGACAAAATACTTGATAATTATATAACGGTTACGCCGGATATGTTTAAAAGCCCCGGCAGGTACAAGGTTATTATTTGGAGTTTTGGCAAACGCGGAGGGGATAGCCAGTCAATAAAAATACCCTTTGAAGTTTTAACTCCGCCCGATAAAAAGGCAGCCATTACCATCAAACAAGCCTTGCCTTACATCATAGCAACACTCACGGGTGTTGTTTTGCTGTTTGGAGGGTATTACAGGCGTAACCAGGTAAAACTATTACGTGCAGCACAGGAAAAGCAAACCGCGGGCTTAAAACTGCAGTCAATAAGAGCACAACTTAACCCGCACTTTATGTTCAATGCCTTAACATCTATCCAAAACCTGGTAAACAAAAATGATATCGCGGGTGCCAATCATTATTTATCCAAATTTGCTGAACTAACCCGGCAGGTACTGGATACCGGTAACGAGGAGTTGCTAAGCCTGGAGCAGGAGATAAACATTTTAGATGATTACCTGCAAATGGAGCAGCTACGCTTTGGCTTTGAATTTAAAATAACTGTTGATAGCACCATAAATAGCGCGAATGCCGAAATTCCGGCCATGTTGTTGCAGCCCTTTGCCGAAAATGCTGTTAAACACGGTGTGGCCATATTGAAAGAAAATGGTAAAATTGATATTGCTATTACCCGACAGGAAAAAGACCTGTTATTCTGCATTACCGATAACGGTAAATGGATAGATAAAAGTAACGATGAGGTAGTGAGTGGGTACGGTTTAAAATTGAGTGAAGAGCGTATCGCTTTATTGAACCAGCTGTACAAAGGGCAGCCGGTAACCTTAACTATAACTAAACAGCCTGTTACTGTGGTTTGCATTCGTTTATCAAACTGGATTTAATTTTATATGCCGATGATTAAAAGCATTATTGTTGACGATGAGCTGAATAATATTGAAAACCTGCAGAATATTATCAAAGTTAACTGTCCAGATGTTATGGTTGTAGCAACGGCGTCGAACGCGGCGGATGCTGTAATTGCTATAAACACGCATAAGCCCGATTTGGTGTTTTTAGATATCCAGATGCCGGGTCAATCGGGCTTTGAAGTGTTGAAGGCCTTTGACAAAGTTGATTTTGAGGTGATATTTATCACCGCTTATGATAAATACGGCATACAGGCCATCAAGTTTTCGGCCTTAGATTATTTATTGAAACCGATAGATATTGCTGAGTTTAAACTGGCCATTGAAAAGGGAAAGCAAAAGATAGGTAGTCGTAAACAAAATTATAATATCGAAAACCTGCTGGCTTATATCAAATCCGGTCAAAATGAAATACCCAAAATAGCGTTACCTACTCTTACCGAAATAATGTATGTGAAGGTTAGCGATGTTGTGCGTTGCGAAGCCAGCAACAACTACACGCTTTTTTACCTGCAAAACAAGGAGCAGGTATTAGTTTGTAAAACGCTTAAAGAATTTGCGGATTTGTTAAAGCCTCACCAGTTTGTCCGCACCCATCAATCGCACCTGGTTAACCAGGCTTTTATAAAAAGCTATTTAAAAGAGGATGGGGGCACGCTGCTGCTCAATGATCAAACTAAAATACCTATTTCGCGCCAAAACAGGGATATGGTAAAAGAAACGCTCAATAAAAGTTTAGGGTAAAAATAGGTTAGGGCGAAGTATTACTTAATACTTCCTTTTATAACGCAGATATTGAACTTAACAAGATTTAACATTCTTCGTTCGATAGATCTGACACCATTCTTTTAACTTTATAGTATTAATTTAATTTGAATAGATAGAGATTTATCGTTTCAGTTGACAATAAAATGATTAATAAAAAGCTTATTATTTTATTCTTGATTGGTGTTGTAAGGCTGAGTCCGTTATTTGCTCAAAATATCCAAATCCAAAAGGGAATATTGTTTAAGAACGGGACTAATTTGAGGATTGGAAGCGTTATCGTTTTGAATAAAAGAACTTCGACACAGGTACGTTCGAATATTTATGGCGTTTTTAGTATTTCTTCGAAAGCTGGTGATACATTGCAGTTCAAAAGTGATAATTATCAGACGACTGAATTTATAGTTCAAGATTTTACAGACAAAGTTGTATTTATGACTCCAATAATTCAACTCAACGAAGTTGTAATTAAGGAAAATTCATTGAAAAGCGATATTAAAGAAGTACAAAGAGGTTATAGAGAAAAAAGTGTATTTTATACCGGCACGCCACATTACTATTATCTTTTTTTAAAGCCGATGACCTTTATTTACGAAAATTTTAAAAGTGAAGTTATTGATGCGCGCCGGTTTAATAGATATGCACGTAAAGAATTAGCCGCAAGCAAAGTTTCCGCGCGATTTAATGATGAAAGTATAAAAAAAGTTATTCCTATACCGGATAATCAGCTTGAAAGCTTTGAATTAGAATATATGCCAACGCTGAAACAAATTGACACAATGAATGATTATGATCTTGTCATCTACATAAAAATTTCATACGAAGATTTTAAAAAGAATAAAATTCCCAATACTTTTAATCTTTATTAATTCCGAATAAAAGTCTAATAAATTATATGGATGGCTTTATTGTTTGTTGTAAATCCTACCCAGTGGCAATTCTTTAAGATAAATAAGCTCATCCTACAAATACCTGTGTTTTCCATCGGGCAATTCTGTAACCAATCCCCGATCTGTTTGAGCGGGCAGGTGTAAGTGCCAAATTCATTAAACTCCTGATGCTGCCATCTTTTCCCCGAGATAAAGCCGGGGATCTTATCTTTGTGCATATCAAGGCCACAGGCTTTATTTAAATGAGGTATAATGTTTACATCTTCAATTACTTGCTGTTTCATAAATAACCTCTTTTGATTATCTATGAAATACATTTTTGTGAGTACGGATGTTTTTCAATCATAATACTTATGATAAAAAAGCTATAATTGTGCATACCTAATAAATTATGAAAATCATTTTATCAGCCTTTATTTTGACCATTGTAGCAACCATAGCTTACGGGCAGGAAAAATCGATGCCTTTATATCCTAAAGGGATCCCAAACTCAAAGCCAACTCCGGCGACCTATGTTGAAAAAACAGATAAAAGCAACTGGATTACCGGTGTAAGCGTGCCAACGCTTACCGCTTATTTGCCTGAGAAAGGCAAGGCCAACGGTGCAGCTATAGTGGTTTGCCCTGGTGGCGGTTATGCTGGTTTAGCCAATGCTCATGAGGGTATGGCCATTTGCCAGGAGTTTAATAAAATAGGTGTTACCGCATTTTTGTTAAAATACAGGTTGCCAAGCGATGAAATTATGGTGGATAGATCTATCGGTCCGCTACAGGACGCGCAAATGGCTATTTTGACCGTGCGTAAAAACGCCAAAGAATGGGGTGTTGATCCGGCAAGGATCGGCATTATAGGCTTTTCGGCAGGTGGCCATTTGGCTTCTACCGAGGGGACGCATTTTGATAAGCCGGTTATCGAAAATAAAGAGAATATCAGTCTTAGACCCGATTTTATGATCCTGTTATACCCGGTGATCAGCTTTGGCGATCAGGCTCACGTAGGGTCGCGCGAAAACCTGGTAGGCAAAACACCATCTGCAGCGCAGGTTGCCCAGTACTCAAACGAAAACCAGATTACTGCCAACACCCCGCCCACATTTTTGGTGCATGCCGAAGATGATAACGTGGTGCCTGTACAAAATAGCCTGATGTTTTATGACGGCCTACTGAAAAACAAAGTAAAAGCCGAAATGCACCTTTTCCAGGAAGGGGGCCATGGGTTCGGGCTTAACAACTCAAAAAACAAAGGCAAGTGGTTTGATTGGGCCACCAACTGGCTGGATGAGAATGGCTTTTTAAAGGCGAAGTAAAATGGACTTCGATCCCGACAATGAAGTTGTGAAGCTATGCGCCCAAGGTATGATGACAGAGGGCGAGGGGAAGCTTGACGAGGCTCATGAGCTGTTTATGCAAGCCTGGGGAATTGCCAGCAATGATTTCGAACACTTTACTGCTGCACATTATGTGGCGCGCAATCAGCAACAACTTCAGGATAAATTGCATTGGAATGTGGTATCGTTGCAGTATGCCTTAAAAATTGACGACGAGGTGATAGCTTCTTACTTCCCATCATTATATCTCAACTTTGGTAAATCATACGAAGATTTAGGTGAGAATGAACTTGCTCTTAAAAATTACATATATGCAAAGGAAGCCTCACATTATCTTGCTGTTGATGGTTATGGCAATATGATAAACGCAGGTATAGAAGCAGGAATAAAAAGGAATAGTTGATTGTTTGGAAATTGTCGTCCTTCGGTTTGAGCGTTATTCCAATATCCTCAACAATTCATTCAACTCCGCCACCTTTTCTGCCGACCCTAAGTTTTCATAGGCGCTAATGAGGTTACGGATTACGCGTTTAATGATATCTGTATTGGAGCAGGGTTCATAAAACTGTTTATCAAACTTAAGGTTAAGCTGTTTTAAAAAAATATCTACATCCCGGCGGCCAAAAATGATACCCCTGTTAAAAGCATTGATGTAAAAAAGTACGCCTCCTTCAAAGTCGTTTTGAAGGCTTTCGTCAACATAGGCCAGTATAAAATACTTCGGAAGGTTTACGCCATATACCGGAATATCAAGCTTTTGGGCAATGATGGAATATATAATAGCCAATGAAATTTGGTTACCCTTTTTTGTTTCCAGTACCTGGCTCAAAAAGCTGTTCTGCGGATCAAGATGGTTTGAGGTATTGCCCCTGAAACCGTAGATATGGTAAAATACGTGGTTGATCTCTTTAATCTGCTCCTTGGGACTACCCTGGTTCATCATCTGGATCCAGATATCCCGTTTAATGGCCTCAATCTGGTTAATCACTTTTTGCTCGTCAAGATCCGGGTATTGATAACGGTTAATGATCAGGATACCCTGTAGCAGGTCGAACGACCCGCTCTGAACCCATAACTTAAGGTCGTCCTTTAAAGCACCGAATTGAATTTCATGTACCAGGTTGGCAATACGTTCTTGTTGTATGGCATCAAAAGCCTGTTCAAAAGCATTTTCAAGATAAGTGATAACTTCAATGCCGTAGCCCAACAGTTTATCGTGAACGTGTTCATAGATGCCGGCATCGGGGTCGTCAAGCAAGCGGATCAAAGAGTTTACTTCTGTTGGATTTATCATACGCTGTAATGCTAAAATACTAAACTTTTTTACTTTTGTGGCGATGGCAAGTTTCACATTTGTGCAAGATTATTTGCGGCACCGCCTTACAGCGAATAACCGGCACGGGATCCACTCTCCGTTTGTTTACCAACTGATAGATACCGTAATTTATAATTACCACAACCAAAAAGCGTACCATGAGATAGCAATTGAGCTTAGCGGGCAGAACATAGCTACGGAAAGAAAATTGCCGGTTAAAGTATTAAAACTCATTTACCGGTTAACAAAACATTTTAACCCATCATCAATTGTTGAAGTAGGAGAGGGGGGGAGAACATCGCATTATTTGCAAAAAGCAGTACCCCTGGCAAAAATAGATAACGTTAATGATGCGGAGTTAAAAGGCGGATTAACTACCTGCGCAGACATGGTTATTTTCAATAATGATGTTTTAAACCTGCAAGTGTTTGAAACATTGCTTACTGCAGTTTATCCGGATACCATAATGATATTTACCGGCGTTCATAACAATACAGATGCCAAACGGGTTTGGGACCAGGTTAAGGCGCATCCGCGGGTTACGTTAACTATCGATCTTTTTTGGATAGGGCTGGTATTTTTTAAATTGGGCAGGGCCGAAAAAGAGCATTTTAAAATAAAGTACTGAAGTTTAGCAATAGTATAACTTAATTAGGAAAAGATCATGATTAATGAACCTGAGAAGCCCGGATTTTGGGAGTTGAGCTTTATTGAAAAGAAGGAAATGTGGGGTTTTGAGCCGGCGAAATCCGCAGTACTGACAAAGGACTTTTTTGTTGAAAAAGCAGTGAAAAATATGCTCATTCCCGGAATTGGTTACGGTCGCAACGCGCAGGTTTTCAAGGATAACGGAATAGCTGTAACGGGCATCGAGATATCAAAAACCGCTATTGAGATGGCCTGGAAGTATTATGGAACAGATATGATCATCTTTCATGGTTCTGTGACCGATATGCCCTTTGATAATCACCAATATGATGGGATATTTTGTTACGCGTTAATTCATTTGCTGAGTGAAAGTGAGCGGGAAAAACTTATCCGGGACTGCTATGATCAACTAACAGAAAACGGGTATATGGTTTTTACAGCCATCTCTAAAGAAGCCCCCACCTATGGTAAAGGTAAATTTGTTAGCACAGACAGATATGAAATATTCGATGGCGTTAAGATGTTCTTTTACGATAAAGAGTCGATTAAAGCAGAGTTTAGCAAAGCCGGATTATTTGAAATCACAGAAATTACCGAAAATTATCCGTTCTTTTTAATTACATGTAAAAAGGGTGGTAAGTAAAAAAATAGCACCTGAACATAGGCTATCAACCATAACCTATGAACTAATTAAAACGCTTGCCCCAGTGCCAGATAGAATCCGCTTTGCCTGCTCTCCCCCGGATTTTTTTGGCCAATACCATAATCAGCACGAATGCTCAGGCCTTTTTCAATATCAAAGAAGTAGCGTGCGCCGCCACCATAATTTGGTTTTAACTCAGCCCAGCTAAAGCTTTTGTTAAATACCTCGCCGGTACCAACAAATCCAACAAGGCCCCACCTTGGGCTTAGCCGGTAGCGTAATTCGGTTTGGCCAGCCAGCATATTTCTATCGCGATAGCGACCGTTGTAATAGCCCCGCATCATTTCGTCATTACCCAATGCCGGTAACAAATAAAATGGCGACCGGCTGCCTGTAAGACTTTGTTCCTGGATATCAACGCCCAAAACAAACTTCTTGCTCAAAGCAAAAAACTGGGAATATTCTACATTTAAAAAACCGCCACTATAATCAGTTTTGCCATATCCTCGTATTACTTCAAAAGAGCTGGTGATTATTGCGCCTTTTGTAGTGTACGTATTATTATTCCGACTATCAAAAGTTACGCTTGGGCCAACATAAATATTACTACCACCACCATGGTTTTCAACCCTTTTGTCGGTGTAAAAGATAGTTTTGTAAGATGTTTGTGGTATGTGAAACCGCTGGGCTCCAGATACAAAGCCCACATAAAGTTCATCGGTTAGTTTTTTTTCGGCACCCAGGTAAAATTTTAGCCGTTGCTGATCAATTTGAGTAACATCGGCGCTACGGGTATCGTTGCCAATGCCATAAAAACTAAAGGGGAAGTTATAATAGCTTATGCCAGCGGCAAAGTGATAGCTGTTACCAGGAGTCCAATAGTTGGTATTGATGCTAAACTTGCTTTGACCTTTTGTGGCAACTGTTGCATAGCCAAATATGCTTGATACACGGGTATCACTCTTAACCGAATCGGTATAAAATGAATATAAACCGGCGCCTCCAACTTCCAGGCCTGTTTCGGGGGCAGAACTGATTGCGGGTAATACAACAAAGCTGCTTTTTTTTGTACTATCTGCCTTATTAAAAAACATTTTGCGGATAAACTTTGGCAGTACATGCGTTTGAGCCTGGCTGGTTTGCACGCAAAAAACAAATAATAATATGGTTACAAATATCTTCATAAAGAATAGGGCGCTAATATAGGCTCATTTTTACTTCGGTATCTACGCAGTTTAATGTATTTTGATTTAAAAAATCATAATTAAGTAAAATGCCTACTTTTGCACCTGAAATTTATTGACACACTATGAGCATCACAAGAGGACCTATTTCGCAGTTTATTGAAAGAAATTACCTGCATTTTAACTCAGCAGCACTAATGGATGCTGCCAAAGGATATGAGACCCACCTTGATGAAGGCGGTAAAATGATGGTTACCCTGGCCGGAGCCATGAGCACCGCCGAGTTAGGAATTTCACTGGCCGAGATGATTCGGCAGGATAAAATAGCTATAATTTCATGCACCGGGGCAAATCTTGAAGAAGATATCATGAACCTGGTAGCGCACTCTCATTACAAAAGAGTACCCAACTACCGCGATTTAAGTCCGCAGGAAGAATGGGATTTGTTAGAGAATCACTACAACCGTGTTACCGATACCTGTATCCCCGAAGAAGAAGCCTTCCGCAGGTTACAAAAGCACATTCATAAAATATGGAAAGATGCTGATAATAGCGGTGAGCGTTATTTTCCGCATGAATACATGTACAAAATATTGCTGAGCGGCGAGTTGGAGCAATACTATGAGATAGACCCTAAAAACTCATGGATGCTGGCCGCGGCCGAGAAGAACCTGCCTATCGTAGTACCGGGATGGGAAGACTCAACTATGGGCAACATTTTTGCATCATACATTATCAAAGGCGAGTTAAAAGCCTCAACAATGAAAAGCGGCATTGAATATATGGCCTGGCTTGCAGACTGGTATACCAAAAATTCATCGGGCAAGGGCATAGGCTTTTTCCAGATAGGTGGTGGTATAGCAGGCGACTTCCCGATATGCGTTGTGCCAATGCTTTACCAGGATATGGAAATGCACGATGTACCATTCTGGAGCTATTTCTGCCAGATCTCGGATTCAACAACATCTTACGGCTCATACTCGGGCGCGGTGCCAAATGAGAAGATCACCTGGGGCAAACTTGACATTCATACCCCTAAATTTATAGTGGAGAGTGATGCTACTATTGTTGCGCCATTAATATTTGCCTGGATTTTAAAACAATAAAGAAATTTTATAATTGCTTACAATGATTAAACCCTTTTAAATTTTGCTAAATGTTATAATATGCCATTAGCGTATTTTAAAGGGGGTTTTTGATTTATTTAGAACGATTATAAATTATAGGTTACTGTCATTTATGTGTCAGCGATAGTGTAATAAATTTTACTTTTGTGGCTGTAAAACACAGATGCGGCACACATCTTTACAGCAGAATAAAACATTAATATAAAAATTATTTAGCATAAATACACTTTATGAGAAGTTTCTCATTGATTTTTAAACAATTCTCAAGGTCGGTTCTGCTGATTGTTGGGTTTGCTTTTTGGGGTTTTTCTGCCGCTTACGCGCAAACAGACGCGGCAAAGGGCGAGGCCATTTTCAAATCCAAATGTACAGCCTGTCATAAAATCGACCAGGTTTTAACCGGCCCGGCGCTTGGCCCGCAACTTACTGAAGAAACAGATGATAAATACCTTATCAAATGGATTCAGAACAACCAGGCCCTTATAGCAGCTAAAAATCCTAAAGCCCTTGCCATTTTCAACAAGTTTGAGCAAAAAGGCATGACCACCTTTACAGATCTTTCTGATGGCGATGTAGGTAACGTAATTACTTTTATCCGTGCTGATTGGGCAAGGATTCAAAAGGAAAAAACACAACCACCTGCCGGTGGTGCTGTTGCCGAAGAAAAAGGCCCGAGCGAACTGGTTGTTTGGGGCTTAGTTGGTATCATTGTTATTGCATTTATTGTAATACTGGTATTAAACAAGGTAGTTGGTACTTTAGAGCGCCTGGTATCTAAAAACAAAGACCTGGTAATTGAAGAAGAGCCCGTTGTTGCTGAAGCTGATAAAAACGTACTGCTTAAAAAGATCCTTAAGAATAAAAAATTAGTATTCTTTATACTTGTTTGCGGTACCATCGCGATGGGCAGCTGGGGATGGGTTACTTTGTGGAACACCAACGTACACACAGGTTACCAACCGGTACAGCCTATTAAATACTCACATGAGTTACATGCCGGTACCATGAAAATTGATTGCCAGTACTGTCACTCTGGTGCATACAAATCAAAAAACGCGTCTATCCCTTCATTAAACGTGTGTATGAACTGCCACAAGGTTGTTAAAACCGAGTCGCCTGAAATTCATAAAATTTACGACGCTTTGGGTTACGATCCAAAAACTCAGAAATACGATAGCACTGCAGCTAAACCTATTCAATGGGTTAGGGTACATAACCTGCCAGATTTGGCTTACTTTAACCACTCACAGCACGTGAAGGTTGCAGGTATCAAATGCCAGGCTTGTCATGGTCCGGTACAAACCATGAAAGAGGTTTACCAGTACTCACCGCTTACTATGAAATGGTGTATCCAGTGCCACAAACGTACCGAAGTTAACGGTAAAGGCAACGCTTATTACGATAGCATACTTGCTGCTCACGATAAGATCAAGAAGGGTGAGAAAGTTACTGCCGCTGTTTTAGGTGGTATCGAGTGCGGCAAATGCCACTATTAATCAATAAGAATTTAGCATTACAGTTTATATAGCTTAAATGGACAGCAATAAAAAATACTGGAAAGGTTTAGAAGAACTAAACAGAACACCAGAATTTGTTGAGAAAAATAAAAACGAGTTTGCAGAGCCTATCCCTATCGAGGATTTGTTAAGCGGATCAGGCTTATCGGCTCCAACTCCCCGCCGCGACTTTTTAAAGGCGCTTGGTTTTGGTGTTGGTGCGGTTACACTGGCTGCTTGTCAAAAGGTACCTGTACATAAATCAATCCCTTACCTTATAAAACCTGAGGAAGTTACACCTGGTGTAGCCAACTACTATTCTTCAACTTATGAAGGACAGGCTATATTGGTAAAAACACGTGAAGGCCGCCCTATTAAAGTAGAAGGTAACCCTAACGATGTTTTCGCCAAAGGTGGTTTAAGCGCGCAAGGCCAGGCTTCGGTTTTAGATCTGTATGATGCAAACCGCACCCAAGATCCTAAAATTGATGGTGGTGACGCGGCATGGCCAGAAGTTGATGCCTTTGTTTTGAGGGAGCTTGCAGCTGTTGCAGCTTCTGGAAAAGCCATCCGCATTGTAACTTCAACAATCAACAGCCCATCTACTTTAGCTGTTATTGCCGAGTTTACTGCAAAATACCCAACTACAAAACACATCAATTACGAGGCAATATCTTATACAGGTATCATCCAGGCTAATCAAAACAGCTTTGGTAAAGCCGTATTGCCACACTACAATTTTGATAAAGCCGACGTTATTGTAAGCTTCGGGGCCGATTTCCTGGGTACCTGGATCTCCCCTGAAGAATTTACCCGTCAGTACGTATCAAACCGTAACAGCAAATCACTGGCAAGCAAAAAGATGTCTCGCCATATTCAGTTTGAAACTGGTATGAGCATGACAGGTACCAACGCAGATAACCGTTACCCGGTAAAACCATCTGAAGAAGGTATCGCTTTATTAAGCTTATATAACGCTATTGCCGGTACAAGCCTTGCCGGTTCAAAAAAAGTATCTAATAAAGCAGTTGATAACGCCATCACCCTTGCCGCAACAGAATTAAAAGCTGCCAAAGGCAAAGCATTGGTAGTTGCAGGTTCAAATGATGTTGCTACACAAACTTTGGTAAACGCCATCAACTCATTACTGGGTAGCTATGGCAACACCATCGATCTGGATAACCCATCAAAACAATACGCCGGTAACGACCAGGATTTTGCTGCATTTGTTAGCGAGCTGGCTGCTGGTGCAGTTGGCGCGGTATTATTCCTTAACGCTAATCCTGCTTACGATTACTTTAAAGCAAAAGAATTTACAGACGCGCTTAAAAAAGTACGTTTAAAAATATCATTCTCAGATCATGCTGATGAAACCTCATTACTATCAAATGTAGTGGCGCCAAATCATCATTATTTAGAGTCATGGGGCGATGCTAACGCTACCGAAGGTTATTACACTGTTGTACAGCCAACCATCAACCCGGTTTACAACACCCGCCAGGCCGAGCAAAGCTTATTGATCTGGGCCGAAAGCACAACTAAAGATTACTACACTTTTGTACGCAATACCTGGAATACCAGCTTATTGGCAAAAGGTGGTTTATCTGGTCAAAAAGGCTGGGAAGAGTTATTGCAAAAAGGTATGATCAAAACTGCTCCTGTAGCAGCCGGTAGCTATACCTTTAGCCACGACTTAAATGCAGTAGCACAAACTATTGTTGACCACGGCAACAGCCTGGTATCTGGTGATAACTTCGAATTACAGGTTTATCAGTCAGTAGGTATGGGCGATGGCAAGCGTGCTAACAACCCATGGTTACAGGAAATGCCAGATCCGGTATCTAAAGTTACCTGGGATAACTACGCGGCTATGTCAATTGCCGACATTAAAAAGCTTAAATACGAAGAAGGCGACGTAATTAAAATTGAAGCCAACGGTTACACTGTTGAGCTGCCTGTGTTAGCACAGCCAGGTCAGGCACAGGGTACTATCTCTATCGCTGTTGGTTATGGCCGCACAAGCGCTGGTTTGGTAGGTAACAACGTAGGTAAAAACGCATATCCTTTCTATAGTTACCGTAACGGTACTTTACAAACTACGGCTTCTATCAGCAAGTTTGGTAAAACCGGCATGATATCTACCCTGGCGCAAACACAAACCCACCACTCATATGAGGGTAGGAGCGTTATCCGCGAGGCTTCATTTACCGAATACAAAAAGAACCCTGCAGCCGGTAGCGGTAAAGAGGGCGAACACAAAGATTATAACAAAGAAAGCCTTTGGGACGATCATGACCGCCCTGTTTATGACTGGGTTATGGCTATCGACCTTAATGCATGTACAGGTTGCGGCGCTTGTATCGTAGCTTGTAGTGCAGAAAATAACATTCCTGTTGTAGGTAAAGACGAAGTTAAACGTCGTCGTGAAATGCACTGGATCCGTATTGACCGTTATTACAGCTATAACGATCATGGTAACAGCGAAGAAGCGGTAACCAAAGAAGATGCTATCGCTAAATTGGATAACTTCGATAACGTATCGGTTGTTCACCAGCCAATGCTTTGCCAGCACTGTGATCACGCACCTTGCGAAACAGTTTGCCCGGTATTAGCAACAGTACACTCATCAGAAGGTTTAAACCAAATGGCTTATAACCGTTGCGTAGGTACACGTTATTGCGCAAACAACTGCCCTTATAAAGTACGTCGCTTTAACTGGTTTAACTATTGGAACGATTCTCGTTTTGATAACTACCTGAATAATGAGCATACACAATTAGTATTAAACCCGGATGTTACCACACGTTTCCGTGGTGTAATGGAAAAATGCTCCATGTGTGTTCAACGTATCCAGGCTGGTAAACTGCAGGCTAAAATTGAAAAACGCCCGCTTAAAGATGGCGAAGTTAAAATGGCTTGTCAGCAAACATGTTCGGCTAACGCTATCGTTTTCGGTAACAAAAACGATCCTAACTCCGAAGTTTCAAAAGCGTTGGCAAGCGAAAGAACTTACTACGTGCTTGAAGAGTTAAACGTGCAACCAGGTATCGGTTACCAGGTTAAGGTTAGGAATTTATCAGAAACAGAGGCTTAAAATTTTTGTATACAGATATTAAAATATATGTCATCTCATAGTGAATCAATAATAAGGGAACCGTTAATTACGGGTAAAAACATCACCTACAGTCAGATTACTGACGATGTGTTACGCCCCGTAGAGAATATGCCGGGTAAAGCCTGGTGGATCGGTTTTAGTGTGGCTTCGTTAGGCGCTATGCTTTGGGTAGTAGCCATCAGCTATACATTCTGGTTTGGATTAGGTGAATGGGGATTAAATAAAACAGTAGGATGGGCCTGGGATATTACAGGTTTCGTATGGTGGGTAGGTATCGGTCACGCCGGTACGCTGATCTCGGCGGTATTGTTGTTGTTCCGTCAAAACTGGCGTAACTCCATCAACAGGTCGGCTGAAGCGATGACCATCTTCGCGGTAATTTGCGCGGCTACTTACATCGCCGCTCACATGGGCCGCCCATGGATGGCCGCATTTTGTTTGCCTTTACCTAACCAATACGGCTCACTTTGGGTTAACTGGAACTCTCCGTTAATCTGGGACGTATTCGCGATTTCAACTTACTTCTCGGTTTCATTGGTATTCTGGTATACTGGTTTATTACCGGATATCGCTACCATCCGCGACCGTGCTACTGGCTTACGCCGTCGTATCTATTCGGTAATGTCATTCGGTTGGACAGGTTCTGTTAAAACCTGGCAGCGTTTCGAGACCGTGTCATTGATTTTGGCAGGTATCTCAACCCCACTGGTACTTTCGGTACACACCATTGTATCAATGGACTTTGCAACATCGCTTGAACCGGGATGGCACACCACCATCTTCCCTCCATACTTCGTTGCGGGTGCTATCTTCTCTGGTTTCGCCATGGTGCAAACCTTGTTGCTGGTAACACGTAAAGTATTAGGTTTAGAAAATTACATCACCATGTTCCACATCGAATCCATGAACAAGATCATCTTGGTAACAGGTTCAATTGTAGGTGTGGCGTATATCACCGAGTTCTTTATCGCTTACTACTCTGGCGGCGAATATGAGCAGTACACATTCTTAAACAGGTTTATCGGTCCGTACTGGTGGGCAGGTTGTATGATGTATGGCTGTAACGTATTGATGACCCAGTTAATGTGGTCAAAAAAGATCCGCACCAACATCGCTATCTCATGGGTACTATCTATAGTAGTAAACATTGGTATGTGGTTTGAGCGTTTCGTGATCATCGTAGTATCATTACACCGCGATTATATTCCATCAAGCTGGGCTATGTTTTATCCAACCTGGGTAGATGTTAGCGTATTCATCGGCTCAATTGGTATCTTCTTCACCATGTTCCTGCTGTTCTTAAGAGTATTACCAGCAGTGGCAATGGCCGAAGTGAAATTGATCCTGAAATCGTCAAGTGACCAGGCTAAACGTAAATTAATCGCCGAAGGGCACCTGGATGAATCACATGTTGATTTCTACAAGAAATCATTGATCAAGTTTGATAGTGTTGAACAATCTGATTACGAAAAAGTATAATTAACAAATGAGCAGCACCAAATATATATTAGGCGTTTTTGATGATCCCGATGATCTGATGCATGGGATTGATAAATTACAAAAAAACAGCGTATCTATTTACGACGTTTACTCGCCTTGCCCTATTCACGGCATCGATGCTAAATTAGGCATCAAAGATTCACGTCTTGGTTATGCAGCCTTCATGTTTGGCTGTTTAGGCGGATCGATCATGTTTTCGATGGTTTATTACATGCTTACGCATGATTGGCCTATAAACATTGGCGGTAAAAACTTTTTCCCCATCCCTAACTTTGTACCGGTTACTTTTGAGTGGACGGTATTATGGACGGCCTTTGGTATGACATTTACTTTCTTTTTTGCCACACACCTTTTCCCGGGCCGTGCGCCAAGGGTAATGGACCTGCGTGCCACTAATGATAAATTTATACTTGCCATTGATGCACGCATAAACGGCGCACATGATGATATCACCAATTTGTTAAAAGAAGCAGGAGCTGTTGAAGTGAAGCATAACGAAAGAAAATATGTTAGCTATGAATAAATTTAGAATATTAGGTACAATAGTTATCGCTATCGCTGCTTCGATAGCCGTAACATCGTGCAAGGATAAAAGAAGCACGGGTTGGGAATATGCTCCTAACATGTACGAGCATACTGCTTATGATCCTGATCAAAAGAACCCTAACTTTAAGGATGGTAAAACCGCGCAGGTACCACCCGCCGGAACTATCCCGGTAGGCTTTACCAAGTTTGATTATCCTAATACCAAGGATGGTTATGAACTGGCGAGTGTTGAGGTTAAAACTGTACTGGCACAAACCCAGGCAAACTATAAAGACGGAAAAATTTTGTTTGAGCATTTTTGCTCTCCCTGCCACGGCCTTAAAGGTTTAGGCGATGGTGAAGTGGTAAAACATGGCTTTCCGCCTCCACCGTCATATTCAAGTGGCCAATCATCACGTGGTGGTGCCATGAAAGATTTAACAGACGGTAAAATTTATCATACTATTACTTACGGCGTAAACGCCATGGGGTCATATGCTTCACAGCTTAACCCTGAAGAGCGCTGGAAAGTGATCATGTATGTTCACCATTTACAAACTTTATAAGATTAGATTGAATGAGCACTCATAATAGTTTTGACGAGCACTTTGAATTTACCGGCAAGGCAAAAACTTACAGCCTGGTTGGTATAGCAATAGGTATCATTACCATACTTGCTGGTTTTGTAACCAATCATAGTCTACAAACATTTGCTAACTTATTGTTAATGGGTTACTACTTTACCTGTGTTTGTATGGCTGGCGTATTTTTCTGCGCATTACAGTACGTTTCCCAGGCAGGTTGGTCGGCATCGTTGCTGCGCGTACCACAAGCTTTTGCTAAAACATTGCCTTTAGCCGCGGTGATATTAATAATAATCATCATAGCCGGTTTATCATTAACCCATCCACAGGATATTGAAGGCAAATCGGTAGTTGCTCCTTACCTTTATAAATTGTGGGCCGTTAATGGCGTTACCGTTAAAGGCAATGAAAATTTCAACGCGGTTATTGCCGGAAAAGCGGGGTATTTGAACAGGCCTTTCTTTTTAGCACGTATTATTGGATTTTTAGGAGCCTATTCAATTTTTGGATGGTTACTTAATAAATATTCACAAACTGAAGACGAATTAGGTGGTGTATTTTATTACAGCAAAAGCTTTACTATCTCAGCAGCGTTTTTGGTAATATTTGGTTTTACTACTCCTTTGTTTGCTTTCGACGTGATCATGTCATTAGAGGCACACTGGTTTTCAACCATGTTTGGCTGGTATAATTTTGCGGCCATGTGGGTAAGTACCTTATCTATCATTACCCTTACCATTATTTGGTTAAGAAGCCAGGGTTATATGCAATGGATCACTCAAAATCACTTGCACAGCCTTGGTCAGTTAATGTTTGGTTTCTCTATCTTCTGGACCTATACCTGGTTTGCTCAGTTCCTGTTGGTGTATTACGCCAATATTCCTGAAGAGGCTGTTTATTTCCTGAAAAGGTGGGAGCCTGAATTTAAACCATGGTTCTGGTTAAATATCGTGATTAACTTTTTAGCCCCGCTTTTGATCATCATGGCGCGTGATTCAAAACGTAGCACAAAAGTACTGGCATGGACTTGCGGTTTGTTGATTGTTGGACACTGGCTTGATTATTTTGTAATGATAATGCCCGGCACCGTAGGCCCTCAGGCTGAGTGGTGGATGGAAATTGGTCCTCTTGAAATTGGTATTTTCCTTGGCTTTGCCGGTCTGTTTGTTTTCACCACGATGACAGCATTAAGCAGCTTCAAGTCAACGATACCTAAAAAACATCCATTCCTGGAGGAGAGCTTACATCATCAGATATAATAATTGTTATTTTTGCATCAAATACAGAATACCAAACAAACATTAAAATGGCATTCAAAAAATTAATAAATTCTAAATTCATACTATCGTTCTTCGCTGCGTTTATGCTTCTTGGCACAAACCTGCTGATGGCGCAAACTGCGGCTGCAGCGGCCGGAACCGGCGATGAAGCCCCACAGGTTGACTGGACCGGTGTAGCGTATTATGTGCTGCTATTTTTCCTGGTATGCCTTGGTGTTGCTGTAATAGGTAAAATTTTAAAGATCTATGATCTTAGCTTAAAAATTCAGGGTAAAAAAGGCCTTAAGTGGAATAACGTAATGGGCGTAATTTGCCTTGTGTTCCTATTGGCAGGCCTATATGGTGCTTACTGGTCGTTTACCGTTCAAGGAAGCATGACCTTGCCAGAAGCGGCGTCTATACACGGTGTAAAGGTCGACGAAATGTTTACTGTTACTACGGTATTAACCATGTTCGTTTTCTTCGTTACCCAGATCCTGTTGTTTGGCTTTTTGTTTCAATACCGTCACTCTGATAAACGTCGTGCGCACTTCTTGCCGCATGATAATACCATCGAAAAGATCTGGACTATTGTACCTGCTATTGTATTAACTGTGCTGGTAGTGTTCGGTTTCTTTACCTGGCAATCAATTATGGATACCCACCAGGTAAAAGGCGATTTGAATGTTGATATCACCGGCCACCAGTTTGCATGGGAATTACGTTACCCGGGTAAAGACGGTAAATTGGGCCCTAAAAACTTTAAACTGGTTACCGGTAGCAACAAATTAGGAGTTGATTTTAAAAAGAAAAGCAGCTTTGATGACCTTTCTGCCGATACCATGTACCTGCCGGTTAACAAACCTGTTAGGTTAAACATTGAGGCTCAGGATGTGATCCATAGCGTTTACATGCCACACTTCAGGGTGCAGCTTAACGCGGTACCGGGATTACCCACCGTGTTTAGATTTACCCCAACTATTACAACCGCAAAAATGCGGACCGATTTGAACGACCCTACATTTGAGTACTTAGTGTACTGTAACAAAATATGCGGCGGCGGTCACTATAACATGCAAAAAATTGTACGTGTAGTTTCTGAGGCCGAATACCAGACCTGGTTATCTCATCAAAAACCTTATTTAAGCGATGCTTTAAAAAAGGAATTGCATTTCGCCGATGCGGAATCGCCAAAAACTGTGTCTCAAAATAGGTTAGCGTTAAATAATTAATATAAGATAAAGAGCGATATGTCAACATTAGCAGTTCACGACCACGGAGTAGCACATCACGACGAACACGGTCACGAACATCATAAAGAAACTTTCGTGTCTAAATACATATTTAGCATGGATCATAAAATGATCGCCAAGCAATTCCTGATCACAGGTATTACTATGGCGGTTATCGCAATGATATTATCAATACTTTTCAGGATCCAATTGGCTTATCCTGATAAGACTTTCCCGTTATTGACTACTTTATTAGGTCACTTTGCACCTAATGGCCGTATCAGTACTGAGTTTTACCTGTCGCTGGTGACCATTCACGGTACCATCATGGTATTCTTTGTGTTAACAGCTGGCTTGAGCGGTACTTTTGCCAACTTATTGATCCCATTGCAGATTGGTGCACGTGATATGGCTTCGCCATTCATGAACATGCTATCGTACTGGTTCTTCTTTATGGCCAGTGTGGTTATGTTGTCATCATTCTTTGTTCAAAAAGGCCCTGCAAGCGGTGGCTGGACAATTTACCCGCCGTTATCTGCATTGCCAAAAGCAATGCCAGGCTCTGGCGAGGGTATGACCTTGTGGTTAATCAGTATGGTTATGTTTGTGGCATCGTCATTAATGGGTGGTATCAACTACGTAAGTACCGTATTAAACATGCGTACAAAAGGTATGGACCTTTGGAAAATGCCTTTAACTATCTGGGCTTTATTTCTTACTGCCATATTAGGTATCCTTGCATTCCCTGTATTAGTTGCAGGTGTTGTATTGCTGATATTTGACCGTAGCTTTGGTACCAGCTTCTATTTATCTGACATTGTATTGAACGGTGTAGCCCAGCCTTATGAAGGTGGTAGCCCAATCCTGTTCCAGCACTTATTCTGGTTCTTAGGTCACCCCGAAGTATATATCGTAATTATGCCTGCGATGGGTATCTCATCGGAGGTTATGTCTGTAAACTCACGTAAACCAATCTTTGGTTACCACGCGATGGTTTACTCACTTATCGGTATCACCGTGTTATCATTCATTGTATGGGGTCACCATATGTTTGTAACCGGTATGAACCCATTCCTTGGTGGTGTGTTCATGATCACTACGCTGATCATCGCGGTACCATCTGCGGTAAAAACATTTAACTGGCTGGCTACATTATGGCGTGGTAACATCAGGTTTACACCTGCTATGTTATTTGCTATAGGCATGGTGTCATTCTTTATCTCTGGTGGTTTAACAGGTATTTTCCTGGGTAACGCCGCTTTGGATATCAACCTGCACGATACTTACTTTGTGGTAGCTCACTTCCACCTGGTAATGGGTTCGGCAGCTATATTTGGTATGCTTGCCGGTGTTTACCACTGGTTCCCTAAAATGTTTGGTAAACTGATGGACGAGAAATTAGGTTACCTGCACTTCTGGTTAACTTTCATCGGTGCTTACCTGGTATTCTTCCCAATGCACTTTATGGGTCTGGATGGTGTTCCTCGTCGTTACTACGCGTTTACCGAGTTTGCTTCAATGCAAAAATGGTTAACCATTAACACCTTTATTACTTGGGCCGCTATCATGGCAGCTTTAGCGCAAGTTGCTTTCTTGTACAATTTCATCACATCGATATTTGCAGGCAAAAAAACCACGCAAAATCCATGGGAGTCAAATACCCTGGAGTGGACAACTCCTGTAGAGCATTTACATGGTAACTGGCCAGGCGAAATCCCTACCGTTTACCGTTGGCCATATGATTACAGCAAGCCAGGTGCCGAAGAGGATTTTATCCCGCAGACAGTACCTTTCTCTCAAACCATGAGCTCTAACTTACCTCATGACTTTGAAGATAATCCTGCCGGTTTAGAAGCGTTGAATAAATTCAATACTACGCTGAAAGCTGAAGAAAAAGTAAAATAATTTTTAATTTGAGAATTTGAAAATTTGAGAGTTTGAAAATGCCAATTTTCAAACTCTCAAATTCTAAAAGTGGGCGCAGGCGCATTTAATAAATGAAAGTTTGAGCATTTGAAAATGCTGATCTTCAAATTTTCAAATGCTCAAATTCTCAAATCGTAAAATGAGCATAGCCGCATCTAATAAACGTTTCCAGAATATAGGCCTCATAACAATAGTTTGCCTGTTTGTTTTGATACTTGCAGGGGGTGTTGTGCGTAGTTCTGGTTCTGGCATGGGCTGCCCCGATTGGCCTAAATGTTTTGGCCGCTACATTCCACCCACAAACAGTGCCGAGTTACCTAAGGATTACAAGCAAACGTATGTTGAAAAGCGTTTAGCCAAGAATGAACGTTTTGCCAAAACCCTTGATGTTTTTGGCTATAGCGACCTTGCCAAACGGATCCGCGAGGATCGCTCTATCCTGATCCCTGAAGAATTTAATGCAGGCAAAACCTGGACAGAATATATTAACCGTTTAATCGGGATGATCTCTGGCATCTTCCTGTTGCTATCAGCCGTTTATTCATTTGATTATTGGGGCAAGGATAAAAAGATAACCGTACTGAGTGTTTTTAACCTCATCCTGGTAGGTTTCCAGGGATGGTTGGGTTCCATAGTGGTATCAACCAATTTGGTGGCCTGGATAGTTACTGTGCATATGCTGCTGGCCCTGGCTATATTAGCCATTTGTATTTACACATACCACCTGGCACGGGTTTATGGCAATAGTAAATTGAATACCAGCCCTGCTATTTATATCATTACTATTATAGCGCTGGTGTTAAGCATAGTACAAATTACCTTTGGTACCGAAGTACGTGAAAAGATCGACGCTGTGGCAACACATTACCAGGGCGGCTACCGCGATAACTGGATAAAAGGTGCCGGACAAATTTTTACCAATCACCGCGATTTGGCAACATTGGTTTTTATCATCAACGTGGCGTTATACGCCCTTATTCGTAAGCGTTTTAACAGGCATTCTATTCATCAGCAGTTAATGAGCTTTAACTTTTTAATGATCATGCTGCAGATGGTTACAGGCGTATTATTATCATACTGGGCATTGCCGCCGGTAGCGCAGGCAGCCCATATTTTATTGGCAAGTTTAATATTTGGTGCTCAGTTTTATTTGCTGTTGAATTTACATCAGTCGGTTAATGTTAGGGGGATAAGCAAATGAAGTGGAGCGATTATTCAAAGCTGATAAAATTGAGGTTAACCTTTTTGGTTACGTTTTCTGCATCGATATCATTTTTGATAGGCAGCAAGGCCAACGGCCATATAGATTGGCTTAACTGGGTAAAACTGATTGTAGGTGGCTTTTTAGTAACATCAGCGGCCAATGGTTTTAACGAGATCATTGAAAAAGACCTGGATAAGTTGATGAAACGCACCATGGACCGGCCGCTGCCTTCAGGCAAGATGACCAACGGACAGGCCCTGGTGTTAAGTTTAGGCATGGGCATGGCAGGCACCTATCTGTTGGGCAGCCTTAACCTGCTTACCGGCTTGTTATCGGTATTTTCGATATTACTATACGCGTTTGCATATACGCCGCTAAAACGTAAATCGCCTATAGTGGTATTTGTAGGTGCTATACCGGGCGCTTTGCCACCACTTATCGGTTATGTGGCAGCGCACGGTAAGATTGATACCATCGCGTTGATATTGTTCGGTATTCAGTTTGTATGGCAGTTCCCTCACTTTTGGGCTATCGCCTGGGTGTTGGATGATGATTATAAGCTGGCGGGTTTCAGGTTGTTGCCAACCGGCAACCGCGATTTAGGAAGTGCGATAATTACCTTTATATTTACACTGATATTACTGCCTGTAAGTTTATTGCCAACTATTTACGGTTATGGCGGTTACTATGTAGGTGCGGTATCGTTAGCATGTAGCGTAGTGTTTTTGTACCAGGCGTATAACCTGTTACGCACACAGCAAATAGAAGCGGCCCGCAAACTGATGTTTGGCTCGTTTATGTATTTGCCGGTGGTACAGTTAATGTTTTTGTTTGATTTTATAGGAAAGTGAAAATGATGGCTTCGATTCAGAAAAATGGCGATAAGCTTGACCTGGCCCCCAAAAAATTCAACATGTGGATCTTTATATTCACGTCGTCGATGTTTTTTGCGGCTTTAACCAGTGGCTTTATCGTTTATAGCGGGGGCAAAGGTCACGGCCTTAACGTGATTATGCCCAGCGCTTTTATGTACAGCACCGCGGTAATCATATTAAGCAGTGGTACTTTGTTTTTGGCACATAAGGCAGCAAAAAATTTGCAGTTTGGTGTGCAGCAATTGTATTTGTGGTTAACCTTCGCCCTTGGGGTGGCTTTTTTTGCCATCCAGGTATATGGCTGGTACGTGTTAACCTACAAAATGAACGTTTATTTAACCGATCCGAATGCTTCGCGTTCGTTCGTTTATATATTTACCGGCATGCATTTGATTCACATCATTGCAGGCTTATTATTAATATTGAATACCTTAACAGGATCATACAGAAACATTCCGCAGGTTAAGAACCTGTTTAAAATGGAAATGACTTCTATTTTTTGGCATTTTGTCGGAATTATATGGATTTATCTGTATGTTTTTTTACTTTTGAACCAAAATTAACACACCATTATTTAAGTACAAATGAGTACAGCAGTATCACAAATTGATGAAGTAAAAACAACTCCGTGGTCGGGAGGGAGATCTCCCTTCAATGTTGAGTACGGAAAAATTATGATGTGGTTTTTTCTCCTTTCGGATGCATTTACCTTTTCGTCATTATTGATTTCTTACGGAGCATTGCGCTTCAGCGCGGCTGTTTGGCCCGCGGCAGATAAAGTTTTCCAATCGGTACCAGGCACCTCGATTGATCATGGCGCGCCATTGGTTTTCGTAGGTATCATGACCTTTATCCTCATCCTGAGTTCTGTTACAATGGTGTTAGCTGTTGAGGCTGGTCACCGCAACTCAAGAAAAGAAGTTGTTACCTGGATGATATTAACAGTTATAGGTGGTTTTATGTTCCTGGGTTGCCAGGCCTTAGAGTGGAACCACTTACATCACGAAGGATTTTGGTGGGGAAGTACGCCAAGTGCTGAAGCATTAAAGGAATTTTTTAACGGTGGTACTGCCGCTGCGCAGCACCTGACAGCGCAGGAGTTTGCTAACTTATTCTTTACCATTACCGGTTTTCATGGTTTCCACGTATTCACCGGTGTTATCATCAATATCATCATTACTGTAAACGTATTGATGGGTACTTATGATAAACGTGGCAGTTACTTAATGGTTGAAAAGGTTGGTTTGTACTGGCACTTTGTAGACCTTGTTTGGGTATTTGTGTTTACCTTCTTTTACTTAGTTTAAAAATATTATTTATATGTCGACAGAATCACACGAAGTTCACCACGAAGAAGGCGAACACCAGTCAATGACCAAAGGAAGGATCATCAAAGTAGCACTTATCCTTTCTGCTATCACTGCGGTAGAATTTATTATAGCTTTAATATTGGTGCCCAAAGGTATTGTGCCAATACATTATGCTAACCCGGTGTATATTGTATTGACTTTGCTTAAAGCATTTTACATCGTAGCTTTCTTTATGCACTTAAAGTTTGAGAAACTGGGTTTGGCTTTAGCTATCATTGTCCCGATCTTATTTATCATAGGTTTAATCCTGGTACTTACTAACGAAAGCCACCACTGGGTTGATCTGCGGGTGTAATGAAGGCAGCCATCTGGAAAAAAATTACAGTCCTGGTGCTCATTTTAGCAGTACCAGGATTTTTGTATTATTTACTAACCGCTAAAGGCAAAAACAGGTATAAACCGCTTGCCTTTTTTGGCCCTAAAGTGGTTGCCAAAACAAGTCACCGTTTTCATGGCCAGGATATCCCGGATACCATCTATTATAAAGTTCCGGCGTTTAAGCTCACCGATCAGAACGGTAAGCCGTTCAGCGAAGCCGACCTTAAAGGAAAGATATTTGTAGCCAGCTTTTTTTACACCCATTGCCCCACGGTTTGTACTACCATCAACAAAAATCTGAGCTACCTGGTAGGTACCTACTGGAAAAACAAAATGGTGTATTTTACCAGCATTACGGTTGATCCTGACAGGGATACCCCGGATGTTTTAAAATCCTATCTTGAAAGCTATAAGCCCGAATCAAACCGCTGGTTGTTTTTAACCGGCGATACCACATCTATTTATGGTCTGGCCCGCAAAGGCTTCCTGGTAGATGCTTTACAGGCTGGGAAGGACGATTTTATTTATAGTGATAAGCTCATCCTGATTGACCAGGATAAACACATCAGGGGCTACTACTCCGGCGCTAACACAACCGATGTAAACCGCCTTAACGACGAGATTAAAGTATTAATAGCCGAAGAGCTGCGCAAAGTGGATAAGGCCCTATATTAAACATCATGACCGATAAATTTATATTTCGCTTCGTGGCGGCAGTAACTGTATTTGTAATAACAGTTGTTGTTGTATTGAACCGTCACCTGATCCCGGGCCCCGAAGTAGCACCTGCGTTTACCCCGTACCTGCCCATGCTTAATGCTGTGCTTAATGGTACTTGTACTATACTTTTGCTTACTTCATTGTACTATATTAAGCAGGGCAACATAGCAGTTCACAAGCGGCTTAACATTATCACTTTTTGCCTGTCATCCACTTTCCTTGTATCGTATATTTTGTTCCATTACCTCATGCGTCATGATACACTTTACGGTGATGCTAATTTTGATGGTGTACTGTCGCCTGCCGAGCGCGAAAATGTTGGTGGGATGCGTACCTTATATCTTTCTATTTTGGTGCCGCATATTATTTTAGCCGCCGGGGTATTGCCATTGATATTGCTGAGTTTTTACCGCGGTCTGCAAATGCAGGTGGCCAAACATCGTAAACTGGTACGCTGGACTTTTCCTATCTGGTTATTTGTAACCGTTACCGGCGTTATTGTTTACCTGATGATTAAGCCTTACTATAACTTTTGATAGTGGGTAAAAACAGGCTTGTTTACTGAGTTGTTACTAATTTATTATTCCTTAAATTTGTCGCTATGAAACGGATCTCAAAAATTGTTCTTTTCGTAATGGCCCTTGGGCTAATGATGGCTGTTAGGCAGCCTGTAAAGGCCCAGTGCGCGCAATGTGCCGCAACGGTAGAAACCAACACCAAAGAGGGCGGTAACGCCGCTAAAGGCCTTAATAAAGGCATCCTGTTTTTATTAGGTGCCCCATACCTTGCTGTAGCGGCAGGTGGTTATGTCTGGTATAAAAACTATCGCCGTAAAAATGTTAACCTTAACATGCGCGACGAAAAATTAAACCTTAACTAATAGCCCGATTATTTTAAACACCTGCCATGCCCGAAACCCCCAAAGCATGGGCCATGCTTCATTGTAAATGCCCCCGGTGCCGAAGAGGCAATATGTTTATGGGCGGTGCCTACAGCTTTGCAAACAAAATAAATTTAAACTGTCCGCATTGTAACCTGCACTTTGAAATTGAGCCGGGATACTTTTACGCGGCCATGTATGTGAGCTACGCGCTTAACGTTGGCGAAGCATTGGGTTTGGCCTGGTTAACCTATTTAGTTACACATAATTCCGATTCGCCCTGGTTATATCTTAGTGTGATAATATTAGGCTGCTTTGTACTGGCACCTATAAATTTCAGATATTCGCGGGTGTTGCTGTTATATTGGTTATCGCCCAAAATACACTACCAGGCTTACTTAGATACCGATGATTTACCAGGAAAGTCTTGATTTTTTAAAAGATCTGGCAGAGAATAATAACCGCGAATGGTTTTTAGCCAACCGTGAACGTTATGATGTTGCCAAAGATAATGTAGTTGATTTTACGGCGCAGCTGCTTGCCAAGCTGCAAAAGATTGATCCCGCTATCGACGAAAGCACGGACCCGAAAAAACGGGTAATGCGCATCTATCGTGATATCCGTTTCAGCAAAAACAAAACACCTTATAAGAATAACTTTGGGGTAAGTATTCCTTCCATGGGATCGAAACCCGGTACCGTTGAGTTTTATTTACAGATCCAGCCCGGCAATTCCTTTATTGGCGGCGGTTACTGGATGCCCGAAGCGCCTAATTTAAAAACCATTCGCCAGGAAATTGATTATAATGCCGGCGAGTTGAGGCAGATCATCGACGACAAGGAATTTGTGAAGCTTTTTGGCGATTTTAAGAAGCAGGAGCAATTGAAATCCGTTCCGCGGGAATATGGCGCGGATAATGAGAATATCGACCTGCTGAAGCTGAAAAGCTTTGTGGGCTGGCATAAAATTACTGATAAGGAAATTACCGGCAGTAACGCGGTACAATTAGTTGCCGATGCCTGTAGCAAAATTTATCCGCTTAATGTATTTTTGAAAAATGCCCTTGCATAATAATTTACGCACATGAAAATTAAATATCTTTTATTAGCCCTTACCCTTTGCATTGGCTTTAGCTCGTGCAAAATTCTGTCGCCTAAAGAGTACCGCTCCCTGGTCGCGCAACGCGATTCATTAAATACACGTACCGAAACCCTGGAGACACAATTGGCGCAACTGCAAAACGATACCATGCGCCTGCACAAGCAGATTAATGATCTGCGCAATAATAACCTGGCGCTAAACAACAACCTTGATGTAACATCAACCAAAGCCAATCAATTAAGTGCCGATTTGCAAAAGCTGTCTGCCGACCTGCAAAAACGGGAAGCCAGGTTAAAGGAAGTAGAGGACATCCTGAAAAAGCGTGATGAAGCAACCAATGCCCTTAAGAATAAGCTACAGCAGGCTTTGCTTGGTTTCCAGGCCAGCGGCTTATCTGTTGATATCCGTAATGGAAAGGTATATGTTTCTCTTGCCGATAAGTTGTTGTTCCCATCGGGTAGTATCATTATTGATGATAAAGGTAAACAGGCCCTTAAACAATTGGCCGTGGTATTGAACAAAGAACCCGATATCAACATGGCGGTTGAAGGCCATACTGACGATAAGAAAGTAAAAAACCTTGGGCAGATCAAAGACAACTGGGATTTGAGCGTACTGCGTGCCACATCGGTAACGCGCTATTTAACCGAAGTTGAAATGGTTGATCCGCACAGGTTAACAGCTACCGGTAAGGGCGAGTTTCAGCCGATAGATGCCACAAATTCAGACGAGGCGCGAACAAAAAACCGAAGAATTGAGATTGTGTTAACACCAAAACTGGATGAGTTGTACAACCTGATCACCAAATAACAAAAACGCTCCCGAAGAAATTCGGGAGCGTTTTCGTTATTTGGGCGAACGAGTCAGTTTTGAATATCATTAATTTAGAGGATTTTCTCCCCCAGCGGGGGAAGAGCTTTGTAGCAAAAAGCCAAAAATGAAGCTCCGTGCCGTAGGTACGGAACCCTGGGGTAGCGTACCTACGGCACGCAAAATTTTAATTTCCATATGGCTACAAAGCTTTTGCTCCGATGGAGCAACCTTTCAAGCTCTTAGCTTAATGGCGTTGGGCTAAGGCCTGTGTAGTATGAGCGGATAGCACGGGCAGCAGGCAACGCTATAAATTTGACTTATAACACTCAGAAGCTGTTTAAAAACGGTTCTGGAAAGATATTACAGTCAAAAAAATCGCATTGCTTCGTTGTTTACGTTCATAATGATGTATTTCGTTTTCTTGGTATCGGTAGAACGCTGGAGACGACTCACCCCGGCAGCGCTTCGCTGGCCGACCCTCTCTCCGGCTAAAGCCGCAAAGAGGGTAAAAACTGTTTTTATTTTCCGCCCCCTCTATGCGACGCAGTCGGAGAGAGGGGAAGACGTGCGTAGCCTCGTCGGGGTGAGTCGTCTGCGCCTTGTTCACGTCATGCTGTCCTTCAGATATCGAAAATCTTACCAAAGGCAGTAACAATCTATTTTTCTTATTTTTAAACAGCTTCTAAGAAGCTGCTTCAATGCAAATAGTAATCATGAAAAATATTATGTAGGTTAGTTTACCTAAAATATTTCACATGTTTAAGAAATACACATTTGCCTTATTGCTTGCACTGTGCGCAATTGGCAGCTATGCCCAAACAAAACCGGTTATTATTCCGCCATACCTCCACATACAGGGTGACTCGGTTCAAGGAAAGCAATTGATAGCATCATTGAATGATCTTTTAAGCCAGTTATCAAAGCCGAACAAAGAAAATACCCTGGTGTTAAAAGATGCTTTGCCAGAAACATCTGCCCTGCTTGATGAAATGAGGAACATGACCGATGGCAAGGGCGCGGATAAAAAGGATATTTACCCTTGTTATTTAACCAATGCGGCTATGTTAGATAGTGCAAGCTACCTGATTCAGCTTGCATACATGGGTGTAACTAATTCGGTACCCGTATTGCGGGCCGCCTTTACGTTTA
This sequence comes from Mucilaginibacter dorajii, assembly GCF_024808255.1. Taxonomy (GTDB): domain Bacteria; phylum Bacteroidota; class Bacteroidia; order Sphingobacteriales; family Sphingobacteriaceae; genus Mucilaginibacter; species Mucilaginibacter dorajii. The sequence goes on from NZ_JANTYS010000008.1 coordinate 145,800, forward strand.
CCGCGCAAAAAGCCGAAGGCCGGTTTTATTTTAGCTCGCCACTGAAAAGTAATACCAGGGGATGGAAGCTCAAAAGTGATGGAAGCTTTTCTTTTTACTACAGCACTGCGCTTAACCTGGATAAGGTAAATATTTATGTGAAAAAGGCCAGGGAGTTTGATAAGCGTTTGCATGCCCCTGTTTACCAAACGCAAATTTACCTGTGCAATAACCTGCCCAACGCCATGCGCCTGCTGGGGATTGACTATAAACTGGATTACAACGGTTACGGTCAGAGTAATTTATCGGCCTTTGAAAATAACATTGACCTATCCCTAACGGGCCGGGAGGTAAATGATCCGGCGGCTTTAGATCTGCACGATCTTTGGCATAGCAGGCTGCACCGTGCGGTATCTGTAGCAGTGATAAACAAGCCACTTGATGAAGCCAGCGCCTATTTATACGGTGGCAGTTGGGGCATAAGCTGGCCCGAGATATTTAAACGGTTTAAAAGCTATATGGGCGATAATAAAGATTGGTTGACGGCTTTTAACGATAATAAAAACTTTGGTGTTAATCAGCAATATCACCTATACGTATCCTATGTAATTAACGCCCTGATCGTTCAACAGCTTGAAAAGGATAAGGGATTTGCCGCGGTAATTGAACTGATTAGCTGCGGTAAAAAGGAAGCCGATAATGAAAACTATTTTAAAGCGCTGGAAAAGATAACCGGAATTACTAAAGCGAATTTTAACAACCGGGTGGGGAAACTGGTTGAAGCCGAAGCGAAGAAATAGGCGTTTCACAAAAGCCAGACTTACGAAGTTTTTAAAACTTCGTAAGTCTTTCATAGCTTTATTCTACCTCTTCCATTAAGGTATTAAAAATCACAAACTTTTCATCAAACTTTGCCTGGTGCGTTGCCTGTAACTTATGCAGGTGGTTCATGTAATACTGCTGAAAATGTTCGATAGTTTCGGCATGGTATTGAATGCAATAGGTAACGCCTTCGTTTGGCGAATCGATAACCGTTAAAATGCGATATGAACTGAACAAACCGGTAGCCATTACAGCCGGGATATGAATGGTTTTCATGTAATGAAGCCATTCGTCCTGTATGGCCTCATCTAATATTATGGTATCGTTGTATACAATCATGGCTTCAAATTTAGTTCATTGGTTCATTAGTTCACTGGTTCATTAGTATTAATTTTAGATAGTAAGCTTTTTACCAATGGCGTCGGGCTATTGCGAACTTAATCTATCCGTGTTAATTTAAATTAGCTAATGAACTTTTCACCAATGAACTAATGAACCAGTGAACGAATGAACCAAAATCACGAATCCGCCTTATCGCCCCTCAGCAATCTGAACCGTTTGCGGGCTTCGTTGATATACAGGCTGCCGGGGTAGTCGGTTATGATCTTTTGGTACCAGTTTTTGGCGTTGGTTTTATCATCAAGATGGTTTTCGTAAATGTCGCCCAACATAAAAACAGCGTCATCGGCCCAAAGCTCGGTTGGGTGGTCATCAAAGATCTTTTTGAGCAAGGGTACCGCATCAGTATAATTTTTTTGTTGAATAAGGATGCGGGCTTTGGCCATCAGGATATCGTCGCTTAAACTATTACCCGGAAACTTTTTATCAATGCTATCCAACGCCACTAACGCTTTGGCGGGCTGTTCGGCAAAGATTTGCAGATCGGCCCGGGCATAGGTCTTTAACGCGGCTCCCGAGCTGTCGATGGCCACATTATCATTAATCAGCAGTAACAAATTAAGGGCATCATTGGCTATCAGTTGTGATGTAGCGGCCTTCAACACATCAAGCTGCCCCTTAGCCCAGGTAAAATCACCGGTATAGTAAGCCATTTTTGCGTTGCGAAATTTGGCATCCTGGGCAATGGGGGTATTAGGAAAATCTTTTTCAACCTGGCTGTATAACAGGGTTGCTTCCCATGGCTGGTTATTTAACAGGTAAATATCGCCTAAATCCAATTTGCAGGAGGCTAATAGTTCGGCCCGGATATTGGGGATGGCAACGGCGCTTTCTAACAATTTTTGCGCGTCGTTAAGCTTATGGAGTTTAAAGGCCTGCAGGCTGGCCAGCTTTTGCATGGCAAACACGGTGTTATTATTGCGGCCAAATTCGGTAAGTAAAGCAAGGTAATCCTGTTCTAACCCTAACAGGTCGGCAGGTAAATATTTACCGGTGGTAACCTTTAGGTTTTTGGTATTGATAAGCTCTATTTTGGCTGGAACATACAGTGGATTACCCGTGCCCTTGGCAATAATATATTCATAACCACGGATGGCAGTATCATAGGCTTCGTTGGTAGTAAGCGTTCGGCATAGCTCATAAATACTATTGCCCTCGTCATTTTGCCGCCTGCTAAGGGCCAGTGCCTGGTTAAGGGCCAGGTCATATTCCTTTTGCTGCATGTATTGCCAGGTAAGCAATTCTGCATAAATGGTTTGCTGAGGGTCTTTCTGTATCCGCCTCAATAAGGCCGATTTTAATAGCGCGTAATCGGCCTCACCCTCAAATATGGTAGCAAAGTTACTTTCGGCCTGGGTAATAAAATTAGGGTTGGTTGGCAAAAAATTTAGATACTCTTCGGTAAGCGAAACCTTATCCCGCTTAAAACGGTACAGGTTGATGAGCTCATAAGTGAACAATTCGTCGTTTTTTAACAACTTACGACCCTGTAAGAAAATTTTTATCGCATAATCTGTATTAGTACTCTGGTAAAACTGATTAGCAAGGTTGGCAATCTCCATTTGATCGGCAGGCAGGTTTTTCAGCATATCATCGTAAATGCCGTTGGCTTTATCAAGGCTGCCTTGCTGGGTGTATACCGTACCTAATACTATCTGGTATTCATTAACGTTAGGGTGCTTGCGGATCAGTTTTTTGGTGATGCTTTCGGCTTCGCTGAATTTTTTAAGGCTTAGCAGGGTGTTAACGTAATAGGAGTAGTAGGTTTCGTTGTTTTGTTTAAAAAGTTTTTGATAAATCTCCAATGCTTTTTGAGGCTCGCCATTGGTGTTATATTGCATGGCAAGCTGCAGTTCGTTGTCTTGCGCAAACAGGGTGCCTGTACCCGCCAAAACAAAAATAATAATTGCAAATAAAACCCTCATCTAATCAAAAATAGGTAATTAATATTTATACCACGGCCGTTTTTAGTTATTATTCGTATAACGGTACAACAGGGTAAAATTGTAGTGACATTTTGATAACGTTAACTTATTTATCTAATTTGACCTGATTAATAAAACACGATAAGTTGAATATGCTTCATCGCTTAAGGATTTTGTTATTTATTGCTTCGGTTACCCTTATATGCTCCTGCAAAGAGCATATCAAGCAAATTCCTATTGCCGATTTTTTTAAAACACCAGAAAAAAGCGCTTTTAAAATATCGCCCGATGGCAAATACATTTCTTATTTAAAGCCCTATAAAGACAAGCAAAACCTGTTTATCCAATCGCTTGCCGATGGTGCGGAACATATGGAAACTTCTTTTGAGGATTATCCCGTACGTGGCGATTACTTTTGGACGTACAATAATCAACTGGTTTTTAACCAGGATATTGTGGCTAACGATGGGTTTAAAATGTACGCGCTGGATGTGGTCGCGCAAAAGATGCGCACTATTTTATCGTTAGAAAAAGTAAGGGTAAGTCTGGTAAACCGCAACAGACAGCAGCCGGATATAATAACCGTTAAAATGAATAAGCGTGATCCTGCTAATTTTGATATTTACAGGCTCAATATAAAAACCGGCGAACTTACCCCATATCTGATAAACCCAGGTAACATAACGGAATGGTTTCCTGATGCTGATGGCAAGATTCGCCTGGTGAGGGCATCCGACGGGGTGGACGAAACTATTTTGTACCGCCCGGATGATGCATCGCCGTTTAAACCTATTATTCAAAATAATTTTAAAAATTCGGTAAGGCCCATTGCATTTACCGGTGTGAAAAATAATTTCTACGCGCTATCAAACGTAAACCGCGACAAAACAGCTTTGGTGGAAATTAACGCGGAAGATGGTAAAGAGCAACGCACTATTTTTAGTAATGATCGTGCCGATGTGATGTTTGTGGAGTATTCCAAAAACAAACATCGTGTTGAATTTGCCAGCTGGGACGACGCAAGGCCCCATAAACATTTTTTGGCACCAGATATTGAACATATTTACAACACGTTACAGGAGCAGTTAAAAGGCAATGAAATAAGAGTGGTTGATCGTGATAGTTCTGAAAATAAATTTATTCTGAGTACCTATACCGACCGTAACCCGGGGTCGTTTTACTTGTATGAAAGTAGTACCTGCAAGCTAAGTAAGCTTGGCGACGTAAACTCATCCTTAGTGCCGGGTGAATTATGCGCTATGCAGCCAATAAGTTACAAGGCAAGCGATGGTTTAACCATCAATGGCTATTTAACGATGCCTTTGGGTGATAAAAAAACTAACCTGCCTGTTGTGGTGTTGCCGCATGATGGCCCTTGGGCGCGCGATTCATGGGGGTACGATGAGCAGGTGCAGTTTTTGGCCAACCGGGGCTATGCTGTTTTTCAGGTAAATTACCGGGGATCAACGGGCTATGGTAAGGCTTTCAGAAGCGCCGGCTACAAACAGGTAGGCGGTAAAATTCAGGAGGATATAACTGATGGTGTACATTGGCTTATCAATAAAAAGATTGCCAACCCTAAAAAGATCGCAATCTTTGGTGGCCGTTTTGGTGGTTTCTCGGCTTTATATGGCTTATCATTCCATCCCGAATTGTACAACTGTGCTGTGGTTCAATATGGGCTGATCAACTTTTTTACTTATATCAAAGATGCGCCGCCTTTTGTTAAGCCGTATTTAAAAATGACCTACGAAATGGTTGGCAACCCCGAAACTGATGCCGATTTGTTCCGGGCTATTTCGCCGGTTTTTCATACAGATAAAATAAAAGTGCCGCTGATCATTTTCCAGGGGGCAAAAGACCAGCGGGCCAATATCAGCGAGTTAAACCAGTATGTGCGCGAATTGCGAAAGCACGATGTGGATGTTAAATACTTTTTAAAACCCAATGAGCGTGCTTATTTTAGAAGTGAGCATAACCGCCTTGAAATGTATACCGAGATAGAGCGATTTTTGGCGGATAATATGAGGGTTAAACCATAGAGGTTATGCCGGTACAAAAGAATGCTTACCGAAAAAATTTTTCGCTGATCGTCATTTTCCTGGTGCTCATTTCCATCACGTTTGTGGTAGCACTTTTCATCTCTTATAATCTTACTTCAAAATATGTGGAGAATGAATTCGCATCAAAAAAAATAGAAGTATTGGAGCAAACCATTAAGCCCTATAACGATTTTTTTCAGAACAAGATTCCCGAGATCACCTCTTATCAGGGGTTTCTTGATTCCACATCGGCCCGTAAATACGTTGCTTCGGTTTTTCAGGATTACGGGTTTGTTAAGAAAGTAGTTTTTTATGATGCTTTAATTGGCGGGCATCCCACTGCCATTAGTACCCGGCTTAATAATTTGGATATTTCGCTTAAGGCAACTTACGTGTTTGGGCATAATAAAGATGGAATTTGGAGTACGAAGCAAATACACCCTGCCGATGAATCGGATTTTAGGCAGATGGCGGCCAAGCTAAGCATCTATATTGCTTTTTCTGATACTACACGGGTATCCAGCCAGGATGAGTTATACAAAACCTTTTGGGATGTAAAGCCAAACAAAATAACCTATACCAATATCCTGCGCCGGCAAGATGTAAAGGTGTTTCGCGAATTGCAGCATGGCATCGTGCCTTCAGAGGCCTATAAGCAAAACATGATGACCTTTTATCTTGATCCTTTTTTGCTCAAGGTGAAAAATACGCATCACGAGTTATATCAGAATGTATCTATCCAGCCACTGGTTTATGACCCCATTGACAGTGAGGGAAATAAACTGATCACCGAAGTTTCTTTCCCGAAGGCATTCTCAGATTATAAACTGTTCTTCAGTTCTGACCAGGGATATCTTACGGCCGAGATCAATCGCAGGTTTATGCCTATTGGTGCAGCCGTTTTGGTGATCACCCTGTTTTTAGTAGCTATAGGCTGGCTTATTTATCGTAATCTGAATGTTAACCTTAAGCTGTTTAAGCTACAGTACGATTTTATTAACAATTTTACCCATGAGTTTAAAACCCCGGTAAGCGTAATTAAAATTGCGGGCTCCAATTTGCGGGGCGATGGAGAGTTAACTGAACGGCAGCGCAAGCACTATGGTAAAATTTTGGATGAAGAGGCAGATAAGTTAAACGATTTGATGAACAAGTTGTTATCATTCACCCAACTCGAAAATAAATCCATCAACATTAAAAAAGAGGAAGTTGTGGTTGATGACTTTGTTGGCCGCTATATAGATACTTTTAAAATTAAATATCCCGATTTTAAGATAAATTACAAGGCGGATGGCCTTCATGTTTTTTATACAGATCCAGTGCTTTTAGGCAGTGTTTTTCAAAATTTGATAGAGAATGCTTACAAGTACTCGCATCCTAAAAAGAAGGAATTGAGCATAAACATTACGCAAAAAAAAGGGGACCTGGTGTTTTCGTTCATTGATAGAGGGATAGGGATTCCTAAAAACGAGCACCAAAATGTCTTTAAGAAATTTTATAGAATAGAGAACCAATATAACCAAAACGGAAGCGTAGGTTTGGGTTTGGCATTTTGTAAAGAACTGGTTAATTTTATGAACGGAGAAATCACTGTTAACAGTAAAGTTAATGAGGGCTCGGAATTTATAGTTACGCTTCCAAACGAAAATTAAATTATGAATAAAGAAATTAAGATTGCGCTGGTTGAAGATGATGAGAACCTGCGTTTCCTGGTTGCAGAGCGTTTGCAAACCGAAGGTTATAAAGTTTTGGAAGCCGACAATGGCAGCGATGCCGAAGAAATGATCCTGGCCGAGCAGCCGGATATTGTGCTGCTTGACTGGATGCTGCCCGGCAAAACTGGCTCCGAAGTTTGCGGCAGCATTCGTGAAAAGGGCTATGATAAACTGGTGATTATGATGACCGCCAAAGCCCAGGATGTTGACAAGATTGAGGCTTACAATTTTGGCGTATCTGACTACATTACCAAACCATTTAATATGGATGTACTGGTGGCGATGATTGACAGCAAGATTAAATTCAGCCTGAACAGTGAAAAGGCCGAATCATACAAGTTTGCCAACATGGAGCACTTGCCAAATACCCATCTGCTTATCAGGGATGGTCGTAAAATTGAGTTAACGATATTGGAGAACCGGATTCTGCTTTACTTTTTGAAAAATAAAAACAAGGTAATTAACCGCGAAGAGCTGATGATGGAAGTTTGGGGCTATAACGCCGATGTAAATACCCGTACCCTGGACATGCACATTGTTCGCCTGCGTAAAAAGATAGAAACCAATGCCGATTCGCCTCAGTATTTACAAACTGTTAGGGGGATTGGGTATAAGTTTGTGTATAATCAATAACCGAAACTTCGGGTTTGTGGTTTAATATAAAACGCCATTGCATATGAAGCAATGGCGTTTTTAGTATGATATGCTCAAAGTAAGGTATACTTTACTTATTTGTCATTATTTTAAACGCTGTTAATGAAATAACGGAAGTGTTTTTATAGGATACTTCTCTAAGCAAAAGTTTATCCCCGGTAACAAAGTAATCCGCATTTGCAGTTTCGCATAAAGCAAATAGATAATCATCTTTTTCATCGGCTACCACTTTCGTAACTATTATAATTTCAAACTGTATAGTAGTTAACTTATAGAACTGAATTAATTGCCCGATGTAAGTTTTAGTAAAATACTTTTTAAATTTTGGCCTTAAAAGAACCTCTATGAGCTCAATTTGTAACTCCTGACAGGCGGCTATTGTGATTTTGCTTTTTTGAAGATGAGATATGAAATCTAATTGTTGTGTTAGTGCAAGAGATACCCAGATATTACAGTCAAGTACAACAATCATTAGTGCTTTGCTCTAACAGCACGTACTTCCTCAACTATTTCATCCATAGTAGGCTTTTTACCACGTTTAATCATGGCGTTTAACTCTGTGGCAAGTTTGAAACTATCATTCTCAATAATTACACCTAACTCTTTAAGCAGGGACTTTATCAATTTTGATTTCTTTTCGGGAACCTGTATCATCAATCTTTCCATAATCAAATATAACAATTTAAGAATCGTATAGCAATAAGGCTATTATTTCCCCAGGGCAAACGTATCTAAATAATTAACGGGGATAAGCTGTTATTTAATAATAGGTAACGGAATTGGCTTATGACGTCAGGAAGATATAAGCATCAAACGGTACTTTTATTGACCAGCAGCAGGCACAAATATTGGGTGTGCCTAAGTTGCGCGGTACATCATTTTTGTGTTAACCATGTAAAAATATAAAATATTGATTATTAGGTAATTATGATGTATTTTATCTAAAATATGTTAAGTTATGTTAACCCAAATAGAATGGCTACCCTGATTATTTCCCATATACTCTTGCTACAATAAAATCACCAAAGAAAGTCCTTTCAGCTATAACGTTATACCGTTTCAAATCAAAGCAGGCAACTATCCCCGGCAACTTACCCGCCTCAATACCACATAGCACTCTAAAAAACAAAAACATACTTTTCAATAGAAACGCCTGCCACCACTTACCGGTTAATTGAAAGTCGCAATTAAGCCATAACGCTCCTGGCTTAAGTAAAGTGTGGATTTGATTAAATACGGTTTTTAAAGTTTGCTCGGTAAAGTTGTCGAACAGGAACGGAGTTATGGCTACGTCAAAATCGTTTGCTAAGGTCACATTTTCAATTACGTCATTAATGAAAATTACTTCGTTATCGCCGGTGTTTCTTTTCTGAGATAGGCTCATCATAGCCGCGGCCACCTCTACATACGTAATTTGCAGGCCCGAAGGATAACGTTTGGTAATTTCTTCCAATATCCAGCCGGTGCCGCCGCCAACTATAAGGATTTTACTATTCGGTTTTATATGGCCAATTAAATAAAGCTGCGCGCTGATGATGGCTTTGCCATAAACCAACCGGGATAAACGATCATAAAACCAGGCAGAATTATTAAAATTGGCAGCCATATCAATGGCTTTTGAATATCAGGCCGGCTAACACAAGTACTACATATTGAAGGATCAATACACCATCCATAAAAAAGAAGTAATAGTATTCGTCTTTTTTCCAGGCAGATTTAAAAATGAGCCATCCGGCTAAAAAGGTGGTGAGGGTTAATGCGAAGAAATCGACACTAAAACCGTTTTGTCTGAACAGGAAAAGTAACACAATGTAACCGGCAAGCAATACCTGGCAAAACAGGTAAGCTTTTTTTTCGCCCCAAACAGTAGGGATGGTTTTAAGGCCCATTTTAAGGTCGTCAAACAGGTCGCGGATGTCAAATGGTATTGTGAGCGCACCAATAAATAAAAAGCGCTTGGCAATAAGCAAAGTGGTATCATGCATCGAAATGTTTGTTAGATGCAGGTGCATAGACTCCAACAGCGGAAATAACACACAACTTAAAGTCCACACCAGTGTAATCAAAAATGGCTTTAAGCCAGGGATATTGCGTAACCCAAATTTCTGTTCGCCAATGGCAAATAATGGCAAGCTGTAAGAGAACGACAATGCGCCCAAAAAGATGAGCAATATTTTTGATTCGGTAGTGATCAAAAAAAAGAGGGGAATAAGGCAAAGCAGCGATACAATGGTAAACGTAACCATGAGCCTGTAGTGGGCAAAAAACCAGCGTACCCTAAAATAAGGAGATGTTTCGGGCTTTTTAGGCTTGGTAACAATAATACAAAAGTTGTAAATGCCGAGGGTAGATGTAAACAACAATCCTAAAACAGACAAAACAGGTTTTGAACCTATTAAATGAAAAGTAACCAAAGCCTGCGCCACAGCGCAAAGAGCCATGAAAATATTACTGAACAGCAGAAAATCAAAAACAAGTTTAAATATTCTCTTCATCGGTAATGACTGGACCACCTTGATCTTTATGTCTGTTTAACAGCGGGATCATGGCCGGCTTTTAATGTAAATATCGTAATCTCCGGTAATATTCCAACTCTTCCGTACAAGCCAACAAAGCCATAACCAACGTTAACGTATAGCTGTTGGTTGCCCTGTTGGTAATGCCCCGCCCACTCTTTGTAAATCATTTCTATCGGGCTCCATTGAAACTCATTGGTACGTACCCCAAACTGCATCCCGTGGGTATGACCCGAAAACATGGCATCTATTTGCGGATAGTCTTTTAAAACCTGGGCCCGCCAGTGCGATGGATCATGTGACAATAGTAATTTTACAGGCAGATCATCGGTATTTTTGGTAGCCAGGTCCATGCGGCCATATTTGGGGAAGCGGCTGTATTCGCCCCAGTTTTCGATACCAAGGATACCTATTTCTTCACCATCTACCTTAAGGCGGCGGTTTTCATTCAGTAACAGATCCCAACCCATGTTTTTATGGGTAAGAATCAAATCCTCGTGGTTTTTCTTTTTATCAGCCGGATTCGGCCAGTCGCCATAATCGCCGTAGTCGTGGTTCCCTAAAGATGAATAAACTCCCAGGGGGGCTTTTACTTTAGCAAAAATATCCTGGTAATCCGTCATTTCGCTGGCCTGCCCGTTAACCAGGTCACCGGTAAAAAATATAAGATCGGGCTTTTCTTTCAGCAGCATCTCCACACCACCCAACACGGCCTTTTTTTTATAAAAACTCCCAGAGTGTATATCGGAGATCTGCCCAAGTTTAATACCATCAAACGCTTTTGGCAAGTTAGGCAGGTAAAGGGTTTGATACCTTACGTGGTAATCGTACAAGCCTTTGGGCATTTCTATTTTTATGGCAGCCAATGGCACCGCCCCTGCCAATAAGCCCGCTTTTAATAGAAATTCTGAACGTGGGATAGCGTCTGGAATAGGAACAGCAGGGCTATCGGCCGATAAGTTTTTGAACCGGTTTTTATGCCATATGCGCAGGCGTTTTATATCATCTATCAATAAAAAAGGCAAAAAGGCCAGCTTTCCTATAAACAGGAGTGAAAACGCCAATAAGCCGGCTGCACGTACTCCAAGGCCAACAAAACGGATATAGGCCCCGGTTAATAACCCACAAATTAGCAAGATATTAGCTGCCCAATAAAAGAAGTTAAATTCTCTTTTGTGCAGGAATTTCCATTTTGGGAATGCGCCCCGCAGTCCGTGTAGCACGTACAGGTCAACAAGTAATAGTGCCGAAACGATGAGTAAAATATTAAGCGCTTCCAGGGTCATTTAAACAAAGGTAGCGATTAATAGCGGTCGTCGTCTAAATCCAGGTCATCTTCATCGGGCTGTAAATTAAACAGGCTGTTAAACATGTCTGAAAACGCGAAGCCATTATCTAAAAATCCTTTATTTAATTGCGAAAACTCTGACAGACCATGCAGTACAAATTCCATCAATAATAGCTGCTGATTTTCGTTTAAACGCGGGTGCTGTTTTTTAACCAGGTCTTTTAATCCGGCAACTTCGTTCAATTCCTTTTTATAATCCTGGAATGGCATATCATCAACCAGGGCCAGGTTATTGCCTTCGCCAAACCAATTGATGATGCTGGCATACGGGTTTACACCTTTTGCTTTTTTAGCTTTTTCAGGATCAGGGAAGAATGCTAATAACAGTGTTTTAATGGCTTTGCCAATCAGTATGTTAGCCACTTTACCCGGGCCTTCCAATTCGCCTTCATAAACCAGCTCAATTTTACCGGTGATGGCAGGAATAACACCTAAAAAGTCGGTAATGCGTACAAAGGTGCTTGGCTCATGGTTCATGATCATGCGGCGTTCGGCATTGCTGACCAGGTTTTCATAGGCCGATATAGTTAAACGAGCCGACACGCCCGATTTTTTATCAATGTATTCGGAGTTGCGTGCTTCAAAAGCAATTTGCTCAACAAGGTCTTTCACCAGGTCATCAGCTTCAACAGTTTTACGTTGCTCATCGGTAAGCTGGGCTTCCTGTTGGGTGATCTTCCGGCTGATTTCTACTGTACGCGGATAGTGTGTCAGGATCTGGCTTTCAATACGATCTTTAAGTGGGGTTACTATCGAACCACGATTGGTATAGTCTTCGGGGTTGGCTGTAAACACAAACTGGATATCTAAAGGCAGGCGTAATTTAAAGCCACGGATCTGGATATCTCTTTCCTGTAAAATGTTAAATAGCGATACCTGGATACGGGCTTGTAGATCGGGTAGTTCGTTGATCACAAAAATACCACGATGCGCGCGCGGGATCAGGCCGAAGTGGATAACCCGTTCATCAGAATAAGTTAGCTTTAACGTGGCTGCTTTAATTGGGTCAACATCGCCAATCAAATCGGCAACGGTAACATCGGGGGTAGCCAGTTTTTCGGTATAACGTTCGGAGCGATGGATCCAGCCTATTGGAGTATCATCGCCTTTTTCTTCTATAGCGTTATGCCCGTACCATGAAATTGGGGCGTAAGGATCATCAAACAGATCGGAGCCAATAATGTATGGCACATACTCATCCAATAAGTTGATCAGCAAGCGCGCGATACGGGTTTTAGCCTGACCACGTAAACCAAGCAATAAAATATTGTGACGCGATAAAATAGCAGTCTGCAGATCTGGAATCACGGTATCTTCAAATCCGATAATTCCTTCAAAGCCACCTTCGCGTTTTTTTAACTGCTCAATTAAATTGGCACGTAATTCATCTTTAACCGAACGGCTTTTATAGTTCGTTTTTTTTAGTTCGCCAAGGGTTTTAATATCTTGTAATTTGTTCATTCTTTATGTTGATTTCACCGATAGAAAAGTGATTCCACCGATTAGTTTTTTAAGTCGATAACAGCCGTTTTCGCTCCCCCTTTAGGGGGCTGGGGGGCTTTATCTTACCGTTTTTCTTCTGTTTTTGATATAGTCCTCAAAAATGTACTCGCCTAAGCCATTTAATGAGCTGTAAAAAGCCTTGCCTCCGTTTGTTTCGGTAAATTGACGTACAAACTGTTGCAGGTAAGGGTCTTTAGCTATCATGAAGGTGGTGATGGGTATTTTAAGGCGTTTACACTGGGCGGCCATATTCAGGGTTTTGTTAACCACTTTTCTATCCAGTCCTATACTGTTTTTATAATACTTGGTACCTTCCTTTAAACAGGTAGGTTTACCATCGGTAATCATAAAAATTTGCTTGTTGTGCGTTTTTCTACGACGTAACAGATCTGTAGCCAACTCCAAACCGGCATAGGTGTTGGTATGGTAAGGGCCAACCTGTAAATAGGGCAGGTCCTGTAAAGTAATAGGCCAGGCATCGTTACCAAATACAACAATGTCCAATGTATCCTTAGGGTATTTGGTACGGATGAGCTCGGCCAGTGCCATGGCTACTTTTTTGGCCGGGGTTATCCGGTCTTCGCCGTATAAGATCATGGAGTGCGATATATCGATCATCAACACGGTAGAAGTTAGGGTTTTATAATCCATTTCTTCTACTTCCAGGTCGCGCTCGGTCATCATGAAATCGCCGATGCCGTGGTTAACCTGGGCATTGTGGATAGATTGGGTCATATCTATCTGGTCCAAACTATCGCCAAACTCAAATTCGCGGCGTTCGGCATTTTTTTCATCGCCCTGGCCCGATTGTGGCGAGCGGTGATTGCCTTTGCCCGATTTTTTGAGCTTGCCAAAAATTTCTTCCAATGCCGATTGCCGAATGCTTTGTTCAGTTTTAGCAGTGATGTTAAAACCCCCGTTTTGCTGATCATCGCTCAGGTATCCTTTTTGTTTAAGCTCATCAATAAAATCGCCCATACCATAATCATCGTTGGTAAGGTTATATTGTTTATCAAGCTCGTTTAGCCAGGCTAAAGCTTCGCCTGCATCGCCCGCAGTATAGTTGAGCAACTCAAGGAATAATTTCAATAATTCTTCAAATCCGCCTTTAGGGATCTGGTTGGGTTTAAACTTGGAAAATCCAAAACCGCGCATATTTTATCCTTTCTGTACTATAAAGGAACGGATAATTTTCAGGAAAAGTTTGGCGGCACGGCTATTATAATGAATTGTTAGGTAAGTATGACAAAAGGTAGATGTGCTGGTTTTTGATTTGAGAATTTGAAGATTTGAGAATTTGAAAATGCAAAGCCTTTGAAATAGGAACAGTCGACAGCTATTTAGCTATCGACTGTTCCTATTTTTGAATTTTTACTTTTGAATTTTGCCTTTACAAATACGCCAGGCTATGCAGCAACTCCGGCGGGTAAACGGGGTTTGCACCGCGTTGGCTGGCCACAAAGGCTCCTACCGAACAGGCTTTATCAACCACACGTTGCATGGGATGGTTGGCCATGATGCCGGCTATAAAGGTAGCTAGGAAGGAATCGCCGGCGCCTACCGAATCTGCTACTTGTACGGGGCAGCCGGGGCTTTCATAAAATTCATGATCGTGCCAAACTATAGCGCCATGTTCGCCACGGGTAACACAAATGGTGCGACTGTGATATTTGGAGCGAAACTCATTGATCTGGTCTTTTAGCGAGCGTCTGCTACCTCCTATAAGCAGGGCCGCTTCTTCTTCATTCATCTTCACTACATCGGCACGGGCCACTAATGTTTCGATGGTTGAAAGCGTATAGTGTGGGGGCCGAAGGTTGACGTCAAATATTTTCAACGCATCGGTTTCGTCAAGCAGGTTAAGCAAGGTTTCGCGGGTTTGAGCCAGGCGACAGGCCAAACTACCATATACAATAGCAGCAGAGTTTTTTGCCGCCATGTTAAGTGCATCGGTTGTTTCAATAGCATCCCAGGAAACCGGCTCGGGTATAATATAAGTAGCCTGGTTGTTTTCATCAAGCTGAACGGTAACCTCGCAGGTGGGGTGTTCATCATCCTGTTGAATAAGGTCACTATATAATCCGTTTGATTTCAGAAACTCAATCAGTATATCGCCGCTGTTATCCATTCCTACAGAACTTGCCAGGGCAACATTAATCCCTTGCTGCACTAAGTGACGGGCAACATTCATTGGCGCGCCACCGGCTTTTTTACCATCGCCAAAGGCATCCCATAAAACTTCGCCAAAGCATAATACCTGATTTTTCATAAATAGATTGTTGTTAGGCCTGTAAAATCAAAGATATACAGGATTTGGGGATTTTTTATAGGATTTAAAGATTTGACAGGATTCTGTCTGAACCGCGATTCTGCAGATTTTAGCAGTTTCCTGGATTTGACATGTGTGCTACGATGAAAAACGTTAATTCTTCAATCTGGTGAATCAAGGTCCAGATAAAAAATATCCAACTCCAAAATGCTACCTCCGCTCTTTTAATGTTGATTTGAGATTTGCTCAAAAACTTTACATTTGCGGCGAGAGCTTAATGCATGAAAACAGGTTTGGTTATAGGCAAGTTTATGCCGTTGCATAAGGGGCATATCGCTTTAATTGATTTTGCTTTGCAGCAATGCGATGACCTGATAGTTTTGGTAAGCGCCAGTTACGATGAACCCATATGGGGCAGTCAAAGGCTGGAGTGGCTTAAAGAAACTTACAAGGATAACACTAAAGTAAGGCCCTGGCTGCTTAACTACGATGAGGCTGTTTTGCCCAATACCTCGGTATCATCAGAAGGGGTTTCCCGTATTTGGGCCAATTACCTGCAGAAACATCTGCCGCCTATTGATGTGATCTTTGCATCCGAACCTTATGGCGCTTATATGGGGCGTTTCCTGAATTGCGAAAGCGTGATTTTTGACGAGCCGCGAACAATGGTTCCCGTATCTGCTACCCAGATCAGGGAAAAACCTTTTGCTTATTGGAACTTTTTGGCCGATGCTGCCAAACCCTACTTTACTAAAAAGATCTGCCTATTAGGTACGGAATCTACCGGGAAAACTACCATGGCTAAAAGGCTGGCGCATCACTTTCATACTATAGATGTACCCGAAATGGCGCGCGATATTTTGGAGCATACCAATGAGTGTACCGAAGCCGATCTGCTGCAAATAGCCGAACTGCACGCCAAAGCCATTAACGAACAAATAAAGCGGGCCAATAAAATCCTGTTTGTTGATACCGATGTTAACATTACCCGATCCTATAGTCGGTTTTTGTTTGATAAGGAACTACAAGTGCCCGAATGGGTAGAAGCCGCCAATCATTTCGATTTGTACCTGTATCTTGATGTAGATGCTCCTTACGTACAAGATGGTACCCGGCTTAATGAAGAGGACAGGGTTAAACTCGACGAAAGTCATAAACGTGAATTAGCAGAACGGGATATCAAATATGTGTTAATCCAGGGCGATGACTGGGACGAACGGTTTGAGAAAGCCGGCAAGGCGGCTGTGCAGTATATAAAAACCGGAAGTGTAAATTTATAAAGCGCAATCTTATCCAAGCGCGCCGATCTGAGGTATCAGAAAACTGTTGTTTAATTTTTCGCTTATACGCAAAAGCGTACCTGTTTAACAAGTAAACAGGTACGCTTTTTATTATTGGGTATAATAGAAATATACGGGTTTGAAAGAATACTATGCTTCGGCTTTCTTTTCGCCGGCGTAAGGCAGGGTGCCCATGAAAATTACAAGGCCGATACCAAATACAATTAAACCACTAAAAACCAATGCTGCTGAAGCATCTAAACCGCTAACTGAGTCGGCAGCGTTAAAAGTATGTTTTGGGGTAAAAATAAAGCCGTATGCAACAGCTAAAATACCGGCGAATGTAACTGCGAGCCCTAAAATCTTTTTCATATTGTGTAATATAAAAGCTAAATATCCGGCAAATATATGTATAAACTTAGCTTGTAAAGTAATTAAATTAAAATTTCCATTAAGCAAATCCCCAACACGGAACTACGCTACCCGAACCTAAGCTTAATAAGGTTTACCTGCGGCCAATTCCTTGTTGGCCCATTTTACGGCCAGCTCTTCGCGAAATTTGGCGTACTTTTCTTTAAATACCATTTTAAGTACGCTATCTACGCCGCCTTTTACGGCCAGGTTATAAAGGCTCGCAGCTTTACGGGTTAACGATGCATCCCAGGCACGTAAACTCAGCGAGTATGAGCCATCAATGTATTTCATCCAGTGCCAGTAGCCGGTAGGC
This sequence comes from Mucilaginibacter dorajii, assembly GCF_024808255.1. GTDB lineage: Bacteria > Bacteroidota > Bacteroidia > Sphingobacteriales > Sphingobacteriaceae > Mucilaginibacter > Mucilaginibacter dorajii. Next base: position 162,979 of record NZ_JANTYS010000008.1, read on the forward strand.
ATAAATAGGGTATCGCCATGTTCCAGATGCACATCAGTTCCTTCTACACCATCCAGTGCGGGGAATTTTTTGGTATCGGGGTTTAGTACATCATAGTCCTCTAACGCGTACGTGGCATTGGGTATACAATATAAACGGCGCTTCCATTTGTTTTCAAACAATATCACATGTTTGCGGCCGCCAAAGTGGGTATGGAAAATATGCGGCAGGTCAATATCATAATGCAAAAACGTAACCGAGTTTGATCCCCCAAAAAACATGCCCGGCATGCTTTCTAAAAAGCCACCCATCAGGTCTTTGGGTAATACGATATCATTAAGCAACTGTGGTGCCTGTTTAAATATATTGAAAAAGAAAATGCGCAATTCTGTAGGCTGGCTGCGTATGAGGTCCATATACTCATCAAAAGGCATTTCGGTAGCCGATGAGTTGATGGGTTTTGAAGGATCGGCTTTGGAGTTATCATACAAAGGCACCACCTTTTTGCCAACTACTTCCTTAAGGTATTCCGGCGTCCATTTTTCGCGGGCGGGCCAGGTTTTGGTAAGGCCTTTAATTACCAGGGGGCGGCGTGGATCTAAATAGTTCTTCTTAAAATCTTCAGGAGAAATATTTTCAACAGTATCAATCGGGTTAAGTATAAAACTCATATATGTTACCTTCCGGTTGTGTTAATTTAAATTAGGATACTTTTTATATTACCAAAAAGTAAACAAAGGAACGAAATAAAATCTCAAAAGGTATCTACCCTAAGCTAAAATAATGCAACTGTGCTATGAAACACACCTTACTAATCTCCATAAAACAAAAATGAGTTTGCAAACTGCACACAACAGGCTGCAAACTCAAAGTTGGAAAAGTAGCAAAGCAAACGGCTAACCGCCCACTGCAAACTGATTAATTTGGCAGTAAAACAGCGTTTACAACGTGAATAACCCCATTGCTTTGGTTAACATCGGCAATGGTGATCCATGATTTGCCGCCTTTTTCATCAACCAGGTATAGTTTTTTGCCTTTGGCCATTACGGTTAATTTGCCACCGCTTACGGTATTTAATTCGGCCTTACCCGTACCTGTTTTTACCTTTGCCCACAAATCGGCCGCACTTAATTTACCGGCTACAACATGGTAAGTAAGGATCTTGGTTAAAGCTGTTTTGTTTTCTGGCTTAACCAGGTTGTCAACTGTGCCGGCCGGCAATTTGTTAAAAGCCTCGTTAGTTGGTGCAAATACGGTGAACGGACCGGCCGACTCTAAAGTAGGAACTAAACCCGCGGCTTTAACAGCAGCTACCAAAGTGGTGTGGTCTTTTGAGTTTACCGCGTTTTCAACAATGTTTTTAGTTGGGTACATGGCTGCGCCACCTACCATTTTAGTTTGGGCATTTGCTTTTGGCGCTAATGCAAAGGTTGCTAATGCAAGCGCCACTATGATCAATTTTTTCATGATTGTAATTTCGTTTATGAATGTTTGTTTAACAGCACGTAATGTGCAGCCTGTTTTTGTTTTTAGGCGATGAAATAATCACGAGCTCTTGATATTTCCGTCGCCTGGTAGTGTATGTTATTTAATGAAGATACGGGAGGTATTGCAATCCGGTTTTAATCGCGCCCGTGTTTCTTACACCTTTACTGACTATCCGGGTGCTTTATAACCCGTAGTGCTGGCAACGACGTGTAAACCAAATGCAGGACTAATCACTATAAGTGTTCCACCGGAACGGGTGGAACGCATGGAACACCCGGAACACTCATGCTTTTGATAATCAGGAAATTAGGTATTGTTGAAAAGTTGGTAGTCTGGAACGCTTTAAGCGCTGTGTATTAGTGCATTACGCTAAAATTGGTATTTTTTATCCCGAAAAACCCTTGTGTACTGACAAAATAATGTCACCACTATAATACTTGCCAAATTGTTATTTGAAACCGGTTTTTGCTAAAAAAATAAACCCGCGGCTATATGATCGGCATATAATTTACCGGTGGGGGTTAAAAACAGGGTATTATCCTTTTGGGTGACCCATTCTTTATCAAAGTACTCGTCTGCGCTTGTCATCAACTCATCTGCCGAGCCTTTTGCTATACCGTTTAACCGGTTAAGATCGAGCCCCCACATGGTGCGGATGGAGGTCATGATGTATTCGTTCAGGCGGTTTTCTTCCGTCAGGGTTTCGGTTTCGGCGGGTATTTTGCCGGTGGTAATGGCTTTGGTGTATTTGGCATTGTTCGCTATGTTCCATTGCCTGGTTTCGCCGTTATAGGAGTGTGCCGATGGCCCTATGCCCAGGTATTTTACGCCCTGCCAGTAGTTTGAATTATGCCTGGAGTAATGGCCGGGGCGACAAAAATTCGAGATCTCGTAATGTTCAAAGCCATGATCGGTCATGGCCTGCATCAGTACCATAAACTGGGCGGCGCTTTGCTGCTCGTTCATGGGCGGTTGTTTCTTTTTGCTGATGAATGCTGCCAGCGCGGTTTCGGGTTCAACCGTCATGGAGTAAGCCGATATATGCGGAATGTTCAGCTCAAACATTTTATCAAGGTTGTGTTTCCATTTGGTATCGGTAAGCAGGGGGTAGCCATAAATCAGATCGGCAGTGATGTTTTCAAAACCGGCATCCTGCGCCCGTTTTACGGCCGCTTCTGATTCTTTAGCTCTATGCGCCCGGTTCATCCAAACCAAATCCTCGTCAAAAAAAGATTGAATGCCAATGCTTAAGCGGTTAACATCTGTTTGGCGCAAAGCCTTTATTTTGGCGGCATCCAAATCATCAGGGTTAGCTTCCAGGGTGATCTCGGCGTTTGATGCTGCGGTATGCAGTTCGGTAATGGTATTGATGAGCAGGTGGATCTCGTCGGCCGCCAACACAGATGGCGTACCACCACCAAAATAAATGGTTTCGATGGTTTCACCATTCAGGTAACTCTTTTGCAGGCCAATTTCGGCAACAAGGGACTGTACCAGTTCGTCTTTATATTGGGGCGATGTGCTAAAATGGAAATCGCAGTAATGACATGCCTGTTTACAAAAAGGAATATGGATATAGATGCCGGCCATTTGGCAAAGTTGATAAATATATTTAGTGTAAGTGTCAATTTTTAGCATCTAAAATATAAAGGCGCAAATGCCATAGCAGTAAAATCATTAATCAGGGAAATCAGATAGCCTTATATTAAAAAAGAATTGAGGGGCGATATGCAAAAAGGAGCAGCTAAATAGTAACTTATCAAACGTTTGTGCAGTGTTTTATTGCGATTGTTAGTATCCGGACTCTATATTTAGGACACCAAAAAATCCAACGGTTATTGCTAACAAGATCGGAAATAACCTGATGCTAAATTTATCACATATTGTATATAATCACTTAATGAAGAAGTTATTAACCATTGTATTTTTAGTCGCCGGGCTTACCGGATACGCACAGACCGTCAAACAAGATCCGGCAACAGTTCTTATTTCACCTCACCAAACCCTTTCTAAAAACGATACCGATTTTAGAAAAGCAATAGTGAAATGGAGCGATGAAATATTGAAAAGTACCAATTATAGAAACATTAAAGCGCAATCTTCATCGGCAGTTTTTCCGGGTGCGGTAAAACCAGGTTATCAATTGATAAGCCAAACTGTAAGTATCTGGCACAAAAAAATAGTGGATAGCCTGGTAGGTATTGTATCCACTTTAGGCTATTCGGGTTACGATCATGATATCATGTATAGTACCGGCCTGTATGCGGTAGCCGGGCAGTATATTGAGATAGATGTACCCAAAAATACCAATACCGATAGCTTGGAAGTGCAAATTGGTGCTCATTCTGATAGGCTGGATTATTGGGTAGCGGGCACTGAGGATTGGCGCCGTATGCCAGTTATTACCAAAACACAAAAATTGGTGATTGGTGTAAACAGACTGGCCTCGCCTTTTGGTGGTTTAATCTACATTAACTTAAACCCGAAAAGCCAAAGCAGAAAAATCGATCTTAAAATTAGTCATGTAGTAACCGCCCCGCTTTTTGTATTGGGCAAAACCACACAAAGCGAATGGGAGAACCAGCTCAAAAATAACAAAGCGCCCTGGGGTGAAATGGCTACCGGAAACGTAATTTTAACCTTGCCCGATAGTGTTTTGCAAACCGTTAAAAACCCACAGGAAGTAATGAAGTTGTGGGACCTGATTATTGGGGGAGAAATGGAACTTGCTCAAATGCCATTGCCATTTTACAGAGCGCAGCGTTTGGTGCCCGATGAGCAAATTGGCGGCGGCTATATGCATAGTGGTTATCCAATAATGATACATCACTCGCCTACAAAACATATGTTATCCAACGAAATTATGGCCAATCCCGGGCTTTTGATGAAACCCAGCGGTGGTGGGGCCAATTGGGGCTTTTTTCACGAAATAGGCCATAATATGCAAAATCTGAACTGGGTATTTGGCGGTACTACCGAGGTAAGTAATAATTTTTTCTCGTTGTACATGTTTGATAGGCTGATGGGTGGGCGAGATAATGCACACACAGCAATTTCAAATGCCAACACACAAAAGCAGATGAAAAAGTATTTTGCCGAAGGTGCTAATTACGAAAAATGGAAACAAGACCCGTTTTTGGGTTTAATCATGTTCCGCCAAATGCAAGAGGGTTTTGGATGGGAAAGCTTTAAAGCTTTTTTTAGAGAATACCAAAAAATTGGCCCGGGCATTGGTGAGTTAAACGATCAGCAAAGCCGGGATTTATGGGTAAAAACCTATTCAAACATCGTAAAAAGAAACCTGGCGCCATTTTGGAACACCTGGGGCGTAACCATCAGCGATAGCGTAAATAAAGAACTTTCTGTTTACCCGCAATGGATACCTTATAATTTTCCGCCGCAAAACTAATTAACTGTATCAAAATTCAATTTTGTCTTTCTTATTCTTTTGTTTTTATATTCCTTTTTTTGTTTTCGTTACTATTCAAATTTGACGAATAACGGAAGTGACCATAGAACAGTAACAAAATATCATGGTAATCATCAGATATAAAAACCTAAGTATTGGTAAATTTAGTGGTGTATTTCAATGCCGGTGAGGGCAAAGGTAAATGCAATTATGGCTTTTTTGCGATTTATGTTGATAACGGCTATTTGAGTGCAGCATGCCATAATTACAGGTCTGCTAAGTATAATTTTATTTTGCCATTAGCGCTATACTGTTGGGGTAAAAGCGTTATTCAGCTTTAAATTGTAAAACAAATTATGATATTAGCATACATGTATGTACATTACAACAATTATGTAGGTTCAATCAAATATAGCAGAATACATGCCGGATGGCCCAATAAAGACCTATATATAATTCATAATTAAACCGCTTAATGTAAATAGGCAAATACATACTTAAAGAGTAAAACGGATCGGGGATCTTTAGAAGCACCTTATAAATTATGGTAGGGTAAAAATATATGCCCCTTCTATCAAAGCCTGATTTCTAATCCTAAAGAAATATTGTAATGAAAAAACAATTTTATACAGCTTACTTCATTCTCGCTTCTTCTATTTTTAGCGCACTTTCAGTCGCTGCTTTGCACAATCACCCTGGCAGCGCTATTTCAAATTCTCCAGCAAGGCGCGCCGAAGCATTAGGTATTCCAACACTTGATAACCTGGCTGGCGACTGGGTTACGATGACGCAGGTTGAAAATATGCCGGCTGTTCATAATTTCAACCATATGTTGGAAGTAAATCGTGATTTGACTTCCTATTTTTATTACCCTGGTGGATTGTATCCCAGGAAAAAAGGACATCCCATGATAGGATTGACCGTAGATGGGCAGGAATATCAAGCAATGGAAACCCGCTGTTTTCCCTATAAGGCTCTTCGCCGCAATCGGTATTGCAATGGCACATCTGTGGAAACCGATATTCGCATGCTTAATGAATCAAGAAATGTAATGTGCCGTATTACTGCAACCAATACAACCATATTGCAGCGGCGTATCACGCTTACTCTCCGTGTGCCGGGTAAGCTTATGGCCGATGGTATTGGCGTTTCAAATAACTGGCAACGTACGGGTGTGGTGTCTATTGTACGACCGGCACGTAAGCCTGATGCAGTATCAGTGGAAAAGGATACCGTAATTTGGCGCTGGATAGTGAAACTTCCTAAAGGAGGGTCTACAAATATTGCATTTGCTGTAGGAGATGAGGCTGCAGCGCAAAGTGCTCAAACCGACGTTAATGTCACTAAATGGGCCGCAAGGTTTAACTCTTGTTTCGATGCTTGTAAAGAAAGCTGGGAGAATCGCTGGGCCGATGCTTTCACACCGGGAAACAAACATTTTTCAGGACATTTACCCATTTTGAAAAGTAATGACGCTGCACTTATACGCAACTATTATGTGGGTATATGGACAATGTTAGCTTTAGAACGTACCCAGTTTCCGGTTTACAAACGTTCGTTTGTTACCAGTGGTGAGCGCGAAGATGGCACCCAGTATTATTGGGATGCATCTATGCAGGCAACTACATGGGCGCTCCTTGAACCTATAGGTATGAAGGTAACACTACGCCGGTGGCTGGTGCAAAACCCGCGGAGTGGGCAGGCCAGCGGATATGCGCTTGATTTAAGGAGTATCAAAGGATTTGATACAACTCATTATAGCCGCATCAATGGTTATGCATTCAACGCCTGCACTATTTTCAAAACGGTAGACGAATACCTGCGTGTGACAAAAGATTACGCTTTCCTTGATGAAAAACTGGAGAATGGCAAGAGCGTTATAGAAACGTTAGATGCGCTTGCCACGGATTGGGAAACTCTGCCAAAGGGGCATAATGGACTGGCCAATTACGGCGAGAATAATAACCTTCTTGAATGCGCGCCGGCTTATATCAATTGTGTACCCTCATGTAACGCGCAGGATATTTGGATGATGCGGCAAACGGCAAAGTGGTATGCGCGGCATAATAATATGGCACGTGCAAAAGAACTCGAAACAAAAGCTGCCACTTTGCTTCCCAAAGTGATGGCGCTTTACAAGCCAGGTACAGGTGTGTGGAATACCTGGCAGTTAAATGGCAAGCATGTGGAACTACGTCACTGTGTAGATTTTATTTATGCCGGCAACGCTTTAAAAAGAGATATCTCCGCAACGCAAAAATCAGAGATGATCTCATTTGTTAAACATGAACTGCTTACCCGTGATTGGATGCGTGCAATGAGCTTAAAGGATTCTGCGGCGATTAATTCAGACCGGCCGGATCACGGACCAATGGGAGCCTATGACGGTTGGATTCCGCTAACTGTTAATACCATGTGGAATCTGGGCGATCCTGATAGCGCCTATAAATTCTATTGCCGTACGGCAGTGGTTACAAGCGAAGGTCCTTTTGCCCAGGCCCGGGAGTTTTTTGGTGCTAACCGTGCAGGATACGACGCACCAGTGCGTATTGCAGAAAGGCAGGGTTGTATGAAAGAATGTATTAGTGGCGTAGCCTTTAGTGATGTTGTGATAACTACTTTTTTCGGCTTTGGTCCTGAAGCCGATAATGCGCGTATTCTTGTTGATCCATCTACACCACGTTCATTTTCGGGAAAATTATCTAACATTTATTATGCAGGTAATGAACTTACACTTGAAGCAGGGCCTAAAGGTGTTATAGAAACCTCAAAAAAGTAACCTTTTTATATTAAAGCAGTAAAGTTCATGAAAATGAAATTCAACAAAAAATCTCTGTTAGATGGCTTGTAAATTTAATCTAATTTAATATGTTTGTACAATACAACAAATAAATCGGATTGCTTCCGTATGTACATGAAAAAAGGATTATTCATTTTAACAACTTTGCTATGCTTTAACCTGTTAACCACATCGGCGCAGCAAAAAGTGATATGGCAAATAGGCAAAGCCGATAACAGCAGCGCCGGCATGGCATTAGCCCCTGCCGATTACGATCATTTTTTATACAAGGATTTTGGCTGGGAAGACCGCTATTATCTCATAGGCTTCTCTAAACCAGAAACCGACTGGCCGTATACTTTACCCGGCATTAAAGATGGCTGGGGCGGTACCGGCTCTACATCTGGCACGCGTACCAATGTGTTGAATATCCTTTTTGGGATATCAAATTTGCCTCAAAACACATTTGGTAGCCTTGTAATTAATCTTGCCGGTTATAATAACGAGAAACCGCCATTGTTTAAGGTAGTGGTAAACGGACGGGAGTTTAAATACCAGTTTCCCAAAAAGGCAGAAAAAGATAGTTCAATTTACGGCAACTTAAAAAAAAGCAATCCTTATAAAATAGTTATCGACATAAAACCAGGCATGTTGCATAAAGGGGGCAACGAAATTCAATTGACCACGCTTGATGGCTCCTGGATGGTTTTTGACCAGGTGGTGATGACCGGGCCGCAAAAGCTGGAGTTGGTAAAGCCCAAAGATATTTTTGTGCGCGAGGTTAAAGCCGCCGATTATGAGGTTAATGATAACGGCGCTTACTTTCAGCCGCTGTTGGTTGATGTGCAGCACTTAAGCGGTACGCCAAAGCTTTCGGTTAAGCTTGATGGTAAACAGGTGTTTGAGCAAAGCATCGATTCGGCAAGGTACCAGTTAGAGATTCCTATGCCCGCGGTTACATCCGCCAAAACAAGCACCTATGCCGTGTATAGTAATGGTGTCTTGTTGCAGAGCGGTACGATTAAACGATCTGCACAAACGATTGCTACTCCTGCCGACTATGGGAACACCCGTATAGGTACCGCCCATTCGCGCTGGATGATAGCGCCCGGCCCATGGATGCCTTTCAGTATGGTTAAACTAAGTCCGGATAATCAAAACGCGGGCTGGTCGGCCGGGTACGATCCTGCTTTTGAAAGTGTGGGCACTTTTAGCCATATTCATGAATGGACAATGGCCGGGTTGGGGATTTTCCCGACAAGCGGAGCGTTAAAAACAAGGGTAGGCGATGAGGCCAAAGATGGCGATGGTTATCGTTCAAAAATTGACAAAGCTACTGAGGAAGCTAAAATAGGGTATTATAAGGTACAGCTTACCGATTATAACATCAAAGCTGAGCTAACCGCTACTACCCGCTGCAGCTTTATGCGTTACACTTATCCCAGGGGTACCAATGCCCGGGTAATGATCGATTTGAAAATACCTGCCGAGTACGGGTATAACCTGAAGGACATCAGCTTTAAAAAGATCAGTGATACCCGTATTGAGGGTTACAGCAAGCAGTTTTCAAGAGATGTATGGTCGGGCGGGGTCGATCAGGATTATACCATCCACTTTGTGATTGAGTTTGACCGGCCATTTAAAAAATTTGGTACCTGGGTAAATAACGAGGTTACTGATAAAGATGTAAATGCCGCTATCGACCCCAAAAAAGCAGGCGCATTTGTAGAGTTTGATACCAATGTTAATCCGGTGATCCAGGTACGTACGGGGATCTCGTTGGTGAGTATTGATAATGCCGGTCAAAACCTGGAAACAGAAATTACCAAACCTTTTGGCTGGGGCTTTGATAAAGTACGTCAATCGCAAAAAGATACCTGGAATAATTTATTTGGCCGGCTGGAGATCAGCAGCAATGATTACCGCGAAAAAATGCGTTTTTATACCAACATGTACCGTGGCCTTGCCAGCCGCAATACCTGGAGCGATGTAAACGGGCAATGGATTGATGCATCAAAACGGGTGCAGCAATTTAAAGATGCAAATTCGGTGGCTTTAGGGTGCGACGCATTTTGGAACACGTTTTGGAATTTGAACCAGTATTGGAATTTGGTTACGCCGGAGTGGTCGTCCAAATGGGTGCATTCGCAATTGGCTATGTATGATGCTAACGGCTGGCTGGCCAAAGGCCCGGCAGGGATGAACTACGTACCGGTGATGGTTGCCGAACACGAAATTCCACTTTTGGTGAGCGCTTACCAAATGGGCATCCGCGATTTTGATGCGCAAAAAGTTTTTGAGGCAGTAAATAAAATGCAAACCACACCTGCCCAAAAAGTAGGAGCGGCCGGTTTTGCCGGTAACGAGGATCTGGAAGCTTATCTTAAATATAAGTATGTGCCTTATGACCTTGGCAGGTTTTCAAACACGCTGGAATATGCGTATGACGATTGGACAGTATCGCAGCTGGCCAAATCATTAGGTAAGCAAAAGGAGTTTGATATTTTTCACGAACGCTCCGGCTACTGGAAAAACATCATAGACCCCGAAAGCGGTTATGCCCGCTTGAAAAAATCCGACGGAACCTGGTTCCCCAATTTTGATCCTTTTAAATCTGGTGCTAATGAGCATTATGTAGAAGGTAACGCATGGCAGCTTACTTACTTTGTACCGCAGGACGTGCCCGGTTTGGCTAAGGCCATTGGGGTTGATAAATTTATTAAACGGTTGGAATGGGGCTTTAGCGAAAGCGACAAGCTGCGTTTTAACGCCCCCGGCGATCAGTATTGGGATTTCCCGGTGATTCAGGGTAACCAGCAGTCAATGCATTTCGCGTTCCTGTTTAACTGGGTTAAAAGGTCATGGCTTACCCAGCGCTGGAGCCGCGCCATTGTTGATCGTTTTTACGGCTTTGGCGAATCAAACGCCTACCTGGGCGATGAAGACCAGGGGCAAATGAGCTCGTGGTTTGTGATGAATGCACTGGGGCTGTTTCAAACAGATGGCGGCGCGAGTACCAAGCCTGTATATGAAATAGGCAGTCCGATATTTCCTAAAGTGACCATTCACTTGAACGGGCAATACGGCAGGGGCCAGAGCTTTACTATTGAAGCAGTGAACGTATCACGCAATAACAAATACATCCAAAGCGCTACCTTGAATGGTAAAGAATGGCAGTCGTTCAGTTTTCCCGCCTCCGAACTTTTAAAAGGCGGCAGCCTGGTGTTAAAAATGGGCGATAAACCCAATACCAACTGGGGTATTGCGGATGTACCGGTATCGCAGTAAAAGTTTTGCAGATGTTTTGACTTGCGAAATTTCTGAAACTTCGTAAGTCTTTCGCTGGTTTGCATACCTTTATGCCAACCAATTAACATGAGCTTTAAACTTACCGCCGTTTTAATTCCCTGCCTTTTGGCAGCAACCATTAGTAACGCCCAGCAAAAAGGTAAAACGGTGCAGGTTGACATCGATACTTTGCTCAATGCACGCCCTGTTACAACATTCACTGATGGCAAACTAACCAGCTGGACGAAAGGTATAGATGGCGGCGGTGATGGCGATGGATACCTCTCCATGGCAGCAGCATTGTTTCATGGTGATAAAACACCGCATGCCTTGCCAGATGGTTCATTAATTGCAGCGACTGCTACTCATCCGGCAATTAAACTACATTATAATAATACCGATAACTGGAACAATCAGGCACGGTACATGGCCGGCGAAGGCAGCTTTGCATTCAACGTACCACGCAGAAAATATAGTGGTATGTATTTAGGGCTTACCAGTTCTGAAGGCGCATCACAACTGAAGGTTGAATTGGTTTACCTGGATGGCGCCGAGACAAAAAACTTTACCCTGCCCGATTATTATAATGATATTCCCGCTACGGATGCAAACTTTGGCTACCTGGTTCATGACCTCGCCAAATGGGGTAAAAACGATGTGATGACAGAAAAGGATCATCATAATATTGATCTGCTCAATATTCACCCCGATCCAAAACGGATCCTGATACGGGTAAGTGTGAGCAAAACTAAACCTGGATTTTTAATGTTTTGGTCGGCAACCGGTGTGCAGGCTGTTCGTAAGCCTTTGCAAGGTGGCGGTGTTAATAAAAAGTGGCCAGGGCCGGGCGAGAATTAAGAACCATCTATCAAAACAACCAATTATTACCGTAATTTTGCAGCCAAATTAAAAGAGGTTAATTTTTAGATGCGATTTTTTGTCTGCTGCTTGCTAATGATTCTATGGGGTGCAACGGTTGCTGTTGCGCAGCAGGATACTGCAGGTAAGCCGGCGGCTCCTAAATACAGGCGCATGGCAATAGGCGGTAATTCTTTGCTCGATTCTGTAGCCAATGCTATGCAGGCCCGCAAAGCCTTTGTATCAGACTCCATTGCCATGCAATACATTCGCATGCCCGATTCTACTACTCACAACAGCGCCTATCTTGATAGCTTAATTGACCATACTGTATATAAAGGATATGGTTTTTTAGATCTTCATTTAAAAAATAAAAGTAAAGTTAAGGATGGCCTTACCCGCACGCTGCGCGATCCCTGGGTTATCATGATCATCATTGGGTTATTGCTTTATACCGCTTTGCTAAATATGGCCCTTAATAACGATGTAACGTTTGTGTTACAGTCATTTTACAGCAAGCGCGTGCTATCACAGGCCGGTAAGGATGATGCAGTAGTAAGTACCTGGGCTTTTTTAGGCTTGTTTTTATTGTTCTGTTTAACACTGGGTTTATTTTTATACCAATTGGCGGCATATAAGGGCGTTTATTATTCGTCAAGCGGCACCCGGCTTTTTGTGCTGCTTACGGTGGGGGTTATAGCCCTGTTCGCCTTGAAATTCATTGTACTTAAGGTGCTTGGATTCATATTTGATATTAACCGCCTGGTAAGCGAATACCTTAATATATTACATCTCACTTATTTTAATATAGCGTTTGTGTTTTTACCGGTGGTGATATGTTTTAGCCTGTTGGCGGCACAGTATATTCATGTGTTGCTTTGGTTTACACTCATCATTATTATTATAATTTTTATATGGCAATACGTCAGGAGCAGCGTAAATATAATTTCTACATTCAGATTTCATAAGTTTTATTTATTTACGTATCTTTGTGCCCTCGAAATTTGCCCTATTTTGATTTTGATAAAGGCATTGAATATTAGGATTTAGGTAGTTAAAATAATAGACTTGGAAGACAGAAAGAAAAAGGTTAAAAGTATATTAGTTACTTTATCAAAGCCCGAAAACGATAAAAATCCGTACGCCGAGCTGGCCAAAAAACTTAACCTGAAAATTGATTTCAGATCATTTATTCATGTTGAGGGTGTGCCTGCCAAGGATTTCAGAAAGGAAAAGATTAACCTGGCTGATTTTACCGCGGTTATTTTTACCAGCCGCAACTCTGCCGATCATTTCTTCCGTATTTGTGAAGAGATGCGTTTTGAGGTGCCGGTTGAAATGAAATATTTCTGCCTTTCAGAAACTATTGCCTTATACCTGCAAAAGTATATTCAATACCGTAAACGCAAGATCTTTTTTGGCAAACAAACCGCGGCCGACCTGGCCGAGGTGCTTAAAAAACACTCTGCCGAGAAATTCCTTTACCCATGCTCTGATGTGGCTGCCGAAGAAACCCAGCGTTTCCTGTTAGAGAATGGTTATAACTTTACACCTGCCGTGCTTTTTCGCACGGTTTGCAGCGATCTTTCAGATCTGGCAGAGGTGTTTTACGATGTTATAGCATTCTTTAGTCCCTCAAGCATTCAGTCCCTTTACAAAAACTTTCCCGATTTTAAACAGAACAATACGCGCATAGCTGCTTTTGGAGCAACTACGCACAAAGCGGTACTTGAGGCTGGTTTGATCCTGGATATTCCGGCCCCAACTCCTGGTGCCCCATCCATGACCATGGCTATTGAGCAGTACTGCAAACTGGTAAATAAATAATAATTAGAAATTTATTTAACCATATTGCAACTTTACAGCTTGTAATAGCGTATTAATGGCATCTGATTAACACTGCTGTGGGTTATCAGATCGTTATGTTTTATATGGTACTTTGCCGTTAAAATAATGCTGAATGCATTTAAAAGGCCGTTTTATGCCTTTAATTAAATGTTTTTTGGCACGGTAGTGCAAATTTGATATATTCGGGGGTCTCATAATGTTATAGTTTTTATAACGGAATTTTGATTTAAAAATGAAGCAGATATACTTTTTAATAGTTGTTTTAGCTGGTGGATTGTTAAGCGGTTGCGGCGGTGGCGGCGACAGAGGCGAGTTAACCGGCGTTCCACAAAGATCATTTAAGGCCGAAGTACCTTATGGAATGGTGTATATCCCCGGTGGTTCATTTATGATGGGCCAAACAGACCAGGATGTGACCTTTGCGCAAACAGCGCAGCCAAAACAGGTTACCGAATCTCCATTCTTCATGGATCAAACCGAGATCACCAACAGTCAATACAAAAAATTCGTATTCTGGGTACGTGACTCTATCGCTATCACCAACTACGTTAACGACAATAAATACTACATTCAAACAAAAGGCAAACCAGCAAGCGCAAGCGGTAAAAGATACATTAACTGGGCTTATGTACAGAAAAATCCTGTTTGGGGTAATAAAAAAGGAGCTGCAAGCAACAAATCAAAACTTCAGGGTATGTTTTACCAAAATGAAGACCGCGTATTTGACCGTGACGAGCTTGACGTACGCCTGTTAAAATATAACTATGCTTTAATGGTGCTGCGCGATGCAGCCAATCATAGGAACGATCCAAAATCAAGGCGTTCTGATTTCATTTTACGTGATACGGTAAATGTTTACCCCGATACTTTGGTTTGGTTAAGTGATTTTTCATATGCCGCCAATGAGCCCATGGTTGAGGCATACTTTTCGCATCCTGCTTTTCGTAACTATCCTGTAGTAGGAGTTACCTGGAGGCAGGCAAGGGCCTTCACTGTTTGGCGTACGCGTTATAATACCGCTTACAAAGACGCGCATCATTTGCCGCCACGTGCAGATTACCGCTTACCAAACGAGGGCGAATTTGAATATGCCGCCCGTGGTGGCAGGTTAGGTACAGATTATCCATGGGGTGGTCCTTACATTAAAAATGCCAAAGGCTGCTTATTAGCAAACTTTAAACCGGGCCGCGGTAATTATACCGATGACGGCGGCGCTTATACCGTAAACGTACGTTCCTATTTTCCTAACGACTACGGTTTATACAATATGGCAGGCAACGTTGCCGAATGGACATCATCGGCGTTTGACGAATCTGCATCAACATTTGTACATGATTTAAATCCAACATTCGCGGTTGAAGCCAAATCTACTGATCCCGAAGTGATCAAACGTAAAGTTGTTCGCGGCGGCTCGTGGAAAGATATTGGCTATTTTCTACAAAATTCAACCCGTACTTATGAATATCAGGATACCGCCAAATCGTATATCGGTTTCCGTTGCGTAACCAGCTACCTGGGGCGTGATATTAGGGACAAACACTAACAAAACACATAAACACTACACTCAAAAACAAAGTTATTTCTGATTATTATGGCAGGAAAGAAAAAACCATTCGGGATAGGAAACATAATTTCAATCGGTGCAACGGTTGTTATCATCGGGTTGTTATTTAAAATACAGCACTGGAAATTCGCATCAGAATTCATTACCGCAGGTTTAGGTACCGAAGCTGTGCTTTTCTTTATATTAGGTTTACAGCGCGAAGACAAGGACGTTGACTGGGTACGTGTATATCCTGAGCTTAATGAGGATTTCCAGGGCGAATTACCAAAATCATCATCACATCCGGTAGCTATCGGCGCTTCAAACAGTACCGCGGCATTAGATAAAATGCTGGATGATGCTAAAATTGGTCCCGAGTTGGTACGCAGCTTGGGTGATGGTCTAAGAACATTTGGCGATAAAGTTGCCGCGATATCAAGGGTAACCGATGCGGGTGAAGCTACCATCGCTTTCACCTCAAAGGTAAAGGCTGCTACAGCAAGCTATGATAACTTAAGTATTGCCTTTGAAAAAGCATCAGAAAATTTATCTGAAATGGCCGCTTCAAATGTTGACTCAAAAGCGTACCATGACCAGGTAAACAAACTGGCTAAAAACCTGGGTTCATTGAATGCTGTTTATGAACTGGAATTACAGGACTCAAGCGCGCATTTAAAATCAATGAACAAGTTTTATCAAAACCTTGCTTTAACCATGAACAACTTTAATGAGTCGTTAGATGATTCAAAGCAGTTTAAGGAAGAGGTTGGACGGTTAGCTAAAAATCTGGGCGCGTTAAATGCTATTTATGGCAATATGCTTACCGCGATGAACCACACGCGTGTTAGTTAATTATTAATAGATTTTTTTAAAAGCTAAGATTTATAATACATGGCCGGAGGTAAGGAAACCCCAAGACAGCGAATGATAGGTATTCTGTACCTGGTGCTTTTAGGCTTAATTGCCCTAAACGTACCAGAGAACCTGTTAGATGCTTTTAAAAATATTACCAGGAGCTTAGATGCATCTACTAAAAACGTAAATACAAGCTTACAAAATACTTATAGCTCTTTTGAAGCCAAGGTGAAAGCCCAACCTGATAAACGGAAATATTTAGATGCTGCCAATGAAGCAAAGAAGGAAACCGCCGAATTGAACAGTTACATTGAAGAGATTAAAGCCAAATTAACTGATGCTGGTGGTGGTATTAATCCTGAGATTGATGACATTACAGCCAGGGATAACCTGGATATTTCGTCAGAGATCATGATCAACGGAAAGAGGGCAGATGCACTGAAAGAAAAAATTGATGCTACAAGAGCTAAATTACTTCAGTTGTTAGGCAAGGATAGTGTGGGGATGAACTTCTCTTTAAACACAAATCCTCCTGCGTCACGTCCGGGTATACAGGATAAATCATGGCAGGATGCTTATTTTGGTGAAGGTATCCCTTTGGGAGCTACGATAACCACGCTTGCTAAAATTCAGGCTGATACTAAAAATGCCGAGAACGAAGTTGTTAAAAAATTATACGCAAACGTTGATAAAGCAGAAGTTACGCTTAACTCATTCAAAGCTGTAGCCGTAGCGCCAAGCAGCTACGTATTAGCTGGTCAGCAATACAAAGCGGATATCTATCTAACTGCTTACGACTCGCATACCAACCCTACTATTACAGTAGGAGGTTCATCTGTACCTACTTCAAATGGTGTTGGTACTTATACCACCACTGCAAGCGGTGAAGGTGTTCATACCTGGACAGGTGACCTGGCAGTTAAATCTGTTGATGGTGGCCCGGATAAACATTATCCTATATCGCAAACTTATATGGTAGCCCGCCCATCGGCAGTAGTATCACCAGATAAGATGAACGTTTTATACATAGGTGTACCAAACCCGGTTACTGTTTCTGCGCCTGGTGTGCCAACATCTGCTTTAAATGTAAGCATGAGCGGTGGTTCTATCAGCGGCTCTGCGGGTCATTATACAGTTAAAGTGAGCAGCATTGGTGATGCTAAGATCACTGTTACCGGCGAAAAGGGCATGGTGTTAGGTGCTTCTGCGTTTCGTATAAAACGTATTCCCGATCCTAAAGCACAGTTTGGTGGCAAAAGCGGTGGTGCAACAAGTGCGGCCAACTTAAGGGCGCAAGACAGGCTATTTGCCAAACTTGAAGGCTTTGATTTTGATGCAAAATTTAACGTAACCCGTTTTACTTTATTTATAATTAAACCGCGCCAGGACCCAATTATATATTCTGGTACCAGTAGCGAACTTACCGGTGCCATGAAATCGGCGATGAATAGTGTTACACCTGGTACAACAGTGGTATTTAAAGATGTTGTAGCTGTTGGTCCTGATGGTTCACCGCGCGCACTTGACGCTATTGTATTATCCGCTAATTAAACGCGTATGAAAAAGAGAATTTTGTTAATCGTACTTTGTTTGGCTTGTGTAAGTGCATTTGCGCAAACAAAAAAGAAAAAAACAAGTACCCGTGGTAAAAAACCTGCTGCTACCACAGCAAGCAGGCAGCGCCAGGTAAATCCTCAGGCAAATAGTGTTGTAAGCGCGCCACCTGTTGATACAACAAAAAAGACCCCTGCCAAGCCTTTTGAAAGGCCGCTTGACGGATATTTTAAAAAGAACAATATTTTAAGCGCAAAGGTAACGCCTTATCCCAGCTTGCGTGAGAGTGATGTGGCATTTCAAAAAAGAGTATGGCGGGAAATTGACGTACGCGAAAAAATGAACAATTACCTGGCATCGCCAAAATGCCGTTTAATTGATGTGTTGCTTGCGGCTGTGATGAGTGGCGAGTTAACTGCTTACGATCCGACACCGGGTAAAAAGGATGATGTTAATGGTGATAGCTTTTCTACCCCGTTAACTCCAGCGGCTGCAAAAGGCCGTTTGGCTGGTGCCGATAGCAGCGTGGTAAATAAGGTAGATAAAGATGGAAACATCGTAGGCTCATCAATGGTGGCCAGCGAGTTTAACCCCGATAGTGTTCTTAAATTCCGCATTAAAGAAGATTGGATATTTGACAAGCAACGTTCAATATTTGAGCCCCGCATTGTTGGCATAGCGCCGCTTATTAAACCAAAAGGATTAGGCACTGCCGATGTTGATTACCTACCTGCGTTTTGGATCTATTTCCCTGATGCGCGTCAGGTTTTATCAACCAAAGAGGTAGTGAGCCGCAATAGTGATGCAACGGGTTTAAGCTTTGATGATGCTTTCATGAAAAGGATTTTTACCAGTTATATTGTGAAACAAAGTAACGATAAGGACGAACGTATAAAAGACTACGCCCAGGGCATTGATAAGCTCTACGAAGCCGAAAAGATCAAGAAAAACCTAATGGATTGGGAACTTAACCTTTGGCAATACTAATTGCTAAGTCAAAATTCAAAAGTAAAAAGTCAAAACTGTTATGGTTTTGACTTTTTGCTTTTAAGGGAGATCTAACGGGCAAACGAGTAATATAAGCTATGTCATCGCGAGCGAAGCGCGGCAATCTCGTCGCTTTACAGGGCGAGTATGCATGACGACGGAATGCTTCGTTCTTACCCAGGCGTATTGCATTTTGAGGTAGGTAAGTCTGTCGAAGACTCGTGCACTGAGGCCTTGCCCGCGAGCTTCTACAATCTACCCATCACAAGTTCACTATGTCATGGCGAGGCACGAAGCAATCTCAATGCTCTACAGGGCGGATCTGCACAATTCGCGATTGCTTCGTTCCTCGCAATGACATAGATTTATATTGTCATTCCACCTTCACAGTCCCCCGGAATTTAAAACTCCCAATGACATAGCGCTATATTATCATTAAGCAGTTAACTCATCTCCTCCGTACTAAAATAACTCCTTATCGCCTTGGCCTGTTTCAAATTCACTACCTCCAACAACATCTCTTCACTGGCTTCCCGAATCTTTTTAACTGATTTGAAATATTTTAATAACTTTTCGGCTGTTGTTTTGCCAATACCTTCTATGAGTTCCAGTTCTGTAGCCAGCGTACCTTTATCACGTATCTTGCGGTGAAAGGTAATGCCAAACCGGTGGGCCTCGTCGCGCAGGTGTTGAATAACTTTTAACGTTTCGGATTTTTTATCAAGATACATCGGGTACTGATCGTGCGGGTAATACAGTTCTTCCAGGCGTTTGGCGATGCCTATAACCGTTACCTGCTTATCAATCCCTAATAACTTTAAACTATGCATGGCAGATGATAGCTGTCCTTTGCCACCGTCGATAATGATTAGCTGAGGTAACTCCGTCCCTTCATCAAGCATGCGGCGGTAACGGCGGTGTACAGCCTCTTCCATGGTGGCAAAGTCATTGGGGCCTTCAACCGTTTTTACATGAAAGTGGCGATAGTCCTTTTTAAACGGTTTCCCATCCCTGAATACCACAATGGCCGAAACCGGGTACTTGCCCTGGAAGTTGGAGTTATCAAAACACTCAATATGCCTTGGCAGCTGATTCATGCGCAAATCCTTCATCATCTGCGTAAGTAAACGCTCGGTACGGATTTCGGGGTTTAGCTTTTCGTACTGGTCTATTTTTTCTTTTTTGAAAAACTGAACGTTCTTTTGGGATAAATCAAGTAGTTTACGTTTTTCGCCTAATTGGGGCACGGTAAACTTAATGCCAGGCACATCTTCCACATCTATCTTAAACGGAACAATCACCTCTTTGGAAGTGCTGTTGTACCTGCTCCTGAATTCAATGATGGCCAGCGTAAGCAGGTCTTCATCGCTCTCGTCCAGGCGCTTTTTAAGCTCGATGGTTTGCGTTTGAATGATGGTGCCGTTCATTACCTTTAAGTAGTTCACAAAGGCCAATTTCTCTTCAGATGCGATGTTAAATACATCCACATCGGTAATAGATGAGTTAACAATGGTTGATTTGCTCTGGTAGTTATCCAGCAGATCAAACTTACGTTTAAGACGATGGGCCAGCTCATAATTATAGTCGGCCACAGCAGCCTCCATTTCGCCCTTAAGGCGGCGCAATATGGCGCCAATCTTCCCATTCAGGATATCGGTGATCTCGCCGATGCTGTTATCGTAATCATCTTCGGTTTGATAGTTTTGGCAAGGGCCTTTGCAATTGCCCAACTGGTACTCCAGGCAAACTTTAAATTTGCCCTTATCAATATTTTCGCGGGTGAGCGCCAGGTTACAGGTACGCAGGGGATAGGTTTCTTTGATAAGCCCCAAAATGTTGTGCATCATACTTACCGATGCATAGGGACCTAAATACTTTGATCCATCTTTAACAATACGCCTGGTCCAGAAAATGCGGGGAAAGTTTTCGTTTTTGATAATGATCCAGGGATAGGTCTTATCGTCCTTGAGCATTACATTATAGCGCGGCTGATGCTTTTTGATCATGGCGTTTTCCAACAGCCAGGCATCCACCTCGGTATCAACTATAGTAAAAGTTATATTACGGATTTTGGATACCAGCACCCTGGTTTTGGCATTGATATGTGCATCCTTATTAAAATACGAACCTACCCGGTTACGCAGATCTTTAGCCTTACCAATATAGATGAGTTCATTCTCCACATCCCAATACTGGTAAACCCCAGGTTTGTGGGGGATGTTTTTCAGCGCTTCTCTATAATCAAATTTCTCACTCATAGCTCAATCGTCAATGATTGTTTGGCTTTGTCTCGCCGCCTATGTCATTGCGAGGAACGAAGCAATCTCATGCTCTACAGAGCGGATTTGTATAGTTCGCGATTGCTTCGTTGCTACCCATGACAAGTCCACCATGTCATGGCGAGGCACGAAGCAATCGCATGCTCTACAGGGCGGATCTGCATAGTTCGCGATTGCTTCGTGCCTCGCAATGACATAGCTTTATGTTGTCATTCCACCTTCAGAATTTCGCGAAATTTTACAACTCAGGATGACAAATCATTTTTGCCATTTCACCCATTCGGCGGCCGCGATTTTTAAAACTCGCAATGACGGGGGCTTTTACTATTTTAACTTCTTAAAAATCCAGTTTCTTATCTACCTCATTAGTCCCCTGCTGCTGCTGAGTGTATTGTCCGCAATCAAGTACTATACTTACGCCGTTTTTGGGTGCATCGAAATCAACTGTTTTTTTGATGCCGAGAGCGGGGTTAGCATATACCTTTTTCATATATATGGCAAATATTGGGAGGGCACTGTTAGCACCTTCACCTAATCTTGTTGACTGAAAGGCAATATCTCGGTCTTCGCAACCCGTCCACAGCCCGGTAACCAGTTGAGGGGTAATCCCTATAAACCAACCATCGGAGTTGTTTTGAGTGGTACCGGTTTTGCCACCTATAGGGTTGTGTAAGCCATATTTGTAGCCAAGCCTTGCGCCAGTACCCTCTTCAATAACGCCTTTAAGCATATAAGTCATTACATACGCGGTTTGCGGGTTCATGGCCTGTACTACTTTTGGGGTATGGGTATATAAAACGTTACCGTTTTTGTCTTCAATGCGTAGTATATAAGTTGGCTCTGTCCATAAACCGTGGTTGGCAAATACCGAGTAAGCCGCGGTCATTTCAAATACCGAGGCATCAAATGTGCCCAGGCAGATAGAAGGGTAGGGTGGTACCGCGCTGGTGATACCCATTTTTTTAATCAGCTCAACAACCGGCTCTGGCTTCACCTCGCTCATCACATGGGCAGTTACCCAGTTTTGCGAATGGGCCAAAGCCTGGCGCAGGGTGATAAAGCCTGGCAAAGTTTCTGACGGGGAAGACCGCGGGCACCATGGATCGCCATAACCGCGAATAGTATCCGGCACATTATTGATTTTCATACAAGGCGAATAGCCATTATCAATAGCTACCGCGTAGGTAAACGGTTTGGCCGTTGAGCCTACCTGCCGTGTACCGTTCTTTACCTGGTCGTACTTAAAATGTTCAAAGTTGGTGCCGCCAACCCAGGCTTTAACGTAGCCGGTAGTTGGGTCCATACTCATCAGGGCATTACGCAATAACATTTTGCTATATACAATAGAGTCGATAGGCTTCATCAGTGTATCGATGTTGCCATGCCAGGTAAACAGGTTAACGGTATCAGGCGTGTTAAAATTGGTTTTAATATCCTCATCATCTAAACCTTGCGCCTTTAGTTGTTTATACCTGTCGCTTTTAAGCATTCCCTGGTTAACCAAAAACTTAAAGTTATGGATGCTTTTTGCAAGGTTTTGCCCACGCCAGTGGTCATTAAACTGCACTTGCAGGTTTTTCATGTACTCCAGCTGTGCCTCTTCGGCATATTGTTGCATGGTGGCATCAATGGTGGTATATATCTTTAAGCCATCGCGATCAAGATCATAGGGCGTGCCGTCGGGACGGTTAAGGTTTTGTTCTTTAAAAATCTTTTGTACCTCCTTTTTCAATACCGATCTGAAATAAGGAGCAGGGCCATCTATATGGGTATTAAGGTGAAAATCTAAACCCAATGGTTTTTGCTTTAATTCTGCCGCTTGGCCTTCACTTAACGAACCTTGCTCTGCCATGCGGTTAAGTACCAGGTTACGGCGGTTAATAGCGTTTTTAGGGTGCCTGATAGGCGAATAGATGCCCGGCCCGTTTACCATGCCTATTAATAAAGCTGCCTGGTCTGGCGTTAACTTATCTGGCGTGGTGTTAAAGTAAGTGCGCGCGGCCGATTTTATGCCGTATGTGTTATAGGCACCAAAATCAACCTTGTTTAAGTACATGGTCAGGATTTCCTGCTTGGTGTAATGGCGCTCCAGCTTAACAGCGGTTATCCACTCCTGTAGCTTTTGGGTGATCCTTACAAAGGGGTTATTTGATTTTTCGGTAAATAGGTTTTTTGCCAACTGTTGGGTAATGGTACTGCCACCCTGTTTTTGACCGATAAGTAAATGCAGGAAAATGGTAAAGCTGCGGCCAAAATCGATGCCTGAGTGGTCGTAAAATCTTTTATCCTCTGTGGCGATAAGCGCGTTAATCACATTAGGCGATAATTCTTTATAGGTAACGTTTGATCGGTTTTGAACATAATAAGTTCCCAGCACCTGTTTATCTGATGAAATCACCTCTGACGCAAGGTTACTTTTGGGATTTTCAAGGTCGCGAAATGATGGCAGCTGACCAAATACATCAAAAATGGTGAGCGTGAACATGATGGCAACCAACACAAAAAGCGCGATAACGCTACGCCATATGTACCAGTTATAGTGCCTTATATCCTGCGAGCTAAGTGTTGGTTTCTTATTATAGGTGGTCTTCATTTTTTTCAATAGAATTTCTGATAGTAATCAATATAACTATCTAATGTTTTTTGGTCGGCTAATTTATCCAGATTTTCCTTCGTAATGATAAAAAAACTGTATTTATCCTTAGGTACCTTCATAATCTCGGGCAATAAAGGCACAATGCCACGCGCGTAATTTTTAACATCGTCCAGGCTGTAAAAGCGACCTACAAATATTACCTGGTCATCGGCCCCTATGGGTTTCAGGTCGTGCTTAATGGCGCTATTTGCAAAATGGATACGGTTAAACTGCCCTACTCCAAAACGTGAAGAAGCAAGGTTAGTTGTACCTGTGGCAACATTTATAACAAAGTAATAGTTGGTGCTATCCCTTAAGTTAAATATATAAGTTACCGGAGTCGCCGTTATTACTGGTGGGGCAGCTGCAGGCGACTGTTGTTGCTGGGCCTGTTTGGCCGCGGCAAACTGATCAAGGAGCTTGCGTACCGAATCAACAGTAGGTGCCGCGTTAGCATTTACCGGCTGCTTAGGTGGTTCAACAATCGTTTTAACCGAATCTTTATGAGTTACAACCGCTACAACAGGTGGTTTAACCTGTTCAACAGGTTTTGGCGGTGCCTGTACCGGGGGCTCGGCCTTGGGCTTTATTGGCGGCGTCACTTTAGGCTCCTGCCTTACTTGTGCAACCTGTACATCGGCCGATGGATGATAAACCGGGCGGTATTCTGTTTTTTTTTGATAGGCTACCGGCGGCGTAAATGGAATTTCGTTTAAATCATTATCAGATAAAACAACAGATCGGGTCGCCATCTCCGTTTTGTTTGAATCGATATAGGTAAGATGTTGTTGTGCTAATGGAGTTACCAGCCTGTCGTTAGGGTATTTAGCTACAATCAATTGCAGGTCTGTTAAAAATGGCTGCAGTTTTTCCTGGTGGGCTGCGGCTATCGTTTTTAAATAGTACAGTTGTGCTGCAAATTTATTATCTGGATAGCGGCTTAGCAGGTCATTGGCCTGCGTAATTACATCAGTGTATTTCCTTTGGCTATACAAGTCATACACTTTGTTATAATACCCGTTAAACTCGGCATTGGCATCGTCCAGGCGTTTGGCGTAATTAGGGTCAAGAATTACTTTGGCAAAAACGGATTCGGGGAATTCTGCCAGGATCCTGTTTTTATAATCCTCAGATTTTTTTACATCCACATCGGCATATAAGCGGTACAGGTTATAATATACGGCTGCCTTATCGCTGCTTTTAGGGAAACGCAGTAATAAAGCCTCATAGGTTGCTATGGCTTCTTTTTTATCGCCCAAAATATCGCGGTAAAAATTGGCCATATCCATGTAGGCATTATAAACCCTGATGTTTGACCGGTTGAGCAGATCGGGTGTGAGTGGTACGTTTTTAATCAGGTCCTGCCGGTAAGCACCCGCATCGCCTTTTAATGCGTTGGCAGCATCTTGCGGCGATGGGGCAAACGGATCATCACTTTGGCTACCTGGGGAATTAACGGTTTGGGCAAGGGTACTGTTTGACCGTTTGCTGCGGCGCCAGTTATCTTCCAGTTTGCGGTTACCCCATTGTCGTTTAAAATCATTTACCCCCGCGCTTAACGCTGCCGGATTATAAAAGTAAAATGTGCTGCCGCCAATTTTGTTGGCCTGCTGGTTGTTTAAGCCTGCGGTGTTCCGGTTGTTTTCTAACTGACCGGCATTATTATCCGCAGCCTGCTGAACTACTTTATCTTGTAAAATTTTGCGGTTAACCATCGCCTCGATACGTGCGGCGCGGGTTTTCTCATCAAGCGCGGCCAGCATTTGCAGGGTATCCTCATGCGATATAGTTTGTAGCAGCCCGGTTAGTATCTGCAGGTTATTGGCTTTTTTACGGATGATCTGGTAGCCCGGATAGGTAGGGGGCAGGTAAGTGAGGGTGCTATCGTAATATAGTTTGGCCCCGGCATAATCTGCTTTGTTTTTAAAGTCGATATCGGCAATGCGTAAATAGCTCAACCCTTTCTGACTTTGGTTTTTGGTGCTGTTGCGTACCGATAGCTTATAGTTTTTGATGGCGTTATCAATATCGCCGGCGGTATAAAATTGCTGGGCTATCTGGTAATAGATCTGATCTGTAAATTCCTTGTTGTTTTGGTTCCGGAGCAGCTTACGCAGGCGTTCAGTTTTGTTTAGCTTGATGCCGCTTTCCATATCCTGTAAACGGATACGATTAAGATTGGCGTTAAAAGCCATCTCGAACGATGCGTTGCTTTTTACAATACTGGTATAATTAACAATGGCCGCGTCTGGTTTTTGATTAAGCTCCTGCAGCTGGGCCAAAATAAAGGTCCACCTTAATTTAAGGTTGCCATCATGGCAATATTGCAGCGCTGTTTTCGCGCTCTCTTCGGCGGCAGGGTATTCTTCAACATCAATGTCATGCTGCAGTTTTGCCGCGTAAATGCCTGCCGGTATGCTTTTTTTAGGGTTGATGTTGTTAATGGCGGTGTCAATAGCCACTTTGGCCTCGGATGGGTTATTAAGGTATAGCAAAGCCCTTGCCTTCCAGATCAATGCTTCCTGTTTTAAATTGGCCTGTTTACCGTATGATAAAACAACATAGTTAAAGTACTCTACGGCATCAAAATAATTTCCCTCCAAAAAGCGGGACTTACCCAGCACCAGGTAGGCATCGCCCAGGTAATGGCTTTGTTCTTTAATATTGATGATTTTATTGGCTTTGCTGATAGCCAGCTCCAGGTCTTTATCGGCCGTACCGCCTTGGGCCGTAGTATCGGGATAAACGTTTAGTAGTTCGTTGTAGGAGTCAACGAAGCCGGTGGCATAGCTTTCCTGTTTAATGCGGAGTATCTCGTTGGCGTTAAATAGTATGTTATAATGCGCGGTAAGATTTTGCATATTGCGGTTAAAGCCGCTTTCTTTTTCGAGCGAGCAACCTGCCAGGAATAGCATGAATGCAAACAGCGCAAAACTGACTTGCTTTATAATGATGTAGTTAGAATTGCGCCTCAAAGGTTTTTGTTTTGGTAAATAAGCTTTAATAAATCTTTTATTGCCATGTGCTATTTCTAACGTAGAATTTAAGGAAGCTCTTTTAGCAACTCTTCAGCGGGTCTTCCCTTTAGCTGTCCGGTTTTTATCAGTTTGATTTCTTCTACGGCGTATAATAATTCTGTTAAAAATACATGGTTAGCCTCGGTATTAGGTTTAGTTTTGGTATGCTTTTTTAAAAGTGTTTTTACAAAGACAGCTTTGTCGTCATTTTTGCCTAACAAGATCTTCATAAATATTTATAATTAAAAGCATTGCTAAAATACTAAAGATTATACAATAGGTTTAATAAATTTGCGCATGGCCCAAAATGAACAAAGTGATGGTAACGGCAGCAACGAGGCAAACAGCTACGCCAAATATATGGGCATAGCATTCCAGATGCTGGTAATTATTGGTATTTGTACTTTTGCCGGATACAAAATTGATGAAGCCGCAAATCATCAAACTAAATGGGTAACCGCCTTACTGGCTTTGTTGGGAGTTTTTGGCTCGTTGTTTTTAGTAATCAGATCTGTAAAAAATTGAAACTGCTTAAACCTGCCTTTGGGTACCTTGTATTTGTTATAATAATAGGAGCTTTGCCGGCGTTGGCAAGCCATAATGGTCATCAAAACTGGCTTATTCAAAAGTTTTGGGTGTTGTTTGCTTTTATAGGCATATTTACTTTTTTAACCGTAATGCTGGTGTTGGTTATAGGGCAAATAAAACCTGAGTTATATGCCCAAACCTTTTTAATAGCAACCACTGTTAAAATACTTTTCAGCTTGCTCTTTGTATTGATATTGGTAACCAAAACACCAATTGACCGGTATGTTTTCATGGCAAATTTTGCTTATATATATATCTTAAATATGGGCTTTGAAATCTACACTTTGTTATGTAACTTGCGCAACCAAAATTTATAGTAAGAATCTCGCAATTAATGGATTTTAGCCACATTTTGAACTCAAGAAAAATAACCACCAGCGTAGTTTTGGGCGTTTTTTTAACGCTACTTTCCTTTGGCAGGCTTTACGCCCAAGAGCAAAAAGCCCCTGAAAACGGCCAGGAAACAAAAACTGAAGAAAAGTTTGACCCTACAGAAACCATTATGGAACATATTGGCGACTCGCATTTTTATCATGTGGGTGGCGGTATCGCATTTCCTTTGCCTGTAATATTATATACCAACAAAGGTGTAGAAATATTTATGTCATCAGTATTTGGTCATGAAGGCGAAGAAATTCACCAGGGTAAATATTACAAATATGCCTTGGTACATGATAAAGTGAAAGCTGTAACCGGCGATGATAAAACTATTGATGCTACAGCCTCGGTTTTTGACCTGTCGATAACCCGCAACGTGGCGTCGTTGTGGATGTCGGTTATTTTGCTGCTTATCATTTTCCTGAGCGTGGCGTCAAGCTATAAAAAACGCGTTGGTAAAGCGCCAAAAGGTTTGCAATCTTTCCTGGAGCCGGTTATCCTTTTTATAAGGGATGATGTGGCCTTGCCAAACATTGGTTACAAATACGCGCGCTTTATGCCGTTGTTGTTAACTGTATTCTTTTTTATATTGATCAACAACCTGATAGGTTTAATCCCTTTCTTTCCGGGTGGTTCAAATTTAACCGGTAATATCGCGGTAACGCTGGTGCTTTCGGTTATTACTTTGCTGGTTGTAAATCTTAACGGTAATAAACATTACTGGGGTCACATATTTTTCCCGGGTACTGTGCCAATCTGGCTTTGGCCGCTTTGGTGGGTGGTTGAATTACTTGGGATTTTTTCAAGGCCATTCGCCCTCATGATTCGTTTGTTTGCCAACATTACCGCGGGGCACATTATTGTGCTTAGTTTAATATCACTGATCTTTGTTTTTAAATCAGTAGCTATTGCGCCGGTATCTGTTGCGTTTGTGGTGTTCATGGATATATTGGAGTTACTGGTAGCATTGCTGCAGGCGTTTATTTTTACCCTGCTTACATCATTGTTTATCGGTAGTGCAATTGAAGAGCATCACCATTAATCGTAAATAACTATAATATATATTAACATTTAAATTTTAAATCATGATTGGAAGTATTGCTGCATTAGGTGCAGGTTTAGCGGTAATCGGTGCCGGCATTGGTATCGGTCAGGTTGGTGGTAAAGCCATGGAAGGTATATCACGTCAGCCAGAAGCTGCTTCAAAAATCCAAACTGCTATGATCATCGCTGCGGCTCTTATTGAAGGTGCTGCTCTGTTTGGTATAGTTGTATCATTCCTGGGTCTTAAATAAGAAACCCGGTTAAAAAATAAAAGCCGTGCCTGGCGCGATTGGCACCAGCCCGGCTTTTAATTAAAATGTTCATTTAAAAATAGAATATATAAAAGATGAATCCATTAGTAACACCGGATTTAGGATTAGTAGTTTGGACAACAGTAGCGTTTGCTTTCCTGTTTTTTATATTGGCCAAATTTGCCTGGAAACCAATTATGGCTGCCATTGGCGACCGTGAAGCTTCGATAGAAAAAGCATTGCTTAAAGCAGAAGCCGCTAAAGAAGAAATGGAGCGTTTAGTTCATGAAAACGAGGCGTTGATTAAACAAGCCCGTGCCGAGCGCGACCAGATCTTATCTGATGCCAAAAAAGTAAAAGATCAGATGATAAGTGATGCCAAAGAAATTGCTCATAAAGAAGGCGCACGTATGATTGAGCTTGCCCGTGTTGAAATAAATAATCAAAAAGCGGTTGCAATGGCTGATGTTAAAAACCAGGTTGCTGTATTATCTATCCAGATTGCCGAGAAGATTTTACAAGGCCAGTTAGAAGATCAGAAAAAACAGGATGAGTTGGTAAGCCAGTTATTAAAGGAAGTGAAATTGTAAGGATTTCGGATTTGGGATGTTCAATTTCGGATTTATTTCCTTGAGTATCCAAAACCAATCTCCAGAAAATTCAAAATAAAAAATTCCGATATCGAAAATTCGAAATCCGAAATACATAAAATATGTCAGAATTAACAGTAGCAGCCAGGTACGCCAAATCACTTATTGATCTTGCACAAGAGCAAAATGGTGTTGAAGCTGCTAAAAGCGATATGGAACTTTTTGTGCATACGTTGAAAGCAAATCCGCAGCTTAGCGCGGTGCTGGCAAATCCGGTAGTATCACACAGCAAAAAATTAAGCATCCTTGATCTTATATTTGGTAGTAAGGTTAGCAAACTTACGCTTGCTTTTTTTAAACTAATGATCAATAAAGGCCGTGGTGAGGTTTTAATGACAACAGGTTACGAATACATTAACCTGTACAATATCAAAAAGAATATCACTAAAGCGCGTGTTGTTTCGGCTACTCCATTATCTGAAGCCAACAAGCAGGTAATTATTAAAGAATTACAGGCTTCTATTGGTGGCACTATTCAGTTAAGCGCTAAAGTTGATGCAGCGTTAATAGGCGGTTTTGTGCTTACCGTTGGCGGTCAGCAATTGGATACCAGCGTAAGCAGCAGCCTTAAAAAATTACAAAAAGAATTTACCCAAAGCGGGGTTATATAATATTAAACATAAAACTCTAAATAAATTTAAACAATGGTAGAGGTAAGACCAGACGAAGTATCGGCAATTTTGCGTCAGCAATTGGCAGGCTTTAAGTCAGAATCTGAATTAGAAGAAGTGGGTACTGTACTCCAGGTGGGCGACGGTATTGCACGCGTTTATGGACTAACAAAAGTACAATCAGGTGAGCTTGTTGAATTTGGCACAGGATTGCAAGGTATCGTACTTAACCTTGAAGAAGATAACGTGGGTGTGGTATTGTTAGGTAAATCTGACGATATTAAAGAAGGTGATACTGTAAAACGCACCAACCGTATTGCATCAATCAACGTTGGCGAAGGTATGCTTGGCCGTGTTGTTGATACTTTGGGTACACCAATTGATGGTAAAGGACCAATATTAGGTCAAACTTACGAAATGCCTTTGGAGCGTAAAGCGCCAGGGGTTATCTACCGTCAGCCGGTTACCGAGCCTTTGCAAACAGGTATCAAAGCTATCGACGCGATGATCCCTATTGGCCGTGGCCAGCGTGAGTTGGTTATTGGTGACCGCCAAACTGGTAAAACAGCGGTTTGTATCGATACCATCATCAATCAAAAAGAATTTTATGATGCCGGCAAACCGGTTATCTGTATATATGTTGCCTGCGGTCAAAAAGCATCAACAGTTGCAAACATTGTACGCACGTTGGAAGAAAATGGTGCTATGCCTTATTCTATCATCGTTGCTGCAAATGCTTCTGACTCTGCTACCATGCAGTTCTTTGCTCCTTTCGCGGGTGCTGCTATCGGCGAGTATTTCCGCGATACCGGAAGACCGGCTTTGATCGTTTATGATGACTTGTCAAAACAAGCTGTTGCTTACCGTGAGGTATCACTGTTATTACGTCGCCCACCGGGCCGTGAGGCTTACCCTGGTGATGTATTTTACCTGCATAGCCGTTTATTAGAGCGTGCCGCTAAGGTTAACTCCAATGATTCTATCGCCCAGGCGATGAATGATTTGCCAGAGTCAATCCGTGGTATCGTAAAGGGTGGTGGTTCATTAACCGCTTTGCCTATCATCGAAACACAAGCCGGTGACGTATCTGCTTACATCCCAACCAACGTAATTTCTATTACTGATGGTCAGATCTTCTTAGAGTCTAACTTATTCAACGCAGGTGTTCGTCCGGCCATCAACGTAGGTATCTCGGTATCACGTGTGGGTGGTAACGCGCAGATCAAATCAATGAAAAAGGTAGCCGGTACTTTGAAACTTGACCAGGCTCAATACCGCGAGTTAGAGGCTTTCTCTAAATTCGGTTCGGATTTAGATGCATCTACCAAAAGCGTATTGGATAAAGGTATCCGTAACGTAGAGATCCTTAAACAAGGTCAATACTCACCGGTATCTGTAGAAAAACAAGTGGCTATCATTTACTTAGGTACCAAAAACCTGATGCGTAGCGTACCTGTAAAAGATATCAGGAAGTTTGAATTAGAATACACCAGCCAACTGGAAGTTCGTCACCCTGAAGTATTAGCTGCCCTTAAAGCAGGTAAATTCGACGATCAGATAACAGGTGTACTGGAAACAGTAGCTAAAGAACTGGCAGGAAAATACTAAATTAGTAGCAAGTAGTTAGTATCAAGTAGCAAGACAAAACTGGTACTAACTACTTGCTCTAAAAGAATAACTGTAGTAAAAAGTAAAGAGAAAGATATATACTTGATACTTAATACTAACTACTTGATACTTAAAAAAAGCATTAATCGAGTGGCTAAACAAGTCTTGATACTTGATACTAGCTACTTGATACCCAAATAAGATGGCTAATTTAAAAGAAGTAAGAAACAGGATAAAGTCTGTATCGTCAACACAGCAAATCACCAAGGCCATGAAAATGGTTTCGGCGGCTAAGCTAAAGCGTGCTACAAATGCAATTATTCAGTTGCGTCCTTATGCTACCAAACTGAACGAGTTGCTGGCAAATCTTTCTCAGAGTTTGGAGGAAGGTTCGTCGCCATTTTTGAAGGAACGCGAACCAGTACGTGTTTTAGTTGTTGTTGTATCGTCAAACCGTGGTTTGGCAGGTGCCTTCAATGCCAACGTAATTAAAACGGCTAATAACCTTATTGCCGAAAAATACAGCAAGCAATTAGCAGCAGGCAATGTATCGATTATAGCTATCGGTAAAAAAAGCCAGGAGTTTTACGAGAGGCGCAAATACAACGTAATTGGTAACAACAACGATTTGTACCTTGCTCTTAACTTTGAAAATGCTTCAAAAATTACCGAGAGCATTATGGCTGGTTTTATTAAAGGTGAATACGACCGTGTTGAGTTAGTGTATAACCACTTCCGTAACGCGGCAGTGCAGTATTTGGTTGCAGAACAATTATTACCTGTACCTAAGGCGGAGAAAAAAGAGGAAGTAAAAACAGCTAATGTTGATTACATCCTTGAGCCTTCTCAGCGGGAAATAGTTGATGAACTGATCCCTAAAAATATCAAGATCCAGTTATACCGTGCCGTATTAGATTCAAATGCATCTGAGCATGGTGCACGTATGACAGCGATGGATAAAGCGACTGAAAATGCCGGCGAACTGTTGAAAGCCTTAAAACTTTCATACAACCAGGCCCGCCAGGCAGCCATCACCACCGAACTTACCGAAATTGTAAGCGGCGCGGCAGCTTTAGGCGGTAACTAAGCCTTTTACAAACTTATTTTATACAGGCCCCCTTGCAAAAGGGGGCCTTTTTTTTGTAAAGTTTTTAGGCCGTGAACTGTCATTCTGAACGTAGTGAAGAATCTAATCTGCGCCGTGTTTCTTTGCCCTGCAAGGTTCGCGAGTATATGCTTCGTGCTTCAGTATGACAAATCCACTATGTCATTGCAAGGCACGAAGCAATCTCATGCTCTACAGGGCGGATCTGCACAGTTCGCGATTGCTTCGTACCTCGCAATGACATAGCCTTTATATTGCACAGTCCGCGAAATTTTACAACTCAGCACAACAGTGTAGAAAGCAGCCCTGTTGACTTTCCTTACAAAACAACCAGCTTCATCAGTGCCGTAATACACCCCGAATGCAAACCTTCATGAAAAGGTAAAAACGCTATTGCTGTTTCGATAGAATCCATTACCACGCCGTAACGGGTATTCCAGGTAGGGTAATTGGTAAAAATGCCTTTGTTGAGATCAACTTCTAATTGATCAATTGTTGACAGGAACAGATCCTTAATGATCGTCACTTCATCGGCGTCTATAAAGCCGTCGGGTTTGGTATCGGGACGGTATGGGGTATAGTATTTATCGTCGGTAATGATGGGCACCCCTGCACGGGTATAGCAGATGCCTTGCTGTGCCGATATCATATGTGCAAGGTTCCAGATGATGTTATTATTGAAACCGGAAGGGATGTGGTTAAGCTGGTCCACACTGAGGTCTTTGATCCGTTCCAATATAAATTCCCTTGGTTTACGTACAATTTCAATTGATTTGAGCATTTTAAGTGTTGATTTAGTGCGACTAAAGTATGAAGATTTGGGGTATTATTTGATCAAATTACTTAATCATGATAGCTACCTGTTTAAGGATTTGGGCTTTTATCATACCTTTGCAGCTTAATTTTCAATAAAGGCTAAATGCAGGATACCGCCATAAACAATACGCCGGCCCAAACCAGGTACAATACGCCCATTCTTTATTTTCTGCTGGTTTGGACAGCCTTAAACATCCTGCAATCCTGCGCGCTTGAACTTCATGCCGATGAGGCCTATTACTGGGTTTACTCGCGCATGATGGATTGGGGCTTTTACTACCATCCGCCCATGGTAGCCGTATTTATCCGTATGGGCGATATGCTGATGCATAACGAGCTTGGCGTGAGGTTGGCGACTATACTGGCAAGTACCTGTGCCATATACCTTATGTGGCTGATGCTTAAAAGATATCAGGTAAGCGCCAAATGGTTTATTGTGCTGATATCAGGCATCTGGGTTTTTCATATTTACGGTTTTATAGCCACGCCCGATTCACCCTTACTTTTCTTTGCAGTACTGTTTTACTTTTTTTACCAGCGATACCTGGATAAAGATAGCTGGCTTTTAGCGTTGATATTAGGTGTGGTAGTGGCCTGTTTGATGTATAGCAAATATCATGGGATACTGTTGGTGACTTTTACTTTGCTTGCCAATTTAAAGTTATTAAAGCGGCCTTCTTTTTACCTCATCGTATTGCTGGCCATCGGCTTATATGTGCCGCATATTTTGTGGCAATACCACCATGGTTTCCCGGCGCTTAATGTCAACTTGTTTGAGCGGGATGATACCATAAACTTTACTTTTGGCTTTACTTACCTGGGTATGCAACTGTTGCTTGGCGGGGCTTTTACCAGTTGGTTTTTATTTTATAAAGGATTTACCACCAAAGTGCAGGACGTTTTTATGCGCACCATGCTGGTAAATGCGATAGGCATCTTCGTGTTTTTTTACCTTAATACGTTTAAGGTAGATGTACAGCCGCATTACACCCTCATAGGCTTTGTACCGTTGGTGATGCTTACTTTAATTCATTTTAAGCAGGATGGTAAAAATCCGCCCGCCTGGTTTTATAAACTAAGCATGGCCAACATAGCGCTGTTTGTTGTTTTTAGGATTTGTACCATCATCGGGTTCGACTTTTTGCAGCACGCCCCGCAGTTATCTACCTATTATGGCTTTCATAAATGGGCCGATGAAGTACACGCCAAAGCCGGCGACGCATATGTGGTGATGCGCGACGAATATCAAAATCCATCTAAATATGATTTTTATACCAATTCGTTAAAAGGCTTTGGGTACGATTCAAAATATTACCGCACCACGCAGTTTGATATGTGGCCTTTTGAGGACGAGATGCAGCACAAAAAGGTGTATTTTCTTACTGATAGTAAAATACCGGGCGTAACTACAGATAGCATTAATAACTTAGGGAAATGGTATGGCGGCTGGATTACCGATACCCGTACATATCAGAAAGTGGTATTTAAGCCGACATCTTATATCTTAACGGGAACTACAGGCAGTATACAAACTATCGACCTGGATATCACCAACCCCTATCCTTTTGCCATCAGCTTCAGCAATGAAGACATAACCCACCAGCTAAGTTTAGAGGCTTGCCTGTTTTTAGGAACGCAGCAGGTTGATACCCAAAAAGGCACCCCCGACTTTTATAACATTACAATAAAACCGGGGCAAGAGGCTCATTATCAATTTCCGTTTAAAGTACCGGCTAAAAAAGGATTATACCAGCTTTACTTTTCGCTCCGAACAGACCCTTTTACGGGCAGCAGGAATAGCGGCATCATAAAATTAACAGTTAAATAATACAATTACCCATGATCAAAAAAATATACCTATTTGCCATCTTTACAATAATAAGCTGCACCGCTGCAATGGCCCAGGAAACCATCGACGTGCATTTTAGCGCGTTGGGCTTTATGGATAACCGCGAGTACAAACCTTTTGTGCTGCGTTCCCATACTTACAATGGTATTCGTACCGAGCTTGATTTTGGTTTTAACGTTGATAGCCTTAACCACTTCATTTTTGGTGCTAACGGTATTCACGAGTTTGGTGCCCAGCCTTATTTTTTAAAGGTAAACCCGGTTGCCTATTACAGCTTTACCGGCAAAAGCTGGCTGTTTAACGCAGGCGCGTTCCCGCGTGAAGGTTTAATAAGCGATTATCCCCGCGCTTTATTAAATGATACCCTGCGTTACTATCGCCCCAATATTGAAGGTCTTTTGGCACGGGTACATAACGATCATTTTGTTGAAACCGGTTGGATTGACTGGGTAAGCCGCCAAACCAATACCGATAGGGAACAGTTTATCTTCGGCTTCTCGGGTAAATACAAACCGGTTGTTAATGGTATGTTTTATGTATCGCATTATTTTATGTTAGAGCATGATGCCGGTGCTGCTATTGCCGTACCTAATGACAATATCAGGGACAATGGCGGGGGCCAGATCAGGTTAGGGCTCGACTTTGGGCACAAAACTTTTTTAGACTCATTGACAGTAGAAGCAGGTGGTATGATGTCATTAGAACGGGTACGTGGTTTGGACGGTTTTCAGAAACCTGCCGGCTTTGTAGCTAATGCTTACTTTGGTTATCACCGTTTTGCTTTGTATGATGAATTTTATAAAGGCGAAGGCCATCATATTATGTACGGCGACGCGTTTTATGAAAAGAAAACGTATAACCGCATGGACATTATCTGGACACCTTTTTTATACAACAGGTTTAAGGGGCAGTTTATCCTGAGCTTTCATCAAACCCCCGGATACCAGATGAGTAACCAGGAAGCGTTTAGAATTACTTTTGACCTGGGCAGGCGTGTACTGGCAAGGTTAAAAGACTAAATTGAATTTTTAATTAATACATATACCTTATGCACCTAAAAAAACAATTAGCTCTTGCAGCTATCCTGTTATTTGTAGTTCCTGCAAAACTACGCGCGCAGGACAATCAGTTTTCGGCCTGGGGAGCCCTGTTTCATACCCAGAAGCTATCAAACCGTTGGGGATACTCGTTTGACGGCCAGTTACGATCTCATGATGAGATCAGTTATTTAAAGCACATCCTGCTGCGCCCATCAGTTAACTATTACTTTGCCAAAAACAAGGTTGGGGCTTTGGGCTATGCCTATATTGCCACCTATGGCCGTACCCCGGCCGGAGATCAAACCTTTCGCCCCGAGCACCGCACCTGGGAGCAATTCATCTACTCGCATAAAATTGGTAAAGATGTAGCCATGCAGCACCGTTTCCGGTTAGAGCAGCGTTACCTGGGCAACACTGCCGCTACAAAAAATGATCATTACTTTGCCCAGCGCATGCGTTACTTTGCCCGGGCGGTAGTACCCATAGGGAACGATTCGGTAGTATTTAATAAGGGGCCATTTGTAGCCTTACAGAACGAGGTATTTGTAAACATCCACAACAAACAAAAAGTAAACAAACATTTTTTTGACCAAAACCGTGCCTATGTAGCCATTGGTTACCGCATCAATAAAATGATTGATGTAGAAACAGGGTATTTGAACCAATACATTAAACAGGCTGAGAGTTATACCTTGAACCACGTTGCGCAGTTGGCGTTTTATACAAGGTTTTAAGAGCCTCACCTAAACAGCGAAGCTATCATGAATGCCAAGAACAAATTAAAATACGAATAATCCTCTCCAAAGGAGAGGACTTTTGATTTGCCGCTTTATCCCATGTCATTGCGAGGTACGAAGCAACCGCACGCATGCAAATCTGCTCTGTAATGTTCGCGATTGCTTCGTACCTCGCAATGACATGATTATATAAACAGGATATTAAAACAGTAAAAGCGATGAGTCATCATCGCTTTTACTGTTTTAATATCAAGAACCCTCTCCTTTTGGAGAGGGCAGGGTGAGGCCTTCTACATCCTGCTCACATCTCCACTGCCAATCTTAGAAGTACTCACACTTTTAACACTGCCGGTATAATGAATATCACCCGAGCCAACTACTGAGGCATCTAATTTTGAACTTACGTTGATCTTAACATCGCCAGAGCCTGCTACACGTACGGCGGCGGTATTAGTTATAAAACGGGTTGCTGAGTAATCGCCGGAACCGGCTACACTTACGTTTGAATTTTCGGCGCTGCCGCTGATGCTGATATCACCGGAACCAGCCAATACACAATCCAGGTTTTTAACGTCCAGCTTGCCGGTTAAATCGCCCGAGCCTGTCAGCTTTAATTTAAATGAATTGGCACGCAGGCCTTCTTTAAAGGATACATCGCCTGATCCAGAAAGGGTAACTCCATCAAGTTGCTTAGCCGATACATAGATGATGATCTTTTTATGCCCACCATCAAACCAGTGCCAGTCGTTATCGCTTTTGGTGTATATTTTTAGTACACCGCCTTCAACCTCGGTAATGATGCGTTTGATCACATCGGCCGGTGCGGTTACCTTAACAGATTCGGTTGATCCCTGGGTAATTACCACATCAAAAGATCCCGAAACATTCACCGAACTAAAGCCGGAAAGGTGACGGTCTTCGGTATTGCTTTGGTCGTCATCGGCAACAATTTTAGCAACAGGCGCTTTTGCAATAGTATATTGTGCGCTACCGGTTGCCAGCGCTGCAACCAATAATACTTTACTTAAACACTTCATAATTATATCGTTTTGTACCTATAAGACCCAGGTTATAAATAAAGGTTGCATGGGTGGTGAAAATAAAAGCTACAGCCCCTCTAAATCTCCCCTAAAGGGGAGACTTTTTATTTTAAACCCTGTTTTTAAGCCCTCCCCTGAAGGGGAGGGTTTGGGTGGGGCTTCTCAATTAACCAGCACCCCAATATAATAATTAAAAGTATCAACCTCAATATTATCCTTGGTTGCACCGGCAAGGTCAACAGGTTTAAAGCGGGTTGTTGGGGTGATAAATTTATAGTCGCCGCCTTTAATGCGCACTTTAACCGGCATGGCAAAGTCTTTGGCATCGGTGCTGGTCCAGCGGGCAAGGGTTTTGCCATCGCGCACTAACAGTTCCAGTATAGGCAGGGTTTTGTAGTGCAGGTATTGGTCAAATACCGGCGCTAAATTCATGCCCGCTTCTTTACAGATGTAGTCAACAACCTGGTTGTAAGTAACGGTTTGGTGATAGAATGTTTTGTTTAAACCACGCAGGATGCCACGCCACTTTTCATCATCATTGATAATGGTGCGGATCATGTTGAGCATGTTGCCGCCTTTGTAATACATATCGCCCGATCCTTCTTTGTTTACCCCATAGCTGCCGATAATTGGCCTGTCGTTAACAATAGCCATGCGGGTACCGTGTACGTATTCCTGCCCGGCCTGTTTGCCATAAAAGGTTTCTACAAATAACGACTCCGAGTAATTGGTAAAGCTTTCGTGTATCCACATATCGGCAAGGTCTTTAGAGGTGATGTTGTTGCCAAACCATTCGTGCCCGCTTTCGTGAACCACAATAAAATCCCATTTTAAACCCCAGCCTGTGCCAGACAAATCACGACCGAGATAGCCATTTTGATAATGGTTACCGTAAGCGGTACCGCTTTGGTGTTCCATCCCCAGGTGATGGCTTTCAATTAATTTGTAACCATCTTCATAAAAAGGGTAGGGGCCAAACCAGTGTTCAAAAGCTTTAAGCATGCGGGGAGCATCAAGTCCCCATTGGGCTTTGGCTTTGTTCAGGTTATAGCTCAGCGGCCAAAAATCCATGGTTAGTTTGCCTTTTTCGCCATCATACACGCCTTCGTAGTGGGTATAATCGCCAATGTTTGCTTCGATATCGTAGTTGTTGATAGGGTTTGATACAAACCAGTCGAATTTGGTGTAACCATTTTTCAAATCGGTTACCTTACGTAACCTACCGTTTGATACATCTTTTAAGCCGGTTGGCACGCTGATACTGATCAGGGCGCTATCAACCTCATCGGCCTGCTGATCTTTAGTTGGCCACCATACGCTGGCACCCATGCCCTGGCAGGCTGTTGAAACCCATGCGTGACCTAAGGAGTCGGTATTATACTCAACACCGCCATCCCATGGCGCACGTTTGGCAATGGTTGGGTTGCCCGAGTAATAAACGGTAAACTCGTCCTTGCTGCCTTTGGTAATGTTTTTAGGGAAGCTTAAAAACACGGCGTTAGACTCGCGGGTATATTTTAACTCCTTGCCTTTGTAAACTACTTTTTCGATGGTAAGGTTATTCCACAAATCGAATTGTAATTTATCAAAATCAGCATCGGCAGTAAACTTAAACAGCACGCTGCCACTGATGAATTTTTTATCGATATCAAACTTCACATCCAGGTGATAATAGTTGATATCATAACAGGTACGTAAAGGCGTAGTTAACGATCCGCGTAGCGTATCAGCCCGTGTAAATTTCTCTTTCACCGTACCCAATTGCGCCTGCGCGGACATAAAAGCGCCGCCCGCCAGTAAAAGGCTCATTGATAATTTGTATAGATATTTAGTTTTCATGTTCATATGTTATTCAGTGAATGTACGTTCCGCAAAGCAGCCTGCTTTTAAGAACCCTCTCCTTTGGAGAGGGCAGGGTGAGGCTTTAATCGATTAGCTCCCCCACGTAAAAATTCATTTTATCAAATTCAATATTATCCTTGTTAGCCCCTTCTACATCAACAGGAGTAAAGCGGGTAGTTGGGGTAATAAATTTGTATTCGCCGCCTTTTACGCGTACCAAAACAGGCATAGTAAAATCTTTGGCATTGGCTATCCAGCGGCTGCAAAATTTGCCGCGTACCGTGGTAAACTCCAATATGGGCAGATCTTTATAATGTAGATACTGGTCAAATACAGACAGCAGGTTTTTGCCCGATTTTTCGTTGATGTAATTAACCACCTGGTTGTAGGTTACCGTTTGGTGATAAAAAGTTTTGTTGAGGCCACGCAGGATATCGCGCCATTTTTCATCATCGTTAATAATGGTGCGTATCATGTTAAGCACAACCGCGCCTTTAGGGTACATATCTCCCGATCCCTCTTTGTTTACATTGTAGGGACCAACAACAGGGCTATCATTGCTAATACCACTCCGCAGGCCAAAGTTATATTCCTGCCCGGCCGCTTTGCCCCAGTTATCCTCAATAAACAACGATTCGGAGTAGCAGGTAAAACTCTCGTGGATCCACATATCGCCCAGGTCTTTACCGGTGATGTTATTACCAAACCATTCGTGCCCGCTCTCGTGAATAATAATGTAATCCCATTTTTTACCCCAGCCGGTTCCCGACATATCGTACCCAAGGTAGCCATTTAAAAAGTGGTTGCCATAGGCCGTGGCGCTCTGGTGTTCCATGCCCAAATGTGGGGTTTCTACCAGTTTATAGCCATCCTCATAAAAAGGATAGGGGCCAAACCAGTGTTCAAAAGCTTTCAGCATGGGCCTTGCATTGATGCCGAAATGTTCTTTGGCTTTTGCCAGGCTGGCGGGTAGTACCCAGTAGTCCATGGTGAGCTTGCCTTTTTCGCCCATGTAGGTATCTCCAAAGTGAACGTAATCGCCAATGTTGGCTACCACATCATAATTGTTGATGGGGTTGGCCACAAACCAATCAAACCTGGTATAGCCATCGGTAAGTGGCGTAACTTTACGCAGGCGGCCGTTTGATACATCTTTTAGTCCTTTAGGTACGCTGATGCTGATAAGCATGCTATCAACCTCATCGCTCAAATGATCTTTATCAGGCCACCAGATGCTGGCGCCAACACCCTCGCAGGCGGTTACTACCCAGGGTTTGCCCAATGAATCTTTTTTGAAAACCAGGCCGCCGTCCCAGGGCGCGTTTAAAGCTACGGTTGGCTTGCCCGAGTAAAATACCGTAAACTGATCTTTACTGCCTTTGGCTATAGTTTTTGGGAAAGTAACAAATACCGCGTTGGCATCCCTTTTAAACGGAACGGGTTTGCCTTTATAAGTCACCCTATCCACCGTTAAATTGGCAAACAGATCAAACTGGAGTTTGGTAAAATCTTCCGTTGCCGTAAACTTAAACAGGTTACTGCCGCTGATGGTGCGCTGGGCGATGTTGAATTTCACATCCAGGTGGTAGTAATTGATATCGTAACAGGTACGGAGAGGTGTAAGGTTGCCCCGCAGGCTGTCGGCATGGGTAAAGGTTTCTTTTTCTTTGAGGAGCTGGGCTTTGGCAGTAATAGCGCCAATTGATAGCAGGATAATGAGAAAACGTAGTTTCATTTATGGTGGTTTTCGATATTCAGTCAAAATAAACAGCCTAATTTAACAACATAATTGCTAACAAATAATTAAATACAACACTGTTACATTAAGGAGCTAATAAGTGGCTAATTTTTGCTAAAATAGGGCTAAGCTGCCATATGTTTGCGCTATTTTGTATCATTGCAGCCCGTTAAAAAAATCATCAGTTTATGAGTCATTTTCCTGTGCAGTATTCTACGCTATCGGCCACGGCTTTAAAAATATTTATTGAGGATGCCTATGGTTTAACGCTCATTTCATGCAAATATTTGTTGCGTGGCGTTAGTGATACTTACATTATTGAAGCTACCGATGCTAAGTATGTACTGAAGATCTATCGCGAACAGCACCGCTCATTAAATGAGATTAAAGGCGAGGCAGAACTGCTGAACCTGCTTAAAGAAAAAGGCGCGAGTGTAGCCTATCCCATCAAAGATACCCACGGTGAACAACTGCAAAATTTTAAAGCGCCCGAAGGTACACGCCATGGTGTACTGTTTTCTTATGCCGAAGGTGTACCGGTTATGGATTTAAGCGATGAGCAATTGAAAACAGTTGGCGGGCAGATGGCCAAAGTTCACAATATTACATCGTCAATTGAGCTAAAACATCCCCGGAGGGAATATAATATCGAAACTACACTTATTGCACCGCTAAAAAGTT
This sequence comes from Mucilaginibacter dorajii, assembly GCF_024808255.1. Lineage (GTDB taxonomy): Bacteria > Bacteroidota > Bacteroidia > Sphingobacteriales > Sphingobacteriaceae > Mucilaginibacter > Mucilaginibacter dorajii. Next base: position 205,476 of record NZ_JANTYS010000008.1, read on the forward strand.
TTGCACCTGCGTTTAAAGATCTGCCCGATGAATATGCTTACCTGCAGGATTTAACCGCTAAGGTTGCTCAAAAGCTAAACTCATTTGATACCTCCAAATTCAGCCGCGGCTATTGCCAATACGATTTTTTACCCAAGAACTTTCATTTTGACGAAAACGGCGGTTTAACCTTTTTTGATTTCGATTTTGCAGGCAAAGGTTTCCTGGTTAATGACCTGCTATCGTTCTTCGTGCATTTCTTTATGCATGTGTATACAGGCAAGCTAACCGATGCTGAAGCTGAACGGATGTTTAGTCTTTTTATTGAAAGCTATCGCGAAGTAAGAACGATTACTGACGAGGAGCTCAAAGCCATCCCGTACCTGGGCGTTGGTTTCTGGATTTTTTACCTGGGGTTCCAATATGAGAATTTTGATGATTGGTCGAACCCGTTTTTCGGTCCTCGGTTTATTAAAGACAGGGTAGGTTTGATTAAGGCCTGGGTAAATAAGTACTGTGAGTTTTAGCAATTCACTAAATCACTAATTCAATAATTACTACTAACTTTGGCCCCCATAAAACACAAAGCTTATGCAATATGATGTTATCGTTATCGGTTCGGGCCCGGGGGGGTATGTAGCCGCTATACGTTGTGCCCAACTGGGTTTAAAAACTGCAATCGTCGAAAAATATAATACCCTTGGTGGTACCTGCCTTAATGTGGGCTGTATCCCATCAAAGGCCCTGCTTGATTCATCCGAGCATTACCATAATGCCGCACATACTTTTACCACGCACGGCATTAAACTCGAAAACCTGGGTATTGATTTTGGCCAGATGGTGAAACGCAAGCAGGAGGTAGTAGATGCCAATACCAGCGGCATTAGCTATTTAATGAAAAAAAATAAAATCGATACCCATTTTGGTGTTGGCTCTTTTAAAGATAAAAACACCATCACCGTTAAAAAGGCCGATGGTACCGAAACCGAGATTACCGGTAAAAACGTGATTATTGCTACCGGTTCAAAACCATCGGCACTGCCATTTTTAAAGATCGATAAAAAACGCATTATCACATCAACCGAGGCTTTAAACCTTACCGAAGTGCCTAAGCATTTGGTGCTGATTGGTGGTGGTGTTATTGGTTTGGAGTTGGGTTCTGTTTACGCCCGTTTAGGAGCCAAGGTGTCTGTAATTGAATTTATGGATGGCATTATCCCAACTATGGATAAAGCCCTTGGCAAAGAATTGCAAAAGGTACTGACCAAATTGGGCATGGAGTTTTACCTGGGTCATAAAGTAACCGGCGCTACTGTAAAAGGAAAAGACGTGACGGTTACTTTTGATACCCCTAAAGGCGAAAGCAAAGAGCTGAAAGGCGATTATTGCCTGGTAGCCGTTGGTCGTGTAGCTTATACCGATGGTTTAGGTTTAGATAAAATTGGTATCACGGTTGAAGAACGTGGCCGCAAAATTACTGTTAATGACCACCTGGAAACCAGTGTTAAAGGTGTTTACGCTATTGGCGACGTAATTAAAGGTGCTATGCTTGCCCACAAGGCCGAAGACGAAGGTACTTTAGTTGCCGAACTGATTGCCGGTCAGAAACCGCATATTGATTATAACCTGATCCCGGGCGTGGTTTACACCTGGCCAGAAGTTGCCGCTGTTGGTCAAACCGAAGAGCAATTGAAAGCCGCGGGTGTAAAATATAAAACAGGATCGTTCCCGTTCAAAGCCAGCGGCCGTGCCCGTGCCAGCGGCGATCTGGATGGTTTTGTAAAAGTATTGGCCGATGCCACTACCGACGAGATCCTGGGTGTGCATATGATTGGTCCGCGTGCTGCTGATATGATTGCCGAGGCCGTTGTAGCCATGGAATACCGCGCCAGCGCCGAAGATATTTCAAGAATGAGCCACGCTCACCCTACTTATACCGAAGCCATGAGAGAGGCTTGTTTGGCCGCTACAGAGAATAGAGCGATACACATTTAATTTTGGATTTCGGAATTTCGATTTCGGATTTTTGAATAATTAAGACAGCTACTTCGGTGGCTGTCTTTTTTGTTACCTTTAAAAAATTATCCTAAACCCAATAGCTATGACTGATATTGAACTTCTAAAATCAGAGTTAGAAAAGATTAACTCTTATCCACCTATATTTACAAAAGTACAATGCGAAATTTCAGGGGTTGGGTTTTTTCCTGGTGCGCGTGGATTATGGCGCAAAGATGATATGCAAATATCCAATAAACCAATTATGATCTTAGGCCATGACTTTGGCGCGGAAAGAGATTACAATTTGTCAATTATACGCGGTAATGAAAATATGACCGCCTTAACATGGAAGAATTTATGTAAGATGCTTTCTTTTTATGGGATAGAAAAAGAAGAATGCTTTTTTACAAACGCCATAATGGGAGTAAGACGTGAGGGTAGTGCAATAGGTAAAAGTCCGGCTTTTGATTATCCAGAATATCTAAGTGATTGCAAGAGCTTTTTGATCAAACAGATTGAAATACAAAAGCCCAAGTTGATTTTAGTATTGGGGCTTCATTTGCTGGGATTTATGGCTACGGTATCTGTCGAATTATCAGCAATCTCTAAAATAAAGTCTTACAAAAAGTTAGATCAAGAAAAGCTATCAGCATTTGAAAGTATTTCTTTCGTCGGCGTAGATGGCTTCAAAACAAATGTTGTTTTTCTAACGCATCCCACTTATCGTCATCTTAATATTGGTAATAGAAGATTTGGTGATTTTAAAAGTGAGCAAGCGGAATTAGAATTAATTAAACAATTTAGATAGTGGGACGTATTTTACTACGATGCAGGTTATCATCGATATAATTACAGTAATTGCCACCATCGCCACCATGGAACTCCTCTCCTGGGCAATGCACAAGTACCTCTTTCATGGCCCGCTTTGGTTTATCCATAAAACACATCACCAGGAACGACACGGTTTTTTAGAATTGAACGATATTTTCAGCATAGGCTTTGCGGCGTTTGCTTTATGGCTCATCTGGGTTGGGCATTATACTTTAGATTACCGGCTGTGGGTAGGCATTGGCATCAGCATTTATGGCAACATCTATTTTGTTTTTCACGATTGGTTTATTCATAACCGCTTCAAAGCTTTTAAAAGCAATCACCGCTATTTAATGGCCATCCGCCGGGCACATAAAATTCATCATAAATCAATGGAGAAAAAGCCTGCCCAGGAATTTGGGTTGTTGGTGGTGGGGAGGAAGTGGTTTAGGAAGTAAAGTCCGAATCTTTGAAACTCAGCAAGAGTACCATGTTTATAGCCAAAATGTATGTCTTGCTTTTAGGCTTCATAGGAGTCCCCTTTCTAAAACTATTCATTTTCTGTTTGCGTATAGCTTGATCTTATTTATTGAAAATTAATTTATTTTTATTGTTTATCAATAAAAATTATCTATAATTGTTTTGTCAATTCAATTGCAGATAAAATGAAAACAAGAACAGAACAAATCCTCACCATAATGAATGTACTGTGTTGGATAGTATATATCGGCTTAATGGTAGAGGCCGGTACTATTATGGTATCGTACGCCATAACTGCCATAAACCCGCAGATTGCCTCCAAATTATATATGGGCGCAACCCTGCTTCCATTGATGCAATTTAGTTTTGAATACTATACATTAACCATTGCATTTATGTCTGCTTTATTAATTATCAAGGCGTATATCGCATTCCTGGTAATCAAGGTGCTATCTAAAATAAAAATGACCAGTCCGTTTACTATGGAGATATCAAGATTGCTGGAAAAGGTTAGTTATTTGATTATTGTACTTTGGGGCGTGGTGATGCTTTCAAACGCCTATACAGCGTGGTTGCAAAATAAAACTGAAGGGCCGCAGGGAAATCTGGTTTCGGGCGAGTTTATTTTCCTGGCTGGTGTGGTATTTGTGATGGCACAGATATTTAAAAAAGGCGTTGAAATTCAATCAGAAAACGAGCTAACCGTATAATTATGCCAATTGTTGTGAACCTGGATGTGATGATGGCCAAAAGAAAAATGTCGTTAAATGAACTCTCAGAAAAGGTAGATCTTACGCTTGCCAATCTATCCATTCTTAAAACCGGTAAAGCAAAAGCAGTGCGCTTTAGTACGCTTGAAGCCATTTGCAAAGTGTTGGATTGCCAGCCTGGAGATATATTAGAGTATACCAAATAATAATAAACTGGATCTGAACCGGAACCGAATTGCTTGAATGTGCAAAGTTTGTGTTCTTTTTGAAGTTTTAAAAATTCCTTAATTCAAAAAAATCAGATTCAGAAAATATGCATTATCAGCAAATGATATCAACTTTGCCAAAATCTCGTTTTAATAATCATTATAGCGATAGCTATAACAAAGCTCCCTGTTGTTACAAACAACGATGTTATCAATAACTTTTTCATAGGCTCACCAAAGTCATTTGAAATCCTTTCAAGTAAAGCCGGATCTTTTATCTTTTGGGTTTTGAATGATACGTAGAGGTTATTGATTAAAAAGAACGTTATAAATAAATGCAATAAATCTACTCCCACAAACATAACACCCCATGATGCGTAGCTGCTATGTGTTGGCCCCAGTCGGCGCGGACCGCTAAATTCTTCTAAGGCCATATAAACAAATGTAATTATGAAAATAAGTGTTCCTAAAACTGCTACTATGTTGTTTATGGTAACCCAAACAGAACCCTTTACGCTTTTATTGAAAACCACAACCAGGTATACCTGGTACCATATGGCAATAAAAACATCACTGCATACTGCTATGGCTACCATTCCGCTATTAACATGGTAAACTGCTAACGTTGCGGGTGGTATACACATGTAAGCAAGTGCAACAAAAAAAGGCGAAAATAATAGCAGCAACTGCCAGTAATTCAGTCTTATTTTCATGGATAAGGTAAAACTAATAAGGCAGCAATATAGTCAATATCGCTGCCTTATTAAAGTGACTTGAAGTATAAAAAAGGGAAATCGCTTTTAACAGTTCCGCATAAGGTAACATCATTCAATGAGCACAATGGGTAGCCGCTATGCGGCATCTTGTCTGGTTCTTTTTCTTACTACAAACAGGTAGCCGCTATGCGGCACTCTTCCCGCTTATTAAATGTTCGATGCCGCATAGCGGCTACCTATTTGTAGAAAAATTAATTTATGCTTTTTTGCTCCATAGGAGCTACCTGTTGCTATGCAAATCTTTAAAAGCGATTCCCCTGGTAGCTGTAATAGCTTATACCGCTATAACATGTTTGCCTTTTTTGTATCCGATGGTTGAAAAATAAAGAATAAACAGGTAAATAGGGATCAGCATCATGTATGCTTCCTGGGCCGATAATTTATCAACCAATAAGCCGTATAATGGCGGAAAAACCGCCGCGCCCGCAATACCCATTACTAACAGCGATGAACCTATTTTTGTAAACCTGCCCAGGCCTGATAAGGCTAATGGCCAAATGGCAGGCCACATCAAGGCATTTGCCAACCCTAAAAGCGCTATGCAACCTATAGATACATATATTGGCGTAACCAATGCCAAACCGGTAAGTACCACACCCAATATGGCCGAGTATACCAATGCCTTTTGCTGACTGATATAACGTGGAATAAACAGGATCCCTGCAAAATAACCAATCACCATGCAGATCAATGTGCCCGATGCAAAGTATTTGGCTGTTGATAGCGGGATATGGCTTGCCGTGCCATAGCCGATGATCGAGTCGCCGGCTATTACTTCGGCGCCTACGTAAAAGAACAAAGCCAACACGCCTAATATTAAATGCGGAAACTGGAAAATGCTATCCTTGCCCGAGTTTGCCGCCGCTACGGCCTCATCCTCATGTTCGGTATCAATTTCTGGTAATCCCGAAAAATAGATCAGCACAGCTAATACAGCTAATACTACTACAATGATTACATAAGGCAATATAACCCGCGATGCCAAGCCGTTTAAAGCTATCACTTTTTGAGCGGCATCCAGTTTCAGCAAGGTTGCATTAAAGCTGTCAATATTAGCTAATACCAGCGCGCCAAGGGCTATAGGAGCCAATACACCAGCGCATTTATTGAAAATACCCATGATGCTCATGCGCTTGGCAGCACCTTCGGGCGGGCCAATAATGGTAATATAAGGGTTTGATGCCGATTGTAATATAGCCAGCCCGGTGCCCTGCACAAATAGGCCCACCAGGAAAACGGAATAAACCCGGGTAAGGGCCGCCGGGATAAATATCAAGGCACCCAATGCAATAACTACTAAACCTACAGCCATCCCGTTTTTAAAGCCACACAGCTTAAGCACCCATGCCGATGGTTTGGCCATCAACAGGTAAGCTATGTAAAACGCGCTTGTTACCAGGTACGATTCAAAATTGTTTAGCTGACAGGCTATCTTTAAATATGGGATCAATACCGAGTTAAGCCAGGTTACAAACCCGAAAATGAAAAATAAGGCACCTATAATGATGATAGGGTTAATGGCCGATTTTTTTTGTATTGGCTTTTCGGGAATGCTGACGGATGTCATATCTTTTAGTTAAATTGTTAATAAGTTAATGAAGTTTCTAAAATAATTAAAAAAGCCGATAAATTATATTGCCAAATTGAAAATTGTTAAATAAAACATTTTTAGTTAACAATAACTTTAAATTAAGTATGTATTTGATCTATAATTTGGTAGCCATTCATTCGTTAAAGGGTTATCGAAACATTGTTGACAGGTGAGGGTTAAAAAGCCTGCTTTAGCATGCGCTATTAGTAAATATATAAAGTAAATGTTTTATCGCAATGTTTTATGGCGGATAGCTTGACAATGCCCCGGTTTTCGATACAAAAAAAGCCCTATTTATTCGTACTGGTATTAGCCATACTGATCAATGTGGCGGGCATCGGCGTAAAATATTTTACAGATGATCCCAGCCTGTACAGCATGCTGGCCCGCACCATGGCCCAAACCAGTAATTTTACCGATCTTATTTACCATGGTGGCGATTGGCTCGATAAACCGCATTTTCCGTTTTGGATGGCGGCCCTTAGCTTTAAGGTGTTTGGTATTAATACTATTGCCTATAAAATACCGGCATTGCTGTTTTTCTTTATGTCGGTTGCTTATACCTATAAGCTTGCTCAAAAGTTTTATGGTACCGAAACGGCTATCATCGCCATATTGATCCTGCTTACCGCGCAACACGTGGTGATGTCAAATACCGATATCCGGGCCGAGCCTTATATTATGGGATTACTGATGGGCGCCGTTTATCACTTTTATAAAGTTAAAGAACGTTTTAACTGGGGCGATATATTATTGGCATCACTATTTACAGGCTGCGCAGTGATGACCAAGGGCATCTATCTGCTTATCCCCATCGGTTTTGCCATTATTGGCGATTACATTTTTAAAAAGGACATCAAATCCCTATTTGCCTGGAAATGGTTGCTGGCCGCGGTACTGGTGTTGTTGTTTACCCTACCCGAGATCTATACGCTATATGTGCAGTTTGATCTGCATCCAGAAAAAATAATATTTGGGCACCCAGGTGTATCTGGCATTCATTGGTTTTTGTGGGATAGCCAGTTTGGGCGTTTTAGTAATACCGCCGTTATTAAAAACACGCATGGCGATGTGTTTTTCTTTTTGCATACCCTGCTTTGGGCCTTTGCACCCTGGAGTATCGTATTATATTGCTGCATCTTCAAAAGCATCAAAAACCTTATAAAAGGCGTCGTAATGCCAGAGTACGTTACGGTTAGCGGGGCTTTTATTATGCTGCTCATTTTCTCCATCTCTAAATTTCAGCTGCCTTTTTATACCAATATCCTGTTCCCGTTTTTGGCCATTATAACGGCAAGGTTTGTAAAGCAGATCATAGACAGTAACCAGAGCCGTTTTTTCAGCATTACACAGTATACTATAGCGGCATTGCTTATAGCCACTATTTTTGTGCTGAATTTTGTTTTTGAGCCCGAGGGCTGGCTGCTGTTTTTAAGTATGCTTGTCGGGCTTGTATTATGCACGTGGTACGTATACAAAAGCAACGGTGCAGGCATCAGGGCATTGTTTTTATTTACCTGCTGTGTAAGCATTTTTGTAAATGCCTATCTTATTTTTATAGTTTACCCAATATTGGTAAAATATAAAGGCGATGTGCAGGCTGCCCAATACATTAACCAAAACTACCCCAATCAAAAAGTGATTGCGGCATTTGAAGTTAAAAACGCTTTTGAGTTTTATATGCAGGCACCCGTTACGTTTATGGATGAGGCGCAGGCCGAAAAACAACAAAACGTATTAACATTGATTAACGAGGACGTTAAGATCGCCTTGCTACGTGATCATATTTCTTTTAAGGTGATAAAATCATTTGACCATTATTCCAATGAAAATATGACGCTTCCTTTTTTGATAGAGGACGAACGGGCATCGGTACTTACGCATTACTATTTGGTGTTGATGGGAAAGTAGGGAAGTTTTGCTTGTTGTGAGATGGCGTGATGAAAACTAACCGAGGGACGACTCACCCGGTCTACGCTTCGCTGGACCGCCCTCTCTCCGGCTAATGCCGCAAAGAGGGCTTAAAAAAATAAGCTAAAGACTTCTCCCGCCCCTCTATGCGGCGCAGCCGGAGAGAGAGGCAGAACGAGCGTAGCGATGTTCGGGGTGAGTCGTCTGCATTATACTCAACATCTTATAAGTATTTCGCAATCCCGTTCAGAACTGACGCTGTATCGTTTAAAATATCTTCGTTTTTAAACCGCAGAATTTTTAATCCCATAGCTGCCAGTACTTCGTTCCGGTTTTGGTCATAGTCTTTTTTCAATAAATGAATAGGGCCATCTGCTTCAATAACTAATTTATGCTCGGCACAATAAAAATCGGGAATGTAATATATGTTGCCTCTGATGCTTGATTGAACACAAATTGCAAATTGTCTCAAAAACTTTTTGTTGTTCAGGTTTCTGTTCCGTAGATGTTGCCATAAAAGTTTTTCGGCAGGGGTTTCCTGCTGTCTTAATAGCCGGCATAGATCGATTATTGATGACATAAGTGAAATTAATAAAATAACCCTAAACGTTGAGTACGGCGAAGACGACTCACCCCGCCAGGCTCCGCCGGCGACCCTCTCTCCGGTTGCGCCGCATAGAGGGTTAAGAAAAAGTTTTTACACCCTCCTATGCAATTTTGCTTAAAAAAATAAATTTCCCCACCCCTCTATGCGACGCAGTCGGAGAGAGGGGCAGACGGGCAAAGCCTCGTCGGGGTGAGTCGTCTGCGCCCTGTTTCTTCTCCGTGCACACACAAATTCAAAAGTCATAAACGCATCCAAATTAAAATTCCGAAATTCGCGCTAAATCCGATATCGAAAATCCGACATCCGAAATTAAAGACCTCATGCTGCAAATACAGGAAAACGTATCCCTTAAACACTTTAACACTTTTGGCATTGATACCAAAGCGAGATATTTTGTAGAGATAGCCCACGAAGATGACCTGGTGGAGCTTTTTGCAGATGAGCAATGGCAACAAACCCAACGCCTGGTTTTAGGAGGGGGAAGCAATATGCTGCTGGTGGCCAATTTTGACGGCCTGGTAATCCGCATGAACATTCGCGGTATTGAACATCGTATCAGTCATGATGATGTATTTGTGGAAGCCGGCGGCGGTGAGGTATGGAACGATCTGGTAAATTTTTGTGTTGCCCGTGGTTACGCAGGTATCGAAAACCTGAGCCTTATCCCGGGTTCGGTTGGGGCATCGCCTATTCAAAACATCGGCGCTTACGGGGTTGAGCTAAAAGATGCCTTTGTAAGTTGTCGTGCTTTTGAAATAGCTACCGGCACTTTTAAAACTTTTACCAAAGCCGATTGCAAATTTGGCTACCGTGAAAGTGTTTTTAAAAGTGAGTTAAAAGAACAATATATTATTGTATCGGTAAAATTCCATTTATCGCTTACGCCTAATATCAATACACAATATGGTGCTATAGGGCAGGAACTGGCCAATCGTGGTATTACATCGCCTACTATAAAAGATGTATCGCAGGTTGTATCGTACATCCGGGTATCCAAACTGCCCGATCCTTCAACCATTGGTAATGCCGGCAGTTTCTTTAAAAATCCGGTGATTAGTAAGCCGGAGTTTGAAGCTGTGCTGGCTAACTTTCCCGATGTGGTAAACTATCCCGCCGCTGATGGAAAGGTAAAATTAGCTGCCGGATGGTTAATTGAACAATGTGGCTGGAAAGGAAAAACCGTTGGCAACACAGGTACCTGGAAGAACCAGGCGCTGGTATTAGTGAACCATGGCGGGGCCACCGGACAGGAAGTGTACAACTTTTCGTCGCAAATTATAGACAGTGTGTACGCTAAATTTGGCGTTACACTACAACGCGAGGTGAATATTATTAGTTAATAATTTAAATTTTAACTAAACATTTCATTTTGTTTTCATCTGTTTTCGATAACATTTCTGTTACAAACAAACTTTTTGGCTTCTTTATAACTCGCTTTTTATATCTATTTAATGACTTGTTTATCAGTTTGTTAAATGTAATCAAAGTGTAAATTTTACACGATTGTTTTGTTCGCGATTTTTTGTGTTTAACTGTTATTTGTGTGGTAAAGAATACAGTATGTGGCATCATGCTTGCCTAACTGTTAACACAAAACATTAATAAAATGACAAAGATTGAGTTTAACACCCTGGTATTACGTCAAGCTACTTCATTAAGGTCTTACGCTTTACACTTTACGCATGACGCAGACGATGCTAACGACCTTGTTCAGGATACAATGTTGAAAGCCATAACTTATTACAATAAGTTTAAAGAAGGCACAAATTTAAAAGGATGGCTATATACCATCATGAAAAATACATTCATCAACAACTACCGCCGTTTTGTTAAAATGAGCACTTTTGTTACCAAAAGCGATGAAATTTCATCTCCAAACCTGGTATTCAGCTCAACAAAAAATCAAGGCGAAGCCAAATTTGTGATGGACGATATCAAAAGAGCTTTAGACAGGCTGCCTGGAGATTATTATATACCCTTCACCATGTACTTTGAAGGCCATAAATACCACGAAATTGCCGATCACCTGGATATTCCAATCGGTACAGTTAAAACCCGCATTCACGTAGCCCGTAAGCTTTTAAAGAAAAGTTTAAAAGCATACGATAACGGAATTGCAAAACCCGTTTACGCAGAAAACTAAGAGCATAAACTCAACCATATATAATGAAAAACCCGCTTTTTAGGCGGGTTTTTTAGTTTGCCTTCTCCCCTCTGTTATGCCGAATTGTAAAATTTAGCGAGACCCTGAAGGTAGAATGACGGTATAAAGCTATGTCATTGCGAGTATCCATCAGGGTAACCTGAAAAAAACAGTGATGACATCGTTAACGCGCTTGTGTAGAGACGCAACATTTTGCGTCTCCCGCGTGCAAATGCACCACGCAAATCCGCTCTGTATAGCTAGAGACGCAAAATATTGCGTCTCTACAAAAAAAACATATTTGATAATCAATAACTTACATGGACGTCATTATAAGTGGTAAAATCCGCGGACTGTGAAGAGAAAATGACGTAAAAGATTTGTCATCCTGAGTAAGTTTTATTTGCGCAGAAATAATGGCATTGCAGATAACACTAAAAATAGCTCTAATAATCAGTAAGTTATAAATGTGTCAATGGCAGGAACGAAGGATCTTCTTCGCCCTGCTAATTGCAGACTTTTCTAACGAAGAAGATCCTTCACTGTGTTCAGGATGACAAACGTTTCTTACAAAACGTCATGGGTAGGTATAAAATCCGCGGACTGTGAAGGTGGAAATGACAAAGCAACTTGAACCACAATGTCATGCTGAACTTGTTTCAGCACCCCACGCGCTAAGTAAACATCATGCGGGAAACCTGTCCTGTGGGGTCCTGAAACAAGTTCAGCATGACTTCGTTCCTACCCATGACGTATTTGATTTGTGTGAGCGAGGGCCGGTCACCCTGAGCCTGTCGAAGGGCGCGCGTAGAGGCCTTCGACCGCGTGCTTCGACAAGCTCAGCATGCCCTCTTTTTATTATTAACGTCATTTCCACCTTTACAGTCCGCGGATTTTATAACTCGCAATGACATGGTGGGCTGGTCATGGGTAGGAACGAAGCAATCGTGAACTGTGCAATCCCGCCTGCGAAGTAAACGCTACCCTATTTCACTTTTTTCCAGACTTCATTATAAGGATTATTTATGCCGTTTATATATAGCAGCGAATCGGTAATTTTATATTTAAAGGCATTTTTTGCTCCTAAAAACCTGTTGTAACCGTTGCCGGCGGTGGTAATGTTTTCTGTGTATATATTGTTATCTATAGTGTATGGTCCAGACATTGCCGCAGCCATCAGGCCTTGTTTGTATAAAACATCAAGCACTATAAATCTGTCGGTAGTAATCATTTTATACCTCGTTAGCCCCTGCTGGTTGCTGTACATGGTATCGCGGATACCATTACTGTTTAAAATTTGCCAGGTACCAACAAGCGGATTTGGGCTGGATATGGCTTTCTTTGTACTAAGGCAAGCCGAAAGGATCACTGTGCAAACAGTTAAAGAGAAGATAGATAAGATGGTTAATTTTTTCATTGCATCGGTTTTTAAGTTAAATAAATCAATGATGTACCTATAGAACTTAAGGAAACCATTGATCATAACATCGCTGGTTGCTTTTAGCCTGCCAGGTAAGCCGGGTGCTTGCTCATAGGCATTGTGGCCAAGCGCAGCAAAAATCAATTTGATGGTGTAGCTTCTGGGCGTTACTTCGCCAGCTTCAATGCGCTGGAGTGTGCGTACGCTTAGGTTACATTTTTCAACAAGTTCTTCCTGGGTCAGGCCTTTGGCTTTTCTGAGTTTCGCAATCTTCTTACCTAAATTTGGCTGTTGCATATCCATTAAAATTCTGAAGCAATGATAAAGTTTACTCCCGCAAAGTACGATAAATAGCGCTGTATTTATAGCCGACATTAACCCGACTTTAGTTTTTCGGGCTTAAGATTTAACCTTTTTTAAAACTTTAATTGCCTCCATCGCCGCTACCTGGCCCGAAATAATAGCGGGAGGCACACCCGGCCCGGGTACAGTGAGCTGCCCGGTATACAGCATGTTTTTGATATGCTTTGCCCGCATGGCCGGTTTAAAAAAGGCGGTTTGTGCCAGCGTATTAGCCAGGCCATAGGCATTGCCTTTAAAAGAATGATAATCGGCCTTAAAATTATTAAGCGCATAGCTGCGCTTAACTACTATCGAACTGCGGATATCCTGCCCGGTAATGCGTTGAAACCTATCCAGCATTAAGTTGAAATATTTTTCGCGGATGCTGTCGTCATCATTTAAGCCCGGCGCTATAGGCATCAGGAAAAACAGATTTTCGCCACCCTCTGGTGCAGCATCCTTATCTGTTTTAGAAGTGCAACAAACATAAAATAGCGGATTAGTAGGCCACATGGGTGTTGTATAAATTTCTTTGGCATGCAGCTCAAAATCCTCGTCAAAAAACAAGTTATGGTGCTGTATCCCTTCCACCTTTTTATTGGTGCCGATATAAAACAGCAGGCTCGATGGTGACATGGTGCGGCTATCCCAATATTGCGGGGTGTAATTTTGATGGGGCTTATCTACCAGGTGCTGGTCCACGTGCTCATAGTCGGCACCTGCAATTATAAAGTCGGCTTTAAAAATACCCTGGTTGGTAATGATGTCGCCGGCCTGGTTATTTGCTAAATCGATTTTAGTAACTTCGGTATTTAGTTTGATGGTTGCACCTAACTCTTCGGCAAGGCTTACCATAGCTTTTACTATCTGGTTCATGCCGCCCTGTGGGTACCAGGTGCCAAGGGCTAGGTCGGCATAGTTCATCATACTGTACATGGCCGGCGTGTTTTGCGGGGTAGCACCAAGAAATAGTACCGGGAACTCCAGTAGTTTAACCAGTTTAGGGTTTTTAAAATACCTGCGTACATGCTTGCTCATACTGCCTAACAATTGCAGGCTGAAGCTTTTTTTGATGAGATTAAAATCTATAAACTCCGTAATGGAATGCGAGGGGCGAAAAACATACTCGCCCATACCAACTTTGTATTTATAAGCAGCCTGTTTTAAAAATCCTTTTAGCGCAGCGCTGCTACCCGGTTCAATGCTGTCAAATAGGGTTTCTAACTCAATCATATTAGCCGGCACATCCATTACATCATCATTGCCAAAATAAACACGGTAACCAGGGTCAAGGCGCACCAGTTGGTAATACTCGGCAGGCTTTTTACCAAATAAGGCAAAAAAGTTTTCAAAAACATCGGGCATCCAGTACCAGCTTGGTCCCATATCAAACTTAAACCCATCCTGTTCCCACACCCTTGCACGGCCACCGGGCTGGTCGTTTTTTTCCAATACAGTAACATTGTAGCCCTCCTTGGCCAAAACGCACGCCGCAGATAAGCCCGCGAAGCCTGCCCCTATAACGATGATGTGTTTTGAGGTTCGGGCTGAATTGAGGTTCGAGGCTCGTGTCGCGAGGTTCGGGTTGCGTTTATCTGTGTTATGCATTTTTTGCGCTGTCTGGTGGTTCGAGTTTTTAATCTGTGTGATAATTGCCGCATTTTATCTCGACCCTCACAACCCGACCCTCGAACCTCGTTCGGTAAAGTAAATTGTTTTTGTGCCGATAAAAAAACAATCCGGCCGCTATTTTGTACTTTTGGGCACAACGGTATTGCAAATGATGGAACTGTACGATAACACCTGTTTTGAATGCAGTAAGTTAATCACCCAAAAATATAGCACTTCTTTTAGTTTAGGCATCAGGGCCTTTGATAAGGCTTTCAGGTACCCGGTTTATGCCGTGTATGGTTTTGTGCGCTATGCCGATGAAATTGTAGATACCTTTCACCATCATGATAAGCTACAGTTGATCAATAATTTCAGGCAGGAAACATTTAGGGCTATTACAGATAAGATCAGCCTGAACCCGGTTTTGCACTCTTTTCAGCAGGTGG
This sequence comes from Mucilaginibacter dorajii, assembly GCF_024808255.1. GTDB lineage: Bacteria > Bacteroidota > Bacteroidia > Sphingobacteriales > Sphingobacteriaceae > Mucilaginibacter > Mucilaginibacter dorajii. The sequence goes on from NZ_JANTYS010000008.1 coordinate 220,506, forward strand.
TAAACCATTACCATATCGAACATAACCAGATTGAGGCGTTTTTAAGTTCGATGGAAATGGACATCGAAAAAAAGGCATATAGTAAGGATGCTTATGATACCTACATCTACGGCTCGGCCGAGGTGGTTGGCCTGATGTGCCTCCGCATTTTTGCCGATAACAACAATGAGCTTTACAAGGCCCTGTTGCCCCAGGCCCGCAGCCTTGGCGCGGCTTTTCAAAAAGTGAATTTTTTACGCGATGTTAGGGCCGACCTGGAAGAACGCGGTCGCACATACTTCCCGGGCATCGATTTTAATAATTTTACCGAAGAAGATAAGTTTGGTATTCAGCAGGATATTGAACGCGACTTTAAAGATGCTTTCGAGGGTATTAAAAGGTTGCCCAACGGTACACGCCTGGGTGTATATATTGCTTATACTTATTACCGGCAATTGTTTAAAAAGATAAGCTATACCCCGGCAAATGTTATCCTGCAAAAAAGAATCAGAATTTCAGATACCCGCAAAATGGGCTTGTATATAAAAGCTGTACTCCAGCAAAAACTAAATGTGATATGAAGGGTAAGGCGATATTTTTGGGAGCAGTTTTATTGCTGTCTTTCGGGCAGGTTGTTAAGGCCGATGAGCCTAATTTGAGGCACATCCGCAGCCTGTTGGTAGTGTGTATGAACAATAGTAAAACAACTGATTCATTGTACAAAAGCCTGGCGGCAATTAAGAACCGCACCGGCGTGATCACAGCATACCTGGGTACTTTATATGCCTGTAAAGCCAAGCTAAGCTGGAACCCCTATATGAAAGTAAAGCATCTTAACAACGCCGAGGCTACCTATAAAACAGCTGTAAGTGCCGATCCTCATAATATCGAGATCCGTTTTCTGCGATTTTCGGTAGAGCATAATGTGCCTGGTTTCCTCGGTTTTAACAAAGACCTGGTTACCGATAGAGACGAAATCATTACCCAGCTGGATAAAAAGAACTATGGCACCGCCGATAAAGATTTAACAGTAGCTATTATCAAATTCCTGCTGCAATCCAAACGTTGCACCCCTGCCCAAAATGAGGGGCTCAATAAAACCTTAGCCGAATTAAAGTGAGATACGCTTATCTGCTTATCAATATATTAACCGTGTTTTTTCCGGTGGTGCTATCATTTGATAAAAAGGTTTACTTCTACAAAAACTGGCGGCTCATCTGGCCGGGGATGGCCATAACAGGCTTATTCTTTTTGTTTTGGGATGTGTTGTTTGCCATGAAAGGCGTATGGTCATTTAATCCACAGTATATTATGGGCATCACCATTTTGGGGTTGCCTTTAGAGGAAGTATTATTCTTTTTGACAGTGCCATTTGCCTGTATATTTATACATGCCTGCTTAAACTATTATATTAAATGGCAGGTAAGGGCGTGGGTAACGGGCATCGTCAGTGCATTAATTGCTATACTATGCATCCTGGGATTGATCTTCTGTTACGATAAATTATATACAGCAATTACCTGCGGGCTGTTACTTTCGCTGATCCTCATATTGCAATATGTTGTTAAAGCAACGTGGCTTAATCGTTTCTATATAACTTATTTGGTTGCGCTTATCCCGTTTTACATTGTAAACGGTGTATTGACATCTATACCCATAGTTATTTATAATAACACTGAAAATATGGGCAGAAGGGTAGGCACTATCCCTGTTGAAGACCATTTTTACCTGATGGCTTTACTGCTGATGAATATTGGCATTTTTGAGTACTTTAAAGGAAAAAATAAGACTAATGGACAACCTGCCTGAATATACCCGCTCACAAATGGCCTTACGTAACGGACAGGATAAGCCCCAGATTTGGGTGGCCTACAAAGGTGATATATATGATGTTACCGAAAGCCGGCTATGGCGCAACGGCAAACACTACGAACACTGGGCCGGCCAGGACCTAACCCCCGAACTTATCGACGCCCCGCATACCGAAACTGTTTTTGAAAAGTTTGAGAAGGTGGGAAGGTTAAGCCCCCTCTAAATCTCCCCCGGTAGGGGGGACTTAAAAGATATTTAATTGGACAGTTTTTAAAGCCCTCCCTTCCGGGGAGGGTTTGGGTGGGGCTTGCTCCTTATATCTCAAACTTAGCCAACCCCACAAACTCTTGGATCCTACCCGCTATTTCTTCTTGTGTTAGATTTCTCAGTCTTTCTGATCCGAATTTTTCAACGCAGAAGGATGCCAGGGCAGAGCCATAGATGATTGCGTTTTTCATGCTATCAAAGCTCACTGTGCCGGTTTTAGCCATATAGCCAATAAAACCACCTGCGAAGGTATCGCCGGCTCCGGTAGGGTCAAAAACTTCTTCAAGCGGCAGGGCAGGTGCGCTGAAGATCTTATCTTCATGGAAAAGCAATGCACCATGTTCTCCTTTTTTAATAATGAGGTACTTTGGTCCCATGGTTAAAATTTTGCGGGCAGCCTTTACCAAACTAAACTCGCCAGATAGTTGACGTGCTTCGGCATCGTTGATGGTTAAAACATCAATCATAGTTAAGGTTTTAAGCAATTCATCCAGTGCTATGTCCATCCAAAAATTCATGGTATCCATTACGATAAGTTTTGGGCGGTTTTTAAGGCGGCTGATCACACTTTGCTGTACCTGGGGCGATAAGTTGCCCAGCATTAGAAATTCGCAGTCCTGGTATGAATCGGGGATGATGGGGTCAAAATCTGCCAAAACATTCAGCTCGGTAACCAGCGTATCGCGGCTATTCATATCGTTATGGTACTTTCCGCTCCAGAAAAAGGATTTTTCGCCTTGTTTTATCTGCAAACCTTCGGTATCTACGTTGTGCTTGTTCAGGTCTTCAATCTCGCTTTGAGGGAAGTCGTCGCCTACTACGGCAACAATATTTATATCATCAAAAAAGTAGGATGCACCCAGGCTTGCGAAGGTGGCCGACCCTCCAACAATTTTATCTGTTTTCCCAAAGGGGGTTTCAATTGCGTCAAATGCTACAGTACCAATAACTAACAAACTCATGTAAAAGTATTTATATTTTATTATCGGCAAATATTGCGAAAATCAATGAATATTGAACAATAGAGTGCGGTGGTTTTGGTATGAATGTACTTAGGCTGGTAATAAATGCCAAATTTTTTTACCCAATAAAGTAGCAAAAGAGCTTGAATGAAAAAAAACAGGCGATCTATAGAAATTTAAGTATCACATTATCAATAGTTAACAAGGGATTTGAAAAATATTTGATTTTTTTTGATAGAAAAATTGTGAGTTTTCCTCAGAAATACTACTTTTGCAGACTCCAAAACGGAAACGATTCCTGAGTAGCTCAGCTGGTTAGAGCATCTGACTGTTAATCAGAGGGTCGCTGGTTCGAGCCCAGCCTCAGGAGCCATAGGCCTTAGCATGCCCGCTAAGGCCTATTTTTATTTTAATAGAAATTTCGGTCTTCGTTTTAAATCAAATAGAGGCACATTTTGGGTTCGAACTCATTCTCCCACGGACACTGGGTAAAGTTTTCAATTTCATTTTCTAGCTTGTCTAACTCGTTGTTTTATAGTTGTTTGTTTTGGTTTTTAAGCTTGATATATGGTTCGAGCTTTTCGGATTCGCCCGATGTCCCGTTTTGGGAGGAAATAAAGTTTTGTTTAACCACTTGCTTAGCCAAAAAGTACAATAGATTAAGATATCTTTCAGCATCCGATTTAGATAATTCAACACCTCTTTTCTTAAAGTGAGTAATTATTTGCGAGGTGCTAATAGATCGTTTTAAGTCTTCGTGTATAGTTTTCATGATTTATAAATTATAGTTTGTAAACACTAAAATAAACTGATATTTGAATAGCTTGATGTAATGAGTTCAGAGTGGTAAATGAAAGATGATCGACTAAACTTATATAAATCCCTATTCAAAGGCAGAGAAGATGTGTTTGCTTTAAGGTGGGAGAAAGGTGGCAAAAGCAGCTATATGCCCGGTTATAGTTTCGATCCCAACCGATATCGGCTCCACCAAATGAAAGGCGGTACTTTTCAAACGTTTACTGATAAAACTTACCAGACGCTAACCGACGACCATTTAATCAAACATCTCAAAGGCGAACAGGTTGTTGGATTGTACCCATTGCTGCAGGACAATACCTCCTGGTTTATCGCGGCTGATTTTGATGAAGCTGATTGGGTTGAAGAATGCAGGACATTTATAAAGGCTTGTGAGGAGTATGACATTCCAACCTATTTAGAAAGGTCTCGTTCGGGTAAAGGGGGGCACGTGTGGATATTTTTTGAAGAGCCCTTTGAAGCGTTCAGAAGCAGAAAAATAATGATGTCCCTGCTACAGAAGGCAGGTTTAATTTCGGTGTTCGATAAAAACTCAAGTTTCGACCGGCTTTTTCCTAATCAGGATTATCATTCAAAAAAAGGTTTGGGCAACCTCATTGCTTTGCCTTTAAATAAAACCAGTTTAAATAACGGGAATAGCTGTTTTATCGACCCTGAATCGTTACAGCCTTTTGATGATCAGTGGGCATTTCTAAAAACAATCAACAGGATCACCATAAACCAACTAAATCACATTTACAAAGAGCAAACTAATCAGGACGAACTTTCCACAGGTTTATTTCAAAAAGAACAGCCCATAGCTGGTAAGTTGACGATTATATTAAATAACGCAATTTATATTAGCCGTGCAGGTTTGCCTGCTTCTCTTATTGCTTTTCTGAAAGATGAACTAAATTTTGCCAACAATGAATACCAGGTAAAAAAGAATATCAATAAAAATGCATTCGGCATAAAACGTTACTTTAAGCTACTGAACGAAACATCAGAATCTATTTCTGTTCCCCGTGGTTTTATTGGCAAGCTATTGCGTTTTTGTAAAGAACAACAAATAGAATATACCCTCGAGGATCAAAGAAAGAAAATAGAACCGGTCAGGTTTAAAGGCGCTATTACTTTAAGGGAATATCAAATACCAGCACAGAAAGCTGCTACTAAAAAAGATTTTGGAATTATTGTTGCTCCGCCTGGTTCGGGCAAAACGGTTTTGAGTTTGGCTATTATAAAAGATAAACAACAACCGGCGCTCATTTTAGTTCATCGTAAGCAGTTGGCAGATCAGTGGATGGAACGCATTGAATCCTTCCTGGGCATTTCGAAGAAAGAGATTGGACGTATTGGTCAAGGAAAGAACAAACCAGGCAAGCACATTACTGTCGCTATGATCCAAAGTATGGAAAAGGCGTTGGGCTCATCAGAATTCACCAAACTAATGAACGCTTTTGGTACCATCATCATTGACGAATGCCATCACATACCGGCAGAAACCTATCAGCGGGTTGTCGGGAAGCTGAATAGTTACTATATGTATGGGCTTACGGCTACACCATTTAGGAAGTACAATGATGGCAAATTGATATTTATTCATTTAGGTGAGATCATCCATGAAGTTAAAGCGCCGGAGGTGAAAAATCAATCAGGTACGCAGATCATCGTCAGAGAAACAGATTTATTTGTCCCCTTTAATATCAAAACAGACAAATTCGAAACGCTCTTTAAGATTTTAATACACGATTCGGCACGGAATCAACTTATTTTAAATGATGTGGTCTCACGGCTAAATACTGGTAAGAAAGCCGTTATTATTACAGAGCGGAAAGAGCATATTACTTCTATTCAACAATATTTAAAGCAGCATTATGATACCATTGCATTAAGTGGCGAAGATTCTGACTTAAATAAAAAATCCAAATGGGCTGCCATAAACAAAGGAGACTTTCAGGCACTGATTACAACAGGCCAATATTTTGGCGAAGGAACCGACATTCAAAATATAGAATGCTTGTTTTTAGTTTACCCATTCGCTTTTGAAGGTAAGCTGATTCAATATATCGGCAGGGTACAACGATCTGAAATATCACCCGTTATCTATGATTATCGCGACCACAGGATCAGCTACCTGGAAAGACTTTTTCAAAAAAGAAACCTCTACTATAAAAAGCTCGATCAAAGTGGCTTAACAATCCCTGTAGATGATAGCGAAATAGTTAGCGGTCAAATCAACGAAAAAATTGAGGTGTCAATCGAACAATTGGAGTTCAGATTTGGCAGCATTGCTTTTAAGCATAATATTACCGATTTTAGTGGAAAAGAGGTGGAGTTTGAAATCGAAAACCTAAATATCAGGCCAGAATTTACGGTACTTAAACCGTACTTTATCCGATTTCTAAAAAGCACAACGGTATTGATTAATATCCGGGCAACATTTCAACATAACAGGTTTGTGTTTAAATCTGCGTCCTCCAATGACCTTGATAAAATAAACCGCGAGGTTATTGAAAGTGTAAAGTTTCGTTTTTTGAATAAAGAAATCATTAAACGCGTTCCATCAGGTGAAGAAAATTTATTGGACGCCGGGCAACTACAAAGTGGCAGCGAACAATTGATTTATGCGAATGAAGAAGACTTATTGGAAAATATCTTAGCGCTTAAACAATATAAGCACCATCGTCATCTCCGTTACCTTTCCCAAAAACATGAACGAAGCGTATTGAAACTTCGTTTTGTGTTGGAACCTTTCTCATTTGTTTTTCTACTTGCCGGTATCAATCAATATCATTTGGTTTGGGAAACATTAGATACTGAGGAAGCGACCTATATATGGCACCTCGGGAAATCAATTTATGAACTTGAACAAAGTGTAAAGAAGATAGATAGATTGCTTGGACAAATAAGAATAAAAGGGCGGCAACAATATCTTGAAACTAACCCCGAACAATTTAGCCGTATTGTACATGATTATTCCGACGACACTAAAGGTTTGATTGTTTGGAAAGATCTTTTGGAGGAACGGCTATTTTAAGTTGATTATCGTAATCTTCTACTTCTAATTTGGTGTCTTGCTTATCATTCTTTAAGTTTATCACTAAATCATTTCTGGGTTACTATGGATATTAAAGATTATCAATCTTTGTTAACAGACATAAAGGCAAGAATTCGCAAGGCGCAAACTAAGGCGGCTCTTGCGGTAAATGCCGAAATGATTATGCTTTATTGGGATATCGGTAAAACTGTAAAGCAACTTCAAAGCGAACAAGGCTGGGGAGCTACGGTTGTCGCACGGTTAGCCAATGATATTAAAAATGAACTGCCGGAGGTAAAGGGTTTTTCTGAACGAAATCTTTTATTTATGGTTCAATTTTATAAGGAATATGATACCGAAGATCTAATTGTGAAACGGCCTGTTTCACAATTAGAAAATTCTAATCACGCTAAGATTGAATTTATGAAACAAGTCGTTTCACAAATTCCTTGGGGGCATAATATTTTGCTAATCCAAAAAGTTAAGGAAAAAAACATACGTCTTTGGTATGCGCAACAAACGCTTTTAAATGGCTGGAGTAGAGATGTTCTTTCATTAATGATAAAGAGTGATCTTCATTTTCGACAGGGAGAAGCAATTAATAATTTTTCAAAAACCTTGCCCAGTCCACAATCTGATTTGGTAAAGGAAACGCTAAAAGACCCATACATATTTGACTTTATTACAATTGCCCAGCCTTTTACAGAACGCGAGTTGGAAACTGAACTGGTAAAACATGTAGAAAAGTTTCTATTAGAATTAGGTGCCGGCTTCGCTTTTGTTGGACGGCAGTATAAATTGGTTGTTGGCGACCAGGATTTCTATTTAGACCTCTTATTCTATCATCTTAAAATGAGATGTTTTGTTGTCGTTGACTTAAAAAGAGGCGACTTTAAGCCCGAATATGCGGGCAAAATGAATTTCTATTGTTCTGCAGTGGATGACCTAATAAAACATCCGACTGATAAACCTACCATTGGTCTTATTCTTTGCCAAACAAAAAATAAGATTATGGCAGAATATGCTTTAAGGGACATGAATAAACCCATTGGAATTTCGGAATTTGAATTAACCAGATCATTGCCGAAAAACCTGCGGTCAAGTTTACCAACTATTGAAGAAATAGAAAATGAATTAAAAAATGATGGTGACTTATGAGCTAAATTCATCCATTACAATTTTGCCAATAATTTACTTCAAAAAGCAATAAATCATAGACGGCTCTCGCCAAAATTTCCAATTCTTTTTAATTTTTCGATGAATTGGTTCGAAAAAACGCCACTGTGGGGAGCAAAATGGGGCAAGCACGTTTTATGGTCGCTTGCCCTTCTTTTTTATCATATAATTCGCTATTAACTAAGTAAATATAAGTGTACAAATCGCTGGTTTGAGCCGTTTGATGTTGCATTTCTTCAAAGTGAATTTTGGGGAGCATTTTGATTTGAGCCTGGTAGGGACGGCAAGTGGTACTTCCTAAAGGGCCCGAACGTATAAAAATACGGAACAGCAGCCATTGAGTAGTTAATTTATATAATTGGTTAACTCTAATTGAATTTCTTTACCCATAATTTACATTTTCATTCCTGCCATATTATTGCCGCCATTTTTAAATATGGCCTCACTATTTAAAAGGTAAGCCCCGTTGGTAACCACAATATCTCCCATATTTAAACCGGAAATAACAGGTACGTAACTCTGATTACCACTGCCGGGTTTGATTATTCTTGATGAATAACTGCCATCTGTATTTTTGACCCATACCCGGCTGCCCTTGCCATCAGTTAAAATGGCGGAAACAGGTACTGCTAATACATGGTTGCTACTACCCGCGATTGAAATATATGCCAACATACCCGGCCGGATCAAACCTTGTGGGTTTGGTATGCTGATCCTCACCAAATTAATTTTAGAGGCATTCGATAATTCGGGATTGATAAATTCAACTTTACCTTTGATAACCAGTTCGCCCAGGTCTGGGAAGGACACGCTTACCGGATCACTTTCTTTATAGCTGTTCACTTCACTGGCATAAAGTTGAGCTTCTACCCAAAGACTGTTGAGTGCATGTGTTTTTAATATAGACATCCCTTCAGTTACATAATCACCTTCATGCACCGCAATCTCACTAACGGTTCCGCCAACTTTGCTCAGCATCGTTGTGGTTGCAGATACCTTTCCGGAATTTGCGATGTCCTTGATCTGTGCGGACGAGAGACCCCATAGCTGTAGTTTGTTTTCGGCAGCACTGATGAGTTGCGGGTAGTCTACATCAGGGCTGTGCAGCACTTTCTGCTGCTGTTTGGCCAGTAAATATTCTTTTTCCGCCTCCTGCAGGTCTTCACTATAAATGGAATAAACAGGCTGCCCAATGATTATTTTTTCCCCGGTTGTTCTGATAAATAATTCCTGTATCCGGCCCGCTAACCGTGCGCTCAGTTCTTGAGCTTTGTTTTCGTCTGTCGTTACTGTTCCAGTCAGTGTCTTTTCATTACCGGTATTTTCTTCTCTTAATGTGTCGGTTTGTATGCCGGCCAGCTGAACCTGCGTAGCGGTTAGCCTGATCTTATTTGCGGACATATCCATCCTATTTCCGGTCATTTCCACTTTGATCAGTTTCATCCCACAGATAGGGCAGTTACCCGGATGATCTTCGTGGATCTGAGGGTGCATAGAACAGGTATAATATGCTTGGTTTGTTGCCTTGGCAATGGTAATTTTTGGTTTTTGGGTGCAAGCCGTAAAAAGTACAGCCGTCAATATTATAAAAGATAAGAGCCCTGCTGCGCTCAATACCACAAAATGGTTCTTTCTGTTATTCATGGCCTTGCGTTTTAATGAAGCTTTCGCTGTCTGTTAAATATTGGGCATTGGATGCCAGGCTATCTGTTACGGACAGGCCTTTTGTGATTTGTATTTCGTTATTGCTGATAGCTCCTGAACTTACTTTATGAGCGTGGAAAGATGCGCCATCTTTTAACCATACAACTTTAGCCTGGCCCAAATCAACCAGTGCGGACCGGGGTATCCATATGCCACCCGTGGTGCCAGTTTGTATAATAGCTTTTACGATGCTATTTACTTTTAGCTGGTGATCCATATTGTTCAAATAAACCCTGATGCTGGTGGTTTTATCTCCATCCTGTAATGTGGGTTCGATAAAGTTGACTTTCCCGCTGATGGCCTTGCCCTGCATATCCGGCAACATAATGGTAACCCGCTGATTTGATTTTAACCCTGCAATAGCGGAGCGATCGATTTTTATAATCGCCCAGAGTTTATGCGGATTCACCACATTAAATAAAGTTTGCCCTTTTTGGATATACATTCCCTCTTTGACAGATAACGGCAAGTTACCTGCAAAATCCAACGGCGTTTGTGTTGGCGAAGCGCCCGCCATCTGGCTGTGTGGCATATCATGCACATGCCCTTCATAGGCGCTATACACCGGCAGCGTGTAGAAAGCCTTCCCGGTTTTAACAACCCGGGTAAGCTGTTCATCGGTCATTCCCAATAATAACAATTTTTGCCTCGCGGCATTTATTAAGCCAGTTTCCCGCGGGGAATTTTTTGTGAGGTAGATCAGATCCTGTTGGGCGGTAACCATATCCGGACTATAGATATCAAAGACGCGCTGGCCACGGTGGATTTCCTGGAAGGCATATTTGATGTAAAGTTTTTCAATACGCCCCGAAAAACGCGAAGAGATATTGTTAAATGTCCGTGTATCAAAGTCCAGGTAACCCTGGGCTAAAATTACTGTAGGTATTTCCTTTTGCTCGGGCGTAATGGCATTTACCGTTGATAGCACTGTAGAATTAACCGGTTGCAAAACGGTGGTTAAGCTGATACCCGAACCTTCACTGGCCTGACCTGTTTTTTTCACGAGGGGCATGCCGCAGATAGGGCAGCTGCCAGGATGGTCTTCCATGATTTGCGGGTGCATCGGGCAGGTATATTTTACATCGGTTTTAACCTCCTTTTTAGCCCGTTCCTTTTTTTGATCAGAACAGGCCGCAAAAAGCAGCATGCCCGACAGCAAACCGATCATTATGATTTTAATATTTTTCATTTGTTCTGATTATTTAGGGGCAGTTCCATAATTTCATTTTCCCGTTCATAAGCAACCTGCAGGGTTAAAAGTTCCTGCAATCGATCAAAGGCATTCATTCTTGACGTCTGCAGATCTTTAATAACGATCAACACAGTTGGCAGGTCGCCAGTATTCTGATCATAGGCCAGTAATGCCGTTTTATAACTATTCTGAAGGGCAGGAATAATATTTTGCTGATAGTTGCTGATCTGCTTTTTCTTGCTTGCGATGTCTGTTTTTATACCGGCCAGTTGCCCCTGAGCTTGGTTGAGCACGTCCATTTTTCGCTGCTGTAATTCTTCTATCTCGTAACGGATCCCTTTAAGGTTAGCCTTGTATTCATTAGACGCCCAGGGAACGATAGGTATGGTAACCGAAGCCATTAAGATATACTGGTTAGCATAACCGCCATAGCTGACCATGTGTGCAGCCTGGATACCAAAGTCAGGCTTGCGTTTGCTGTACTCAACCCGGGCATTTAATTGCTGCAACTCAATATTACGGTTAAGGCTTTTAATGTCGCTCCTGGCATTGGCCAGTGTCGCGGTATCGGTTGGCGTACTTTCGTAGTTGTTTAATACAATTGTGGTATCCACCGTAAAAGCAGTTTGTTTATCCCGGTTCATCAACGTGTTGAGCATAACGTTCTTCTGGCTGATTTCGTTGTTTAATTGTTCGCGGGTATTATCCAGCTCGAATAGATCTGCTTTAGCTTTGTAAATATTATTCAGCTTTTCCTTGCCATAGGTTAGCCGGATGTTGGCATCTTTGAGCATATACTCCAGCAGGTTTTGTGTATGCTGCAGTAAAGCAAGCTTTTTCTCCAGTACCACCCGTTCGTAATAATACTGTTTAGCCTGCGCTATTAGTTGGTTTTTAAGGTAGTTTTTATCCTCTGCCGTAACTTTGGACTGTCCTTTCATATAATCTTCTTTGGCCTTCAGTTTTGCCGGATTGGTAAACATTTGCTCTGCCTGGATCATAAATGACCCTCCATTGGGGCTAAACTGATAGGGCACCTGGTACTGGCCGGCACTGATCTTCGGTGCATCGAGGCTTTTAGCGCCGGCGGCATAAGCGTCCTGTGCGCCTACTTTCGCATCATATGCCTGCAAAGCCGGGTTGCCGGTAACACGAGCCAACACGCTGTCTAAAGGCAGGTGCTGTGCCCGTGCGCTTGCCGGTATGATGGCAAGGGAGAGCAGCATAATTATAATATGATATTTTGTTTTCATGTTTTTACTCCTTTACTTCTAATACTTCCAGTTGGCCATGTTTTTTTAATTCGTACTCCTTTACCATCAAAAAGATAAGTGGGGTAACCAGTAAAATATGCGTGGAAGAAGTTAAAACTCCGCCAATCATCGGCAACACGATGGGCAGCATCACGTCACTGCCCGTCCCGGTTGCCCAAAGCACCGGCACCAGGCCAAACAGGGCTACACAAACAGTCATTAGTTTTGGCCGCAAGCGTTTCACTGCACCATTCATGACATAAACCCGCAGGTCTTCTTTCGTGATGGTTTCTTTGGAATTTCCCTTTAAGAGGATCAATTGTTGTATCGCATCATTCAAATAAATCACCATCACGATACCCGTTTCTACTGCGATCCCAAACAGGGCGATAAAGCCAACGGCTACAGCAACCGATAAATGCACACCAAAGAAATACACCATATAAGCGCCGCCGATCAGGGCAAACGGAATGGAGATCAGGCTGAAAAATGCTTCGCGTATAGAATGAAAGGCAAAATACAAACAGGCAAAAATGATGATCAGTACAATAGGTAATACCAGTTTTAAGGTATGCTCAGCCCGGATCAGGTTTTCGTATTGTCCGCTCCATTCAATAAAGTAGCCTTTGGGCAATGATTTGACCATTGTATTTAATCTTTCCCGGGCTTCCTTAACCGTGCTTCCCAAATCCCGGTCACGTACGTTGAACAGCACTGTTCCTCGCAATAGCGCATTTTCGGATTGAATCATAGCGGGGCCATCACTGATCCTGATATCAGCTACAGACGATAAGGGGATAGGACCATTATCCGGGGTTTGTACCAGCGTCCTTTTGATTGCATCAAGGTTGTTCCGGTAATCCTGTGCCAAGCGCGCATTTACACTGAACCGCTGCCTGCCCTCAACTGTAGTGGCCAGGTTCATACCGCCCAGGGCGCTTTCCACTATTTCATTCACATCATCTACGCTCAGGCCATACCGGCCAATCGCTTCTTTATTGATCTGTATATCCAGGTATTTGCCACCGGTGATGGGGTCAACGTATAAATCCTTTACCCCGTTAATGCCCTGTAATGCCTGTTTCATTTGGCTGGATAAGGAATAGATGGTATCCAGATTCTGTCCGTAAACTTTTAAACCTACATCGGTGCGGATACCTGTGGAGAGCATATTGATGCGGTTGATGATGGGCTGTGTCCAGCCATTCACCACACCGGGTATCTGCAATTTGGCATTCAGCTCGTTAATAATATCCTCCTTTTTAATGCCCTTTCGCCATTCACTTTTAGGTTTTAAAAGAATGATGGTCTCTGTCATGCTTATCGGCGAATTATCGGTGGCCGTATTAGCCCGCCCGGCTTTACCCAAAACATTTTTTACTTCGGGTACACTTTTAATGATCTTATCCTGTACCTGCAAAAGCTGCTTAGCTTGGGAGTTGGATACATCCGGCTGGGTAACGGGCATAAACAGGATCGTTCCTTCATCCAGGGGCGGCATAAACTCACTGCCTAAACTTAACAGCAAGGGTATACTGATCAATAAAGCAACGAGGTTGATCCCGATAGTGGTTTTACGCCAGGTAACGCACCAGTTGAGAATTGGCCGGTACAGTTTTTCTAATGTATTGGTTAAGGGATTGCGGTCATCTGTTCTCAATTTGCCTTTCAGAAAGAAAGAGATTAGCACCGGGGCCAGTGTTACTGCCAAAATCGCGTCGATTGCGAGTATAAATGTTTTTGTCCAGGCCAGTGGGCCAAACAATTTACCTTCCTGTCCTTCCAATAAAAATACAGGGAGGAACGATGCGACAATAATAAGCGTGGAAAAGAATACACCACGACCCACCTGTTTGCAGGAGGCTTCTATGATTTTTATTCGTTCTGCTGTGTTCATGATTTCTCTTTTTGTTGTGCAAGGGATAAATTCCTATGCGAGTTTTCTACCATGACAATGCCATTATCCACAATAACCCCGATAGCTAAGGCAATACCCGTTAGGGACATGATATTGGAGCTGATGCCGAAAGCATTGAGCAGGATAAAGCTGGTTGCTATGGTTATCGGGATCTGAATAATGATGCTTAAAGCGCTTTTAAAACTCAATAAGAACAGGATCACAATAATGGATACCGTGATCATTTCTTCAATCAGTGTATGTTTCACAGAATCTATCGAGCTTTCAATCAGCTCACTCCGGTCATAGGCGATGTTGAAGCTCACACCAGGCGGCAAACCTTTTTGGATGTTCGCCATTTTATCTTTGACGGCATGAATTACCTTATCAGCATTTTCTCCGTAGCGCATCACCACTATACCGCCAACGGTTTCACCGTTGCCGTTTTGGTCAAAAATACCCAGGCGCTCATCACCACCCATTTGAACGGTGGCAATATCTTTGATTTTTACCGGTATGGTATTGATCACGCCAACCGGGATGCTCTCCACATCTGACAGGGTTTTGATATAACCCAGGCCCCGCACAATATAGCCGGTACCGTTCATTTCAAACTTTCTGCCACCTACATCATTATTATTGCTTTTCACCGCTTTCAAGACCTGCGATAGCGGGATATTATAGTAATTGAGTTTATGCGGGTCGATAGTAACCTGGTATTGTTTCTCAAAGCCGCCAAAAGAAGCTACTTCACTAACACCTGGTACAGTCTGTAGTCCCAGTTTTACATACCAGTCCTGCAAGGCCCGTTGTTCGCCCAGGTCCATGCCTTTGGCGTCCAGCGTGTACCAGAGAATATGGCCTACACCAGTACCGTCGGGTCCCAATGTGGGAGTGACTCCTTGCGGTATTAACCGCTGGGCGTAGTTCAGCCTTTCCAGCACCCGGCTTCGCGCCCAGTAAACATCGGCTTTATCGTCAAAAACAATATAGACAAAACTCATCCCGAACATAGAAGTGGCACGGATGGCTTTCACTTTTGGAATACCTTGCAGGTTGCTCACCAGCGGATAAGTTACCTGGTCTTCCATAATCTGCGGACTGCGGCCCTGCCATTCGGCAAACACGATCACCTGGTTTTCTGAAAGATCGGGTATGGCATCAATAGGGTTTTCCCTTATCGCGTAAATGCCCCATGCAAAAAGAGCGGCAGCGATCAGTAAAACAATATACCTGTTTTTTAAAGACAGGGAAATGAGTTGATTAATCATCGTAATAGTTTTTAATAAGCCCGTCCACAAGGCAGTTGCCCGATGGGCGGGCCCGATCATTTTACATTTTCATGGAATCTGCTTTCTTTTTAGCCGGTTCTTTTTTAACCAGGGCCATGCCGCATTTTGGACATTTGCCCGGTTTATCGCTCAGCACTTCCGGATGCATCGTGCAGGTATACTGCACTTTTACTGGTTTAACTTTCTTGGTTTTGGCGGTGTCAGTAACTGCGGCCTTGGTGTGGGCAGCAAAAACAGTTGCGGCAGATAACAGGATGGCAACAGCCATTAACATTACTTTTTTCATGAGTTTTATTGATTTGATGATTAATTGCATGTTATTATAGTTAGGCGGGATCAACTTTTGACAGGTAGTAATTGATGCTGTACTGTTGATGAATAGCATCGTAAACCAGCAGGTCGCTGTTTGTCCTGAAGCGTGTATCCAAAACTTCGAATGCCCGTCCGTTACGGTATATCTTTTTTAAGTTTTCCAGGGTAAACAGGTATATTTTGCTGCTCCCCTTTACACTGAAATAGTGGGTAATAATGGGTTTGAAAAGATTGAGCTTATCGCCCGGGCGCTGGCGTTCGTAAATGGTGATTGCTCCTCTTTCCAGAACTTTATAACCGGATAGCTTCAGATGTTTAATAGCGATAAGTGAATCCTGAGTTGAAGGAATATTTGGAGCATTAAAGCTACCGGCTTGCACCAATGACCTTGAAAAAAGCAGGGCAAGCAAAATAATTGAAAATTTGAAGATTTTCATTTTTAAAAATATAAGTATGTACATGCTGAGAATTGTTCAGCAATACATTGATGGATAAAAAATATTGATTAATAAATGGAATAGTCTAATTAGCCTGAATGGCAATTAAACAATATGGGGAAAGTACCGGAGGTATTAAATTCTGTAGTTGGAGTAGAGGATGTAAAGCGGATCACACTGGACAGGCGGTGCCTGGCTATTATAAGCGCTCTCCTTTCTTAAGGTAATTCCTTCTGCAGATGCAGGAATGAAAAATACAGGTGTAATTAAGGTAAATGAGTTTTTTAACGTCAGATCGGTTTTGGCCGAAACGTGGTTGTCTTTTACTTTAATATTTGTTTTAATGGTTTTACAGCAATCGCTGTTACCAGCCTTGCTGTCCATCTTGCATGAGGAGGCTGCAGACAGGGATACATCGGTTAATTTACCACAGCAGTAAAACTTGTTTATGGTAACCCCATAAACAGATGCTGAGTAGATCAGGGCGAGTAATATGACTGCTATCTTTTTCACCATGCTAAATTAGGGCAATTCTTTTATCTAAATTTACATAATTACGGTAAAATTTTATATCCTATTGCATTCACAATAAATTATTAGGGCGCGGTTTTCAATTGCGTTGCGTTCACAATAGTTGATTCCATAGTAGACTGACTGTTGGACGAAAAATGCAACGCCGTATCTTCCTCGCTTGAGAAATTAAGTTTAATTTTAAGAAAGGGAAATAATCACAACTAATCGGGAATTCTGCTAATAGCCGGGGCTATGCATTCGCCGCATCTTTGTATTGTAAACAAAAACAAAAAATTTAAAACTCAAACAAGATGAAAACTCAAGCTGTAAAAAACGTAGTATTAGTACATGGCGCTTTCGCCGATGGTTCAGGCTTTAAAGCGCTTTACAACGAATTAACCAAAAAAGGCTATAACGTATCCGTTGTACAAAATCCACTAACCTCACTGGAAGACGATGTACTGGCAACACATGTTGCTTTAGACAGGATTGGCGGCCCGGCTATCCTTGCCGGACACTCATGGGGTGGCGCGGTGATTACCGAGGCTGGTAATCACCCGAATGTTGCTGCCCTGGTTTATATCGCCGCATTTCAGCCCGACAATGGCGAATCTGCCTTGCAATGGCTGCAAACTGCTCCTCCTGCTCCTGAAAACGGCGTGCTTGCTCCTGATGACAAGGGAATTGTATATTATGATAAAGATAAATATCATGCCGGTTTTTGTGCTGATATCGACGCCGATGAAGCGGCATTTATGTATGCTTCGCAAGGTGCCTTTTATGCCAAAGGTTTTGTAAGCCCCATCACCGATGCTGCCTGGAGGCACAAACCTACTTATGGGCTCATCGCTACTGAAGATAAAAGCATCAACCCCGATATACAAAGAAACATGTACAGCCGGTCAAACACCCAGGTAACCGAAGTAAAAGGCAGTCATGTGATCTTCATGTCGCAGCCCGAAATTGTTGCAAGTGTTATTGTTGAAGCTGCGCAAGCGGCATCGGTTCAATAATAAAATAAGATGCCAATTTGCCCACAGGCCCTATTTGCTGCAACAGGCAAATGGGGCCTGTATATTTATAGTGGGTTTGAACTTTGTGTTTTGATGCTTCTTTAGTACTTTGGATGTTCGTTTGATCAACCATGAAGCTTACACTAAGAGAGGAAAATACCGGCGGCGAATTGCTGCTTTTTAAAGAAGAAGCGGGTTTTGACCGTTTGTTTTTTACTCGGGACAGGTTCAACAAGTATTTTACCATTGCCTGGAACCCGGGGGAAAGCCAAACCGTTACCATTGACGGCACCGAATATGATTTTCCTGCCAATTCCCTGTTAACGCTTCTGTTTAACCAATCTTTCAGGTTTAAAAACTCCGAAAACATTGTGGCCTGGCAGTTTAACCGGGAATTCTACTGTATCATTGATCACGATAGTGAAGTGAGCTGCGTGGGGTTCTTGTTTAGCAGTACAGATCACCTGTTCGTGCCGCTAAATGACCTCGCACAGCAAAAGCTAAAACTATTGTCTGATGTTTTTATAGATGAATTTAAAACCTCAGATCATATCCAGAATGAAATGCTGCTGGTATTGCTCAAACGGCTGATCATTTATGTAACCAGGCTGGCTAAGGTGGGGTATGCCCCTGTTAAAAAATTGCAGGACGAAAGGTTTCATATTATCCGGAAATTTAACCTGATGGTAGAAGCCAATTTCAAATCGGAACACTCCGTTAGTTTTTATGCGGAGCAGCTTTGCAAGTCACCCAAAACTTTGTCTAATCTTTTTGCCATTTTCAATCAGAAAACACCTTCGCAGATCATCCAGGAAAGGATCACGGTAGAGGCTAAACGGCTTTTATGCTATACCGACAGATCTGTAAAGCATATAACCTTTGAACTTGGCTTTGAAGATGTTTCCTATTTCTCCAATTTTTTCAAAAAAAATGCCGGTGCATCACCCTCTGATTTCAGAAGTTCACTAAAAGTTGCTAAAGAAGGGAAATAATTACAACTAACCGGGAAATGTGCTCACAGGGCCCGCCTGCTTTTCATTGCACCTTTGTATTGTTGATCCAAACAAAAAACTCAACGATAAAGATCATGAAAAAGCAAACATTAAAGAATTCATTAAAAGGCGGCATCGTAGCGTTAACCCTTGCGTTAGCTACTGTAACAGGCGCCGTGACCGAAGCAGCCGCACAAGCAGTAAAAAATGTGGTATTAGTACATGGCGCCTTTGCAGATGGCTCGGGGTATAAGGCCCTTTATACCGTGCTTACCAAAAAAGGATACCACGTAACCGTAGTACAAAATCCGCTTACTTCACTTGAGGACGACGTAACCGCCACAAAAGTAGCATTAGACAAACAGGACGGACCTGCAATTTTGGTAGGCCATTCATGGGGAGGGGCTGTAATTACCGAGGCTGGAAACCATCCCAAAGTAGTTGCCCTTGTATATATAGCCGCGTTTCAGCCCGATAATGGCGAATCTGCCCTGCAATGGCTTCAAACAGTCGCACCAGCTCCCGAAAACGGCGTTCTTCCTCCTGATGATAAGGGCATTGTATATTACGACAAGGATAAATATCACGCCGGTTTTTGTGCCGATATCAGCAAAGAAGAGGCAGATTTCATGTATGCCTCTCAAGGAGCCTTCTATGCAAAAGGTTTCGTAACGCCCATCACCCATGCTGCCTGGAGAGACAAACCTGCCTATGGCCTTATTGCCACAGAAGATAAAAGCATCGCCCCCGAAATTCAGCATGCCATGTACAAACGTTCCAATACCAAGGTTACCGAGATAAAGGGAAGTCACGTAATATTCATGTCGCAACCCGAAAAAGTGGCGGCAGTGATCATTGAGGCCGCAACCAATGGCGCTCAGAAAAAATAACATCCTGCACTTAACGTATTTAAAAACAGCGGCTTGCCTTATCTGGCAAGTCGCTGTTTTTTCGTTTAATGGCAATCTGCATTAATATCTCCATAGCTAATTTAAAAAAACGCAGATAAATGGATCAGGGGTAACTATTCAACCCAGGGCAAACGCATCTAATTGGGTTAACATAACTTAACACATTTTAGATACGGTGCATTGTAATTATCTAATAATCAATATTTTGTATTTAAACAAGGTTAACACTAAACTGATGTATCGCGCAATTTAGGCCCATCCAAATATTTGTGCCCGTTGATCGATACAAGTCCCTTCGATACCTGAATCATTTAACCAGGACCAGGCAATAAAAACAAGCTATCCTTTGATGCTTATATCTTCCAGACGCCATAAGCTTATTCCGTTACCTATTATTAAATAACAACTTATCCCCGTTACCTATTTAGATGTGTTTGCCCTGCTATTCAACCTAACACTTTAGCTAATTTGAAAGCTGCTTGTGGAATTTTTGTTGTAAATGTTTTTAATAAACTTAATGGTATGATTAAATTTATATAATTTTAAAATTCAATTAAATTTCACATTGCCAATTCGCCCTATTTATAATGAGAATGAACTCCTGAACAAAATTGCTTCAGGGGATGTGAGGGCTTTTACGCATCTTTTCGATTCATATTATAAACATCTTGGCCAATATGTTTACCGGCTTACAGAATCAACCGAGGTTGCGGAAGAAATTGTTCAGGACGTTTTTGTAAAGATCTGGTCCCGGCGGCAGGATCTGGTAAAAGTAGAGAGTTTTACAAATTATCTTTTTATTATTACCCGTAACCGGACCTATCGGTTTTTAAAAGAAAAAGCGACTGCCCATGTCAAACAGCAGGAATGGGAAAAGGAATACCGGGAAGAGCATTATTTTCCGGGCGATGTTAGTCCTGAGGAAAAATTTTGCCTAATAATAGATAAGCTGGTTGAAAAGCTGCCTCCACAGCAAAGGAAGGTTTATGAGCTAAGCCGGATAGGGCATTTGAAGCACAGCGAAATTGCAGGTATGCTTAATATCTCCACAGAAACTGTTAAGAAGCATATCATGTTGGCTAATAAATTTATAAAAAATAGCATTTCTGAGAAAAATGACCTGCTTTTCCTCTTGTTTTTTATGGTTTACGTTCATTTTTAAAAACAAACTATTTTTTTTAATCAGACTACCCCTTTTTGATTTTTTTTGACTCTTTAGTTGTAAGAGCGTAAAACAAAATGTCTGAAAGATTAAACTACTTGTTTCTTCAATACTTTAATAAAACCGAAACACCGGAAGAGCGTGATGAATTAATGCAGCTCATCAATGAACCGGGTTCAGAAACGCTGGTGCATGGGTTGATGGAGGAAGTATACAAATCACATCAGCTCGAAGAGGATCCTTTCCCCGCCGGGTCCCGGGGAAAAATGTTGAGCGCGGCATTAGCGGGCTACTCTTCAGATCATCCTGTTGCTACTATAGTCCCGGTAAAAAAACGATTAAATACGTTTGTTTATGCTGCTGCCGCTATATTGGTTTTAGCACTGTCATTTGGTGTATATCAGTATCGTTCGCAAAAAAGCGGAGAAAACATGCTTGTAGATAAAATACATCATGATGTAAAACCAGGTGGTAATAAAGCAATATTAACGCTTGCCAACGGCAAGAAAATTGAACTTAACGATGCGCAAAATGGCAAGCTTGTACAGCAAGGCAATACCACGGTGGTTAAACTCGCTAATGGCAGTCTGGCTTATGTAGCCGGAAACTCAGCTGACAGTGCGCCGGTTACCAACACCATGTCGACCCCGAGAGGTGGCCAGTACAGGCTGCAACTGCCGGACGGAACATTAGTTATGCTCAATGCTGAATCTTCTATTTCGTACCCTACCATATTTACCGGCAAAACAAGAAAGGTAGCTATTACCGGCGAAGCTTATTTTGAAGTAGTCAAAAATAAGAAGATGCCTTTTATTGTAAGCTTTGGAGATCAAAAGGTGGAAGTGCTTGGAACACATTTTGATATTCGCGCCTATCCGGAACAGCCCGGAGAAACAACGCTTTTGGAAGGCTCCGTTAAAATATCAAACGGTAATCAGAAACAGTTATTGGTGCCCGGACAACAGGCTGTTTATAACAACAATGCTAAAAAGTTTGATATAAAAGCGGTTGATACCGAAGAGATCATAGCCTGGAAAAACGGATTGTTCCATTTTGATAATACCGACCTTGACCAGGTGATGCTTGAATTAGCACGATGGTACAATGTTGAAGTAATTTATAAAGGACCTAAGCCTACTTTGAATTTTACAGGCGAGGCCAAAAAGAGCAGTAACCTTTCCAGGGTGTTTAAGATACTGGAATCAACAGGAGGGGTAAAGTTCACGATAAACGGGAATACAGTAGCAGTAGAGAAGAAGTAATATAAATTTAACCAATAACCAATTAAACTTAAAAAAATGAACAGACACCCAAAGTAGCTCCGGCAAAGGGTATCCAAAAGTAAGCCCCTCCGGATTCCGGCCGGAGAGGCTAAATGATTGGATCAACCCAAATTACAATTATAACCATTGATTTTAAACTTAACCCAAACATTCAAATGTATGAAACAACTTCTACATTCTAAAGCTCCTATGCCCATTGGCCTGGGGCTTAATGAGAGAAACCTACGCGATAGTTATTTTAAACAGGTATTACGGATAATGAAACTTACGGGCGCCCTTTTATTTGTGCTGACTATGCACCTGAGCGCATCCACTATGGCGCAAAAAGTGAGCCTTTCCAAAGAAAATGATAACCTGAGATCAGTTTTAAAGGAATTGCGAAAACAAACCGGGTATTTGTTCATGTACAATAACCAGGTTATTAAAAAGGCCCGGCCTATCTCTATACACGTTACCAATACCGAGCTTGGTGACGTGTTGGCAGAAATATTTAAAAATCAGCCGTTAACCTACGAACTGGACGATAATACGATCATTATCAAAGAGCCCGGTCAGTCATTGGGTAATGGGCAAGCTGAAAAGCCTGCCCCGATACGCATTACCGGTAAGGTGGTTGATAAAAAGGGCGTGCCCATTCCGGGAGTAACCGTGCAGGTTAAAGGTACCTCAACTATTACCTCAACTTCTATCGACGGAGGATTTGTTATCAATGCCGAAAAAGGGAGTGTTATTCAATTCCGTTTTATTGGGTTTGAAATGAAGGAGATATTGGTGGAGAACCAAACAACGCTTACCATTACCCTTAATGAAGATCAGAAAGGTTTGAACGAAGTAGTTGTAGTGGGTTATGGCACCAGCACCAAAAGGGAGCTGACCAGCGCCATTTCGACTGTTAAGGCCGAGCAATTTAATGCCGGAGTAGTAGCAACACCTGCCGACCTGCTTGAAGGTAAAGTGGCCGGTTTAAACATTACCAACGATGGCAACCCTAACGGAACTGCAACGGTTACACTGCGCGGGCCTTCGTCGTTACGTCCCGCTGGCTCATCGCCGTTTTATGTGATTGATGGTGTGCCCGATGCTGATTTTAATTTGCTGGCTCCATCAGATATCGCCTCTATCGATGTACTGAAAGATGCATCTGCTGCCGCTATTTACGGTACACGGGCTACTAACGGTGTAATTTTGGTTACTACCAAAAAAGCCAAAGCCGGACAATTAAGGATGACATATGATGGCTATGGATCAATAGAGAAAATATCCAATTCATTTAAAGTAGCTACTGCCGATCAGTTAAGGGCTTATGTTAAAGCCAACGGACAAAGCTTTACACCGGCAAATGATAACGGTGGCAATACCGATTGGCAAAAAGCGGTTGAACGCAGCAATGGTTTTTCGCAAAATCACAACCTTTCTTTTGGCGGCGGTACAGATAAAACACTTTATAGCGGAAGTTTAAATTACCTGGATAACCAGGGTATCGTAAAAACAAGTGGCTTAAAGCGTATTATAGGCAGGCTTAATGTTTCGCAAAAAGCGTTGAACGATAAGTTGAAACTCGATTTTTCGGTAAGTAATTCGGTGACCAACTCGGGATTACTGGTTAACGATATCCCTTTATCTACAGCAAATGGCCAAAGCCCCGGATTGTTTAAATCAGTTGTACAGTACTTACCAACCCGTACAATTTATAACGCCGATGGCACACTTTATAATGATCCTACTTTAAAGTTAGGCTATAACCCGGTGGGGCTGATCACCAATGATACTTATAAACAAAAAATTAGTCTTTTACTGGCCAATACCCGTGCCGAACTGCAATTGCCATTTGGCTTATTGTATAATTTGAACCTGGCTTACCAGGACAGGGTCACAAATAATAATACATATTATGATTCGGCATCTGAATTGGCGCCGGGCCTTAACGGCAAGGCTATCCGCTCAACATCCGAGGATACCAAAAAGCTGTTTGAAAACTATTTAACGTATACACACAACTGGAACAATGAGCATGACCTTAAGGTATTGTTTGGCTACTCGTTTGATGAAACTTCAACAGGCGATGGCTTTCAATCAGTTGCGCAAGGTTTTCCATCTGATGCCACCAGCTATTATAACCTGGGTTTGGGTAACCAAACCGGTGTTAATTCCGATCTTGGAAATACACAGCTCACCACACTGCGCTTAATTTCATTTTACTCGCGGTTAAACTACAATTACTTAGGTAAGTATATTTTCCAGGCTTCAATTCGTAGAGATGGATCAAACGCGTTTGGTACCAATAACCGCTGGGGGTATTTCCCGGCAGCTTCGGCGGCGTGGCGCGTTATCGACGAATCGTTTATGAAATCGCAAAACCTGTTTGATGATTTAAAACTTAGGGTTGGTTATGGGCAAACAGGTAATTCATTAGGTTTTAGCCCATACACGCCAATTACCTTATACGGTACCACAGGTAGTTTTTACTATAATGGTGCTTACACGGGTGCTATTGGCGTAACGCAAAATCCCAATCCAAATTTGAAATGGGAAACCACAGCAACCTTAAACGGCGGTGTCGATTTTTCGTTGTTGCAAGGACGGTTAGCGGGATCAGTTGATGTTTACAATAAAAAGACAACCAATATGATCTATTCTATACCTGTTTCGCTGATCAATAACTTTGTAAATACCACCATAGCAAACGTTGGCAGTATGACCAATAAAGGGGTAGAGATAGCGTTAAACGGAACTCCTGTAAAAACAAAAAACTTTACCTGGAGCAGCTACGGAAATATCGCCTTTAATAAAAATAAGATCATTTCTTTAGGTAAGGATGTATCTAAAATATATGTAGGTGACCCGGAAGGACCAGGCCAGAGTGGTATTAAGGTTTCTATTATTGAAGCAGGGTATCCGCTGGGCGAATTTTACACCTTGAAGTATATCGGTCGTACTAACGGTGTATCCACTTATATGGGGGCAAACGGGCAGCCTACTACTACACCAACAAGTGCCGATCAAACCTACGCCGGTAACGCGCAGCCAACTTATACATTTGGCTGGGGTAACGATTTTTCTTATAAAAAATTCAGCCTGAATTTCTTTTTCCGCGGTCAGGGGGGCAATAAAATCATGGATGCCTCATTGGCAAGCTTTAACCAGCCTACGCAGGCTTCGGCGCATGGTGTGCCTACCTTAACATTAAGCGAGCCGGGTAATGATGTAAATGCCAACCTATATTCAACACGCTATCTTGAAAGCGGGGCTTTCATCAGGTTAAGTAATGCAACTTTGTCTTACAAAACCAAGCTGCCGGGTAATTATGTACATGGGCTGCGGTTTTATTTGACCGGTACTAACCTGTTTATCATTACCAAATATAAAGGGGTTGATCCGGAGTTAAACCTTAACCTCAACAACCAGGCAAGCGGGCAGTTTATAGGTATGGATAGTAATAACTTTTATCCAAAAACAAGGAGCTTCCTGGCTGGCGTACAAGTAGATTTATAATACCCTAAAACCTAATTGACATGAACTTCATAAAAAAATATAAAAAACTTAGCTTCATAGCTTTGCTTGCGGGGGCAGTTTATCTGTCGGGCTGCACAAAATTGGATGTTACGCCCAAGTCGGCGCTTACACCCAGTAATTTCCCAACTACGGCTGCCCAGTTTGTAGCGGCAACCGGCCCTATCTATACCTCGTTTCGTACTTCACCAGGCCGGGAGTACTGGCTGTTGCAAAACCTGAGCACAGACGAGAGCGTACTGGTAGCCCGTGGCGGTAACTGGTTAGATGGTGGTACCTACTCTACCGTAAATTTACATACGGTAACGCCGGATAATGGCATGATAGAATCGTGCTGGTCATGGGGGTATACTACCATCAGTAATTGTAACAAGGTATTATCGTTATTTGCATCGGCACCAGAAAGTACTTCTAAACAACAAACCATTGCCGAGATAAAAACCATGCGTGCTTTATCCTATTTTTATATGATGGATTTGTTTGGTAATGTGCCTATATCTAAAACCTTTGGCGATACCACCAATTTAGGTACACAGCCAAGGGCAACAGTGTTTGCTTTTGTTGAAAGCGAGTTACTGGCGCAAATTCCTAATTTGAGCGCAACGGTAGGTGCTTCAACTTATGGCAGACCTACAAAATACCTGGCGTATGCTATTTTGGCTAAAATGTATCTGAATGCAGAATACTATATAGGGACAGCAAGATACCAGGACGCGGTTACCATGTGCGACAATATTATACAGGGAGGCCAGTATGGTTTGGATGCTGACTATTTAGGCATGTTTAAACCAAATAACGGACCCGGCGTAAAGGATTTTATTTTTGCCATACCTTATGATGCTTTACTGGCGCAGGGCATGTATTACGCGCGGTGGACGATTAACCCCAATTTAGCCACCAAGTATAAAATGCCTTACACTCCCGATGGCCCTGTATATACTTATAAGCAATATTATGCCTTGTTTAACGACGCTAATGACGTGCGTAAAAAACAATACCTTGCCGGCAAGCAATATAATAACGACGGAACACCGATTAACATTACCACAACCAATATAGGTCTTGATGCCAGCTACAGCGGATCTGACCCTAACGGTGTTGTTGTACACCAGCTGGAGTTTACCCCGGATATTGTATGGAAAAATGCCGCCACTTTTGATATTGGTAATGATGAACTTGCTAACGAAGAAGGTTACAGGAACAATAAATTTTACCCGGATAGCCTGAGTACTACCCGTAACCAAAGTAACGATGTGCCGATGTTTAGGTATGCCGATGTTTTATTAGAAAAAGCCGAAGCCATATTAAGAGGAGCAAATGCTACCAACGGCCAAACTGCATTATCATTGGTTAACCAGGTACGCACACGTGCCAAAGCTGCCAGCCTTACTTCTGTGGCTTTGCAGGATATATTGGATGAACGTGGAAGAGAGTTGGCGATGGAATGCTGGAGAAGAAACGATATGATCAGGTTTGGACAATTTGAAAAAGCATGGGGTATAAAAACCGATGCCAATCCCAATAAACGTATTTTCCCTATTCCGCGACCAGAAATTCAGTTAAACCCTAAATTAACCCAAAATCCGGGTTATTGATAATCCTCTTAATAATCCCCGGCCGGAAATGGCCGGGGATTATTCTTGATGAAAGAGTTTTTTTGCAACTATAAAACTTTGATCTTTAAAAGCGACCAGTAAATTAAAAACCTTTATAAAATATTATGAGAGTAATCCTGTTATTCCTGTTTTCGGTAATCTTAATCAATACTGCGTTTGCGCAACAAAAAGTATTTAATATCAAAAAACTGGGAGCGGTGGCCGATGGCAAAACCGATAATACCCGTATTATACAGGGGGCTATTGACCGGGCTTTTGAAGCAGGTGGGGGAACAGTTTGGTTTCCGGCAGGTAAATTTGTAACCAGCGTTATTCATATACGGTCAAATGTAACATTGTACCTGGCGGCCGGTGCAGAATTACGCGCGTCTGTGAAACGTATTACCTATGGCCCGGGAAAAGCATCTCCGCTGATTTGTGCAGACGGACAACAAAATATTTCTATTACCGGCAAAGGTACCATCAATGGGCAGGGTGAAGCGTTGTTAAAGGATATTTACCGGATGCTGAACGATGGGACATTAAAAGATACAGAGTGGAAAACCTATAACGACTGGCACCAATTACGCCCGGAGGAAGATAACAGGCCCAAGCTTATCGTTTTTAAAAATTGCGACAAGGTTACGCTCAAAAATATCACCATTAAAAATGGTTTATGCTGGATACAGGATTACAGAAGCTGTACCAATATGGTTATTGACAGTATCAGCGTAATTAGCAATACATTTTTAAACAACGATGGAATTGACCTGGTCGACTGCAAAAATGTAAAGCTCACCAATAGCTTTTTTAATGTAGCCGATGACGGGATTTGCCTCAAATCATCCGATCCGCAAGGAGCCTGCGAAAATATATACATAGCCAATTGCAAAATACGTTCAAGTGCCAGTGCTTTTAAAATGGGAACAGCATCCTGGGGCGGGTTCAAAAAAATAAAGGTTCGGAATATTTATGTATATGATACCTACCGCTCGGCCATTGCCATTGAATCAGTGGATGGCGCTGTTATAGATGGCATTGACATTCGGGATGTTGTTGCAAAAAATACAGGAAACGCCATTTTTATCCGTCTTGGAAAGCGAAATAAGAAAAGCCCGCCGGGATCTATCAGTAATGTTTACATCGGGAATGTTAAATGTGAGGTACCCGCCGGTAAACCAGATGCCGGTTACCATATGGAAGGCCCCCCCGAACAGTTTGCTCATAATATTTTTCCGTCCTCCATTACCGGTATGCCTGGTTTTGAACCAAATAATATCACCCTTGAAAATATTGCCATTAATTATCTTGGTACTGCCCAAAAACAAGTCGCTTACTTCAGCACCGATTCATTGGACAAAGTGCCCGAAAAAGCGGCTAACTACCCTGAGTTCTCGATGTTTGGTGAATTACCGGCCTCCGGATTTTACGTAAGGCACGCCGCTGGTATAAAAATGAAAAATATAGATATCACTTATACCGGCAAAGATTTTCGGACTCCTTTTATTTTTGATGATGTAAACAAGCTGAGCCTTGAAAAGGTAAATGTTATCCATACGGATATATTACCCATCATGATCCTGAATGGCGTAAAAGACCCATTATTACTGGATATTCAGCCAACTCAGGATAACAAGAAAACTATTAAAGTGCAGTAGTTTATTACTCATAGCTCGGCTAATTGAATTACAAACAGAAATAAAAATGATGATAGGTAATAAAAGCCTCCTTAAATATTTGCTGATATATTTTATTTGTAGTGTTTTTACCAATATTGCCCGTGCGCAATTGAACCTGCCTGCCTCTTATGCACTCATCAAAAGGGTGGTACCGGGGTATTCACAAAAGTTTAAGGTTCAGTTGCTGCAAAGTACTACAGCTAAAGACGTTTTTGAGGTTGACGGTAGCAAGGGGACAATTATACTACGTGGGAATAACGGTATCGCCGTGGCTTCGGCATTATATTACTATTTAACGCAGTACACACACTGCCAAATAACCTGGAATGGTACAAACCTGAATTTACCTGCTGAACTGCCTGTCCCCACAAAAAAAGTAAGGAAAAATACACCTTATGATTACCGGTACTATTTAAACTATTGTACCTACAGTTACAGCATGAGCTGGTGGGACTGGAAAAGATGGGAGAAAGAAATTGACTGGATGGCCCTGCACGGAATTAATATGCCGCTGGCCATAACAGGGCAGGAGTATGTATGGGATAAAGTTTATAAAGCCATGGGTTTTACTGACCAGGATATGAAGGACTTTTTTACCGGTCCCGCTTATTTTGGCTGGTTTTATATGGGGAATATTGATAAGTGGGACGGCCCGCTGCCTGCAAGCTGGATAACCAGTCATAAAGATTTGCAGGTTAAAATATTGCAACGCGAGCGTGAACTTGGGATAAAACCCGTGCTTCCAGCGTTTACAGGCCATGTGCCCGCGTCTTTTAAAACACATTTCCCGGATGCCAAACTGAAACAAACCAATTGGAATAACGGCTTTGCCGATACCTATATCCTTGATTCGGAAGATCCTTTATTTGCAGAGATCGGCAAAAAGTTTATACAGGAGCAAACCAAAGTTTATGGAACTGATCATCTGTATTCTGCCGATACATTTAACGAGAATGAGCCTCCATCAAATGATCCTAAGTTTCTGTCTGAACTAAGTGCGCGGGTGTATGCCGGTATGAAAGGAGCCGACCCGAAGGCGGTTTGGGTGATGCAGGGCTGGTTATTTTTCAGCGATCGTAAATTCTGGCAAAACGAACAGATTAAAGCCCTGCTGAATGCCGTGCCCAATGACCACATGATAGTGCTTGACCTTAATACCGATTATGAGCCGATATGGAAACGTACCGAAGCATTTTACGGTAAGCCATGGATCTGGAATATGCTGCACAACTATGGCGGCAACAACAGCTTGTTCGGCAGGATAGAGGCTGTGGCCACGCAGCCGGCACAGGCGCTTAATGACTCCAAGTCGGGACGTATGGTAGGCATTGGGTTAACAATGGAAGCTATTGAACAAACCCCGGTGCTTTACGAGTTAATGACTCAAAATACCTGGCAAAATAAGCCTGTTGATCTGCAGGAGTGGTTGCCCGGTTATCTTTTTAATCGTTACGGCGTAAAAAGCCAGGATGCCATAGATGCCTGGGAGATACTTAAAACCACCGTTTTTAATGGCAAAGATATCCGTGATGGTGCCGAGTCGATTATCACGGGCCGGCCCACGTTTGATTCTGCCGCTGTGTGGACACGTACCCACCTTAACTATAACCGCAAGGATTTACTGCCTGCCTGGGATAAAATGATAGCTGCCATACCGGCTTGCAGGCAAAGCAGTGGTTTTAATTATGACTTGGTTGATGTAACACGGCAAATACTGGCTAACTATGGCAGGCCGCTTCAGCAAAAATGGATCAAGGCTTATCGCGATAAAGACATTAAGGCTTTTGAACAGTACACTGCCGATTATCTTAACCTGATAACTGACATGGACAGGCTGTTGGCCACACAGAAAGATTTTATGCTTGGCCCCTGGATAGCAGATGCCCGCAGTTGGGGAACCAACCTCACCGAAAAGACGCTTTATGAAAAAAACGCGCGCAACCTGGTGACGCTTTGGGGCGGTGCCGATAGCCCGTTGCATGAATATTCCTGCCGGCAATGGAGTGGTTTGCTGAATGATTTTTACAAAGTACGCTGGCAAAAGTTCTTTGATGTGTTGAGGGAATCGCTTGAAAACGGTACGGAGCCCGACTTTAAACTATTCGACAAATCGATAAGCAACTGGGAATGGCAATGGGTTAATTCAACTGGAAATTACCCGGTTGTACCCGTTGGCAGCAGCACAATGCTTGCAGAGCAGCTCTATAAAAAATACAGGACAACCATGAGTAACGATCTTAAATAATGAAGATGAGTAATTTAAGTACGCCAACCGGTAAATCTGAAAATAGTATTTCAAAACCTGCAAGGTTGTTGTCATTAGATGCGCTCCGTGGTTTTGATATGTTTTGGATCATGAGCGGGGAAGGGGTTATACATGCGCTTGCCAAAGCCACCGGCTGGCCGGTTTTTGTATGGATGTCGGGCCAGTTGCACCATACCGTATGGAATGGCATCACTTTTTATGACATGATCTTCCCTTTGTTTTTATTTATTGCAGGGGTTTCCATGCCTTATTCCATGGGGAGTAAAGCCGGCAAACACGGCGTTGCTTATCCTCATCTTTTACCGGCCGCTGCCAAGGGCGAAATTTATCGCTCCATGATCAGGCGTGCCATTATCCTGCTTTTTTTAGGAATGGTGGTTAACGGCCTGTTTAAGTTTAACGGGTATGAAAATACCAGGTTTGCCAGTGTGTTGGGTCGTATCGGTCTCGCCTGGTTCTTTGCCGGTATTATTTATTTGAATTTCGGTATACGCGGTCAAATCGCCTGGTTTGGTATTTTGCTGCTGGGCTATTGGGCGGCAATGGAATGGGTGCCTGTACCGGGCTATGGAGCGGGAGTGTTAACCATGAACGGCAGCCTGGAATCCTATATCGATCGGTTGTTGCTTCCGGGCCGGCTGCATGATAAAGTACACGATCCCGAGGGAATATTATCTACCATACCTGCTATAGCCACTGCAATGCTGGGCATATTTACCGGTCAGTTTTTAAAGTATGAATCCCTAAAGTGGTCTATGTGGAAAAAAGGAGTTTGTTTAATAGCAGCAGGTATTATACTTATTGGTTTAGGGCTGCTCTGGAACCAGGGCTTTCCTATCAATAAGCGATTATGGAGCAGTTCATTCGTATTATTTGTGGGTGGCTGGAGCCTTGTTTTTCTGTCGGTATTTTACCTGATTATTGATGTTGGCGGTTGGCGAAAATGGGCTTTCCCTTTTGTGCTTATCGGGGTAAATTCTATTGTGATTTACCTTGCGGCTGAGGGGGTGATCGATTTTCAGCATACGGCTAATTATTTTTTCGGAGGGATCATCAGTCACATCGCCCAAAATTGGCAACCGGTATTTAATGCGTTATCAGTGGTGTTTGTACAGCTAACGCTCTTGTACATTTTATACAGAAATAAGATCTTCCTGAAAATATAATTTAAGGGGTGGTAGTAACTGTTATATAGGCGAAGCAAAAAAACGGGAACATAACGCTATCAACCGGGGATGAGGAATTGGAGGGATCAAATAGTAAATTGAAAGCCTGTTTAAATTTCTTTCAAAAATATCGTTATATCCTTCCTTGAGCACAAATACACGCGTCATTGCGAGGGACGAAGCAATCCCCGACTTACAGAGTGGCTGTGCAAATCCGCCCTGTAATTTGGGGATTATTAATATTATAATTTGACTTTTATAGGTATTAATGAGCTCCCTTTGGTCGGTTGTCTTCGTCGTACCTCCTCAATGACGATCTTTTTATTTATTTTTAAACAGACTCTAAGAGCCTGTTTAAATTTTCTTGAAGAATATTTTATATGATTTATGAGGCGAATATAAAGTGTCTGAGTTTTGTGGCGTTGTTGGGAAGCGAATAGAAATGGCGTTTTTGCGATGATTTTTTGATATTCGGGTGGTGACACTGGTTTGTCAGTGTAAGACAGATTTTGGACAAAAAAAACAATGCTTTTTAATGTAATTAACTGGTATACAGCCGATAAGGTGTTCCATCTTGTTGATTTTTAAGGGAGGTTTAATTAGTTGTTTATCAGTTATTTAGGTGTTCGGGGTGTTCCATTCGTTCCACCCGTTCCGGTGGAACAGTAACAAGGTAATGCATAGTACATCAGCTTAAGCAAGCAAAAAGCCTCAGTAGTTTAGCCGTTTTTATTTTTAAACAGGCTCTAAGAAATAAAATAAGTTTTGCAATGATAAAGTGTGTAGTTTTCTTTTTTATGTTCATGATTTTTTCCATGGTTTCCTGGGCTCAAAAACAAATGATCCCTAACCCGGTAAACGGCGGGTATTTTGCCGACCCTACAATTGTAAAAGATAAGGGGCATTATTTTATTTATGCCACCGTTGATCCGTGGGGCGATAAAGAGTTAGCCGTGCTGGAAACCACCGACTTTATTAACTTTTCAAGAAAGCACATCAACTGGCCAACAAAGCAGGCCTGTGCAAGCCCAACCGCTCTTGATGAAATGGTTTGGGCCCCATCCGTGGTCAAAGGGAAAGACAATAGATTTTATATGTATGTAGCGGTGGGGGGAGAAGTGTGGGGAGGCGTAAGCAATACACCGCTTGGTCCCTGGAAAAATTTGAAGAGAGATAATACCCCCATGGTAAAATCTACAGATTATCCCCATGTTCATAATATCGACCCGGATTGTTTTATAGATACGGATGGTCAGGCCTACCTTTATTGGGGCTCGGGATATAAATGGATCAACGGGCACTGTATGGCTGTAAGGCTAAAAGATGATATGGTTTCGTTTGATGGAGCCCCCCAGGATATTACTACGCCGCATTTTTTTGAAGGCGCGCACATGGTTAAGTATAACCAAACTTATTACCTCATGTTTTCTGAAGGGAAGGCAATTGATGCCAGCTACCAGGTAGGTTATGCAAAAGGCGCCGGACCGTTGGGCCCTTTCCGGGAAGATGAGCACCGGGTTATATTAAATACTTCTGCCGACAGTACGGTGATAGGCCCCGGCCACCATACTACCTTTATTGAAAAAGGACAACACTATATTTTGTACCATCGCATTTTTCCGCAGAAGAAATCTTTTGTGTTGCGTCAGCTTTGTCTTGACAGTTTGAATTTTGATTTAAATGGCAATATCAAAAAGGTGAGCACCAAAGGGGTACAAAGGTTCAATTGATTTTGTAGATATTCGCCCGGTAAAGTTAGCCAATAGATGCTGCGTGCCTACCCATGACAAGTTGTATACCAAGACTTACGAAGTTTTTAAAACTTCGTAAGTCTCTCGTCGCTTTGTCATTTCCACCTTCACCGCCCGCAGCTTTTAAAACTCTTATATTGCTTTTTATCAAGCCCCTACAAATAACTCAACCACCACTTCTCTTTATGCGCCTGCTTATAAGCATCATACCGTTTGCATAAAGGATATAGGCTCACTACTATAGCTATCCAAACCACATAGGCTATCGGTAACGAAAAGCCATAGCCTTTAAGATCGCTTGTGAACCAGATGGGTTTTTCTAATATCCAGATATGCCAGTTTTGGCCGGGCGTAAATACCGAGGCAATCATGGCTATCAGGTGGATAATATAGATATGGATGAGGTAATAAAACATCGGCACCCTGCCATAAACAGATATCACTTTTACCAGGCCGTTTTGCAGTTTTTCGGTAAATGCCAAAAACAATAGTGCCGAGCCGATGGTCATCAAAACATATAATAATGATGGCGGGTATTTATTCACTTTAATAAACGACAGGAAGGTGAAGAACGGTGTTTTCTGCACGCTCCATTTTACCGGATCGCCATAAAAGTTCAGGTACCTGATCACGATGAACAGCAAGATGGCTGCACCGCCAATCATCAGCAGGATTTTTTTGCGTTTTTCAACACTGTATTCGGGAGTAAACAACTCACCAAGGCAATAACCCAGCGGCATAATAGCCACCAGCGGGATAATAGGATAGCCAACCAACAGGATCTCTTTACCCCAGAAAAATGGCCGCTGGTCATGCAAAAACGCCCAGCCGAAACCGGCTAAGTTATTACCTGCCACATGAACGTTATCTAACAGGTTATGCCCAAAAACCACTAACAAGCAAACCACCAGGATAAGCTTTTTGGGCAGATGAATTAAACCCGCCAGCACAATCATACTAATGCCCAAAGCCCATATGGTGATAAACAGTAACATTGGGAAGGCGATGTTAAAATTCCATCCAAAATTTACCACTATCAACTCCAAAAATACCAGCCACAAACCACGTTTTACCAGGAAAACCGACAGCTCAGTTTTGGTTTTTTTGCGGCTCATTAAAAATGCCGAAGTACCCGCAAGCAGCATAAATATAGGCGCGCAAAAATGGGTGATCCAACGTGTGAAAAATAAAGCTACGCTGGTTTTATCCAGATCGAGCGGATCAAACAGGAACGAGCCCGAGTATAAATAATCGCGCACATGGTCCAGCGCCATGATGATCATGATAGTGCCGCGTAAAAAATCAATTGATGTGATCCTGGTTTTGGTGAGTGTTGTCATTGTGGGTAATAATCGGCTATAAAAATATTGTTTTAAGGTGGTATTTTAAAGTGTAATTGGTTATTAAACAGTTGTTTGGGCTATAATTCCAACCCGTTAACATCTGTTGACAGCACATCGCTCATATAATCAAAAAACGGGCGCATATTTTTAAAAGTGATGTTCACCAATTGTAAAAAATGATCACTTAAAACTTCCTCATCGGTAAAGCGGCGTATCAGCAAAAACTGTTTGTAGCGTAACAGATCGATAGCTTTATGATCGGCCTCAAAACCTTTGGCGGTAGTTTTTAACTGCTCGCCTTTTAAGGTGCCAAAGGTGGCTACAAAAGTCTCATCGTTTAGGATTGCCCGTAATGGCCGGTCGTCAAAAGCGATATCTTCCCTGATGAGTTTTAAATCCTGCGGACTTGGTCCCCAAAAACCACCGCCCACAAAGCTGTTGCCTGGTTCAACATGAAAATAGTAACCACCTCGCCGGCGTTTGGTGGCTCGTTTAAAGCTACCGCTCCAGTGTGTTTTATAAGGCGTTTTATCGTTCGAAAAACGGGTATCCCGGTAAATGCGGTAAAGGCTTTTTTTACCGGTAAGGGTTTCTATCTGGTCGTGCACATTAAGCTCCTGTAACAGTGCATCGGCAAATTCTTCAACCAGGGCAAGTTCCTTTAGGTAGTCGGTTTTATGCAGGTTAAACCAATCGCGGTTGTTGTTGTCTTTTAATTGGTTTAAAAAATCAAATCCTGAAGGATATATGCGGGCGGTATTGGTATCGCGTTTGGCCATAAATTGGAATTATTACTTAAAGAAACATCATGCAAATATACCATGCAACTATTGTTTACATGATTACCGCTTACTGACAAATTATTTACCTTAGTGTATCTCAATATTGAACTGCCATGAAAATAGCTTTAGCCACGCCGCCCTTCTCCAAATCAGTTGACGATGCCTTATTCTGGCTAAAAAAACTGGTGCAGGAAGCTGCCGGGCAGGGGGCAGATATCATCTGTTTTCCTGAGTCATATCTTCCGGGCTACCCGCTGCATGAATTTAAACCGAAGGATCGCACTCCCGGGATATTGGAAGCGGCTTTAAAAAGTGTGTGCCAGGTAGCCGCGGAATTTGGCATCGCCATCATTATCCCTATGGATTGGCATTTTGTCGATGGTATTTATAACCTGGCGTATGTGATCTCGGCAAGTGGCGAGATCCTGGGTTATCAAACCAAAAACCAGTTAGATCCGAGCGAGGATAAAATGTGGCTGCCCGGCACCAAGCGCGAGCTTTTTGAGGTAAAGGGCCTGAAGTTTGGCATCGCCATATGTCATGAGGGTTTTCGCTACCCCGAATCGGTACGCTGGGCCGCTATGCGAGGTGCCCATATTGTTTTTCACCCGCATTGCACAGGTAGCGATGTTGATGGCCCGCATTTAACAGACTGGGGTGCGAGGAGTAACCCTTATTATGAAAAAGCAATGATGATGCGAGCTATTGAAAATACCATCTATTTTGCAAGTGTTAACTATGCGTCTAAATACCCGGAATCGGCCACTTCATTGATTGCGCCTGATGGAGACCTTGTGGCCTGGCAGCCGTATCGTGAAGCTGGTGTGCTTGTTGCAGAGATTGATCTCGATTTGGCTACAGGATTGCTGGCGAAAAGATTTAAGCCGGGGTTGGTTGGATAGATTTGACGTTTTGTTTTAATGTAGAGGCGCAATATTTTGCGTCTCCAGCTATACAGAGCGGATTTGTAGCGGAGGTATGGTTGATTTGCGTGTTCGATTTGCACGCGGGAGACGCAAAATATTGCGTCTCTACAAAAAGAGGCATTTTCTTAAAACTTCACAAAATCAGTGAAAACCATCTGCATAAAAGCTTTTCCCAATAATAAGGTTTCGTCTGTGTTAGCCTGTGGCTGGTTTTTATCTTGTATGTAGCTGATGGTATTGCCCGCCATATCAAAGGTTACAGCTTGTTTGGGCAGCATAAAGCCCAGGCCATTATCCCAATCAAAAAATGCAAAATCTTTGGTGTAGTGGTTCAGCAGGTTTTTCGACCATTTAAATTGCTGGTGAGGCAGGCCTAACTGGGTAAGCAGGGTAGCGGCTATATCTGTTTGGTTGCCCAGTTTATTGATCCGCATGCCCCTGTACTGCGGCTTAATAGCATCGCCAAAAAACAACAACGGAATATGGTATTTACGCGGCATATACGGTTCCGAAATATTAAGCGGCAGTCGGTGCCCATGATCGGCAATTAAAATGAACAGCGTGTTTTTATACCAGCTTTGTTTTTTGGCTTCATCAAAGTACTGTTTTAAACTGGTATCGGTATAATAAGCAGTGCTCCTGAATTTATTGCTCAGGTCATCGCCCGGGAAATGCGGCGCTACCGGGATCTCAAAAGGTTCGTGGTTGCTTAGTGTTTGCACGTAGCTAAAAAATGGCTCGTGCTGTTTATTGAGGAAGCCAATGTTCTTTTTAAAAAGAATATCGTCGTGAGCCCCCCATTTAGAGTTCATTTCATTGGGCTTAAACTCATTCCTATCTATCAGGTTGTCAATTTTATGGCTCAGCAAATAGGCCTTAAAATTCATGAATTCGCTTTCGCCGCCATAAAAGTAGGACGTGTTATATGCCTGCTTTTTAAACACGTCACTTAGCGTAGGCAGCTGTTGCTGCTTCTCGTTATCAATAATAATGGTACGGGTAGCCTGTGAGGGAAAGGCGCTCAGGATAGCGATGATGCCCTTATCGGTACGATCAGACGCGGCGTAAACATTATCAAACAAAACACCTTGTTTTATAAAATCCTCAAAGTTGGGGGCATCGCCTTTTTCGCCGCCCAGGGAGGCTATCAGGTCGGCAGTAAAGCTTTCCAGCTGGAAGATCACAATGTTGGGTTTATCGGTAGTGAGGATTTTAACTGTACTGTCTTTTTCTACCGCATACATGCTATCAACCAAAGCCGCTGCTTTGGCCTCGGGCATAAATATGTACGGATTGCCCGGGGTTTCTATATTTTCGACTACGTTTTGGATCAGGTTCCACTCCGTATTTAAAGCCGCCTGGTTAAGGATGGGCTTCGATGAAAAATAGGCATTGCTTTGGGCGATAGGTGCGAGTTGTAAGCCACTCCTGATAAAAAACAGGGTTAAACCCCCAAACAAAACAACAATAAATGGTTTTGCCAATAGTGGGGCCTTAGGCTTTTTAAAATTAAAGTCGATGACGTAGCGGGCCAGGAAATAGCCACCCGCAAACACCGCTGCAAAAATCAAAAAGGTTAAAAACAGGGGCGATGAACTGGCCGCCGCGAAAGCCTCGGAAGGCGCGTTAAAAAAAACATCAAATGCCCTGAAGTTTACTTTGGTGCCCCATTCGCGAAAGATGTTGAGGTTTACCGCCGTAATAATGGCAATGATGAAAATGGCCAGGTTAACATAAAATTTAAGCCAAAAGGGTTTAATATTATACCGGGTAAACCAGTTAGCGCTAAAAACAAGTAAGGGAATAATGCTGATGTAGCCTGCTACGGATGCATCCATCCGGATGCCGTAAACAAAGGTTTGCCATATCTCATAAGCACTGGTGCCGGCAAGTTTATCATGAAAGTATATTTCAAATGTAACCCGGCAAATGAGGGCCATGATGATCCAAAAGATAAAGAATCTGCAAAAACTGAAAAGGCTTCTTAACATCGGGATCCAAAAGTAGGGATTAAGCCCGATGTTAAGAAGTGTTTAATAGTCTGTTAAGTAAATATTAAATTACGCTGACATGTAATGCTTTAAAGGGGAAAGGTCTGTGTTTCAAATCCCCTTTTGAGAACTGCTTGTGTGTACACATCTTGTTAAACTTTTAGGCACAATAAAAAGAGTTGTCATTTCGAACGAACCGGTGGGGGTTTATGCGCCGGAGGTGAGGAGAAATCTTCTACGTGAGGACATTCGGCATAGCAAGGCGTCGAAGATTTCTCCTCGCCCACCGCTTTCCCCTGCGCATGCTCGTTCGAAATGACATTTTCTTTAAAAAAAGATATGTGTACACGGTAGCTCAAGAGTGGATTCGCACGTACCCCAAGCTTTTATCCTTATCAATTTACAAATAACACCGATAGCTCATTACACATCACACCAATCTCCTCCACGGTATTATAATAATGTACCGATGCCCTTACGTTACTAACCAGGTGGTTCTTTTCCATATAAATAAGGGTGGATATGGCCTTGCCTACCGAAACATTAATGTGTTTATCTGCCAGTTTGTTTTTTACGTTGATGCTATCTACGCCGTTTACCGAGAACGTTACAATTCCGCATTGCTCGCTGCCAAAATCATGAACGGTAACACCGTTAATAGCGCTAAGCTGTTGCCTCATGGTATCGGCCAGGTGTTGAACGCGTTGCCAAATCCGGTCAATACCGATATTAAGCGCGTATTCAACAGCTTTGCTCAACCCTAAAGTAAGTGCGCGGTTTTTTTCATAAAGTTCAAAACGGCGGGCGTCATTACGCGGGGTAAAATCATCCAGGCTTACCGTGGGGGCGCTAAAGCCGTCAATAAACAGCAGTTTTAGTTTGTCCTGAAAGGTTTTCTTTACAAACAAAAAGCCGGTGCCACGCGGTGCGCGCAGGTATTTACGCCCGGTTACCGATAGCATATCGCAGCCAATTTCTTTTACATCAACAGGGAGTTGTCCGGCACTTTGGCAGGCATCAACCAGGTAAAGGATGCCATGCTTTTGGGCAATTTTGCCAATGGCCACAATCGGGACCATCCCACCAGCCGTTGATGCGATATGCGTTATGGCTATTAGTTTGGTTTGGGGCGATAGGGCCGCTTCCAGTGCTGGCAATGAAAAATTACCTTGTTCATCGTTGGGGATAACTTTGATCACAACACCGTGGTTTTTCTTCGCATTAAGAAAGCCCAATATATTGGTTACGTATTCCATTTCGCAGGTAATGACCTCATCGCCGGGTTTAAAATCGATACCGTTAAAGGCGGTGCCCCAGGCTACGCTGGCATTTTCAACCAGGGCTATCTCCTCCTTTTCGGCATTGATGAGGCGGGCTATCAATTCGTAGGTATTGTCCAGTTGCGCTGCATATTTAGCCTCGGTTTCGTAGCCGCCAAAAATGGCTTCTTCCTGTAAATAACCAGTAACCGTATCAATCACAACATCAGGTGGTAAGGCCGATCCCGCGTTGTTAAAGTGCACACGATGTTGGGTACCTTTGGTTTCACTCCTTAACTTTTTTATTTCCTCGTCGGTAAATGGGGTTATCACCATTGCTCTATTAAATATTATCGGTTAAAAATTAATCTCCATCATGATATCCGCGCGACCATAAGTACCCGGTTTTACAGGTATTTCTGTAAAGCCTAACTTGTGGTAAATATGGATGGCGTTTTTCAATACCCTGCTTGAAAAAAGGATGAGTTTTTTTACGCCCATTTCCCTGGCTTTATCAATACCGGCCTGGCATAAAAATTTGCCGGCACCACCGCCGTGGTATGCTTTATCAACCGCCATTTTGGTGAGCTCAAAAGTACCCTCTTCAATAAAACGCAACCCAACGGTGCCAATAATAACATCGCCGGCCGCCGCAAAGTAAATTTTGCCGCCCTGGTTAAGCATGGCTTCATCGGGGTTTTCTAACACCCATTTATCCAGCGGTTCTACTACAAAAAATTCCTCAAGCCAGGCTTTGTTAAATTTTTCAAAGTAGGGCTGATATTGAGGCTGGTAATCAATTAACTGCAGTTCCATTTTTTCAATAAATTATAATAATGCAAAGTAAAGGCATTCATCTGTAGTAAAACAGATTCAGTTTTGTTAATTTTGACCATAACAGATTGGATAATGGAAAAAGCAATGCCACCCGCTCACGACGATTTTTTGTATGCGCAGATAGTAACCCGTATTGAAAAACAGATTAAACAAAATCTGCTTAAATCTGGCGACAAGCTGCCATCTGTACGGGCTCTGAGCCTGGAGCAGGGCATCAGCATGAGCACATCCTACAAAGCTTACGTTGAACTGGAAAATATGGGCATGATAGAGGCGCGACCAAAATCGGGCTATTATGTGAAGTTTTTACCTTCAAGGCGCAGCAGCGCGCCTGAAGTTAAACCCCCGCTAAAAAAGATAGAGCAAGCCAGCGTAAGCCAAATGATCAGGCTGGTGAGCCAGAACATGAGTGAAGCCACCGTGCTGGGCTTGTCCCGCTCATCGCCGCCAATCAGTTTGATCCCCCTGGCCAAGCTCAGCAAATCAATGATGGAAGCCATCCGCAAAAGCCCCAGCGGTAATATTCAATATGAAAACCTGCAGGGCAATCTTTCATTGCGCACGCAGGTAGCCAAAAACGCCTTTAACTGGGGCGGCAATATTACAGCCGATGATGTGGTAACCACCCAGGGCTGTATGGAGGCGCTGGTGTTTTGCCTTCGCGCCCTTACCAAGCCGGGGGATACCGTGGCGATAGAAAGCCCCACCTTCTTTGGTATTTTTAATGTGATGCTAAGCCTGGATTTAAAGGTTTTGGAAATACCTGTAGATCCGGAGACGGGCATCGACATTGAATACCTGGCCGAGGCCATGGATAAGGTTGATATCAAAGCCTGCCTGTTTGTAAGCAACTTTAGCAACCCCGTAGGTAGTTGTATGCCCGGCGACAGGAAGAAACAATTGGTAGAACTCATAACCAAACGTCAGATCCCGCTGATTGAGGATGATATTTACGGCGAGATCTATTTTGGTAAAAGCCGCCCGCATACCTGCAAAAGCTACGATACCGAAGGCTGGGTGTTGCTGTGCTCGTCGGTAAGTAAATCAATTGCGCCTGGCTACCGGGTCGGCTGGTGTATACCGGGCAGGTTTAAAGACCAGATCATCAATATAAAAATGATGCATACCATCACTTCTGCTACGCCAACGCAGGCTGCGATAGGCCACTTTTTTGAAACAGGAAGGTATGATTTGCATATGCGTAACCTGCGTAAAGCTTTATACACCCAAAGTTTAAGATATGCCCAGGCTATTACAGAACATTTCCCGCCGGGCACAAAAATAAGCAGCCCTGCGGGTGGTTATGCCTTATGGGTTGAGCTTGATGCCCGGGTAAATGCCTTTGAATTATACCAGGCCGCAATGGCGCATAACATCAGCATAGCCCCCGGGCAAATTTTTAGTACCGATGCCCGCTACACCAATTTTATCCGGATTAGCTACGGTATTACCTTTGATGATGTGGTAGATGGAAGCTTTAAATTGCTGGGACAATTGATTGAAAAAATGATATAGATGAAATTGATGATAATTGTTAATTGTGATAGGTTTTTTCTATTTGGCATAATTGTCTCTTAAAACTCAACAGTATAATGGTACGCCCTGCCACCCCAACAGATACCCCCGCCCTTAGCCAACTGATCATTTTGGCCATGGGCCAGCTTGCAAATAAATTTGCCGGAAGCGATGATCAGGCAAAAGTAATACAACTGTTTGAAAAGTTTGCAGGCCAAACCGGCAATCAATATAGTTATGAAAACGCTTTGGTTTATGAAGATGAAAGTGGAGTGTGCGGAATGATCCTTGGATACGATGGCGGCGATCTTGAAAAATTAAGAGCACCTTTTTTAAGCTACATCAAAGAAACCAACGGCTTTAATCAACCCATAGAAGATGAAACCCA
This sequence comes from Mucilaginibacter dorajii, assembly GCF_024808255.1. GTDB lineage: Bacteria > Bacteroidota > Bacteroidia > Sphingobacteriales > Sphingobacteriaceae > Mucilaginibacter > Mucilaginibacter dorajii. The sequence continues at coordinate 263,506 of NZ_JANTYS010000008.1, forward strand.
GCCCGGCGAATATTACATTGATTGTTTGAGCGTATTTTCCGCCCAACAGGGAAAGGGGATTGCCAAAGCACTGATCAAAGCGCTGATTGAACATGCTGCTAAAAAGGGCTATTTTACAACCGGCCTCATTGTTCATCAAAACAATCCGCAGGCAAAAAAACTGTACCTCAATCTTGGGTTTAAAGTGGTTGATGAGCGGGTTTTTGTGGGCGATGTTTATGAGCATTTACAATATTCAGATGGCAGGTAATGTCCGGATCTTTAAAAACAACAAAGTCTTTTTAAGATCATAATATCACAAATGGGGCTATGGCTTTGTTAAAGCCGGTATCTTCGCGCTTTATAACAACCGGATTGAGCAAGATTACTTTGTACTCTTTTTAAATCCGGCAGGTAAATAGTAATTGATATGTTCTCAACACTTGCAGTGCCCAAAACAATAAAGGAAAGGCACCTGGGGATAGCCAATTTACTGGCTTTTGCATTGCTCCCCCTTTCCGGTTTCGCTACAGATATTTATATTCCATCGTTACCTACTATGGCGGCCGAGCTGCATGTGGGTAGTATACAGGTACAACTAACGCTCACCTTGTTTTTAATAAGCTATGGTGTTACGCAGCTTTTTATTGGCAGCGTACTGGATAGCTTTGGCCGCTACCATTTAAGTTTGTTTTGCCTGTTGCTGTTTGCCGTAGCCAGTTTTGTTATTGCAAATACCAATAACATTTACATCATATACCTGATGCGTATTTTGCACGGTATTACCGTTGGCGGTGTAATTGTATCCAAACGCGCTTATTTTATCGATCTGTTTTCGGGCGATAAACTGAAGAATTACCTGAGCATGTTTTCCATTATCTGGTCTACCGGCCCAATTGTTGCCCCTTTTTTAGGCGGGTATCTGCAAGCCGCTTACGGCTGGAAATCAAACTTTTATTTCCTGGGGATATTTGCTGTAATATTGGTGGCATTGGAGCTGGTTTTTAGCGGCGAAACACTTAAGAACTTTGCCACATTCAACATTAAAAAGATAGGCGGGGTTTATGCCGATATGATCAAAACATCAAGCTTTACCCTTGGCCTCATCATGATAGGGCTGGCTTACTGTATGGTGATGATTTATAACATGACAGGGCCTTTTATTATTGAGCATACCCTTCATCTATCGCCCGTAGTAGCGGGCTATAGTTCGTTGGTGTTGGGCGTAGCCTGGCTAATAGGCGGCCTTATTGGTAAAGCCACCATCAACAAGCCCTTTTTTAAAAGGATGGTGCTTAACCTAAGCTTGCAGGTATTGTTTGTAGTTGTCATGCTCATCAGCATGCGCTATATCACTAATTTATTTACGCTGATATTTTTCGCCTTTATTATTCATATAGCGGCGGGTTTTACATTCAATAACTTTTTTACCTATTGCTTAAGCCGGTTCCCAAAAAACGCCGGGATAGCCAGTGGCTTAACGGGCGGAGTAAATTATATGATCGTTTCTTTTTTTAGCTATAGCATTGTGGCTTTATTGCCCGCAAAAGACGAGCATAACCTGGCCTACAGCTACTTTGTATTGATCATGCTATCGGTTATTGTAATGCTGATCCTGAAGCTAAAAAAGGAGTTGTTAAGCGAAGGGGTATAGTTGGGAATGGCTTTAAATCTGTCAATTAAAAACTGAACTAAAAGAATAATTAATGTCGCGCAAAGACGCTAAGAGAAATAGGCAAATCGAATTGCGTCTTAGCGTCTTTGCGCGAGAAAAAATCTTTATGACCTCTGTCGGGGGGGGAACCTGTTAAAAAATAGGGCTTCAGCTTTTAGCTGAACAGCCTGCCAGCAAAAAGTACTTAGGCCAACTATGTCTTTAGCGTTTTTTGCTTGTTTCTCAGCATAATCATCGCCTTATCGGCCCGTACCTTGCGTGTTTCTTCCTGTTTGGCCGATCCTACCCAATCGCAATAACCTTGCTTGTATGATTTTGACAGGCTTTCAAAAAATTCCGTAGCCTCCGGTTCCTGGTCAAGCAGTATCTGCAATTCGGCAGGGGTACCTTCAATGTGTTCGCCTTTTTTTAACATGTTGATTTTGTATGTAGCTATAAATATGGTTTTATTTTCCCTGTCTCACAAATTTGATTCCCAAAAAGCGGCGTTAAAAAAAAGCCATTTGCCACAGTTATGTATAAAGTGTATAAAATACACTATGTTGTTTGGCATGCCTGATTATAAAATTTAAATTTGCAGCATAATTTGATACCCGGATCTATGCAGGCAAAAACAACAACCGCTTTACCCAATGTTAATTTAACCATTATAGGTTTTGTAGCGTTCACATTTGTGGCATATGTAGCCATTGGCCTGTCATTAGCCGTGCTGCCTGTTTTTATTCACCAGCAGTTAGGCTTTAGCACTATTGTAGCCGGCATTGTGATCAGCCTGCAATATATTACCACGTTTTTGTGCCGCATGTTTGCCGGTAATATTGTAGATAAACAAGGGCCAAAACCAGCCGTTACCGTGGGTATGGCCAGTTTTACGATAAGCGGTGTTTTGTTTATTGTTGCCTGCCTGTTTAAAGATACGCCTTTGCTTAGCCTGGGCATTTTAATACTTACCCGCCTGGTAACGGGTGTTGGTGAAGGTTTTGTAGGATCGAGCCCGATTAACTGGGCCCTTTTTGCAACCAGCGATAAACATACCGCCAAAGCCATATCGTTTAATGGTATTGCCAGTTACGGTGGTATCGCGGTTGGCGCTCCGCTTGGGGTTATCATCAGTAACAGTATCGGCATTAGTGCTATTGGTATATTGATTACCGCGCTGGCCCTTTTTGGCTTTATATATGCCCGCAGCAAAGCAGCTTTTAAAGGCACCAGTAAAGATGCCCGGCAAGGTTTTTTGCAGGTATTGAAAAAAGTATCGCCATATGGTATTTGCATGGGTTTGGGCGGCCTTGGTTTTGGTACCATATCTACCTTTATCACCCTGTATTATATTTATTTGAAATGGGATGGTGCTGTACTGTGTCTCTCGGCTTTCAGCATGATGTTTATTTTGGGCCGGGTGGTATTTTCAAAAGCGATAGATAAATATGGCGGGTTAAGGACAAGCATAATATGCCTCTCGGTTGAAACAATTGGGTTGCTGATTCTATGGCATGCACCGGTTCCGCACCTGGCCGTTGTGGGGGCTGGTATTACAGGTTTGGGTTTCTCGCTGGTGTTCCCGGCGCTGGGGGTCGAAGCAGTTAAACTGGTGCCTGTATCAAACAAAGGAACCGCGCTTAGTGGCTACAGCTTGTTTATCGATATGTCGTTGGGTTTAACCGGTCCGCTGGTTGGTGGCGTGGCAAGCCAGTTTGGGCTAAACTATATTTTCCCTTTTGCACTGGCAATGGTTTTGGTGGCCTTAGGAATGGCGGTGGTGTTTTGGAGAAGATCGGTTGCCGAAACGGCTGCAGCTTTGTAGGTCAACGCTCCCCCAAAAGCGCAGTCATTTAAAATGTTTTTGCAAGTTGTTCGTCTGCGATGGTATGATTGCTTTCCTCAATGTTGCCGCGTTATTTCTGTTGATGCTGATTGCCGGGGTTTTCTGGGGCCCGTGGTTTGCACTTACCCGTTCACTGAACTTATTTAGCCCGGCGGAGTTTATCAAAATAACCAAAACGTTATCTCATAATTTAGGCGCACCCATGCGTATCTTGTTACCGGCCTGTATTGTACTGATGTCCGTATCGGTCTATCTTTTCCCGGGTAAAAGTTCGTTAAGGTTTATAGCGGGAATAGTTTCCATCATATCCATTGTTGCCTCGTTAATTATTACTGTAGCCATAGAGGTGCCAATAGTGAAAAAAATAGAACTGTGGACGGCTGATAATTACCCTGCCGATTGGACTGAATTTCGCGACCGCTGGTTAAAGTTTCATATTTACCGGATGCTTGCTGCGTTTATTAGTTTTTGCTGTTTAGCAATGGCAGTTTTGCAGCGGTAACTTTAAATTCCGGTCGCTGAAGGCTTCGGCCGCCGTCGTAGGGGGCTCTCTGTGCAATGTGCGGTAAGTGCCTGCCTGCGTGTGTATTCTTTAGCGTCATTTAATATTCTTATCCATGATGATTGGCCGTAGCCCAATGAACCATACATGCTTTTTTGTAGTTCATTTCGTGCAAAGCCGCTAAGACGCCATGCAATTCGCTTATTTTTCTTTGCTTCTTAGCGCCTTTGCGCGATAAAACACTTGACTTGATATCAAACACCCAATGGTTTAATGCGATATAAACTAACAACGAAATTTTAAGCACGATTACCCGGCAAACAGGGATCGCTGCTATTCGGCCTGATAGAATATATATTAACTTGAAAGTAATTCGCTCCAATAATAAGCTGATTTTAGGTATTTGCGAGGGTGTTTCTGCTGGTATGATGCAGGTAAAAACACCTGTTTTTCACTCAGATATTGGACGGCTATTTTTTAAACTATACATTTATCTGTATATTATATTATACCTGTATTAATATTAAAACCTAACCCTTAATTGTTATCGCATTCCTTGACAGTAAACCGAACTTAATAATACCATTATACCTAAATTTTAAACGCACATGAAAAAAGCATTAACTTTTTTGGCCACCTTAACCTTACTGGTTATAGTAGCTTTTATTGGCTACAGTTGCGCCGGCAACAACAAACCTAAAGACGGCGTGGCAACAGCCGCTTTAACGGATACCACCAAACCAAGCGGCGCGTTCCTTAACCATCGCGACTCGGTACCGTCGCCGCAGCAATACAGCGATTCGCTTTTTGTACTCAGCCATGATTACCCTACAACGTTTAAACCGGTTGTTGATCCTTCCTGGCAAAAAGCATTAAACGGGCAGCCTATATCCGATAAAAATTACATCGCTTATATGGATTCGTTGAAAAGCTATGTGGCCCCCAATGTATTGCCCTTTTTTAAGGATAATAAAAACTGGACATCGGCAAAATACGGCTGGTTTAACGAACCATGGGTTGGCTCACAACGCGAAGCTATTTTGGGTACTTACCTGGGTAACGGAAACCCGGCCAACATGTTTAAAACGCTAAAGGAAGACGAAGCAGGATACGCCCTGGTTTTATATGACTCTGTGGCGGCCTATACCGTTGGACAAATTTGGGGTAAAACCGGCCAAAAGGTTAACCTGGCTAATGATGCTGCCCAGTTTAAAGAAGGTAGCGTGATTGTAAAATTCGCCTTCTCAAACGTTAATTACCCGCAATGGCCGGTAATGAAGGGCGCGCAAACCTTTAGCGTTTATGATACCATACCCACCAAAGAGAATCCTAAAAGAGGATACCAGATGAGAAAGGTTAGCTTTTTTCAGATGGACGTTATTGTAAAGGATAGTAAAACATCGCCTAAAACGGGCTGGGTTTACTCTACCTTTGTGTATGATATGGATGCTCCGGGATCTGGCTGGGATAAAATGGTGCCGCTGGGAGCCATGTGGGGCGATGACCCGGGTGTAAATAGTCCGCTTACGCCACCGTATCCCAAATTAGCTGAAACGTTAATTAATGCTAAGGCACCGGCTTATAGTAAAGAAACATTAGGCTGGGGTGGTCGTTTAAGCGGGCCTAACGATGGCGCTGTTGCACAGGTGGCTTATGATATTAGTACAGGCAAAAAGTATACTAATCTTGCGCTGTCATCGTGCATGAGTTGCCATAGCCCCGCGCAGGATTCTTTTAATTCGTTCCTGTTGCCTGGTCCGTTCCCTACATCTGATAGTTTAAAGGTTTATACCCCGGGTAGCCCCGATTGGAATTTATGGTTCCAGGATAGGGCTGGCACTGTGCCTTTTGATAAAGGACAGGTGGCTATGGATTATGATATGGTGATGGCATTTAAATCGGTGCTGGCTTATCAAAAAGCACATCCATCGGCACAAAACAAACTGCTGCAAACCAAAGCGGCAGCTGTTGACAGGTTTAGAAGACATAATACCAACAGCAGGTTCTGGCATTAATAAATTACCTGGTTACAATAACAACAAGCCGCCCCGATATCAATTGGAGGCGGCTTTTTTGGGGTTTGTTTGTGAGCCTGGCGCTTGTGATAATACCTCATTGGTATGCTTCGCCATATTATTTTTCATATTTCCAAAATCTGCCTTTGCCCTCGGCTATCCATCCAATGGCTTCTTCCATTCTTTTTTGCCGGGTCGCTTCCGTCTTGGCGTCACTTATCCAAATAATATAATCTTTACGGAATGAGTCTGATTTGTTTTCGAAAATTTCTTTCGCTTTTGCATTGCCGGCTAACTTTTCTGAAAAATAACCTGGCATTTCAAGCACTTTGGGTTTGTCAGATTTTTGGACGCTTACTTTTATCCCTTTCTCATTCAAAACCATCGCTTCTTTTAGCAGTCCGATAAACTCCCCATCTGGCGGCAGATCGGCCAAACTGGTAACCTTACCTAAAAACCGTTGTATTGGTTTCAATGCCTTGCTGTCTTTCAGCCTGGGATCATTCATTAACTCGGCCTTTAAAAAGGTTAAAGAGCAGTGGCTCTTATAAGAGGCTATCACACACATAAAATCGCCCTTGTAATCAAAATGCGGGAATCCCCATTTGATGGCTTCTTCCACATCCGGGCAGTTGTTGTGAATAAGCTGTCGCCAGTGGGCTAAAATGGGCTTGGCAAAAGCCTCAGATTTGTCAATATATTCATCAACCTTTGAATTGAGTTTTGTCATCGCTGTAATGATTATCGAATCATGGGTAAATATTTTCGCCTGTTTTCATAGATTACCCAAAGATTAATGGCCAGTAACGCCAATGCGATGGGTAAACCTGAAGGCATTGCGAAGTAATTTGCCAGCAAAACGCCTATCATAACCGGAAAAATCACTACTGCCCCTAATGCCCTTGTTTTTGGGATGATAAAAAGTATGCCACCTATAATTTCAGCTATCCCTGTTAATGGCATAAGCCAACTTATTTCCATAAAAGCGGCTCCCATTTTTTGCATTTTTTCTGGCATATCTTTGGGGGCCGGCATGTAATTCAAAAATTTATTGAGGCCTGCGTTAATAAACATTAAACCAAAAAGAAGGCTTAATACAAATGTGATTTTCTGTTTCATAATGGTCTATTTGTTAAGGGTTAGTAATAAGTCGTCTAATCTTTCTAACGTTGAGGTCATTCCTTCCTGCATGCCCATTTGTATTACCTTTTCCAGGTCACTTAACGATTGGTAGGTAACAATGGTTTCAACCACAGCGTTAGCGCCCAGATCTGTAAAGGTTACATCCCAATTGGCACGTGGCAGGTCGGGATTGATCTCCCCTTCGTTATTGCAAAAGGCATCCAGGGCTGCATAACTGTCTATGGGTTGAATGGCAACGTAATCCAAACGGGCCCAATATTCTGTACCATTTGGTTCTACCATGGCGTAAATCCAGTGCCCTCCTGCACGGAAGTCCATCGACTTGGTTTTGGTGGTTAGTGGTTTTGGTGCAAACCATTGGTCAAGCAGCTCGCTTTTGGTGTGAGCATCCCATACCAGTTGCCTGCCGGCCATAAATTCCCGTTTAATGGTCAGCGTGTTTTTTTCTTTGTCTGTCAGAAATTCGAATTGCAGGTTGTTTTTCATTGCTCTTTTTTATGTTGTATGGTTAATAATAAATCATCGAGTTGGTTATAACGGCTTTCCCATATCTTTCTGAACTGCGCTATCCATTTATCTATTTCTTTTATTTTATCTATCTCCAGTTGGTAATAGATTTCGCGTCCCTGGTATTCCTGTTTCACTAACTGGCATTCCGTTAATACTCTTAAATGCTTGGAAATAGTTTGCCGGGTTGAGTCGAAGTGCTCAGAAAGGGCATTGGGTGTCATAGCCTGCACCGCGATGAGTGCAATAATTGCCCGCCGTGTAGGGTCTGCAATGGCCTGGAAAACGTCTCGTCTCATTTGTTTAATCTAATTATGAAGCTAACTGGTTGCAAATATACGTGCAGCCAATTGACTGCGCAATATTTTTTTAATTTTTTTTCAGTTTTCCTTCCAGTCGCTTCAAATCTTTCAAAGGGGGGCGACTTTAGTCCCGTTGAGGTACCTTTCTGAAAGTCAAAAGCCTCAAGCTGAACTATTAGGAACCCCTGGCTTTTTATTTTCGGTAACCACATCTGAAAGTTTCATTTGTTACACACTATTATTGAAAATAGCTTTATTTTGTGGGCACAATAAACCATATCATTTTTTGCAACATTTTATGACCCGATCTAAATTCTTATCTCTTGCGATCCTTCTTTCATTTTTTATAAGCAGCATGGCACGTGCCGATGAAGGCATGTGGATTCCGATGCTTATTGGTAAAAATTATGACCAAATGAAGAAGCAGGGCTTCAGGTTAACAGCCGAAGACCTGTATAGTATCAACAAAGCCAGTATTAAAGATGCTATTGTTTCCATGGGCGGCGGCTTCTGTACTGCCGAAGTGGTATCTGGCAAAGGTCTGCTGTTTACCAATCACCATTGCGGCTTTGAATCAATCTCTGCTAATTCAACACCTCAAAATAACATCCTTGATAATGGTTTTTACGCAAAGAGCTATGCCGAAGAAAAACCGGTAGCAGGTTTATATGTAGAATTCCTGGTGAGCATTGCTGATGTTACCCCCGAGGTAACGGCCGCCCTCAAAGGGGTAGATGATGCCGACAGGGGCGAAAAGCTGGAAAAGATCAGCAATAAGCTCATTGAAAAGGCCACCAAAGGCACCGGGTATCGTGGGGCGGTAAGTTCGTTTTTTAAAGGCAACCAATACTTCCTTTACCTGTACAATAAATTCAGTGATGTGCGTTTGGTAGGGGCGCCTCCGCAGGCAATAGGTAAATTTGGCGGGGATACCGATAACTGGGAGTGGCCACGCCATACCGGCGATTTTTCCATCTTTAGGATCTATGCCGATAAAAGTGGTAACCCAGCAACCTACTCGGCCGATAACGTACCTTACACACCTAAAAAGTTCCTTCCAATTTCGTTAAAAGGGATCAAAAATGGTGATTTTGCTATGGTATATGGTTATCCCGGCAGTACCGACCGTTACCTGACTTCTAACGGTGTACGTTTGGCCGCCGAACAGACTAACCCCATCATCGTGAAGCTGCGCGATATTCGCCTGAAAGCCTGGAAAGAAGAAATGAACAAAAGTGTAGATACCCGGCTCAAGCTTTCGTCAGAGTACAATAAGGTATCAAACTATTGGAAATATTTCATCGGCCAAACAGAGCAATTGAAAAATTTGAACATATACGGCCAGAAACGGCAGGAAGAGGCCGACTTTACCAAATGGGCGGCAGATAAGCCACAGTACGCAAACCTGATGAGCGATTATCAAAACCTGTATGCCAATTATGAACCATACGCCATTCACAAAACATATATTAACGAAGGACTAACGGCTTCCAGCTTTGTAAACCAGGCACTCAACAACTGCTTTGGGCAGCTGGCGCTTGAGAACTCTAAACGCGATGCTAAAGAAAAAGCTGAAATTAAGGAGGAGCTAAAAAAGATTAATGACGACTATATTAAAACCTATAATCTTGCTGCAAATAAAAAGATCTTTATTCAACTCATGACCTCCTGGTATACCGATATCCCCAAAGATCAGCACCCCGCGTTTATAGAGGATGTGGTTAGCAGGGTTGCGCCGGGTGACCCGGCGCTGGCCTTTTCTAAGTTCGCGGATGTTTTATGGCAAACCAGCGACCTGATAGATACCACAAAACTGAAAGAGTTTTTGCCACGTCGCTCTGTAGATAAACTTCGTGAAGACCCATTAGTGCCCTTTGTGATAAACCTTAATCCCGGTGCTTACAAAAAAAACGTTTTTGGAACCAGGTTAACTGATTTTGATACACGGAAAGAAAAGCTCGACCGCCTTTATCTGCAGGCATTGCTGGAAAAAAACCAGGGAAAATTAATGTCGCCCGATGCCAACTCCACCATGCGCATTACTTATGGCAATGTGCAGGACTATACCTCAAAGGAAGGGAAGCATTTCGACATCCAGACTGATATGGATGGAGCAATGAAAAAATACAAGGCCGGTGATGATGAATTTGACCTGCCTGCATCCTGGTTAGATGCTTATAAGCAAAAAAACTTTGGCCAGTATGCCGATCACGGTACCGTACCAATCGATTTTGTAACCAATAACGATATTACAGGCGGCAACTCCGGCTCCCCGGTAATCAATGGCGACGGCGAACTGATTGGCCTTGCGTTTGACAGTAACTGGGAAGCGATGAGTGGTGAAATTGCCTTTAATAAGGATTATAAACGCACCATTTGCGTAGATGTGCGCTACGTGCTTTGGTGTATGGATATTTTAGGCCACGCCAATAACCTCATCAGCGAGCTGGAAATTCACAAGAACTGATTGTAACAGTCAATGGGGTGTTATGGCACTTAAGAAGCAGTCAAGAGAGCTACCGTGCACCCACATCTTTTTAGAGTGATATCATTAACAAAAACGCTGTCATTTCGAGCGAACCGGTAGGGATTGCGCGCCGGAGGTGAGGAGAAATCTTGTAAAAGCGGCCATTCGGCCATCCAGAACGTACAAGATTTCTCTTTCGCCCCCGCTCATTCCCCTACTTTGCTCTATCGAAATGACATTTTTATTTACAAAAAAGATGTGGGTAAACGGTAGGGGGAGTTCATTATCCCGCAATGATGTTTTTTATAGTCGGTCCTTTTATAGTATATATTTTATATTATTGAATTGTAACCCCAATATTACTCATTTCAACACCATTCTTAAGCTGAATGCTTAAGAATGGTGTTGCTGTTTTTTATGAAAAGTTCATTAAAATATATTTATGGTAATATTAATATTATACCATAAATTAGTACTGGAATTTTTCCATAAACCTAATACTAAAATCACAGCACAATGAGTTCAAGCAACAGTTCTTATGAGGTAATTCAGCAGCTTCAATACCAGATTGAAGTCGACCAGGATTTCGCAAACGCGTTAACCAATTCCTTAGTCTCGGCAAATACGCTGGCAACGGCTAATCTCGATCTTGATTTGTACAACGCCCTTAATGAGTTATATTCCAATGACGGCTGGCCGCTTAATCCGCAGGACTATCTAAGCTACCTCACCATTTTTGCCGAAGTAATCCCCAGCGAAAATAGCGGAGCTTATGATCCCTGGCAAAACACGCCGGGCGTGAACGGCTATAGCAGGGAAATTTATGATCGCCTGTGCCAGTTTTACTGGCTGATAGACCAGGGTGCCGCCGGTTTTACACTGCAGGATTATGTAAGCACGGTAAATGGTTTCGTTTTTGCCGACTGGCTTGTAGCCTATGCTATTGCCTGGGGCAGTTTTTTAGATACGCCGGCTTCCCTAACGCCAGCGGCACTTCTATCTTACCAAAACGACCCCGAATATAACCTGCAGGATTACTCGGATGATTCACCTAACTGGGTTTCGTTCAATACTTTCTTTTATCGCCAGCTCAATTCAATCAAGCCCGATGGTACACCCATGCGCCCGATTGCAAACCCCGGCGACAATACAGTCATCTGCTCGCCAGCTGATTGTACTTTTAAAGCCAGTTACCAGATTGATGGCAATGGGAATGTGTTAGATACCGACGGCAACCCTACCATGGTCACCCTAAAAGAAACCCATACCATCGGCAATATCAACGATTTACTGGCCGAAGGAGGTAATGAGTATGCGCTCAATTTTTATAACGGAACTTTTGTTCATTATTTTTTAAGCCCATTTGATTACCACCGGTTTCACACCCCGGTAAGCGGAACCGTTTTGGACCTGGCTGCTGTGCAGGGGAAGGTGTATCTTGCTGTAGATATAGCAGATAATCAGTTTGATGCCCCAGATTCGTCAGAAGATGGATATGAATTTTCGCAGGCCAGGGGAGTGCTTGTAATTGACACCAGTACCAGCGGCTCCAACATTGGGTTGGTGGCTACCGTGCCTATCGGGATGTGCCAGGTATCATCGGTTACCATGTACACTGCCGAACTTCAGGGTGCTGAAGTGGTTAAAGGGCAGGAATTTGGGCATTTTGCATTTGGTGGTTCTGATATTATTATGCTTTTTGAACAACCTCTTAACGAGTTGAAGTTGATCACGAACGTAGCAAACGCGCAGCCGCCTGCAAGTTACCAGCCAACCAACCCATATCACTTTAAATACGGTGAGGTATCTGTTATTATTACAGCGTAAGTTACGGGAAATACAGCATGTTTGGTAAACATGGGAAAAGTAAAGGCGTAGTTTTTGCTTACTAATTCAGCAGAACTGTTTTTTATAATAAGAAAGAGGGGCTTGGTGCTGCTCTTTCTTATTATAAAAATGCTCGTGGTAACGGCTTTTGAGTAGAATTTAGCCGGTAAAAGAATCACAGGGCCACCAGGTAATCTTACATTGCGCAATACTTGCGCCAAAATCATTATTTTTTCAGCCACACCACTCCTTTAAATGGCGTAAAAGCCTGGTGCCACCCAGGTAGCTTTGTTGCCAAACCGGATCGGGATTTAAATGGCTCCAAACATTCTGATGCGCTTTCAATTTGGCATCCAAATACCCACGCCAGCGATAATGATCATAGGTTGCCATGCAGGCAACGGCGTAATGCTGTGCAAGCTTTTTATTCCCTTTTATAACTACAAAGTTCTCATCGTTATCCTGGCTTGCACTTGTTGAAAAATTATGCGAACCAGTAACAACGATTGGATTGTCGCTAAAGGCGTCTATAACAATCATTTTAGCGTGGGTAATAGCAAACCCTATTGAACCAAGGAATACATTGCGTGTTACTTCACCAACCCACCAGGCAAAATCTGTGGTAACGCCATCCGGCTGTATAAGGTCGGTTTTATAATTTTGCCCGCTTTGTTCATCTAACAGCTCGAATTTCTCCTGATTGCTGGCTATCACGGTACTTACAACACCCCTGATGTACATATTGGGGTCAGTTCTCTTTTGAAGTATACTGGCAAGTGGCTCACTGCCGGGTTGAAACATCACATACAGTATGGATTCTTTTGCGCTGTTTACAAGGTCTTGTAAATATTTTATATCAACTGGTGTGGTATGCGCGGGTGCTTTTGCGGTTCGGGTAAACCAGGCCTTTAATATTCCCGCATCTTTTGGGGCATTACCGTTAAAAGCCACCAATTCAGGAGATATACCGCTTCCGGCGCCTTTTAATACTTTCCAATAATCATAGTAGGTTTTGGCGGCTGTTTTATTAGTTATAATGATGCCGTTATTAAGTTGGGTACATAACCCGGTTGGGGTCCAGTTGGTACTGCCGGTTAAAACAGAGATTGCGGTATCTGTACGGTTATCAACCGTGATTAGGATCTTGTTGTGACCTAATCCCAGGTTGCCTAAAATACGGTCGTAAATATTAAGGCCTTCATGTTTGAGTATGCCCCTGATGTCTTTATTTTCGTCGCCGTGTGTATTTGCACCATCCGATAGTATGATATGGGCACGGCCGCCAATCTGTTTTAATTTGCCAATTAGTTCATCATCGGCAAGCTCAAATAGCGCGGCATGAATTTCTAAAAACGGATTCGCTATAACATCATCCAATAATTTAAGTATAGCAAGCCTTAACTCGCCCGAGAGGAATATCCTCAGTGGTTCCTGCAATAGTTTAACATGATTTGAAATATCTGTTGCTGTCCAGTTTTTTTCACGGGCAATCCTGGCAACATATTGAGACATTACTGTACCACGGTTAAAATAAACCGCGAAATCCTGATCGACAATACCGCTTACAGCGATCTCATCAGTCCAATCAGATTTGGCTATTACATCGAGTTCCGTTTTACCGATAACCGTATCTGCCTTTTTGCCCATGCACGATATCCTGTATTTAACAAAATCGTTATTGTTTGCGCCATGTTCCGTCCAATCGTAGCGCTGAAATGGCCATATTGATGAGGGTTGGGCAATATCCTTTGGGTCATTAGGATCAACAGCCGAATTGGTAAACCCCACACGGTTTAACAATATCTCTGGTGTAGATGGCCATCCGGCAGATGTCTTTCGTAGTCTTTCGATCATAAATCCGATGCTCCCCTCAACAGGCGAATCAATGCCATTGGCATCAAGTGTTCGCCAGGTGAGTTGAACATCATCACAATTGCTGTAAAAGCTGACTTTGATTTTAACGTCGGTAGGTTTGATGAAAGCGGGCGCTGCCATAATGATAAAATTTAAGGTTTTGGTTTGGTAACTATTTGATTATAAATCTACTGAATTTATTATTTAGTAATTGTCAAATATTTATTAAAATATTGACATATGCCCATGGCCGGTTATTCACTGTATCTGCTGCCTACCGGAGATTTTACTTCATTATTCGATATTGGGCGTTCAGTGTTCGATATTAAAATCAACCTTAAATCCTGGTTACCCCAAACTCAACGCAACTATCCCCCCAAGTATCAATACACTTGCAATAAGCCTTCTTTTACCGTCATTTTCATTAAACACCCGTGAGCCCATAAATACCCCCAGTAAAATGCTTGTTTCCCGTGCCGGTGCAACAACCGATAATGGCGCGTATTTCAGTGCCTCCAATACCAATATATAAGCCGCCGGACTTAATAAAGCAATGGCAACCATAATCCATTTATGCTCCCCGAGCTCGCGTTTTAATTCATCCTTTTGCCTTATCACGAATGGGAAAAGGAAAACGGTGCTAAAAAGGTTGGCCTTAAGGGTAAGCGTTAATGGCGATACAGCATATGTTTTTACCGCGATAGCATCGTTAAAAGTGTATAAGGCTATGAACAAACCGGTAAGCAGGCCGTAAGTAATGCCCGTCATGATCTTGCTGTTATTTTCCTTTTTGAAGCTTAACCCGGTAATAATTAAAACACCTGCAACAATCAGCAGCAAGCCGGCTACCGAACTGAGCTTCAGTTTCTCATGCAGGAACAAAATGGCGGCTACAAACGATACCAGCGGTGCTGAGCCACGGGCAAGCGGGTACACTACCGAAAGATCGGCGTTTCTGTAGCCCTTTTGCAATACGATAAAGTAGGTTAGGTGCAGCACCGAACTGCTTAATGAAAACCACAACAGTGGCTGCGAATAAATAGTATGCCCCTGCTTTATCTGATAGATTAAAACAGGCAGGTACAAAATATTACTGGCTATGTACTGAAGCCATATAAAAGGGATTTTACCCTTTGTTTTCTTAGCAAGCAGGTTCCATGAAGCATGAAGAATGGCCGCTGTAAGTACCAGCCCCAAAACGTATAAACTCATGTTAGTTTAAAATGTAAAATGCCCGCGTATGTAGTTGCAAATAGTTGTATTTTTTTGTGGAGTCTGAATTGTAAACAAGGTCGGCACCCAATAATGATTTCAAATAAATAATGGTGTTACCTGCGGCCCGGGCTTTACGCTCATACTACACAAGCCTTAGCCACATTGGCCGGTATCCGCTGCAATCCCTAACACAAAAAATTGTCCGAACCACGATTCATCAGATTAATGGATCTTTATTAGGCACACAAAATTGCTATTTATCCTTATTCCATCAAAGCTGTCTTAATTCTTGACTCTAATCTCTTGACTCTTCTTACTTTAATCTCACCACCAACCCATCCATTTCCTCGGTAACCCGCATCTGGCAGGCCAGGCGACTGTGCTCGTCGGCGTTGGGTAAAGTATCCAGCATGTCAAGCTCGTTATCGCTGGCGTGAAAATATTGTTCGGGACCTTCTAATACTTCTACGTGGCAGGTGGCGCACAGAGCCATGCCGCCGCAGGTGGCCAGCACATCATATTCTGATGCTTTTAAAACCTCCATCAGGCTCAGGTTTATTCCTTCGGGGATTTCAACCGGTTGGCGGATGCCCTCGCGGTCTTCAATAATTAAGTTGATCATGGTTAAAAAGCGGTTACGCCATAAACGGTGGTGTATTTAAAACTCAGTTTTTGCTCGGGGTAAACATATTTGAAGGCGCTTTGAGCCATCAGCGCCGCCTCGTGGAAACCGCAAAGGATCAGCTTTAATTTACCCGGGTAGGTATTGATATCGCCAATGGCGTAAATGCGCTCTACGTTGGTGCTGTAATCCCTGGTATTCACCTCAATGGCCGAGAAGCTGATGTTTAGACCCCAATTGGCAATCGGCCCCAGTTTTGGGCTAAGGCCGAATAGGGGTATAAAATGATCGGCAGCGATATGGCTGGCCTCGTTGTTCCTGTCAAGTAGAGTGATCTCCTGCAAGTGGCCTTCGCCGGTCAAAGCAACCACGTTTGATTTCAGGATCAGGTCTATCTTCCCTTCTTTGGCCAGTTCAAAAACTTTTTCGGCAGAATCCGGCACACCCCTGAAGGTGTCTCCACGGTGGATGAGGGTAACACGTTCGGCAATGTTGGCCAGGAAAATGGCCCAGTCTAAGGCAGAGTCGCCACCACCGGCCAGCACCACTTTACGGTTGCGGAACAGTTCGGGGTTTTTAACCATATAGGCTACGCCCTTGCCTTCAAAATCCAGCAGGCGGTCAATCTCGGGTTTGCGGGGTTCAAAGCAACCGAGGCCGCCGGCTATCACTACCACCTGGCAGTGCACGGTGGTATCGTCGTTGGTTTGTATGGTGTATGATCCGTCGTCGTTCCGGTTAAGGGTTTCCACCCGTTCGCCCAGGCTAAAAGTAGGGTGGAAGGGGGCCGCCTGCTCCATCAACCTGTCCACTAATTGTTGAGCGGTAACTTCGGGGTAACCGGGGATATCGTAAATGGGTTTGTGCGGATAAATTTCAGACAGCTGACCACCCACCTGGGGCAGTACATCAATAAGGTGGCAGCGCATTTTTAACAACCCGGCCTCAAAAATGGCAAACAATCCAACCGGCCCTGCGCCAATAATGCAAATATCAGTATCAATATGTTCCATAACCTGCTCTTTTAATTCAGCACTCAAATGTGAGTTTAAAGGCGGCAGCAAACAAATGATATAAAGTAATATACGATTACTTTAAGTTATAATTGGCCAGGCAAAAACGTTTAAAAAGCTCAATCAGTTTGCTGTTTTTGCCATGCAGCTGAATAAACTGAAAAGTGCGGAAAATTTCCAATCCTTTTACATCAATAATGCTGAGTTCATTATATTTTAACTCGCTCACTACCGATTGTATGGATAGGAAAGTAGCTGTTTCTGAGTATAAAAGGTATTGTTTGATGGCGATGCTGCTCTCCAGCTGAATTTCGATATTCAAATCCTTCGGACTAACCTGGATGCCGGCCAAAGCATCGTAAATAACATCTAAGGTGCCCGAACCAGCCTCACGTAAAACCAGGGGAATGTCTAATAATTGTTTCGGACTGATCTCGGCCTTTTTGGATAACTTATTGTTTGCCCTGGTCACCAGCACAATTTCGTCCTTGGCAAATGGCGAATAAGCCAGTTGCGGCGAGTGGGACGAACCCTCGATGATGGCGATATCCAGCTTTTCGTCCAGGATCATTTGCGAAACCTGGTCGGTATTGGCCTGTATAAAATTGAAGGTGATCTCGGGGTATGTTTTTTTGAACATAGCCAATATCTTGGGCAAAATGGTTTGCGCTACCGTGGTACTGGCACCAATATGTAAGGTGCCGGCTTCCAGGTTGTTAAGCTGGGCAAGTTCGGTTTCAAGCGCGCCATACGTCTGGAAGATCTTATCAGCATACTGCACCAGTATTTTACCGGCAGTAGTAAGGCTAATGTTATTGCCGTTGCGCTTAAAAAGCTGTACACTAAGCTGTTGTTCCAACTCCTTAATATGCTTGGTTACGGCGGGCTGGGTAATAAACAGCTCATTAGCCGCCTTGGTAAAGCTAAGCCGCTGCGCAACCGTATAAAAAACCTTAAGGCGAAAATCGAAGATCATCGGGTTAAATGTAGGAGTTTTTTTAATAAAAGAGCCTCATCCTGCCCTCTCCTTTGGACTACTGTGTGTACACATCTTTCAAAAAAAAGAAAATGTCATTTCGAGGGAGCGAAGCAGGGGCATGAGTGGGGTGCGAGAGAGAAATCTTAGTCGCCTTGAAGGGCCGAATGTCCACTTTTATAAGATTTCTCCTCACCGCCGGCGCACAATTCCCCTCCGGTTCGTTCGAAATGACAACGTTGTTGTTTGGTGATAAGATTTCAAAAGATGTGTACGCACAGTAGCTCCTTTGGAGAGGATTTAGGTGAGGCGGTCTTGCCTCTTGATTCTTAACTCTTGACTCTTCTCACTATATTTGTATCATGACAGGAAAATCGCCCAAAGAATCATATACCATCATGAATGAACTGGTATTACCCAATGATACCAATACATTAAACAACCTGATGGGCGGGCGGTTGCTGCATTGGATGGATATCGCGGCTGCTATCTCGGCACAAAAGCATTGCAACCGCATTGTAGTAACGGCTTCTGTTGATAACGTATCCTTCCAGTCGCCTATAAAACTGGGCGATGTAATCAGCATTGAAGCTAAAGTTACCCGTGCATTCACCACCTCGGTTGAGGTGAGGATGGATGTGTGGGCGCAAAATATTCCATCGGGCACCAAGGTAAAAAGCAATGAGGCTTATTATACTTTTGTAGCCTTGGATAACGACGGCAAAAAAACACAGGTACCGGTATCACTTCCCGAAACAGAGGAAGAAATAGCGTTATATGAAGGCGCGTTACGCCGCAGGCAGCTGCGGTTGATCCTGGGCGGTAAAATGGCTGCAAACGATGCTACCGAACTGAAAGCCCTTTTCTTTGGTGAGCAACTGCCCCTTAATTTGAAAGCTTAAGGCGTAACAATTGCCGGGCGGTGTGGTCTAAACTGTAATAGCTTTAAAACCAGCAACCATGAGATACTTTTTATGCTTCCTGATGCCGCCCCTTGCCATTTTAACAACCGGCAGGATAGGTGCATTTATCCTCAATATATTTTTGACCTTATTTTTCTGGATCCCCGGCGTTATCCATTCCATACTGGTAACCAGCGATTATTACGATGCTAAAAGGCACAGGCAATTGATGAGGGCGACGAGGCGGGCGAGGTGGTAGTTAGGTGAGTGGTTGATTAGGTGAGTGGTTGATTGGGTTTTAGTGGTATAATCATTGGTAAGTTGCTTAATCAACTCAATCCAACCACTCACCTAATCAACTTAATCAACCACTCACAAAAAAAAATCCCATATTTGCCTCGATGCAAAAAGGTAAGCTTTTAATTATCGACGACGAGGAACGCCTGCGTAACCTGATGGCCCGCATCCTTCAGTTAGAAGGGCATGAGGTAATTACTGCCGGCACGGCTAAGGAAGGTCTTCGTAAACTACAGCAGGACTACATTCACGTGGTACTAAGCGATGTAAAACTGCCCGATACTGATGGCATTACCCTTACCGAAACCATCAAAAAAAATTACCCCGCTACAGAGATTATTGTACTTACAGCCTACGGCACCATCAATGATGGCGTAAGGGCTATAAAAGCGGGTGCTTTTGATTACATTACCAAGGGCGATGATAACGAAAAGATCATCCCGCTGGTAAGCAAGGCCATGGATAAAGCACTGTTGCAGCAAACCGTAATGGAGCTGCAAAGCAAGCTGAACGACAAGTTTGGTTTCGAGAGGCTGATTGGCCGGTCGACAGCTATAGGCGATGTGATTAAGCTGGCCCAAAAGGTGGCGCTTACCGATACCACTGTTTTACTATTAGGCGAAACCGGTACGGGTAAAGAGATTTTTGCCGAAGCTATTCACCAGGCCAGTAACCGTAACACCAAATCATTTGTGGCGGTAAACTGTAGCGCCTTTACCAAAGAGTTGTTGGAGAGCGAACTGTTTGGTCATAAAGCAGGCTCATTTACCGGTGCTGTTAAAGATAAAAAAGGACTTTTTGAGGAGGCCAACGGCGGCACCATCTTTTTAGATGAAATTGGCGAACTTGACCAGGACCTGCAAGCCAAACTGCTGCGTGTACTGGAATCACAGCAATTTTTAAAAATAGGGGATACCAAACCCACCCAGGTTAATGTGCGCATACTGGCGGCCACCAACCGCAACCTGCAAACCGAGATCAGTGATGGCCATTTCCGGTCGGATTTGTTTTACAGGCTTTCTGTTTTCCAGATTACGCTGCCCGCCTTGCGCGAACGTAAAAAAGATATCAAACTACTTGGCGAATACTTTATGCAGTATTTTGCCCAGAAAGTTAAAAAGCAGATTAACGTACTAAGCGAAGAGTTTGTAAACAAACTGGAAGCCTACCCATGGCCCGGCAATATCCGCGAACTCAAAAACGTAATTGAACGCGCCGTAATCCTCACCGATAACAACATTCTTGATGATAGCCTGCTCCCTTACGAAATCCAACAACAACAGGTAAAATCGGGTGCGCCAATCTCCGCCTTTGATCTTTCGTCTGTAGAGAAACTGCATATTCAACGGGTGCTTAACCACACCCACGGTAACCGTGCCGAAGCAGCAAATCTATTGAATATAGGGGTGGCTACGCTGTATAGGAAGTTGAAGGAATATGGGTTGGAGTGATTGGGGATAAGAATATCCATATAAAACTATGTCATTGCGAGCGCAGCGCGGCAATCTCGTACCTCTACAGAGCGAACTTACAGAGCAACTATACCGGTTTTAACCCGCTAAAAAATCATGTCATTGTGAGCGCAGCGCGGCAATCTCGTACCTCTACAGAGCGACTATACAGAGCAACTATACAGGTTCTAACTCGCTAAAAATCATGTCATTATAAGGAACGAAGCAATCGCGAACGATGCTTTACGTTTGTTTGGGTAACGAAATTACTTTGTTTTAACCGACAACATCGGCCCGCTCAATCGCCGCGGGAAGGGCTTGTTCTTTTTCTTGAAAAAAAGAACCAAAATTCAAGTCAGCAGAAATGCTTCTTTGCGCTCTGGGCCTCTGCGCTGCAAAACGGGCAAAACCTGGGCTGGGATTATTTTGCCCTCACCCGCTTTGTCCCTGCCGCAAAAACTCCCTATGCCCTGCCACCGCACAGCCCCACATTGTTTTGCCCGTTTTCGCCCGAAGCTGTTCTGCTGACGGGAGGGGAATGGGATTCGTAAAGCGAGTGGATCGCAGGCCATTTTGGCGTTACCTTCTACACATGATTTGTAAAAAAAACATGTCATTGCGAGCGTAGCGCGGCAATCTCGTAACTCCACAGAGCGACCGCACAGAGCAACTATAACGGTTTTAACCCACTAAAAAAACATGTCATTGCGAGCGCAGCGCGGCAATCTCGTACCTCTACAGAGCGACTGTACAGAGCAACTATCCAGGTTCTAACTCGCTAAAAAATCATGTCATTGCGAGGCACGAAGCAATCGCGAACGATGCTTTACGTTTGTTTGGGTAACGGAATTACTTTGTTTTAACCGACAACATCGGCCCGCTCAATCGCCGCGGGAAGGGCTTGTTCTTTTTCTTGAAAAAAAGAACCAAAATTCAAGTCAGCAGAAATGCTTCTTTGCGCTCAAGGCCTCTGCCCTGCAAAACGGGCAAAACCTGGGCTGGGATTATTTTGCCCTCACCCGCTTTGTCCCTGCCGCAAAAACTCCCTATGCCCTGCCTCCGCACAGCCCCGCATTGTTTTGCCCGTTTTCGCCCGAAGCTGTTCTGCTGACGGGGAAGGGCATTCGTAAAGCGAGTGGATCGCAGGCCATTTTGGCGTTACCTTCTACACATGATTTGTAAAAAAACTATGTCATTGCGAGCGCAGCGCGGTAATCTCGTAACTCCACAGAGCGACCGTACAGAGCAACTATAACGGTTTTAACCCACTAAAAACCATGTCATTGCGAGCGCAGCGCGGCAATCTCGTACCTCTACAGAGCGACTATACAGGTTCTAACTCGCTAAAAAATCATGTCATTGCGAGGAACGAAGCAATCGCGAACGATGCCTTACGTTTGTTTGGGTAACGAAATCACTTAATTGTAACCGAGAACATCGGCCCGCTCAATCGCCGCGGGAAGGGCTTGTTCTTTTTCTTGAAAAAGAACCAAAATTCAAGTCAGCAGAAATGCTTCTGTGCGCTCAGGGCCTTTGCGCTGCAAAACGGGCAAAACCTGGGCTGGGATTATTTTGCCCTCACCCTCATTTCCCCTGCCGCAAAAACTCCCTATGCCCTGCCACCGCACAGCCCCGCATTGTTTTGCCCGTTTTCGCCCGAAGCTGTTCTGCTGACGGGAAGGGAATGGCTTTAGCGAAGAAAAATAATCACAAGTCGTTATTACGTCATCCTCTATACGCTGTGAAAAACTTTTAATGGTTTAGAAATAAACAAGTGTGAAAAATGTAAATCAGATTTAGTAAGTTTATAATTCACTTAAACCAATTTAATTTATGCAAAGGGTAATAACAGTATCAGATACAGGTCATACAAATACGGGACAAAAACCATTTAATGAAGAGGAGCATATGGAATTAAATAAGTTGATCGAAAGCGGTTTTAGTATTGATACAGTGATCGTTCGAGAAAGATCAGTGACTTATATCTTATCAGATAGTCGTAACGACCGCCAACCTGCTGTTTTTATTTAGCCTATGGTTATGATCTTTGCTTTTTTGATCTAAAAAGTAAAGATCATTTTTGAATACTCACGAAAAGTCAAGCGCGATAATTCTCATCCGACTTTCTAATAACAGTGAACCAAATTTTTAATTGTTTGAATGTAAAGAAAGATATCTTGCTTGTTGTAGTGTGCGTTTTGAGAGATTTTTTAATATATTATACTATATAATGGCTGGCACTATTGACTGGAAACCAAACTTTGATAAATGGTATAAAGTAAAAAAAGAAAGCTATCAGTTGGTTTATGAACTCGCAAAAGAAAGATTTGCGGAAGTAAGCAGCGAATCGGAATCGATTACAGATAAGTCAATCAAGATGTTGACGGCTTTGGTAAGTCTGTTTGGTTTTTTTATTGGATTTATTTTTAAGCAACACGCCAACAATTGGTTTATATGCGTATTAATTCCGATAGTTTCTTGGGATATTTACTGTTTATATAAATTGCTAACACCAAAAGAAAGTAGATTGAGAGGATTACCTCCATCGGAATCAATACCAATGAACCTTGATAGTGAAGAAGATCAAGACTATCAATTAGAATTGGTATACTATCAAGTCATAGTTCATTATCAAAACAATATTTCCATAATGAAAGCTAAAAATGAGGCTAGAATAGTTAATTACAAGTTGGCAATAAAACTATTTCTCTTAATATTAGCTCTAATTTCAATTTTTGTCGCTGTCTTACTTTGAGTCGCCCTTAGTCGAGGTATCACCCGCTCCATCGTCGACAATTATTATTTCTCTTGGCATGAGGATTTTTTTAATAAATATAACAAGTTTATTGTTTAAAATCAAAAGGACTGCTTATTTTTTATAAAAATGAGCTGATTTCAGCTCATTGCTAATTCAAAATCTTGGTTTCCCCTATTATTTTTTTTAATTCCTCTATTTTATAAGCGGGGCTTCTTTTATGCAACATAGCATGGCAATTGGGACAAACAGGGCATAGATCAGCAATAGGATTTGTTTTGTGCTCTCCGCGAATTTCCGATAATTGATTTAAATGGTGTACATGAATAAACTCTCGCCCTATAGACCCGTAAGTTTGTTCAAAATTAAAACCTCAAACAAAGCACGTGTACCCATGGTGCTGCAAGCACAGAGCCCTTGCATAGTTGTTTCTTTCATATACTGTTTGAATAACTTGATAAGGAGAACCCTCAATTATTAACTGCTCAGCCTTCGGGGGCTTTATAAAAAGGCCATTATTATTTAAAAAATTAAACCATCTTTTTTCAAGTTCAACTGTAACCTCATTTTTTATTTGAATACCGGATGATTGAGGCGTCCAATGTTGATTTTCTAAAATGCTACCCTCAAAATCTGCTATATCAAGAATATTGTTAATTTGGGGATTTATTAAGATATCCAATTCTATTCTTACTCTATTAACTAAAGTACCATCTTCACGCCAATGGGGTAATAAGGCAGGTTCAGATACTACAAATCCAGATGCAAAAATGCCTTTGACTTTCGTCCCTATTTGGACAATAAACGCTCTATCACCGACTTTTACTTTCTTAAAGCCTTGTACACTCCAAAGGACGGTTGATTTTCCGGTTGCTTTAAGCTCATTAACCTTTTCATCTAATTCATCAAAACTCCAATTGTTTGGATTCCAAGCAAAGAGATAGCAATTATCCCCTTTAAATTTTAATTCAAACTTACCAGTTGTGTTTTTATAGAGTTGCCAAACACCATGCTCAGTTGGGTTATATTTAATGACTCTACCTCGACCTAATTGAAATAGCAAATCGAAGTGAGATCCCGAATCCGTAAATCTTTCAATTTTATTTTCGTTGAAATGGGTCCTTGATTTATGATTTACTGTAGCAACAGTTATTTGTGCCGTAATAGTTTTTTGATTTACATTTTCCCATTTATCGTTTATATATTGCTTAATGTCATTATACGACAATTCACCGTCTAAATTTTCAACAGCGTCTTTGACCATCGACCATACTTGTGGGTTTTCTTTCATTAATTTCACTAAGTTGAAAGTAAAGATAACTTTATTCTAATCGACTTCACTCGCAAGTCTAAAGCATATCAATTTGTTAAATTTTATAATGAATTCAATTCCGTACTTGCTTAAAAATTTCCGGTGTGATTCAGATAATTTTTCGCGTTAACGATTGCAGCGGATACCGGCCAAGCGCCTAATGCCTGTGCAGTATGAGCGGAAAGCGTGGGCCGCAGGCAACGCCCCTTTTAGTAGCAAGTAGGTAGTATCAAGTAGCAAGACAGCTTCGGTGGGGTAGGGATGGAAGAAGCAAAGCCCCGGAAATCCGGGCTATCCTTTAATCCAGAAAATCAAGGTTCAGACAAAAATTGAACAACATAACAACGGCCCGTTCCCGACCACAAAAGTCAAAAACGGGCCGTTTAAAATAACGCACTTGAAAGGTTCAACTTAATCAACCCAATCAACCCAATCAACCCAATCAACTCAACCCACCACATATTTATTCATCACTTTCCCGTTGGTGTAAGCGATTGATTCTTCCAGTTTCAGCACTTTGCGATCTTTGAAAATGGATTTTCCGCTGCCGAGGACTACGGGGTTAACGATGAAATAATATTCGTCGACAAGGTTAAGATCGACAAGTGATTGTGCAAATTCTACGCCGCCGTAAGCGATGATGTCTTTGCCGGGTTGGCTTTTAAGTGCTTGTATAGCGGTGGCCAGGTCGCCGGTTTCCAGTTCCAGGTTGGGGCCAGCAATTTCAGCACCGGTACGGCTGAAAGCTATTTTTCGGTGGCTCACCATTAATTTGGCAAAGGGATTCCAGGGACTATCTGGTTGGTTATCTGCCACGTTTTGCCAATGAGCGAAAAATCCCCCGGCTGTTTTGCGACCGGTTAAAATGGTATCGCCGCTGGCGGCCAGGTCTATAGTGAACTGCAACGCGGCCGGGTCCTGTGTGCCCGGCACAAACACCCAGTCGTTCTCGCCATTGGGGCCGGCTACAAAACCGTCGACAGTCATTTGCATCTGTAATTTTAGCTTTCTCATATCAAATGTTTTTTAAAATTGGTCGTTTTTGTAAGGTATTAAAAGAGTGCACTGCAAGGGCGACTTAACGGCCCTGCGGTGCACTTGCCGTATACTCACATCTTGTTAAACCCGCTCTCCAAATAAAAGCGGTTGTCATTTCCAACGAACCAGGGACAGGATTGCGCGTCGGAGGTGAGGAGAAACCCTCTCTTGAGCGGAGCGAAAAATCTTGTAAAAGCGGACATTCGGCTATACAGGGTGTATAAGATTTCTCCTCGCACCCCTCACTTTTCCCCGCGCTTGCTCGTTCGAAATGACATTTTTTCTTTAATAAAAAAGATGTGGGTACACGTAACCAGTGTACGGAATAATTATCCCAGCAATTCTTCCAGTTGGTTAAGGCCAATAGTAAAGCCACCTTGAAAGCCCATTGCTACCAGTTTTTCCAAATCTGCTTCGGATTCGAAGGTGAGGGTTACATTAACTATTGTTTTATCTACCTCTTGTTTCATAGCCACACTCCATTTTGATGGCGAGAAACCCGGAGCCGGCACACCATTTTCATCGCTGAAAGTGGAGGTAGTTTCAAAAGTATTTGTGCCCACAGCAGTGAACCTAACATGGCTCCAATGGACTTCGCCGGCGGGGCCAACCATTGAATATAGCCATTGGCCACCGGGTTTAAAATCCATGATTTTGGTTACGGCGTTCCAGGGCTTTGGTCCCCACCATTTGTCTAACAGTTCGGCCTCGGTCCAGGCGCGCCATACTTTGTCAATTGGTGCTTTAAATTCACGCACCACATGCAATTGTTTTTTTGCTAAATCCTTTTCAAAAGAGATCATAATGTTTGTTTTTAAAGCGTATCTAATAAATTGTCTAATTGGTCAAACCGGTCTATCCACATCTGGCGGAAGGCTGCTATCCATTGGTCCACTTCTTTCATTTTATTTACTTCTAAATGGTAATAAATTTCGCGGCCTTGTTGTTCTTGTTTTAGCGCGCCGCACTCGGCTAATATTTGTATATGTTTTGATACCGCCTGCCTGCTGCTGTCAAAGTGCTCGGCAATGGCATTGGGAGTCATGGCCCCTGTTACCAGGAGGGTTAAAATGGCCCGGCGGGTAGGGTCGGCAATGGCTTGATAAATATCGCGTCTCATATAATGTGCAACTGATTGATTGCAAATGTATATGCAATTAATCAGTTGCACAAATTTTTTTGAAAATATTTTTTTGGAGAGGGAATAATGCGGTTTAAATAAAGATTCCGGCCATTCCTTAATCCTAAAAATCAAGGTTCAGACAGCGGATTACTGTTCCAAAAGTGTTCCATGCTTTTTGGCGTTTTTTCAGGACAATAATGGATTTTTGGCTTAAGTTGTTGATAGTGAGGTAGTAAAGTGTTCGGCTCTTTTTGATTTTTGAAAAGCGTAACTTGCTGATTACTAACAGAAATGTGTTCCAAAGCGTTCCATGTCTTCCACATCGTTCGGGTGGAACACCATCAACCTAATATGTCATTGCGGGTTATAAAAACTACGGACTGTGAAGGAGAAATGACATAGTGGACTTGTAATGGGTAGGAACGAAGCACTCTCGTCGCTATGCATATCCGCCCTGTATAGCTACGGGATTGCCACGCTACGCTCGCAATGACATAGCTTGATAATGTCATTTTCCTCCTTGCTCCCACATTGATAATCACCTATCAAAATGATAGCCATTTTTTACCCCATTTGTATGTTATAACAATAGCAATGTATGTTAAATTACTGTAATTCAGAATATTATCTGTTTCTATCATTTATTGGCATCCGCTTGGTAAACCCTCCTGCAAAAACATAAGAAAATGGATATTTTACAGATTGCAATTTACATAGTGACCTTCGCGGTCATCTTCTGGATCTTCTTCAAATCAGTTAATTACTTCGAAAAAATTTAATCACCATGATCGCATTATTCATTGTGGCCATAGCCGTGTTTGTATACATGGTGTACGTGCTGCTTAAACCCGAAAAATTTTAATTATTAAAACCATGAACACTGAAATTTCAGGTGTAATATTTACCTACCTGCTCACGCTTGCAATTGCCATTCCCCTTGGCCGTTACATAGCCCGTATTTTTAAGGGCGAAAAAACCTGGCTCGATTTCCTGGCCCCTGTTGAACGTTTCATTTTTCGCTTCAGCGGCATCGATCCTAAAAAGGAAATGAACTGGAAACAGCATTTATTTGCCTTGCTTACCATTAACAGCGTATGGCTCATATATGCCTTTGTTTGTTTGATGGCACAAGGCCATTTACCGCTTAACCCCGATGCCAACCCGGGCCAATCGCCAGATACGGCCTTTAATACGGCCATCAGCTTCCTGGTTAACTGTAACCTGCAACACTACTCGGGCGAAAGCGGTGCCACTTACTTTACACAGCACTTTGTGTTTATGTTTTTGCACTTTGTATCGGCCGCTACCGGTATTGCCGCGCTTATTGTGCTGTACAAAGCCATGAAAGATAAGGTGACCGATAAATTAGGCAACTTTTGGGATTACTTTGTAAAAACCATCACCCGTGTTTTATTGCCTATCTCGTTTGTAATCGCTGTAATCTTCGCCTTTAATGGTATGACCACCAGCTACGCCGGTAAAGACACTTTTATTAGTATGCAAGGCGATACCGTCCACGTATCCCGCGGACCGGTTGCTGCCCTGGTAGCCATCAAACACTTGGGTACAAACGGGGGCGGCTGGTTTGGTGCCAACTCGGCCCACCCCATTGAAAACCCTAACTACTTAACCAACACGGTTGAACTGGTTGCACAGTTGATTATCCCTATCGCGCTGGTATTTGCCTTAGGTTTTTACCTTAATAAAAAGAAATTCGCTTATGTGATCTTTGGGGTGATGACCCTTGGGATGCTGCTGTTACTTATCCCAACCATGAATGCCGAACTCAATGGCAACCCTGCTATCGCTCATATGGGCATCAGCCAGCCAAATGGTGCCATGGAGGGTAAAGAGGTAAGGTTTGGTCCGGCCAACTCCGCCTATTGGAGCATCATGACAACCGTTACATCTACCGGTTCTGTTAACTCCATGCACGATAGCGCCATGCCGGTATCTGGTACCATGATGTTGCTGGGTATGATGGTTAACTGCTTTTACGGTGGTTGCGGTGTTGGTTTCCTTAACTTTTACATCTTTATCGTCATAGCAGTATTTATATCCGGCCTGATGGTAGGGCGAACACCTGAGTTTTTAGGACGCAAAATTGAGGCCCGTGAAATGAAGATAGCTTCACTGATAGCTTTACTTCACCCATTCATCATTTTGGTTGGGCTGGCCATATCATCATACGTGGTGGTACACATGCCGGGTGCCGATTGGGCTGTTAAGCCATCAACATGGTTAAATAACCCTGGTAACCATGGCTTTTCTGAAATGCTGTATGAGTATACCTCATCTGCCGCCAATAACGGATCGGGCTTTGAAGGTTTGGGCGATGGTAACATTTTCTGGAACGTAACCACCGGTATTGTAATGGTGTTGGGCCGGTTTTTACCAATCATTGGTCCGCTTGCTATAGCCGGTTTATTGGCCAACAAAAAATACATACCAGAATCGGCCGGTACACTTAAAAGCGATACCTCAACTTTTGGGCTGATGATCTTTGCGGTGATTGTAATTATAGCCGCCCTTTCATTCTTCCCAGCATTAGCCTTAGGTCCAATTGCCGAACATTTTTCTTTAAAATAATCATGAAAACCTCAAATACATTATTCCAGGGCGATCAGATGAAGGAAGCGTTTAAACAATCCTTCATCAAACTAAACCCACGCATACTGTTCCGTAACCCGGTTATGTTTACCGTTGAAATAGGTACTGCAGTAATGCTTATTGTTACTATATTTTCCTTTGCAAACAAAGGCCAGGGCAGCTTTGCCTATAACTTCACCGTGTTTTTGGTACTGTTGTTAACTGTACTGTTTGCCAACTTTGCCGAGGCCATTGCCGAAGCGCGTGGCAAGGCCCAGGCCGAAAGCCTGCGCAAAACCCGCGAAGAAACACCCGCCCGTTTGCTGGTTAACGGAAAAGAAACACAGGTAATGTCGTCCCAATTAAAAAAAGGCGATGTGTTCATTTGCGAAACAGGCGATAACATCCCTACCGATGGCGAGATCATTGAAGGTATTGCTACCATAGATGAATCGGCCATTACCGGCGAATCTGCCCCGGTGATCCGCGAATCTGGTGGTGATAAATCATCCGTAACCGGCGGTACCAAGGTTTTGTCTGATAAGATCAAAGTAATGGTAACCACCCAGCCCGGCGAAAGCTTTTTGGATAAAATGATTGCCCTGGTTGAAGGTGCATCGCGCCAGAAAACACCTAACGAGATCGCTTTAACCATCCTGCTATCAGGCTTTACACTCATCTTCGTTATCGTGTGTGTTACGCTGAAACCATTTGGCGACTATTCTAACACCCCTATAACCATAGCGGCATTCATTTCCCTGTTTGTTTGCTTAATCCCAACCACTATCGGTGGCCTGTTATCGGCCATTGGTATTGCCGGGATGGATAGGGCATTGCGTGCAAACGTAATCACCAAAAGCGGTAAAGCGGTTGAAACCGCCGGCGATTTGGACACTTTGCTTTTAGATAAAACTGGTACCATCACCATTGGTAACCGTAAGGCTACCAACTTTTACCCAACAACAGCGGTAAACGAACAGGATTTTGTAACGGCCTGCGTATTGAGTTCACTGGCCGATGAAACCCCCGAAGGTAAATCAATTGTTGAACTGGCAGAAACCGGCTCAAGCAAATTAAAGATAGTTGCTCCAAAAGATTCTGTCTTTATCAAGTTTACTGCCGAAACCCGTTCAAGCGGTTTGGATACACCCGATGGCTTACGCATCCGTAAAGGTGCTTTTGATTCTATCCGTAACATCGCCTTAAAAGCGGGTAACCCGTTCCCATCTGATGTGGAAGAGAATGTTAAAAAGATCTCCTCAAACGGTGGTACCCCATTGGTGGTATCGCAAAATGAAAAGATCCTTGGCGTAATTGAGCTGCAGGATATCATTAAACCCGGCATTGCCGAACGTTTTGACCGTTTACGTAAAATGGGTGTTAAAACAGTAATGGTTACCGGTGATAACCCCTTAACCGCCAAATTTATTGCCGAAAAAGCAGGTGTGGACGATTTTATTGCGGAGGCTAAACCCGAGGATAAAATGAACTACATTAAAAAAGAGCAACAAGGCGGCAAACTGGTAGCCATGATGGGCGACGGTACAAACGATGCCCCTGCTTTAGCCCAGGCCGATGTTGGCGTGGCCATGAACAGCGGTACCCAGGCGGCCAAAGAAGCCGGTAACATGGTTGATTTGGATAACGACCCAACCAAGCTAATCGAGATAGTAGAAATTGGTAAACAGCTGCTGATGACCCGTGGTACGCTAACCACTTTCTCTATCGCTAATGATGTTGCCAAGTACTTTGCCATTGTGCCGGCCTTGTTCATGGTATCTATACCGTCGTTAAGGGCACTAAACATCATGGCATTGCACAGCCCGGAATCGGCTATATTATCTGCCGTAATATTTAACGCCATTATTATCCCAATGCTGATACCATTGGCTTTACGCGGCGTGGAATACAAACCGATTGGTGCAAGCGCCTTGTTACGCCGTAACCTATTAATCTATGGTTTGGGCGGTATACTGATCCCATTCATAGGTATTAAACTAATTGACCTTGCCGTAGGCGTATTTTTATAGTACAGATTTGAGATGTGAGATATGAGATTTGAGACAGAATGGAAAAGTCGAAAATCTCATATCAAAGCACTCAAATCCAATTTAAAAGATGTGAGATAAGGAAATCTCATATCTCAAGTCTCATATCTCAAATCTAAAAAGAAAATGAAAACATATTTGTTGCCATCAATCAAGTTAACTATCATACTGATAGTAATTACTGCCGGTATTTATCCATTAGCGATAGCTGGCATAGGCAAATTCACCCCCGGCCATGGTGATGGGGAAACCGTAACTTACAAGGGCCGTGTGGTTGGCTATGCCAACGAAGGTCAAAAATTTACTAAAGACGAATACTTCTGGAGCCGTCCATCAGCAGTTGATTATAATGCTGCAGGTTCAGGAGGCTCAAACAAAGGCCCTTCAAACCCTGATTATTTGAAACAGGTAAGCGATAGGATCACCGATTTTATGAAACATAACCCAGGTGTTACCCGCTCACAGATTCCTGCCGAACTGGTTACAGCATCTGGTAGTGGTTTAGATCCTGATCTTTCGCCAGCAGGCGCGCAGGTACAGGTTGCCCGTATTGCTAAAGTACGTGGTATCCCTGCCGATGAGTTAACCAAATTGGTTGATGCTCATACCGAAAAGCCATTGTTTGGTGTATTTGGCCCGGCTAAAGTAAACGTATTGAAATTGAACGTAGCTTTAGATGAGCTAAAAAAATAGTATGAATGTTAGTATAGTTAAGCTTGGTTGTTAATTATATGTTAGTTTGATGAACATGCATACGCTAAAAGGGGATTCTGTCGGAATCTCCTTTTATAAAGCCCCCTCTAAATCTCCCCCTGAAGGGGGAGACTTTTGATTTTATTGTTCTGCAATTTAGTAGCGGAAATAGATGGGGAATTAAAAATTGTATGAATCCCTGTAATAAAGGGGATTGAAAAAGTAACGGATAAGTTAAATTTTAAAAGTCTCCCTTTAGGGGGGGATTTAGAGGGGGCTTGGGCTTCTTATGGAAGAAAACAAAGAACAGTCGGTTGAGCACTTTCTGGAATTGATCAAAAAATCAAGGCGGGGGAAGTTTAAGGTTTACATAGGCATGAGTGCTGGTGTGGGTAAAACCTACCGCATGCTGTTGGAGGCCCAGGCTTTGCTGCGCAACGGTATCGATGTTAAAATTGGTTACATTGAAACCCACAACCGCAAAGAAACTGTTGCCCAGTTAGAAGGCCTGCCGGTGATTCCCCGTCGCAAATTATTCTATAAGGGGAAAGAACTGGAAGAGATGGACCTGAAGGCTATCATCAGCCTGCGTCCAGAGGTCGTTTTGGTTGATGAGCTGGCGCACAGCAATATTGAAGGCAGCAGCAACGAAAAACGCTGGCAGGATGTAATGGAGATTTTAAATGCGGGGATTAATGTAATCAGCGCGGTAAATATTCAGCACATGGAAAGCCTGAATGAAGAGGTAGAGCGCATTACCGGGGCCACGATCAATGAGCGAATCCCCGATAAGGTTTTACAACTGGCAGATGAGGTGGTAAATATAGATCTTACAGCCGATGAACTGATTGATCGTTTAAAGGAAGGCAAGATCTACGATGCCAAAAAAGTGCCTACCGCGCTCAATAATTTTTTCCAGTCTGATAGGATCCTGCAACTGCGCGAGCTTGCCCTGCGCGAAGTTGCACACCAGGTTGAGCGGAAGATAGATATTGAGATCCCCAAAACCATTAAACTACGGGCCGAACTTTTTTTGGCCTGTATCAGTACAAATGATGCATCGGCAAAAATAATTATCCGTAAAACGGCAAGGCTGTCATCATACTACCGATCCAAATGGTTTGTTTTGTATGTACAAACTGCGGGCGAAAGCAGCGACAAAATAAACCTGGCGTCGCAACGTCACCTTATTAATAATATGAAACTGGCCACCCAACTGGGCGGACAGGTACTAAAAATAAAAAGCGACAGGATAGCCCAAACCATTTGGGAAACTGCCGAAAAATACGACATCACCACCATTTGCATAGGTAAGCCCCGGTTTAAATTTTACCAGCTTATTATGAAAACAGCGGTGTTTACCCAACTACTAAATAAAATGTCTAAAACTGATATTGACCTTGTAATACTATCATAATCATGACTATTAAAAATAAACTCCGCACCGGCATCGGCTTTCTGTTTGTATTGGCATTAATTTGCTGCGGTTTGTCGGTATATTTTCTTAACCGCCTATCGGCAGATGCCGGGGTAATTTTAAAGGATAACTACAAAACCCTGCAATTTGGGCAAAATATCCTGGATGCGATTGATGGCAACACAGGCCTTATAACGACCAAACAGTTTGCCGATATAGATAAAAACCTCGCTCTGCAGCAGCACAACGTAACCGAGCCTGGCGAGCAACAGCTTACCGATTCGTTAACGGCTGTGTATCAAACTATCAAACTGAATAATAAAGATGCCGCCAAAGAGGTTATTTTAATAAGTCAGGCGCGTCACCTGGTGTACGGAATCATGCGCTTGAACATGGCGGCCATATCGCATAAGAATGATGTGGCATCTGATACGGCCAAACGTGCTAATGTATTGGTTGCTATCAGCGCTTTTTTACTGTTCACTATAGCATTTACTTTCGCAGTGAATTTCCCTGGTTATATTGCCGATCCGTTAAAGGAATTAACAGCAAGGATTAGGGATGTATCGAACCGTAATTACCATCAACAAATTGATTTTAAATCTGACGATGAATTTGGTGAATTAGGGCAGGCCTTTAACACCATGACCAGAAAGCTGGATGAGTATGAAAACAGCAACCTGGCCAGTATCCTGTTTGAGAAAAAACGGATTGAAACCATTATCAACACCATGCAGGATGCTATTGTTGGTTTGGATGAAAAGCAGTTTATCATATTTGCCAACGAAGTGGCCTGTAACCTTATTGGCATGAGTACTGAGCAGCTTACCGGTGCTTATGCCCCTGATGTGGCCCTTGAAAATGACCTTCTTCGCAATTTGCTGATAACCGATCAACCCAAACTGAAAATTTTTGCAGATAACCGGGAAAGCTTTTACAGTCGCGAATCCTTATCGGTAAGCAGTAAAAATAAAGTGATTGGTAAGGTGATCATCCTGAAAAATATCACCGAATACCAACAGTTAGACGAGGCTAAAACCAATTTTATAGCAACCATATCGCACGAATTAAAAACGCCGATATCATCTATAAAAATGAGCCTGAAGCTGTTGGAGGATGACCGCATTGGCGAGGTAAATACCGAGCAAAGACAGCTGTTAGAAAACATTGATGATGATGCCCGCCGACTGCTGCAAATAACCGGCGAACTGTTGGATATGGCACAGGTTGAAACCGGCAAACTGCAGCTTAACTTCGGCAGTACGCACCCCAAAAACATTGTTGAGTACGCAGTAAAAGCTATCAAATTTATTGCGGATCAAAAGCAGGTAAGCATTAAAGTGAAATGTGACGACAGTTTGCCACAAGTACACGCCGATTTGGACAAGACTACCTGGGTGCTCATCAACCTGCTATCAAACGCTATAAAATATAGTCATGAAAAATCGGTGGTAGAGCTGGTGGTTAAGAAACATAAAAGTGATGAGATCGAGTTTTCGGTACAGGATCATGGTAAAGGCATCGAGGATCAATACCTGTCGCGCCTGTTTGAACGTTACTTTAAAGTGCCCAACGCCACCGCCGAACAAACGGGTACAGGTTTAGGTCTGGCAATAGCCAAAGATTTTATTGAAGCGCAATCAGGGCATATAGGCGTTGATAGTGAAATAGGTGCAGGCAGCAGGTTTGCTTTTACGCTGAAGAGGGCTGTGTGATTGCCAATTATGTCATACGGGTTTTAAAATCCGGCGGACTTTGAAGGCGGAATGACGTCAAAAAAAAGGTGTCATGCTGAGCCTGTCGAAGCACGCGGGCAAAGGCCTCTGCGCACGAGTCTTCGACAGGCTCAGACTGACCGGCCCGCCATCACTTATAAAAATCGAATACGTCATTGCGAGTTGTAAAATTTCGCGAAAATCTGAAGGTAGAATGACATAATTTAAATATCTCTCCAACAAAAAACGCCCGGCATTTGCCGGGCGTTTTTCGTTTATTTTTTAGTCCAAACGTTATTGTCGGGATTGTAATCTGGTAATACTTTGTCCGGGTCGTAGGTAACAGAATCAATTTCTTCTGTTGATGGATATTTGAATGTCCAGCTGGCATTGCGTTCCCAAATTTCAACAGGTAGTTTCATGCGTTCAACTTTGCCGCTTTTGGTTTTTATTTCCAAAATAACCGGCATAGCCATTTTACCAAGGTTATCAATGGTGATCATTGCACCTTTGGTAGCGTCGTTATCAACATATTTAACATCGCTTACGGCAACATCTAAACGCCAGTCGTTAAGGAACCAGCCTCTCCAAAACCATTGCAAGCTTTCGCCCGATGCATTTTCGATAGTACGGAAGAAATCATCAGGTGTAGGGTGTTTAAATGCCCAACGGTTGATGTAGGTTTTAAACGCGAAATCAAAGCGCTCCGGACCTAAAATTTGCTCGCGCAGCAATACCAAACCTGCACTTGGTTTTGAGTACAATAAAGTACCTGTATTTCTTTCTTTAAGGTTGGCCGGCTGGCTTAGTATCGGCTCCAAATCTGGCCTGGTAAACAGCGCACCTGTTTTGTGCATATCGCCAGGTTTCCTGTAGTACTCGCCGCTATTAAAGTTTTGGGTAGATAGGGTATTGATGAAAGTGTTGAAACCTTCATCCATCCAACCATATAGGCGCTCATTTGAGCCAACGATCATCGGGAACCAGGTATGACCAAACTCGTGATCATTTACACCCCAAAGACCGCCTTTTTTTGCAGTATATCCGCAAAATACAATGCCAGGATATTCCATACCGCCAACTATACCGGCAACGGCAGTAGCAGCAGGGTAAGGGAACTCAAACCATTTTGAGGAGTTATACTCAATTGATTTTTTTACATACTCCGTTGAACGTGACCAGGCCTCAGCGCCATCGCTTTCAACTGGGTAGGCAGATATAGCGATAGATTTTTTACCACTTGGCAGGTCCATTTTAGCAGCATCAACAATAAATGATGCCGATGAAGCCCATGAAGCATCACGCGCGTTTTTGATTTTAAAGTGCCAGGTTAATGTTTTTTTACCGGCAGGGCGCGAAGCAGGGTTGGTAACCTCATCTGCCGAGCGGATCACTACAGTTTTTTCGCTGTTAGCAGCTTGTGCCCAACGTTTTTGCTGTTCTGGGGTATATACTTCGGTCGGGTTTAATAACTCGCCAGAAGCCACCACAATGTGATTTGCGGGAGCGGTAATGCTCAGGTCGAAATCGCCATACTCCAGGTAAAACTCACCCGGACCGGTGTAAGGCTGGGTGTTCCATCCTAATATTTCGTCATAAACACACATGCGTGGATACCATTGTGCTATAGTGTATATTTTACCGTTTTTTGATTTTTTATCATCCAGGTAACCCATACGGTCTGATCCGTAATTTGGCGATACAAATGAATATTCAATTTTTAACTTGGTAATGCCACCGTTTGCAGTAACCTGTTTTGGTAAAAATACCTGCATGCGGGTATCTGTGATCAGGAATTTAGCATCAACAGCTACACCTTTAGCATCAACATATTTTACCGATTTGATTTTGTAGCCGGCATCAAACGCCTCACCACGGCCCCAGTTACGGCTGCCGGTAGGCGGAACGATAGCGGTACCGCGAGAATCTAACTTAAATAAGTTTTGATCTAACTGCATCCATAAAAAGCCGAGGTTTTGCGGACTGTTATTAGTATAAGTTAATGTTTCTGAACCGGTGATTTCATTGCTTTGGTCATTCAATGAAGCTGCCAATGTGTAATCAGCACGGTTTTGCCAGTATTTTGGACCGGGTTGGCCATCAGCCGCACGAAACTCAGTGCCGTTTTTGGTGTAAAACGGAGGCCCGAAAGTTTCATGATAATTGTAATCAGAAGCAGGAGGTGTAGTGGTAGGAGGAGGGGTTGGGGCTTGCTGGGCGTTACCCACATTAAATGCAAGCACACAGGCCATGCTCAAGCCGGCCATCAATTTTAGTTTCATATCAGTCAATTTTTGAATATACAAAGCAAGTATACGCAAAAATGCCTTTTTATATTACTGGTAAAATGATTGTTACGCTTTTATTAATTAGTGAGTTAGCGAATTGGTGAATTAGTGATTGATTTGGTAATGGTCTATCAATCAGGTGGATTTTATTGGATGGGAGGTAGTGTTTTGTAAGGCGCTTGGGAAATTAAATGCGAACGATAGGAGGCACCTACCGGAGCCAAATCGTTGCCTTTTATTTTTCCTATAAACACGGGGCTACGCTGTAGCCCGAAAAGCAAAATGGCTCCGTAGGTGCCCCGTGTTTATAGCGAAAAACGCTTTGTTTTTTGGCTCCGTTAGGTGCCTCCTATCGAAAACTTTTTTTTGTATCCTGGATATTTTCGCAGTTTCCTACTTCAAAAAATGATCGGCATAAACCTTTTCGTCAAAGCCAAAAAACAGGAAGCCATTATCTTCAATAACCGGGCGTTTGATCATGCTGGTTTTCTGTTGCAGTAGTTGTAAGGCGTCGGTATTGGTTTTAACGCTTTCTTTAACGGCGGGGTCAAGCTGTTTCCAGGTGAGGCCTTGTTTGTTCAAAAACTTTTCGTAACCGGCTTTGGTATCCCATTCCTGCAATTTTTCGGTGCTTACGCCCAGCTTTTTAAAATCCTGGAAATCGTAATCAACGTGGTTGGCTTTAAGCCAGTCGAGCGCTTTTTTTACTGTATTGCAATTGGTAATTCCGTAAACTTTCATGGTGTAGTTAATTTTTGATGAACGTCCCAAAATTAAACTTTTGCAGGTTTATTTTATGTAAAATAATAAATCTTACGGGGGCAAACGCATCTAAAGTGGGTTAACATAACTTAACACATTTCAGATATAATATATTGTAAATATTTGATAATCAATATGTTGAATTTTAACAAGGTTAACACTAAAATGTGTATCCCGCAATTTAGGCGCATCCAAATATTTGTGCCTGTTGTTGGCCAATATAAGTCCATTCAATGCCTGGATCATTTAACCAGGACCAAGGAATAAAAACAAGGTATCGTTTGATGCTGCGTTTGCCCGGTAAACCTCACATCCGGTTATACAAAAAGCCAGGCAAATGCTTAATGATAAACGCGATAAGCCGCCACCGTTTGGTTATATAAACCACCTTACACTTGCTTTCAATAGCCCTGTAAATTTGTAATGCCGCTTTTTTTGGCGATGCGACCCAGAACAGACCTTCGCCTTTAGCCATTGGTGTATCCACAAAACCGGGACGGGCATCAGTGATAAATATTGGAAGCTTAAGATTAACCGCCTTTTGCCTTAATCCCTGTAAATAATTAATTTGATATGCCTTTGATGCATTATAAGCCGGCGCATGCCGCCCACCACGGAGGCCTGCAATAGAAGTGATGGCAGCCAAATGTCCTGATTTTTGCTGCTCAAAAAAATTAAAAGCCCAGTCGGCAACAGCAGTAAAGCCGGTTACATTCACGGCATTGGTTTGGTTCTCTATTTGGGGATCAAGGGATGGATTTAAATCGCCGGTGCCCGAGCTTATGATCAGCAGGTCAAGCCCGCCTAACTCATTCACCAGCTTTGTTAAATTTTGCGGCATGGTGTTGATATCGGTAACATCAAAAACGGATGCTACAAACTTGCCAGGTTTTAACTCTTGTAGTTCTGCTAATAATTCGCTGCGCCTGCCGGTTATGCCCACCTGGTAATTGTTGTTGGCCAGTAAAATGGCCAACTCTTTGCCAATCCCGGATGTAGCGCCAACAACTATCGCTTTTTTCATGGTTTCAATATAGCTATATCTATTGGTTTCCGCCGCCGCTTTTGCTGCCGCCGCCTTTGGTGTCATCGTTATTGATGCCGCGCTGGTTTTTCTTAATCTCGCTGTTCAACTTACCAAATTTATAGTTTAGCCTGATAGCGAAGTTGCGATAAGGATTTGTGCCACTATAACTATTATAAAAATCGACGGTTTTAGTGTAACCTGTGTAGGTGCGGTATTTACTGTAAGGGTTGTTAGATACCAGCGATACCGTGAACTTTTTATTGAAAAACTCTTTTGAAAGCACGTATGAGTTAAATATAAACGCGCTTGATTTACCTTGTAAAGCTACATCGCCGCTAAAGAAACCGGCATCAAGGGCCAGGCGGTAACCGCCGTTAAATTTGTAGGCCAGGTTTCCAAACGCGTTGCCTGTGTAACCCTGGTTGGTATAAAACTTACCATTATAGGTTCCCTTAAGCCAGATGTGCGAGATCTGCCCGTTTATACTGAATGTAAATTGCTTGGTGATATTAAAGTTGGTGTTCAAATTCAAACCCAAAGTTTTGTTGCTGCCCAGGTTTTGATATGAGGTATAAGTAACCGTATCCAGTTTATTTGACGATGTTTTATCAATCTGAAAATTACTGATCTGCTGAATGGAGTTATTGGAGAACGCGTAGCTTAAACCAGCGTTGATAGATCCCTTGGAGAAATTGCTGTAAGTAAACTCAAAAGTATTGTTGAGTTCGGGGCGCAAATCCGGGTTACCTGTTGTGATAAATTTAGGGTTCGACCGATCTACAAAAGGGTTAAGCTGGTAAATACCCGGGCGCTGGATGCGTTGTGTAAAACCAAAATTAAAGCTGCTGGTTTTAAAACTGCGTTGTATAGATACCGATGGAATAAGGTTGTTGTATCCTCTATCTAACGGTGTGCCTGCAAAGTCGGCACTGATTTGGGTATGTTCCAGGCGCAGGCCGGCTTTGGCCGTCCATTTGGTAAATTTTATCTGGTACGAGTTGTAGGCGCTGTATACATCCTGGTGATAATTGAATTTATTGGTTTGAGCAGTGTCAGAT
Source organism: Mucilaginibacter dorajii (assembly GCF_024808255.1). Lineage (GTDB taxonomy): Bacteria > Bacteroidota > Bacteroidia > Sphingobacteriales > Sphingobacteriaceae > Mucilaginibacter > Mucilaginibacter dorajii. The sequence goes on from NZ_JANTYS010000008.1 coordinate 303,903, forward strand.
AAGTATTCGCCGGTGTTATTGTCCAGGTTTTCGCGTTGGAAATCATTGAAATTGTTACGTAAAATTACCTTACCACCCGCTTCCAGTGTGAGTTTTTTAAAGGGGTATACATAATCTAACTGAAAGGTATGCTCCCTGCTACCCGGGTTATTGTATTGACGAAAGTCGGGATTATTCAATGCATCAAAATTAACCCTGTCGGTAAAAACGTTGCTGGTATATTGGTTGCTTGGCCCGTAGCTGTATTTATAGGATGCGGTAAGCAACTCATCTTTAATGTTTTTAAAACCCAACTGGTAGTTAACAGATATATCTGTACCCTGATCGTGGTTAGTGCCGTCAGATGTGCCGGTATATGATTGGCTCACCGCCCCGGTTTTATCTGTTTGCTTAGTGTACTGTACGCTGTTTTGATTAAAGTTACCACGAAACAGCTCAAATGATGCGGTTAATAAGTTCAAAGTATCTATTTCATAGCTCAATTCGGCATTAGCGTATTTGTATTTGCCGCCAAAAGAGCCTGTACTGTTTTGCGCTAAAATTGATTGCGTAGCAAATTGCGTTTGCGAACTTTGATTGCTGTTGTTTACCTTATTCTGATTGCCAAAACCGGCATAACCTGATAGACCGAACTTGCCTTGTTTAACTGTTGCGTTGAGGTTGTAACCTGGTCCCCAGATGCTGTTGTAGCGCATATTTACACTGCCGTTATAGCCCTGGTCCGCATTTTTTTTGGTGATGATGTTGATGATACCCGATAACCCCTCTGCATCATATTTTGCCGGTGGCGTGGTGATCACCTCTATTTTTTCAATATTGGTGGCCGGCATCGCCTTCAGCACATCCGATGGATTTTTTGCCATCAAGGCCGATTCCTTGCCATTTATGAGGATCTTGTAGTTGCCGCTCCCTTTTAGTTTGATCTTATCGTCGCCATCTACAGCCAAAAGCGGCACTTTACGCATCATATCCAGGGCAGATATCGCTTTGCTTTCCGGATCGGCGGTTACATCGTAGGTTAGCCGGTCAACCTCCTGTTTCATCACAGGCCTTACGGCAGTAATGTTTACCTCACCCAGTTGCTTACTGGAAGCCGATATATAGATCCTTCCTAAATCAGTTATATTACCACTTAGTTTAACAGGAATGGTTTTAGATGCATAGCCTACAAAAGCCACTGCTAACTGATACGTTTTACCTTCAGCGGCTTTCAATTCAAAACTGCCATCGTCCTTAGTTAAACCACTTTTTACGGATGTTTTGGTTGCGGCATCCTGCAAAACAACGGTAACATATCCCAGGGGCTTATTAACTGCCGAATCAATAACTATACCTTTAACAGTAACGTTATTTATAGCGGGAGTTTGAGCTAATGCTAAAACGGAGAAGTAACAGCTAACGAGGGTGAGTAAAAATTGCTTCATAAGGTATTTAGGTGATAAGACGCCCTAAGATACCCATGTGTTGCAACAAGGAAAATATATTTAACAATTTTTAACTAATCCGTTAGTTAACAGCGGGAAAGGTTTATTTGTTAAACCTGGTCATGGTCAACTCGGTGCCGATGGTAGCAAAACCCTTGATCATTTCTATCGAGCGATCAATCAAAGCGGGTAACTCTGGTTTTTCATCCTCGTCAAAACTATTGAGCACGTAGTCAACCTGGCGGCCCTTTGGGAAGTTATCACTAACGCCAAAACGCAGGCGCGCGTAGTTGTTATGGCCAAGCGTAGCCTCAATGTTTTTTAACCCGTTATGACCGGCAGCGCTGCCTTTAGGTTTAAGGCGCAAGGTGCCTAAGGGCAGGGCAATGTCATCAACAATAACCAACACATTTTCAACCGGGATCTTCAAATCCTTCATCCAATGGTTAAGGGCTTTACCGCTCAGGTTCATGTAAGTAGTAGGCTTGATAAGGCAAAGTGTACGGCCTTTAAAAGATACCTCGGTATAATAGGCCAGGCGCATGCTGTAAAATTTTGCACCTTCCTGCTTAGCCAATTCATCCAGCACCATAAAACCGATATTATGCCTGGTATCAGCATATTCGGGACCAATATTTCCGAGTCCTACTATTAGATATTTCATGCCCCCTAACCCCCTGAAGGGGGAATTTTTGATTTACTTATTTATTGCGAAGATATTGCTTTTAACTAAAAACAGCGATAAGTAAACCTATCGCTGTTTTAATTTGTCCCTTTTATTCCCCCTTTAGGGGGTTAAGGGGCCATTACTTCTTGCCTGAAGCAGCTTCCTGCTCGGCCTGGCGTAATGCACGTGAAGTTGTTACTGAAACGATAGTATCTTCTTTGGCATTGGTAATTGTAAGGTTATCTAATTTAATATCAGATACTTTTACAGATTTACCAACTTCCAATTCTTCGATACTTACTTCAATAGCATCTAAGTGCTGGCTTGGCAATGCTTTGATACGCAGTTTCCTTAGTTTCTGAACTAATTTACCACCCACTTTAACACCTGGAGAAGTTCCTGTTAATTTAACAGGGATCTCGATAGTGATTGGCTTTTTCTCGTCAAGCAACAAAAAGTCGATGTGGATGATTTGTTCAGTTAATGGGTGAAACTGAATGTCTTTGATGATAGCTTGTGATTTAACACCAGCAATGTCAAGATCGATGAAATGAACAACCGGAGTGTAAACTACGGCTCTCAGATCAGCTGCGGACACTGAAAAGTGGGTTTGTGTAGCCCCACCGTAAAGAACTGCAGGCACTAAGCCTAAGTAACGCAGCTCTTTAGCGTCTCTTTTCCCTACGTTCTCTCTTGGAGAACCGCTAATAGCAATTGATTTCATTTGTTTGTATTTATTATTTATTTAAGTTCATGGTTCATAGATCATTGTTCATGGTCTAATCCTCACAAAGTCTTTATTAAGTTCATGGTTTATAGATCATCGTTCATGGTATCTATGTCCATTCGCTTTTAACGTCGTTAACAGTTCTTCGCCGATGATTTTACTATGAACCATCAACTATGAACTATATGCTCCTATCAATCTACCTTAAACAACTGGCTTATTGAGCCGTGCTCGCTTACGTTGTTTATCGCCTTTGCAAAAAGCTCGGCAGTTGATAATACTTTTATTTTCGGACTTGGATGTTTCAGCGGGATGGTATCGGTAACTATCAGTTCGGTTAATACCGAGTTTTCGATAGTTTCATACGCTTTGCCCGATAATACAGGGTGGGTACAAACCGCTCTTACGCTGCGTGCGCCACGCTCCATGATTAGTCCTGCTGCTTTGGCCAGTGTACCGGCCGTATCGCAAATATCGTCTATCAATACAATATCCTGGTCGGTTACATCACCTATCAGGGTCATGCTTTCAATTTCATTTGCACGCTTGCGGCGTTTATCACAAATTACAACCTCGGCATTAAAAAATTTGGCAAAACCACGTGCCCTGTATGAACCACCCATATCTGGTGATGCAATGGTTAAAGCCTTTAAACCAAGACTTTTAATGTATGGCACAAAAATGATTGAGCCATCCAGGTGGTCAACCGGGATATCAAAAAAGCCCTGAATTTGCGCTGCGTGCAAATCCATGGTCATGATGCGGTTAATACCTGCGGCAACTAATAAATTAGCTACCAATTTCGCGCTTATAGCCACGCGGGGCTTATCTTTTCTATCCTGCCGGGCCAAACCGAAGTAAGGTACCACAGCACTTACATAATGTGATGATGCACGGCGGGCGGCATCAACCATCATTAGCAATTCCATCAGGTTATCAGTTGGCTGGTGCGTGCTTTGAATCAAAAACACATCACATCCTCTGATCGATTCATTAAAATGAGGCTGAAATTCGCCGTCACTAAAACGGGAGATAACCACATCGCCCAGTTCCTGGCCATAAGCATCAGCAATTTTATTTGCCAATTCTGTTGAGCCCGAACCTGAGAATAATTTAACCGGATTAAATTGTAAAGGCATCTTTTATGATTTTGGATTTGGGATGTTCAATTTTGGATTTAACTGGCCGTCAATTTGTTATTATTGACAGGCAAAGCAATTAGTTCTTTTAGTAACCTCCTAAAACACAATTCGGATTTCAATTTTTTAAAACGGAATAAATCCGAAATCAAAAATTCGAAATCCGAAATTTTATTGTTGCCCGACCAGGATTCGAACCTAGACAAACGGTACCAAAAACCGTCGTACTACCATTATACTATCAGGCAATCTCCTTTGGTTTGTTTTTTACTCCCCGAAAAGGAATGCAAATATAAGACGATTTTTTAACTCTCAAAACAGAATTTAAAAAAAGTATTTTTTTTGTGCAAAGTGGCTTAAAACGGGTTAAAAAGTGTTAATGGGGCGGTTTTGTTTTTAGCATAGGGATAGTTTTTCTTACTTTCGGGCTACATTAAACCTCTTGCTATCGAATTTATCCGATATGAACTACAATAAGATCAATAATATTTTTGGCTGGATAGCCTTCCTAATTGCGGCCTTAACCTACATTTTAACCCTGGAGCCGTCCGCCAGCTTTTGGGATTGCGGCGAATTTATAGCCTGTATTTATCGTTTGCAGGTAGCACACCAGCCGGGAGCTCCTTTGTTTACCATGATAGGCAAAGTGTTTACCCTACTATCAATGGGTAATGATAACAAAGTTGCTTATTGGGCCAATATGGCATCAGCATTAGCCAGCGGGGCCACTATCATGTTCCTATTTTGGACGGTGACCGCCCTTGCTAAAAAAATCCTGGTAAAAAAAGCGGATGACTTGAACGTAGGTAACCTGATCATTATTATAGGTTCTGGCCTGGTTGGCGCATTGGCCTATGCATGGTCAGATACGTTTTGGTTTTCGGCAGTGGAGTCTGAGGTTTACGCGCAATCGTCCTTATGCACTGCAATAGTTTTTTGGGCTATATTGAAATGGGATGCCCACGCAGATGAGCCGCATGCCAACAAGTGGATCGTATTTATAGCCTACATTATGGGTTTATCTATCGGCATTCACTTATTAAACTTATTGGTGATCCCGGCTATCGCGTTGGTGATATACTTCCGTAAGGCCAAAAACATTACGGCCCAGGGTACTATTATCGCTTTTTTGGCGGGTATTGTGTCTGTAGCGTTTGTATTGTGGGGAGTTATCCAGTTTACGGTAAAAGGCGCGGCCTACTCCGATCTGCTTTTTGTTAACACCCTTGGGATGGGTTTTGGTAGTGGGGCGATAGTTTTCTTCGTTTTAATGATTGCGACTATAGGCACAGGTATTTATTTCACTATTAAACAATCGCAAGTGGCTATCATAGCATCTGCTGTATGTTTTATACTGGCGCTTGGGATCAGTACCGGCATTGTTGGCGCTATAGTAGGTGTGGCTTTATTGGGTATATTGGAGTATGTGGTAAAAATAAGGGAAAGGCGTTTTGCGCTGAACAGCTTTTTTGTTTGCCTGTTATTCATCTTGTTTGGTTACAGTTCTTTTGTAATGATTGTTGTACGTGCCAAGGCCGACCCTAATTTAAATAACAGTGATCCTCAGGATGCTTTCGCCTTGAATAGCTACTTAAACCGCGATCAATATGGCGATACACCTTTATTATACGGCCAGTTTTTTGATTCGACCCCAACAGACCAAACCGAAGGGGCTACCATTTATCGGCGAGGTAAGGAAAAGTATGAGGTTGCCGGTAAAAAGTTGACTACCATCTATGACCGTAATACCATCTTCCCGCGTATGTTTAGCGATAAGGCTGGGCACCCCCAGTTTTATAAGGCCTGGAGTAAATTGGGTGACGGTGAAAAGCCAACCTTTGGTACCAACCTTGGCTTTTTTACCACCTGGCAAATTAACCAGATGTACACCCGTTACTTTTTATGGAATTTTGTAGGCCGCACAAATGATCTTGATGGCCAAACAAGCAATAGCGGGGCCGACGGTAACTGGATAAGCGGCTGGAATTTTAATAAACCGCTGCCGGCCGCTGTAACCCAAAGCAAAAGCTATAACCGTTTATACTTTTTACCGCTTATTGTTGGTTTGGTGGGTTTGTTCTTCCACTTTAAAAAAGATCAGCAAAATGCCGGTGTAGTATTGGTGCTTTTCTTTTTTACAGGCTTAGCCATTGTGCTTTATCTTAACCAGGACCCATTACAACCGCGTGAACGGGATTATGCCTACGCAGGGTCGTTTTATGCTTTTGCTATTTGGATTGGCTTAGGCGTAATGGGTATTGCCGATGTGTTAAGGACAAAGCTTGATGCCAAAACCAGCGGTATTATCGCTACTGTAGTATGTTTGTTGGTTGCGCCGGTATTAATGGCCAGCCAGGAGTGGGACGATCATGACCGCTCCACCAAGCTTACCCCGCATGATATGGCTTACAACTACCTTAATTCCTGCGCGCCAAACGCCATATTGTTTACTTATGCCGATAATGACACCTACCCGCTTTGGTACATACAGGAAGTTGAGCATGTACGCCCTGACGTGCGCATTGTGAACTTAAGTCTGCTGGGTACCGATTGGTATATCCGCGGCATGAAACATAAGATGAATGAATCTGAGCCTTTGCCCATCACCATGCCCGATGAGAAGTTTAAAACAGGTGTACGCGATGTGATCTATTTTAACGACCGGAAAATTCCTGGTAATGTGGAGTTGAAAGAGGTTTTTGATTTTATGACCTCCGACGATAAAGCGGCCATGGTAGAATATAATAATGGCGAACAAGGTAATTATCTGCCAACCAAAAATTTCAAAATAACAGTTAACCCTAATGAGGTTTTACAAAGCAATACTTTACCTGCAAGCGAAAAGGATAAGATTGTACCTGAAATAGACTGGACCTTTAAAGGAAGGTATGTGACCAAGGATGTTTTGGCTATGATGGATATCCTGGCGCATAACAACTGGAAACGGCCGGTTTATTTTGCTACAACCGTACCCGATGAAAACCTGATAGGTTTGGGTAAGTATTTATACAGCGAAGGTTTTGCCAACCGCTTGCTGCCGTTAAAACCGGATACAACAAGCCAGGCCGAGCTAACCAATACACCGGTGATGTACCAAAACATGATGACCAGGTTTAAATGGGGCAACATGAAAAATGCCGGCTACCTTGATCATGAATCAAACACGATGTTTTACCCGCTCATCAGCAGGCTTTACTCAACCCTGGCCGATAACCTGCTAAAGGAAGGGCACCCTGATCTGGCAAAAAACGCGTTGAAAAAATATGATGAGGTAATGCCGGATAATATCCCGAATACCGAGATAGCTATCCGCAAATATTACCTGGTAGAAACTGCCTACCGCCTTGGCGAAACAGCCATGGGCAACAAACTGGCCAACGTGGTTGATGCCTACATCACCAATCTGCTCGACTATAATTACACCCTGTTACAAAAGAACGAAGTAAGTATTGAAAGCAGGGATATTCAATACGCTATGTCGATGCTGAACGGCCTGGTTGAGCATACCCGCAACTTTAAACAACCTGAGCTGAACGCCAAGTTTGATAAACAGTTTAAAGGATACGAACAGAAGCTGGGAATGGGAGGGAAATAGAGGTTTTTAGAATTAAGAATAAAGAACCAAGAATTAAGACGCGCTTAGCCAACTTGTCATTGCGAGTTGTAAAATCCGCAGACTATGAAGGGGAAATGACGTAAAAGATTTGTCATCCTGAGGAACGAAGGATCTTCTTAGCCCTGCTAATTGCAGACTTTTATAGCGAAGAAGATCCTTCACTATGTTGCCAATGACACATATCTTAATGTATTGATTTTAAACCAATTGCATATTGTGTTTTTTAGCTAACCTTTTTAACGAAGCCAGTTCCTTACGTTTAATTTGTTCCTCATATTGTTTTATCCCCTGTTCAACGTAAGCAATTCCTTTGGTTAATGCATTATAGTAAGCCAT
>NZ_JANTYS010000009.1:0-180814 GCF_024808255.1 Mucilaginibacter dorajii
TAAACGTAAGGAACTGGCTTCGTTAAAAAGGTTAGCTAAAAAACACAATATGCAATTGGTTTAAAATCAATACATTAAGATATGTGTCATTGGCAGGAACGAAGGATCTTCTGCGCTCTGCTTATCTCAGACTTTTATAACGAAGAAGATCCTTCAAACGTTCAGGATGACAAACGTTTTACAAAACATCATGGGTTAGGAACGAAGCAATCGCGAACTCTGCAAATCCGCTCTGTAGAGCATGAGATTGCTTCGTGCCTCGCAATGACATGGATATAAATAAGTTGACCCAAGAAAACACTTCAAAACCCCAACACCAAGCCTGGATCGGGCACATTCCGCTTATACTTTTCCATTTCGGAGTGCTTACACACACCGGGGTAATCGCCAAACTTACCTTCGATATCAAACATCAATTGAAAATGCAGGTGCGGCGGCCATTGGCCGTTTTCGGTATTATCGCCAAGCGTGGCTATCTGCTCGTTTTTTTTAATAGACTGCCCTACCGCCAAACCATCCAGGCTTTTACGGCTCAGGTGGCCGTAAAGGCTGTACAGTGTTAAACCATTCAAATTATGTTGCAGAATAATGCAAGGCCCGTAATCGCCGGGATTATTGTTATCCTGAAAGCTATGCACCACCCCATCAAACGGGCTATAAATGGGTGTACCATCCGCCCCCCAGATATCAACGCCAAGGTGCAGGCGGCGGGGTTCGTCCTCCGTATCAAAGTGGGCGCTTACGGCATAAATGGTGCGGTGCTCCAGGTATCCACCTATACCATAGCGGCAGTTGTTTGCTTTTAGCTTATCGCCTACCCACTGGGTAAATTGCTGGTTATCGGCTATAATGGCTGTGGTAAGCTCGGTATTAGCCGCCGTAAAATCTAACGCACAAAGCCGGTCGGTACCGGCTTTGTAATCAACCACCTTGCCAACGGCATCGGGGTGGTTGTGTAAATACGTTTTGAGCTTTTGGTGCTGGTCCATCAGGGTAAATAACTATTCTTCCGTATCCGGCTGGCGCTCTTCCTTGCTTATTTTGTCAAATATCTTGTCCATGCGTTCAACGTATTCGCTGGTATCGTCGATAAAAAATTCCAGTTGGGGGATAATCCTTACCTGGTCTTTAATGCGGGCACCTAATTTATAACGGATCTCTGAGGCGTGCAGTTTTATAGTTTGCAAAGCCAGCTGAAAGTTGGTGCTGCTGCCAAAGAAGCTCAGGAATATCCGGGCGATGGCAAGGTCGGGCGTTACGCGTACCTTGGTTATGGTTACTAATGTATTGGGCAAATAATTCATGCCTTCGCGCTGAAATATGGCCGCGAGGTCTTCCTGTATAACTCCGGCAAATTTTTGCTGACGTTTTGATTCCATGATGATAAAGTTAACGCCGCTAAGGCAGATGTTTGTTTATTTGGTAACCCGTTGGGTAATATGTAATTTTTTGTTGTGAAAAGTTGAGCTTATAACTCAACACTCGCAACTTAAAACTAATTACACATATCCTGTGGGATTTCTTTGGTTATTTTTACTACTTTTTTAACTATAAGTGTACTATCGTACTCGGAGCCTAAACCCTCTTTGCCCGATTTTATTTTTACACCTTCTACCTCAACATAAACAGGCTCATAAGGTTTTTCGAAATTCATTTGCGAGTACTGCAACTCTAACATGGCCGAACTATCGGTTACCCAAAACTCCTGGCTGTTATCACAATCTTTAAATGATTTAATTTCGGGGCCAAAACTATATAATCCTTTATAAACAACCGGCTTGGCTGGCTCTTTGGGGTTCCTGTTACATGAGGATGCCGCTAAAAAAAGAATAAATAAGAAGGCGAAATACTGAATATACCTGATCCTCATATAACAAATTTACAAATCCTGTTTGATATCGTCCAATCCTTTGATACTTAATCGTGCGCTAATACCGGCCGCGATTATCGAAATGGCCCCTACTGTTAAAAATACCAGGCCAAAATCGCTGATCTTGATGTCAATCGGGTATGAATCCAACACCGAATTACTTGAGCCCATTTTTATAAAACCATAGCGCTGTTGCACCAGGCAAAAGGCAAGGCCCAATACTATCCCACCCACAAAACCAGCGAAGGATATCATCATCCCTTCAAAAAAGAAGATGCCTTGTATGGTGCGTTTATTAGCACCCAAACTGCTCAAGATGGCAATATCCGCACGTTTATCAATAACCAGCATGGTTAACGAGCCAATGATATTAAATATTGCGATAATAAGCACAAAGGTTAGGATCATAAAAATGCTCCAACGCTCATAATTTAACGTTTTGTACAGTTCGGTATTTTGTTCCTTGCGGTTTTTAACGGTGAATTTATCGCCTATGGCCTCTTTTATTTTATCCTGAATAGCGGTAATATCGGTGCCTTTTTTAAATGTAAGTTCCAGTGAGCTAACCTCTTTAGGTTCATCAAGCAAATCGCGGGCAAACTCTATAGGAGTTACCACGATGTCATCAAACTCCTGCTGAATACCAAACACGCCCGAAGGGCTGATTGACCGCACCACAAATTCGTCTAGCGGGTTGACTGAGCTTACCGTTGTACGCCGGGTAGCTAAGATCTCAATAGGTGCCAGATCATCATGCACATTGATACCCAGGCTGCCCTGAATGGTGCCCCCGATAACCGCAAAACTTCGCCCCTCGCTTTTCAGTGTGAACGACCCGTTGTGTACTATGCTATCCAGCTGCTTATTTTTCAAAAAGTCATCACTTACCCCTTTTATAGTCCCGATGATTGGTTTATCGCCATAGCGGATCAATACCTTTTCCTGCAAAACCTGTGTAAATGAAAAAATGTGCGCATCCTTATGCACGGCATTAAAGTAAGGGGTGTTGGGATCAAAGGTTTTGCCCAGGCGGGTTTCTATCTTGATCTCGGGCGTAAAATTGCTGTATAGCGACAGGATCACTTGTTCGAACCCATTGAACACCGATAGTATAATTATAAGCGCCGCGCTGCCAACAAGTACCCCAAGCGTAGAGATGCCCGAGATGATGTTGATGGCATGCATCTTTTTGCCCGAGAACAGGTATCTTTTAGCTATGTAAACCGAAGTGTTCAATTGAGTGGCGAGTTAGCAGTTTTGAGTGATGAGTTTAGCCTACGTTAGAGCTTTTGACTTTTCAATTTTGAATTTTAACTTAAAAACGGGTTGTTTTGTTTTTCGAAGCCAATAGTTGTTTCGGGACCATGACCGGGGTAAACCGTGCAATCATCAGGCAGGGCAAACAATTTGGTTTCAATGTTATCCATCAGCTGGGTAAAATTACCGCCCGGCAAATCTGTACGACCGATGCTCATCCTGAACAACACATCGCCCCCTATTAAAATATTGGCAACCCTATCATAAAAACATAAAGAAGCCGGCGAATGCCCCGGTGCAAAAACAAACTCCAACGTGGTATTACCAAATTTTACACTACCGGTTTCTGGCAGGTATGTATCCGGCAATGGTGATACCTCATACCTGATCCCCATTTGCGGGGCGTATGATACCACGGCCGTAAGTACCGGCAGTTCGCCTTCATGAAATTGAGGTTTAAGTCCGTACTTATCAAACACAAATTTATTACCCAGCACATGATCAATATGGCAATGGGTATTAAGCAGCAAAACAGGTTTTAAATTATTATCCGCTATAAAGTTAGTTACTACATTTTGCTCGGTAGCGGTATATATGCCCGGGTCAATAATGACACATTCGCCGGTTTCATCAAACAAAATATAGGTGTTTTCCTGGTAAGGATTATTCACAAATGATTTAACTTTTGCCATGGGGTAAAAGTAATGATTTAATTTGTTCCTTGTTGAGGATAGGGAATGAAGGATGTATTCTGGTATTTTTCAGGCCTTGGTACATCTGCCATGTCATTGAGTTTTTAAATCCGGGGACTATGAAGGTGAAATGATCTTTCAAATAAAGAACTGTCATCCTGAGTTTTAAAACCCGGGCGACTCTGAAGGAGGAAATGACGTAGATCGCATGGCGTAGAAGACTCACCCGCCAGCGCTACGCGCGGCACCCTCTTCGGCTTTGCCGGAAAGAGGGGTTTGAATATTTTTGTATTTATATTACTTGTAATCAATTGATTAACTATTAAAACCCCTCTTTCCACCGCAGGTGAAGAGAGGGTGGCGGGCGTAGCCTCGCCGGGTGAGTCTTTTCCCGCGTTCAAAGCGAATGTTTAAGTCATGCTTTCCTTCAGAGTCTGCAGATTTTTTACTCAATAACATAGTTTTATTTTACTCTTCCACCAACTCCACCTCGGCTACCGGGCTAAATAAATAAACGCGTTTGGTTTTTAACTCCACGCATTTAAAGCGCTTGCGTAATTGTTCTTCTTTACGAAAAACGCGATCCCCTTTTATTTTGAACAGGGCTTTCATTGGCAGTTTTTCTACCGTAGTTACGGTCTCTTTCACCGCATCGTATTTTCGTAATGAACGGTACAGGTTAAGATCTGAACAGCTGGAAGCTGCCGGATTATCGAGGTAGCTGGTGATGGCATGCTTAATATCGGCCGGAAAAATATCTTTTTCAAAAAAAGGTTGCATCATTTTTTTGAAATTATTTTTCCATTCGGTGCCGTGCGGTTTGGCTTTTTGCTTATGCTCATTCCAGGTATGCAGGTGTGCAAACTCGTGTACGGTGGTTACCAGAAAAGCGTAGGGGTTAAGATCATAGTTCACCGAAATACGGTGACCTTTACCGGCATAAGGCGAACGATAGTCGCCAAATTTAGTGCCGCGGTTGCGCGAAATTTTAAACTCGCATTTAAAGTAGTCAATCCATCTACCGATGAGCGGGGCAGCATCGGGAGGAAGATACCTTTCTAAAACTTTTACTTTATCCAATGTTTACCTCAACACAAATATAATGATTTCATCAGTTCATGGTTGATGGTTCATAGATCATAGCCGGAAACTTTCAAGTAATTACAAACAGATTATTATTTGTTAATAGCTCATGGCTAATTGTTCATGGTTGATAGTTCATAGATCATAGCAGGAAGTGGGTTGTATAAATGAGCAGATACGCTTAAACCAAACATACCATGAACCATGATCTATTATCCATGAACTATGAACGACAAGTCTTGATACTAACTACTTACTACTAAAATTCTATTTCAACAAATGATACACTATAAAACTCGCAGTATAGGCTAAGGCGGTCATATAGGCAAACTGGGCCGCTGGCCAGCGCCAGTCTTTGGTTTCGCGGTATACTACGGCCACGGTGCTGGCACATTGCATGGCAAAGGCGTAAAACATCATGAGCGAAAAGGCCACGGCTAATGTAAACACAGGTTTACCGGTATCAGGATTTTTAGCCTCATGCATTTTTTCCTGTACCGATTGCAGCTTGTCTGCATCGCCTTCCACGCTGTAAATAGTAGCCATGGTGCCTACAAATACCTCGCGGGCAGCAAAAGAGCTAATGAGTGCGATGCCTATTTTCCAATCAAAGCCCAGTGGCTTAATTACCGGTTCAATTACGTGACCGAACACACCAGCATAAGAATTTTCCAACTTTTCGGAAGCGACAACCTTGGAGAGGCTATCAGGCGTCATGGTTTTGGTGTATTTGGGCTGACTGAATGTTTTATCGATCTGTGTAAACCTATCTCCGGGGCCATATGATTTCAACACCCATAAAATGATAGATACCGCTATGATCACCTTACCAGCCTGCAAAACAAAGGTTTTTGAGCGGTCGTACATGGTAAAGGCCACGTTTTTCCACCTTGGCATACGGTATACGGGTAACTCCATAATGAAGTACCCACGTTCGCGGGCTTTTAAAATGAATTTCATTACAAAAGCCACCAATACTGCCGATACAATGCTGAGCAGGTACATGGCTGTAAGCGCAAGCCCCTGCAGGTTAAATACCCACCATACGTTTTTATTAGGTACCACTAAGGCTATCAGCAAAGTATAAACGGGTAAACGGGCCGAGCAGGCTACCAGGGGGGTAACCATGATGGTGATCATCCTATCCTTCCAGTTTTCGATATTACGGGTACTCATGATAGATGGAACCGCGCAGGCAAAACCGCCAATAAGCGGCACTACCGATTTGCCGTTAAGCCCAACCTTGCGCATTACTTTATCCATCATGAACGTAACACGAGACATGTAGCCCGTATCTTCCAAAATAGAGATCAACGCGAAAAGAATAGCGATTTGTGGCACAAATACCAACACACCGCTTAAACCTGCGATAACACCATCAACCAGTAAACTTACCAGCGGACCGGCAGGCAGCGTTTTTGTAAGCGTGCTTTGTACCCAAATGAACAGATCTTCAATCAGCGACATCGGATAGGCCGACCAGGAAAATATAGCCTGGAAAATGAACATCAATATGGCAAAAAAGATTACAAAGCCAAATATCTTATGGGTAAGGATCTTATCTATTTTATTACTAACCGATTCATCGTGCGCTGTTTCGGGTTTTTTAACGGTATCGTACAGGAGATCGTTTATGAAATTATAGCGGGCGATGGTTTCTGTGGCCTGGGCTTTTTGTGAGTGAAAGGAATGCTCCTTTTCCAGCTCCTCTATACGCTCGCTTTCCGTGGTCGATAAAAAGTCAAGTGTTTCATGCTGATGGGCCAGCTGGAGGGCAAAATAAGGATTATCTATCCGGTACTCATCCTTGATCTGTGCTATCAGTTGCGGCGCAATAGCATCTACATCAATAGTATCCTGCTGTAATGCAATTTTATTGGCATAGGCGATGGTATTTTTTAGCTCATCTATCCCTTTTATCTTCCGTGCAGAAATGGGTACTACCGGTACACCTAACTTTTGGGCAAACAAATTAACATCAATAGTAATACCCGCCTTTTCAGATACATCTATCATGTTAAGGGCCACCACCACCGGAATTTTCAAATCGGCAATCTGGGTATATAGCAGCAGGTTGCGTTTAAGATTTGATGCATCCAGGATCACCACAATCAAATCGGGTACCATGGCTTTGGCTTTATCGGCCAACACCGAAAATACGATGGATTCGTCTTTGCTTTTGGGATAGATGCTATAAGTACCAGGCAGGTCAATGATCTCGGCCGTGCGGCCATCGGGCAATTGGCAAAAGCCTGTTTTTTTATCAACAGTAACCCCCGGGAAATTTCCTATTTTTTGATTAAGACCGGTTAAAATATTAAAGAGAGTTGATTTACCGGTGTTGGGATTTCCTACAAGTGCAACTCTTATATCGGCTTTCAAGGCTACAAAACTACTGCAAAACTATAGTGGAGGCTTCAAATCTACGCAAGCTTAACTGGTACCCGGAAACATGAATAGCAATGGGATCACCAAGTGGGGCGATGCGTGAAATTTTAATTTCTTCGCCAGGTAAGCAGCCCATCTCCATCAGTTTTACCGACATTTCAAGGTCGGTAAATTCCTTTACAATTCCTGTTTCGCCTATTTCAAGTTGTGAAAGTGTCATCGTGTAGTTTTAACCTCAGCAAATGTAAGCTTATTTATATTAAATCCAAATAAAGCAACCTTGCAGTTGTAAATTATTTGAAAATTTGGGGATTTGAAAATTTGAAAATGATTTTAGGATGATACAAATTCAATGAAGATAGCGATGCCAAGCATTTTCAAATCTTCAAATTAACAAATTTTCAAATTATAATCACATTTAACAGCCCCAAACGTAGGGCAGCCGCAGCCTTTGTGGAAGATGCCACATGACGAAAAGCTTAAGAGCACTATGGCTCCTGCTAATATGAAGAGTTTATTTTTTTTCATTGCCAATTGCGCCAATTGTAAGCATAACACCAAAAACACCCATACAAACACCAAGCACATCGCAAAACAGATCATTCCAGTCTGCATCCCGCCAGGTAAAAACTTTTAGCTGTAGTATTTCAATTAAGCCACCATAAAAAATAGCCAATATGGTTACTACAGCCAGCTGTTTATACGGAAATGATATTGGCTTTTGTTGCCTGATAAAGGCATTACAGCACAAAACTGTTAAGGTAAAAAACAAACCGGTATGCGTAAGCTTATCAAACCCAGCGAAAAACAGGGGCGATTCGCTCTCTGATTTCAGGTCAACGGCACAGATAATTAAAATAAATAAGGCCCACAAAATTGCGGGCCCGTAATATTTTAGTGTTGCTTTCATTTAAGCGCCAACAACTTCTTTATAAGCATCGGCCGATAAAAGGCCATCAATTTCAGATAGATCGGCAATGCTGATCTTTACCATCCAGCCTTCGCCGTAAGGGTCGGTGTTTACCAGGTCGGGCTGGTTGTTAAGCGCCGCGTTAATTTCGGTTACTGTACCGGTAACAGGCATAAAAAGGTCCGATACTGTTTTTACAGCCTCAACGGTACCAAAAACGTCGTCTTTGGCAACTTCTTTCCCTAAGGATGCAATATCTACATAAACAATATCACCCAGTTCGCCTTGTGCAAATTCAGTGATGCCTATTATAGCTTCATTGCCTTCAACTTTTATCCACTCGTGGTCTTTGGTGTATTTTAATTCAGCGGGAAAATTCATGTCGTTAATTTTATGTGTCCAAAAATAATAAAACTTTAGGCTATCACAATAATTAAAGATTTATTAGGATAGCTTCCGTTCAAACATATTTGTTTGAGGTCAGTTCAATTTGTTTTATGGCAAATTGAGCCCAGTTTTTTATTCCGGCAGACGCCTTTATTTGCAGACCCCTGATCAATATCTTCTGAAAAACGCCTTCCGCAAAGTTTTGAAGCTCAAAATGCAATGCGATTTATTTAAGATTTAATTAAACAATATAAATACCAGGATATTTATTCTCAAGAAAATTAACATTAAGTCTCTGTTAATCTTTTACTTGCAATAAAAACCTTGCTTTTTAATCTGTATCTTAACAATACTTTAAAAACCATATTATTATTAAAAACCCAACCCTTTCTTATTATGCAAAACGTAACTTTTTACACCAACGCAATACTGGCCTGGCTTAGCACTTTTGGCCTTAATTTATTGAGCTCGCTATTGGTATTTGTAATTGGCCTTTATCTTATTAACTGGATAGGGCGCCTGCTTAACACATCTATGGCCAAGGGAAAAATTGATGTTTCACTTCAATCTTTTTTTAGCAGCCTGATGATGGCCGGCTTACGGGTATTATTACTAATAACCGTTGCCGGTATGCTGGGCATACAAACCACATCATTTGTAGCCATTATTGGCGCACTTGGCCTGGCGGTTGGCCTGGCTTTGCAGGGTTCATTGGCAAACTTTGCAGGCGGCGTACTTATTCTGGTATTTAAGCCCTTTAAAATAGGTGATATCATTGAATCGCAGGGGCAAACCGGGGCGGTAATTGAAATCCAGATTTTTAATACCATACTGCTCACTCCCGATAACAGAACAGTTATACTGGCCAACGGGGCGGTATCAAATAACACGGTAGTTAATTTTAGCAGGCATGGTAACATCCGTGTAGATATTTCATTGGAGATTAAGCCGCAAAACGATATGGATTTGGTACGTAAGATAGTTATTGACGCGTGTCTTAGCCATCCGCTGGTTTTAGCCGACCCAACACCTGTTGTAAACATATCTAAAATAAATGACGGAAAAATAACCCTTGGCATATGCCCTTTTACACAGGCACATGATTACTGGACAGTATTTTTTGGCACCCAGGAGCTTATCAAAAAAGCTTTTGAAGAACATCAAATAGATTTACCCGCGCCACATTTGTTTGTTACCCAAATGCCACATGTGGCCTCAAACGCTTAGTCATTTACAAGGCTTTTTATAGCGATGGGTTTGAAACCTTGAGTGTTCGAAAGATTTTTTATTCCCTCCCAGCGGGAGGGTGCAATGCCATTAAGTTAAGAAAAATATTAAAAATTTAATTTCGCGCAAAAACGCCAGGACGCTAAGAAAAAAAAAGCAAATCACTTTGCGCCTCCGCGTCTTTGCGCGAAAAACCTCTTAACTCAATGACATTGCCTCCTTACCCCGAGGAAGGAATCGCACATCCCCATACTCTTTTCTTCTTTCGAACACTCAAGATTTCAAACCCATCGCTATCTGGCAGAAAATGCAATAACCCTGCTTATCCTCCCTATTTGCGGCCATTGCCATTTTGATAACCTATTCATAAATGACACTTTGCTTAAATTGCGAATTACGCAATCCCACCTTATCCCCTCAACTAATGTAGCGGTTGCTACTTGACCCCAACCCGGTTAAACCCACCAATACCAACATCATTTATATCAATTTTTTGGTACTTGTTTGTTTTTATGAAGATGCTGGCCGATGTTAATTTCCATAAACCGTTAAAAAACATTTATTTTGTAGCTTTTAATGACCAATTTTATTAAACCAGGCAAAACAGGCACATCAACAGATGAAGAACTGCTTAGTACATACCGCAATAACGGCGATGTAGCGGCTTTGGGGGCACTATATGAAAGATATATGCCCCTGGTTTATGGCGTTTGTTTAAAATACCTGAAAGATGAAGACCTGGCCAAAGATGCGGTGATGGGTATTTTTGAAGAACTGGTAGAAAAAGTTAAAAAACACGAGATCAGCATATTCAAAAACTGGCTTTATGTACTTGGGCGCAATTATTGCTTAATGCAGTTAAGGGCAGGCAAAAAGTTAAACGTGGTTAATTTAGACGAGGTTATGGAATTTACCCCGCTTTTGCATCCTGAAGATGATAACCGCGAAGAAGCTTACAAGGCTTTGGAAACATGTATTGATAAACTGGCCGGCGCGCAAAAACAAAGCATCGATCTGTTTTATTTAAAAGAGAAGTGTTACAAGGAAATAGCCGAACTAACCGGCTTTACCCTTAACGAAGTAAAAAGTTATATACAAAACGGCAAACGCAATCTTAAAATTTGCCTGGATAAAAACAGTGGAAACTAAAAAGGCCAACATATTGCAGATCAGGAAGTACCTTAACGGGGAGCTTGATGCCAAAGCTATGCACCGGCTTGAACGTGAAGCGCTTGACGATCCTTTTTTAATGGATGCCCTGGAAGGCTTTGAAACTGTGCCTACAGACCAGCAAGCCAATCTTGCCGATTTAAGCGGTCGTTTACAACAACGTGTTGCGCCGCCACAAAAAGGCCGGGTTATTGCCTGGCGCACATGGTCAATAGCTGCATCGGTATTGTTGGTATTAACCATTGGTGGCTTGTGGTTAAAAAAAGCGCCCCCTGTTCAGGAAAATAAACAAATCGCGCTCAACAAAGCGGAAGACAAAGCAATAACACCGGATAAAGCTCCCGTTGCGGATAATACAAAAGTAGAGCTTAAAGATACCGTTGCCGCAAAACCTTCCAGTACACCCACTGCTTTGTTAGCCAACGCTACTCAAAAACAAACGATAATTAAACCAGGCGATAAATCAGTTTATCAGCAGGAGATCTCGGCAAGCGACAATAAGAACGCGACAGCCGTTGCTACACTTAAAGAGGTGCCAATAACTGCGCCGGTTACCGAACCTGCTGCTGGAAACAAACCCGAAAACCCGGCCTTAAGCGAAATTGTTGCCTTAAACTATAATGATAAAAAAGCCGATACCCTGGCCATGCTTGCAAAAAGGGCAAAAGACAAAGCATCTATACCACTTGAATCAAAACTACAGGGCAAGGTTGATGGCGTAACAACGCTGACATCAAGGGAATCAAATTCGGGCTATAGCTACAACAGTATCTCGGGCATCATCAGGGCAAAAAATGATGGATCGCCGGTTATTGGGGCGGCCATCCGGATGCAGGGCACTAATAAAAGCACAGTAACCGATGCTAATGGCTACTTCGCCATGCCTGCAACCGGTAAAAAGGAAACATTGGAAATAGCCTCCATTGGCTATCAGCCCAAACAAATCAGCGTCAAAAGCGGCGATAGTTTAAAAGTAGAGCTCAACCCAAACGGCGCGCTTAATGAAGTGGTAGCTGTTGGTTATGGCACCAAAAAGAATGCTGACGATGAACCTGTGCCTGTTGTATCTGCCCATCCGCAGGGCTCTATGAGCGCATTTAAAAAATACCTGCAAGCCAACGCCGTACTTCCCGATGGCGATGTAACCGGCACAGTTAGCGTTACATTCACCGTTGAAAACAACGGCTCATTAAGCGATTTCAAGATCAAGAAAAGCCTTAGTCCCGCGGCCGATCAAAAAGCAATCGACCTGATCAAAGCAGGCCCCACATGGATAGGCAGCAGCAATGGTAATGCCGAACAGGTTAGTGTTAAGGTAAAGTTTCTGAAAAAGCAGAATTAAGAGTCAAGAACCAAGAATCAAGACCGAAGCTCCCGTTTGGTCAAAAATATTCGCTTAATAAACCTTTTAGGGTATCTATTAGTTCCGGATCATTGTATTGATAATTATCTTCGATATCAAGTACAATGATCTTTTTGCCGGTTAGTTCAAAACGCTGTTTTAGCAATTCTTTGTGGCGGCGTTTCATCACAAATATTACGTCAACTTTATCAATCATTTTTTGATTTACGCGGATGCGCGCTTTATCGCTTGTGCCTGCCGAATAGGCGGTATGATCAGGATGATCTTTAAACAATAGCTCGGCAGTGGGGCTGCGCCATTGGTTTTTACTGCAGATGAAAAGGAGGTTGGCCAAAAGAGATAAAATTAATTCCCGGTAAAAACCTGCGAAATCCTATAAACAACAATTATCACCGTAACCGCTATGGCTATGTACAAGATCCATTTTCCTTGCTGCCGGTCGTTTTCATTATAGGCGTACACCCGCTCACCATCGGGGAGTGTTTTTTTGAAGGTTACCAGGTACCAGCCTATAAAAATGCCTAAGGCTCCACCCATTATGGCAAAAATATAGCCCACAATTATCCACCCGTTTTGTGGTGGCTCGGGTGTTTTAAGTTCTTCCAGTCGCTCCTTTTTAAGATCGGCCAGCATCTTCTCGTTGATGGTGACGCCTCGTTCTGTTAATATTTTGCGTGCAAGCTGGTAATCAAACGGGCTCCACTCATCGGCTTTGGCTAATACCTCAATCAGCTCGGCGTCGGTAAAGCTGTACAGGTAATGCTCCTTATCGGCATTGTTAACATTCTCCAGCTCATTTTCATTCAGCAGTTTGGTTACCCGTTCAAAATCCCCGGCATCTATTTTTACAGAATATTGCCTGGTGAGCTCATTACTCCTAAAACCAGGATCAAACGATTGGGCGTTTTCTTCCATGGTATAAGTTATACCATTTGCATCTAATACATCAGTCAATGCGTTGGCAAGGGCAATGTCGTCAAATCGTTTAAATAAAATCAATTCGGGTTCCATAAAGGAGTTTTTAGGTTATAGATAGATCATAAGCCGTTTTTGGGTATCCAGGCCTGGCTTTTAATGAGCCATTTACCGCTCACATACCTAAAAACAAAGGAAAAGGCACCCTCCTCATTAAACGGATCCCCGTTGATAGTGCCGGTATATTCAACAGGGACCACCAGGTAGGCCACCTCCTCGGTTTGCTGAAAGATCTTGATCTTTTTTACGTTCACTAAAAAATCTTTGATCTTAAAATCTTTAACCGCCTTTTGTACCGAGTTTACCCATTGCACGCCGGCCAGTTGCCCATTCCATGAATACGGCTCCTGTTCGTCGGTTACCACCGCATTGGGGGCATACATATCAGTAACCTTATCAATATCAAAAGTATAAGATGCTTTTAAAACGGTGTTGATGGTTTGCAAAACCTCGGGCTTTACTTTTTTTACAGTATCCTCAAGGCTTAAACCAGTCGCAACGGCTTTTTGCCCTGTTATAAACATTAATAACAAGCCCATGCATATCATAACCAACAAGCCCTTCCTCATGATATCCAAAAATTGTAATTCATTTCATTTGCCATTGCGTTTATAAAGTTAAGCATCAATCCGCGATATAGCAATATCAATGTTCCACCATTATTTTCCTTTACCTGCCATATAATCAAGCGTTAAATTACACAAGGCTTTTACACCTAACGCAAAACCACTTTCGTCAATATAAAAATCGGGTGTGTGGTGCGATGGTGCTTTAAGCGGGTCGCCACCTTTGGGCATGCCTCCTAAAAAAATAAATAGTCCCGGTACTTTTTCCTGGTAAAAGCTAAAATCTTCGGCACCGGTAACGGGTGGTTTAAGCAATACATTGGCTGCGCCCGCGGTTTGCTGCAAAGTGGGCAGCATCTTTTGCATCAGTTCGGGGTTATTGTACGTAACCGGGTAATGGGTACTGTAGGGTATCTTTACTTCGGCAGTAGCGCCCTGGGCTTCGGCCGTTTTGGTAGCGATCTGCGTAACACGATCAACCAGCAACTTTTCATCCGCAGCCGTAAACGCACGCAGGGTGCCTAACATTTCCACGCTTTCGGGGATGATGTTTGAGCGGTTACCGCCTTTTATAGCACCAATGGTTACTACAGCAGGGTTTTCGGTTACGTTGATATTGCGACTTACAATGGTTTGCAGGTTGTTGATGATCTCGGCAGATACCACAATAGGGTCAACGCTCGACCATGGGTAAGCCCCGTGCGCCGACCGCCCCTTTACGATGATTTGCATATCATTAACACCGGCCATGGTGCCGCCCGGGCGATAGGTTATTTTACCAACTTCGGTTTGTGAATTGATGTGGAGGCCAAATACTACGTCGACCTTTGGGTTTTCAAGCACGCCTTCTTTTACCATTTCCTCGGCGCCGCCTTTCTGACCAGGCTCTACGCCCTCTTCAGCGGGTTGAAATATGAATTTTACGGTGCCGTGCAGCTCGCTTTTCATTGACGACAGCACCTGGGCCACGGCCATCAGAATGGCCATATGTGAATCGTGCCCGCAAGCATGCATCACCCCTACTTCCTGTCCATTATACGTAGTTTTTACTTTTGATGCAAAAGGCACATCGGTGCGTTCAACAACGGGTAAGCCATCCATATCTGCCCGTAAGGCCACAACCGGACCGGGCTTCCCTCCCTTTAAAATACCCACTACCCCGGTGGTAGCTATACCGGTTTGCACCTCGATACCGAGCGACTGCAAATGTTTAGCTATAATGGCCGATGTGCGCACCTCATGGTTACCCAGTTCCGGATGTTCATGAAAATCGCGCCGCCAGGCTATTACCTGGCTTTGCAGGGCATCTGCCTTATTGCTTACCTGTGCTTTTTGCGCTGCGTTTTGCGCAAATAAGGGTATCGAAAAAAATAAAAATATGGGGAGTAGTTGTGCTTTCATCCAGGGGCTTTTTTGAACAGTTAATATAAGCACAATACTTCGAAATATAGCACCACAGTTCCAAAAGCAGAAAGCTAAAGGCAGAAAGCCAAATTAACGCCTGGCTTTATTTATTTAACTGCGGTTACATCAATATCAAAAACCAGTATAGAATTGCCTGGAATTGGGCCATTAGCACTTGGGCCATACCCCAGCGCCGATGGCGCTATCAATAATATACTTCCCCCTGCCTTTACATGTGGGATTCCTATTTGCCAGGCCTTTACTAAATTGGCTAACGGGCTTGTAAAGCCATTAGCAGCATCAAACGGCGGGCCGTTAATAAGCTTGCCCCTGTAATTTACAGTAACAGTTGAATTTGCTGTTGCATTAGCGCCCGTACCCTCTTTAACTACCTGGTAATATAAGCCCGATGAATCTTTAACGGCTTTGATTAAAGGGTTATTGGAGAGGTAAACCCTAATGAGTGAATCATCCGTTCGGGCTTGCTTTATAGCATCAACAGGTGGTGTGTTGGTACAGGATGCCAGGGTAACAATTGCAACAAATGCAATCAATAATAAATTCTTCATCTTTCTTTTAAATCTCTGCGGCTAAAACTACAGAAATATAGCCATAAAAAAGGCCCGGCGATGCATCATCCCGGGCTTTGATATTTTAAATGGCTGAGGTTGAGCCCCAGTGTCATTAAGTTAAGAAAAATATTAAAAATTTAATTTCGCGCAAAGACGCCAGGACGCTAAGAAAAAATAAGCAAATCACTTTGCGCCTCTGCGTCTTTGCGCGAAAAACCTCTTAACTTAATGACACCGGTTAAGCCCCCGGCGCTGTTGTATCAATGTTAAATATCAAAACAGAGTTTGCAGGTATTTTGCCATTGGCCGATGTACCATACCCGTAAAGTGAGGGAATCAGCATCAGCACTTTAGAGCCGGTAGGTACATGGGGCAATACGATTTGCCAGCCATAAATTAAGGTTCCTAAAACGGCGCTAAAGTTTGTGCTTGAGTCGAATACGGTACCGTCAAGCAAAGTTCCTGTATAGCTTACTTTAATGGTTGAACTTAGCGTTGGATAAGTTCCTGCTCCCTGGCTGGTGATCTGGTAATAACAGCCCAGCGTATCCTTAACATTGGTAATTTCGGGGTGAGCAGCCAGATAGGCCTGGATAGCGGCATCATCCGTTTTGGACTGTTGTATCGCGTTTGATATTTCGGGATCGGTTGATTTTGTACACGACCAAAATGAGCAAATACCTAAAGGAAGTAAAATTAAAAATAGAATTTTTTTCATTTTCTTATAAATCAGTTAACATTAAATGGGGTTAAAACACTCGAACGTTACAAATAGCAAAAAATCAAATGGTTATCATCTTAATTTCTGCCATACGTTACGCAAAATATACCGAAGCATAAGGTTTAAACACTCATAATAATGGTTAACACCCGGCGGTGTTTGGCTAATTGGTTACGCCATTCAGGGTAACTGAAAATATCAGTACCGAATTAGGTGGGATAACGCCTGCCTGGGCATTACCATAAGCGTAACGGGAAGGACTAATAATAAGCATCTGGCCGCCTACCTTAAGGTAAGGTATAGCAACCTGCCATGCCGGTATCAGGTTATTTAGGCGGTACACCAAATTTGTACTTGAATCAAATGTAGTACCATTGGTTAACTTACCGGTATAAGCCGCCGTTATGGTGCTTGTTAAAACCGGCGCAGCACCGGTACCTTGTGTAATTATTTGGTAGTACACGCCTGTGGTATCCTTTACAGCATGAATTTCAGTATGCACTGCAAGATACGATTGTATTGTTGCATCGTCAAGAGCAGCTTGTTTTGCGGCGTCAAAAGGAACTACATTATCATTGTTTGATTTAATACAAGATGATAACATGGCGAAGGGAAGTAATAACAGAAGTAGCGTTCTTTTCATTTTTTATAAGATCAGTTTATTCCCAATACGCTCAAAACTCCATTAACGCTACAGCTGCCAAAACTTATTTATACCGTAGTTTTTATTTTTAGCTCATTCATCTGTGTATCAGCGATAGTTGATGGTGAATCAATCATCACATCCCTGCCCGAATTGTTTTTAGGGAAGGCAATTACATCGCGGATAGAATCCAGGCCTGCAAATATCGATACTAACCTATCAAAACCTAATGCTAAACCACCGTGCGGCGGCGCGCCATATTCAAAGGCATCCATTAAAAAGCCAAATTGTTTTTGTGCTTCCTCTGGCGAAAACCCAAGATGTTTAAACATCAACGATTGCGTAGCACGGTCATGGATCCGGATAGAACCACCACCAACTTCGGTGCCGTTCATAACCAGGTCATACGCGTTGGCGCGTACTGCCCCTGGGTTTGTGTCTAACAAATCGATATCCTCGGGCTTAGGCGAGGTGAAAGGGTGGTGCATAGCGTGATAGCGACTTGTTTCCTCATCCCACTCCAGTAAAGGAAAATCCAACACCCAAAGCGGGGCAAATTTATTTTTATCGCGTAAGCCCAAACGGTTGCCCATTTCTAAACGCAGTTCGTTCAGTTGTTTGCGTACTTTATCGGTTTGGCCGGCAAGTACCAGCATAATATCACCTTTTTCGGCATTGAAAGCGGCTGCCCAATTGGTCAGCTCATCTTCGCTGTAAAATTTATCTACCGACGATTTTAAAGTGCCATCTTCATTATAACGACAATAGATCATGCCGGTAACGCCAATTTGCGGGCGTTTTAACCATTCGGTTATTTCATCTAACTGTTTACGGGTATAGCTTGCGCAACCTTTGGCATTGATACCAACCACCAGTTCGGCATTATCAAAAACGCCAAAACCTTTGCCTTTAACAATGTCATTCAGTTCTACAAATTCCATTCCAAACCTAATGTCCGGTTTATCAGAACCATACAGGCGCATGGCATCGGCGTATTGCATTCTCGGGAAATCGCCCAGGTCAATGCCTTTTACTGTAGTGAACAAGTGGCGGGTTAAGCCTTCAAAAATGTTTAATATATCTTCCTGGGTGATAAAGGAAAGCTCGCAATCAATCTGGGTAAACTCTGGCTGACGGTCTGCACGCAAATCCTCATCACGGAAACACTTTACGATCTGGAAATAACGGTCGAACCCGCTCACCATCAACAATTGTTTAAATGTTTGGGGCGATTGCGGCAAGGCGTAAAACTCGCCCGGATTCATGCGGCTTGGCACCACAAAATCGCGCGCGCCTTCGGGGGTCGATTTGATCAACACCGGGGTTTCAACCTCTATAAAATCAAGATCACTTAAATACCTGCGTATTTCCTGGGCCATTTTATGGCGTAAAACCAGGTTGTTACGGATAGGTGCGCGGCGTAAATCAAGGTAACGGTATTTAGCACGCAGTTCCTCGCCGCCATCGGTTTCATCTTCGATCATAAACGGCGGAATTTTGGCCGCGTTCAGGATCTCGATATCTTCCACAACAATTTCAATTTCGCCGGTTGGGATCTTGGTATTTTTGCTGGTACGCTCAATTACTTTACCAATAACTTTTATCACAAACTCACGACCAAGCTCGCGGCTTTTTTCGCGGATGAGGGCATCTGTATCGGTATTAAAAACCAACTGGGTTAAACCATAACGGTCGCGCACATCAATAAATGTGGTACCGCCCAAATCTCGCGATTTTTGTACCCATCCGCATAAAGTAACAGATTGGCCTAAATTGCTGATATTTAATTCGCCGCAGGTGTGAGTTCTAAGCATAACAATGTTTTATAAAAGTTTGCAAAAGTAAGTTTTTGATTTCGGATTTCGGATGTTCGATTTCGGAATTTGATTTTTTACAGGTAACTATCATAGTCACCAAAGGCATAACTAAGTGTTAAAAGTTGTCATATAATTGATTTCATTACAGCCGCTTCTCAACATGCCTCCTGTAAATCCGAATTCCGAATTCTCAAATCCCAAATCAAATCCTATCTTTGCCTCATAATTCTCAAGGGGTGCCTTGCTTTGGTGTAATCAAAAACAAATTGTTTTTACCAAACTGAAAGACAGGCTGAGATCAAACCCAGGAAGCCCCCCAGCCCCCTAAAGGGGGAGTAATCAAACTTAAAGCTAAAACTTTAGGCATATTTACTCCCCCTTCAGGGGGGCGGGGACTCCCGCACCTGATCCGGATAATGCCGGCGTAGGGAGAGGTAACAAGTTAAGTGTACTGCCATTGTACCCTGGTGAGCAGATGGTTTAACTAATTTTAGTTTACAAATTTTGAAAAATGTATTCGCGGCGATTTTCGCCCTGCTGCTGCCTGTCCTGGCATCAGCCCAACTTTCCATTTCGGGAAAGGTAACCAACACATCCGGCGAAGCACTGCCCGGCGCTACCATTGCCATTTTAAATCCATCATTAACCGCTGTTGCCGATGCCAATGGCAAATACCTGTTTAATAACCTTAAACCAGGCAATTATACGCTGCAGGCCAGCTATGTTGGCTATCAAACTATTAATAAAAATATTGTTCTGGGTGCCAATATTGTGGTAAACCTATCGCTAAGCAATGGCACATTTACCGCCGAAGAGGTTACCGTAAGTTCAACCCGGGCGGTTAAAAATTCGCCTACTGCCTTTACAAATCTCAGCAAAAAAGACCTGGCTAAAGGAAATTTCGGGCAGGATCTGCCTTACCTTTTAAGCTTAACCCCATCGGTAGTAACCACGTCAGATGCAGGCGCGGGTATTGGCTACACCGGTATCCGCATCCGTGGTTCTGATGCTACCAGGGTTAACGTTACCATCAACGGCATCCCCTTAAATGATGCCGAAAGCCAGGGTTCATACTTTATTGATCTGCCCGATCTGGCTTCATCCGTAGATAACATCCAGGTGCAGCGTGGGGTAGGTACATCTACCAATGGCGCAGGCGCTTTTGGTGGCAGCATCAACATTCAAACCACCACCCGGCGGGATACAGCTTATGCCGAGATTAATACTTCGGGCGGCTCATACGGATCTATCAAAAACACGGTTAATGCCGGTACTGGTTTACTCGGCGGGCATTTTAGTTTAGATGGCCGCTTATCACGCATCCACTCCAACGGGTATATTGACAGGGCTACCTCCGATTTAAAATCGCTTTACCTGAGCGCCGCCTGGTACACCAAAACCAGCACACTAAGGGCCAACGTAATATCGGGCCATGAGCGCACCTACCAGGCCTGGAACGGCATTGCCGATTACGTAATAGGCGATAACACCCGTAAAGATAACCACACTTATAATGAGCTTGGCCTGATGGATACTGCCGGTAATTTTTATAAAAACCAGGTAGATGATTACCTGCAAAACCATTACCAGTTATTGTATGATCAAAAAATAAGTGATAAGCTATCCTTTAGCGGCGCGCTGCATTATACCAAAGGCAGCGGTTATTATGAGGAGTACCGCCCGCAGGATGCCGTGGCCAACTATGGCTTAAACCCGGTTATTATAGGTACCGATACCATCAAAACCACCGACCTGGTACGCAGGCTTTGGCTTGATAATAAATTTTACGGCGTTACTTATGCCTTAAAATATCAACCCCAAACTAACCTGAACATGACCCTTGGCGGTGCCTATAACCAATACGAGGGCGCGCATTTTGGTGATGTTGTTTACACCAAAGAAAGCGCCGGCATAGGACCTAACTATGAGTACTACCGCGATAACGCCAAAAAGAACGACTTCAACATTTTTTACCGCGCCGAGTGGCACATCAATAAAGTGTTACTTTATGCCGATGCCCAATACCGTCACCTGTATTACAATTTTTACGGCATCGACCAAAACCAGCAAAACGCGCAGCAAAGTATCGAGCTCAATTTTTTTAACCCAAAGGTGGGCATCACTTACCAGTTTAATGAACAAAACAATGTCTACGCGTCATTTGCAGTAGGTAACCACGAGCCCAACCGCGACGACTTTGTTAATGCTACTCCGCAAAACCGTCCCAAAGCAGAAAACCTAAAGGATTTTGAAGCGGGTTACCGCACTATAGGCAAATTTTTTAGCGGCGGCATCAATGCCTTTTACATGCTGTATAAAAACCAGCTGATTTTAACCGGGGCGCTCAATGACGTAGGCTCGGCTATACGCACCAACGTTCCGGATAGCTACCGCGCCGGCGTGGAATTGGATGGCAAAGTAAGGATAACCAGCCAGCTCAACTGGGGATTAACCGCTACCTGGAGTGCCAATAAGATCAAAAACTATCACCAGTTTTTCTCCAATTATGACGACGGATCATTGGTTGAAGAAACCTTAACAACAACAACTATTGCTTTCTCTCCATCGCTTACGGGAGCCAGCATTATTAGCTACAGCCCGTTTAAAGGCAGTGAATTTTCATTTATCAGCAAATATGTAGGCAAGCAATATTTGGATAATACCATGAACCAAAACCCGGCGGGCTTTGGCATAGCACCCGATAATTTGAGCAACCCTTATGCTGCCAACCGTTACCTTAAAAGCTATTTTACCAGCGATGTAAGGTTGCGTTATAATTTCAGCATCAGTTCGGTAAAAAATATTGGTGTGGGCTTGCTGGTTAGCAATATTTTCAGCAAAAAGTACGAGGCCAATGGCGCTACCTATCCTGATATTGAAAGCGGGCATTTGGTTAATTATAACTACTTTTTCCCGCAGGCACCGCGTAACTTTTTAGCATCGTTGAATCTTAGCTTCTGATGCACACGAATGGATGCACACGAATGGATGTACACGAATGGCACGAATTGGAGCGAATTTCACGAATTGCCTGGCTGCGGATATTTATTTAACTAAGCGCTAATGCATAATCTGATCTCTCTTTTTATAGAACAAATAAAGGAAACCACCTGGGTGCAATGGCTTGCTGTTGCACTGGGTGTGGCCGAAGTTTTGCTGGCGCGGGTTAATAATATATGGCTTTACCCCGCGGGGATTTTAGGTACATCAATAGCTATTTACCTGCTGCTGGATGTAGGCTTGTATGCCGAATCGATACTGAACGGTTACTACGTGGTCATGAGTGTTTACGGCTGGATCTACTGGCTAAAAAAGAAAAACGAACCGCCTGTAAAAATTAGCTGGCAAACCAAAAACGAATGGATCATTAGTTTGACCATATGTGTTGTTGGGTGGGTGTTTTTTTATGTGCTGCTCAAAAATCTGCCGGCTAAATACTTCACCCCATCAAACGTACCGGTTTGGGATGCCCTGATCTCATCAACCGCCTGGGCCGGCATGTGGCTTTTGGCTCGTCGTAAAATAGAGAACTGGGCATTTTTAAATGTATCAAACCTGTTTGCCATACCCATACTGTTTTACAAACACCTGCCCATGTTTGCACTGCTCACCATCTTTTTATTTATCATCGCTATTTTTGGATACTTTGATTGGGCGAAGACAGAGAAGCAAGAGTCAGGAAGCAAGAGTTAAGACTGTTTTTGCGATTGAAAGAGCAGGGTTAGAGGCAAAATAAAAGAATAACTTCTTTCTGTGAGGTTAAGAGGCAAAAAGAACCAGCAGAAGTGTAGCTGCACCGCTCACCCTGGGATATTCTGTTCTTAAATATTTTAAGGCAATGGTGATCTGATTTTCCACGGTACGTTTGGATATATTAAACTTACGGGCAATTTCCTCGTTAGTTAAATTTTGTACCCGGCTCAACCAAAAAATCTCCTGGCAACGTGGTGGTAGCTGTTGAAGTATGGAAGATAGCTCGGTCTGGAGATCTTCATAGTCCAGTTTGTTAATACTTTCGTTGTCTACCGCAAAGTTCTCCTCCCCGGTAAACTGCTCTATGTATTCAATAATATTTATCTGGGCCGCCTTCAGATACTTGTACACATGATACCGGGCAGCCGCCTTAATGTAATTTGAAAAGTTGAGGATATTGATGGTTTTTCGTTTTTGCCACAGCTCCACAAAAACATCATGTGTAATTTCTTCGGCTGCCGGGCCATCTTTCAAATAGTAACTGGCGGTTTTATAAAGCTTACTCCAATACCTGTTATACAGAACTACAAAAGCCCTGGAATTATCAGAGACAACAGCGTCCCATAATTCGTTGTCAGTAAGTTTATTGGCCATAATTGGTTCGATAAAAGTAGAAAATATATGTCATTTGCAAATGTCATTACTACAGAAATTTCCCTTTTTAGAAAAATATTTCATTTAACATGTGTGTTGCCCGTGTTTTTTGAGCACTATATATATGAAGCGCAAAATCTCCATTTGCCAAACCAATTAAATGACACCAGAAGAATATATACTGTTATATGAAAAATTCTTATCGGGCGGATGTACCCCTGATGAAGAAAAGCGACTGATGGAGTACCAGGACGCATTTGAAATGCAGCAAGATGTACAAAACAGCAAGTTAACTGACAGCGACCGATTGTTGCGCCGGGCCACTTACACACGGATCGACGAGTCGGTAACACCAGTTAAAATCAGGCGGATCAAGCCAACATGGTGGTGGTATGCTGCCGCTGTATTGCTGTTAACACTTACCCTTGGCAAACTACTGCTAAAGCCAGAGAAACCCCTGCAGTTTACAGCCATTAAAAAGCAAAACAGCAGCAAACCCATCCTGCCGGGTAAAAATACGGCTATCCTTACCTTATCAAACGGAACGAGCATTGTTTTAGACGATGCTAAAAATGGGGTGCTGGCCAAATCCGGAAAAACGGAGATCAAAAAAATGAAAAACGGCCTGATTGCTTATACCGGGAAGGATGCAAATGCGGGAGCAGCCGCGTTGAACACCATTGCCACACCCAGGGGAGGCCAATATGCCGTTATGCTGCCCGACGGAACCAATGTATGGCTAAATTCACAATCATCACTTACTTATCCCGTTGCTTTTAATGGCCAGGAGCGCAACGTTACCCTAAAAGGCGAGGCCTATTTTGAGGTAGCTAAAAATAAAAAACATCCATTTATTGTACACACCGATAATGTAAAGGTAAAGGTATTGGGCACACACTTTAACGTAGCGGCCTATACCGATGATGATGAAGTAAAAACCACCTTGCTGGAAGGCTCTGTAAACCTAAGTAAAGGCACTTCCTCTGCCATGCTGGTACCGGGCCAACAAGGTATTGTGACAGCTACCGGGGATAACATAATCACCAAAACGGTAAATGTAAACCAGGCTATCGCCTGGAAAATGGGTTATTTTCTTTTCAGGGAAAATAGCATTCGCGATATTATGAAACAGATGGCCCGCTGGTATGATGTGGAGGTGGAATACAAAGGCACACCAACCAGCAAAACTTTTGGGGGTACTTATGCTAAAGATAAAGACATTAACGAACTCCTTAACGGACTTGAATTAACAGGATTGGTACATTTTAAAATTGACGGAAGGAGGATAATCGTTATGAAGTAACTCTTATTTAAATAACGGTTATCTGGAAAATATACCAGGAGCGTTTCGACCGCCCCCGGTAATAAAGCCAGGTAACTTATCGAT
This sequence comes from Mucilaginibacter dorajii, assembly GCF_024808255.1. GTDB lineage: Bacteria > Bacteroidota > Bacteroidia > Sphingobacteriales > Sphingobacteriaceae > Mucilaginibacter > Mucilaginibacter dorajii. The sequence continues at coordinate 24,780 of NZ_JANTYS010000009.1, forward strand.
TGTGAGACAACCTTTTATTAATTAAACCTAACATTCAAATGTATAAAATATTTACTGAATCAAAGTTCAGGTGGCATAATCATGCCCATTTAAAATTTATCCGGATCATGAAATTAACCTTTGCTTTGATCCTGCTGGCTATGATGCAGGTTAGTGCAGCCACTTACGCGCAAAAGGTAAGCCTTGAGGTACAAAAAATGCCCCTGGAAGATGTGCTTTTTACATTACAACAGCAAAGTGGCTATGATTTTATCTATAGCTCGCATTTAATCAAAACGGCGGCACCTGTATCATTATCATTAAAAAATGTTACTGTAACACAGGCATTAGATAAGATATTTTCAGATCAGCCATTGATTTATCTTATCCACAAAAAAACGATAACTATAAAAGAAAAACCCGACGTGGTGGCTGTTAATGCCTTTTCTGTTAAAGGTAAAATTACTGATAATACGGGGGCGCCTTTCCCTGGCGTAAATATCCAGGTTAAAGGAACAGGTACAGGTACCATTAGCGCTGCCGACGGCACCTACAGCATCAACGTGCCCGATGGAAACGCTGTGCTTACTTTTAGCTTTGTTGGTTTTGTTAAACAGGAAATAGTTGTAGGCGATAAAACGCAGATTAATGTTATCCTGGCAGAAGATAAAAAGGCCCTGAACGAAGTTGTAGTAACAGGGTACAGCACACAAAGCAAGCATACCCTCACCAGCGCTATCGTATCTGTAAAAGGCGAGGAGATGACAAAAAGAGTTGCCACAGATCCATCTTCGCTGTTGCAGGGCCAGCTACCGGGTTTATCGGTTGTACAAAATTCGGCAGAGCCCGGTAACGAAAAGGTTCAATTGCGCATCAGGGGTGTTGGTACTTTTAGTAGTGCCGGAACCGATCCTTTGGTTATTGTAGATGGATTGCCGGGCGATCTGAGCATTATCAATCCAAATGATATTGAATCGGCAACGGTTTTAAAAGATGCGGCAGCCGCAACAATTTATGGTTCAAGAGGTGCAAACGGCGTATTGGTCATTAAAACTAAAAAGGGAGCTGTAGGTGGTTTCCAGTTGTCCTATAATTACAATATAGGTTTTGCCACGCCCACCAGGCTGCCTAAACTGATCACCAATTCGGCTACGTATATGTCATTGCTGAACGAGGCAGAGGCAAATTCAGGCAACGCGCCCATTTATACGCAAGCCCAGATTGATCTTTATCAAAATGCTACAGACAGGGTAAAGTACCCAAACCACGACTGGCTTAAAGACATGTTTAGCACAGCTACCGTGCAAAATCATTATTTAAACCTATCCGGCGGTAACGATAATACTACTTACAGCCTGGGTTTGGGTTTCACAGATCAGCCGGGCACCATGAAAGGGTTTGATTATAAAAAATATACGCTCGACCTGGGCCTTAGCTCGAAGGTAAATAAAAGGGTTACCCTGGGTACCAATTTCCAGATCCGCTATGGCGATAGGGCATTTCCTAACGACAACGCCACGGATCTGTACATTTCAACCCTGGCACAATCGCCTTTATACCCGGCCCAAACAGCCGATGGCCTTTGGATAACCAAGGCTTACGATAAAGAGCTTGGTAATAAAAACCCGGTATTAACGTCAACCATATTAACGCATAACCCCAATTATTATGGCCAGGGAAATATTTCGCTGGATGTAAAGATCACGGATGCCCTGAAGTGGGAAAACCGCGTCGGTTTAAGTTTCAATGTCGACAAAAACAAAACCTTCAGGCCCGTAATACCCGAGTACCTGTACAGCGATCTTTCTTACTACCGCAACGCGGATGTTGGTACGCCCGGTATGACCTCAACCGAAAATGACGATATCCACTCCACGGTGTACAGCCAGTTGAATTTTCATAAATCATTTGGCAGGCATGACCTTACCATTCTTGGTGGCGCACAGCAGGAAGTTGATAACGTCAGCGATATCAACGCGTTTCGTACTAATTATCCAACCAATGAGCTATCAGAAATTGATGCCGGATCGCTAAACGGGGCGACCAACGGCGGTACATCTGCCGAATGGGTAGTAAACTCCTATTATGGCAACGCCAATTATAGCTTTAGTGATAAATACCTTTTAGGAGCCAGTGTAAGGTATGATGGATCATCGCGCCTGCCTAAAGATTCGCGCTGGAAACTCTATGAGTCATTTTCGGCAGGCTGGCGGGTATCACAGGAAAGCTTCCTGAAAGATGTAAGCTGGATAAACGATTTAAAGATCCGCGGTTCATGGGGTAAGCTGGGTAACCAAAACATAGGTACCTATCCTTATCAGTCGGCATTGTTACAAAGCGCTTATGCCTTTAACGGCACTATAACAAACGGTTTCCAGGCAAATCAATTGGTTGACCCAAACCTCACCTGGGAATCGGCAAGGATGACCGATATTGGTGTCGATTTTACCGCGTTTAACAACAAGCTTACCTTTACGTTTGATTGGTTTAATAAATACACCTATGATATTTTACGTCAATCGCAGGTACCATTGGCCCTTGGCGTTAACGCGCCAATTGTAAACAATGGCGCGGTTAGCAATAAAGGTGTTGAATTTAGCCTGCACTACCAGGGCCGTCTCAATGAAAAGATCAGCTATTATGCAACGGCTAATTTCCAGGCATACCGCAATAAGCTGGTATCATTTGGCGCACCGGAAATTGGCGGGCCCGACCAGCAAACCATTATGCAAAATGGATATCCTATCAACTCGTTTTACCTGTATACCATGGATGGTATTTTCCAAAACCAGGCCGAAATCGACAAATCGCCAGATCAATCTTCATTGGGCGGTGTTCCCACTCCCGGCGATATCAAGTATAAAGATATCAATGGTGATGGTAAGGTTGATGCCAAAGACCGCAGCATTCAGCCGGGTCAATATCCTAAGTTTGAGTACTCTTATACTATGGGTGCTACTTATGGTAATTTTGATGCCAGTGTACAGCTATATGGATCATATGGCAACAAGCTGTATTTATACAAATGGGGTGTTGATCCCTTCGCGCAAGGTGCAGCCCCAACAACCGACTGGCTAAACCGCTGGACACCTCAAAATCCATCAACCACGATGCCTAAAATTTACATGGGTTTTTACGGCTATCCTAAAATTACCAGCGTACAGTCTACTTATCATTTATACAGCGCCAGCTTTATGCGTATTAAAAATGTGCAGTTAGGCTACACCTTTCCGGCAAGGATGATCAATGGGGTTAAATCTATCAGAATTTTCGCTTCTGTAGATAACCTGGCCTTATTCACCCCGCTTAAACAGGGTGCCGATCCGGAAAGACAGGATATCAACAACAGGCCCGATGCCTGGTATGGCTTTGCCGGCTATCCGCAAAACCGTACTTACACATTTGGCGCATCCGTTAAATTTTAACTAAAAAACAATGAAAAGATATATCATGATATTTTTGGCAGCGGTTGCTTGTTTAGCGTCCTGCAAAAAACTGGATCTAACCCCTCCGGATAAATTATCAAACACCACGTTTTGGAAAACACCCGCCGATGCAGACCTGGCGCTTACCGGTGTTTATGCTACGTTATATGGCCAAAATGGCCAGATTTCTACGTATGCCCCAATGTGGTACGAAAACTTTAGCGACGACTCTTATACACAGAACAACCAGGCCGGTGCCCAGCAGGCACTCATTGCCGGGTTAACCCCTAACAGCGGCGGTTTTATTGCCGATGGTAGCCATAGCTTGTATATTAACGCTTACCAGGGCATTGCAGCAAGTAATACCTTCCTGGCCAATGTTGGCAAGGTATTAACCGGCGATAAGCTTACGCAATACCAGGGAGAGGCCTATTTTATTCGTGGCTTTAACTACTTTTTGCTGGCCGAAACCTATGGTAACGTGCCGGTTTTAACTGCCGACCCAATCACATCTGATTTTAAAGCTAAGGTGAGTAAATCTTCGCGGGCAGATGTGTTAAAACAGGTAGAAGCCGATCTTACAAAAGCTATCGCATCGCTTCCCGACCAGAAATATACCAATGGCCACGTGGTGAAGGCGTCGGCCCAGGGTATAATGATCAGGGTGCTGTTGTTTGAAAAAAGGTATACAGAAGCGGCGGCTTTGGCTAAGGCGGTTATTAACGGCGGCCTGTTTTCTTTAAATAACAATTACCCTTCAAACTTTTACAAGCCAGATCAGCAAAGCAGCCCCGAGATCATGTTTTCTGTACAGTTCCAGGCGCCAACTATCCCGCATCCCAATTCACTTACCATGATCCTGATATTGCCGGGGTATGTTGATTTACAGGGCACGCAGGACATGATCAACGAGTATGAAACCAATGATCCAAGAGAAAAAATGACTTTCTTTTTCCCTGGCGATACCCCGGCCCAGGGATGGCCGTTTCCCGGTACTGTTGGAAAACCTGGCGTGAATAACTGGACCGCGGGCTTCTATCCCTCAAAAAAATGGGTCGACCCCAAGATCGTTAATCCGCAACCAGGCTTGCTTGATGACCAGGACTATGTTTGGTTACGTTATGCCGATATCAAGTTGATGTATGCAGAAGCCCAAAATGAAGCAGTTGGTCCCGATGCCAGTGTATACCAGCAGGTTAATGAAGTACGCGCAAGGCCGGGTGTAAATATGGCGGCATTACCCGCGGGGTTATCACAGGCAGATATGCGCACCAAAATACGGCATGAGCGCAGGGTAGAGTTTGCATTGGAAGGCCTGCGTTATTTTGACCTGCGCAGGTGGGGTTTAGCCACCGGCAAACTAAATGGCTTTACACAAAATCCGTTGATCCCGGCTACCAAAACCATATATAAAGACAATTTTGATTTTTGGCCGATACCGCAATCAGAGATCGATAGAAATGCACCTGTATTAACCCAAAATGACGGATATTGATCAGTCCTACTTAAGCTTATGCGGATAATACCAAAAGAGCGGTAAAAAAGCTGACAATACCAAAACTGATAAAAAGAGGCTGGATCGTATGATCAGCCTCTTTTTTTGATTTATTCTGGGCCTGGTTTCCATCCCGATTTAATCAATAGGTGGAATGACAATAATAAAGCTATGTCATTATAATACACATCTTTTATTAAAGAAAAATGTCATTTCGAACGAGCATGTGCAGGGGAAAGTGGGGCGCGAGGAGAAATCTTCTACAATTTGCATGGCCGGATGTTCGCTTTTACAAGATTTCTCCTCACCTCCGGCGCGCAATCCTACCTCGGTTCGTTCGAAATGACAACGTTTCTTATTTATTTGTTAAAAAGCAAAAGATGTGTACACACTGTAGCTCTCAAGAGGGGATTTTAAAAATAACCATCTAAAAAATACATCATGGGTAGGAACAAACGAAGCAATGACATTTCCTTTCGTTTTTAAACAGCCTCTAAGATCGCAAAGCAAAAAACCTTTGCGACCTTAGCGCCTTTGCGTGAATAAAATCTTCAACAATAGTATTGGGCTTTAACCTCTTTTGAACAGTAAAATATGATTTGGCTTAGTGCGTCCAAAAGTCCTTGCTCCTTCATCCAAAAATCTTTTATCCAAAAACGTGTAACGTTTTTCAAAACCCGGTACTTATTGTATGTTGATGAATTAATTTACACGATTATATTTAAAGGTGAATACTGAAGAAGCCCATTTTATGCAGCTCATTGGCCAAAACAAGGGCATCCTGTTCAAGATCTGCAGGATCTATCTTGAGGATGCTAATGACCGGGAGGATCTGTTACAGGAAATGATTTTACAGTTATGGCGCGGGTTCCATTCATTTAAGGGCGAAAGCAAATTTAGTTCGTGGATGTACCGGGTGGCATTGAATACCGCCATTGCCTTTTTTAAAAAGGAAAAACGCCGACCAGACAGCGAACAAATCCCCTTAAATTTCGATCCGGCTGATGAACGGGGTAACAGCAGCGAAAAAGAAGAGCAGCTGGCCTTGTTTTACAAAGCAGTGCAACAGCTCAACAAGGTTGAAAAAGCGTTGATATTCCTGTACATGGAAAACCAGCCGCATGATGAAATTGCCGCCAACCTGGGTATTACCACCGTTAATGTACGTGTACGCCTCAACAGGATCAAGAACAGATTGAAAGACATTATTAAAAAACTGAGCGATGAACATTGAAGATTTAAAAGACACCTGGAACAACGATGAGCCAAAAGGCATGCAGTTGCCCGATAACACCGCGATAAGTGGCAAAACAACTTCGGTGATTGATAAAGTGCGCGCAAACATGAAATCGGAATTTATAGCTACCATCATAGCATACCCTATAATAATAGCTTACCTGGCGTTTAGTCATACCAGGCCCTTGTTTTTAAATGTAACAAGTATTTTGTTGTTCACCATCATGATCCTCAACGCGTATTTCTATACCAGGTTTTACAGGTTTTATAAGTCGGCAGGGCAATATAACCTGGCAGTTAAAGCGGGCATTCGCAAAATTACCTATGACCTGGAGCTTAATACCGAAATTTATAAGGCCTATAATTTTTGTGTGGTGCCCCTGGCCATGATCCTGACCATAACCTTGTTTTCCGACAAGCTGGTATCCGATTACCTGCAACGCGCATTAACTGCTGATGCCATTTCGGTAGCCGGTATGGCGGCTATTTTAGTAACTATTCTTTTTTCATTTATTATTACACTTGCTATAACAAATTACTACATCAAAACCCTATACGGCAAATACATTGCCGAATTAAAACAGGTAATTGATGATTTGGATAGTGAGGAATAGATATGAGACATGAGATTTGAGATCAATCTCGCATCCTGTTTAAAATTGAAAGCAATTTTGTCTATTATTCTTTGTCTAAAAGTCCTATAGTCCAACAATCCCAAAAGTCCAACAATGTCTAATACCCATCCCTCCTACTTATTAAAGCCCGATTGGGTAAAAACCATCCGCGATACGGCTGCCGGAGCTGAGCAGATGGGCGCGTTGCACCCTGATCAGTTAGCGCTGATTTATGAACAGGGCTGGTTTAAATTCCTGGTACCTAAAGCATATTCGGGTTTGCAGTTGGCATTGCCCGATATGGTACGATTAGAAGAAAGCCTGGCCTGGGCCAATGGCGGCTTGGGTTGGGTGGTCACACTTTGCAGCGGGGCCGGTTGGTTCGGCGGCTTTTTATCGCCCCAAATTGCGGCCGAACTTTTAAACAACCCGCGTTTATGCCTGGCCGGTAGCGGTGCCTCAACCGGAACTGCAACCATTACCAATGATGGCTATATCATTAACGGGACGTGGAAGTACGCCAGCGGTGCGCATCACGCCACCCACATAACCGCCAACTGTATTATTAAAAACGGAAATGAGCCTGTTTTAAATGCCAATGGCAGCGAACTGATCCTGCCCTTTATTTTTGATAAAAAAGATGTGCAGGTTTTCCCGGCATGGAAATATATGGGCATGGCGGCTACCGGCAGCGACGCTTACGAGGTAAACAACCTTTTTGTTAAAACCGACCGCTGTTTTAAAATTGATCCCGAATTTACGGTGATTGATGAGCCCCTATACCGATACCCGTTTTTACAATTAGCCGAGGCTACCCTTGCTGCAAATATCTCGGGGATGGCTGTTCATTTCCTTGATCTATGCAAATCCATATTTGAAGAAAAGCAAGCGGGCAAGCGATGGGGTACCATCCAGCACGAAATCACAACAAATTTGCTAAATGGATTAAGCAATCAGCTAAACCAAGCCCGGCAGGAGTTTTACCTGGCGGTTGATGCTTCCTGGCAAAGCTGCCTAACTCAACCGGCCAGTCATTTGCAGGAAGTTAGCCAAACCAGTCGCAAACTGGCCAAAACCGCCCGCGAATGTGTCGACCAACTTTATCCCTACTGCGGCCTGCAAGCCGCCAGCCCGGATACAGAGATTAACCAGGTATGGCGGGATTTGCATACGGCCAGTCAGCACGCGTTGTTAACATTCAGCGCTGCTTAAAAACGATTTCTATCATGAGTGGCAAAACTTCACGAAAATCTGAAGAGGAAATGACAATATAAAGCTATGTCATTGCGAGTTATAAAATCCGCGGGACTCTGAAGGTGGCAATGACGCAGATCGCATGGCGGCAAAGACTCACCCGCCAGCGCTACGCGCGGCACCCTCCTCTTCGGCTTCGCCGGAAAGAGGGGGTTGAAGTTTTTTTTGTACATATATATTACTTGTAATCAATTAATTAACTATCAAAAACCCCTCTTTCCACCGCAGGTGAAGAGAGGGTGACGGGCGAAGCCTCGCCGGGTGAGTCTTCGCCCGCGTTCAAAGCCAATGTTTGTGTAAAGTACAAAACGTCATGGGTAGACACATAGCAACTATTCGCGAACTTACAAGGCGAAAAGGCGTGGCGTAGAATAGATCCTTCAAACGTTACCCATGACAAGTCCACCATGTCATTGCGAGGTATAAAATCCGCAGACTGTGAAGGAGGAAATGACATATAAAACGCGTCATGGGTAGGCACGAAGCAATCGCATGCTCTACAGGGCGAATCTGCACAGTTCGCGATTGCTTCGTGCCTACCCATGACATAGCTTTATATTGTCATTTCCTCTTCAGATTTTCGCGAAATTTTATCACTCAGGATGACAGGCGTTTTTTTGTGTTTAAACAGCTTTTAAGGGCTTACCAAAAAACCGGTAATTCAACAGTAACAAACAGGGTAAAATTGACCTTAATGTGAGATGTACAAAAAGTGCCCGCAACAGCAACTTCGGTATAAATTTGGATATAAAAATAAAGCCCTCGGCCGCCTCCGTTTTAACTTGTAAAATTTTAGCATTTTTTGTAAATTTGATTTAATCCCGGTGCCGCGTTAGTTCTGCGCGGTTATTGCAGTTTCTTGAAAAAAAGAAAAGGCAAAATCAATAAAAACAAAACATAACCATCTGTTTTATAGTAACATATAAAAAACACGCCGTTTAAAAAGGATATTCAAAGGTGCATCAACGGTAAACCAAAGGATCGCGAAAGGTGTACAAAAGGTGATTGGGAGGGGTGTAAACGGTATGCCACAGGTTTGCGGTTAAAAAGGATCAAATTTTAACAATTTCAAAAAGCCCCGTATCTCCTAACCAACACCCCGATGCGCTGTTTTTGTAACAATCACCTATAACTTAACACAAAGTTCACACAGCAATAGTGATATTTGGCCAATTCAAAATCATCTTTAAAATGAAGTTTAAACATCTGCTGCTTGTTTCCTTATCATTGGTAACTCTTTCCGCATCGGCACAAAATAAAAAAGCTGTTGCCCCTGCTGCTTCATCTTCCATCCCCCGCCCTAAATTGGTGGTAGGCCTGGTGGTTGATCAAATGCGCTGGGATTACCTGTACCGCTACTATGACCGCTACCAAAGCGGCGGATTTAAACGCATGCTGAATGAAGGTTTTACCTGCGATAACACCAACATTGATTATATCCCTACCGTAACCGCGGCAGGCCATACCTGTATCTACACCGGCTCTATCCCTGCAATACATGGTATTGTTGGCAACGATTTTATCATTCAAGCTACCGGAAAATCTATCTATTGTACTGATGATAGTACTGTTACCGCGGTTGGCAGCACCTCAAAAGCCGGCCAGATGTCACCCCGTAATTTGCAGGTTACTACCGTTACCGATGAGTTGAAACTGGCAACCAACTTCCGTTCAAAAGTTATAGGGATTGCGTTAAAAGATCGTGGTGGAATTTTACCTGCCGGTCATACAGCCAATGCGGCTTACTGGTTTGATGATGCCAGCGGCAACTGGATCACCAGTACCTATTACATGAATGATCTGCCTGCCTGGGTTAAAAAATTCAATGACCAAAAAATCCCCGAAAAATACCTGAAACAGGACTGGAATACACTTTACCCAATAAACACTTACCTGCAAAGCGCACCGGATAACAGCCCAAGGTACGAGGGTAAATTTGCCGGTATGGAAGCGCCAACCTTCCCCATCAAAACATCGGATTTATATAAAGGCAAAATAGGCATGATCCGTTCAACCCCATACGGTAACTCCATGACCCTTGATTTGGCTAAAGCTGCTGTAGAAAGCGAACAATTGGGCAAAAACACAGTTACCGACTTTTTAGCGGTAAGCCTTTCATCAACAGATTACATCGGTCACCAGTTTGGGCCAAACTCGGTTGAGATAGAAGATACTTATTTAAGACTTGACCGCGATATTGCCACCTTTCTTACTTATCTTGATGCCACTGTAGGTAAAGGTAACTACACCGTATTTTTATCTGCCGATCATGGCGCGGCTCATAACCCTACATTTTTAAAAGACCATAACATCCCTGCCGGTACCTGGGATGATGGCAATACCCAAAAGGAACTGAACACCATGCTAAACGATAAGTTCAAGGTAGATCATTTAGTGATCAGCATGGATAACTACCAGGTAAACTTCAACAATGCAGCTATTAAAAAAGCCGGCATCAGCGAAGATGCTATTAAGGCCGATTGTATTGCTTACCTTCAAAAACAAAGCCAGGTAGCTTACGCTATTGATCTGCAAAAAATTCAATCGGCTAATATTCCTGATGATTTGCGCAGCATGATCATTAACGGTTACAATGCCGAGCATAGCGGCGTAATACAAATCATTTTAAAACCTGGTTATTTTACCGGTCATGGCACTAATGACCGTGCTTCAACAGGCACCACACACGGCACCTGGGCACCGTATGACAGCCACATTCCTTTGGTATTTATGGGCTGGGGGGTTAAACACGGCAGCCTTAACCGCCAAACGCATATGACAGATATCAGCGCCACCATTGCTGCCTTACTGCATATCCAGGCACCAGATGGCAACGTGGGTAAAGTTATCAGCGAGGTGATTAAATAGACAAGAAGTCAGGGAAATCGCTTTTAAATTTCAAACTAAAAAGGAGGCACCTACGGAGCCTTGTTTTAAGAACTAATTTGGACTATAAACACGGGACTCCGCTGGAGTCTGTTTAGTGCAGTTTAAAACTCCGTTAGGAGTATCGTGTTTATAGGTTTAAAATCATCTGTCTTTTTGACTCCGTAGGTGTCTCCTTTTTAAAAGCAATTTCCCTGGAGAAGAAGTCCGGAAGTCGGTAAGTCCGAAAGAATTACTTCTTTTACTTATCGACTTCCGGACTTTACCGACTTTCGGACTAATACTATGAAAAAATACATTTCCAAATTTCATTACCTCACCCAGGATCTTCCCGACCGTACCCATATTGAACAGGTAGAAATAGCTTGCAGCGCCGGGGCCAATTGGGTGCAGTATCGTTGTCTTAGCAAATCAGATGATGAACTAATAGAGGAGATTAACCATATCGCCGGCATTTGTGACGACTGGGGCGCTACTTTGATTGTTACCAACCATTATCACCTCATCCATAAAGTTGATGTACAGGGCGTACACATTGAAGACCTTGACGCCAATCTTATGGCCATCCGTGATTTTATTGGTGAGGATAAAACACTGGGCGCATCGGCAACAAATTTACATGTGCTGTTAAAACTGCAGGATAGCGGCGTGGTAGATTATTGTGGTTATGGTCCGTTTGCGCATACAGATACCAAACCGAACGATTTTCCATTGTTAGGCTACAACGGCTACCGCGAATTGGAAAAAGCTGCCCTTGATATTCCTGTAATAGCGGTGGGCGGCATTCAGCTAAAAGACGTAGAGCAATTACTCAAAACCGGAATTTACGGCATAGCAGCGTCATCGGCCATCAACCTGTCTGCCGATCCGGCCGGCATGGTCAAAGCATTTTACAGATCGATGTATTGATTATCAATTCATTAACAGATCAAATTTCTAAAACGCTTTTTTCTGAACAAACTGAACGGGGAGTTATAAAGTCCTTATACACAATATTTTCGTTGATTAGGTTAAATTAGTTTTTGTATTGTAAATTGCATATAAATCCAATTAACCTTTATACCTAATCTTCATGGAAACCTATAACAAAGTGTGGCGCGTATTTTTTGCCGTATCGTTAGTTTCGATCGCAATTTTACAATTTATCTGCACCGGTTTCAGGCCGGTGATCATGCCGCCCGAGCCGGCATTTATTGGGCAAAGTACGTTTTGCATGTGCATATCAGGCATTATGCTCATTTTGGTATCAGCGGCCATTATATTTGGCATCAACTCACATGTTGTGGCCGATTACCTCGGGGCATTTATGCTACTGATTATTATAATTTTCCACATCCCCTATAATATCAAAACCAACCTGTTGTTTTTAGGTGGCTGGGGAGATGCATTTAAGCTGCTCGCCTTTTGCGGCGGGGCCTTGGTTGTGGCCACATCCCTACCAACCGAAAAAGTAAGCGGTATAGATGCAATAGCCGATAGGCTACGCCCCTATGGACCATACTTTTTTGCTACTACCATGATCGTTTTCGGGATAGAGCATTTTGTTTATCCGTCCTTTGTGGCAACACTCGTTCCCGCATGGGCAGGCTTCCCCTTATTCTGGACTTATTTTGCTGCAGTTGCACTTATTGCCGCAGGTGCCGCTATTATGTTTAAAATAAAGGTAAAGCTGGCAGCCAACCTGTTAGGCATCACCTTGTTTTTATGGCTCATCATGCTGCATATCCCACGCGCTGTTGCAGCCCAAAAACAGGATAACCAAAAGCGCAGTGCTGCCCTGCTCAAAAACCCGAAAGATGATACTGCTAACGGCACCAAGGTAAGTGAATCTACCGCTAACGAGTGGACCAGCGTTTTTGAAGCTTTGGGTTTTAGTGGCATCGCTTTTTTAATTGCCGGCACATATAAACCAAAGGTGATTGATTAATTTAAAAATGAATAGCTTGTCAATCCACCTTCAAATTCGTGTAAAAACATTTTCAATTGTTTAGGTTGAGCATATTTGAAAGCCAGTTTTGCTTATCTTCACACAAAAAAATTTGATAGCATGACAGCTTATAGCTTTTTACAACATCTTCATTCGGGTTTCAGGTATATTGTGCTGGCACTTATTGTGGCAGCCATTATTGGTTCGCTTATTGGCTGGTTGGGCAAAAAACCGTATACCAACGGCAATCGCAAGCTTAATTTGTTTGCCATGATCTCGGCGCATACACAATTGCTTATTGGCATAGTGCTGTATTTTGTTAGCCCGCTGGTACAGTTTAACAGCGAAACCATGAAGAATAAAGTAACCCGCTATTTCACTGTGGAACACTGGGTTATTATGATCATTGCCCTGGTTTTAATTACCATAGGCCACAGCAAATCAAAAAAAGCGGCCACCGCCGAGGCCAGGCACAAAACCATTTTTGTGTTCTATATCATTGCTTTAGTACTTATTTCGGCTGGTATCATACTTATCCCACGTAGCTAATAGGATTTAGCAATAAATAAACTTTCAAAAAAATTTGATAATTCATTTTTCTTTATAAATTTGTGGCCACGATGATTAAAAACGCAAATAAAAGCAGCTGGTGGCACCAATTAAATTTGGCAGCCGGATACGTTTTTAGTCAGAGATGATCTAATCAATTGTAAACCTAAGTGGAAACCCGGCGACCCCAATTCGCCGGGTTTTTTTATTTATAAAATTTTGAAAACATAACATGAGCAACTTTAAAATAACAACCACCTATAAAAAACTACTTGCCGATACCACCACCCCGGTAAGCATATACCTGCGCCTACGCGATGTGTTCCCCAATTCGCTGCTGCTGGAAAGTTCTGATTACCACAGCCGCGAAAACAGTTTGAGCTATATTGTTTGCGAACCCATTGCCGGCCTGGTGCTCAACAACGGCATCCTTAAAACACAATACCCCGATAGCAGCCAGGAAACCAGCGAAGCAGGTACGTTTGAGTTGATAGATGAGCTCAATAAATTTGTGGGCAAGTTTGAAACAGACGCACTTCCATTAAAAATGATCACCAATGGTTTGTTTGGCTACTTTACCCACGAGGCAGTTGAACATTTTGAAACCATTAAACTAAAAGAAAGCGACGATGTTACCCGACAAATCCCGGTGATGCAGTACCATATTTACCGTTACATCATCGCGGTTGACCACTTTAAAAACGAGCTTTACATTTTCCATAACCAGGCCGAAGGCGGACCAACCAATGGCGGTATCGAAAAACTGGAATACCTGATCAAAAACAAAAACTTCCCCGAGTATAGCTTCAAAAGCAATGGCCCCGAGCAATCGAACCTAAAAGACGAAGAATTTATTGCCATTGTTGAAAAAATGAAGCAGCATATTTACCGGGGCGATGTTTTCCAGATTGTGCCTTCAAGGGCATTTTCCCGTGCTTTCCAGGGCGATGAGTTTAATGTTTACAGGGCTTTGCGCTCCATCAACCCATCACCATATTTATTCTATTTTGATTATGGCGATTTCAGGATTTTTGGTTCATCGCCAGAGGCACAGATCACCATCAAAAATAAAGTAGCCAGCATTTTCCCAATCGCGGGCACCTTTAAACGCAGCGGCGATGACGTGAAGGATGCCGAAATAGCACGTGCTCTCGAAGCCGACCCCAAAGAATCAGCCGAGCATGTGATGTTAGTCGACCTGGCCCGTAACGACCTGAGCAGGCATTGCGAGCAGGTTGAGGTGAAGGCGTTTAAAGAAGTACAATATTATTCGCACCTCATCCATTTGGTATCGCACGTAAGTGGTAAACTGTTACCGGCTGTGTCCTCTTTCAAAATTGTGGCGGATACGTATCCTGCGGGAACATTAAGCGGCGCGCCGAAATACCGGGCCATGGAGATCATCGACGAAAACGAAAAAACAAAACGTAGCTTTTACAGCGGGGCAATCGGCTTTATGGGCTTTAATGGCGATTTTAACCATGCCATCATGATCCGATCGTTCCTCAGTAAAAATAATACGCTGCATTACCAGGCCGGAGCAGGCATAGTTGCCGGCTCGGTTGCCGAAAGCGAGTTGAGGGAAGTGGATACAAAAATATCAGCATTAAGAAGGGCTGTGGAGTTGGCGGAAGAGTTATAGAGAGCCCCCTAACCCCCTAAAGGGGGAATAAGGGTTGAATAATTAAATAATTGATAAGACATTCTTTAAGATATATAGAAATGAGCGAACAGATAAACTCCCCCTTTAGGGGGCCGGGGGGCTTGGGCATCCTGATAATAGACAATTACGATTCTTTCACCTATAACCTGGTGCATTTGGTTAATGAACTTGGCCTGCAATGCGAGGTTTGGAGGAACGATAAATTTGCGTTGGAGGATGTGGATGCATTTGATAAGATCATTCTTTCGCCAGGGCCTGGCATTCCATCTGAGGCTGGTTTGCTGCTGGATGTGATCGAGAAATACGCGCCAACTAAAAGCATTTTCGGTGTGTGTTTAGGTCAGCAGGCCATTGCCGAAGTTTTTGGCGGCAGCTTGTATAACCTTAGTCAGCCGATGCACGGCATAGCTACCCCCATAAAGGTGACCGACAAGAGCGAGCAGCTGTTTAAAAACCTGCCCGAAAGCTTTAAGGTAGGCCGTTATCATTCATGGGTGGTAAGCAATGATCTGCCCGAAACCTTACAGGTTACCGCCATTGATGAGACCGATAATTCCATTATGGCGCTATCGCACAAAGAATACGATGTGCGCGGCGTACAGTTTCACCCGGAATCTATACTCACCGAATATGGGAAGGAAATGATGGGTAACTGGTTGAATGGGTAATTAACAGATAATGATAACTTTGCAGATACAGTAATTTAACGAACTGAAATTCCCCCTTTAGGGGGTTAGGGGGCTTTATGACCATACTTGATAAAATAGTTGCCAATAAAAAAAAGGAAGTAGCCTACGCTAAAAAGCGTACGTCGTATGTCGAACTGGAAGAATCAGAATATTTCCACAGGGAAACTTATTCTTTCAGGGAGTTTTTGCTTGATCCGGAACGCAGCGGTATAATTGCCGAATTTAAGCGTAAATCGCCGTCAAAAGGCATTATTAACGATAAGGTAAGGGTGAGCAAAGTTACTACCGACTATGCCGCCGCCGGTGCATCTGCCCTATCGGTTTTAACCGACCGCGACTTTTTTATGGGCCGCAAGGCCGATCTGAAAAGGGCGCGCTCGGTAAATAGTATTCCTGTACTACGTAAGGACTTTATGATAGATGAGTACCAGGTAATAGAAGCCAAGGCATTGGGTGCCGATATCATTTTGCTTATCGCCGCCATCCTTACCCGTGCCGAAATCGATAAAATGGCAACACTGGCCAAAAGCATCGGGCTTAATGTGTTATTAGAAGTACACAACCTGGAAGAACTGGAACGCAGCATCCACCCTAAATTAGATGCAATTGGCGTAAATAACCGCAACCTGGCCGACTTTACCGTATCTGTGGATACATCGTACCAGTTGGCCCAACATATCCCCGCAGAGTTCATGAAAATATCCGAGAGCGCCATTAGCGATGCCGAAACCATCAGGCATTTGAAACTGGCCGGCTTTAACGGCTTTTTAATAGGCGAAACCTTTATGAAGCAAACAGACCCCGGGCAGGCGATGAAGGATTTTGTGGCGCAGTTGTAGTAGACATCAATATCGCTACTATGCATGCAGGGTATTATCCGGCTATAAGTTTACAGTTAGTTTTGTTCGTTTTTTGATTTAACGGTCTTTTTTTCAGGACGATAAACTACCGGTAAATTGCCTATAAATACACTCAATAATAACTTCATTGGCACATAAAAAGCCTTAAAGAAAATTTAAACAGGCTATAACGCAAAAGAGGGAGTTACCATTATGGCAACTCCCTCTTTTTGTAATATAGAAACTATAAATTAGTTTTTATCCCAATACATCCTGGTATCCTGTGCATCCGGACCTTGACGTGCAATTACAGCGTTGTAATTTGTTAAGTTAAGATCGTGCTCGGTTTGTGGATATTGTTGCCTGCGTGGTATTTTCTGACCCGGGCTTAATGATCCCGGAACCGGGTCAAGAAGCTTAGGCAAACCTGTACGGCGATATTCCGCCCATGATTCCCAGCCATCTCCAAGGAAAGCTGCAATCCATTTTTGAGTTAAAATTTGCTCTAACGCGTTAGCTGCAACAAATTTTACAGAGGCTTGAGCCAGGTAAGTAGCTGCGTCGGCATCGCTGATACCATTTTGCTCTAAAGACGCGGTTACACCTTTGGTATAAAAATCAGCAGCAGTTGCATCGCCACCAGAAATCCAGCCCAAATGAGCTGCTTCGGCCTGGGTAAACATGACCTGTGCATATGAAGTCCATATGGTTGGTGAACCCTGGCCAGAAACAGCAAGGCCAATTAACGATACGTTACCCGGTTTTGCACGTGTACCTTTGTTATAATTACCTAAAGCGCTTCCAAATGTGCCATATGGTAAACCTACATAGGTTTTTGAAGCTGTTGGTGCAGCATAAACTGGTAACCTTGGGTCGTTTAATCCAGAAAGCGTATTTACTACCAAGGTGCTTACCGCATAATCATAACGGCTACGATAGTTTGTAAAATATGGGTTTTCGTTTGTTTGAGCTGCAAGGTATGTATAAGTTGCATTATCGTCATTTGAGGTCATCAAACCACCCGCTACTGCTTTGGCGTATTCGGTTTTGCCGGTAGCAGGGTCAACCTTCGAAAGCCTTAATGCCATAACAGCATGCAATGAATTTGCCCAATGTTTCCATTTGGTGGCATCACCCTGAAACAATATATCGCTTGACAATGCAGCACCGCCATCAAATTGCGCCTGCGCGGCATCTAAATCTTTCATTAAAGCAGTATAAATATCCTTTTGAGCATCAAACGCCGGGGTAAAATTAGCCACACCGCTTAAAGCCTGAGAATAAGGGATATCACCCCACCTATCAGTTATAGTAAGATAAATGAAATCTGTAAGTATCCGCGCAGCGGCTATCTGGTTGTTATTTGAACCAAATTTGGTTGTAGATAACAGGTTTTTCTTAGCCGGATCTGTGTTAAACTGGATCAGCGTTTTTAAATCCTGCAGCGGACCGGTATAATATCCCTGGTAATCGTATTGTTTTAATGAAAACTGCGATTCGCTGGTATAAAATGTTTCGGCCAGGTATTGTGAATACAAATTGCCGGCAAATGAGTTGATATTGGTAGTTGCACCGGCACCGTTTATGCCGCCTATGTATTGAAGCGCACTTGTTAACAGGTAACCTGTTTGCGCATTCGGCGATTGGTTGGGGTTGATATTTACATCACCACCAACCTTACATGAGGCCAGGATGATGATACCGGCCCCGGTTATAATTTTACTGATATATGATTTTTTCATGATGGAGAATCTTATTAGAATGTTAACTTAATGTTGAAACCTAAGTTCCTGGTGTTTGGTAACTGACCGCCTTCATAGAATGAAGTTTGCAGTTGAGATGGGTCAACACCTTTTACCTTTGAATAAATCATCCATGGGTTTTGAGCTGTTATACCAAAATAAGCACTTTGGAACGGCGTTTTGTTCAGCATTCTTTTACCGAATGTGTAACCAACACTAACTTCTCTTAATTTAACATATGAAGCATCGTAAGTCCATTTTTCCCAAATCTGGCTGTATGATTGCTCGTATAATGTACGTGTTTCTACATAAGTAGTATTTGGTGTGCCATCGGCATGTACACCGGCAACTAAAGTACCGCCACCATCGGCAACAGCGTTACGTACAGGGTTACCTTTTGCATTGTTACCAACGGTTTCGATACCTAAGCCAGATCCGTTAAGGTTTTGCTGGGTGATAGATACAAATTTGCCGCCTTTTTGATAATCAAGCGAAAAAGCAAGTAAAAAGCCTTTGTAGTTAAATGAGTTGGTAAAACCGCCGGTATAGCTTGGTAGCATGCTGCCAAGGTTAACGTTATCGGCCCTAACAGGTAAACCATCTGCACCAACAATGATGCGGCCTTGTGAATCGCGTGTAAAGCCCGATCCAATAATCTGACCGTATGATTGACCAGGGAAACCGTTGATACCAAAGCTTGGTGAACCCACAAAACCAAAGCTTTGTGAACCTGCAGCCAGGTTACCACCAGATAAGGTGTAACCACCCGGACCATCAGGCGTAACTTTTACGTTGGTAACACCAGGGTAAAGTGAAAGAATTTTGTTACGGTTAAATGAAATATTGAAATCAACGTTCCAGGTAAAATCTTTTGATTTAACCGGTGTACCGCCAAGTGATACTTCAATACCATTGTTCCTGATAGAACCGGCGTTGATCACCACTGTTGAGTAACCTGTTGTACCATTAACCGGTAATGGCAGGATCTGATCTTTTGCAGTACGGGTGTAATAGTTGAAATCAAATTTAACCCTGTCCCTTAAGAAATGCAACTCGGTACCAATTTCATAAGCTGTAGAAAGAGTTGGTGTTAAAGTTGCGTTTGGTAAAGTATTCGGCACTGTTTGCACCGCGTCATTACCATGTGGCGTAGTACTTAAGTTATACGTAAGGTTAGTGGAATAAATAGGCGCATCAGATCCTAATTTTGCTGCCGACAACCTCAATTTACCAAAGCTGAAAGCATCGCTTTTTGGAAGAAGCTCGGAGAATACAAATGAACCTGATAAACCACCATACCAATAAGAATGGCTATTTACCGGTAACGTTGAAGAGATATCGTTACGGGCGTTAAAATCAAGGTATAAAAATTCTTTATAACCAAATGATGTATAACCATAGTAGCTGTTCACCCTTGATAAACCATTAAAGCTAAAAGCCGTTGGCGCGTTTGACGAGTTGCTAAGCGTATAAAGATCTGGTATAGCTAAACCACCATTGGTGTTACCAGCTGTATATAGGTAACGATCCTGGCGTGTTTCGGCATAAGCACCTGCTTTTACAGATAATTCACCAAAGTTGTGATTATAGGCCAAATTTGCTACGTAGTTATTTTCTTTATAAGAGTACTGGTTTTGTGAGTAAGCATCCACGTTAAGTGTACCAGAGCCTACGCGCGCGCTGGCGTCCCTGTTTAACAGATCTTCTCTTGCAATAATCGCGAATGACAGATCTTTAGTAAACTGGTATGATAAAGTTAAGTTACCATAAACGCGGTTGTTGTTTGATTGAGATGTATTTACGTAAGCCTCGGTATAAGGGTTATCCCAATAGTGCGGGGTTAAGTCATCCGGGCTGGTGATGTTCCATGAAGTAAATGTACCATCAGCACGACGGTAGTTTTTTAATTCATTAATATCAATATCCCTGTGGAACCATTGGCTGAATGAACCTGCTGTTTGAGTTCCGTATCCTTCGGCTGGGATGTTAAATGAATTTATTTGCGAAAAATTCATATTAGCGCTTAAAGTTAACTTCTTGGTTAATTTAAGTTCACCGTTAATGCCCACGTTGTTACGTTTCTGATCGCTGTTTGGTGTAATACCGGTTCTTTCAATGTTGGTATAAGATACCCTGATGTTATAATTATCAGCAGCTTTTGAAAACGCGGCGTTGGTATTGAAGGTAATACCTGTGCGGTAAAAATCACGTACGTTATTTGGCTGTGGAACAAATGGTTTCAGCTTGCCAAAATCAGGATTGCTTGGATCCCAGAAATACCATGGCGCATATAATGTTCCATCCATTTTAGGGCCCCAGCTTTCGTCAACACCGTAATCATAAATTTTTGTACCATTAAATTTGGCATAAGAAGCTGGCGAACCGTTGTTAGGATCATAAGTATAAGTATCCCAGTTTACGCTCGTACCGCCACCATATTCGTTTTGATACTGTGGCAACTGGTAAACTTTTTCAAACGTTGTTGATTGGTTAACAGAAACACCAACGCCTTTATCAGTACCTTTTTTAAGGGTAATAACAACAGCGCCTTCTGATGCACGCTGACCATATAAAGCAGTAGCGGCGGGGCCTTTCAATACAGATAGAGATTCGATATCATCATTGTTAACTGCATTCGGGTCGGTGATTACACCATTAACTACGTAAATTGGATTACCACCTGCCAATGAATTGATACCGCGGATACGGATAGTTGAAGTACCAAACTTAGCACCAGAACCGCCCAATACCTGGATACCGGCAATTTTACCTGCTAAAGCAGTATTCAAATCAGATTGTTTGGTAACAGTTAAATCGTCGCCTTTAACCTGTTGCGCAGCATAACCTAATGATTTTTGCTGACGAGAAATACCAAGGGCAGTAACAATTACTTCATTTAAGCCGCGGCTTGAAGTAACCATCACCACGTTGATGTGGCTTCCGGTTGCAGGAATATCCTGGTTAGCGTAGCCAATAAAGCTAAAAGTGATTGTTCCGTTATCAGGAACACTTAGGGAGTAATTACCATCGGCGTTGGTTTGGGTACCTGTAGTTGTCCCCTTAATTTTTACCGATACGCCTGGCAGCGGCAGGCCGTCTTCTTTGGCCGTAACCTTTCCTGTTACGGTATGGTTTTGCGCATATAGCTGTGTAACAGCTAACCACAAAATGCACAAAGTCGTTAGTAGACTTTTTTTCATAAATAATGAGTTAGTTAATAGTTAAAAACTTAAAGGGATAAACCTACGTGACATTTATAAAATATCAAATAAATAATTGTAACATTTCCCTTACATACGTATTAAAATGCAATTATATTATTTTTTATTGAATAAATAATAAAACATTTTGTTCCTTTGCTCGTTCTTAGATCGTAACTAAATCATTTAGTTAATAATAAGACAGTTAATAAAGTTAATTTGAACGGGGGAAATACGCGAGGTATTTCCCCCGTTTGTTTTATATCACAAGCCATAAAAAAGCATCAAAAAGCGCCATAAAATTCAAATTAGTGTGATTAATACAATAATTGCATTTTTACCACCCTAAGGGACACTTTTAAAAGGCATAACTACACCATCCAAATAACCACCCGGTGTCCGCCTAAAAAACAAACTAACAGGCACTTACCACACCATATGTATTATATAATCAATACATGTTAAATACATATTTCTTTAAAAGAAACAATAATGTTACAATTTTATTTTTCTGATAAACAATCACTTAACAAAAAAGGCCCCGTCAATGACAGGGCCTTTTTTTTAAATGGACAATATTTGCTGTTATTTTTCGTTGCTCATCGAATATGGAACATCTGCATCCTTTGTACCGCGCTCTTTATTTGGCGTGGCCTGCATATCAAAATTGAGCTCGGCACCGCCTAACAGACCCTTATGGCTAAGCCAATTGTTAGTGTACGGTTTGCCATCAATAGTAAGGCTGTTTACATATTTGTTATCGGCACTGTTGTTTGGCGCGTTAATAACGATGGTTTTACCATTCTCTAAATTGATGGTTACCTTTTTAAATAAAGGTGCACCTAACACATACTGATCGCTGGCTGGCGTTACCGGGTAAAAACCCATTGCCGAGAAGATGTACCAGGCCGATGTTTGGCCGTTATCCTCATCGCCGCAATAGCCATCGGGCGTGGCTTTATAAAGCTTATTCATGGTTTCGCGTGCCCAGTATTGTGTTTTCCATGGTTGCCCGGCGTGGTTATATAAATAGATCATATGTTGAATAGGCTGGTTACCATGCGCATACTGGCCCATGTTGGTAATCTGCATTTCGCGGATTTCGTGAATAACCCCACCATAATAGCTATCATCAAATGTTGGCGGCATGCTAAATACCGAATCGAGTTTGGCTGCAAACTGCTGCTTGCCGCCCATCAGGTTAATTAAACCCTGGATGTCATGAAAAACACCCCAGCTATAGTGCCAGCTGTTGCCTTCAGTAAAGGCATCGCCCCATTTAAACGGATTAAACGGGGTTTCAAAAGTACCATCCTGGTTTTTGCCACGCATCAGTTTGGTTTGCGGATCAAAAATATTGCGGTAATTCTGACTGCGTTTTTTGTACACTTCAATTTCGGCCTTTGGTTTGCCTAACGCTTTTCCTAACTGGTAAATGGCAAAATCGTCATAAGCATATTCTAAAGTACGGGCGGCGTTTTCATTAATTTTAACGTTGTAAGGCACATAACCTAAAGTGTTATAATACTGCACTCCCCTACGGCCGGTAGCGTTCGGCCCCTCATTATTGGCACCATGTTTTAAAGCCTGGTACAGGGTTTCGATATCGTACCCGCGCATCCCTTTTAAATAAGCCTCTGATACCACCGAAGCCGAGTTATTACCAATCATACAATCGGCATAGCCAGGGCTCGACCACTCGGGCAGCCAGCCGCCTTCTTTATAATCGTTAATAAGCCCTTCCTGCATCTCTTTATTGATAGATGGGTAAACCAGGTTCAGGAATGGATACAATGCCCTGAAGGTATCCCAAAAGCCTGTACCGGCAAATAAATAGCCCGGCATTACCTTGCCGTTAAAAGGACTGTAGTGTACGTTTTCGCCTTTGTCATTTACCTCGTACATCTTGTTAGGGAAAAACAACATGCGGTATAAGCTGGAGTAAAATGTACGGGTTTGATCTATAGTACCGCCCTCTACATTAAGCCTGCTCAGGGTTTTGTTCCAGGTATCTTTCGCTTTTTGGCATGTTGTTTCAAACTTATCTTCACCCAACTCGCGTTTCAGGTTCAGTTCGGCCTGTTCAATACTAATGAATGATGAAGCCACTTTTAAATGCACCTGCTCGCCGTTTTTGGTTTTGAAGGTGATTACCGCGCCGCCATAATCGCCGGTATATTCCAGGGCGCCGTCTTTTTTCCAATCGTGCCAGGTTGAGGCCAGCTCAAATGGTTTATCTACGTAAATAACAAAGTAGTCTTTAAAGTTGGCCGGTACCGCGCCGCTGTTTTTAGTGCTGTAACCAACTATCTTTTGCTCGCCGGGGATAATCTTTACGTATGATCCTTTATCAAAAGCATCAATCACAATGTGTGAGCTATCGCTTTTAGGAAACGTGATTTTGAAACTTGCGGCACGCTCTGTAGGTGTGATCTCGGTAGTTACATCATAATCGGCCAGGTAAACGCTGTAATAATAAGGTTTTGCTATTTCGGCCTTGTGCGAAAACCAGCTTGCGCGTTCTTTTTCATTCAATTTCAGCTTGCCGGTTTCAGGGAAGATAGAGAACATACCATAATCGTTCATCCACGGCGATGGCTGATGCGTTTGTTTAAAGCCAAGAATTTTATCTGAGCTGTAGGTGTACTGCCAGCCATCGCCCATTTTGCCGGTTTGGGGCGTCCAGAAGTTCATACCCCAGGGCAAAGCGATTGCCGGGTAAGTGTTGCCGTTTGAAAGAGAGGGTTTAGAATCGGTACCCATTAACGGGTTGATCAGGTCTACCGGGTTACTGATCGGGGTGCTTTGCTGCGCTATGCCTGCAAGCGGCAAAAACGCGAAAGCCAGGTGAATTAGTTTTTTCATTATGTATATTGGTTCAGCTATTTGTTTTCAATCAATGTGCTTAAGTAAAAAACTCCCGCACATGAAAACTCACGTACGGGAGTATAGTAATCAACCTTTCTCAGAGGTTCCATTTACCATCTCAAATCAACCTTTATCCCATCCGGGCTATTGGCAAAGCCCAGGTATAAGGTGTTTGATGATGTATCCCATGTTGTCTTAACATCGGTAATAACTTGTCCCTTGCTATCGGTAACTATCATTTCTTTTGGTTGGGTGGGCAATAAAACCCTTGCACTATTTAACGTTTTAACGGGGCTCTTAGCAATGAACGAGTAGCTATTGGCTGTTATCGCTTCCTGGTAGATCCTTGACGCCGATGTTAAAACCTGCGGTGTGTTTTTATTGGGTACGCGGGCCAGGTCATATAACAGCGATTGCTCGCCGGGGTTAACAACCTTACTGGCCAGTACCGGCAGCTGCGGGTCAAAAAGATCAATCACCGGGCCTTTTACCGTGTACGGTTTGCTATCGATGTTTTCATCTAATACAGATATAATATCATAAGGACCACGTTCAAGGTAAAGGCTGTTTTTAAAGCTGAGCAGGCCGGCATGCGCGTCTTTTTCATAAGCTTGTTTTACGGTATTAACGTAAGCACTATCTTTCCCGGTTGTTAAAACATATTCTTTGGGGTTTTGGCGCATTACGTAAAAGGCACCTTTTCCTACTTTAAAATGCTGTTCGGGTTTTGTTGGGTTGATGCCAAGCAGCTTAAATAAATGCTGCGATGGCGCGGTATATTTATTGCCCTTTGTATCCCACCATTCCATTACCGATTGATAAGGATCGTCATCGCGGCCGCAATAAACCAAAACGCCGCCTTGTTTTACCCAGGCTGCTAACTGTTGATGTATCACTGCAGATACCGGCTTCATATTGGCATAGCTCATCACCAAAACTTTAATATTTTTAAGTGACGCCGTGTATTGCAGGTTTTCCATATGTACGGTTTGCACTGGTACGCCTCGCTTTAGCAGCGGCAGGGTTTGCCCGTAAAAGTTGGAAAATTGCGGATCATCGTACCCGTTATGCGTAGGAAAGCGCTGAAACATGAGCGTATTGCTCATTAACACCCCTATGCCGTTAACGCCGGTTACTTTATTGGCCGATGGCGGCATGCTATTTAAAGCATTTACCATAATTTGCATTTGGGTGGAGTAGTATTGCGGGATCAAAATCTTCTCATTACTGCCGGCCACTTTATAGGGATGGGTATAAATGCGCTCGGGCCAGGGCATCACCTCGTAATCTGATACGGTTGGATATAATAGTTTGGCGGTAAAGGTTGCCTGGTAATTGCGTTTGTAATCGGCCCAGTCCTTTTCCCGGTCTTCAATAGGATCTGTAAGGAAAAACATTTTACGACCGGTTGGCGCGGTCATAGATACCATAGAACCGTATTCCAGGTAAGCGTTTTCAAACACCCTTTCTTTTTGCAGGCCGTTAAAATACGTTGGTTCGCGCGAGGTACCGGTCCACACCTGTGCTATATAACCATCTATCCCCGGTAATGAAGCCAGGCTGGCCTCGGGACTAACTATTTGCCACGATGAATAATTGACCAACGAGTGCGTGGCTATAAACACCTTAATATTTACACCTTTACTTTTGCCATAAGCTTTAGCGTATGACGATACCTGTTTAATGGCATCATAATACAGGTGATATTTTAACTTGCTGGATAGGTAGGTATTTTCGGCCGATGCATCCTGCGGTTTCCAGGGGAAGCCGTAATACGTTTGCCATTGCTGTTTAAAGCCCGCACTGTAGCCCGCGCGTGCCCAAAATTCCGGTTCTTCTAAAAATATGTTGGTGATACCCGCGTCTATTACCCGTTTTACAATCGCGGTTTTCATGTATTCAATAAACGAGGTATCGGGCACCACATAGGGCATATCCTTACCATGAAAAATGGTATCGCCTTTCATAGTAACCTGCCCTACGCCCAGGTGGTTTTTGCCATCCCATTTACCTAAAAAATAGTCTTTGTAATCGCCCCAGGCTATGCCGGTCATAAAGTTGGTTTGGTACCCATGATCGCGCCAGGTTTGTACCCGTTGCTCAAAGGTCATTCCAGCCCGGTCGTTAACGCCGTAAACAATGGCAATGTCCGATCGCACGTCAATTTCGGGCATCCAGGGGCTACTGGTCTGGAAAGCGGTTTTCTCCTTTAAGGAGTCTAACGCCTTCTCCTGGGCAAGCACTCCCATAGAAAGTGCTGCCAGGAAACAGGTACTAAAAAAGTGTTTCATAGGTATAAATAGGGCGATGCTTAGCGGCCTTAAATATAATTATACAAGTGCAAATCACAAACTAAAACCGTTTAGATTTGCTAATCTATGCTTTTTTTAATATTTGAATGTAACAATTTATTGCTGGGAGTAATTTGAGTGATTATTGTTACAAAAGCCTTGTTGAGCAGCGGCCGATCATTGTCAACTGTTCGAGCTTAATTGAGCTATACAAATAAAAAGCCCCTTACTTCGCAGCAAAGGGCTTTAATTGATCTTTTAAAATATCATTTATTTAGGGGCACTCCAGCCATCGCTCCAGCCGTTACCGCCAGCATCTTTAGCGCCTTTTACCAGTGCATCGTATTTTACGCCCTGGGCAGGGCTTAACACCCCTTTAATTTGTTTGATGGTGCTTGTACGCAAAGGTTCAATGGCTACCAGCATTTTGGTGTTATCGCCTTTATTTTCTGCCTTTATTTTATCAAACTTTTCTGATGACGCTGTATAAATGGCTGCAATTTTTTTGCACTGCTTATCAGATAGTTTTAATTTTTTCTGCAACTCCATAGCCTTTTCTTCGGGCTTGCTGGCTGCATGCATTTGGGCATTACTTACTGTTGTTATTCCCAAAAACAGGAAGCATAATAAAAGCAGTTTTTTCATTTTTAATTAGATTTAGCGTTGATAATGATTTTACTTTAAAGGTAATCGATTTATTTAGATTATTAATACGGTTTGTAATAGAAGTATTACAAAGCAAATCATTATTTTGTTTGCGCGGTCATCGGCATACATGTTGCCATATCCTGCTTATCAATAAAGGTTAGTTTGTTTAAATGTGTTACCTTATATTGATCAACGCCTTCGGTAATCTGCAAAAACTGGTTTGGTTTTACATTGGCAAAATGCTGCACAGTGCCGCTTCCGGCCCATTTAATTTCGATATCATCAATTAATTTTGCCTGGCCAATACCCATTTCCTGGCGCAATGGCGATGAGCCAAAGCTGCCACCAGAGTTTACATCCTTATAAACGCTTCGTTGAACGCCATTTTCGGTAAACGTTAACTTGATATGACTACCTATTGCAGCCTTATTGGCTTTTACCCCATCAAGCTTTAAGCTTATCCAGTTGTTATTATCCGTGCGCGGGTTAAGGTATAACGAACTGGTGTACGAGTCGCCTATATAAGCGCCGCCCATTTCGGCGTAGATATCCTGGTTGCCGGTATTTCTAAAATCTGCAAAAGCTACGCCATGGCCTTTTTGCAGATTGCCCATACGCGATGAGTTTGTAATATCAATGAATTTTTTACCGCCATCATTTTTAAAGAATTTATTAGGCACCAATGATCTGAAATCGGGGTTACCGGTACCAAAATACATATCCAGGTAACCGTCGTTGTCAATATCGCCAAAATTGCCACCCATACTGTAAACCACCCTATCAAGCCCTACTTCTTTGGTTACATTGGTAAAAGTGCCATCGTGATTGTTTTTGTATAGGAATACATTGCCCGCGTCTTTTACCGGTTTACCCAAAGCAGCAGCAGCGCTGTAATAACCCAGTGTGTGCTCAAAATTATAGTCACTAACTAAAATATCCTGCCATCCATCATTGTTATAATCATAAAACCAGGTGGTAAAGGTGCGCTCCTTGTTTTGTGCCAGGCCGGCTTTGCGGGTAACATCATCAAAATCCACCTTCCCATTTTTAAGGCCTTTGTTTTTCAGCAGGTATTTATCGCCGGTCATGGTGGAAATAAATATATCAGCAAAGCCATCGTTATTATAATCGGCAGAGGTAACCCCTTTTACAAACGCTAATATACCGCAATGTGCCGAAGTAGTAACGTCTTTAAATGTACCATCGTGGTTATTAATGAATAACTGGCAGGTTGGCGCATTGCCGTCAAGTGCCTGGGTAGATGCTTCTACGCCTACAAAAACATCCAGCCAGCCATCGTTATTAAAATCGGCCCAGGTAGCTGTTTGTGTAGGATGAAAATAAAGCAGACCGCTTGGTATGGTTACATCAGTAAAGGTACCATCGCCATTGTTGCGCAGCAATGAGCTTGGTTGATTGCCAAACCCCTTGGTAAGCCAGGCACCACGTAAAACAAACAAGTCGATATTGCCATCATTGTTATAATCTGTTTGTTGGATGTTTAGGCCGCCGGTAATCCCTTTTAAGCCGCTTTGCTCAGTGCGGTCTGTAAACGTACCGTCCTTATTATTTTGAAAATAATGCATAGGATCGCTCAAATCCCAGCCCGATGTGATGATATCCAGGTAACCGTCATTATTATAATCGTCTACTGCAACGCCACCGGCCCGGCCATTAATATTAAGACCTAGGCTTTTCGCTATATCCTTAAACGGCTTAATACCGGCCACGCTATCGGCATTTAAACCGGGGATCAAAACCTCTTTTGGTACCTTTTGAGGATACTCACCCAGTGTCATATAAGCGATATTAATCAACCAGCGCGACTCCAGGTCGTCAGGATGCGCCTTTAGCATTGATGTATAAGTCTCAATCGCTTTTCTTGATCCTGTTTGAATTTTATGCACCCCATCATCCTTTATAGGAAAAATACAGGAAGATCCGGTATGGTTAAGCATGCAATTGCTGCGCTCGCCAAGGCGCATGTAAGCGATGGCCATATCGGGCAATATTTGCGAGCTGGACATATAATCCATTCTATTAACCAAATCCTCATAAATACTAACAGACTCTTCCTCTTTTCCTTTTTTTAGCAGCAAAGCGGCTTTGGAACTTAAAATATAATTACTCCGCATGCCAGGATCGGCTTTGAGTAAAGAATCGCAGAAAGCGATCTTAGCTTCGGGATTAAAAGGATTTGAGATCTTAAAATTCTGGCGGTTTATTTGTTGAAGTAACTGAATCATATCCTCATGTGACGAGGTTTTGCTGGATGCTATTATGGTGAAGCCCAGTGCTACAAAAAGCACCGCGGCTACGGCTATTTTTATTTTCATTTTGATTGAAGCGATATTGGTGATAACACTACACGAGGGTTACCATTTAATAAATATTAATGATATTCAATGATCTTAAAATTGATATGCCCAATGTTTATTCAGAACCTGAAAAGGTGTCAAGATAAATTAAAGGGAGAAATAATCAAGATCGGTCAATCCGAAATATGATTGTTTTGATCACTATAAGCAGGCTATGCATTTGATAACACAGCATACTTATAACAACAAAAACGTGTTTAGCGAATTGATTAAAGGAGATTAGCAGAAAAACTTAGGTGGTTGCTCCGGGATATCCTGATGAGCGTAAACCAGGGGCTGAGTAGGTTGTATAAACCTTTCAGTCAATTTTTTTATCGGGCAGTAAAACTCAAATTGAATAAATGATAAACTCAGGTTATCCAATAAAACTATTTTGCCAAAAGGCACATGATCTTTTTGAGGAACAGGAATATCTTTAACCCCTTTAGCGCATAGCACATTATTGTCAACGGGGCGGGTGGTATCGTAATTAGGGATACACATAAGGTGAAGCGCCGTGCGGGTAAGCTTCATTTTTACATAGTTATAGCTGGTGCTGCCAAACTGAATTTGACCAGCTATGTTTTCAAAACGCTTCCAGTCATGAATCCCGGGCATGTTTACTGGGATTGAGATCTCGGTTAGGTCTTTAACATTATATAAACCTTTGCTTATTTGCGCGTTATAAAACTTATCGGTTTTATAAACCAAATATTGATGCAATGCCAATTGCCCGCCAATATTTAGCAGGTGAATATTTAACAACAGCAATGCAATAACTTTTTTCAAATTGGTTTATAGGTAACTGTTTATAAAGATGGTGTTTATTATTAAATATTCAAAATATTAAAGGGGAAATCACAGGGTAAACGCACCTAATTGGGTTAACATAACTTAACACATTTCAGATGCGTAACATTATAATTATCTAATAATCAGTATTTTATATTTTAACAAGGTTAACATTAAACTGGTGTATTGCGCAATTTAGGCGCATCCAAATATTTGTGCCTGTTGTTGGCCTATACAAGCCCATTCGATACCTGGACCATTTAACCAGGACCAGCCAATAAAAACAAGGTATTGTTTGATGTTTATATCTTCCTAACGTCATAAGCTTTATTCCGTTACCTATTATTAAATAACAGCTTATCCCCGTTAATTATTTAGATGCGTTTGCCCTGGGGGAAATCATACGACATCAACCATGCCGATATGAATTTTTCATAATTTAACGGAATACAAGTGTTGATCTTTATTGTTATGCCGGTAAAATTCGCCAAATTTGATATACCATCTATTTAGCCAATTTTTAAATAGCTACCGTGAAATTAATATTCATCTCATTAATTATTTTGATAGGCTTTGCCGGGCACGCCCAGGAAAGCATTAAATGGCCGAAGCATAAAAAAGCCGCCATTGTACTTACGTATGATGATGCATTGGTTTCGCAACTGAATGTAGGTGTACCGCAACTGGAAGCCGCACATCTGAAAGCTACCTTCTTTTTAACCGGCGATATTGATCCGGTAACCATCCCCCGCTGGCGCAGGCTTAGCAAACGAGGTTTTGAACTGGCTAACCATACCATTTTTCATCCTTGTTTAAGCACCGATGATAACCCGGTACACTCTGAAAACTATACACCATATAGTATAATCAGGGAGATAGAAGTAATGAACCACTTTTTATACGCTGTTGACGGCAAAACAAGCCGTACTTACGCCTACCCCTGCACGGAAACAACTGCTGGCGGAAAAGATTATGTTGACTCCTTAAGAAAATTCAACCAGATAAAATACGCCCGTGGCGGCGGCGATTCCAGCGATTTTATAACCAACTTTAAACGCCTTGACCCTCTGCTGGTACCATCTTTCGGCGTGGAGGATAATACAACAGGCGCGCAACTTATTGCCTTTGTAAAAAAAGTTCAGCAAAGTGGTGGGATGGGCGTATTGATGATCCATGGCATTGGTGGCGATTACATCACTATATCGGCCAGAGCCCATCAGGAGTTATTGCAATACATCAATAAAAACAAAAACGAATTGTGGGTACCTACCTTCCAACAGGCTATGGATTACGTTACACAAACTAATAAATCCATTGGCACAACCACCAATCGCACTATGGTAAAATCTGATCGGTTAAACCCCCTTAAACCTAAAACAAGAGTTGTTAAAACTCAAAAATCGGTTCGAATTTGATCTATATACACCACCTTATAAGGATTAACCCGATGTTAATAGTTTTGTAAACTCAGCTACCAAATATTCAAACCCCGGACGCGATGATATATCGGACGCCAAACATTCATTTTTAAGTCCCGTTATCTTCTTTAAAGCATTTTCATTTCCCTTTTCGCTGCATAAAGAAAGCAGGTCATCCAGCAGGTAACCGTAGGCGCTCACTTCCAACCGCTCAAAAGCATGGGCAGTTTTCAAATCAGTTTTATCATAAAAAGATGCTGCCCCAAAGTCACTAAACAATGTATTACCATCTTCATCTATTAATATATTATGGGCATATAGATCGCTGTGGGTAATTCCGTTATCGTGCAATTGCGCTGCTAAAGAAGCAATGGTGGCAGCAATTTTTAATACCTTTTGTAATGAAAGGCTAAAGTTTTCCTTAAACACATCCCGGGTACAAGTATCTAAGGTGGGCGGCATACCCAGGTTAAAAAAATGGGAAGGAATTAACTCCATAACCAATCCTGTTTTACCTTCGGGGTGGGCATGGATTTGCCCTATCAACTTTGCCAGGCCGGCATGGCTGCCCGCGGCTATATAGGCGTTCATTTCATCTTCGGGATAGCCATCGCTGGTTACGGCTCCTTTAAAAACCTTAACAGCTACTTCTTTCTCTGCCGATTTGCCGATAGCTTTATAGATCATTCCGGAGGCTCCTTCGCCCAGTAATTGATTGATCTCTAATTCGCCCCAGTTAATAAAAGCAGGCGGCAAAACATCAGGCTTTTTGTTGAACAGGTTTCCGGAGATTGCCAGCCATGAAAGTTTCGGCATTGATAAAAGCCATTGGGGTAACGTGGGCAACCTGTTTGCAGAGATCCGCAAAAGCGAAAGGTTTTGGCAATTCTTAAGCTCTGCAGGCAGTTCCTTCAGCTGGTTTCCGGCAAGCATCAGCTTTTGCAGCCTGGCGCATTTACCTATTGCAGAAGGCAAAGCCGATATTTTATTATTAGTAAGGATAAGCCATCGTAGGTTTGGATTAAGAGATCGTTCGGGAACGGTTTCAATCCTGTTTGATTTAAAGCCGGCAATATCCAACAGGGGGCAATCGGCCAATACCTCGGGTAAAGTGGAAAACAGGTTTCCTGAACAGAAAAAAAACTTTAATTTTTTTAACCTCCCAAAATCCGCAGGTAAAGCAGTCAATTTATTGAACGAAAGATCGAGGGTTTCCAATGTTTCTGACAATCCGAAGATCTCTTCGGGGAAGTGATCAAGCCCCTCGGATAACTCCAGGTAAGCCGCTCCTTTAAGCTCTCCCCGCTTTAATTGTAGTAACGTTTGCATATTTGATTCTCCCGCGTCGAAAAATCAAAGTACCGAAATGTTTTTTATTAACCGGCCTTGTTTTTCACAGGGCTTTAAAAAATACAGTAACCTCCTTTACTTTTTAATGCTTACTTCAGTGGTGGCGGTTCTGCGGGTTGCGGTGTATACTATGCCGTTTACCATTTCGTACCCGGTAGATACACTTTGCGAGCTCCGTTTTAAAACAACCCCGGTATTATTATTGATCAGTATTGATCCGTTAACCCTGCTGTTTAAATTATCGCCCAAAACAGCTGTTTTATAAGTTATAGTGGTGGTTAGCGCGTTTACCGCATAAATGGTATAAACGGTTTCTGCAGAATTTGCCGCGTTAGTCCATGAATATCCTTTTTTAAGCGATTGACTTAGCGGAAAGTTCACCATAAATTGCAGGGTGGTGCCGGGTGATAGATTTTCGGGCTGGATCCCGGTGAATGACAGCAGCGTATCATTTACAGCTGCTGGGCGCCTCACATTCATTATCTCTCCTTTTTTGTTTACGGTAACTGCAACCTGCGCATTCGCAATTTTTTGCAAACCAACCTGGATAAAAGAATTAGGATCGGCAGGTTTGCCCGAATTATATACCAGGTTTTGATCCATGGCGTTTACGGTATCTGTAAGCTTATCTGTAATAATAACAAACGATGCCCCTTTATCAGAAACATCGGTCACCTTATATGTTTTAACCATGGTTGAAAAAGAGCTAACATGTAAGGTTTGACTACCACGCTGCAATACGCAGTTTGATTTGGTTAGTACTTGTCTTTGAAACTCATCGCCTTTTTTAAACGCTGCCTGCGCGCATACTACACTGCTCACACATACTAATAGCAGCGTGCATATATATTTAAAGCAGTTATGGGCGGTATCCATTTTTATATTATCGGTTATAATGCCCTTCGGGAGGATAGTGGCATTATTACTACTAAAGCTCATATATTAAGCCGGTTTAATTAGTTTTTGCCTTGTTGTGATTTGCCTTTTTAGCGCCTTTATCATTTGGCTTAATTGATTTTGATCCGGTTGGTTTTATCAGCTTAAAACTTTCGTTTTGCTGAACACCAGGCGTCGACCAGATATTTTGGTCGCCGCCAACAGGGATTGAAAAACCAGGTGGACTAATCACATTTGGCATTACCGGGATAGCACCATGGGATCCATTTGTTAGTCCCGAAGGTAATGGCTCTTTTGGAAAAGGCGGCATTTCAGGAGCCTCGGGGACCGGGATTTCTGTATTTACTATAATGGCAGCATCGGCGGGAACTTGCTTTGGTAATGCAGGCGCTTCTGGTGCATCGGGTGACGGCACATCGGGCAATCCCGCACCAACGCCGGATATTGTTGGCTGGTTTGGTACATCTACCAATGGCGAAGTTGCAGCAATGGATGCCAAAACCGGTATTTGTACCGGCGGCGCAGGCGGCAATGATGGCGCAGGTACATCAACAAGAGTTAATACAATAAGCTTCCCCGATTCAGCCTTGCTTCCGGCGTTTCCTTTTAACTGGCTGCCAGGTGGTACAGGCGGTAATGGCGGCGGAACATTCCAATCCGACAGGTTGTTCTTTTGAGCAGCCGCCCGGTTTAAACAACCTGCAACAATAAATACCGTCAAAATTAAGATTGGCAGTATCTTGTAGCGGGGCAGGGCGTGTTCGCCCTTTTTAAGAAAATACAATATTTTCATCCAATTTTATATTTTATAAGGGTAGGTGCTACACATAGTTATTGTTGCAATCAAAATACCATGTAAACTTTAGCATATGGCATCAAGACCAAACTTTTTTACAGTTATAAATCCCGCCATTCAAACTCACACCTTAATATTCTGTATTAAAGTTATTCTTTTTTATCAATAACATAAAACCGTTCCCGTGTTTCGCCTGGTATTTCAACAAAGCTCGATACCAGTAAAGCTACGCTTTATGTAATGCGTAAAAAATACAAACTGCTTTGTATTGTGTGCCGCCCGGATACTCCATAAAATTGTAATGTCAAAACCAGCAAATACATAACATCGGTATTGCTGCTATCGCCATTATTTTACTTAAAATAATAATTTATGAAAACTTTAACATACCTGTTGGCTGGCTGTTTGCCCATTATCTTTGTGTATTTATCACTTGTATATATGCGCAAATTCAAAAAATTGAATGGCACGGGTAAAATTCCCGATATTGTTGTAGCTAAGCGCCGCCAAAACTTCTTTCTTTTTTTAGCAGTGGTATCGTCTGTGTTGATTGTGATAGTTATTACCCAGTTTTAACACCGGTATAATTGTGCTCATTACCTACATTCTACATCTTATTTATCAATTACCGGCCTGTTTGCAAAATAGACAAACACCGCCATTTTGCAGGTAGGGTTTAAAGTACTACCTTTAAATGGGGACATGAGCCGGTTATGAAATACCTTTTCCTTTATTTCTGCATTTGGATGGTAGTCCCCTGCTCCGGGCAAAACATTGATAGTTTAAAAAAGACAGCTCTCAGCAAAGCTTCGGCGCACAATCGCCTAAACGCTTCAAAAACTACCGGCTT
Source organism: Mucilaginibacter dorajii (assembly GCF_024808255.1). Classification (GTDB taxonomy): domain Bacteria; phylum Bacteroidota; class Bacteroidia; order Sphingobacteriales; family Sphingobacteriaceae; genus Mucilaginibacter; species Mucilaginibacter dorajii. The sequence continues at coordinate 60,545 of NZ_JANTYS010000009.1, forward strand.
TATATGGAGAGACATAGGCAAAGCTTACCTTGTAAAGGGTGGCTACGATTCTGCATCTTATTACCTTGATAAGGCCGCAATAGCATTAACACCAATTGGCAAACAAGATACGCTCACAAACGACTATACCCAATTAGCCAACATCTATATCAAGCTGAAAAATTACGATAAGGCCCTTGAATTATATAATAAGGTGGTTGAATGTGCCCCAAAAACCGGGTCGCGACGGGCGTTGATGAACGCGTTAAAACAGCTTGGTTTGTTATACGAAACCAAACATAACTACCGCGAAGCATTAGATTATTACAGGCAGTCATTTGATATTAACGACTCTTTAGATTTTGTTCAAAAAACGAAAGAAAACACATCCGAAACATACAGCCATGCATTTATGACCGATGTGATGGGGAATATCAAACACAAGACCGAATCTGAACAAGAGATCCTGAAAACAATTGATACCAAAAGATCACTGAACGACACATTGGCGATTACCATCAACTACTTTAACCTGGGGCTATTATACAAAAGCCAAAAAATGTACCCACAGGCGCTGGATGCTTTGGAAACCTGTTTAAATTTTGCCGCGCAAATACACTATACCGATATGCAAAGCAGCGTAGTAAATGAAATTGCCGACTTATATGAGCGAACCGGCGATTACAGGCAAGCGCTCATCTACCTAAAAAAACACAGCGCCATAAATGCTTTGAGTAAAACCCAAAACTCAAAAACCATCGACGAGCTACAAACCAGGTACGAGATCACCCAGCGGGAAGACCAACTGTTACAACAACAGTTTGAAATAACCAAACGCAACTACTGGGTAACCGGCACTTTTATTATTGTATTGCTGATGCTGCTTATCGGTATTATATATTATAAGCAAACACAGCTAAGGCAACGCAATATTGCCATGAAGGCCATTATTGAAACCGAAGAAAGCGAACGCCGAAGGATTGCCCAGGATTTGCATGATAGTGTAAGCCAAACCATGTCGGCAGCTAAAATTAACCTTGCCATTATAGGTGCCGAATTGCCTTTTGTGAATGACGATCAAAAAAAGCGATTTGAGAAAGCCATTAATATGGTTGATGACGGATTTAAAGAGGTACGGACGATATCACACAACATGATGCCCTGGGCGCTTAATGAAACGGGGCTGGCACAAGTGGTTAAACAGTTTTTGAGCAATATTGAGACTGATGCCATGGCCATAAACTTTTTTAGCAAGGGTTTTGATGCGCCCTTTGATGATACCACCGAAATTATTTTATACCGGGTATTGCAGGAGAGCGTGCACAATGTGATGAAACACGCCTATGCCGACAGGCTTGACATTTCGCTGATTAAAGACGAGGAGAACATCAGCCTTACTATTGAAGATAACGGTAAAGGATTTGATGCCACCAACCCCGATATTTACAAAGGCATGGGGCTGAGCAACCTAAAATCGAGGATCAATTTTTTAAAGGGCAAGGTCGAACTGGATTCGCAGGTGGGCAAGGGAACGCTGGTATCGGTTTATGTTCCGATTACTAAGAAAGCTTTATAGGATTAGGGAAAGTGTTTTTTGGATTGCAAGCCCGCAAAACTTTGGCTAAAGCCATCTTTTCGGCTGCCCTCTATAGACCGTTGGCTAAAGCCAAACGGCAATGAATAAAAGAAATTGGCTTCAAAGAAAATTGAAAATTCATTGCCGTCCCATTTATGGGGCGGAAAGACAACAACCTACAAAATGGCTTTAGCCAAAATCAGTTCTCTATATTTAAAATATCATTTTCCCGTTTACAAATTATACTGCAATATAAACTTGGTAAGCTCAACCGGATTTTTGAGGTTTAGCTTTTGCATAATGTTTTTACGGTGGGTTTCAACCGTGTAAATGCTCAGGTGCAGGTGATTGGCCATTTGCTGGTTGGTAAAATCCTGTTTAATAAATTGCAGTAGTTCGAGCTCCCGCTTGGTAAGCTGAAATTGCTTTAAAAAAACATCCGGCTCATCAAAGTTTGAATTTACCACGGGTAGTTTGGCCGGGAAACATGGTGTACCTTCACTTACCAGGCGCATCACTCTTAACAGTTCGCTTTTCTCGGCATTTTTAAAAAGATAGCCATCGGCACCGCCGGCCCTGGCTTTTTCAATCAGGTGTTCTTCGTTATAGGTAGATAGCATGATCACCTTTATTTTGGGGTGATAGTCCTTTACCCTTTTTAGCACATCAAAACCGTTCATCCCAGGCATGTTGATATCAAGCAGGATGAGTTTTGGCGTATGCGTATGCAATAAACCCAGCAATTCCTTACCATTTGCAGCAATATTGAGGATCTCTATATCGGGCTCGGTTTGCAATAACATGCTAAGTCCGTTTATAAACAAGGTGTGGTCATCTGCTATAATAACCGATAATTTTTCAGCTGTTGTTTCCATCGTACTAATTATCAGTAAATCTAAACTTTATCATCACTTCAAAAAATACCAACTGCTTTGTATTGTGTACCCTACCGGTACTCCATAAAATTGTGTTATTGAAACGGAACGAAAAAGAGTTTATCCAGCTTAACCATTTTATAAAAAACCATTAATCTAAAGGCGATGAAAGATATAATAGGCACTTTACTGATCATGCTATTTTGCATAACTGCCCTTTCCCGTAACAAACATCCGGATAGGGCATTACCGTCAAGACCTAAACCCAAACCAATAAAGCCCGACAGGAGCGATGGTTTGACAAATTAATTAAAATCTATTATACCACCTAAACCAGGAAAACACGCTAAAAATTGTTCTATAAATAATTGGGGGATGGAGCCCTGTCGGTAGCAATACCGCGGGGTTTCCTTTTTTTATAAAACCTCAATTTATTTTAGGTCGATGTTTATTTTCTGGTTTAAATCGTTCACTGCTTTTTGTGCCGATGCTATTTTGCTGCTTATAGCAGTACTTATACCCACTGTATTGATATCTGTCATTTTTCCAATAGCATCAATATACCATTTAGCCCACACATCAATTTTATGCTTTTCGGCATCTGCCGCCGATCCATCTTTTATGGCCTGTAGCCCAAGCGTGGATTCGGTTTGTAGCCTGTCGGTGGCATTTTTTTGAAGTTCGTCAACCAGGCTTATTGTTGTTGATTCATTTGCCGCGGTTAACGCAAAAGCTGTAGCCAGGGCGCTCACGCCAACATTTTTCATTTCCTGGGCCGATACCATGTTTAACCTATCGGCATCGGTGTGGTAATACACATCCGTAAAATGCCACATCAGCAAACCCGGGATTTTAGCCTGCAAAAATGGCGTGTGGTCGCTGCCGCCTTCAAATGGATTGCTCATCACTACCCAGCCATTTTCCTTTGCCTGTTGCCTACAGCGATTTAATACCAGGTCGTTAAAATAATGCGGAAACATATCTGACTCTTGCAACGGCCTGCCCCCCCATTCGGTATGCTTATCTTCACCACGTGTCCATATTGCTGAAGGATCGGGCATTTTTTCTACCAGGAACGTACCTCCCGTTTTGCTTACATCCTCGCCGACCATATCAAGGCTTAGCCCCCATTTAATTCCTTTGGCCCGTACGGTATCTTCGCTTACGTATCTGCCTGTTGATACAATTTCATCGCCCCATAAAAATGTAATGGTACGCTTTGGCTCAAACTTTTTTTGCCTGATCAGCTCGGCCGTCACTCTTGCCATTTCGGCCAGGGTGCCTACACCTGTGGCATTATCATTAGCACCTGGCTCCTGCACGTGGGCGCTAAAAACAAAACGTTCATCGGGCAAAGTGGTACCGCGGGCATTAGCCACCACGGTTAACTCTTTTGATTGGTATATTTTTGAAGCTACCTCTACATGTACTTTAACTATACCTTTTTGCAGAGCGGCTTTCAATCGTTCGTTAGCAGCGTAGGATAGTAAGATCCCAAATTTCTGGCTCAATGAATCCTGGTTTGAAATGCCGCCAAACTGTATCGAGTTTACATTTTTCCCGGGTTGGGTATAAGCCGGCAGGTTATAGCTCATAGCACCAAGCGCACCATTTTTTATGGCGGCCTGGTAAAATTGACCGATGTTGCCCTCGCCAAAAACAATCTTCCCTTTTACTTTCGCGCTATCGATGCTTTTAATATCGGCCCGGTCTATAAAAACCACTTCGGCAGTAATGCCCCCGACTGGCGTAGTGCCAGAGTACATGGCCAACATGTTGCGGTTAGTGGCAAACTTTAATAATGGCTCCTGATCTCCGGCTATGGTTACAATCGCGTTTACAGGCTCCCAGGTAAGCCTTTTCATTTCGCGTGTTTCAATACGATAGGTTAGCGGGCCATCAGCCTCCCCTTTTACTTCTTTTTTATAACCTGCTTGTTGCAGCGTTTTTTCTACCTCAAAAATACTCTGGTTAAAACCAGAATTCCCGGGTACACGCCAGCGACTTTCAACAAAAGCTACGGTTTTATAAGCGTTGGCTTCAATAAAAGTGCTCCGTAAAACGGGATAATAACTATCAACAGTGCTTAACTTCTTCTGCGCAGATACAACACCTGCAGATAATGCAAACAGACTTAATAAAAAGATCTTCTTCATTCTGTAATATAGGCTGGCAAAATACCCATTAATAGCATTAAAGCAAAATGGGTACCCTGCCGCCCAGGGAAATCGCTTTTAACATTATTTTCTCACAAGCCAAGATTTAAATGAACACGAATTTAACTGCCCACAGGACAGATTATAGCGAATTTCACGAATTTTTTTGACTCAATATTTTAATTTGTACTATCGATCAATTCCAAAATCCGTGAAATTCGATTAAATTGTAACCGAGGCGGCGGACATTCGTGTCGGAATAAACTATGCCCGCTTTGCCAAAAACCGCTTTTGCAGCCATTGCCTAACCGGCTCATCATAAAGTTTAAGGCAGGCATAGGCTATGGCTATGGCCGATATAAATAACACTACACCCATACCAATACCAGAACGAAGCGATATCTTGTTATCAACCACCCAGGCAGTGTAAGTATATATTAACGCGTAGTGGGTAATATAAATTGGATACGAAATATCGCCCAGTAGTTTACAGATACGGGCAGATGTTTTATTTACAATATTACCACCCGCGCCAATAGCAACAATTAGCGGGAAAAGAATAATGATACAAACGGATTCATACAAGCCGTTCATCCACAGTTGATGCTCATCACCTATGCGGGGGATACAAAGGATAGCAATGATCATTAAACTACAAATCCAGAATGCACCTTTAACGTGAATGAGCTTTCCTACCCTTGAAAGCAGCATGCCCGCAAAAAAAGGATAAAGCAAACGGGTAAAACCAATGTTGAGCTGCGTTTTATCAACCGACCATCCGCCAATTACATCGCCCTGCGTCCCCATTACCGTATAGTGAATAAGCAAACAGGCAAACGCGAATACAAATACGGCAAGCAGGGTTTTAGAAAACCGGCGAAAAACTACGGCGTACAGGATGTTGGCAATGTATTCAAAAAACAACGACCATGCCGGTCCGTTCAGCGGATGCATTTCCTGCCAGCCCCTGATATCCATGCCGGGTGTTAAAGGGATTAATGTAAAACCAACTACCATTACCAGTAACATTTTCCAAACCGGGGTTTGGTTAATGAGCGGAAACAACGCGCCACCTTGAAAGTAGAAGAATATAGCACCTATAATTGAACCCATAATAACCATAGGCTGCAGCCGGATGAGGCGGCGTTTATAAAACTCCCACTCCGTCATTTTTACCCAGCGATCATCATAGGCATAAGCTACAACAAAGCCCGAAAGCAGGAAAAAGAAATCGACCGCCAGGTAACCGTGGTTGAGGATCTGATTAAACCGATTGCCGCCGGCAAAGGTTTCCAGAACGTGAAAAGCGACCACAAGAAGTGCAGCGACACCACGCAGACCGTCTAAAATTTGATAATGGTTTTTTGATTCGAGATAAGCAGGAGTTTGAGCCATTGGGTGAACAGGGTTATTGACTTAATAGTTTAAATTGGTTGCTAAATTTAACGTTTTAGCACAATAAGTCAAATGGCTTTAGAATTTTAGCGCTCGCTTTGATCAGCTTGACCTGCCTGCACCACTTTAATTAAAAATTCAAAGTCTAAAGAACCAGAAGACTTTTCTTTAAAATCAACTTCCGAAAGTTGTTCACAGCCAAGTTCTTTAAGCCATTTATTCAAAACCCCAAACCATTCGCCCTCACCTCTTTCATACAGTTTTACGATATCGTCGGGATGCAGGAGCGTCAGATCTTTTGCCCTTAAAAAGCTTTGTGTACGGCTGTAAACAAAACCAATGCTATCTTCTTTATAACCCCGGTTCAAGTAAAAGTGGATGAAGTCCCTGTTGCTTTTAGACATTCTATCCGCCGGATTATTTTTTATTCCTTCTTTCCATTTCTTATGGCCTTTAAACAGCAAGTAAAAAAAGTGAAACACAGCATATATAATTACAACTGCAAAAAAGCTGGCTATAAAAACTAAACGGTGACTCATCAGGAATTAGTTACGATATAAATTTAATCTTCGGAAAGCTTCATTCTCCGGAAAAGTCATCAATCATGTTAAACGTGGGTACAAAAAACAAGCTGCCCGTTTTGGCTGTGCTGAAATCTAATATCCTATCGTAATTACCAACGGGAGAGCCAACAAACATATTATTCAACATTTTTTTTACCGTTGTAAATGTGCTTGCATAGGCAATAAAATAAGTGCCCATTTCATTGGTAGACATATTGCCGAAAGGCATATTATCCCGAACAATTTTAAGCTCATCGCCTACATTAGCCAAAGCGATATGTGAGTTTGATGGTTTTACATCGTCGGCCATTTCTATATCATTCGATTTAGATCTCCCTATCACTTTTTCCTGTTGCTCGGTAGATAGCTCTTTCCACCCGGTTAAGTTGTGGATGTATTTTTGCACAAAAAGATAGCTTCCTCCTTTGTAATCGGGGTCTTCTTTGCCCACCATGCTGAATAGTTCCCTATCCTGCCCTTGTGGGTTTTCTGTACCGTCCACAAAACCCAATATCGAGCGGCTATCCCAATACCTAAAACCATGAATTTCTTCTGCACTAACAGCCACCGGGCTTAAAACATCGGTTATTGCCGATGCCATATCATAACAAATGCTGGTAGTATCCGCCCGAATATGAAAATGCAAGTCTCCTTTTGACGAAACCGCGGTATGTTTACCGCCAGCAATAGGCTCAAAATTCACCAATTCTTTAGGCATCGGAACCAGGAGCTGAAGCCGGAGCCATGCTTCATAGCCAATGCCCATTACACAGCTTGCCCTGGAAACCGGGAACCGAACATTGGCGGAATTATTAAGGTTGATTAACAGTTTGCAAAGCTTGCTAAAAACAGCACTAACCTCCAGGTTGTCTTTAAAGTTCCAAACCATAAATATGGTGTTGTCATTGGTGTAGTCTGTTACATTCTGCGAATCCGGCTTCATAGGTACTTAAAATATAGCTGTTAGGAGTTACGAAAATAAATAATCTTAGCTGTATTAATATACATTGCTAATTATGGTCATAAAAAAGTTCTTAGACTACAACACCCGAACGCTTTATTAGAAGAATTGCCGCTTTATGTAATTTTTCAGTAACTTGACTTAGCCCTCTAAGCAGGCCAAAAGGGAGCCACGGTGGAGCACATAGTACTCTTTTTTCCTGTATCACAGAAATATTTTGTCGTGATGCCCCCCTCAAGTTGTCGTTTTTACACAGCCTAAATTCCCGAAATACTTTCGATCTTTATATTGTCAATAAAATCAAAATAATTTAAATAACGTTTTATGAAAAGAGTATTTAAAGGGCCTAATGTTCTCAAACCGCTATTATTTATTGCTATGCTTTTTTTTACAGTACTTCAGTGCAAAGGGCAACAGCTTAAACCTGCCAACAGTGGTTTTGCACCGGTTAATGGTATTAAAGTTTATTACGAAGTATATGGCGAGGGTAAGCCTATCGTTTTGCTGCATGGGGCTTTTATGACCATTGAAGGCAACTGGGGGCAATTAATACCTGAATTGTCAAAAACAAGAAAAGTAATAGCCATTGAAATGCAGGGACATGGACACACTCCGTTTTCGGACAGAAAATTAGACCTTGCTACCCTGGCAAGTGATGTGGACGGCGTAATGAATTACTTAAAAGTTGACAGTGCCGATGTTGTGGGATATAGCATGGGCGGTTCTGTGGCTTACCAGTTAACCATACAAAGCCCTAAACGGGTTAAAAAATTGGTGATCATTTCTTCTACTTATAAAAGTACCGGTTGGCGGCCCGAAATAGCCAACGCATTTAAAAACATGAAGCCTGAATTATTTGCGAATAGTCCTATGAAAACGGCATATGATGCTATAGCGCCCGACAAAACAAAATGGACAAAGTTCATAGAACAAATGCTTGTTTTTATCGGGACCTCATTTGACATGGGCGACAGCAATATCGCGAAAATTACGGCACCTGTATTGATCATCTCTGGCGATAATGACGGCCTGGATAAAATTGAGTTGATGAAAACGTATCAACTATTGGGCGGTGGCGTGGCTGCCGATATGGCACCGATGCCAAAATCACATTTGGCCATTGTTCCTTCACAGAGTCACGTTAGTTTAATGATGCAGACGAACACAATATTAGGTTACCTGGATGGATTTTTAAAATAGCGGGAACGGTATTGGCTTGGGTATTTCGTTTACAATAGGGATGATTTGGGTATAATCGGGGCATCTGCGGACCCAAAAAAGATTTAAAAAAGCCTTTAGATGGAAATCCAAAGGCTTTTTACATTTATTCAAATGCCTGACATCGTCTTTAAGCTTTTTGAGTTTATGAATTTAAAAACCATACATACCACCCGAAACGGAAATTTGCTCACCCGTAATCCAGGCTGCATCGTCGGAAGCAAGAAATACAGCAGCTTTCGCAATATCTTCGGGCTGCCCTCTGCGACCAAGCGGTGTTTTTTCAACAAACATTTTTTCATACTCGCTGCCGGCAGTTACACCCGCGCTGGCTGCGCCTTCTGTTTCTGTAGCGCCCGGCAAAATAGAATTGATACGGATGTTTTTTGAACCCAGTTCTTTTGATAACGCGATGGTAAAGGCATCTAACGCAGCCTTAGTAGCCGAATACAATGAGGCATTAGGAAGTGGGTATTTACTTGCACCCGAACTGATATTGATGATATTGCCGCCCTTACCGCCAAATAATTTCAAAGCTGCCTGTATAGTGAGTATAGATCCTAACACATTGACGTTGAAACTCTGATGAAAATCTGCTACTGATATTTGTTCGATAGGTGCGTATCCCTGGGAAACCGCATTGTTAACTAAAATGTCCAGACTTCCGAAAGCTCTTTTTGTTTCGTCGAACAGCCTGGTTACATCAGCTTCTTTCGATACATCGGCCTGTACAGCAATAGCTATCCCTCCATTGTCGGTTATGGATTTCACCACTTTATCTGCGCCTTCTTTACTTGAGGCATAATTGACAACTACCTTTGCGCCTGCTGCCGCGAAGTGCTTCGCGATAGATGCGCCTATTCCTTTTGAAGCACCGGTAACTACCGCTACTTTGTTTTTTAAGTTACTCATGATTTTTTTAAGTTAATTTATTCATATCCTTCAGATGAATTTGCCGTTCTGAAGGATGTCCAAAGGTACAGCCCCCTGACGTGGCGTTTATTGACTTGAATCATGAAGTACCTGTGATTTAGGTTAACTCGTGGTATTGATCTAAATCAAGTTAATTGGGTAACTTGTTGTAAAAAAAACAACTTAAGATAGCATGGAAAATCAGGGAAGCGGAAAGCCGGAGCGATTGCAACGACATATTTTGCGTGGTTGAGCACTTTTATTATTGCTTTCAGGAAGATATTTCAACCGGGATTTTGAAGCGGCAATTGAAAAACCGGCCGCTTTGTGGAAAAAGCTATTTAAAAGAGTTTTTCCTTATCCTGCTCAACGTTTCCGGGGATAAACCCAGGTAAGAAGCGATCATGTTTTGCGGAAACCGCTGTAGAAAATGCGGATAATTGCTGATCAAATCCTCGTAACGCTCTTCGGCCGTGTAGCTCATAGCGGCCTGCATTCTTTTCTGGTTTGCAATGGTGTAATTTTGACTGATTACGTTCGCCATCGCCGAAAATGCGGGTATTTGCTTAAGGTACTCCTCAATTTGAGCGTTGGTTGATTGCAGAACCTCCAGATTCTCCAATGCTTCAATATTAAAGCGGCTTGGCGTTAACAGGTAAAAGCTTTCAAAATCGGCCAGCCACCAGTTTTCCAAAGATAATTTCAGTATATGTTCATGCCCTTTGTCATCTACCGTAAAGGTCCTTGCGGATCCTTTTACAATAAACCCGATATATTTACATACGTCTCCTTCCTGTAAAAAGTATTGCCGCTTTCTGAGTTTTTTGGGTTTGAAATGCGCCATCAACAACTGCTTATCATCCTCCGAAAGCAGTTTGCCTGATATTTCCTGAATGTAATCGAAAAACGCTTCAAAATTGGACATCGTTCAAATATATAATTATTCGCAATTTACTTAAGCTGCCTGATAAATGACAAAAAAACAAACACCGTGAATCACTCAGCACGCTTAACGGGGCTGCTGAAATTTCTTTTGCCAAAGTTAATTAAAGCAACAAAAAATCCCTGCTTTATGAAAAAACAGGGATTTAAAGGAAACTTATAATCAAATTTTGTTTCCCTTTGTTTACGGGGCATAATCGCATTGAAATTTGCGATCACGATTCATTAGTTGAACTTGACTAAGTCCTGAAAGATGAGTTTACCCCAGGTATTTCCGTGCGCCTGCACAAGCAGTCCGCCTTCCGAAAGGCCGCCAAGTTTGACTGGCGCGAAACCGAGATTTTCCGCAAGCGCAGCAATCTCCGCTACTGCGCCGTCATCGTCGCCCGCCAGGAATACAACTCTCCTGCCACCATGTACCGCCGGATCCTCGCCAAGAATGGCAGCGCCTAAATGGTTGAAGCCCTTAACCAGTTTCCCGCCATTGAAGGCCTGCGCAACGAACCTGGCAGAAGGCTGTCCTCCCATCTGCTCAATGGGCACGCCATAGGCATTGGTCACATCCACGATGGTCTTTCCCTGCCAGTTGGGGAGGGCCTTCGCGACATCCGTGTGCGATTCAAATCGCACAGCCAAAAAGACGATGTCCGCCTTAACGGCTTCCGCCAGTGTTTTGGGAATGATCTCGGGTCCGATGGCGGCCGCATCGGATGCAAAGCTTTCCGGGTCGCGCGTGGTTGCAACGGATACTTTGATGCCGTTGCGGGCAAACGCCTTAGCTATAGCCTGACCTATCTTACCGAAGCCGATAATTGCGTAGCTCGCTACTTTCTTTTCTGATTTACTCATTTTGAAAATTTTTAATTATTTAATGGCACGGGTTACAAACCCGCGCCAGTGTGGGGTCAATTATTTAGCTAAATAGGTCATACCACCATCAACGAGGAGTTCGGCACCCAGCATAAACGAAGAATCATCGGATGCCAGGAAAACCGCTGTTTTACCAATGTCGGCTGGTTGCCCGATCCTGCCTATCGGCATTTGATCTGCAAAGTGCTTTTTAACCGCTTCCATTTGTTCTGCCGGAACAAACTTGTCAAATGCGGGTGTGTCTGTTGTGCCTGGTGTGATCACATTTGCCCTGATCTTTCTATCTAAAAGGTCGCTTGAAAATCCTTTGGCTAAATAGATAACAGCTGCTTTTGCAGCGCCATAAAGCGTAAAATTGGCATATGCCCGATGTGCAGCATTTGACCCGATTAAAATAATAGAACCACCATCATTCATATAAGGCAATGCTTTTTGAACTGTGAAGTAAACGCTTTTCAGGTTCAGATCAATTGCCTTGTCAAAGTCGGCTTCGTCAAAAGTTGCCACAGTTCCTACAGCTCCGGCACCCGCATTGGCCACGATCACGTCTATTTTACCAAACTTTTCAGCTGTTTCTTTAAAAACCCTTTCCAGGTCGGCAAGGTTAGTTACATCGGCATTTATGGCTATAAAATTATCGCCAAGCTGAGCTGCAGCACTATCTAAAGTTTCCTGATTTCTGCCTACAATAACTCCTTTAGCACCTTCATTTTTAAATTCCTGGGCAATGCCAAACCCGATGCCGCTATTACCACCTGTAATAACTGCTACTTTATTTTTTAATCTACCCATTATTTCTTTTTTTAAGATTGAGCGACAAAGGTAGATCACTAAAGTTATTTTTAGTAACTTTGTATTGATTAATAACAGTAACATTGGTGTAACCGAGTAACATGACAGTGTGTAAAATAACAGAGTTCCAGCAGGAACAAAAGAAAAGGATGCGGTCTGTACAGGATGCCATGGACGCGCTGAACGGGAAATGGAAGATCGCTATTATTTCGTCGATTTGCTGTTACGGCAAAAGAAGATTTTCTGATATTCTGAATGATGTTGAAGGAGTTTCCAACAGGATGCTGAGCAAAGAATTAAAGGAACTGGAAATAAACCAGTTGATCACACGTACCGTCTTAGCTACCCAACCCATAACGGTTGAATATGAACTGACGGAGCACGGCAATACGCTGCAAACCATCATCAGCGAACTCTCGGATTGGGGAATAGTACACCGAAAAAAAATTGTAGGGAAATAATCTTCGTTCTTTGTTGGGTACCGTCCTACCATTACTGCCAACAACCTTGTATCAGTCATTAAGTTGCCCAATAAAAACTATCGAACTACAAGATTGAACGAAGCTGCGCGTTCAATATATCACATTAACAATGGGTTACATAAAAACACAAACGGAAAAGATGCAAAGTTATCGCTCCTTTCCCGTGAAGTGGTCCTTAGACTACAAAACCCGAACTCTTTTATGGGTGATTTGCATTGTGCGGTGGGTTTTGAGGACGATTCGTGCAATTTGTGAATTAAATAAGCGGTTAAAATTAGTATTGGCCGCTTATTTTGAAATTCTTTCAGCAAGTCGGGGCAAATGCTGCGTAAACCATTCCGGCAATTCTTTTTTACGAATGCTGGAAATTAATTCTGTGCCTCTGAATGCAGCCAAAGGCTTAGGCAAAAACACCGACGTATCAACGATTTGCAGGTGATCTAACAGATGGAAATGCTCATTAAGCATTTCAAGATTACCATAAAAATTATTTTCTATATCGTAACGAGGGACATTGTGTCCGCCCTTTTTTGCTCGCAAGCCTACCCGCATTTCTGACAGGTCGGCGTCCTTCAAACCTAAAAACAGCATTTGAAGCTGATACCCATTATCCTTAAACCGTTTGGGGAAATCCCAAGTCGCGTAACTCGGAAAGTGGCCTTCATAAACAAAGTCCTCGTTATTTTGGAGAGCATTATCCAATAAGCTTTCCAATGTAGTTATGATGAATTCAGCAGCAATTTTCTTGGCTTCTTTTAGCGATCTCATTTGTACCGGCCAAAGTTCAGACACTTTACCCGTATATAATTTATCCCCGTCAAAAACTACATGATTAGCCCCAATATGCTGGGGCAGATAATCCGGGCCAACCGTTGATTTACCTGCACCGTTAGAGCCGGTGATCAAGTACAAGGTCGGCATTACAAACCCAAACGTTTTCTTAAACGTTCACGATCTCTCGCCCGCAGGTTACGGACAGGAACAAAATCATTTTTTCCTTGCACAAAAGTTACCAGTTGAATGGTCTTATCAGGAAATTCCAGATAACATTGACCTGCGGGAAGACTGTTTACATTGATCATGAACGGCTGCCCTGAAGTAAGCGTTTCCGTCCTTAAACGATGAACAGCTTTAGTAGCTATGTTTTCCAGTACTTCTATTTCACTCATGTTGTTGTCCTTCTTACTACAGTAGTTATAGTACTTCTTCTTATAACTCAAATATAACAAATTTTGTTCTATTTATAGTCATCTTGCTATCTTTTCTCTATGTACTGTTCAGCAACTTCCTGCTTTACCTTTAATGTTCTTTTACTTATCCTCGTCTCTTCATTCTACCTAAACAGTCAAAAAAATTGGGATACTGCTTATTAAGCCCTCCAGATACACCTTTGATTATCAAATAGTCAGTTTTAACTTGTGGTCGATGTTATCACCGCACACTCTGGATAAAAAAAGCCACCAAATTTTCATCTGATGGCTTTCAACAATCTTTCCCATGCTGTTCCCATGAATGGGTTTAAAAGTGATCCCGACGAGAATCGAACTCATATCTAGAGTTTAGGAAACTCCTATTCTATCCGTTGAACTACGGGACCGGTTATAGCTGATTGCGGGTAAACCCTCATTCAGCTTGCAAAGGTGCAAATTATCCCTGAAAAATCACATGCCTCGGCTGCAAATTTTTACACAGGTAAACATTGCCCCCATCTGCACATCTGAAATCTGAAATTTGCACATCTAAAATCTATCTTATCACCGACCCATTATGAAAATCTTCTACCGGGGCAACAAAGCTTAGTTTGCCTTCGCTGTTCTCGGCCATAAGGATCATTCCTTGCGATAGGATGCCTTTGATCTCGCGCGGCTCCAGGTTTACCAATATGCTTACCTTTTGGCCAATGATAGCTTCAGGCTCGTAATATTCGGCTATGCCCGATACAACAGTGCGCTCATCGATTCCCGTATCAATAGTCAGCTTTAACAGCTTTTTGGTTTTAGTTACTTTCTCGGCCGCAAGGATGGTTCCTGTACGGATATCCATGGTAGCAAAGCTTTCATAGTTGATATTTTCTTTGGCGGCTTGTACATCGATAGTAGCTACCGGTGCCGCTTTTTTAGCCTGCAGTTTTTGCAGCTGAAACTCTATTACCTCATCTTCTATCTTTTCAAACAACAGCGATGCCGGGCTTAACTGGTGGCCGTTGTTAAAGTGGATCTCCTGGTCGTAAGCAATAGTTTCTTCAGGCCAGTTCAGCATACCCAGTATCTTTTTGGCGGTTACCGGCAAAAATGGCTGCGCGGCAGTAGCCAGGTGACCAATAATAAGCAAACAGTTATGCAACGCCTCTTTAGCGCCCTCAGGATTGGTTTTAATAGCCTTCCAGGGCTCTTTCTCGGTAAGATAGCGGTTACCAAGGCGGGCAATATCCATCACAGCCTGCAACGCCTGGCGATAGCGGTAGGCCTCCAGGTTCTTTTCTATCTCATCGTAGCAAACACCAATCTCGGTGCTCAGGTATTCGTCATGCAGCTCAATTTTATCGGTGGTTACTTCAACCTTACCATCGTAAAATTTGTGCATCAGTATCATTACACGGTTCACAAAGTTGCCTAAAATAGCAACCAGTTCGTTGTTAACACGGGCCTGGTAATCTTTCCAGGTAAATTCACTGTCGCTGGTTTCGGGCAATATCGATGTAAGCACATAGCGTAGTTCATCCTGCTTGCCAGGTAGCTCTTCCAAATATTCATGCAGCCAAACCGCGTGGTTGCGGGATGTAGATAGCTTATCGCCTTCTAAATTTAAAAACTCGTTTGCCGGTACATTTTGCGGCAAAATATATTCGCCATGAGCGTGTAGTATAGATGGGAAAATGATACAATGGAAAACGATATTATCCTTACCAATAAAATGCAGCAGGCAGGCATCTTCCTGCTCTTCGGCCTGTTTTTTCCAGTATAGCTTCCAATCCTTATCATTGTCTATAGCCCACTGTTTAGTGGCCGAGATATAGCCTATCGGCGCATCCATCCAAACGTAAAGTTTTTTGCCTTTGGCTTCTTCAAGCGGTACATCTATGCCCCAATCCAAATCGCGGGTCATGGAGCGTGGCTGCAGACCCGATTTCAGCCATGATTTGCACTGACCAAATACGTTTGTTTTCCAGCTGCCTTCCTTGGTATCTATCCATTGCTCCAGCCATGGCTGGTATTTATCAAGCGGCAGGTACCAGTGCTTGGTAAGCTTTAATACGGGTGTTTTACCGCTCAGGGTCGATACCGGGTTAATCAGATCGGTTGGGTTTAAAGAAGTACCGCAACGTTCACACTGATCGCCATAGGCATTCTCATTGTGGCAATTGGGGCAGGTGCCGGTAATGTACCTATCGGCTAAAAACTGCTGATAGTCCTCATCATAATATTGCTCGCTCAGCTTTTCAATAAACTCGTCCTTTTCATACAGGTTCAGAAAAAACTCCTGCGAAAGATCATGATGTATAGCCGATGATGTACGGTGGTAAATGTCAAAAGCTATCCCGAACTCTTCAAAGCTTTGTTTGATCTGGGCGTGGTATTTATCAATAATGGCCTGCGGCGTGGTGTTTTCTTTTTTTGCTTTGATGGTAATAGCTGCGCCATGCTCATCAGAGCCACAGATGTAAACCACATCCTTTTTTTTGAGTCTTAAATGACGAACGAAGATATCGGCTGGCAAATACGCACCGGCAAGGTGACCAATATGCAGCGGCCCGTTGGCATAAGGCAGTGCCGATGTTACAGTATATCGTTTATATTTGTTGAGTTGTGACATTAAATCGCGGCGTTATAAATAATTTGCAAAGATAACTTTTTAGTCTGAAAGTCGGGGGAAGAGCCGGAAAGTCCGTAAGTCCGCCAAAGTCCGAAAGACAAAAAGTTTTATGATATGAATATGAGTGAATCTCGTGCTACTTCCGGACATTCCGACTTCCGGACTTCCCGACTTTTGGACTTTCCGACTCCTGGACTCCTCCCCCCCTATTTAAAAAAAGGGGATAAGATAGCCATAACCTGCCCAGCCAAAAAGCCACCTAACCCAATGACGGATGCCATTGAACTTTTACAATTGTGGGGGCTGGAAGTTGTTTTGGGCGATACCCTGAATGCATCGTACCACCAGTTTGCCGGCGACGACGATTTAAGGGCGAAAGACCTGCAGCGTTTTATTGACGACGATAGTATAAAGGCCATCATAGCCGCCCGCGGTGGGTATGGAACCGTTAGGATGATAGACAAGGTTGATTTCAGTCGCTTTGCGCAAAACCCCAAATGGCTTATTGGCTTTAGCGATATTACGGTGCTGCATACACACCTTTTTGCTAATTACGGGGCGCAAACCATACACGGGCAAATGCCGGTTAATATTCCCGATGCATCATCCCGGTCATTGGAAACCCTGCGCAGGGCCTTGTTTGGCGAAGAGTTACAATATGAGGTTACAGCCCATACTCAAAACCGGGCGGGCGATGCCGCCGGCATCCTTATTGGCGGTAATTTATCATTGCTGGTTGCGGTATCCGGTTCGGTATCCGACCCCCATTATATAGGCAAGATCCTGTTTATTGAGGACGTAGGCGAATACCTCTACAGTATCGATCGGATGCTGCGCTGCCTTGACCGCGCCGGCAAACTCAAAAACCTGGCCGGCCTTATTGTCGGCGGCTTTACCGATGCTAAGGATAACGACATTCCCTTTGGCCAAACCGTACCCGATATTATTATGGATATTGTGAAGGATTATGATTTCCCGGTATGTTTTGATTTCCCGGCAGGGCATATCCCCGATAATTGCAGTTTAATATTTGGCCGAAAGGTGACCTTAGCCGTTCAGGAACACCAGGCCAGCCTCCGTTTTATTTGAGTAAACAATTCACATTATATTTTTTAACATACTATCTACCTTTAATATTTGATACATGGCATTATTCAGCAATTTAAGCAATTACAAAAATCTGGGTTTATTAATTATCCGCGTAGGCCTGGGCATTATGTTTATTTATCATGGCTACCCCAAGCTCATGGGCGGACCAAAAGAATGGAGAGAGCTTGGCGGCTCTATGAAATACGTTGGCATTCACTTTTTACCCGCGGTATGGGGTTTCCTGGCAGCCGCTACAGAGCTTTTAGGCGGTTTTCTGTTAATCATAGGCCTTGCTTTCCGGCCCGTATGTATTTTGCTTTTAATTAATCTTATTGTAGCTGCCTTAACCCATTTAGGCAGTGGCGGCAGTTTAGGCGATGCAGCGCACGCCATTGAGGATGCCGTAGTATTTGCCGGGTTAATATTTATCGGGCCTGGGAAATATAGTGTGGATAAAAAGTAATATTTGTAATAGGTGTTTTCACCTATTGTTTTCATAGTTATAATAGATGATATTTATAAGAAAAATAAATATCATCTATTATGAAAAAACAATTATTACTATTGGGCGCAATCGCGCTGTTTTTAGGTTTAACATCCTGCAAAAAAGAACTGGCCAAAACTGCCGATGTTACAAAAAAGGATTCGAAGCTAAGTGTGAATACGTTACCCGCACAAACGTATAACGAGTTGACGCTTATTCCAAGGAAAGCGGGTGAAAACTACGATACTTATTACACAACCTTTCACGGGTCTAATGTGTATGTAACGGGCAATGCGCTATACGATCAGGACAAATACCCCACTCTCGTAAACGGTCAACCTTGCTATGCCGAGTCAATGTACTCAGATAACGAGGGTGCTATAGATTTCTTTAACACCGGTACCGATGGCAATGTTTTTCAGATATCGCAGGGACATTGGGTATACACGGATTATACCCAAATGGTTACAGATTTTGACAACTATTTTAAGGCTGAGAATACTTATATAAAAAATGGTGCAACTGGTGTTGAGCCAAGCAT
Source organism: Mucilaginibacter dorajii (assembly GCF_024808255.1). GTDB lineage: Bacteria > Bacteroidota > Bacteroidia > Sphingobacteriales > Sphingobacteriaceae > Mucilaginibacter > Mucilaginibacter dorajii. The sequence continues at coordinate 79,193 of NZ_JANTYS010000009.1, forward strand.
TTTTACATACGTAAAAGATAACTACAAATCATCATCAGGCTCTTCATTGTCCCCATATTTATATGTTGGTAAGCTAATTAGAGTCACTACTGGATCGCATTGGGCAGTTGCAGAACTTGAATACCCTTTACCTTCAGCATTGCCTGTTGCTACACCTTCTACTTTTATCGATGTTGCAGATCCTGTTAATTCGGCTATACATTACTTTTTACAAGGCGTTAAAGGTGCGATTTCGCAAGGAAACATAGCAACACGGAACGCAAGTGGTAGCTGGTCAACAGGGGCGGCAGTTGATGTTTCTGGCTTATATTTTCAAGTCACACCTGGTTCTGGAAACTATCATTCTATGGGTTCTATTGTAAGACCCGATAAAACGATATTCCGATTTGATCAAACAGCTAATACCAATTAATTATTTTAACAAAAGCCCGCAGGAACTTCCTCGGGCTTTTCATTACTCTACTCATTCAACGAATCACCCAAACCAACCAAAAAGGCTTCATTAACATCATCGTCGGCATGTTGGCTAAAATATACCTTCACCTTATCTGCATCAGCCGCAAATGCCTGCTTTATAGCCTTGATTTTTAATGCCACCTTTGAACTCCGTTGGTTTTCACGTCAATTACGTAATAACCCGGCTCATCCACATACTCATCGAATTTGTTGCCGCTCGATGTCATCCCGTCCGATTTAAAATCGGCTTTTACCAGTGTTGTTTTGGTGAGTTTATAAACCTTGTATTTGCTCCCGGTTGATAGCGCCTGCACAAAGTGTGTAGCATCAATAGCGGGTACGTATTCAAAGTTCAGGGGCTGGTCTGCCTTGTCATATACCGTAAAGGTTTTTACCTGGTCTTTACTAACATCAATGGCCGTTTGCTTATCCTGCGATAACAGCAGCGAGCCATTTATTTTATCATAGTTAAAACTATAGTTGTCGTTTTTAACAGTATTTCCGGTTTTATCAACAACATAGCCCTTTGCCCAGGTATCAAATAAATAGCGGCTGCCCTTTGTATTCTCTTTACTGGCTAAATTATAAACCATCCCAGTACCAGATGTAATACCCGAAGCCGAAATGCCGGTTTGAGCCTTTAAAGCGTTAGTTGCTACAATACAGAATGCTATTGTAGCTATGTGTATTTTGTTCATATTTTTTAAGCGCTGATATTTTCACTTAAAGTACAATAAAAAAGACCGTTAGAAAAATCTAACGGTCTTTTTTATTGTAAAGCGTTTCTTTTTGCTAATTCAATGAATCTGCCAGGTTTTTCAGGAACGTTTCGTTAATATCATCATCCGCATGTTCACTGTAATAAGCCTTTACCTTATCAGCATCCGCGGCAAAGGCCTGTTTAATGGCTTTGCTTTTAATGGCTATTGGCTGCAATGCCGATGTTTTAACATTGTATACATAGTAAACCGGCTCATCAACATACTCATCATAACGGTTACCGGTTGATGTCATGCCATCTGTTTGGTAGTTTGCCTTTACAAAAGTGGTTGTAGTGTATTTATATACTTTGTATTTAGCGCCATCGGCTAATACCTGGCTGTAATGAGTAGGGTTTATAGCGGTTATCAGTTCAAACGTTTGGGGTTGATCTGTTTTATCATATATGGTAAAACTTTTGATCTGGTCCCTGCTCACATCAATGGCCGCGCGTTTATCCTGGGTTAACAATAACGAGCCGTTAATTTTATCATAATTGTAGCTATAGTTATCGTTTTTAATGGCAGCACCGCTTTTATCAACTACAAAGCCTTTAGCCCAGCCTTCATCAACTAAATAACGGCTGCCTTTGGTATCTTCTTTACGCGCTATGTTATATAGCGCTCCGCCGGTACCTGCCATGTTAAAATAGGTGAAACCGTGCGTTTGATTTTGCTGCCCATTAGCCGTTGTTGTTATTTTATCAGGATCTGACAGGTTATTGCCTTTAAAAGTAGACTGACCGGCTTTAAGTACTACTACCAGGTTTTCTTTAGGATTTACCTTTTCGTCTTTATAGCCTTTTGCAACTACCAAAAGCGAGTTATTATTTTTTACTGGTAAACTAAAAAAACCAAGTGAATCTGTATAGGTAGCTTCTTTGGCATCAGCAACCTGCACCAATGCTGATGCTATTGCATTTCCCTGTTCGTTTTTTACAGTACCGGATGCGGTTATTGATTGTGCAATGGTAGCTTGAACGGCGACATATGGTAAGAGTAAGGTAAGGATGTATTTTTTCATTGTCTTAATATTTAAGTATTAAAATTAATCATAAACCACCTAAAAGCCAAATGATTAGTTTAATTAAAATAAATTGTTTTTTTTAATATGATCTGATAGCTATCGTGCAAATATTTACACGCCAATCTTATGAATTGAATTATCGAATTAATACCTACAATAAACAACTAGTTGACAATAAGCGCTATTACAAAAAATGACTAACCCCTTTCAGGGTTAGTCATTGATTAAAATTCAGCACAAAAAATTAGTATGCTAAAGGGTTTACCTTTATTATTTTTTGTATTGATCAACGTTATGTCTCGCAACAGCACCGGGAGCAGTTCCCAACACATCGTAAGTAAATCCTTGCTGATCAAACATAGCCAGTGCCTCTGCATAGGTATAGTTTTTTTCTACATAATTTACAATAGAAGCTGCTGTTAATACATTTATGTTATTTCCATTCAATATTTTGGATACATCGTCTGGATCAATCACAATTGTAAAGTGCGAATAAGTAGCATTAGGGTATAAGCCCACCTGTTGAAAATCAACTTTGTACCTGATATTTTGGGTATAGTATCCTCCCGAAACTTCAAATTCGGTGCCGGAATTTGGCAAAAATGTATTTGTATTCCCGGCCGCATAGGTAAAGTTGGTCCCGCCTGAAGGAGTTCTTGTAAATTGCCATTTGTATACGCCAGCAAAATCATTACCAATAAAGTGATAATATTTTATGCTATAATTTGCACTTTTAGAAGCCCCCGTTACAGTAGTGATCTTAAGCGGAAGCATATAGCTTTTTGTTGGGTCAAGCTTGCTTCTATAAAAAGTAACCGGAATGTTAGCTAAACGGGTACCTGCTTTAATTGTAACAGTTGTATTGGCAAACACAAATGAATTTGTTGGCATTGCCAAATATGGAACTGTTGAATTTATGGCCTCATAAGCTGCAATAAGTGAATTATCCAACTCAACAGTAACTTTTACATCCGCTGTAGGTGGATATTCGCCGGTTACGTTTAATTGAAGCGTTCTGCTTATTGTATCTTGAGGATCGGTTATAGATGCTTCGCCGAAATAAGGCAAGCCGCTGTGTACAATCTCCGCAAATGCCTGGATATTTGAAAAATCCACGTTTGGCTTGTCTTTTAAGCAAGACGTAAGCGAGACGGTAAGGATTCCTAATAATATGATTAATTTTTTCATCTCTTTTATTTTAATTTTTTAACTATTAATATCGGCATGCCTATTTCATCCAAAATATTTTGGAAGTCAATACATCATTACCAGTGCCGCCTGCAGGCACATTTGCACCATTAAGTGAGGTTTCGTTAACAGGGTAAGGCAAACGGTACGGGATGTGCGGTGCGGTATTACCTGGATATATAGATACCGGCAAATCTCTTGGAATGCCTAATCTTCTCCAGTCGCTATATGACTCCAGTGGATCGACCGAGTTCATAGCTGCCCATTTTTGAGTGATAAGCGTGGTTATCTTATCAGGTGAATTCGCATAATTTGTTAAATTATTTGATTGACCAACATAAGTAGTTGCAGCCGCAGCATAATTAGCTACGCCAAGGAAATTAAATGATTCGGTAACAGCTGCATTATATAATGATGTTGCAGAAGCGTATGAAATATAACCCCTTTGAGCAGCTTCAGCTTGTAAAAATAAGCTTTCAAACGCCGGCAATAATACAGCATCCTGAGATGGCCCTTTTGGACTGGTGCCACCTGGCTTATAACCAGTACCCAAAACCGCAGAGATTACAGTATTTGATTCGGTACCACTTGTGCTACCATAAGCACGACCCTGAACATTGGCAGGATCTGTTGCGACACCGCCATTACCCTTAACAGGGATATAGATATAACCAAGCCTTGGATCGTTGTTATTTTTATAAAAATTAACACCATATGAATTTGCACGCCAGTAAACAGTATTGGTACCGTTTGAAGCTTGCGCGTTACCAATTACATCCAGGTAATATGGATTCAATTGATTGTCTGCCGCGTTTGAATAACCCGGGTTAACCGATGCATCTGTACCGGCACCTAAAAAGCTATCTGCAGTATAACCGGCAAATGCTGTAGTAGCCGCAACAGTAGGAGTACCTTTTTCTGTTTGACGCATGTAAATCTTCAACTTCAAAGTATGGGCAAATCTTATCCAATTCTGCATTTCAGCTTTTCCTTTTGAATCCGTAGCTGAATATCCTTTACCAAACAATACATCATAATTTAGAGGATATATGGCGGTTGATTTATCATCATCAAGATTGCTTTGTATAAGCGTTGCAGCCGAATCCAATTTAGCAGTAATGCTGTTATAGATAACTTGCGGATCATCATACTTGTACGAAAATGCGTTATTAACAATAAGCGCAGATGAGTATGGAACGCTGTTATACATATCAACCAAACGCTGAAAAACATAAGCTTGCATAATGTTTCCAATAGCTTTAAAATAAGCCTGGGAAGGATCGTTACCTGCTGTTTTTATTAACAGGTTATAGTTTGATAAGTTTAAGTAAGCATTATCAAAGTTACCTGTAAAGTTACTGCTGGTTAGCTGGTAAAGTACATAAGTTGTACTTGCAGTGTAGCCACCGCTTTGTGTCCAATAACCCATCCAGTTTTCAAACACATCGGCGTTACCAGCCTGTACCAGGTTGGCGGTACCTACCAGTGCCGAGCTTAATGTATATTTGGTTGGCGCTGCAGCGGCGTTATTAGGGTTGACATCATTGATATCAAACGTTCCTTTTTTACATCCCACAATGCCCGTTAATATCACAGCTGAGAAAAGCAGGCCAAAGCTAACTTTTCGCTTAAATATTGTTTTCGTTTTCATTTTTTCTATCAATTTCTTTGTTAAAAAGTTACGGCTAAGGTACCGCTGATTATTCTTGTTGGAGGTACTTCGTTCACCGAGTTTCTACCAACCGCGTTGCTGGTATCTTCGCTAAACTCAGGATCTGTAAACTTGTTGGTAGATGGACGGAACATTAATAAGTTACGGCCAGATACCGATACATTCACATTTTTAATGAATTTAAGATCTCTTAACCAAGCCTTTGGAAAAGAATAGCCCAAAGAAGCCTCACGTAGTTTCCAGGCAGCGGCACTGGTAACATAATTAGCATCAACACCTAAATAAGTAGTGGGGAAGAAGTTAAAGTTACCATCTTGCGTTAGGATGTTAGTGTTATTAACATAATTTCCATTTGCATCTTTATAAACCGAGTTAGGGAATACAAAACGTTGACGGCCTGTAAGCGTAGTAGTAATACCAACACCGCTATGATCCAATGTATTTGAAATTTGATTGAATATTTTATAACCGCCCCTGTAATCGATAACCACGTTTAAAGTAAAGCCTTTGTAGCTTACGGTCGATGTGATACCTAACAGATCTGTAGGATTCGCGTTACCCAAAATGCTGGTTGAAGCCGCCCTTGTTGGCAAGCCTGTATTGGCATCAACAATTACTTTACCTGTTGCCGGGTCGCGGTTCCAGTCATAACCTTTAATAGTAGGGTAAGGTTGGTCAACTATAGCATATGAGCTTTGGTTTGATGAATTTACCAATACACCGTTTGGATTAATTGACTGGCCAATTTGTAATTCTTTGGCACCGCCGGCTATGCTGTTAACCTTGCTTTTTTGTTTAGTGTAGTTAACACCCAAATTCCAGGTTACATCCTGTGTTTTGATCACTGTCCCGTGCAGGTCCAATTCAAGACCTTTGTTCTCTGAGTTGGCAGCATTTAATAATGCTGAAGCAAATCCAGATGCACGTGAAATTTGTGCTACTACGATACCGTCAGTTGTGTGTGACTTGTAAGCAGAAGCGGTTAAGGTTAATCTGTCTTTCAAAAATCCAAGATCTAAACCAATTTCGTTCTCTGTAACTTTTTCTGGTTTGATGTTAGGGTTAGCAATCCTGGTGTTTAATGAATAACCAGAAATACCGGTGGCGCTATAAGGAAAACCGCCTGCCAATGAAATGGTTGGTAAAGTAGCATAAGCACCGTAGGCTATGTACTGAGAACCACCTGCAAGCGGCGACGCGTTACCTGTTAATGAATGCGCAAAACGTACTTTCGCGAAATTGAAGTAATCATTTTCGGCAAGGCTTTTAAATACTTCACTCAATACAACCGATCCATCGATATCATAGTAAGGAATATATTTGTTTGCTTTTGATAAACGTGTATCCAAATCCGTTCTGTATGAGCCGTGGATAAACGCGTAGCTTTTATAACCTAAAGTGGCCTCACCAAAGTAACCTAATTTACGAGCCTCGGCAGTAGCCTGGCCTGTAACACTTGGCACTGAAGCAAAGTTTGAAGTATTATAAGGTAAAAAGTTTAACGGGCCATTATTGATAGGGGTATAAGTGATCCTGTTATCCAGGTAAGCTACACCTACAGTTCCATTCAATTTAAAATCTTTCGGAAGCTTGGTATTAAACGCTACCAGGAAATCTGAACTATATAATATGTTGTTCAGATTATATGTTCCAAATTGAGGAAGGGTATTGGTAGCACTTGCTTTATGCCCGGCATCCGCAACAGTATCAATTCCACCGTTTTTGTTAGGGTAGTAAATATTCTCTCCTACGTTACGGGTATAATCGCTGAAAGTTATACCTGTATCATGATACTCGCCCCTTGTGCTGGTATTATCAACAGCGGTACGGTATGATAAGTTAAGCCATTTAGCAACTTTTAAATTTAACTGCAAATTGGCCTGGATATGATTTTCTGTAAGCAGGTTTCTTTGATCCTGGATTATTTCTCCCGGGCTAATGTAATAATCATTATAATACGTATCAGGAGTGCCGTACTTGCTGGTAGGATCCTTCAAATCTTTAATCGGTACAAATAGCGGCGACTCTAATAAATCGTTATAAACAGTCCCTGTATTTGTAGTGTTTGTAGTTTTATAGGTATAAGCTACTGAATAAGTAGTTGAAAAAATACCATATTTTTTATCGCCACCTACACGGAAAACATCCCTGCGACCTTCGTCTTTAGGCATGATAGCCTTGCTGTGAATGTCCTGACCTGACATATAAAAACTTCCGTTTTCATCGCCAGAGTTAAAAGAGAAATTGTGCTGTGTGGTAATACCAGTGTCAAAAAAGTCTTTCTTTTGGTTTTTAACTGCACGGTATGGTACCATTTCAACAGAACCATCTGGCAACGGACGACCAAGCGGTACCAATTGGCCATTAAATTCAGGGCCGTAGCTTTGGTTTTCGTAAGGGATATAATAACCGATATCAGTGAAGTCAAAAACTTCTTTTTCACCACCATTAGAACCAAAACGATCAGAATATTTTGGTATGTAAGATACGTTTTCAACCTGTATAGTTGATGATACCGTTAAAGAAGATGAACCTTTGATACCGTGTTTGGTAGTAATGATAATTACCCCGTTTGATGCATCAGAACCGTAAACGGCAGATGCGCTTGAACCTTTCAACACGTTGGTTTCGGCAATATCCTCGGGGTTAAGCGTGCTGATATCGCTATAGAAGATAGCACCATCAACAACGTATAATGGCTGGTTGTTACCGGTTAATGACCTGTTACCACGTAAAGTAACACGGGTTGGGGCAAATAAACCGTTGTTAACAGTGGTCACCTGCAAACCCGATACTTTACCGGTTAAGCCGTTTACTACGCTGATTGGTTTTGCCTGGGTAACATCTTTACCAGATACCTTGGCGGTTGAGTAGCCTAAAGATATCGCTTGTCTTTGGATACCCAACGCGGTAACAACAACCTCATTTAACTGGCTGTTGGCGCTTTGCAATACAACATCAATATTACTTTTTGTACCAACTGTAACTTCATAGGTATTATAACCGATGAAAGAGAAAGTAAGCACCGCGCCGGACGGCACGCTTAAAGAGAATTTACCGGCAGCGTTGGTTTGCGTACCGCTTGAAGTTCCCTTGATCTTTACTGAGACCCCCGGAATGGGTAGGCCGTCGTCTTTGGCCGTAACCGTACCAGTAACTGTACGGTTTTGTGCGTGCACCTGTGTTAGGCATAACAACAGAATGCACAAACTTGCTAGTAGAAGTTTTTTCATTTCGTTAATAATAAGATCAGTTAATAGTTAATTAATCATAAAAGTAATGTTACATTATCAAAAAGTCAAGTTAAATCTTAAAAAAGATGACTTTTTTTTAAAAAAAGCATCTTTAATAATAAAAGTTAATAATTTTAGTACTATGTATTGCATAATACAATCTTAAACATATATCTTTGTATTATGATCGTTGAAAACACACAAACCCAAATGAGGAAGGGCATACTGGAGTACTGCATCCTATCCATCATAGCTAAGGGCGAAACATATGCATCAGACATAATTGCTGAGCTTAAGAAAGCCCAACTGCTTGTAGTTGAGGGTACTCTGTACCCCCTGTTAACCCGTTTAAAAAACAATGGCCTCCTCACTTACAACTGGGTTGAGTCAATTTCAGGCCCGCCACGAAAGTACTATGTACTATCCGACGAAGGCCGGAATGTGCTTGAACAGCTGGATAAAACCTGGCAGGAATTAGTTTATGCTGTTACAACAGCCATTGGAGAAAGAAAATAAAAGAACCTGAAATTATTACCCATCATGAATAAAACTATCATCATAAATATAAACGGCACCGTTTTTCACATCGAAGAGGATGCTTACGACGTACTTAAACTTTACATGACTGATGTAAAACGTCATTTTTCGACCTCGGCCGACAGCCTGGAGATCACTACCGACATTGAAAACCGCATTGCCGAAATGTTTAATGAAATTTTAGCAAGCCAAAGCAAGCAGGTAATTGTTGAGCAGGATGTTAAACTGGTTGTTGAGCAAATGGGCACTGTTGAGGATTTTGAGTTTGCCGAGGACGATGCAAAAGCACCAGGCGCCGGTAACTATGCTTATAATACAGAACGCCGCCGGCTTTTCCGCGATCCGGACGATCATTTGGTGAGCGGGGTTGCAGCGGGCATTGCCAATTACTTCGATATTCAGGCTGTTTGGGTACGCTTAGCTTTCGCCGTATCTTTTTGCGCAGCAGGAAGCGGCTTCTTTTTATATGTAATACTATGGATAGTAGTCCCTAAAGCCGTTTCCCGTGCCGATAGGATGGCCATGAAAGGTGAAAAACAAGACCTTAAAGGCTTTAAAAAGAATTTTGAAGAAGAGCTGAGCACCGTAAAAGACCATCTTCATAACTTTCAGCATGAAGCAAAACCCTTTGTATATAAAACACGCGATTTCATTGGCGATTTTTTTGACCACCTGGGTGTGTTCTTACGCGGAGCAGGCGGCTTGCTGGGTAAGCTCATAGGCGGCGCTATATTATTAGGTTGTTTTGGTTTAGCTATCGCGCTTATTGTTACCCTGGTTGCCTTTTTAGCTTTTGGCAAACAGGATATTTACCACATACCTCCTTTTAACTTTGTTAACCAGGAAACCAGTATGGTATTTTTGGCCGGTGGCTTTTTATTGCTGGCTATCCCTTTATTAACTATCATCCTGTTAATTATAGGTTTCTTGTTTAAAAATGCCACATTTAACCGCACCATTGGTACCACCTTATTATGTGTATGGCTGGCCGCACTTGGTGCTGTTGTTTACTACGGCGTAAAAGCAACTGCCGATTTTAGGGAAGGTGCCCGGCTTAGCAATACAGTTAATATTAAACCAACAGCCAACAGCACCTACTACCTGCAGCTTAACGATGCCAAATACCTGAGCAATGAGGATAGCACCCGCCTGCGCATCAAGGAGCGCTTTAACGGCATGGTTATTTTAGATGACGACTTTAACGGCGATGACAATTTTGGCGCATCAGATCCCGTTAGCATCAACGTAGAAAAAAGCGATGTGCCACAACCGGTATTGATTGAGTCATTTACCGCCCGCGGCCGTGACTATGAAGACGCGTTGATGAACACCCGCAATATCAGCTACCGTTTTACGCAAAAAGATTCTGTTTTAAAATTCGACCGCAGGATTGAGCGCCTTGCAGGGGCCAAATGGAGGGGCCAAAAGCTATACATCACCATAAAGGTTCCGTTGAACTCAACACTGGTTATTGATCAAAAACTCGACCGCAACATGGGCTTTAACCTATACGATTGTGGCCAAAGCAACCAGCCTACCAATCCAAACGGATCTGTGTTTGTGATGGCCGCTAACGGCCTGGAGTGTAAAATACCGCCGGTACCACAAGCTACTATAGATAGCCTGCGCAGGCAGGAAGTTGCCGACTCGATCAAAAACGCGGCACAATAACCTTATCATCATTATATATAATGAGATCTTTTGTAAAATATATAAGCCTGCTATTATTTAGCGGGCTTATTATTCCTTTTTATGCTTTTACAATTAAGGTTGATGTTAACCGGTTAATTAAAGCAAGCAAGCCTTTATACAATATTGTTAGCGTAAAAGCTTATATAAAGCCTCATCATCAGCCCTATATTTATACAATAACGCATGTTTTTTGCTGTAATTAAGAAATGTTTCGTGCTGCTATACCTTAAGCCAACCAACTGTAAACTTTTTATAGGACGACAAACCTATTCGGGTGGTGACACCATTTTGTCAGTAAATGACATATTTGGAACTAAGAAATAACGTTTTTTATTGTAATTAACTGGTATACAGGCGTTAAACTGTTCCACATTGTTGTTTTTTCAACAATACTTAATTGATTGGTAATCAACCCAGTAGGTGTCCATGGTGTTCCATGCGTTCCACCCGTTCCGGTGGAACACTATCATGAGTATACCAACATCAACTATCCTTTTGGCGTTTGATTTGGGGAAGGGTTACTGCCAAAACCATCTTCCCGACATTAAAAAGTTTAAAATAGCTGTAACCAAACACCCCCTTTGTGCATCTTATATCAAAATGCACACAATTACCGGCCGGGGCTTTTAACAGGATACGCGTATCCACCGCCCCCTAAAACTGATACACTATGAAAACAACCGCTTATATTAAATAACTACTAAACACACCTAAGGCCAGGGGCCAAAAACAAAAAAACTTATTTACTAAAATTTAAAAGGGAGCATTTTCCTTAACGGCTTTTTATTGCCCAATTTTTTAAAAACCATGATAATGAAAACTAAAATCAACTATATAATATATACACTCCTGCTTGTAGTTATCAGCTGGGGTGTATCCTTTGGCCAGGCCGTCAAAGCGGGCAGCACCAAAGTATCCGGCTCGTTGGTAAATGACCAGGGCAAGCCGCTTGACTATGCCAGCGTAAGCATCATCAAAGCCACCGACTCGACCGTTGTTAAAGGGGCTTTAAGTAACGATAACGGCGTTTACTCTTTTGAAAAGATCCCGGCTGGCAAATACCTCATCAAAGCCTCTGTTGTTGGCTACGCCAAAGCCATAAGCCAACCATTTACCGTTACCGAAAATTCGGCTACTATTGAAGTACCTGTATTAAACCTGCAGCCAGGCACCAACACTGCTTTAAAAACAGTAACTATTACCGCTACCAAACCCCTAATTGAACGCAAGATAGATCGCACAGTAATGAATGTAGAGAACAGCGTGCTTGCAGCCGGCAATACAGCTATGGAAATATTAGCCAAAGCACCGGGCGTTACGGTTGATAAGGATGACAACATCAGCCTTAAAGGTAAACAGGGCGTAACAGTAATGATCAATGATAAGCTTACCTATTTATCAGCAGCGCAGTTAGCTACCTTATTACGTTCAACCGATGGCAATACCATTAAATCAATCGAGATCATTACCAACCCATCTGCTAAATACGACGCGGCAGGCAACTCGGGCATCATCAACATTAAACTAAAAAAGAATACCCAATCGGGCACCAACGGCAGCTTAACAGCAGGTACCGCGAAAGGCCAGTACTGGAGGGATAACACCAGCTTAAACCTAAACCATAAAGATGGTAATTTGAATGTTTTTGGTACGCTTAGTCGCGGTGATAACAGGCGCGGGCATGATCTTCTGTTAGACAGGATCACTGATAGCGCCGGGCATAAAACATATTTTAACCAGCAATCAATGATGCCCGAAAGCAACCACTACAACAATTACCGCCTGGGTGCCGATTATGACCTTACGCCAAAACACACCATTGGCTTCGTGGTAAGCGGGTACTCAAACAGCGGCACAAGCGATAATGATACCCATACGCTCATCGGCAGGCAGCCTAACGTAGCCGATACTTTATTGCACACGGCATCAACTATTCACCAAACCTATAAAAACTTTGCTTTGAACCTTAACGACCGCTACAAAATTGACACCAGCGGCCAGGAGCTAAGCATCGATCTTGATTATTCAAAATTCAGGAACTATACTAACGCCTATTACAAAACCGATTACTTTTACCCCAATGGCAGCCTGGTGCGTAATCCACAAACCTTGTTTAACCAAACGCCATCAAACATTACCATATATACCGGCAAGTTTGACTATGCCAAGCCACTTACCAAAACCATAAAGCTTGAAGTAGGCGCTAAATTTAGCAGTGTTAAAACCGACAACGATTTACGGGCGCAGATTGATACCAACGGCAGCGTTGTTAATGATGTAGGCCGATCAAACCGGTTCATTTACCAGGAAAACATTCAGGCCGGTTACATTAACCTGAACAAGCAATTCAAAAAAACATCAATACAAGTTGGCGTTCGTGCAGAAAATACACAATCAAATGGAAACCTGGTGGGCAGTACGCCGGTAAAGCGCAGCTATCTTAATTTTTTCCCAAGCGCGTTTATTAACCATACTATTAATGATAAAAACGAGGTAAGCTTATCATACAGTCGCCGCATAGACAGGCCGGGATACGATGACCTGAATCCGTTCATTTATTACCTTGATCCATATACCTTTAATAAAGGTAACGCGTTCCTTAATCCGCAATACACCCAAAACTTTGAATTTAACTATACCTATAATAAAACGGTTAACGTAAGCCTGGGGTATAACCGCACTACAAACGCTATTACCGAACTGATATTAACCGAAGGCAAAAAAACGTTTCAAACCAATGCCAACTTACAAACGCAAACCGGTTACAATGCCAATATCAATACCCCATTCACCATTACCAAATGGTGGGAAGGTAATGTTAACGTAACCGCATTTTACCTTGGCTTTAAATCCGATTCATTAGCGGGTTATAACTTTCGCGATGGTCAATGGGCTTACCAGGCCCGCACCACCCAAACCTTTAAATTTGCCGGTGCCCGTTTAGAGGTCATGGGCGATTATCAATCGGCATTAACATATGGTATCTATAAAATAAGGCCGCGCTACTCAGTTGATATGGGCATCAGCAAATCATTTATGGATAAAAAGTTCAACGTGAAACTTGCCTGCGACGACATTTTCAACATTCGCCGCAATAACCTGAGCAGTAACGCCCTTAACAACAGCTTTACCATAAGGCAGCATAACGATACCAGGGTTGGCCGTTTAACACTAACCTACAACTTTGGCAACAACTCCATCCAAGTACGCGAACACCGCAGCGGTGCCGATGACGAAAAAGGAAGGGTGAAAGGGAATAATTAGAGGCAAAGCGAAGCCCCCCAGCCCCCTAAAGGGGGAGCTTTTTGATTTGCATGTTAGCAAAGTAGATATTTACAAAATCAAACGGCCTTGCTTTTAATAAAGCAAGGCCGTTTGATTTTCAAGCTCCCCCTTTAGGGGGCTGGGGGGCTCCTTACTGCCCTACCATAAATACCGCGTTGCTAAACAACAGTTTACCATTTTCCCAGAAACTACGGAACAGCGGATCATCTACCATGTAAACTACCGAACCACGGCCAAGTGATTGCACACCAAGCAACAGGCCGTTATTAATTTTTTGTTTGGCTTTGGCCCCGGCAAAACCCGATACATAACTATCCTTTTTAATAGTGCCTACATTCCAGCCGTCGTTATCGGCAAAAAGCTCATAGATATCATCGTTCAGTTTAAGCGAGTAATAGTATTCTGGCAAGCCAAAACCAAGGGGATGTGTGTTATCAAGGTTTAATTTAAAGATAGCGCCCGGGATTTGCTCACGGATGGCGTCGCGATCACGATCTCCGTAAACTTTAACGGTTTTATCTTTGTCCTTATCGTCTTTTTTATCCTCTTTCTTTTTAATCAGGAAACCTTTCTTATCGGCAAGGGAAGCAACAGCATTATCAATGGCTATCAGCTTACCACCGTCGCGTACCCAGCTAACCAGTTTATCTGATGGAAGATCATCATACCTGCCATCGGGAAAAATGGCCACATCATAATCGGCCAAACGGGTGCGACCCAGATCCTGGTACCTGATCAACGAAATAGGATAACCTAATTGCGCTTCAAACAGATGCCATACCTCGCCCATAGCCTCAGAATTTACGCCATCGCCGGCAACAACCATTACTTTGGGCTGGCGAATGTACCTCACGGCATCAGAACCAATATCAGACCCCTTATCAACAAAACCGGATGCAAGGGGTGTGAGTTCCTGATTAAGTTCGGCAGCAGTCTGGGTAACTACCTGGTCAAAATCAGCACGGTCGTTCCCGGCACGAGTTATTAATAATGATCCGGGAGCAAACTGTTTACCCGCCGATTCAAATGCTTTTTCGGAGTACCGTACTTTTATTTTCTTTTTTAGCAGGGCCGATAAAAACTTAACATCGCCCACAGATTGCCAGGCTGATACGTAAGCGTAAGCATGGGTATTTATCAAAGCTTTTGGCGCTATAATACCCCAATCGGCATTGGCCGGTTTAAATGATTCTTTAACACCGTAAGCTTTTAAACCAAAGGCATAAGGTAATGACCATGCGGTGATATCATATGTATTAGAATCGGGAATAAATGTTTTTGGCTCCAGCAATACATGCAGCAATACGGCTTTTGGCTGATAAGCATTTACCACCAGGTCATTAGCACCCACATTAAATTGTTCAGTTTTGCCATTGATATAATTATAACCGGTAGCCGATTTATTACTCAACCCAAACCCGTATTGAATACCATTACGGCTCAGCAATTTGGCCAGGGCATTTATTTTATTGTTATTATCGTTTTTGATTACATAGGTTTTATACTCGCCCGGCGGATTAGCACGGCTGTTATCATAAAACTTTTTAAACTCGTCTTTTAGCTTTTGAGCATTGGCCGATGCGGTTTCGATAGTGCTTAAGCTGGTTGAGTGATGGTGCGCCACACGCTGAACCAGTGTTAAGGTATCGCCACTGCGGGTAACAACAGCCAGGCCGGCGCTAATGCCACCCTGCTCATACGTCATACCGATAGAGCCATTATATAAAGGATAGGTATCGCCATAAGATGGATACAGCAAATCAAATTCGTACTTGGTAAAATACATCCAGCCATTCTGGTCGAAATACTTAGCATTGTTTTTACCAATCAATACCTGGGCCTCGCGCTGCCATGGGGTAATATCTTTATGGTATGGCTCGGCAGCCGGCGCAAAATAGTATGGGGCATTGTAACCTTGTTCATGATAATCTACATGCACTTGCGGCAACCATTGGTTAAACAGGCCTACACGGGCCTGGGTTTCTTTTTGCTGTTGCCAGGCCCAATCGCGGTTTAAATCGAAATAATAATGATTCACCCTGCCTCCCGGCCATGGCTCGGCATGTTCGCGCGATGTTGGACTGGCATCTGGTGTAGCACCAACTACCGAATTATAGAAATGTACATAACGGTCGCGGCCATCCGGGTTTAAGCAAGGGTCAATAACCACTAAAGTATTTTTCAACCATGCTTGGGTTTGGGTATTTGATGGATCGACCAAATCGTACAAAGTCCACATGGCGGCTTCGCTTGAGGCAGGCTCATTGCCATGCACATTATAGCTTAACCAGGTAATTACCGGCACATTAGCAATCAGCGGACCGCTCTCTATACCGGCAACGCGTAAGTTGTTGTGCCGAATTTCTTCTAACCGGCCAATATTTTCGTCAGATGCGATAAACATAGCCAGCAAAGGCCTGCCCTCGTTAGTAGTGCCAAATTGCTGCAGCTTTACATTTTTTGATGCCTGGGCAACGTATTTAAAGTAGTCTACAATGCGATAATGCGGGGTAAAATGTTCCCCCAGTTTATAGCCCAGGAATTCCTCGGGCGATTGTATTTTTTGTGCGAAGGAAGCTGATACGGAAACAACAGCTACTAAAACAAGGAGTAGTCTTTTTATCATAAAATTGATATAGGGTGTAGTAAAAGCTAAATATGGTGAAAAAATGTGCAGATTTCAAATGTGCACATTTTAGATGTGGAAATGTTACGGAGAGATGCAGATCATCTGCCCGGCTGATTTTAGAACTACTATATCTACAATAAATTGCCATCAATCTTACCGCATCCGTTCAAGCACCTTTCTCACACCTTTCGCTCACCTCTTGATATCCTCCCGCGCACCTTTCTCGTTCCTTTTGAATACCTTTAGCAACTCAGAATGAAACCACAACACATTAATAAACAAATACTTATGTTATATATTTATAATTGGGGGCTTTGTTTGTTTTTAAACGATGGGCATAATCCCTTTCAGATTAAAAGAAATTATCCGTTATACACAAATTTACAAAAACCATAATTATAAACCATCAAAAAATCTAAAAATTTTAGCAATCCATATTGATAATTCGTAATTTGCACATCGAAAGGTTGGGTGTGTACAAATTAATCGGCACATCTGAAATCTGCACATTTGCACATCTATCATGACCCCATTATCGGCACTGCAAAAGTATTTTGGTTATAGCGCGTTCAGGCATCAGCAGGAAGCCATCATTCAGCATGTTTTAAATAAACAGGATGTAATGGCGCTGATGCCCACCGGCGGCGGCAAATCATTATGTTACCAGTTGCCCGCGGTATTATTAAATGGTTTAACCATTGTGATATCGCCGTTGATAGCGCTCATGAAAGACCAGGTTGACAGCCTGAATGTAAGCGGCATCCCGGCGGCATTTTTAAACTCGTCGCAAAACCCCGATGAGCAGCGCCAGCTGGCCGAAAAGTTAAAAAACAACCAGATCAGGCTGCTTTACCTTGCACCCGAGCGCTTGTTTGGTGCCGAAAACAAGCTTGTCCCCTTTTTGAAAACGCTTAACGTGGTACAGATAGCCATTGATGAAGCACACTGTATATCATCATGGGGGCACGATTTCAGGCCCGAATACCTGATGTTGGCACAGTTAAAAACCGAATTCCCAAAAGTTCCGGTTATCGCGCTTACCGCCACTGCCGATAAGCTTACCCAAAAAGATATCCTTGAAAAATTAAACCTGCACAATCCGGCTGTATTTGTATCCTCTTTTAACCGGGAAAACATTACCTACCGCGTTACACCTAAAAGGAACAGTTTTAAGCAGCTTACCGATTTTTTGAACGAGCGAAAAGATGAATCGGGGATTATTTATTGCCTTTCACGTAAATCGACAGAAGAGCTGGCCGACGATTTGAAAAGCGCCGGTTTTAGTGCCGAACCTTACAACGCCGGCCTTAGCAACGATGTAAAAGCCAAAAACCAGGAGGCTTTTTTGCGCGATGATGTAAAGATCATTGTGGCAACTATCGCCTTTGGTATGGGTATCAATAAATCAAATGTGCGCTACGTAGTGCATATGGACCTGCCTAAAAATATTGAGGGCTATTACCAGGAAACCGGCAGGGCTGGTCGTGATGGCTTGCCTTCCGAAGTGATGCTATTGTATTCGCCGGGCGATGCAGGTAAATTGCAGCATTTTGCGCGGATTGAAGGGAACGAGGAACAAAGCCGCATTATGCTTAACAAGCTTAATGATATGGTGATGTACTGCCAGCTCCAAAGCTGCCGCAGGCAATACCTCATGAAATATTTCGACGAGGCTTTTCCACCCAATTGTGGTTCATGCGATGTTTGCCTCACCGAGTTTAAACGTTTTGACGGTACGCTTATCGCTCAAAAAGCACTCTCGGCAGTGGCCCGTTTAAATGAGCGTTTCGGCGTTAATTATGTGATCGATTTTTTACGCGGATCAAAATCAGAAAAGATCCGCGAGGAACATAAACAACTAAAAACCTATGGCATTGGTGCCGATATCAGCAAGCCCGACTGGCAACGCTACATCCGTGAGCTCATCACCACCGGCTATTTACAAATGGGCGGGCAGGAATATCCCATTTTAAATTTAACCCCGCAAAGCCAGGCTGTATTAAAAGGCCTTCAAAAGGTAGAGTTTATTGAAAGCGAAACAACCGAAGAAACCCACACCCACCACGAGGCACCACCACATGAGGCCGAATTGCTGAGTCGTCTGAAACGGGTACGCAATGATATTGCCCACAATGAAAATGTACCGGCTTATGTCATTGTATCAGATGCTACCCTGTTAGAGATGGCTACCTTTTTACCGCAAAATTTGGATGAGCTTCGACTAATTTCGGGTTTTGGCGATGTAAAACTGGCACGATATGGCCGTGAGTTGTTGCAACCAGTTAAAGATTATTGCAAGGAAAAAGGACTGGAATCCAAGATTGCTTATAAATCGCCCAAACGGGAGCGTAAAGCAAAAACTGAGCGTGCGGAGCGGGCACCTAAAACACGCAAAACCAACGATACCAAAATGGAAACCTTTACCATGTACCGCCATGGCAAAGGCGTTGCCGAAATAGCAGCCGAACGAGGCCTATCGCCGATGACTATTGAAAGTCATTTAAGTCATTTCATTGAATCTGGCGAAATTGATGTATTGGAGATAGTACCGGCGGCGAAAGTACCTGTTATTAAAGATGCTGTGGAAAGTTATGGCAGCGAAATGCTATCACCCCTAAAGCAAATTTTGGGCGATGATTATAGTTATGGCGAAATTAAAGCGGTGATTAGCTGGATGAATAAGGGCGGGCGGTTTTCTTAACATCTACAACGTAGCGATGGGTTTGCTTTTATTAACGTATAAATAAGGCGTCAACTAACCAAGGGACGACTCACCCGGTCTACGCTTCGCTGGACCTGCCCTCTCTCCGGCTAAAGCCGCATAGAGGGCTAAAAAAATCAATGAATAACCTTGCCACCCCTCTATGCAACGAAGTTGGAGAGAGGGGAAGACGGGCGGAGCCTCGTCGGGGTGAGTCGTCTGCGATATACAGCCCCTCAATATTCCCTCACCACTTGCGTAAGTAATTTTGAAAAGGTTACTTTGTTATACAATTGCCATATAACGCGGTTATATTAAACATGACAACTACCCAACAACTATATCAACTGTTTCTTCAACATCCTGTTATCAGCACCGATACCCGTAAAATAGGTGCAGGCAGCCTGTTTTTTGCGCTTAAAGGCGATAAATTTGATGCCAATACCTTTGCAGAAAAGGCCATAGAAGCCGGTGCCGCCTACGCGGTTATTGACAACCCGGTGTATCAACTGAATGAAAAATACCTGTTGGTTGATGATGTTTTAACTTCTTTGCAAGATCTGGCCCGGCACCATCGCCGCCAGCTGAGTATCCCTGTTATCGGGCTGACTGGTACCAACGGCAAAACAACTACCAAGGAACTGATCAACTCGGTGCTTTCTCAGCATTTTAAAACGCAGGCTACACAAGGTAACCTCAACAATCATATCGGCGTGCCGCTTACCATTTTAACTATCGATGCATCGCACCAAATGGCTGTTATTGAAATGGGGGCCAATCACCAAAAAGAAATTGAACTACTTTGCAGCATTGCCCAGCCATCGCACGGCTTAATTACCAATGTGGGTAAAGCGCATTTGGAGGGCTTTGGTGGAGTTGAAGGTGTGAAGAAAGGTAAGGGTGAATTGTATGATTATTTTTTAAAGTCTGAAAGTCCGAAAGTCCGAAAGTCCGAAAGTCCTTCATCCGTTTTTATTAACAGTGACGATAATACCCTGCTTGAAATGGCAGGGGCGCGAAAGTTAAGCCATGTTGTTTATTACGGCACCAATACTATTGATGATTTGGTGAGCGGCGCGCTGGTTGAAAATTCGCCATTGCTGGGATTGGAATGGACCAACAATAAAACAGGGGAAGAATATAAAGTAAAAACCCAGCTTACCGGGGCTTACAACCTGCATAATATATTAGCGGCTATCGCCATCGGTACTTATTTTAATATACCCGCGGCCGAGATCAATGCGGGCATCGAAGGCTATCAGCCTAAAAACAACCGGTCGCAAATTGTACAAACGGCTACCAATACTCTTATTTGCGATTATTACAATGCCAACCCGAGCAGCATGTTTGTGGCCATTGAAAACATTGGAAAGCTGGAAGCCAAACGCAAAGTGTTGATTTTGGGCGATATGTTTGAAATGGGACCAGAATCGGCCGTTGAGCACGCCTCCGTTATTCAAAAAGCTTTGGATACAGAGGTGGATGAAAGGATTTTTATTGGGAAAGACTTTTCGGCAGTAGCCGGGATTATAGATCAAGGACAAAAGACGAAGGACAAAAACCATTTTTATATTACCGCAGAGGATGCTATTGCGGGACTGAAGGCACTCCCGATAACCGGATCAACTATCCTGATCAAAGGATCGAGGGGAATGGCTTTGGAGCGGTTGGTAGAGTTGTTTTAGGCGGCATAGAGAATCAGAAGAACAAAGCAGTAGGCTTACTGTATTACAAGGAGGCTCCTACGGAGCCAAAACGTTTTTTTATTTGCTATAAACACGATACTCCTAACGGAGTGTAAAAACAATCATATCGACGGCTTTGTATTTGGAGCTCAGGCTGCAGCGCAGCCCCGTGTTTATAGCTTTCAAAGTTATGTCTTAATAATTGGCTCCAGCGGAGCCTCCTAAAACCGACTAAATATGCGAACCGTCGGTCAACACCAAATTCGCCACTTCCTCCCCTACCAAACTTCCCATAGCTACACCCATACCATTGCATCTCACGGCGCAAAAGACATTGGGCTGTACCTGTTTTACTATAGGGCTTAAATCCTGGCCAAAGCCCATGATGCCGCTCCACCAGTGGTCTATATCTACATTTTGGCCCGGTAGAATCACCTCATGCAGGTAGCTTACCAGCTTTTCTTTTACGGTATCGGTATGGCCAAAGTCGAAAGTTTCTTCGGCCTGATAATCCAGGTTGCGGCCGCCGCCAAATAACACGCGGTTATCAATATTGCGGAAGTAATAATAGCCTTCGTTAAAATGGTAAGTGCCTTTAAGTTTTAAGCCCGGCACCGGTTTGGTTATCAACACCTGCCCCCTGCCAGGCACCACATCCAAATCCGGAAAAAGCTGACTTGCAAAAGCGTTGGTGGCAAGGATAACTTTGCCGGCTTTAAAACGGCCTTGAGTTGTTAGCAGGTTGATGAAGTTATCGCCCTGCTCAATTGCATCGATGTGGATATTATTTAGCACCAGCACGCCCAATTCATATACCTTATACAATAAAGCCCGCATCATTTTGCCGGTATCTATCTGCCCCTCAAAGGGGTTGTAGATGATATGGCTCACTTTATTTAAGCCAAAACCTGCAATTCTTTCATCGGCTACTGCATAAATGTCAGGCTCGCCAATAGCTTGCTGTAATAATTTATTGAGATGATCTATTTGATCGAAAGCGTTTTTAGCCGGCTCCCTTTCATCAGCCATAAACAATTCATGGCCGCCATATTGGTGATAGCCGATATTTTCATCGCCCAGGTTTTGCCGCAGGCGTTGCAGGCCACGCCATTTATAATTTACCAGGTGCATGGCTTCAGCTTCTGACGAGCGGTTTATTACTTCAATTTGCTCGCTAACTGTACCAAAACAGGCAAAACCAGCGTTTTTAGTACTGGCACCACTTGGTAAAAAGCCCCGCTCAAGCACCAGCACCTTTAAAGCGGGCTGTTGCTTTTTTAAATGCAGCGCGGCACTTAAGCCAACAAGGCCGCTACCGATGATGATCACATCGGCATTATCGATAAAAGAAGTCCGCTCCCAGTAAGACCACATAAGTCAAAAGTAAAAATTCAAAATTCAAAACATCGCTTTTGAAGATCGGATTTGACAATTACTTTGACAGCGTTTACTGAAGCGGAACAATTTTTGAAAGCTTAGTTATAAATACGGTTAAAGCTTCGTAATGCATATATATCGTCATTGCAAGTGGTAAAATTCGGGGACTGTGAAGGTATAAATGACAATATAAAGCTATGTCATTGCGAGGTACGAAGCAATCGCGAACTGTGCAGATCCGCCCTGTAGAGCATGAGATTGCTTCGTACCTCGCAATGACATGGAAGGTTTGTCATGGGCAGCAACCATAAGCTTTCCTTTTTTGAATTTTGACTTTTTAATTTTGACTTTAATAGAATGAATACATTATCAATAATTATAGGCTACAACTCCGCGTGGTTCCTGATGATCATTATCGCGCTCATCAGCTTTGCTATACAATGGCGGTTTAAAAGCAAGTTTAAACATTACTCGGAAGTTGGTTTGCTATCCGGGCTTTCGGGCCAGGAGGTAGCCATGCGGATGCTGCGCGATCATGGTATTTATAACGTACAGGTGGTAAGCGTTGAAGGTCAGCTTACGGACCATTACAACCCCGAAACAAGAACCGTTAATTTGAGTCAGGATGTTTTTTACAGCCGCAGTATTGCAGCCGCGGCTGTAGCTGCCCATGAGTGCGGCCATGCTGTACAACATGCAAAATCTTACGCATGGTTAACGTTCCGCTCGGCAATTGTGCCGGCGGTAAACATCGCCTCAACCCTAACCCAGTGGACTTTAATGATCGGCATTTTACTGTTGGTTTTTACCCATAACCCATTGGTGTTGGCTGTTGGTGTTGCCGCGCTTGCGCTGGTTACCTTTTTCAGCTTTATTACCCTCCCGGTTGAGTTTGATGCCAGCAGGCGCGCATTGGCCTGGTTAAATAATAATTACAGTATTGTGCAAACCAACGAAGAGCACGAGCAAGCCAAAGACGCCCTGTGGTGGGCTGCCATGACCTATGTGGTTGCAGCCATCAGCGCATTGGCTACCTTGCTATATTATGCTTCGTTTTTGTTTAATAGGCGGAATTAAAAGCCCCCCAGCCCCCTGAAGGGGGAGTTTTTTGAATAGCATGTTGAAACAGCTAAGACGACTACTTTTCTTTTTCAAATTCCCCCTTTAGGGGGCCAGGGGGCTCGACTTTTTCTTACCTTTAGTGTAACCAAAGTAAAAGCAGTGTTGTCAGAGAGGTTGTAACAGATGCAGAGCAAGCTTTCAGATATCGAACTCATTGAACAAACGTTGGCTGGTAACCAGTCGGCTTATGCCGATTTGGTTAAACGGCACCAGCGTTTTGTGTTTACGCTGGCTATGCGATTTTCAAAAAGCCGCGAGGACGCCGAGGAGATTGCCCAGGATTGCTTTATCAAAGCCTACCGGTCGTTGGCGTCGTACAACGCGCAGGCAAAATTCAGTACCTGGCTGTACACTATTGTGTATAATACCGCCATGACGTTTTTACGAAAAAAGCGTATTGCCACCGATTCAATTGACGAGGAAGGTACTTTTATACAGATAGAAAATCGCGAGTCGGCTTATGATGCCGATAATGTGGAAAACAAGTCCCGGTCATTTTACCTTAACCAGGCAATTGAGCAACTGTTACCCGATGATGCTACCATTATAACCTTGTTTTACAAGGGCGAACAATCTTTAGAGGAGATTGCGCAAACTTTAGGGATGGAAACAAACACGGTTAAGGTTAAACTATTTAGGGCGCGCCAGCGTTTGAAAGACAAGCTGGAGCGTAATTTAAAACACGAGGTTAAAGAATTGATATGAACCCGATAGAAGAAAAAATCTGGAACTATATTGATGGCACCTGTACCCCGGCCGAGCAGGAAGCCATTGCCCTGCTTATTGAGCAGGATGAGGTTTACCGTACCAAATACCAGGAGTTTTTGCAGTTAAACCAAGAGATTGCAGGCATGGAGCTGGACGAGCCGCCCATGGGCTTTACCTATAAAGTGATGGAAACCATCCGTACCGAAAATGCGCGCCAGCCCTTAAAGGCGGCGATTAATCCACGCGTTATCTGGGGGGTTTCTGTTTTCTTTGCTATTACTATTGTGACTTTGTTAGTGTTCACTATTGCAAACATTCACATCGGGCTTTCGGCGGTTGATGTAAAGATCAATATGCCGGCTGGTTTTAAGCTGCCCAAAATGAGCAATATATTTAGTAGCCAGGTATTTAAATGGTTCCTGGTGTTTGACGTAATACTGGCTTTGTTTTTGGCCGACAGCTATCTGCGTAGAAAAAAAACTGCAAAACAGTTGTAAAGTGTTCCAAATCCTGTACGCAAAAATTAACAAATGCTTAAACTTTGTAACCATTAATCTAATTGGGCAAACACAATCTGTAATTTTTTATAGCTAAAACAGTAAAATCAAGGGCCTTTATAAAAAAATTTACGAAGTCAATCCGTTTGGTACAGTAATTGCGTAGGTATACATGAACTGGTAATCCTACCGGTTTAATTGTGATAAGGTTTAGGTTGAAAGTCCCCCGGAGCAAGTCCAGGGGGCTTTTATTTTTTTAAAGGGATTTGTTTTGATGTGCAGATATGCAGATTTCAAATGTGCAGATTTACCTATATGTTTTCTATTTGAAATCTGCACATTTGAAATCTGCACATCTATAACCCATGCAACAAATTTATTTAACTGTCGTATAACCATAACAATGAATAGCTATATCCCCTGGTAGCTATTTTAAGTTATCCCCCCATGCTAAAAACTTTTGGTGCAAGCACCTATACCGGTTTCAATTTCGAACTCTTTTTTGAGTTATCTGCCGATCTTTTTTGCATCGCCGGGTTCGATGGCTATTTCAGGAAAATAAATCCTACGGTTTCTAAAGTTTTAGGTTATAGCAACGAAGAGCTTTTTTCCCGCCCTATCAACGATTTTGTACACCCCGATGACCGCGATATCACTTCACAAGGCCGTACTAATCTTACCCATGATATCCCTCTTTTAAACTTCGAGAACCGCTATGTAACCAAAAGCGGCGACATTGTTTGGCTGGCCTGGACATCGATGCCGATAGAAAACGAACAGCTGGTTTTCGCCATCGCCAAAAACATCACCCATAAAAAGAAACAGGAGCAGGAGCGTAACGCGCTAATCACCAGCCTTACCAAAATAAATGACGATCTTAAGCAGCTAACCTATACTACATCGCATGATCTGCGGTCGCCGGTGAGTAATTTACTGTCGGTTTTTGGTTTGATGGATACTACCCGCATCCAGGATGAAGAAACACTGGAGTTTATCAATATGCTTAAATCGGCCACCGAAAGCCTTAAAGAAACATTGAATAATTATGTTGATGTTTTAAGCCAGAAGGATAGCCTGCATGTGCAGATTGAAGAGGTAGACCTTAACGAATCGCTAACTGCGGTATTACATTCTTTAAGCTCACTGATCCAGGATTCAAATACCGTTATCAATATTAACTTTACCGATAACAGCCGCATCAGGTTCAATAGAGCTTACCTTGAAAGTATTTTCCTAAACCTGATCACCAATGCTATCAAATACGCGCGACCGGATGTTAGCCCGGTTATCAACATCAGTTCAAAGACCCACAATGGAATTAAGCAGCTCATTTTTGCTGATAACGGACTGGGGTTTGATATGGAAACCGCCAGGGGCAAAGTATTTGGCTTCCATCAAAAATTCCATCATCACCATGACAGCAAGGGTATTGGACTTTACCTGGTGTATAACCATATTACCAGCCTGGGTGGGCAAATAGTGCTTAAAAGCAAGCCCAACGAAGGCGCCAGGTTTACCATCTCGTTTAAAGATTAAGGCCTGCAACGGCATTTGCCCATCATTCTTATTTACAACCAGTATGTATTAAAAACCTTACATTAATTAAACATTGATATTATATACATTTGCAGTTTGCTGCTTATTGGTAAGGCGCTGGTTTAAAATAGATAAAAAAGCATGTACGATATTTGTTGCGTTGGGCATATAACATTAGATAAAGTGGTAACTCCGCAAGCGGTAAAACACATGGCGGGGGGTACGTCCTTTTATTTTTCAAATGCCATTCGCAATATGGATGTGAGCTATACCCTGGTAACCACCCTTGCACAAAGCGAAATGGTAGTAGTCGAAAAACTGTGCGCCAAAGGCATCCATGTAGATGCTTTAGCCTGCGGGCAATCGGTTTATTTCGAGAACATTTACTCCGAAAATCAAAACCACCGTACGCAGCGCGTATTGCAAAAAGCCAATCCTTTTACCATTGAGCAATTACAGCAAACCGAAGCAAAGATCTTTCATTTAGGACCACTCCTGGCCGATGATATTGATGTATCGTTGATTAGGGAACTGCACGGTCGTGGTCGGGTTTCTTTAGATGTGCAGGGTTATTTACGTGAGGTAGTTAACGAAAACGTGGTAGCTATTGACTGGGCCGATAAATGCGAAGCTTTACAACATATTGATATCCTGAAAGCCAACGAACACGAAACAGAAGTACTTACCGGCAGCACCGATATTTTTGAAGGTGCCCGCATCCTGGCCGGCTGGGGCGTTAAAGAAGTAGTGATTACCCTGGGCAGCATGGGTTCTGTAATTTATACTGATGGTGTTTTTTACAACATCCCGGCTTATACCCCTACCGCCGTGGTTGATGCCACCGGTTGCGGCGATACCTATATGGCCGGTTATTTATACCAACGCATAAAAGGCGCGTCTTTTCAGCAAGCCGGCGAATTTGCAGCCGCTATGGCCAGCTACAACATCGCCTCATACGGCCCGTTTACCGGGACTGAAGAAGATGTGTTAGCGTTGTTGAATAGCGGGGAGAAAGTGTATAGTTATTAGTTTTCAGTAAGGCGCAAACCTCTTTCAACCATGTCATTGCGAGGAACGAAGCAATCGCGAACTATGCATGCCCGCCCTGTATAGCATGAGATTGCTTCGTTCCTCGCAATGACATGGTATAGATTACCTTCTATATCTCCTTCGCATCCCCAACCGTAACCCATCCTTCACTCCCATTCACTAAGCGAATCCTGATCCAGGTGCCGGTGTTGTCAAGGATCTCTACTTTGGTACCTTCATGTAATACAAAAGCATTTTTGCCTGTGGCCGAAGGCGCGTTTTTAGCGGTTACCGTACTGCTGAATATGATTGCGTCATGATGCGAGTCGAAATAATGGGTTTGCCGCCCTGCTAAAAATGTAGCACAAACCCCTATGATCAAAGCCGCTATGGCCGAGAAGAAAGCTGTCTTTTTTATGCCGACAGAATTGCTAAATCGATACAGGATCAACAATCCAAAACCTGCCAGTATCAGCAATACTCCACCAATTGCCCAGGTATCTGCAGGCAAAGCCAGGATAAAGCCATGCCACCATTTGGTAATAAAAAACTCCTGCGGCGCTTCTATCTTATCGGCGGTTTTAGTGTTGGCCAACCTGATGTTGGCATTGATATCTTCATCGCCGGGCGATAACTTGTGGGCCTTTTCGTAATATAACAGCGCGGGGGCAATGTCGCCGGTTTTGTAGTAGGCATTCCCTAAGTTATAATACAGGGCGATGGATAAGTTACCATCGTCAACCAGTTTCTGATAGGTTACCTGGGCATCTTTGTATTTCCCTTTCTGGTACTGATCGTTGCCTTTTTTAAACAACGCGTTGGTGCCATCATTACTAAAAGCAAGTAATGGCGATGCAATGAGCAGCAATATATAGATCCAACGCTTTAGCATGTTATATTTTATCTTCAATGTCATTGATCATGTTTTTTGCCTTATCAAACATTTGCTGTTCTGATACACCCGATACCGGCGCGTAGCGGGCCATATCGCACAGGTCCAGGGTTTCCAGCAGTTCGTTGATCAGTGGTTCGTCAAGAGTACGGACTTTTAGTTCCGACGCTATTTTTTCACGGTTCAAATCTGCCGCTGCAATGTTCAGCTTATCGCTTAAATAGCCATACAAGCCTTTAAACACATCCTCGTAAAACGCGGTCCTGTTGTTGGCCTGTAACTGTTTTTTAGCGCTGGCCAGGTGTTTGGCGGCAATTTTACCCGCCTTTCGGCTTTTCACCTTCACAACATCGCTGTTACTGGCTTCATACCATTTACCGTAAACCCAGGCTCCGGCAAACAACAGCGGACCTAAAGCCAACAGTAAATAATAAGTAGGCGAGCCGTAAAAGCCGTCGCCGTTTTTGGTGAGGCTATCTGCCTCATCGCCGGTTTTAATGTAGCGGATGTCTTTATTAAGCAGTTTTACGTCCTGTTTATCGGCGGCACCTAACGATACTACGTTATTTTCGGTAGCGCTTTTATCAACCTTAATGTCAAAGCCCTTGGTTTGGGTGCTTACATATCTGCCTGCCGACAGATCGTAATAAGCAAACTTAACCGGATCGATGGTAAAGTTGCCACCGTGCCTTGGGATCAGCAGGTAGGTATAAGTACGGGTACCGGTTTCGCCGCTTTCGGCATCGGCAATGGTGTCGGTTACTTTTGGATCGTATTTTTCAAAATCGGCCGGGAACTCAGGGGCTACAGGCTTCAGCAGTTTCAGGTTTCCTTTGCCCGATACTACTATCTTATAATTGATAGGCTCGTTTGATTTTACATGTGTTTTATCAAGCGTCGAGCTGATCTGGAATTTACCAACCGCACCACCAAAACTGGCAGGCTTACCCGCCTCTGGCAATGGTTTTACGTGGATAACCACCGGCGGACTTTTAATTTTATACTTTACATCGTTATAGCTCACCCCGCCAAAAAAGCTATCAAAGGGATCTTTTGATGCTACGGTTTCGCGCACAATAAAGTCCATGATCATGGGGTCGATGGTGATGTTACCGGCGTGCTCGGGGAACAATACGTTTTGCTTGATCTCGGTTACATTAAACCGCACGCCGTTAATTACCTGTACGCGCCAGGTAGCCGTTTGGCTCATGCTTTTAATTTCCTGGCTATAAAAACCATTCAGATCAGACATTTTTTCTAATTGACTACCCGCCAGGCCAACGCGGGTATAAATGCGGTAGCTTAATGTTAACTGCTCGCCAATGTAAACGTTGGTTTTATTAACCTCGGCGCGGATATAAAGGTCTTTATTGATATTTCTTGATGTGCCCGATATAACATCGCCACCACGGGCCTGCGCTTGTAAAGCCTGCTGCTGGGCGGCTGCATTGGCTTGTGCAGTCGAGGTTCCTTTTACCACCTTGATTTTTATCGGCTGGGTTTTTAAGGTTTTACCGGCTACCGCGATAGATGCCGGGCCGATGGTAAATATGCCCGCTTTAATGGCAACCAAATCATAACTGTAAGCAATGGCTCCCGACGATACGCCGTTGATAACCGTCATACTTTGCGATACGTTGGGACCAGCCTCAACCAAAAAGCCATCAAAATTGGGTGGTACAAACTTCTCGGCACTGCTGTTTACCGTAAAAGTGATCTCAAAGCGCTCGGTAGTACCCACCTCGCTTTTATCAACCGATGCCGTGAATTTTACCTGGGCAACAGCCAACAGAGCGGTACCTAAAAACAGAAATAGCAATATATAAAACTTCAACTTCATGTGTTATCAATATAAGGCTTACCAGTCTTTGGCGATCTTTCTTCTCTCGCCTTTTACCTTTTTGTTTTTTAGCTTGTCCTGTGTCGCTTTTTCATCATTGTTCAGCGCGTCGAGCATCCGCTGGGCATCATCTTTTGATACGCTGTTGGGTTGCGGCTGCTGTTGTTGCTGATCTTTATTATCCCCGTTTTTGTTATCCGGGTTCTTTTTATCCTGGTCTTTTTTGTCCTTGTCGTCTTTCTTATCCTTGTTGTCTTTATTCTTATCGCCCTTATTTTTGTCGTCTTTGTTTTTATCCTTGTCTTTATTTTTGTCCTTATTCTTCTTCTTGTCGTCCTTTTGTTTTTGAAGCAGCTTTTGGGCGTAGGCTAAGTTATAACGGGTTTGCTCGTCTTTAGGATTTTTCAATAACGATTTTTTGTAGGCGGCAATACTTTCTTCCAGCTTCCTGTTTGTTAAAAATGAGTTCCCTATATTATGGAAGGCATTGGCCTGAATTTGTTTATCTTTTGATGTGGCCGCTATTTTAGCAAACTGCGCGTTGGCCTCATCATATTTTTTTTGTTTGTACAACGCATCGCCAAGGTTAAAGTTACCCTGAACGGTTTTAGCAGCCTTGCCTACCGATGCACGGTAATTGGCTTCGGCCTCTTTATAGTTTTTTGCCTGGTAAGCCTCATTACCCTTTTTGATATACTTTTTTTCCTGCTGGGCAAAAAGGAATGAAGCCTGCAGTACTAATAATGCGATGATGATTAATTGCTTCATGACTTTTTTACCTCAAATAACTTTATAGCACTCAAGCGCATATTTTTGCGGCCCGATATAAAAAACTCAACAAGCAGCAGCACGAAAGCGATACCCAGGAAAAACTGGAAACGATCTTCAAAATCTTTGAATGATTTGGTGTCTAAAGTTTTGCGCTGCATTTTATTGATCTGATCCATCACTATCCCCAACCCGCTGTTGGCATTGTTGGCCCTTACATAAACGCCGCCACCTGCCGATGATATATCCTTACACATATCCTCGCTTAATTTACTGATCACCTGCTGGCCGGTACTATCGGTATGGAAACCAACCTGCCTGCCATTTTCAATAACCGGGATCGGCGCGCCGGCTTCTGAGCCTACACCCACCACGTGTACCGATACATCCCTGCTCCTGGCATTTTTGGCGGCATCAACGGCGTTATCCTCGTGGTTTTCGCCATCGGTGATGATAATCATGGCTTTGCCTGTACCGTTCTTAAAATCGAACGATTGCATGCCCAGGTCTATAGCGGCACCAATAGCGGTACCTTGTGTAGGTACCATATCGGTACTAATGGTATTTAAAAATAATTTAGCGGCCGAATAATCGGTAGTGATAGGCAGCTGCACATAGGCTTCGCCGGCAAATACAACAATACCAATACGGTCGCTATGCAGTCTATCAATCAACTGGGCAATGGCGCGCTTGGCGTTTTCCAGCCTGCTTGGTGCCAGATCCTGTGCCAGCATACTGTTTGATACATCCAGCAGGATCATCAGATCGGCACCCTGGCGCTTTATATCTTCGGTTTTTGAACCAATCTGCGGATCGGCAATGCCGATGATGAGCATAGCGCAAGCCAGGGCGAAAAAAGAAAATTTCCACCATGGCCGGGTTGTTGAAACCTGCGGCATCATCAGTTTAACCACCTCCTTATCGCCCAGCGACGCGATGGCTTTGCGTTTCCAATAGCTCACTGCCCAAAAAGCGATGAAGAATACCGGGATGATCAACAGCGCCCATAAAAACTGTGTATGTGCAAAACGTAGCATCTGTTATGTTAAAGCCCCTTTAAACAGGGTGTTTCTTAATAAAAATTCAAGTGATAATAAAGCCAGCGCTAAAATGGCCCAGGGCATAAACATTTCTGTTTTACGGCGATATTGGGTAACATCAATTTTGGCTTTTTCTAACTTATCAATTTGCGTATAAATATTTTTAAGGGTTTCGTTATTGGTTGCCCTAAAATATTGGCCGCCGGTAATGCTGGCAATTTTTGATAGCGTGCCTTCATCAATATCTACCGGCATACGCTGGTATTGTACGCCCATAGGTGTTTGTACCGGGTATGGTGCAAAGCCTTTTGTACCCAAGCCTACGGTATAAACCCTTACACCAAACTGTTTGGCAATTTCTGCAGCGGTTAGCGGCGGTATAGAACCTGCATTGTTTGAACCATCCGTTAATAATATCACCACCTTACTTTTTACCGGGCTACCCTTTAGGCGATTAACCGCCGTAGCAAGGCCCATGCCTATAGCGGTGCCATCGGTGATCATACCATTGCGGATATCGGCAAACAGGTTGATGAGCACGCTGTGGTCAATGGTAAGCGGGCATTGGGTAAAGCTTTCGCCGCTGAAGATCACCAGGCCAATACGGTCATCCGGGCGGCCTTTAATAAAATCAATAGCGATGTTTTTACCCGCTTCCAGGCGGTTAGGCTTAAAATCTTCGGCCAGCATACTGCCCGAAATATCTGATGCGATAATAATATCGATGCCCTCGGTGGTGCTATCCTGCCAGCTTAATGACGATTGCGGCCTGGCCAAGGCTACCACCAAAGCAGCAACAGCCAACGAACGCATTACAATAGCGAAATGCCTGAATTTGGGCAGCATGCTTTTTTTTGCTACCGCGAACCCTCTTATAGTAGGTACATTTAAATTACCCTGTAATTGTTGTTGTTTCCAGATGTACCAGCCAACCATCAACGGGATGCTGAGGAACAGCCAGAAAAACGCGGGATGTGCAAATTCTATTCCTTTAAACCAGCTCATTTTATCCCCTCTTCTTTATCTGCCTGCGGTATAAAGGCCGGTTTGGTATTATTTACAAAGCCGATAGCCTTATCCATACTTTGCTCGTTTTCAAAAGGCAGCGGTTTCTCTTTGGCAAACTTCACCAAATCGGCTAATACCAATACCTGCCTTAAAGTATTCTTGTTATCTTCAGTAATTTGCAGCGAGCGTAAACTATCAAAGATCTCATCGGTGGTTTGCTCATGTGCTTTGATGGCATAGCGTTTCTCCAGGTACTCGCGCATTACCTCGCTCAGTTCAATATGGTAGGTTTTAACTTCCTGTTGGTATAATTTCTTGTCGCGCAGTTCGGCCAGTTTTTGCAGCGCTATGATGTGCGGCGGCAGTATTGGTACCGGTGGCTCAACAATAACCACCTTTTTAGGGCGTGTTTTTAGGTAGTAAATAAGGCCTGCAATAATTAACAGCACCAGCAAAATACCTACAACCCATTGCCAGTTATCGCGCAGCCAATCCCAAAAAGTATATTCAATGGCAAGCGGCTGTTTAATATCATAAAAAGCCTTGGTTGTATCAACCTTAAGCGTAGTAACCTGCAAGGTTACCGATGGCGAATTAACCACACCGCTGCCGGTTTTAAAGGCGTATGATGGTATTACATACTGCCCGCTATCAAAGCCGGTTACTGTGTAGGCTTTATGTATGGTTTCGAGGGTGGCATCGCTTTTATCGGCTATGGTATCGGTTTTTACACCAACAACCACAATCTTTCCGGCAATGGAATCGGGCACCACCGGAAACTCTGCTTTATCTTTTTTATTGAGTTTGATACTCAGGTGCAGCAAGGTTTGTTCGCCCAGGCGGATGGATGTTCTATCCAGCTTTGCGCCAGCCTGCGGGGCCTGGGCAAAAGCGGTATAAAAAGTACCTGTAAGCAGCAATACCAGGAAATATTTTAAATGCTTGATCATCTCCGGCCTTCCCGTTTTTTAAATAATGTCATTAATGGTTTTACGTATGATTCATGCGTACCAATGCTGGTAAAATCAACACCCGATCTTTTAAAAGTATCGGCAAGTTTAGCGTTCCGCTCACGGGCTACCACGCCAAAAGCCTGGCGTACTTTTTCGTCGGCCGTGTTTACCCACATCAGTTCGCCGGTTTCCTCGTCCCTTACCGGGATGAGGCCCAGGTTAGGGAAAACTTCCTCGTGCTTATCATACAGCCTCAAGGCTATAATATCGTGCTTTTTGTTGGCTATCTTCAACTCATCATCAAAAGCCGGACTGATAAAATCTGACAGGATGAAGGCCGTGCAACGCTTTTTGATAACGCTGGTAAAATACTTAAGCGCTATGCCCACGTTAGTGCCTTTGTTATCGGGCTTAAAATCTATCAGCTCGCGAATGATCATCAGGATATGGCTGCGGCCTTTTTTTGGCGGGATAAACTTCTCTATCTTATCGCTAAAAAATATCACCCCTACCTTATCATTGTTTTGGATGGCCGAAAAGGCCAGCACCGCGCAAAGTTCGGCAGCTACATCCTGCTTTTGCTGGCTTTGGGTACCAAAGTTTTCAGACCCGCTCACATCCATCAGCAGCATTACGGTAAGCTCGCGCTCCTCTTCAAACACTTTTACGTAGGGGTGGTTAAAACGTGCGGTAACGTTCCAGTCAATGGTGCGGATCTCGTCGCCAATCTGGTACTCGCGTACCTCGCTAAAGGCCATACCCCGCCCCTTGAAAGCCGAATGATATTCGCCCGAGAATAAGTGGTTACTTAAGCCACGGGTTTTTATCTCAATCTTCCTAACCTTTTTTAACAGATCCTTGGTATCCTTTGCCATATGAGCCTCACCTAAATCCTCTCCAAAGGAGAGGACTTTTGATAATCTTTTTTAGAATTTTATGCGCTTTCCTTTTGCCTCCCTCTCCTTTGGAGAGGGCCGGGGTGAGGCTTACGGTACCTCTACCGCGTTTAATATGCCCGTAATAATGTGTTCTGTGGTTATGTTTTCTGCTTCAGCTTCGTAGCTTAAGCCAATACGGTGGCGTAACACGTCGTGGCAAATAGCGCGAACATCTTCGGGGATCACATAACCACGGCGTTTGATGAAGGCATAAGCCTTGGCAGCCAGGGCCAGGTTAATGCTTGCCCTGGGCGATGCGCCGTAGGTCATCAGATTTTTATAGTGCGCGAGTTTATACTGATCGGGGAAACGGGTTGCAAAAACAATATCGATAATGTATTGCTCAATCTTTTCATCCATATAAACCTCGCGTACAACTTTACGGGCACGGATGATCTCCTCGGGCTTAACAATAGGCGATGGTTTTGGCATGCCGCCCGGTAATATGTTGGAGCGGATGATCCTTTTCTCTTCTTCCTTTTCGGGATAAGTAATTACCACTTTAAGCATAAAACGGTCCATCTGTGCTTCAGGCAGCGGATAAGTACCCTCCTGCTCAATAGGGTTTTGGGTTGCCAGTACCAGGAACGGATTTGGCAGCGGGAAGGTATTATCGCCAATGGTTACCTGGCGCTCCTGCATGGCCTCTAACAGCGCGCTCTGCACTTTGGCAGGAGCACGGTTAATCTCATCGGCAAGGATGAAGTTAGAGAACAACGGACCTTTACGAACAATAAACTCTTCCTTTTTTTGATTATAGATCATGGTACCCAGCAAATCGGCCGGCAACAGATCGGGGGTGAACTGGATACGGCTGTAATCAACCTGGATAGCTTTTGAAAGCGTGTTGATGGCCAGCGTTTTTGCCAAACCCGGTACGCCTTCCAAAAGGATGTGCCCATCGGCCAGTAAACCGATCAGCAAACGTTCAACCATATATTTTTGACCGATGATCACTTTATCCATCTCCATTTTAAGCAGATCGATAAAAGCGCTTTCGCGTTGTATCATTTCATTAAGCGCCCTGATATCGGTTGAATACGATGTACTGCCGGTAACAGCACCTGCAGAAACGTTTTCGTTATTACTTTTAAATTCGTCCATGAAGCTTTTTTATTTCGAGTAGCAAACTTAAACACACAAACTTTTTTCTGCTAAAAAAATTCCACGTTTAATTGTTAAAATTTGTTAAATGTTTACGTGTTAGCTGTAAATATAGGATTATTTAGGCGCGGGGAGCGGGTTGCGGGGCTCGGGTGCGTAATTCCCTAACAATCAGAAGAGGTGCGGGTAGGTAATTTCCTGGCAATCAAAAGAGGTGCGGGGAGCGATGGGGTTGAAGTCTTAACGTTTCCTTCATCTTCAAAATAAAACGTATGTTTAGTTTTACGTTGATAACACTGTTTGTATGTTTAAAAGATCTTTTTTATTGTCGGTGACTGTACTATGCTTTTCAACACTGGCGCATAGTCAAAGTAAATACAAAACCATTCCCCTCCCCGGGGCAATTGCAGGTGTGGCCGAAGAATATTCGGGCATGTGTACCTACGGTAACCGTATATACCTGGTGCCCCAGTACGGCGATCATAAAACACCGGTAAAAAAAGACAACCTAAAGGGCGAGTTTTTAATTTACAGCCTGCTTACCGATAGCATTGGTCAGGTTGTAGATGGCAAAGACACAGCACTATCTACCTACAAGGCGCTTAAAGTGATCAACCTTGACAAACTGCCCGATGATGTTGCTGAGGGATATGAGGGTTTTGAAGCGATCAGCATTGTAAATAATACAGTATATCTATCTATAGAAACTGATGATAAGCTGGAAAACTGCTACCTGCTTAAAGCCAAACTGGATTTGCCAAACAACCATATAGTGGTAGATGCAGATCATATTCTGAAGCTTAAACGCCCGGAACTTATTTATAATGCAGGCTTTGAGTCCGTTACATGGTTACCTAAGGAGAAAAAACTATTGGCTTATTACGAATATAACGGCGAGCCAAATGGCGGACAAGGCTATTTGATAGACACTTCATTTAGTAAAGCGCCGGAGGCCATTAAAACACCTCAATTATATTTCAGAATTACAGATATTACCGCCACTAACAAAGACGAGGTATACGGCATTAATTATTTCTGGAACGGCGATTATAAATATTACCTGGGCAACGATAAACTTCACAACCAGGAGAACAACATCAAAACCATTATTCCCGATCTGCGGGATAGCCTCAATAAAGATTCGGCTTACTTAAAATCGACTAAAACTACCTATGCCCGTATTGTAAAGCTCAAAAACCACAAGGGTGCTGATTGGCAGGAAGTAACAACCTTCCCCGGTAATAGAAACAACTGGGAAGGTTTAACCCTGTTCCGTAAGGGCGCGCTGGTTGTTACTGATGCCAACGGAAGCAAGAAGCAGAACACCGTACTGGCTTATGTGGAATTTTAAGAGCCTCACCTAAATCCTCTCCAAAGAAGAGGACTTTAAAAACAGGGCCAAAAAGCTGCTAATAAAAAGCCCTCTCCAAAGGAGAGGGTTGGGTGAGGCTCTCCTTTTATATAGCGGTCGGTCTTCTGATAACACCCAACAATACGGCTATAATGGCAATCACTAACAATACGTGAATTAAGCTACCTACAGTGGTAAAAAATACACCTATAGCCCAGCCGATTACAAGAATAACGGCAATAATATACAATAATGAGTTCATGACAGTGTGATTTTAGTTAATAATTTCATAGATAACTGTATAATCGCCGATACCTGTAAAATGTTTTAAAAAGTTAATGCTGTTCATATCTAAACACCAAACGCCATTGCACTTCATGTACAATGGCGTTTGGTGAATATCAACAGATAACGTATTAAGCCTTTTCAGATTTTGACTGTTGGTTAATTCCGGCTTCTGCTATTTGGGTAAGCAGGCCATCGCAGGTTTTTTCTTCCTGTAAGGTTGAGTCCAATAACTCGGCGGCTTCACTATAGCCTAAAACCATTGCCAATGTTTTAAGCGTACCATAGGAAGCAATTTCATAATGCTCAATTTTTTGCGCAGCCGAAATAATACCTGCATCGCGGGTAAGGCTACCCTTTTCAGTTTCGGCAACAATTTCGTCACCTTCTTTTAATAAGCCCGCCATCGCTTCGCATTTTACAGCAACCGCTTTTTCGCCGATGGATGCAAATGCATCTTCAAGCCGGGTAATCTGGTTTTCTGTTTCACCCAGGTGGTTTTCAATAGCCGACCGCAGCTTATCTGATGTTGCCGCTTTAGCCATTTTAGGCAAAGCCTTAGCAAGGTGTTTTTCGGCCCAATAAATGTCTTTCAATTCATCTAAAAATAGTTCATTCAATGCCGATTCCTGAACATCTTCTGTTAGTTCGGGAGCTTTTGTTTTGGTAGTTGCCATGGTAAATGTTTTTTAAGTTTTGTGATTACTTCATGGCAAAGGCAGTGCCAAAATATCCTATTTTTAAATAATATTAATTACTACGATAGTTTATGCATATAATTATTCCCTTTGTAAAAAACAATGTGTATCAATAAAACTATAGGTTGTATTAAAAAAAGGAGGAAGTTCATTTCCATTAACACTTCTTCCTTTAGGGTTTAGAGCCTGTTATTTAGAATTTATCCCTCTACGCTTTCTTTTTCAAACTATTCATTAGTTGGTCATACAAATCATCGCTGCCTGTTTTATGGGGCTTTAGTTTTTTAACAGTAGCGCGTTTTCCTTTTGCTTTGGCTTTGATGATCCTGAGTAACTCATCGTTGTACTCATCCTTAAACTTAGATACATCAAAATCTTCTGCGTATTGATTAATGAGAGCAAGACCCACATTAAGTTCCTTTTTGCTTACTGCTACATCATCGGCCACGTTCAAATCTTCGGTACCCCGAATTTCCTGTCCAAAGCGGATGCGGGTTATTACCAGTACGTGCTCAACTGGGTGCACAATGCACAGGCTTTCGGTACTGCGTAAAACAAAACGGGCCAGGCCGGCTTTTTTGGATTGTACCAGCGCTTTCAGCAGCAAAGCATAGGCCTTGTTATTTTTAGTATCCGGCTCGGTATAATAGGATGTTTCATAAAACATGGGGTTTACATCGCCAATATCCACAAAGCTTTCAATTTCAATTACCTTGCTTTTTTCCGGCGCGGCATCTTCAAAATCCTGGTCTTCTACAATTACGTAGTCCTCGTTGAGCTTGTAGCCTTTTACGATCTTATCATACGGAACCTCTTTATGCGTTTTCTCGTTCACCCGCTGGTAGCGGATACGCGAATGATCGCGACTATCCAGCATATCCAAATCTAACGACGACGTTTGCACAGCCGAATACAATTTTACCGGGATGCTTACCAACCCAAAGCCAATGGAGCCTTTCCAGATAGATCTCATAATTAATCTTTTTAATGCCGATATTGCTTTATGTAAACAAAACCCAGCCCAATGCTACAACTATCAAAAAAGTAAACGGTTTTTATATTGTTGATTTACAGGGATGATTGTACAAACACAAAACAAAGTCGGCTTTGCCTGTTACATATTAAACCATACACACGTTACCATAGTCATACACATAAATACACGTACAAATTACTATTATGAAAAAGCTACTTATCCTGTCTGCACTTATTACATTTACTTATTCGGCCTTTGCACAGGCTGTCGACCTACGTCGTAAAATAGAAGTTACCGGCATTGCCGAGCAGGAGGTTACTCCTGATATTATCAATGTATCCATTTCCCTGCAGGAATATATGGATGGCAAAAAACACATCCAGATAGATGACCTGGAAAACCAACTGGAAAAAGCGGTTAAAGACGCCGGCATCCCAATGACCGATTTTACCGTGAACAATGTATCGGCCTGGAACAATACTTATCAAAAGAAAAAAGCACCAGATTTTTTAGCCAGCAAACAATATGGCCTGCGGGTTAAAGATTTAAACAAGTTTAACCAGATCATGTCTAAAATTGATCCCAAAGGCATCCAGAGCACCAATATTGACAGCTACGACTATTCAAAGATGGACGCCCTGAAAAATGAGCTGAAATTAAAAGCCCTGATCAGCGCCCGCGATAAAGCATCGTTTTTATTAGCCGGCCTGGGCAACAAATTAGGCGATGTGCTTAACATTACGGAAAGTGATAACAGCAGTTTCCCGCAGCCCCGCGTGTACAACACCATGATGTTTAAATCAAATGTTGCAGCAGCCCCGGCAGCCGATTCTGACATCGACTTTAAAAAGATAAAACTGAGCTTTAATATTCAAGCGGTGTTTGAGATAAAGTAGAGTCCCAAGCCAAGCCGCCCAGCCCCCCTAAAGGGCGAGCTTTTGATTTGCATATTATTATACAAAGGCGTTTACCTGGTGGTGAACGCCTTTTATTTTTTTACTCCCCCTTTAGGGGGGCGGGGAGCCAAACATTTCTCTTCCATTTCCTGTTACGTTTTAAATCTTAATCATACACACTATGCAATGGTTTGGCAGAGGCGAAAGCGATAATGTAGAAGACGAACGCGGCAGCGGAGGCGGCGGCAGGGGACTTTTTTTAGGTGGCGGCATATTGGGGCTTATAGGAGCCGCCATTTATATTTTTACGGGTATCAACCCTTCGCAATTACTTAACCAGGTAAGCAGCGGCAACCCGCAAACCCAGCAACAGGCACAGGACCCTAATGCGCCCGAAGATAACGGCAAAAAATTTGTACGCGTGGTACTTAAAGATACCGAAGATATCTGGGGCAAGCTTTTCAGGGATATGGGCAAAACCTACCAGGACCCGCACCTGGTTTTGTTTACCGATGGTGTGGAATCGGCTTGTGGCAGCGCGAGTTCGGCAACGGGACCATTTTATTGCCCGGGCGACAGAAAAGTTTATATCGATCTTTCTTTTTATGATGAGCTTAAAAACCGCTTTGGTGCCGCCGGCGATTTTGCCAATGCCTATGTAATAGCGCATGAGGTTGGCCACCACGTGCAAAACCTATTGGGCATAAGCGCCAAAATGGACCAGGCCCGCAGCCGCATGAGCCGGAAGGCCTACAACAAATTATCTGTAAAGCTGGAATTACAGGCCGATTTTTACGCCGGTGTATGGGCCCATTATGAGCAAAGTTTAAAAAAGGTGATTGACGAAAAAGACATCAAAGACGCGTTAAATGCAGCCAATGCCATTGGCGACGACCGCCTGCAGCAGGAAACGCAGGGACGTGTGGAACCCGATAGCTTTACCCACGGCACAAGCGCGCAACGCGTGTACTGGTTTAAAAAAGGCTATGAAACCGGCGATATTAACCAGGGAGATACTTTTGGCAACGCCGACTTAAATTAACTTACAAAGCAACCCAACACAGGTTAAAACCTCAAATTGAATTTTCAAGATAAAAAAGGCCTTTCCCGGTGAAAACCAGAAAAGGCCTTTTTAAATTCTTTGTATGTCTCTTTAAAAAGTAAGAGGGCAGGTAATTAAACTCTTTTTGATTTGATACGAGCTGCTTTACCGGTAAGGGCACGCAGATAGTACAATTTAGAGCGACGCACTTTACCAATGCTGTTCACTTCAATTTTATCAATGTTTGGAGAGTTTATAGGGAAGATACGCTCAACACCTATACCATTAGAAACTTTACGAACGGTAAAAGTTTCAGAGTTACCAGTACTGTTGCGTTGAATAACAACACCTTGGTAAAGCTGAACACGTTCTTTGTTTCCCTCTCTGATTTTATAATGCACACTTACAGTATCACCGGCCTTGAAGGAAGGAAACTGTCTTTTTTCTATTGATTGCTCTTCAACAAATTTTACTAAATCCATGATTTTTAGCTCTTAAAGCGATTTTTAGCCCGTAAAAATCGGATTGCAATTATAGGGCTTTTTTTTGATAATAAAAAGTCTATTTTAAAAATTTCCACATTTTGTATTTTGTTAACAATGTGGTTGGTTGATTGAGTTTATTAAGTTGATTAAGAGAGTGGTTCAAAATGCCAAAAAACAGAAGAACAAGAATTGATCTGCCCTGATTAACTAAGCCAACCTAATCCAACCCAATCAACTTATTCTAACCTAATCCAACTCAATCAACTTGTCCTAACTTAATCAACCTATTCCCCCAACAAATCCGGCCTTCTTTGCCTCGTGCGCTCTAAGGCCTGCTCAAAGCGCCATTTTTCAATTTCGGGGGTATTGCCGCTTAACAGGATATCGGGCACCTTGTAGCCATTCCAATCGGCCGGGCGGGTGTATACAGGGGCGTCCAGCATATCGTCCTGGAAAGAGTCGCTCAGGGCCGATGTTTCATCACTCAGCACGCCCGGGATTAAGCGCACCACCGCGTCAACCAAAACGGCTGCAGGCAGCTCACCGCCGGATAGTACATAATCGCCTATCGAAATCTCGCGGGTAACATAAATATCCCGGATTCGTTGATCGATGCCTTTATAATGCCCGCACAAAATAATAATGTTGTCCTTTATGGATAATTGATTGGCAATGGCCTGGTTAAGGCGCTCACCATCGGGCGACATAAAGATTATCTCATCGTATTCTCTTTCGGCTTTTAGCTTTTCGATACAGGCCGCGAATGGAGGGATAGTCATTACCATACCGCTGCCGCCGCCGTACGGATAATCATCAACACTTTTTTGCTTTTGGGTTGAGTAATCGCGCAGGTTATGCACATGAATTTCGGCTATGCCCTTTTTTTGGGCGCGCTGTAAAATAGAATGTGCAAAAGGGCTTTCCAACAACCCCGGCAAAACAGATATGATATCAAAACGCATGTGCAAATATGCAGATTTTAGATTTCAGTTGGGCCAATTTCAGTTGGGCAACAGAGGAAGTAAATTATGATATCGGATTGGCGTTTAAATTTATAGGCAAGATTTTTCTTTTCTCCCTGGCCAACATCCAATAAAACACCGCGAGAAAAATGAAAGACAATGAAACCAAGTCTACATATAAAACCGCTAAAAAACCGAAACTATACACAAGCCAGGTTAAGGCAATTAATAACATATAATTAACATAACAAGCTATTTGCATAGCTTTTAATCGAACAACCTGAGTTGTTTTATTACTATCCTTTTGTTTAGATGCGACCCAAAGGAACAATGCAGTTGGTAATAAACATAATACGCCCGAAAACGCAAAGTTTTCTACCCATTTATTTACAAACGCAAATGATATAAGGATCAATAATAGCGTTGTTGTTATTTTGCCAATTAACTTGAAGGGCCTAAATGGAAGCAAGAGATCGCCTTGTACTAAGTCCTTGTTTTTGCGAATGGCTACCATGTAATAAAATCTCATGGTAAAAACCAATAGCGGCATAAACAAATTATAGGAATTGATATCCAACATAGGATCGTTCCAGATGGGTATTTGGATTTTAAATAAAATGGCGGCATAATAAACGATGAGAAAAACCGAAAGAGCCACTGAATAAGCTAAAATAGACCAATTCAATGCACTTAATCGAAGCTGAATGGTTGAATCACTTTCATTTTTCACTTTAGAAAAACCAATAAAAAAAAGCCCCACTACTAATAATGTAATTATTATTTCGTCATTAAAAGTATTTAAGCCGGCACTTGGAAAAATATTGATGCTCTTTACCAAACTATCATCGTAATATGGAAAATGGTTGTTTTTGTGCTGAAAAATTAACCCCATGATAACGCCGGGAATGACCAGCAAACATCCAATTATTTTAAAATAGCGCGGTAACAGCAACGTGGGTTTCATTGTGATTGGGTTGAAGTTAAAAGTAAACAAAGATGTGCAGAAATCGTGGATAAGTAAATTTCAGATGTGCAGGTTGGGCCCATTGCCCTTACTCCTTCCATCTTTGCTCTCAATTATTCCCTATGTTGGTAAATGCTCCATAAATTCCCGGCCGGGTCGGTAAAGGTCGCGGTTATTTCCGGAAAATCTTTACCGATAGGTTGTACAATAGTGCCGCCATTGGCTGCTATAGCTTTCACTGTAGCTTCGCCATCATCAAACGATGCATTACCATGGTTATCCTGCCGGATATGCCAGCCAAATGTTTTTTTCAAAAAATGCTGCCGATAC
Organism: Mucilaginibacter dorajii; assembly: GCF_024808255.1. Lineage (GTDB taxonomy): Bacteria > Bacteroidota > Bacteroidia > Sphingobacteriales > Sphingobacteriaceae > Mucilaginibacter > Mucilaginibacter dorajii. Next base: position 122,857 of record NZ_JANTYS010000009.1, read on the forward strand.
CTGGATATCATCCGCCGGAATTTCGATGTAACAGATTTTACCGTTACCAAAAATTGGTTCGTTTGCCATGATTGCGTTGATTTAATTGTTAAACGTTTTGAATACTATTCAAAGTCCTTATTCCTTTGTCCATCAATCCTTGCTCCCTAAATCGCACACTGTATCTGCCATCGATGGCCGAATGTGTCCTCAATAGTGCCTTGCCTGTAGCCATAATCGTAATCCTGCACGGGCGAGGTAATTTTTGCGCCTGCGGCAACGGCCTGCTCAAAAACGGCATGCACATCGGCTACAAATAAGCCGATAATTACTGATGGGCCATTTCGTTGCGGACTGCGGAGGCCAGTGTGCGGTGTTTCCTCGTGCAAATGGAACACGGCGCCATTAATAGCCAATTCAGAAACATGCACCGTTCCGTCATCGTTACTAAAACGGCGCAGCTCTTCGGCTCCAAAAGCGTCAATATAAAAACTGATATCTGTTATTCCGTTGGGGATAGCCAGCTCGGGGGCAAAAACAGGTTTATCTTTCATAAGTATAGCTTTTAATTAATCTTCATCATCTAATGTAAAGATCTCTTCAACCGGCTTACCAAAAACGCGGGCTATTTTTAAGGCCAGCACGGTTGATGGTACGTATCGGTTGCTCTCGATAGTATTTATTGTTTGGCGCGATACACCTATAGCTTCGGCCAAATCGGCCTGGGTTATGTTTTTGATGGCGCGCTCCACGCGGATGTTATTTTTCATAGCTATGCTTCTTCCTTCCTGAGTAAACGGTTATTCTGGAAGATCTTCCACCTGAAACGAACTATAAAAAACACCAATGGCACCAATAAATTTAAAAACAAAATATGCTCTGTATCGCTGCTTAAAATTAAGCTAACCACCAAAAGTACATAATTAACATAGATGGCCCACTGCAATGAATCGAGGCGAAGCTGAGAGATCTGCTCATCCTCAATTTTCTCTTTTGCAAAAGCTGCAAAAAACAGCCCCACGGCCATAAGCAAGGTTGTGGTCATAAAAAAAACATGATGACTGTTAAAAAGATCAGAACTATCTGCCCCTGGATGATCAAAACCCAGCTCTTTTTTAAACAACACCACGGGCACGTGAAATAAAATGAGCACTAAACCCAAATACCTGAACCAGTAAGGAAATAAGAATCGTGATTTCATGAGTTTATACGGTTTCGGAGTTCAACGAACGGTTTAATCGCCATATCCTCCACCTAAATCGTGTTATAAAAAAGATGAATGGCGTAATAACATTATAGGCAACAACCTCTAAAAATTGAAGACCATGAAGAAAAAGCACCGATACAATAAAAATGCCGAAATTGAAGTAGATGGCCCAATGTAATGAATCTAAACGGAGTTGCGTTATCAGCTCGTCTTCATCTTTTTCCTTAGAGAATGCTATCAAAAACAGGCCTACTACTATTGTAAGGATATTAATATCGTTACCTATGGCCATACCTAAGGGTTGTACTTCCTGCAATTCTTTGGCAAAGCCATGTGGGTGTACAATTTTCATGATGATGGCATAAAGGATATCTATACCAAAAAGCATGTAACCTATCGACCTAAATTTAGTTGGGAATAAGAATCGTGATTTCATAATTGTAAAGTTTAATTTACCAAATGTAAAACAAACTTTACAAATGTCAAATATATTTGACATTTTATTCACAACAAAAAAAGCCAGCATTTCAGCCGGCTTAGTTTTAAAAGTATTTATTCCTTATTCTAATAATCCTTACTCATCAAGATCTATTCAGACAAATAAACATCCAGCAACCCCTCGGGTAAATCAACATAAATTTCTCCCGCCTCAATATCAATTCCTTTGATGATCTCGATGTTTAACGGGAACAGCACATCCTTATTCTGATATTTTACAGTAGCGATCAGCTGTTGTGGGTATTCCTGCACTTCCAGTATTTCGCCAAGCTCGCCATGAGTTTCGTCGATGGCGATAAAACCTTCAACATCTGCCAGGGTAAATTCTTCTTTTTTCTTTTTGGGCTTTAGTTTATTGGGCAGGTATATATCCTTGCGCACCAATAAAGCAGCCTTTTCAATGGTATCAACATCCTCCAAAAACAAATAAGCATTGCTTTTTTGCAGGTATTTAATGGATTGCACAAAATAAGGGATCATTTTGCCGGCCATATCAACAAACAGCGCGTCAAACTTAATGGCATCCAGGTTATCAAAATCTACATAGATCTGCATTTCGCCTTTAAGTCCCTTGGTTTTCAAAATACTGCCAACCCTAAAGCAATCTTCGGTTTTCATAAAAAATAGTTATTAAACAACAATGGCGAAGCCGGTAGCTTCGCCATTGAAGATCATCGAGTGAAAATCAATTACCCTGTATTGCAGCTTTCTTGATTCCTGACTCTTAATTCTTGATTCTTTTAAAGAATTATTCTGCGCTATCAGCGTCAGCTTCAGCAGCCGGAGCTTCTTCAACTTCAACTTCTTCGGCAACGGGAGCATTTTTAGCAGCAATTGCAGCAGCTTTTTCTTCCTTCTTTTTAGCTTCAGCAGCCAAAGCAGCTTTACGCGCTTCGTCTTTTGCAGATAATAAGCTGGTTTTTTTGCCGGTGATTTTTCCGTCTTTTAAATCAGTCCATGCAGCAAATTTCTCTGCAGCTTGTTCTTCAGTTAAAGCACCTTTTTTTACGCCACCTTCTAAGTGTTTTTTGTAAAGCACACCTTTGTATGAAAGGATAGCGCGACAAGTATCGGTAGGCTGGGCACCTGTGTTAACCCACTCTAAAGTTTTGTCGAAATTAATGTCGATAGTTGCAGGATTGGTGTTTGGGTTGTATGAACCTAAACGCTCAATAAAACGACCGTCGCGTGGAGCGCGGGCGTCAGCTACTACGATATAGTAAAAAGGCTTACCTTTTTTACCGTGTCTTTGCAGTCTAATTTTAGTTGCCATTTGTTTATTTTATGTATTCAACATGTCCCCGGAGTCCTTTCTGCGGGGATGCAAAGGTATAAATTATTATTAACAATTTAAAAGCCTTGTAATTAATTATTTGAAGCCAACACAAATGGCCGCAAATTTCATCGCATTACACGAATTGACATGTGAATTAACTCAAAAAATCAATTCATTATTATCAATACAATTATTTCTATAAGCCAATTGTCTATCTCCTTAAAAAGTTGCAACTTAAGCCACCATGAGCATTTACAGAAAACCGCGTATCGCTATTGATATGGATGAGGTATTGGCCGATACAATTGATAAACTCATTGAGTTATATAAAGAACGCCATCAGCACGAAGTACTATTAACCGATATGCACGGCAAGGAGTTTCGCGAAACCCTGCCACTCCATTTGTCAGGCTCGGTAAGACCCTATATTAATGAGCGTGGCTTTTTCAGGGATCTTAAAGTAATGCCCGGAAGCCAGGAGGTGGTAAAAGCGCTTATGGAAAATTATGATGTGTACATTGCATCCGCTGCCATGGAGTTTAAATACTCTTTGGAGGATAAACAGGCCTGGCTTGAAGAACACTTCCCTTTTATCTCGTGGACTAACATTATATTTTGTGGCCATAAAATATTAGATGTCGACATTATGATTGATGATCGTATCAAAAACTTTGTAACCTTTGGCGGGCGTAAGCTGTTATATACATCGCCGCATAATCTGCTCATTAATGATTTTGAAAGGGTAAATAACTGGCATGATGTAGCCGCCAAATTATTAACCACATAGTTTAAATACTTTAATATAAATACGTTAACTTTATACTATAAGCCGAGATCCTATTTAAAGTATGCCTAACCATACGTACGCCGCTGTAAATGATTGCATAACTATTTTTGATACCGATGAACAAAAGTTCCTGTTCATCAGCCCCGCTATTGTCAATATACTGGGTATTACCGCCAGCCAGCTAAGACAGGATCATTCCCTTTGGCTTGCGCTTATTGGTAGCGAATGGCGCGAAGAAATAGGTGCAACTATTAAAAACCTGCAGGTAAATGAGTCGGTTGAGTTAAGCTATAAAATTCATATCCCCGGGCAAACAGCCAAAAATATCATTGATAAAAAAAGCCTGGTTATTGATGGCCTCTCGGGCAATAAGATATTACAGAGCACCATTACCGAAGATAGGCAGGAAACCCAGGAAAACATTGAAGAAAGCAGTGTTTTTAGCGATCTGTTTTATAAAAATGCAAACCCGGTTTGGATCACAGATATAGAAACACTGCGCTTTGTAAAGGTTAACCATACGGCTATTACCAACTACGGCTATACAGAGCAGGAGTTTTTGCTGATGACACTTAACGATATCAGATCGCCGCTGGAAGCGGAAAAACTGGGCAGCTTTTTACAGGAGCGGGGTAGGTTTTTATTACCCAAAGGCGATTTCAGTAAAGCCGGCACGTGGAAACATCTCAGTAAAAACGGCCATACTATTTTTGCCGAGATCAACTGGTACCCGGTAAAATATAACAATCGTGCCTGCGTACTTGTAGAAGCGGTTGATGTAACCACCCAGCTTGGTTACCAGGAAGAGGTTAAACTAAGAGAACAGTTTTTAAGCTCATTAATTGATTCACAAACTAATTTTTTAATAAGGATTGATATAAATGGCCATTTTAGTTTTGCCAACAAGCAGTTTTTAAGAATCTTTGGTTATACGGCAACCGAACTTATTGGGCAGCATTTTTCAATATGCACTATACCACAAGAGCTGCATCTTTGCAACGAGGCTTTTGAACAATGCCTTAGCAACCCCGGCAAAATTGTTAGACTGGTGCATAAAAAGCCCGACATTAATGGCGGAATTCATGATACCGACTGGGAGTTTATCTCCATTATTGACGATTGCGGTACGGTATGCGAAATACAAGGCATCGGCCAGGACATTACCAATAAGCTAAAGATTGAAAAAGAGGTTAAAGCTGCATCAGAAAAGCTGAATGTATTTATTGAAAGTATAACCGATTCATTTTTCATTGTTGATAACGACTGGAAATTTGTAACCGTAAACTCGGCTTTTGAACAAATGACCAACACGCCGAGGGAAGAAATGCTGGGCAATGTATTATGGGAGGTTTTCCCCGAGATTATGGATTCGGGCTTTGGCCGGGCCTATTATGAAATAATTGAAAAACGGCAAAGCGTAAAGTTTACCGAATATTTTGAATTGATAGATAAATGGTTTAGCACATCGGTATACCCATCGGCCGAGGGTATTACCATGTATGTTAAAGATATCACTCACGAGCGTCGCGCCCAGGAAGAGGCAAACTGGGCAAAAAACAGTCTTGAGGCGCTCATTAATAATACACATGATCATATTTGGTCTGTTGATAAAGAGATGCGTTACGTTTATATGAACAACGCCTACATTACCGAAACAACACATTTAACAGGCGTTGAACCCAAAGAAGGGGCATACTCCTACATGCATAAAGGCTACACACCCCAAATACACCAGGAGTGGAAAATTTATTATCAACAAGCGCTTGATGGCGAGCAATACACCATTATTAATGAAAGTATTGACAGGGAAAAGAACACACCCCTGTATTTTGAAGTAAGTTTTAACCCGATATATACCCAACAAGGCGAAATTATTGGCGTTGGCTGTTTTGCCCGCGATATTACCCAGCGACTTAAAATTGAACAGGAACTGATAGATCAAAATGAACGCCTGCGTAATATTGCCTCACTTAGCTCACATGAAATAAGACGACCGGTGGCCAGCATGATGGGGCTAATAAGCATTATGGACCGCAATAACTTTTACAATCCCGACAACGAACAGATCATTGAGCACATACTTACGGTAAGCACCGAAATTGATGATGTAATAAGGCTTATTGTTGATAATACCTTTACCGGGCAGGTGTAGGATTTGGACAAAGGAGAAAAGACTACAGGTTTTGGAAGATGCATCTCCGAAAGACTTACGAAGTTTTAAAAACTTCGTAAGTCTGAACTTTCATATTTTTTACATCGATAAGATCTCAACCAGCTTTAACAAGTTAGGGTTGATTTCTACATGATGTTTAATGGCATGTTCAAACGGGGTATAAGCAATTTCGTTATGAATAATGCCTATCATTTCGTTGCGGTGACCATCGCGCAGGGCTTCTACCGCGGCAGCGCCTACACGGCTTGCCAGCACCCTATCCATACAGCTTGGCGCGCCACCGCGCTGAATGTGACCTAATATCGAAATACGGGTATCATAATGCGGAAAGCGCTCCTGAACCAGGCGACCAACTTCAAACGCGCCGCCGGCTTCTTCACCTTCGGCAACAATCACTATTCTTGAGGTTTTATCTTTACGGCCATTTTCAAGGCGGTTAAACAAGCCATCCATCCCGCCTTTACTTTCCGGTATCAGGATCGCTTCTGCACCTGCCGCTATACCGGTACGCAGGGCGATCAGCCCAGAGTCGCGGCCCATTACTTCTACAATAAAAAGCCGGTCATGCGATTCTGCGGTGTCACGTATTTTATCAACAGCTTCAACAACGGTATTAATGGCAGTATCGTAACCAATGGTGAAATCGGTACCCATTAAATCGTTATCAATGGTACCCGGTAAGCCAATAATTGGCATATCAAATTCGGCACCAAATATTTTTGCTCCGGTAAATGTACCATCGCCGCCAATACCCACAAGCGCATCAATGTTATGTTTTTTAAGCTGATCGTATGCTTGTTGGCGCCCTTCCGGCGTGCGAAAATTATCGCAGCGGGCCGTTTTTAAAATAGTACCTCCACGCTGTATGATGTTTGATACAGATTTGCGGTTCATGGGTATAAAATCGCCCTTGGTCATGCCTTCATAACCGCGGCGAATACCTACTACCTCAATACCATAATATATAGCTGTACGTACAACCGCCCTAATGGCAGCATTCATGCCCGGCGAGTCGCCACCTGAAGTATAAAGTCCTATTTTTTTAATCTGCGTCATTTTTTATGCTGATATGGCTGGCTTAACCCTACCTTAAAAAATTGAATAATTTAATTATTAGTGGCTTAAAAAAACACCCCGTAACCAAAAAACGCGGCAAACTTTTAAAAGTTGCCGCGAATTTACGTTTAATTTTTAAACGCGTACTACTTTTTATAAGCCGCTATGCCGCTATCTAAAAATTTGATATAAGCCTGAATGTTAAAATCGGCTCCCTTAGGCGGTACCAGCACATTACCATTACTATCTAAAATAACGTAATATGGCTGTGAATTGGTGTTAAACTTTGTGGTTTCGTAATCGGAGTTTTTAGCCCCAATACCCGTTATCTTTTTAAAGCTAAAAGATGAAGTATAAACTTCAGATGCAGGAAGATCTGTTTTCTCATCAACATACAGTTCCAACAGCACAAAATCGTTCTGCATCCGTTTACGAACCTCGGGATCGGGCCACACTTCGTTTTCCATTTTACGGCAGTTGGCGCAATTCCAGCCAGTAAAATCTATTAATATAGGCTTTTTAAGCTCTTTTGATACCTGTAAAGCCTGGTCATAATCATACCATTCATTTAAACCCTGGTGTTTCCCGCGTGCAAAAATGCTTTCATATTTTTTTTCTTTGATCGATGTTTTTTGTTCGGGTGCCGATGGGCCGCTGCCCATAGACCGGGTAAGGTCAAAATCCTGTGTAGCAGGCGGCGGTAAAAATCCACTTATTACTTTAAGTGGTGCCCCCCAAAGGCCAGGAATCATATAAACCGTAAATGCAAAAACTATAATGGCGATAAAAGTACGCGGCACAGATAGGTAAGGCAAATCGCTGTCATGAGAAAACTTAATTTTTCCGATCAGGTACAAAAAGCCGATTATTCCCAAAGTTATCCAGATTGATAAAAACACCTCCCTATCAAACCAGTTCCAGTGGTAAGCCAAATCTACATTAGATAAAAACTTGAGCGCGAAGCCCAATTCTAAAAGCCCAAGCACAACTTTTATACTGTTAAGCCAGCCGCCCGATTTTGGCAAGCTCTTGAGTGCCGACGGAAACAACGCGAATATGGTAAACGGCAAAGCAAGCGCTAAAGAAAAACCAAACATGCCCATAGCCGGAGCTACCCTATCGCCACTTGTGGCAGATATTACCAGCAAATTACCAATAAGCGGCCCGGTGCAGGAAAATGACACAACCACTAAAGTTGCGGCCATAAAAAATATGCCGGATAAGCCTCCTTTGTCTGAATTGGCATCTAATTTATTAGCCAGCGAACTTGGCAGGGTTATTTCAAAAGCACCAAGGAATGAAGCGCCGAACACTACCAATAACAAGAAGAAAAACAGGTTGAATATCCCATTGGTAGCTAAATTATTAAGTGCTTCGGGCCCAAATATGATAGAGATAAGCACACCAAGGGTAACGTAAATAACAATAATAGATAGTCCGTAAATAAACGATTGGGTTATCCCTTTTCTGCGGCTGCCACTTTTTTTGGTAAAAAAGCTTACCGTTAAAGGAAGTAGCGGATAAATACAAGGCATAAGTACTGCCAGTAAGCCTTGCAGAAAACCCGCTATAAAAATAGCCCAGATTGATTCTGGATTTCCCTTTAAAGTTGATTTTGAAGCATGATTGGCAATTTTTGCAGCCTGCTCGGTTGCCGCGGCGGCCGAAGCTGCAGCCTGCTTTGCTTCCAATGCCTTTTTCCTTATAGCGATACTATCGGCGGCGGTCGGGATATCGGTAAACTGCACGTCATTGGCAGATACTGTTGTATCCTTACTTTGCTTTTGTGCGGCGTAAACAGGCTTTGGGGCGTTAAGGCCAAACACAATAAGTAAGGTTACCACAGCAATTGACGTTGGCAACCAGTTAATCTTGCTAAATAGTTTCATTGATTTTTTCAGCTGTTGATTATTTGCCTAAAGGAATGGTAAAGTCAACATCTTCTGGTGGCAGGCATTTTTTATCGTTACAGGTCATGTAAGTAAGTTTACCAGTTACGCTGGCTGCCGATGCTGACTTAAGGCTTATCTTTTGCTGAAAAATAACTTCCTTTTCAAAATAAGTAACATTCATATTGAATGATTTTTCAAATTTCGACATCGGAGATGGCTCGGTAGTTTTACCTACCGGCGCATAGTCTTTTGATTTGTTAAACTCAAATGATGTTTTTATAGGGCCTCCATCGCCAACATTAAGCGAGTAAATATGCCAGCCCGGCTGTATGGTTGCTTTTAAAAACACAATAGCTTCTTTGGCATTTACCTTTTTAGCCGCGTATGACCACCTTACCGGTGTTTCAATTTGCGCGTAAGCCCCCGCGCAAATTAGTAGCGCCACCATCATCAACAATAGTTTTTTCATTAGTTATTTGTTTAAAAATTCAATTTGTTTCAAGCTAAACTCCTGCAATTCGTTTTTATTTTCAACTACCAGCAAACCCTCGTCTTTTACATTGATAATGGTTCCGGTAAAAACCTCTCCATTCGACTGGAATTGCTTTGCCTCGTTTAGCCAATATAGTCGGCTTAAATAAACATTCCTTACAAAAGAAAAATTACCCGCCTTTAAATTAAGATAGTATCCTTCTATATACCCGCAAATTTCTAATAATAATGCTCGTAAATCATAATCCTTATGTAATATCTGCTTTACAGAAATGGCGTTGCCAGCCCCCGGTTCAAAGCGCTCCTGGTTTATGTTAAGCCCTATGCCAATTACGCCATTTTTGATCTTATCACCCTGCAAGTGCGTTTCTATTAAAATACCGCCAAGCTTGTGGTTGTCATAATAAATATCGTTTGGCCATTTAATTTTTAAATGGTCGCCAAGCAAGGGTTTAAGCGCTTCGTAAACACCTAAACTAACCACCCTTGTTAAGTCAAACTGCTGTAAAACAGGCAAAAACGAAGGTGTTAGCAATATGCTAAAAGTAAGGTTTTTGCCCGGTTCACTATGCCATTTGTTTTGTTGCTGGCCCCGGCCGGCATATTGGCTTTCTGCCATAATGACCGTACCCTCTGGCACTGGCTTGGAATTTGACAGTAATGTTTTAAGGAAAGTATTGGTTGAGTCAACTTCTTTAATTGTTACTAAATTTTGACCAACAAATAATCCCGAAAATATGTTATTTTGCAAAGTGTAATAATTTTTAACCAAAAAACGTTCAAAACTAATTCTTTTTGATGGTAAAAAGTAAAAAGGTAGGTCAGTCAACCTATATTTCTGAACTGGCAATACATGGTATCCAGGAAAAAAAGGGAAACGATATAGTAAGGTTAGACCTTCGTAACTTAAATAGTTCGGTAACAGATTACTTTGTGATTTGCCACGCCGATTCATCTACACAAGTAAAAGCCATAGCCAACAGCATTGAAGATGAAATTTTTAAAGCAACCCAAACAGAACCATGGCGCAAAGAGGGTTTGGAGTATGGCGAATGGATACTGCTTGATTATGTGGACGTTGTGATTCACGTTTTCCGGACAGACAAGCGCGAGTTTTACGGCGTGGAAGAATTATGGGGCGATGCCGAAATTAAAAGTTACAAAAGCGCTTAATTGGTAGTCACGTAATGACTCATGACAGCGTCATGTTAATACCTTGTATTTTAAATTATAGATTGTAAGTTTGAGCACGTAACAACAGAAATGAAAGATAATAAAGATAATAAATCAGAAAGTCCGAAACCGATAAGGAAAATCCTCAATAAAAAAACACCGCCAAAACCACCTAAGTTTAACATTATGTGGATTTATGGTATCATCGTTTTGGCATTCCTGCTTGCGTCAACCTTACTGAGCGGCGATGCCGGTAAACGCATAACCTACCAGGACTTTGAAACAAAAATGCTGAAACAGCATGATGTAGATAAGCTTATTGCTTATAAAAGCGGCGATTTGATTATTGCCGAGGTATACATTAAAAAAGAGAGTTTAAACAAGCCACAATACAGCGAGCTTAGTAAAGACCAGCATATGTTTGCAACCGGCAACGGCCCGCAGTACACATTTACTGATGACTCTTACGAAAGTTTAAAGAAATCAATAGCGGCAGCAGAAGCATCTGACCCTACAATAGGCGATATATCACTTGAATTACAACAAGGCCGCGAAAGCTTTTTATCAAACTGGCTGGTACAAGGTGTAATTATGGTGATCTTGTTTGCTGCCGTATGGATCTTCATTATGCGCCGCATGAGTGGCGGCTCGGGCGGCGGCCCCGGTGGCCAGATCTTTAACATCGGCAAATCAAAAGCTACTTTATTTGATAAAGAAGCACAGGTAACTGTTACCTTTAATGACGTTGCCGGTTTGGAAGAAGCCAAACAAGAGGTTATGGAAATTGTAGATTTCCTTAAAAATCCTAAAAAATACACCAACCTGGGCGGTAAAATTCCTAAAGGAGCGCTGCTTGTAGGCTCGCCGGGTACAGGTAAAACCTTATTAGCTAAAGCTGTTGCCGGCGAAGCACATGTACCATTCTTCTCACTATCCGGTTCTGATTTTGTGGAGATGTTTGTGGGTGTGGGTGCATCACGTGTACGTGATTTGTTCCGCCAGGCGAAAGACAAAGCCCCTTGTATCATATTTATTGACGAGATTGACGCCATTGGCCGCGCCCGTGGTAAAAACAATATTGTTGGCGGTAATGATGAGCGCGAAAACACACTGAACCAGTTATTGGTTGAGATGGATGGTTTTGGTACCGATTCTGGTATCATCATACTGGCAGCTACCAACCGCCCGGATGTGCTGGATTCTGCCTTATTGCGTCCGGGACGTTTTGACAGGCAGGTATCTATCGATAAACCGGATTTGAATGGCCGTGAGCAGATCTTTAAAGTTCACTTAAAGCCTATCAAGTTATCTGATGATGTTGACGCCAAAAAATTATCGGCACAAACACCAGGCTTTGCCGGTGCAGAAATTGCCAACGTTTGTAACGAGGCCGCTTTGATTGCTGCACGTAAAAACAAAGAAGCTGTTGACATGTCTGATTTTCAGGATGCGATTGACCGCGTAATTGGTGGTTTGGAGAAAAAGAACACCCTGATATCGCCAGAAGAAAAAAACGTTGTCGCTTATCACGAAGCCGGGCACGCTATTGCTGGCTGGTTCCTGGAGCATACCGACCCGTTGGTTAAAGTATCTATTGTACCGCGTGGTGTTGCGGCCTTAGGTTATGCACAATACTTGCCAAATGAGCGCTTCCTGGTATCTAAGGAAGAGTTAATGGATGATATGATATTATCAATGGGTGGCCGCGTTGCAGAAGATATCACCTTTGGCAAAATTACCACCGGTGCGTTAAGCGATCTGGAACGCATTACCCGTTTGGCTTATGGCATGGTTAAAATTTATGGTATGAATGCCAAAGTTGGTAACCTGTCTTTTTATGATCCGCAGGGCGAAAATCAATTCAGCAAGCCTTACTCAGACGCGACTGCCGAACTAATTGACTCCGAAGTGCGTAACCTGGTTGAGGAAGTTTATGCCAATACCAAAACACTTTTAATTAAACATCGCGATGGATTAGAAAAGGTAGCTAAAAAGTTATTGGAGAAAGAAGTATTGTTCCAGGCCGACCTGGAAGATATTTTAGGAAAAAGGCCATTTGAGCACCGCACCGCTTATGATAAGTTTGTTAACGGCGAGCCAGCTTTGATCCCCGATAATAACGCTATCCCTGATAGCATTATCAATCCCGAATTATCGTCGATTGATGGGGAAGCACCAAAGCTTTAATAATTAATAACATTATACAAAGCCATCAGCCAAAGCTGGTGGCTTTCCTTTTTAAACTATGAGGGATATCACCACATCAAAAGAAAAGCTGTTAAAAAAGATCCGCAAGGCCTTGCTGGAGAAAAGGGATAACCCCTATCCGCAGCTGGAAGACCTGCCGCTTTATGCAAGTGATGAAGAAATACCCGAAGTTGTTTTCGCTGAGCAATTTACAGCCGTTAACGGCCAGTTTATTTTTTGCGAAGATGAAATTCAATTCATAGAAACCTTGCTTTCCCTTGCCGAAGAGCGCAACTGGCATAAAATATATTGCTGGGAGCCTGGCTTGCAGGAAATACTCAGCCGCTTTGAATACCCCTTTTACGAAACCGATAAAGATTTTGAACAGGCCGAGGTTGGCTTTACTTTTTGCGAAGCTTTAATAGCCCGTAATGGCAGCATTCTGCTATCAAACGGTAACATGGCCGGCAGGCGTTTAAGCATTTATCCACCGGTGCATATTGTGCTGGCCTATACCTCGCAAATGGTAATGGACCTAAAAGACGGCTTTAAACTTCTGAAAGGAAAATACGGCAACAAGCTGCCATCCATGATCAGCAATGTAACCGGGCCAAGCCGCACTGCGGATATTGAAAAAACGCTGGTACTTGGGGCTCATGGACCAAAAGAACTGTTCGTGTTTTTGCTGGACGACTCATTAAATTGAGGTATCCTCTTGTCACTTTCCAATCAATCCATTCAAATTACCCGGCCGTTTGCGCATATTTAAGCCGATTTCGGGTTTAACTTCACATTTGTTTTTATTGCACTTTCACCTGCTTTGTGTCAAAACACGCTATAAAACACTCGTTTTCGGTGAATTAACGGTGTGGAAAATCAGTTAAAATACGGGTTGCAACATTCCGTATAAGAATACTAAATTGGTGGCAAACTAACCCCGATTAAGTATGGAAATAATTGATTTAGCAATTGCAAAACAAATGACAGCGCGTTACGCTTCTACGCGTAAAAGTCTTATCGATTCAACGTATACCATTAATGACACCTTATCATCGTGGATCCCAATTGATGATTTGAAAGATTACGTTAATAACCTGCCCGAAACAGCAACGGGGGTACGCGTTTACCTTGCAGCATATGATGAAACCGAAACCACCTATCCAAGCCAGACAACCATTATACTGGCTGGAACTGTAAGCGACGATGGTTGTGATAACGACGTTATAAATGGTTATGAACCACTGGAAAATGAAGTAGGATTGGGCCCGGTAAACAGAGCAACTAACTGCCCTCCAGACTGCCCTACCTGTCCGCCCTGTGAATAAATAATGATATCCATGTTCTTAATGATGGTTTATAAATGCATATGATGGTTACTTTTGCATTATAAACCATCATTAAGAATATTGGATGTTAAATAGCATATACCTTGTCTCGCTTCTATTTTCCTTTGCATGCGGGCTACTAAATTACAACCGGCTGCCCAAAGCATACAAATGGCTTACCATCTATCAGCTGTTTGCATTTTGCTATGAACTGGCTATTGCTAATAAACTGCTTATATGGCATCATACCAATTCATGGTGTAATAACCTGGAGGGAGTAATTGAACTGCTGTTGTTTACCTATCTGCTTGCATCCTTTAATGAACTGAAGCCTTATAAAAAAGCGATATATTTAGTTGAGGGACTGGTATTGATTTTCACTTTTGTCGACATCGCTTTTATCCAAGGCTTTTTTAAATTTGATACGATTGCCACAGTTGTAATGGGTATATTCCTGCTGATATTGGTATTTGCTTATTATTATTTACTACTCACAGAAGCCACCGAGGATCAAAAACTACTTTACACCCCGGATTTTTTAATGGCATCCGGCTTATCGTTATATTTGCTGGGAACCACCTTCTTTTATGCCTGCTTTAGTTATATGGCCTATAAAAATAACCCCACATTTCTTATTGTGGCACGCACTATTCCAAACCTGGCAAACCTCATTTTCGTTTTATTAATAACGCTTGCTCTTTTATGTTTTTTTAGAAAAAAAAAGCAGTCAATTAACGGATTATAATGCGGATTGGTACAATGCTAAGCTCTAAAACAAATAAGCACCATACATAAATGCCTCTATGGAGTTAGATCGTATCCGAAGAGTGTTTCTCATTATAAAACATTTTTGCCATCCTTATTTTAGCTTTACGGCAATAAGCGATTTTTAATTGTTACAATTACCATTTCAGTAATTTAAAATCTATTACTTAATTTACTTTTGATTTCACGCATCCGTTTATGCCTTATAAAGACGATCAAATTATTCTTATCATAGTTACCGGCACAGCCTTACTGCTGTTGCTTGGTTTTTTTATGGTGGGTTTTCTGTTGCTATTTCAAAAAAAGCAAAATAAAAACCGGATAGAAAAAGTAGAACTACAGGCGTCTTTTAAACAGGAGCTGCTGAAAACCCGCATTGAGATACAGGAAGAAACGCTTAACTATGTAAGCCGGGAGTTGCATGACAATATTACCCAGGTATTATCATTTATAAAACTCAACCTGGGCTTACTGGGCAATAAACTGCCAGACCCCGAAAAAACAAAACTAAATGACAACCGCGAACTGGTTGCACAAACCATTACCGACTTACGCAATCTATCAAAAAGTTTAAGTTTTGAGCATATCAGCGCTTTAGGTTTGGTGAAAACGTTAGAGTTAGAAGCCATCAGGATCAACAAAAGCGGCCTCATCAATATGGAGCTTTCGGTTGATGGTGAAGCCTATAGCCTGGGCGAGCAACGCGAGCTGGTGCTGTTCAGGATATTCCAGGAAGCATTAAACAACGCCTTAAAACATGCCGACGCCGCAAACCTAAAAATTGGTTTGTATTATAATACACAAATGTTTAATTTAACCATTCAAGACGATGGCGTTGGTTTTCAGCCCGAATTGCTTAATGACAAGAGCGGATCTGGGTTGCGTAACATGACAAACAGGGCAGGATTGATTGGTGCAGAGGCCGTTATAAGCAGCTCACCCAAACAAGGCTGTACTATAAAGCTATCCCTTAACCCCCTGGTACAAGAAATTTATGCTAACGGAACCCATTCAAATAGCCCTGGTTGATGATCATCGCCTTTTCAGAAGCGGTATGTCCGCGCTGATAGAAAGCTTTGGCAACTATAACATACTGTTTGAAGCCGCCCACGGCAAAGAACTGATTGATAATATTACTACCGGCCATATCCCCGATATTATTTTACTCGATATCAATATGCCGGTAATGGATGGCATATCAACAGCTCAATGGCTTCGTAAATTTCATCCATCAATAAAGGTTATCATTTTATCGATGTTTGAGGATGCCGAAAAAGTATTATCTATGGTTAAGGCCGGGGTAAAAGGCTATCTGTTAAAAGATGCCGAACCTCATGAATTTGAAAAAGCATTAATTAAAGTAGTGGAGGGCGATTTGTATTATCCAGATTTTGTTACCCGCCATCTGCTGAATAATTTTAACGCCGACAAAGCCGCGCAGGTAAAACTAAACCCGCGCGAAATTGAGTTTTTACGCCTCACCAGTACCGAACTTACTTACAAAGAAATTGCCGATACCATGTGCATAAGCGTGCGCACGGTTGATAGCTACCGCGACCAGCTATTTGAAAAGCTCCAGATAAAAAGTCGTGTTGGCCTTGTTTTATACAGCATAAAAAACAAGCTGATAGAGTTGTAATTTGCTAAATATATTAGCAAATTTGCTTTATGGCAAATGAGGATACTCCCGACTTTTTTAAGGGACGAGGTGCGCAGCTTAATACCCACAACAAGTTTCTGAAAAACAAATATGTAGCCGAGCATATTGAAGGCCTTGATGAGCCCTTACTTGAAAATAGCGCCACCCAGCTTTTTGAAGAAACACCAAAAAAGATAGTAAGCGAATCACACAGCCCCGACCTGAGTCATATGTACTCCATTAACCCATACCAGGGTTGCGAACATGGGTGCATTTATTGCTATGCCCGCAACAGCCACGAATATTATGGCTTTAGCGCCGGGCTCGACTTTGAGCGAAAAATCATCATCAAGCCAAACGCCCCCGAACTGCTGGAACAATATTTTAATAAAAAGAATTACAAGCCGGTTTGCATTATGCTATCGGGCAATACAGATTGCTACCAGCCGGTAGAGCGCCGTTTACAGATTACCCGCCGCCTGCTGGAGGTTTTTTTGCAGTATAAAAACCCGGTAAGCATCATCACCAAAAATAATGTGATCCTACGCGATATGGATATCCTTACCGAACTTGCCGCCATGAACCTGGTGCACGTTAATGTTTCCATAACTTCACTTAATGAACAGTTAAGACAAAAGCTGGAACCTCGCACGGTAACCGCGACGGGCAGGTTATCGGTAGTGCAAAAGTTATCAGAAAAGGGCATCCCGGTGCGGGTGATGGCGGCACCCATTATTCCCGGTTTAAACAGCAACGAAGTGCCCAACATTATCAAGGCCGCTGCCGACCGTGGCGCATTGGCTGCCGGCTTTACCATGGTACGCCTGAATGGCAGCATTGCAGAGATCTTTTCTGACTGGATCTATAAAGCATTTCCAGATCGAGCCGAGAAGGTTTTAAACCTGATTAAATCCTGCCACGACGGCAACCTTAACGACAGCGATTTTGGCCGCCGTATGAGCGGCGAAGGTAAAGTGGCAGAATCTATCCACCAGATGTTTAAAATGGCTTGTAAGCGCTTTATGGCCGGTCGCGAGATGCCCGAATATGATTACAGTTTATTTGTGCCGAAGAAAGGGAAACAAACGAGTTTGTTTTGAAGCCAGATATCTTTAAATTTGTTATGAAGAAATAACTATGATATTAATATTGAAAGACGGGGCTACAACTAAGGAAATTGAAGCTATTGAAAAAAAACTATTCCCAGAAACCGTTAACATTGGCTTTGATGCAAAAAAGTACAATGGTAGGATTCGCATGAAAGAAGATCCAATAATTACCCAAGGCAAGTTACGAACTGAATGGGAAAGAGACTGACAGACTCAAAACAAACTTCGCTTATTAATCAACCGCTCGATCATTACACCAACTCCTATCCCAACCACATAACACAACAGATCGCTCCACAAAAAGCCCTCACCTAAAACCAACCTGCCAAAAAGCGTATGCCTTAACTCATTTATCCAGGGCGCTTTGTAAAGCTGGCTAAACTCTATCGCGAAGCAAAACAACAAACCGGCTGTGATTGCGAATTTTACAGGTTTATTGATAAACAGGAAGCACATGATAAAGTAGACCATTGTAGCCCAAAGGATATCGCCAATAAACAGCGGAATGTTTTTAAAATGGCGGGAAAGCAGGCCGATGATAATGGTGGCTGTGGCGAGGATAAAATAGGTTAACCTTGATCTTTGCATAAAACTCAGCTCATAAAAAAAGGCATCATGAAGATGCCTTTTATATAATTTGGTAAGTGAATACTTATACTGTTTCTGCTTCTAAAGCCATTTGCTCATCAACCAGGATACGACCGCAATGCTCGCAAACGATGATCTTTTTGCGCTGACGGATATCAGACTGGCGCTGAGGCGGGATCTGGTTAAAACAACCAGAGCATGAATCGCGCTGAATGGTTACTACCGCTAAACCATTTTTTGCATTTTGACGCAAACGGTTGTAAGCAGTTAATAAACGCTCTTCGATGTTAGGGATCGCTTTTTCTGCCTGGGCATTCAATTCGTTCTCTTCTTTTTCAGTTTCGGCGGTAATGGTGCCTAACTCATCTTTTTTAGCGTTAAGGTCGCTTTTACGGGATTCCAGATCGGCAAGGGCTTTTTCGTAAACCTGGGTTTTTGAAGTGATCTCAAAACCATATTCCCTTATCTTTTTCTCGCTCACCTGAATATCTAAGCCTTGTATCTCAATTTCTTTTGATATAGCATCGTACTCACGGTTGTTCTTAACTTCGTTAAGCTGAGTTTCGTATTTTTTGATATTAGCCTGAGCATCTTTGATCAGGTTTTTGCGGGTTACAATCTCATCCTCTACATCGTCAAGCTCATATTTGATTTTCTGAATGCGGGTTTCAAGACCTGCAACATCATCTTCCAAATCAGCAACTTCCATTGGCAGCTCGCCGCGTACCTGGCGGATTCTGTCAATTTTGGTGTGGATGGTTTGTAGTTCGTATAAAGCTTTAAGCTTTTGTTCTACGGTTTGTTCCATTAAATAAAATATTTGACGGGGTTTGTATTTACTTCTGTTAAACGGACGGCAAAGATAGGAAATTTTTTCCGTATTATTTCATACAATAATTGCACCGTAAATTGTTCACTCTCAAAGTGTCCGATATCTGCTATCACTATCTTTCCTTCGGCATCAAAAAACTCGTGATACTTGTAGTCGGCAGTGATAAAAATGTCAGCTCCGGCGGCTATGGCATGCTTCAGCAAAAAGCCTCCGGCTCCGCCACAAACAGCCACTTTTTTTATGGGCTTATGGGTAAAAGCGGTATGCCTTATCACGTGCGTACGCATCTTATCCTTTACATGAAACAGGAATGATTCCTGGTTAGTGGGTACTTCCAATTCGCCAATCATGCCCGCGCCTACCTGCTGGTGCTGATTGGTTAGGGGTACCAAGTCATAGGCCACCTCCTCGTAAGGGTGGGCTAATATCAAGGCCATGATGATCTTACTCTCCAGGTTAGCCGGGTAAATGGTTTGGATACAAATCTCATTTTCCCTGTGCCTCTTGCCTTGCTCACCCACATGTGGGTCGGTAAACTCATTCCCCTTAAAAGTGCCTACACCTTCGGCATTAAAGCTTACTTCGCTATAGTTGCCAATATTACCGGCACCTGCCGCAAATAAGGCGTTGCGCACTTCATCGGCATGGCTCTGGGGTACAAAGGTGATGAGCTTTTTAAGCAGGTTATGTTTGGGAGCTAATATGCGGCAGTTTTTTAAACCCAGGGTATCGGCAATGCGGGTGTTTACGCCCTGCATTACATTATCCAGATTAGTGTGGATGGCGTACAACGCAATTCCCTTACGGATCGCCTTTTCCACCACGCGCTCCACGTAAGTTTTACCGTTAAACTTCTTTAATCCACGGAAAACAATGGGATGATGGGAGATGATCACCTGGCAGCCGGTGGCAATAGCCTCGTCTACAACGGCCTCGGTACAATCTAAAGATAGCAGAGCCTGGCTGATTTCCTGGTCGGGATTACCAACTATGAGGCCGGCGTTATCATAATCTTCCTGGTAAACCAGTGGCGCAAGGCTTTCAAGGTAGGCGGTTAGGGCGGATAATTTCATATATATTGATATGCTAATATATCAAATATTCATTCTTAAAATAAAATAGTAAATTTGATTATGGGAATATTAATAGCACATCCAGAGAACAAAGAAAAATTAGCCGCTCTTAAAGCCTTTATGAAAGCTTTAAAAATCCGCTTTGAAGAAGGCGAATCTCCTTATGACCCAGAATTTGTAGAAAAGATAAAACGTAGTAAAGAAGATTTTAAAGCCGGAAAGTTTAAGGCTATTAAAACCGATGATTTATGGAAATAATCTATTCTGACGAGGCGCAGGAGGATATTGCATATTGGAAAAAATCAGGCAATAAGGTTATCCAAAAGAAAATCCAACAACTACTAAGTGCCATAGAACAAAGCCCGTTTGAAGGCATAGGTAAGCCAGAAATGCTCAGGCATAACTTAACCGGACTTTGGTCAAGGCGAATAAATCAGGAACACAGACTTGTTTATGAGATATTGGAGGATACCCAAACCATCAAGATCCATGCTTTAAGAGGTCATTATTAACGCTATCCCTGCTTACTCATAGCTGCCATCCTATGGCTTTCGTAAGCCATATTTTTATTATACTCCAGGGTAAGGGATTTATTGTTCACCAGGTCAATAATAGTACCTATCCAGCAAAAGCCGATGGTGAAAAAGTAAACCAGCCCCATTCCTATCTGCCCTAAAACAAAACGGTGTATGCCGGCAAAGCCCACAAAACCGAGCAGCGTAAAAATCAAAATCTCCTGCGAGTTTTTACGTTTGCTGCTGTAAACCATATAAAAATACTTTTTCTGGCTGTCATCCAAAGCGGCGGTGGCTTGCTGTAAAAAGGCCATCTCCTCGGCGGTCATATCCTGAAAATTCATATATGGATCTGGGTACATGTTCATATAGGTGTGCGGGTTAAGATTTATGCGTTTTTCCAAATTTAATACTTTTCCTATAAAAACAATAGAAGAGGCCCCTCTAAATCTCCCCTGAAGGGGAGACTTTTGATTCGCACATTGTTATTAACACCCGTAAAGCCGTATACTAATCAAAAGTTCCCCCTTCAGGGGGTTAGGGGGCTTTTTTTTATTATTTTTGCCCTATGAGCGAAGAAAGATCACTGAACTTTATAGAAGAAATTGTTGAAGAAGATATAGCTGCCGGCAAGCATAACGGCCGGGTATTAACCCGTTTCCCGCCCGAGCCTAATGGTTACCTGCACATTGGGCACGCTAAATCCATCTGCTTAAACTTTGGACTGGCACAAAAATACAATGGCAAAACCAACCTCCGTTTTGATGATACAAATCCTGTTAAAGAGGATGTTGAATACGTAGATAGCATTAAAGAAGACGTTAAATGGCTGGGCTTTACCTGGGCCGAAGAACTTTACGCCTCTGATTATTTCGACCAGCTTTATGATTTCGCAGTAGCGCTTATTAAAGCCGACCTGGCTTATGTGGATGACAGCACCGCCGAAGAAATTGCCCATCAAAAAGGCACCCCTACCGAACCCGGCGTACCCAACCAGTACCGCAGCCGTTCGGTAGAAGAAAACCTGCAGCTGTTTGCCGATATGAAAGCCGGCAAATACCCCGATGGCGCTAAAGTACTGCGTGCCAAGGTCGACCTTACCGCACCCAATATGCACCTGCGCGATCCTTTGATGTACCGCATTAAGCACGCCCATCACCACCGTACCGGCGATGCCTGGTGCATATACCCCATGTATGATTTTGCCCACGGGCAATCTGATGCTATCGAGCAAATAACCCACTCGGTTTGTACGCTGGAGTTTATCCCCCACCGTGCGCTGTATGATTGGTTTATTGAGCGCCTCAGCATCTTCCCGTCTAAACAATACGAGTTTGCCCGCCTTAACCTCAACTATACGGTAATGAGCAAGCGCAAGTTGCTGCAATTAGTGGTTGAAGGTCATGTTGATGGCTGGGATGATCCGCGCATGCCTACCATTAGCGGCTTACGTCGTCGTGGTTATACGCCTGCCAGTATCCGCGAGTTTTGCGAACGTATTGGCGTGGCCAAACGCGAAAACATGATAGATGTTGGCTTGCTGGAGTTTTGCATACGCGAGGATTTGAACAAAACCGCGTGGCGACGGATGGCTGTGTTAGACCCTATTAAATGTATCCTCACCAACTATCCCGAAGGTGAAACTGAGATCTTCCACGGCGAGAACAATCCCGAAGCCGAGGATGGCGACGGCAGCCGCGAGTTTCCGTTTAGCCGCGAACTATGGATTGAGCGGGAAGACTTTATGGAAGTACCGCCCAAGAAATTCTTCCGACTGGGTGTTGGGCTGATGGTGAGGCTAAAGAGCGCTTATATCATTAAGTGCGATAGCTTTGTGAAAGATGCCGATGGCAACGTAACCGAAATTCATTGTACCTACCTGCCCGAATCAAAATCGGGCAATGATACCAGCGGTATCAACGTAAAGGGCACCATCCACTGGGTGAGCGTACCACACGCCAAAACCGCCGAAGTGCGTCTGTACGACCGCCTTTTCCAGGTAGAGAACCCACAAAGCGAGGAGGGCGACTTTAAAGATTACATCAACCCAAACAGTCTGCATATTATCCCAACCGCGTACATCGAACCCGACCTGGCCAACGCCACACCCGGCACCGCCGTACAGTTCATGCGCAAAGGATACTTTACTTTAGATAAATACTCAACCAATGAAAAGCTGATCTTTAACAGAACGGTGACTTTGAAGGATGGGTGGAAGAGCCCCCCAGCCCCCTAAAGGGGGAGCAAAAAAACATATTTGCCTGGCACAAAGTGCCGGGCTTTTTTGTGCGCCACGCAAATCAAAAAGTTCCCCCTTTAGGGGGTTAGGGGGCATACTTCCTATACACATTATACAGCACATTCAAATCCAGCTGACCCATTACGGGGCTGTCTTCAATTTGTACAAAGTGGCGTTTAAAGGCGGTTATGGCGGCGGGTAGGTTGCTGGTATCGTAGCCTATCAGGCGCAGGGCGGTGGCATAGTCGAAGTTGTCGGGTGGTAGTTCCAGCAGTTCGTCGGGCCAGTAGCCGAAGCCTTTGGCGGCAAGCAGTTTCCAGGGGAACAGCGGTCCCGGATCGGGCTTGCGGGCGGGGGCAATATCCTGGTGACCAATAAAATTGGCCGTAGGTATATTATAAGCCTTTTTAAGCTGGGTAAGCAGCGCCAGCACACTCTTTATCTGTACATCGGTAAAAGGCTCGTGGCCGTTGTTATCAATCTCAATACCTATCGAGCAGCTGTTCATATCGGTAATGCTGCCCCATTTGCTAATGCCGGCCTGCCAGGCGCGCAGGTAATCGTTAAGCATGTGCACCACTTTGCCATCCTTGCCCACCACGTAATGGGCGCTCACCTGTGGTTTAACCAGCGTAAAGGTTTTTATGGTTTGCGCCAGCGAATCCTGGGCTGTGTAGTGGATAATTACATAGTTGGGCTTGCGGGCATTAAAATTAACCGTACCTATAAACTCGCTTGGGATGGGCGCACCCAGGCTATCAACCAGCACAGCAGGCTGCTCACGGCCAAGCACCTCCAATACCGAATCTGTTTGATGGCTGTACACTTTGTTGGTAGCCGCGTAAGGCAGTACCTTTGGCGAACACGCCCCCAAACCAGCAACAACAGCAAACAGTAATATAATATAGATGGTATTTTTCATGAGCACGGTACTTAAAGCTAAAGTAAGCAAATAACGCACCGAAGCCCAAAATGTGACGACCAAAATATTGAGGGTGGGGATTGGCGTAGTCAAAAGTGTTGCGTTGCGCAACAGGTATGTGAGTTATTAAATTACATCCTATTAATAATCAAGGTGTTCGCAATTTTGATGTTTTGCAAAACCGAAACAGTTTAAGAAATCAAGTGGTAATACTACCTGCTGCCTGGTACTTAAACCGGTGTTTTAGAGGGTGGAAATCCGAAGTCTATGCAAACGTCCGCCAGTCCAAAAGCCCCGCCCCTTCATTTCCCGGCAGTATGCCTAAATTAGAAAACCGCGGTATCATTATTTACTTCTTCGGTTTTCCGCCGGTTTTAGAAACTTTCTTTTCATCACTCTCTAATCTGCGCTCCAGCTTTTTAACATCTTCGGCGGCAGGTAGCGATTCTGGTCTTACACCTCTTTGCAGTAAAATATCCCTTACGGCCTTGTTATTGTCGATATGTTCCTTTGAGATTTGCGTGTTATTGTTCAAATCCTTTTCGATAACATTGTGACTGGTCAATTCGTTGGCAAAATCTTTGGCTTTAATGGTTAATGTGGGCAGAAAATCTGCCAAAGGCTTGGCAGGGGGAACTCCCAACTTCTTTTTCATGTCGTTTGTGCTGAATCCTCCAAACAAGGCCTGATCGCCTTTCGACCGGATGATCGCAAACCCCGCGCTATCAACACCACGTTCATATAATATCCCCGATAATTTCTTTTCAGATTTTGTAAGTTTTTCGCGGGCTGTAACGCGTTCAACATCTATTAACCGTTGTTCAATAATTTCCTGCTTGCGGGTTTGCACAGCAAAGTAAGTTTGTGCGAAGGCGATTGCTTGTTTTGCCGGATCGCCGTTTTGCGCGATGAGGTAACAGGCATAGCGGGTTAATGCGATGTCCTCTACCTCCCGTTTTGCGCCTTTCGCAATCTCGATCATTTTGCCGACGTCGGCAAAATGATCAGAGACACTGGAATCGGCATTTTCACATGCTTTCTTTGCTTTATCAATTACATTCAGGAAGTTATTCCACTTCGTGTAACCCAGTATTTCCTGCAAATCTCTCGCGCTCCAACATTCTATTCCATTAAAATCGTAACAGGCATGTTCAAACTTGCTAAATAGCTCTAATATAACTTCCTTCTTCATCATCTATTAAAAAAGCAATATAGTCAATTAGTATTGCCCCGTCATATCTCAATTTCCAACAACTCTACAAAACCCAGCACATCCATTTTCATGCTCACCGGGGCGGCAGTGAGTCCAATGCTTTCAAATTCGTGCCAGGTGGGGTCGGTTTCGGGGTTAAAGGTGTTGGGGGTTAAATCGGGGATGCCGGCATGGGCGACGTAAAACCAGGTTTGGTCTATGAGGTTGGATCGGATGAGCGCGGTTAGTTCTGCCAGACCCAAACCTGTTGGGTTTGCCAATACCACCGAACCATATTTTTTGTAATTACCGCCATCGCGGTAGAGGTAGTTGAACTGAATGTTTGCCATTCGGCAATTTAGCAGGATGGTTTGGGGTGAGCAATCGGAGATAAGTGACCTTTTACCTTGATGGACTTATGCTACAACCCTATTTTCCTCAACCTGACGAAGCAATATTTCTTTGCCTTCCTCAAGCGACATTATGTTGCCTAATTCTTTTAAAGATTGCTCGTCGTTGTAAATGCCGTTGGGATCATTCCACGATAGCCATTCTATCAAATCTTCACAAGTCATTTTGTTTACCAAAGCGATTAACTCTGCGTTTGGTAAATCTGTTAAGGATTGATAATTAATACCGAAGTTTGTTAAATAGCTCATAATTAAAAATACTCTAATTGAATATAAAAAGCAAACTTTTCCTGGAAATTATATCGTTAAAACAAGGTTTATTTTTCGTTACACATTTATTTTGATGCTCCGATAAATTCTGTAATCTGATTTCCTGAAAAAGGTATTTGAGCAATATAATGTTTGAAAAGAATATCTGGATTCAAGTAAACATTGTAAATAGGCTTATCTATTGCTTGGTTTTCTATTGATACAGAGCCGATAAATTCCATCAGTTTAAACGATCCTATTAAACCAGGAAAAATTAATATGTTTAAATAAGAGGTTGGATAATTTAGCCATTCGGCACCAGAAGTGGTTCTACCTAAAATAAATTGATAAAAATATTGTTTGATGATATCTCCGACGCCAGGATTATTATCCGCCCTTTGGCTAATATCATCAAACTTGAACATATAGTATTTCGCATCAATAATTAGCATGATGGAATTTTGCGCATCTTTTACCCATCTTATAACATCCGGCCTTACGGTGTGCTTTTCGGAAATAATTGTTTTATCTTTATTGATCCACTTAGGGGTAGATAAATAGGATTTGTAAGCCTGATATTGATTTTGGAAACAGAAGCTTACACCCGATTCCCATACGTGTTCAAATTTATTTTTTCCATATAACGTATACACATTATCCCCATAAGCGCCATTTGAATTAATAAGTTCAGCGAGCATTTTGAGTAAACGTATATTTCTGTCATTAAATGTTATTCTGAGCTCTTTTTCAATTGTATACAGCAAAAAGTTTTTTTCACCAATATCTTCCAGCGACAGCGATTGTTCATCACTATTATCCACATTTATATCCAACAGTTCTGAATACTTATCTGCACAATAATTAATCGCCCATCTATGAATTTTACCGATGATGTTATTGGACACATATTGATTTTCAAAGCTAAATAACTCAAAATAATATGGATATTTAGTTACAACAGGATATGTGTTTTCAATTGTATAATCCCATAATGTTTCATTGTCAGAATTAGGTACAATATTCTGTTGGATCAAACTCCATATACCATTTTGGAGATAATCATTTAAAATAAGATCAGCAAGTGAAATTTCGCTACTAAATGCATGTGACGAACAATTTATTAGATCTGAATCTGGAATATCTAAATTAATGTTATTTTGATATATCTTCAGAACTTTGATTAACTTTTTTGCCTGAGCGATATACTCCCTATCCAAATTAAGTTGATTTTTTAAATACTTAGGAAGAATGCAAAACAAAGTTGTAGCATTTGCCGCTATCCCACAATATGAAAAACTGACGGTTTCAAAAGAAACCGATAGATAATTGTTTTCCAAAAAAAAATCATAAAGAATCCCCAGGCTAGTCTTTATAGCGGCCAAGCTGTATTGCTCAGCTTGTTCAAAAAGAAAAGTTATTCCGTTGTCTGTTTGGTGCATTATTCAGTATCGAGCCTGTCCATTATAACCTGAACAAATACATTTTTATTACTATCATAAAGATCTATGATAGTACTGAAAGTATCTGCTTCAAATAGTTTACGATGACTATGCCTCAATACGTCGTCCCTTAAATACAAAAGAAGTTTATTCTTAATTGATTCAGGATCCATCAATTCGGCTTCACTTAAAAAGAATGGCCCAATTAATCGATCTTCCGGAATCTTGCACTCGGCGCTCAAAAATGTATTAATTATTTGTCTAAAACTATTCCAGTTATATTGCTTAGAACCAAAGAAAATCGACTTTCCTTGACGAACGTCTTCGTTTTTGTTTAAAGGGAGATATTCGAAATTCCATCTACGTTTGAAGGCTGAATCCATATGGAAAACACCTTGGTCAGCACTATTCATGGTAGCCCATATATAAAAGTTTGATGGCAGGTAAATTCCATTTTCAATAAGTTTATATTTCTCACCGAGTTTCTCTTTTAAATGTAACATGGCCTCTTCCGAAAGCATTACTCTGTAGTCACTTGAACCCTCAGTACGATCAAGTAATTGAAAAATCTCACCAAAAACCGCAGCGGAATTTGCTCTATTGATTTCTTCTATGATTAGAAGGTAAGGCAGCTCAGATAAAAACGCTTCTGACAGGGCTTGTAAAAAGGGGCCCGGAGTAAATGAATAATCTATTATTGGTTCATTCAGTATATATTGATTTTTAAATTCGGAACCCCGAGAATTGTAAAATTCAACATCGCCACTTGGTTTTTTATAATATGTTACTGGTTTGTAACTACCAGCGAATTTCGCATAGGAATAATCAGGATAAAAAGTAATCCTTTTTTTGCGGCTACCGAAAATAGACGAGCGCTTCTCGACTTCCTTGCTCTTTCCTGTTCCAGGAGCACCATAAATTATCAGATTGTATGGATAATCCTTACCAAAGGATGATGAATCGCCCTTTGTATGTCCAAAATAATTAAAAAAAACAGCTTTGTCATTTCGATCCGTAATTTCCGGATTAATTAAATAATTACCAAGGTCGTCAGTATGTACACCGTTTTTCAATTTTAGTTGCCCTTTTTCTATAGAAAAAACGTCTGAATACAAATTGAACGTATTTCTTAATATATCATCATTACCAATAGATTCTTTAAAAACTTCGGTTTTAACTAAATCCCATTCAACATTACCATCATTTTTCATAAGCTGTTCGCAAAACTTGGCATGTATACTAATGGGCCTTAGCTCAGAGAAGCCTCTTGTATATGGATTAGGGACATAATATTTGACAATCCATTTCCGCAAATAATCTATAACTTCTTCAAGACTCGGTGTGTAACTAAACCGGGGATAAAGGTTTCCCTCGCTTTCATAATAAAGACCAAGTTGACACGCTAGCTGATAGGGTGTTGTAAAAAAAGTGTTATCAAAATTTTCAATTACAATTTCCCTTGCCTCTGAAGAAGGCAATACCGTCTTTGGTAAAACGTCTATTAATTGCCTTACTGTTTCTACATAGGGATTGCGCCAACGGCAAATAGGATCAGACATAGTTTCGATATTAATTCAGATCTTAAAATTATCTTAATATAATCGAAAAAAAGAAATACTATGATTTAAAAATATTATGTCTATGATATTCTATATATTTTTCTCTACCCTTAATAGGAAAATGTGTATATCTAGTTCCATTTAGAAGATTTAACTTTTTGGTTGTATTTTGGGATATCCAGGGAGAAACGATAAGCTCTTTGTGATCTGTAAAGGAGATAAAACCCGAATCAAATAATTTATCAATTGTTGGAGTAAACAAGACTCCATTTTTAGGATCAAGGCGCTCAAAGTTTGAAGAAAGGCTCCACGGTTTAATATGACTTGCCACAAGCAATCTTGTATCATCTACACGAGTTATGGGGCAGATCTTACATTCTTTAGAAATACCCATTCTAAATTTACCTTGTCCAACTCTCGCTTTAATTAATTGGTCCTTTTCTGTTGTTGAAATTGTTATAGAAGACAATATTGCTGATTCCTGTGCAATTGAAAAGTTGTTACCCCAATCATAAGAGCTAAAATTGGGAAAAACCTTAAAATAATACATTATTTGCCCATCTGACGATTGCAATTTTAAAATAGAAGTAAAGGTTAAGTTGGGTAGCGCTACATCTCTTAAAATTGAATAAATGTCATCTCCATCAGCTTTTGATCCTGGCCGTTTTGCATATAATCTATTATCAAGAGAATCTCGTTGATCATGCTCTCTGAAATGAAAAAAAGAAAATGATGCAAGAGAGTTTATTTGATCCATTCTGTTTTTATAAACGCGAAGAAAATCAAGCTTTCCTCGATAATTCTGCGAAGGATCCTGATATTCCGGTTGCAATTCCTCCATTAACCAAATCAAGTCATCTTTTTTTATAAAACACAAAGCATCAAAACCTAATCCACCAAAAAAAGCATATTTGGCAGCGTCGCGTTTGCTACCTATATGCCATTCCCAAGCACCAGTAGATTTACCAATCTTATTTTCTTCGTCAGTAAATGAATCCCTTGATGGTATTTTTTCAATTGTGTCAATTATCTCAAATCGCTTGCCGTTGATTAAATAACTCATTATAAAGCAAATTTTGTGATATCCATCTGTTTTAGAACGGCTATAAGCATATCTACAATTATACTGTTACCTGCCTGGCGGTAAGCTTGTGTATCGCTTACTTCAATCTTAAAATCATCACGAAATCCCATTAAGCGCAAACACTCTCTCGGTGTAAGTTTTCTAATACGTCCTTTATGTGTAACATAATTGTCTACTCCAGCTCGATGCATTTTGTGCATTGACTGAAGAAGTGGACGAGCAATCTCAAGATCGGTTTTGGTACTTGTTTTCCAGTTTTTTGTTCCTCCTGCAAGTACGTAATCCCTAACCTTATCTGACAAGTAATACTTTTCTTCTACATCTCTTACATCAAAAATAAACTCATCGAATGCAGTTTGATCATATTCGGGTTCAAAAACAAAATCACCATGCCAATTAAATTGTTGATTTGCCTTTTGGCAAAGAGCGATATCTCCATTAATTTGGGTATATCGCTTCATTCTGTTTTTAGTACTTGTTACAAACTTTATTCCCTTTTCCTTCAGGTAATATTTCGTCTCGGTAAAATCCTCTAAGAAGTCCTGCATTGTGTGTTCTAATGGGACTTTTACAGGAAAACTGAAATCAATGTCATGATCAAGAAAGCCAACGACAACGATTCGTTCTCTGTGTTGTGGTATACCAAAATCTTTCCCATTAAGCAACTTCGAATATATTTTATACCCAAGATCTTTAAAAACATCCTGAACAACTTTCCATGTATTCCCACCATCATGATTAGTTAGGCCTTTAACATTTTCGTAGATAAAAACTTTCGGCTGGGTTTCACTAACAATTCGGGCAAAATCATAAAACAATGTACCTCTAATATCATCTAAACCAAGCCTTTTTCCAACCATCGAAAAAGCCTGACATGGGCTACCGCCGACAAGTAAGTCAACTTTATTTTTATATTTTTTTGCATTAAATTGGGTTACGTCATTATGCCAGTCTGCTACGTCTAATTCGTAATTAGCCAAATAGCTTTTTTTTACATGCTGATCAATGTCACTTGCAAACGTGATTGAAGAATTGAGATTAAGCCGTTGCAAAGCATGCTCCACGGCTCCGATACCGCTAAATAGCGTGCCGAGCCGAATTGTTGATTTTGGATTGGAAAATATCTTTTGTTGCCAATTCCCATGATACAACTCTGCATCTAAAGATGTTTGATATGACACCAATGGCTCCTCTACTAAAAATTGTGATATGCTCATGCGGCTAACTATATTTTCAAATATAAAAACTTTCCTTCAAAACCAGAATATTTAGTATTTTTTTGCTAAATATTCTGGTTTTTAGCTCCCTGTGCAACATTTAAATTGGTTTCTCTTCATTGTTTTTCAGCGCCGCAATAATCGAAGTTAGAAAACCAGCCTTATCCACGCCCTTTAAATCACACTCCCAAACAACGAGAACTTTCCATCCCCTCAATTCCAATGCCTTTCCATATTGTAAATCGTTATTAATATTTGTATTAATCTTATTCAACCACCATTCAGTTCTTGTTTTCGGCACCACATAATACCGGCACCCCTCATGCCCATGCCAAAAGCATCCATGTATAAAAATTACGGTTTTGTATTTGGGTAGTACAATATCCGGCTTGCCGTGCATATCCTTAACGTGCAGGCGGTAGCGGAAACCGTTTTTGTGCAGAAACTTACGCACCAAAAGTTCGGGCTTGGTATTCTTTCCCTTAATCCGGGACATGTTGTAGCTTCGGGTTTCTTTGGAGTGTACATCGGCCATAGTGTAAAATTACTACAATTGGGGTTATACAATGGTTTCGTTTTGCATGTGGCAATGCGCGTGGGCGCGTTAGGGATAGCAGCGGATACCGGCCCGGCGCTTAAGGCCTGTGCAGTATGAGCGGATAGCCCGGGCCAAAGGCAACGCCCGTTTTAAATTCAAAAGGTAAAAGTCAAAAGTCAAAAATTTGCTTGCGGGGTGGGTGCTTTGCTTGTGGGGTACTGAAACAGGTTCGGCATGAATTGGGGAGTTAACGCGGGGGAACTTTTTGGGTGGCTCTGTATAGTTGGGGACTGCTTCGTTGTACCTCCTACCCATGACGTCTTTTAAAACCGTCTGTCATGCTGAGGAACGAAGCATCTATTCTACGCTCTGCCTGTTCGCTCTGCCTGTTCGCGAATAGATGCTTCGTTCCTCAGCATGACAGGGTGGTGAGGATAGTTTGTTACGTCATTTTCACCTTCAGAGTCCGCCGGATTTTAAACGGGAGGTTGTATGTGTGAGGTTGGCGAGGGTGTTTTTTACAAATTTGAACATCCTTTTTACCCCTTGCTCCGCCTTCCCCGGGGAAGGAATCGCACGAGGCCCCTGCTTTTTTTGCCTAATCCTATAGTCCCAATGTCTCACTGTCCTATAGCCATAAAAGTTCACAAAAAAAGCCCCGGTAAACCGGGGCTTTTGGTATGCTATGTAACCGTTATCGTTTACAGGTATTTGGTAATATCTTCTGATAGTGGGGTGGTTTGTGAGCGGAAACGGTGGATTAGTTTGCCGTTTTCGTCGATCAGGAATTTTTCGAAGTTCCATTTGATGTCGCCGGTAAACTCTGGGTTTGGGGCGGTGGTGAGGTATTGAAACAATGGATCAATATCTAAACCTAACACGCTTACTTTACCGCTCATAGGGAAAGTTACGTTAAAGTTATCGTGACAAAAGGTTTTGATATCCTGGTTGGTGCCTGGCTCCTGGCCACCAAAGTTATTGGCCGGGAAACCTACTACTACCAGCTTGCCTTTGTATTTTTCGGCAAGGGCTTCTAAATCTTTATACTGTTTGGTAAAGCCGCATTTTGATGCTGTGTTTACAATAAGCACTTTTTTGCCTTTGTATTTGGCCAGGGAAAAGTTTTCGCCGTCGATTGTTTTTAGTTTAAATTCATAAACCGATGCTGGTGCCGATACCAGGAAGAAGGCTAATATTAACGTAAGTAATTTCATGGTTGGTAATAATTGATGGTTTTGATAATAATTACGTAAAATTAACTAATAAAATTTCGACGGGCTAAGTACTCGTCTTCTTTTTGTGTCATTTTTTGTTTTGTAACAACAGTTTTATCTGTGTAGCCCAACAGGTGCAGCGCACCGTGGATGATTACGCGGTGCAGTTCCTGGGTTTCGGTTACGCCAAATTTGGAAGCGTTTTCGCGGATGCGGTCTATAGATATAAATATATCGCCCACAATTTGGCCTTCTACTTCGCTGTTATCAAAGGTGATGATATCGGTAAGGGTATCGTGGTTAAGGTATTGCTGGTTCATGGGCAGCAGATACGCGTCTGAACAAAAAACGTAGGTAAGTTCTTTCAACTTAAAACCCTCGGCGATGATGGTATCTTTGATCCACTGGCGCACAAGGGTTTTATTTTTTAGCTTATAGCTGATGCCTTCTTCAAAAAACTGTATAGCAGGCATCAGATTTTAAAATGTAGTTCCAATTCGTTGCCTTTGGTGTTAAATATGCACTGATCGGCAAGGTGTCTAATAATGAATACGCCACGGCCGGTTAAGCTTTCCAGGTTTTCTGGTGCGGTTGGATCGGCCAGGTGGTTATAGTCAAAACCATCGCCTTCGTCGGTCACTGTCCATATAATGCGTTTAAGGTCAACATCGGCATTGATGATCACCTTTTTAGATATATCGGATTTATTGCCATGTATAATGGCGTTGATAGTGGCTTCGTTTAGGCAGGTCATCATGTTGGCAAAGGTATCCTCGGCCACATGGTATTTGTCAGCAATCTCTTCTATCAGCGCCTCAAGCTGAGTGATGCTCTCCGGCGTCGACGGGAGCTGCAGCGTGAATAATTCGCCGGTTTGAACATTTGCCTGTTCCATATTATTTGGCATTAAGTTGATCAAAGTATGATTTAATTTTTTGCTTGTAATACAAATTAAGTGCCGGAGATACGGTTTTTACCTCTTCTGTTTGTTTTGCACGTTGCTGCTGGTATCCCTGCAGGGCCTTTATATAGCCCGGCGGAATGTTTTTACCTGCATTGCTTTCCCGCTGCTGGTCTTGCTCCCGCTCCTGTTGTGCCTTCTCTGCTTCCAATAACCGGCTCTGTATTTGTTGTTGTCGTTTAAGCGCTTCGTCTGTAATCTTCCTGTTTACGAGATCGCGCTCGGTTTGTTCCATTTCTTGCGAAATTTTGTCTAAATTACCAATTCCCGGCTTTCCATCCTTATTTTGTTCGCGGTTTATTTGTTGTAATTGTTGCCTTATCAATTGCTGCTGGCGCGCCATGCGTGCAAGTTGCTCGCTCATACCGGGTTGCCCCTGCCCCGGCTTTGGCTGCCCTTGACCCGGATTATTACCCTGCTGCTTCATCTGCTCGCGCGCCTTTTGCATGTTTTTATTAAGCTGATCCTGCATTTTTGACAGTTGCGACATGCTTTGCGGCTTGCCCTTGCCGCCTTTACCCTTGTTCATTTGCTTTTGCAGCTGATCAAGCGCTTCGCTCAGCATGAGGGCCAGGTTGTTCATGCTGGTCATGGCGTATTGCTGGTTGCGGTTGGCTTCGCCCGTGCGCCTGTCGCCAAGGTTATCCAAGGCCTGGTCGATATGGTTGTTAATGCTCGTGATCTCCTGGTTAACCGTCGATTGAATTTGCGGAATGCGCCTGCTTAGGGCATACAAACTATCCTCGGCCGTTTTCAGGTTATCCTTTATATCCTTTTGATTTTGGGACAGGGTGATATACTGCGGATCTGTAGGGCTGGTTGTTTTTAGTGTTTGCATCAGCTTTTCCTGGCTAAAGGAACTGTTCACCAGGTTTTTGAGCAGCTCGCGCAGTTGCTGGGCATCTACGGCGTTATCCTTGCTTTCGCCCTCGGCATCCTGCTGCTGCGTTTTGTTGGCCAGGTCCTTCATTTCCTTTGCGGCCTGCTGCTGGCTTTTGCTGGCTTTGCTTTTATCGTTCTTTTGCAAATCGCCGGCACTTTGATCCATCTTTTGCTCAATACTTTGAGTTTCTTTTTCGGGGTTTTGGAAATCGCTTTTATGCTCGGCCTGCTCGTTTGTTTTTTGCAGATCTTCCAGCCCCTTCTTCACATCCTCAAAATCCTTTTTCAAGCCCTGCTGCTCCTGCTGTAATTTTTGCTGGTCGCTGCCTTTTTGTGCTGTCTTTTCGGCAAGCTTTTGCTGCTGATCTGCCAGTTTATTCAGCTGATCTACCTGTTGATTAAGCTTCTGATCAAACTCCAGCTTTTTGTACAGCTCCAGCATCCTATCCAGTTCCTTTTTAAGCGATTTATTATCCATCTGCATTTTAGATAGCTCATCGCGGGTGGCATCCTTTTGCTGCTCGTTTAGCAACTGTTGCAGGTTTTGCAGCAGGTCTTTAGTTTTTTGATCGAGCACGTTATTAAACAAATCCTCTATCTGCTTTTGCTTATCCAGGATCTCCTGGTTTTGCTGCTGGTTTTCCTGGCGATTGTAGAGGTTCTTTTTATTATCGTCTTTAATCTCCTTCACCAAATCTTCCAGGTCCTTGCGTTTTTGCAGCAGGTCTTCTACCTGTTTCTTTTCGTCAAAGCTGAGGCTATTTTTATCAAGCAATAGTTGGTTTAATTTCTGCGATTCGCGCTCCACCTGCCCCGCCAGCTTAATAGCCGACTCCATTTTTTGTTTAATGGCCTGGGTGCCTGCGTTTAATTGTTCGTTAACCTCTTTGGTATCGGGCACGTTGAGGGTACGCTCGGGGCTACGTGCTTTTTTAGGACCATTCACGCCATCGTTATCGGCAACTTCAAAATAATAGCTTACCTGGTCACCGGGGTTTATGCCCAATTCCTTCAAATTCCAATAGTAAAAGAAATCGGCCTGCGTTTGTTTCATATCTGCTTCAACCCGCTTAACAAACGTTTTTGAAGCGGCCTTATTACCCGCGGATTGTACGGTATAATGGAAATCAAGGGCCGAAAAACCATGATCGTCCTGGATCTTGCCATTGAAATACAGCGACTTCATACTCACCGAGTCGGGTTTTTCTTCTACGTTGATGGTTGGCGCTTCATCTAATATTACGTTGATATGATACGTTGCCGAGTCGCTTCGGCTTACCTGGGTATTTACCGGGCTAAGCTTATAGATGGCGTTTTTGTATACCTTTTCGCTGTGTTCAAACACATCGGCAGCGGTTGCTGTAGCCGCATGCTGCACATCGTTCATAAAAAACTGCAGGCCGGTAGCGTGCTGGGTATGCAGCTGCCATTTAACATTGGTACCGGCAGGCAACACCAGATCGCCGGCGTTAACCAACGTCTCGTTCTTTTTATGCAGATAGGCGGGGTAGTTCAGCTCCACATCAAAATGGAGTAAAGCCGGTTTCTGGTTAACCTTCACCAGGTACTCTGCCGATGCAAAACCATTGCCAATGAGTTTAAAACGGGTATCCTGCTGCAAATTGGTAAACTGGTAATGAAAGCGGCTGATGTTTTCCTTATCCAGCTTAAAAGTGTTGTTGGCTGTCTCGATGTATACATCGGCGGGGAGTTTATCGCCATCAAGTTTCAGGTTAAGCTTCAGATCTTCGCCCTGCACTACCGAAAGGGTTTTGTTAAGCACCATAAATTTAAACGGCGCGGCAGGCACAAAGTACTCGTTATGCCTGATGAGCCTTTTGGTGCTCTCGGTAAGGATAGAGGGTGCCGCGAAAGCGATCACGATGATCACCGCCGCCGGTGCCAGTATGTATTTTAAATATTTGGTATTCTCCTTAATGTTAATGGCCGATGGAAAGCTTACCGGTTTAAGGGTTTCTATCTTTTGGTCGATGCTGGCTTCAATAAGGGCGCGGTGGTTTTCATCCTGGGAGGCCAGCTTTTTAAGTTGCAGGGTGTTAAGCAGCTTATCGTTTACATCTTGAAAGTGCTTACCAATGATCTGGGCGGCTTCATCGTGCGTTAACGTTTTACCCAATTTTAACCAGGATAACAGCGGCGGCAATATGAGCCAGCAAATCAATCCAACATTAAGCAGTATAAAAAAGTAAAATAATATGGTACGAAATACGGTATTGAAGTTGCCAAAGTACTCGCTAAGGGTAATTACTACGTAGGCGGTAAACAGGCCGGCACCCAAAAAAATGAGTCCACGCAAAAAATTATTGAAGTAATACTTCTTAATGAAGATATTAATCTTCCCAATAAGTAGTTCATAATTTTCGGCCGATGTCATACTCAAATGCTAAACTATCAAATAAACGATAAATGACAGTAAATTATATAGATAAGGTGTAAGTTAAAAATTTGCCGCAGCATTAAAAGTCAAATCTATAATATTTAACAATACCGGGGCAAAATACCTCATGAGGGTAGTTGCATAAAAAAGCTTCTGCGTATTTAGGTTTTAGTTATATTTAAAAAAATAAATTCCGTATTTAACCAAAACAGGATAGCTCCGTAATGTATTTAAACTCCCCCAGGTTTTATTTAGCCCTTATACTCCTGTTATTTTTTAATATTATTTTAATGTTCTCTTCCTGCGAAAGAAACAACAACCAGAACATCAACATAAAATTAAAAAAGACCTTTCAAATTGTAGATAGCCTGGTGATTGCAGGTAAGCCTGATACCGCAAAAAAAATGCTCACAACCTTAAGGGCAAAACTCAAAAACGACGACCCGCTGATTGTTGATTACTACAGGATGAAAGCCGAAGGTTACCATCACAACCTTCTCCTGATGAACCGCTACGCCGATAGCGCCATTGCTTTTTTTGATAATAATAGTGAAGCCGAAAAATATCCGGAAACTTATATGCAAGCCCTGTTAATTAAAGGCGACGCGGAGGTGCTTTCCCAAAGATATAACCTGGCTTTGCGCTATTATGATAAAGGGAAGCTGCTTATAACAGGCGGCAGCTGCGACGATGGTATCCTGAATACCAAAATAGCAGGGATTTACTACTCTCAAAAAAACTATTTGCTTGCTGCACAATACTGGAAAATGGATTACCAGCGGCTGGGCACCTGTACCACGCTTACCCGTCAAAAACTTTTCTATTTGCAACAGTCGGCATTAAATAATACAGGAGTAGCCTATGAGCGGGCTGAGTTAATTGATAGCGCGGCTACTTATTATATGCGGGACCTGGATTTAATACAGCAGGCAGACAAAGCTAATATTCTTGATAAACATTATATCAATATATCAAGCATTGTTATATATGATAACCTGGGTGGCATCAGCATAAAAAAGGGTAACTACGCCCTGGCCAAACAATATCTTGAAAAATGCATATCTATTCCAACCGTTGATATGGATGGCATGCGTATCCCCCCCTACACCAAGCTGGCCAATGTATATACACGCACCGGCGATTTCGCCAAAGCGGCAGATGCTTTTGCAAAAGCACGCAAGTTGCTCGATCTGTACTGGCAGGATAATCCCGAAGCAATAATTAAGTGGCATAAACTATACGCCGACTACCTGTTTAAAATAAAACAGCCCCAAAAGGCTTACTACGCCCTCGGCGATTATGTACGGGTAACCGATTCTTTTGAAAAAAGCGCGGCTAAAATATACCGGCTGGATATTGACCGGGAGTTCACCGCCCTGCATCAACAGGAGGATATCACCGGTTTAAAACAGCAGGATAAGCTCAAACTGATTTACCTGGCCGCCATTACCATAGTTGCGATATTGCTTATTGTGATTATGGTATTGATTGCCCGCAACCTTAAAAGAGCGCGCAAAGGCCATAGCGATACCGTTTTAATAAACGATCAGTTAAAAAACACCCTTGTTGAGCTGGAGGTAGCTAACCAAAACTACATCCGCATGATGCGCGTAATGGCACACGATTTAAGAAACCCGCTGTGGGGTATTACAGGGCTGGCCAGTATGATGCTGGACGAGGAGGCTGAAACCATTTCTGACGATAGCAAGCACGCTCTAAAACTCATCGAATCAACAGGTAATAACACCATGGATATGATCAACGAGCTGCTTAAATCGGGCCTCGATGATGAAAACGAACCCATGGCTACCGAGAAAGTAAACCTTAAAAAACTATTGTTTGATTCTGTAGAGCTGTTGCGCTTTAAAGCTAAAGCCAAAAACCAGGAGATCATTTTTGAAGCCGATGATACCCCGGTTATTGCCCAGGTGAACAGCGAAAAGATGTGGCGGGTTTTTAATAATGTGATCGTAAACGCTATTAAGTTTAGCTTTGAGGGGGGAGTGATCAAGGTTGGAATGACGCAACAAGGTAAAAGTATTTTAATTCATGTAACCGATAACGGTATTGGCATCCCCCAAAAAAACGGCAACGGTATTTTTGAAATGTTTACCCCCAACAAAAGGCAAGGTACTGCCGGCGAACAACCCTTTGGCCTGGGCCTCTCCATCACCAAAAGGATCATGGAAAAACATGGCGGTAAAATATGGTTTGTGAGCGAACCGGATAAGGGTACTGTTTTTTATATGGAGTTGGATGGAGAGGAGAAACAGGCAGGAAATGATTAGCCCCCTTGCCATAAAGTTTGAAGCCTGAAATACTACAGGGCAAACGCATCTGATTGGGTTAACATAACTTAACATATTTCAGATGAAAATGAACCTAATTAACTAATAATCAATGTTTTATATTTTTGCATGGTTAACATAAAATTGATGCATAGCGCCCCCAATATTGCGCCTGTTGCCGGCCAATACAAGCCCATTCGATACCCTACTGTGTGTACACATCTTTCATACTAAAAGAAATGTCTTTTCGATAGAGCGGAGGTGGGATATGAGCGGGGTGCGAAAGAGAAATCTTATACTACAAGCTACGAGCAAACGTAGCTTGTAGTATAAGATTTCTCACCCTTGCCTTGCAAAATCCCACCCTCCAAGGGTTCGAAATGACAACGTTTTTTTGGGTGATAGGATTTCAAAAGATGTGTACACACAGTAGCTTCAATACCTGGATCAATTAACCAGCACAATGCTATTGTTCTTTTTGAATTATTAGTACAAATTATATATTTGCAAACCATACATCATTCGGGATGTAGCGTAGCCCGGTATCGCGCCAGCATGGGGTGCTGGAGGTCGGAAGTTCGAATCTTCTCATCCCGACTAAGAAAACAAACAATGAGAGCATATTTGACTGGTTTTATAACTGGTTGGATATGCTCTTGGGCATTTATTGGGGACTGCGACTCTTAGCAAAAAGCCTCATTTCCTTAACAGAAACGAGGCTTTTCTTCATTTACCGCCCTCATGGCGTCTTCTCTTCCAACACCGTCTTTTTAACCTCCGATTGCTGGCCAAAAATGTCCGTTATCTGCAGGCCGATGTAGTAGTTTTGTTTTTTTAGGTTCATTCCTGCTACTGTTGTACCAACACTGTACTGTTCGGGGTCGGTGCCGGTAATGGTGGCCAGCGGCTTGCCTGTATAAGCGCTGTTGTCATAAATATTAACCGTATAGCTTAATTGTGGTGTTGCCGTTGGCAATACACTCCAGTTAACAAATATTTTCTTTTGCGAATGATCATAGTACGATGCCATATCATAAACGCTGGCAGGTATCAGATCGGGCCTATCTTTTTGCCTGGTTGGATAAAATGTTTTCTTTTGCCAGGGCGATGTACCGCATGAAGTAACCCGCACGCCGTCATCGCCAAACTTTTCTGCTTTCCATGAGCCATCACCAGCCTCGGCTACCAGCGAATCGGGATGTGCCCATTTATTTTGAGCTGTTAACATCCAGTACGATTTATATACCGCCGTCCTGGAGCGTTTTTGCTCATCGGCAAAGTTTTCAAGGAAACTCCCAATATCGCCATGCAACATCGCTTCTTTTTCAGGAATGGCGAATGTTACATAGTGCCGGTAAGTTTTTTCGGTGTTATCATAAATCCAATAGCCAACAAACGTGGTCGAATCATTACTTGTCCACCGTTTTACAATATTGGTATACCAATGGTCGGGTTTCCAGCCAAAGTCGGCGTGAGAGTGCAGCCCTGTGCCCTCGCCGCCAAAGCCACCTACAAAAGTGATTGGATCTTTATACTGAGCCCGGATCTGTACTTTATTGGGGAAATCCCAAACGGAGAAAATATTATTTCCGGGCCTCGGTTGGTTGAG
Source organism: Mucilaginibacter dorajii (assembly GCF_024808255.1). Taxonomy (GTDB): domain Bacteria; phylum Bacteroidota; class Bacteroidia; order Sphingobacteriales; family Sphingobacteriaceae; genus Mucilaginibacter; species Mucilaginibacter dorajii. Next base: position 163,624 of record NZ_JANTYS010000009.1, read on the forward strand.
CTCAGCTTGTTGGATACCGCAATACCCACCGCTTTTACCTATGCCAAATTGTACGCTGCAGGCATAGGTAAAGGGCGCTATGCCTTTTGACGGAAACATCACATCGGCCATCATCAATTCGGCTTTTATTTTGCCCATGCCTACCGTTTTTACATAAGGCCCCCATTTGGGGCAGCTTTGTTGTGCGTTGCCGTTTATGGTGAAGGCGAGCATTGGCAAAGCCAATGCCAGGTATTTCAAATTAAATTTCATATGTTTTATTATAATTGCGGCTTAAGTTTTTTATTAAATTAAAGTGCGTTCGATATAAGAACTCCCAAATGTCATTTCGACGAACGACGGAGGGCATAGTGGGGGGTGAGGAGAAATCTTATGCGACAGGCTACGTTTGCTCGTCGCTCGTATAAGGTTTCTCTTTCGCTCAACCGCTCAATCCCGCCCTTGCTCAATCGAAATGACATACTTTTCTTATTTACGAGAACCCGCGTTAATTAATTGTCATAGTTCATCAGTTTACACGTGTGGCATCTACAGTTTGCTCAATTACCAGGTATGAGCCGGGCACGTAAATGCGGATAGGAAACCTAAGGTTCAGGCTATAAGCCCCATCGGGTAATCCATCGTTATGTACAAACTTTGAGGGTATCCGCTGATAAATATTAAAGCCATTGCCCAGTGAAGTTAAAGGAAAAGGCGTAAGCGGATACCTGAACACACATGCATTATCGGTATAATAATAAGACCGGCTGTATTGCTGCAACGATTGCAAAAATGCTGGGTTAGGATTTAAACCCGCGGCGGGACGGCTAATGATCTCGCCGTTTTTTGGATTAAAAAACACACCGTTTTTATCCATGTACTTAACCGTTATAATATTAGGAGTATCGGCCACCCTTGTAATGGTTAAAAGCGGCGGTTTACCAACTACCGATTTACTCTCGTTACCCACCATTATCCGGGTTTCGCTGGTTGCGCCAATGGCGGGCACGGCGTCAAAAGTGGTGGTATCGCGCAGTATAAAATCGCCCAGTTTAGGATAAACCCGGGTGCCGGTTTCGTTGGTGATCTGCACATCAAACTGATACTCGCCGCCAGGCACATTCAGGGCACCAAAGTTGGCGGTTATCTGGCCACTTGCCGGGATCACAGATATCGGTGTTATTTTCTGGGTGGTAAGTTTTGCGGTTATAAGGGCAAAATTTGTATCTACAAGCGGGTTTATAACACCTGTAAAAACTTGTACCGGGTATGTTTTGCTAAAAAGTGAATCAACTATCTTCCCGGTTGCCTTATCGTAATAATGCAGCACTTTAACCGAAAAAGGTTGCGAAGTTCCATCGCCGTTAAGCCCTGCGCTTAAAAAGGCCCGCCCTTTTGGAATAATTACCGGGTTTACCTCATAGTGGATATAAGGGCTTAAAAAGCCGACCGCCGATTTTTTACAGGCATAGGTTGCGCCTAAACAAACTAATAAAATGATACAAAGTAGTGGTTTATGTTTCATGACGCGGTTATTGTTTAAAGTATAAAACATGAGTATTGTTAAGCACATTTAATTGCCCTGTGGCGGTAGTAAGCCCGGTTGTTTGGCACAAAACCCGCACGCCCACGGTATCTGGTATAGCCGATGCCACTACCACCGCAGGCAGCTGGCCTTTAATAAAGTTGTAATACTCTATACGCGGTGCTGTGCTTACCGCCGATGTATACCCCAGGTTAGGGTCAAACGTTTCTTCGTATGATATTACCGCCTTTGAGCCTGTTTTCGCAGTATTAAAAATCACCCCGTTTTGTGTAAGCAAACTGTACTTAACAGCGGCGGGTATTATATAGGCGTTGAGCGAATCTTTAAATTTACCAAGGTCGTATTTCATCAGCGTATCTATGCTGTACTGGGCAAATGGGTTAACCTTTTGTGCTTCGAGTGTTTTTTTCTGCAGGTAATTTTTGATCGAAAAATCGGTAGGGGCGTAAAAAGTGATCCCCTGCTTGTTAATAGCATCCTTTAAGCCGGCTTTATCAATCACCATTAAAAGCGTATCAAATAACTGGTACCTGTTGCTTTTTAAATAATCGTAGGTGGTTAACGTTGTGGTTGTGTTCTCCAGCTGGCCGCCAACAATATAGTTGTCCTTTTTGCACGATGCTATAACAATGGTTATCATCGTCAAAACTATCCATAGCTTTATGATTGTGTTTTTCATGTTTTTTAAGATTTTATAGTTTACAAACCATTTTGCGACCACCAGGCATTTTGTGTAAGCAATGGGTCCTGTGGCAGCAGCGTTCTTAAATCAAGCGGCCATAAATACCCCCGGTTGTTGATGCGGTTGGTTAAATATCCTTCTACAAAGTTTGGATAATTGGGGTCGTCTATCAGGCGCGACCGCACCAGGTCAAAATACCACTGCCCTTCGCCAAACAGTTCCCGCCCCCGTTCATCCATAATGGTGTACAACAGGTCGGTTGGGTCGCCCAGGGTATAAGGATCAATACCGGCACGTGCACGTACAATATTTAAGTTTTGAACCGCGGCACCATAATTTGATAAGTTATAATTGGCTTCGGCTTTTAACAGGTAAATATCTGCCAGGCGCATCAGCACCATATTATTGCTTACAAAAGGCAGGGTTTGTTGCGATGGGTTCTGATAAACCACATTGGCATATTTAACCATTAGCGCATTTGATAACAGGCCATAAAACGTGGCTTTCACCCTAACATCGGTTGAGGTGGATGTTGTATCGTACAAATTGTTCACCAGTTCGGTATTTACATTCCAGCTGGTGGTTTTACCAAAAACAAAGGGATTAGCCAAAAAGATAGCGAATATACCATCGGTACCGCTTTGGGCCTCGTTTTGATTGGGCGAGTAAAGCATGTTCATTTCAAAAATGCTTTCCTGGCTATGCCCTTTAAATATATTGCTAAAAGCAGCACCCGATTCAAGGTTATAGCCCCCGCGTTGTATCACGCTATCAGCGGCGGCGGCCGCTGGCTGATATTGCTTTTGCCACATGTAAATTTTAGCCAACAGTGCAAACGCGGTACCCCGGTTTGCCTGCACTGCCACCTTTGAAAGATCGGCATAACCATATTGCATCAGGCTTATCGCCTTTTTAGCGTCGATAACCGCCTGTGCAAAACCCTGGGCATCTGTGCTGCGGGCGATGGGTTTCGCGTTAATCGGATCGGCATAAGCTTCGGTAACAATAACCGGCTCGCCCCATACCTGGGTAATATAATAGTAGCAGTAGGCTCTTATAAAGTAAGCCTCTCCCAGCATCTGATTTTTAATTGCGGTAACATCGCCGGTAAAAGTCGAGGCCGGAATGTTGGGCACTTTACTAATGATCAAATTACACTGACTTATTACCTGGTAAAACATGGTCCAGTTTTGTAATGAGCCCGCCTGGTAAGGCACATAATTAAAGTTCCACTGATTAGAAGGCTTTAAGCTGCCATATGCTGTGTTATCATTCAGGTTTGAAAACTCGTTTGCCGTTGCATCGCCAAAAACGTAATAAGAGTGCCCGTTAACAAGCGCGCTACGCAGCAGGCCGTAAGCGCCTGCCAGGCCAGATTCGGCCGCCTTTTGCGATGTCCAGAAATTGTCTGTTGTAGGGGTATCAATTGGCCCCTCATTGATGTATTTTTTACATGAGCCAAATAAAATGCCGCTGCAAAGAAATATAAACGTGATATACCGGTTTAATAATTTTTTCATCGTATTTTTTGTTTGGGTATTAAAACTGAACATTTACGCCAAGGGTGAATTTTTTTGGGGTGGGATAAGTGGCCCCATCATAAATACCAAAAGGATTAACCTGCTCGGCATCGGGCACTGTAGCCTTTTGAAAGGTGTGCACATTCTCCAACACTGCAAAAAAGCGACACCCGGTTATTTTAAGAGCATCCAGGTAGCGCTTGGGCAGCCTGTACCCAAGGGATATATTGGTTATTTTAAAATAAGCGCCGTTTTCATTGTACTCGGTAGAGAATGGCGAAAACTGGTAGAAGTACGAGCCGTTAGGGTTTAAAGCCGGGAATTTAGCCCGGTAGCCTGCCGGATCTTTAGCTGCCGCAGCCGGGTCCCAGAAACCTACATTAGATAAGTTTGGAATACCCGAATTGGTAAAATTATAAACGCCACTTGCCCAGTTTGAAAACTGGTTGGCCTGCAGGCTGTTAATAATATCCCGTTTTAAGGTAAACGTTGTACCAATACCTAAGGACCAATTGCCATATACAAAGTTGTTATTAAAGCCGCCGGTGATAGCCGGGTTAGGATCGGCCGTAGGCAGCAAATCGCCCTGGGCATTGCCCTTATCCTCATCGGTCCATACGTCGTAATCGCCATTTACATCCTTCCATTTAGGATAGCCCGGCTTAACCGGGTAATAACCTTTAAAATAGGTTAAGGGTTGCCCTGTATAAGGATTTACCGGCACCTGCGATGCAGAGTTATAAATTCCCTGGTAAATCATCTGGTTAAGGATATACAGCGGTTTCCCCACCTGGAAAATGTAATTAATACCCGCGCCGCTGTTAGGATCAACATAGGTAGCGTAAATGGTACGGTTGCCGTTTGGCAGGCTCAGGATCTTATTGCGGTTATAGGAAAAGTTTAAATTGGTGTTCCATTGAAATTTACTGGACGATGGCAGGTTATGCGTATCTATATTTACCTCAAAACCCCTGTTGCCTACCGATAAGCCTGAGTTAGAAGTTTGCTGGGTATAACCTGTGTAAAAAGCCAGCGGGAAGGTATAATATTTATTATCCTGAACCTTGTTATAATAATCGACCGTTACATTAAGCCGACCATTGAACAGGCCAGCATCAACACCAATATCCAGTTGTTTGGTTGGCTCCCAGGTGAGGTTTTTATCGGTAACACCACTACCGGTATTATAATTTGGCGTGCCCATAGCAACACCGTTATAAAAGCCTTGTGTTAAATTATAGCTGTTGTAAGGCGCGTAAAAAGATGAAGGCTGATCGCCGTTAACACCATAACTGCCGCGTATTTTCAACAGGCTTACCCAGTTTACCTTTTTCATAAAAGCCTCTTCAGATAAAATATACCCCACGCTCACCGAAGGAAAATAACCCCATTTATGATTAGCGCCAAAACGCGATGAAGCATCGGCACGCATGGTGGCATCAAGCAGGTATTTCTCCTTAAAATCGTAATGTACCTGTGTGGCATATGATAACAACGATGATGCCTGGTAATCTGTTGATGCGGTTAAGCTTGATTGCGGCGCCCCCTGTACCACCTTGATATAATCGTTGGGGATGTTATCGCCATATATGTTGGTGCTGTTTACCACATCGCGCTGAAAGTTTTGTAATACCAACACGTTGATGTTGTGATCATTCCCTATTTTTTTACCGTAGGATAATACGTTATTTACGTTAAGTGATACATAATCGCTGGTATAATCATATGATGTGGACACGCCCTGGGCCGATAAGGTAGATGGCGAGCTGAATTGATTTTCGTTTTTGTTGGTACTGCCCGATCCTTCTGTTTTAAACAACAAGCCCGGCAATATCTGGTAATGAAGGCCGATAAACCCGGTAAAAAGATCGTTCCTATCCAGGTTACGTAATTGGGTATACTGGCCGCGATAACGGGCAATATCATCGGCATTAACGTAATAAAATGAACTGGGCTGGTTAAAGCCCGATAAGGGATTGGTGGTATGCGGGTCGTTCCCTAAACCAGGATCCCTATCCACCCTCGCGATACTGATATTTACTTCGGTACTCAATTTAGGGCTTATCTGGTAGCTGATGTTGGAGCGAAATGCATATCGTTGAAAACCTGTGCCGTAAATAACCCCGTCTTCTTTATAATTGTTAAGACTGAAGCGGTAATTGATAGCTTCGGTAGCGCCGGCGATAGACAGATCAACGTTGCGCAAATATGCTTTGCGGTAAAACAAGTTTTGCCAGTTGGTGGCATTGTTAAACGATGGATTTAAACTATCGGTTAACATTTGCGGCAATGAGTATAAGGCCGATGAGCCACCCTGCTGGGTTAAAAAATTAAGCTTCTGATTCCGCTCAAAAGAACCGGTAGCCGTTTCCTGTAAGCTTGGCTGTGCCGATACCCCGCCGTATATATTCAGCGTTACCTGGGGCTTACCTACTTTGGCTCTTTTGGTTCTTATGGTTACAACACCGTTTGCACCGCGCGATCCCCATATAGCAGTTGCGGCAGCATCCTTAGCTACCTGTATGCTTTCAATATCGTTAATGTTGATCCCTGCCAGCACGTCGGTTTGTGTATTATCGTAGCTACCCAGGTCGGTAATACTTGTAGGCACACCGTCAATGATAAACAAAGGCGTGCTTATCGCATTAGCCTCTGACAGGCTTGTAGACAGCGCCGAATTACCGCGTACAGCAAATGTATTGCGCACACCGGGGGCTCCGCTAAAGTTCTGGATGTTAACACCACTAACGCGCCCCTGCAGTGCAGTAGCAAAGCTTGGTGCCGGCAAATTCTCTATCTCTTTGCCCGATACCACAGTAATGGCCGCCGTAGTTAGCTTTTGTTTTACATCATGGTAACCTACCACTACCACATCATTCAACGAGTTTTGTGAAGGCTGAAGCGCAACGTTGAGTTCGTTTTTACCAGCCACATTTACCTCCCTGGTTTGGTACCCAATAAATGAAAAGCGCAGTACGGCATCGGCTGGCACCGAGATTTTATACCTTCCATCTGGATCGGTACTTACCCCGCCTTTGCCGCTTTTTACAAGCACCGAAACGCCGGGCAACACCTTGCCATCATCGGCACCTTTAACCACGCCCGTTACCATAACCTGCGCACCGGCCGCTCCATAGAAGAGTAAAAGCAAGCAAACAATAAAGATTTTTTTGTACTTGTTCATCATAGTGTATTGGGTTTAAATAAAAAATTCGAGTGCTACTTTGTATTGTATTGCCGGTTTAGGAATGCGTTATAGTACTACGGCCCTACAAAAACAGAACGTACATTTTGGATGGCGATCAATGCCTGATTTTCAAGCAAGTAACCTATCGGCTCCAAAACAAACGTATCGAATATTTTTTCCGGCAACCGAATTAAATACCACACAAACGTTTGTTTGCCCAATTTTATAGTGAATCTTTTGAAGGTGGCATATAAGGTGATCGGTTACCAAAATCCCGATAAGCAATAAGGGATTGCTACTTTTAATAGTACAATTGCAACGAGATAACGTGCATTTGTAAAACACCAAACAACATTTTATGCGATGATGGGTTGATAAAGCATCTTATTATGAGCGGTTTGCAAAAAGGCTTGCAATTACGGTTTTCTTTGGGGAGATTTCAGTCTCATTACATGAAAAATTTCGCTATATAACATTTTTAACGAATAGTTAATCGGCAAAAAATTGCCTTGTTTGCTAAAATCAAACGTTTGTGTGGCTTTTTATCGGATGAACAATTATAGACCCCAGAAGGAACCTTAAATTACCACCCTATTGTACTATCAAAACCTGCTTCTGTAATAAAAAACGACAATTTAATAGAAATTAAAGTACAAAAGGTAAAACCAACCCCACCGTCTGACATCAACTTCATAAAAATTCCATATTGAACCTTAACCTGTTTTGAATTGAATGCGTTTCGACTCGCCCACAATATTTACAGATATACGTTGCAAACGTTCATCTAAAATATTTATTTAAATATTGATCCTGATGTTTTCTCAAACCCACCTACCCTGTCCAAACAAAAAATTCAAACTTTTCTATACAACTTACTGTGTATATGCTATATTAGCATAGCACCATGGAAACCAGGCCTATTTCAAAGTCGCAGCAGCAGCAGCTTGCAGATATTACGCCATCAAAGGATAGCGTTTTAAAATACTACCCATGCCAGGTAGAATTAAAAGACGGCACCGTGCTTGATAATGTTTACATTGTTGATTACGACAGCTATATAAGCGGCTACGGCATAGCGCCGGCCGATGATCAGCTGGTATTTATAGAAGATGTTATGGTAATACATGACAGCCCCAACCGGCTCCCGGCCAAGCTGGCTAACAAGCTTTACAATGCCGGCGAATCGGGCATGGGGTATTGTGTTTTCAGGTTGTTGTATGATACCGGCGATACCCTTGATGTGCTCACGGGCAATGCTGTTGATTTTGTACCATCGCCCGAAGATCTCTCGGTACATCATATTGTTGATGTGCTGCCCCACGAAGGCTCGCGACAGGATTATGCCGAAGGTTTAAGCTATAGCTGGTGTCTTTATAAAGGCATTGAAAAATAAACAAAGGCCAAACCCAATCCGGATTTTGATTTCGGCACCATTTCCCGATATTGTTACAGGGTATGTTTCCCATACGGGTTACAAACTTTACCTGCACGGGTGTAATGCCGCGGTGCATGTTTCTTTTGGGGCCGGCGTTTTACCGGGTGCCTAAGGGGTTGGGCAAGCAATTGCATTACGTATAACATAGCTACCGCAAGCAGCACAATTTGCTTTAACTTCATTTTAGCATCTCGGCAGGTTTAGCAAATTATCTTTTTGAGCTTCGTCCGGTACCGTTTTAATATAAGCTTTCCCATTTTGGCGCTCAACCTTAAGCAGTGCTATTTTGGGGCCGGCGTATACGTGAAATGCCCTATCATATGATTCAATGCGTTTTATCGCATCCTCAACCGCAATGATCACTTTTGGCTGGTTTATTGATTCGTAATAGCCTATATGCGTGATCTGCTCGTGTGAACTATCCACATCGGGCTTTGCAATACAAATTACCTCGAAACTCATCAGATTTTTAATTGGTGTTAAATAGTGATAAAGTTATCATGCTATCTGTACGACGGCAATAGGTGTTTTAACGGTATTTGAAATACGTGTTTAACATTGTACCTCCAAGCTCCCGTTGCATTGTTTTGGTGCTGGCTGCCAAATATTTTCTCAAAACCAGCTCCGCTTTTTGTTCCGTCGATAAAAAATGGCTCTTTATCGATAATTCTGTTATTTTAGCGCAACCAATTGTAAGTTAGCTTCGTAAATAAAACAAACCGATTGCTAAATTTTATTTATAATAATTAATGTAATGCGCCGGGAAGCGCTATGATTTTTGTTTGACTTTTTTATTGACCCCCTTAACAATATTTTAAGCCGATGATTTTTATTATAGCCGCCATTGTTTTCTTTGTAAGCTGCCTGCTGTGCCTGGCGGCTGTACGTTTACTACCCCGCAACAAGGATAACGAAGATTAATAGAAGGGCATGGCCTAATTTTTCAGATCGCTTTCCTGAAGTATAACCCCTGTTGATTAAAAACGTATGTAACCGTTATTGTGTTATATGGAAACACAGCATATTAATCATGCTGATAGTTATGCCTATAAACTCATTAGAAAGTTTTTTTGATATACATTACCTGGTTGAAAGTAAAAATCACACTTCACGATATTAAAAAGACTAAAAGCCCAAGCCCATTGCCCATCCGTCGATAAATCCCCGCTATTCATCGATACTCGTCTTTGTTTAATATGGGTTGTTGTAGGTTTACAGTGCAAATAGGAGCGCTTGCTCCATTGTGATAAGGTTTAGATAAAAGCCTCTGAGCTGCGAGGGCGAAGAGGCTTTTTTTATACAGCAGATTTTGGCCGCCGAAACCGAAGCCTCGAACTTACTTCAATCCAAAAACGACCAGAAAATATCAGTTTATTTAAAACATTACATCCTAAACCGCAACGAAACAGACCTCCCTAAAGCCTGCGCTAATTCCGGGTCGATCATTGGGCCTTCGCCCTGTTGAATCCATACCTGGCGTTCATCTTTTTGAAGGGTAATTGTTTCGCCATTCAATAAAATTTCAAGCTCGCTGGTAGCCTTATTTATTGGCGATGTATTGATCTGATACACATGGTCGGTATCGTTATATGTAATTCTTAGTGGCAGTCCCATCTGTGTCTTCTCTCCGGGTAAATATACAAATCCCATTTTCTAAAAAGACATAAACATGGGGCCTGGCGCTTTTTAATTAACTAAACAACTAATTTACAACACATTAAAAATGATTAAATCTGTCATGACCGCTTAGGCCGCCAGTTGATGTTCTACTTTTTCTATCAGGTTATCTATATTAAAAGGCTTGTGCAACACGTCGTTTGGCGCCCCTTTTTGGCTTAAAGCATCGTCAATATTATCGTTACCAGAGCAAATGATAACCGGCAGGTTTTGTGTATCCCGGTTAAGTTTTATGAGCATACAAATATCACGACCATCCATGCCGGGTAATAAAGCGTCAAGGATCAGCAAATCAGGGCGTACGGTTTTTATATCGTTAAATATATTGTCGCCACCGTTGAGCGCTATAACTTCGTAGCCACTACCGGTAAGTATATAAGTCATTACCTCGGTCATCAGCTCGTTATCGTCAACTATTAAAATTCGTTTTGCCATGATCTTTTCCATCCTTTCATATTAAGTAATACAAAGCGCATGCCATTGATTAACTTATAGTTAAGCACACCTAAGCCAATGCTAAAACATGTAGCAAATAGCATAATATTATACTATTTTAACTGCAATTGCTCTTGATTTTTAAAGAGTAATACCCGAGTTTTAGTACATTTGAGACCGATAATAAAAGATAATCGGATCATAATGGATAATGTTAACATTAAGAAACTGGCGAAGGAGCTCAATATATCAACTTCTACTATTTCGAGGGCGTTTAACGGCAGCCATGATATTAATAAGGATACCAAGGAACGAATCCTGGCTTTTGCCAAGCAGCATAACTTTTTGCCCAATCACTACGCCAGCAACCTACGGGATAAAAAAACGAAAACCCTGGCAGTAATTATCCCCGAAATTGCCAATGATTTTTTTTCCCAGGCTATAAATGGCATTGAAGAAGTTGCCCGCAAAAAAGGATTTTATATTTTGTTGTACCGCACAGATGATGTATTTGAAAAAGAAGTGTCATTTGTAAACTACCTTAATAACGGCAAAGTCGATGGTATTATCATGTCGGTATCGGGCGAGGCTAATGACCATAATTACCTGCGCCAGCTGGAGTCAAAGAACGTGCCCGTAGTTTTTTTTGACCGCGTTTATGAGGATATTGATGCCGCCAAAGTAACCACCAATGACTATGAGAGTAGCTTTGACGCTACCGAGCATTTGTTAAAAACCGGCTGCAGGCGCATAGCCTACCTGGTGGTAAACAAAAGCATTTCTATTGGCCAGGTACGTATGCAGGGCTATATGGATGCCCTAAAAAAACATAACGTCCCTTTTGATGATGAGTTGGTAATTGATTGCAGTAACGACGAGAAAGTAAACTACAAGATACTCACCAAAGTACTACAGGAAATAAAACCCGACGGTATTTTTAGCTCGGTTGAACGTTTGGCCTTTGCCACTTATTATGTTTGTAATGACCTGGGGATCGAGATCCCGAAGAAACTGAAGATAATCAGCTTTTCGAGCCTGGGCATCGCGCCGCTTTTAAGCCCTGCCCTATCAACCATAACCCAACCAGCGTATGAAATGGGCATCAAGGCTGCCAACCTGCTGTTTGAGGCCCTGGAGCAAAAGGCCGCTCCTTCATCAAACCCCAAAAGACACGTGATATTAAAATCGAAGCTATTTATCAGGAAAAGTTCGGCGGGAGAGTAGTTTTAGTTCATGGATAATAGATCATGGTTCATAGCGGTAAAAACCGGCTACGCAAAAAAGGCGCTGAGATAACCCATCGCCTTCAAACTATAAAAGACCATGAACCATGATCTATGAACTATAAGCTTAAACATGTATAAACAACTCGCTTTTAGGGCGGCGTACTTTAATCATTTTGCTATAAACGTCGTCATCGGCACGGTGACCAACGGCCGCTATCACAGAGGTTGTTAATCCTAATTCCTTTAACCCTAAAATTTCATCGAACCGGGCTGCGTCAAAGCCTTCCATTGGGGCTGCATCAATGCCAAGCTCAGCTGCTTCTGATACCAATACGCCTAAGGCAATGTAGGTCTGCTTGTGCGACCATGCCAATTTTTGTTCGTCGGTGCGGCTGCTTAATGTGCCTAATACCATTTGCTCATAGCCTTCAAGGCTGGCGCGTTCAACACTACGGATTTGGGCAACAAGATCAATGAATTTTTTACCAAAGTCTTCGTCAAGCGCAGTCAATGATGCAAACACAAATAATGCAGACGAATCTGTAATCTGCGCCTGGTTGTAGCCGGCTTCGCGTAGTTTAATCCTGGTTTCGGAATCCTGTACAACAATCACCTTAAATGATTGCAGACCTAATGATGATGGCGCTAATTGTACCGCATTTTCCAATGCTTCTAATTGTTCGGCACTTATTTTTTTTGTTGGGTCGAATTTTTTGATGGCGGCCCTTTTTTGTAATTTATCTACTAATGACATATTTTTTTAATTGCTCAAACAAAAATACATGTTTAAACATTTAATTTAGTCATCGTATGGTAAACTATAAATTGGCTTTCGCTTTTAGCTCATCCTCTTTGTCGCTTTCCTCTTTTTTGAGCCTCCGTTTTTCTACCCTGATATCCTTACGGGTTTTGCCGGCTGTATCAATATTATCAATCTTGTTTTTATATTCCAGCTTTAGCGCCTCAATTTGCTCTTTTAATTTCTCTTTAGCGGTTTTTTCTTTCTGTTTTTCCTTTTCTTCCTGTTTCTTCTCGGTAGTATCTTTTTTACCAAACAAGCGCTGAAAAAAGTTTGGCTTCTTAGCAGGCTCGTCAATTACAGGCAGGGGGTCGTTATCATCGTTGCCGCCCTGTTTCATCAGGCTATCGGCTTTGGCGGTGTCAATAGGCGCAATGCGCTCTCTTAAGCCTTCTCTTAATCTCACGGTATAAAACCCATAAGCGCTGGTATCGCGTGGGGTAAGGCCCTTATCGGCCATTAAACGGCCAATAAGGTTGAAGTAACCGTGCAGGCCCGGGCGTAAAGTACCATCGGGCTGAAAAGCGTATAACCCGCCTTTAGGATAAGGCACAATGCTGGCCAGGTAAATACTTTCGCCAAGAGTTAATTCTGACGGTGATTTGCCAAAATAAAAGTGCGATGCTTCTGCAATACCATAAATATTACGCCCCCATTCAATAATGTTCAGGTAAACCTCCAGCATACGGTCTTTTTTCATGATGCGGTTATTCTCGATGATCCAAACAATCAGGATCTCCTCAATTTTACGGGCCAGGTTTTTATCCCGGCTCAAAAACGAGTTTTTAACCAGCTGCATAGAAATCCCGCTTGCGCCGCGTTTAAACTTTTTGGTTTTAAAATCGGTAGCCAATGATTTGCGGAACGCTTCTTCAACAAAGCCATGATTGGTTAAAAAAGAAGGGTCTTCGGCAGTCATTACCGCGTTGCGCAGGTTAGGCGCAATCTGATCAAGCGGAGTAAACTCGGGGTTATCCGGCCCAATCAGGTGCGGGGCCAACGGCTTGCCTTTTTCATACGGGGTGTATACAAATGAGTTGTTCAGCTTACCCAAATCTGTTTTACCGTATTTAATGATCCTGAAACCATCTTTATCCAGGCGCGAATCAAATTTCAAATCATCGGGCTTGCTGGAGTCCATGTAAAAATTCATGGCATACTTAAGCTTACCTGCCACCTGTATGCCATCCAATGCATCAAACATGCCCTGCGGGAACGAGTCGAAGATATCGGCAGCATTCAGCCAGTCGGTATTCATTTTAAGCTCGTAGATCTTTATCGGGCTAAGCGTGTATTTAATGAACGGCCTGGCAGTAACGTTTTTAATATGAATAACCGATGAGCTATCAATAGACACATAGTTTTGCCCAACAAATAAATTGGCATCAATAGAAGCTTTAGGGAACACGATATCACCCGGCGACAGTCCCGGATGATTGATGAGCAGGTTGCTAACCGCCCACGAACCATAAATTTTTGTTTCGCCACTACTGTGTTCAACTTTGGTTAGCCTGGTTGAGATGGTATCGGCATTAATTTTAACATGTAGTTTTTTCTGGATAATAGGCAACTCCACCTTTTTACCGTCGGCATACAATTTAACGTCGATATTTTTATCTGATGGGTGCATTTTACCGGTCAGGTGCCAGGTAGACTCGCCGTTATCTACATCAATGGTCGAGGTAAGGTTACCATCTTTAATTTGTGCCGTTTTGGCAAGCAGCTTTACCTCGCTGCTATCATCCTTAAAACTTAAAGAAAAATTATTGAGCGACAGGTTATCCGGTATTTTATACAACACCTCGTTTACCAGGTTATTGGCCAGCAGGCTCAGGTCGGCTTTGGTGGTTGATGTAGTATCGCGTTTCTTTTTAAACAGAAAATCGAAGTTTTTTACGCCCTTAATACTGGTTAGGTTGATGAATCCATCCTGTAACAACACATCCGACAGTTTGATCTCGCCAACAACCAGCGGTAATAGCTTTACACTTACTACAAAGTTTTTGATGCGCAGCAGGCTGTCGCGCTGCTCGGGCACAATGGTTACGTCAGAGAATGATACCGTGCTGGCACCGGTAAAATGGGCCGAGCCTATTTTTACATCCAAATTATAATCGCGCTTGGCTTTTGCAGTAGCTTTGACAATGGCTTTTTGAAGCAGAGCTTCCCGTTTTGAATAGGCAATATATCCACCTATTAACAGTATAATTAACAGCGGGATAAGGATAAAGGCGGCTATGCGTATATATTTAGGGTTGAGGCGCTTCATGTGTAAATTTTTCCAAAACTAAACTAATTCCTATCCCCTGCAAACGGTTGTTTCTGCAAATTGTTTCTTTACCAAGCACAAATGGACCGGCTGTTTTTGTAAATTTGCCATAATATTATGATAATCACTAAAGAACAAGTATTACAAGCATTGGGCAATGTTGAGGAGCCAGATCTGAAAAAAGACCTGGTTACACTTAACATGATCCAGGATATACATATTGATGGCAACAAGCTTAGCTTTTCGGTTATACTAACCACGCCGGCCTGCCCGCTTAAGGCGATGATTGAAAACGCCTGCCGCAATGCCATAGCTTATTTTGTAAGTAAAGATGTGGTGGTTGATATCAACATGACATCGCGCGTTACCAGCCAGAAAAACACAGGTGTACCCGGAGTTAAAAATATCATTGCCGTGGCCTCTGGGAAAGGCGGTGTGGGTAAATCAACCGTGGCGGCAAACCTTGCCCTGGGCCTTGCAAGGGCAGGTGCCAAAGTTGGTTTAATTGATGCTGATATTTACGGACCATCGGTACCTATTATGTTTGGTTTAGAGGGGGCACGCCCCCAGGCCAGCGTGGTAGATGGCAAAACCCGCATTGAGCCAATAGAAAAGTATGGTATCAAATTACTATCGATAGGCTTCTTTACCGACCCAAACCAGCCCGTGCCATGGCGCGGACCAATGGTATCAACAGCCGTAAAACAACTGTTTAATGATGCCGACTGGGGCGATTTAGATTACTTAGTTATTGACCTGCCGCCGGGCACCGGCGATATTCATATCACCGTTACGCAAACTTTCCCGGTTACGGGTGCGGTAATTGTAACCACGCCGCAAAACGTGGCTTTGGCCGATGCTAAAAAAGGGATAGGTATGTTTATGATGCCGGCCATTAATGTTCCGATATTAGGTGTGGTTGAAAACATGGCCTACTTTACGCCTGCCGAACTGCCCGAAAACAAGTATTATATTTTTGGTAAAGATGGCGGCAAAAAACTGGCAGCCCAATTGGAGGTTCCATTTTTAGGTGAGATTCCGCTGATCAAAAGCATCAGTGACTCTGGCGATGCGGGCAAGCCTGCCATTATGGAGGATGATGGTGTGATGACTGCCGCTTTCATGAATATGGCACGGCAAGTAGCGCAACAGGTAGCAATAGCGAATGCTAAAGCGTTAGCAAATGAGGCTGTTGTATAAACAACGGCTAAGCATTTTTATTTTGACATTGGCCTTATTTTAGCGGCCGATATTCAAATAGAAAATATTATAAATTATTAATAACTTTACTTTAGTTATAAATTAGTAAAAATGAGTTTATTAAGTCAGGTTGAAGCAGCATTAGATACCATTCGTCCGTATCTGGAGGCTGATGGCGGGAATGTTTCAGTTGAGGAAATCACCCCGGAGGGTGTTGTAAAATTAAAATTGTTAGGCTCATGCGGTTCGTGCCCAATGAGTATCATGACCCTTAAAGCAGGCATTGAGCAGGCTATTAAAAAGGCTGTGCCCGAAGTTACCGCTATTGAGGCCATAAACCTTACCGATATTGACGACCCCAACGCTGTGCTGCCCGAAAATTTAAGATAGTGTTAAGTATTGTTAAATACGGGCATTTTTTATCGTATTTACATATTTTTGAGCAACGTTTTGAAACCTTTTTCCGTTAGTTATGGTAATATTAGTTAGGAAAAGGGAAACCGGTATATGAAATATTTAGTTCTCATATTTTTATTATTCGCATCGGCAGCAGTATTTGCACAAAGCCATGGCGATAAACCATTGATACAGTTTTCTGGTGTTGTACACAATGCCGATAGTGCCGTTGTTATTGTGCCTTACGTTTCTATCACCAACACATCATTTCACAACCAGGTTAATTTAAGTAACTATAAAGGTTATTTTTCTTTTGTAGTTCATGAACAGGATACCCTGCGTTTTACCTGTGTAGGTTACGCCCCTGTTACCGTGGTAATTCCCTCAAACCTTTCAGGTAAGAGCTATACATTACAAGTGGGTATAAAATCGCAAATTATCAATCTGCCGGCGTTCCATGTATTTCCATGGGCTACTACAGATGAATTCAAGAAAGATTTTTTAACTATAAAATTAGCTGATGATGATTTGGAGATTGCCCGCAAAAACATCAGCAAGGCTTCACTCACAGCCATGTATAACACTTTACCAAGGGATGCACAGGAAATTCAGTCGGCAAACGCGCAAGCCATGCATACCAACATTTTAAACTCCCACTCGCTAACACCCAACCCTTTGCTTAACCCACTTGCCTGGGGAAGCCTGATCAAGCAGATCTCTGACGCGGATAGTAAGTAGGCCAGTTGCCAGTTGCCAGTTGCCAGTTGCCAGTTGCCAGTTGCCAGTTGCCAGTTGCCAGTTGCCAGTTGCCAGTTGCCAGTTGCCAGTTGCCAGTTGCCA